>NZ_JAHZSS010000020.1 GCF_019457915.1 Neiella holothuriorum
AGCCCCAGTCCAAATGGACTGGGGTTTTTTCGTATATAAACACCTAAAGATGTTCTAATCAGTCAGGTCGATGAAAGGCATTCATCCATGAATATCATCGACATTAGTACATCCATGTACGTCAAAGCCCGCTACTGATGTAGTGGGCTTTTTTGCTTTGGGGGAAATGCAGCGGCAGCTCCGTTGAGTGAAGACCAATACGCCGCCCAGCTACTCACCAAGCAACTCGTCGAATAACAGGCTAATCCGCAAGGCTTGGTCTTTAGTTATTTAGACACAAGCAAGTCGCACCGCCGTTGACTCAATCCAACTTAAACTAAATTCCAACACCACCGCTTGCTAAAATCTACTTCTGTTTGCTGTAAAAATATGTTCGCTAACTAATGTAATTTGACAGCGCGCACGGTTGACTTACTGTGGTGATCTCAGTCACATTAACAGCCCGCCAATTCGCAATTGTATACAATATGATTGCTGGGACAGTGATGTAAGCAGCTGGTTCTAAGTTGCTCTTAGATATTTGGAAAAATACGTAAACCATATGGAATCGAAAGCTTTTATTGTTGGGCCTTGTTTGTTTGAGCCCGATTTACTTCTACTAAAATATCAAGAGCAAGAAATTAAGCTTACCGTTAAAGTTGCCAATCTGTTTGTGCTATTTCTTACTTCAGAAAACAATATTGTTAGCGCAGATGACGCAATCGAAAAAGTTTGGTTAGGCAATGAAAGTGTAGGCAGGAAAGGTTTTACAAATGCTGTCTGGGTGATTCGAAATGCATTTCGCACATTGGGTATTGAAGACGACATATTTGAAACGCTTCCGAAAAAAGGCTATCGGCTAACTTCTCACGTCAGTATCCCGACTCCTCCCGGTAAAACAGAAAAAAAATTGCGCTTTGCCGGCTTTGTGGCGTTTGTCTTGTTGCTCGTTGGGGCCATTGCACAGGTGTCTAATGTACCGACCAGTACTTCGGCAGCCAAAATCGAGACCCCCCTAGATGCACCAATTACAAATTTCGAAGGGGTTGAAGAGCACATTGCCCTATCGCCTGACGGGAATAAACTCGCACTTGTGTGGCAAAAGAACCCAGGCAGGGCGCAAATTTACTATAAAGACTTAACGGCAAGTACAAAAAAATTAGTGCTCTTATCCCGCGGCGAACACACAGAAGGCTCCCCTGCGTGGGCACCTAGTGGTAAAGCAATCGCCTATGTAGAACAGGTAAGTTCAGAGCGCTGCAACATTAAAATTCATAACCTCAATGAGCTTAAAGAGCATATTGTTAGCCAAAAGTGTTATTACAGTCCATTTCGCCGTGTCGTAACTTGGTCTGAACGCGGTATTTATTACTCAAAGCAGTTATCGGATCGTGTTGCTATTTTTCGTTTTGATGTCGCGTCGGAAACAGAAAAACAGGTGAGTTTCCCTTTGGCTGGCGAAGTCGACTTTGCAGGTCAGAGAAAAGATGATTTCGGCTTGTTGTTTATTCGTCGTAACCAAAATGCTACAGCATACCAACTGATTGTTCGGCAAGACGGTGAGGCAAAAGTTCTATTGGCTGACAACGCAAGCATTGTTGATGTTCATGTACATCCTTCACTGCCTAAGCTAGTTGTAAACTACAACGAAAAAGGCCAACAGGTTTTAGCTGAGTTTAACTACCAAGGTCAAAAACTAGCGGCCTATGTCTCTCGTGGATTATTTTCGAGTGTTCACTATCGCCCAACGTCTAATTGGATCCTCGCAACTGAACACATCTCTAAAGAGTATATTGCGCAAATTGACTTACATACCGGAGCTCACCTTCGCAGAGTTTCGTCTAGTTCTCGTGATATGTATGGGCGTTTTAGTCCAGTCGACAAAACCTTAGTATTCCTGTCCAACCGATCCCGGAATTGGAGTATTTGGACCAATGATGCGCAAGGGAGCCATGATCTTACAGGTGATGTGGAGGTTCTTTCCGCACCCGGTGTTGCCAATACTCAGCCAGTAGCTGCGGTTTTGATGAGCGGTGCCGATGGCCACCACCAATTAAGTTTAATTGATTTGCGTAGTGGCACGGTTAAGCCGCTCAATACGTTAGATCTAAATGCAGACTTTCCGACTTGGTCTAATGATGATAAGTACCTGTTTTTCAGTGCTGTTGATCAGGGCGCGCGTGGGATTTTCAAATTAAACCTAGCGACACAATTCGTTGAGCGTTTGACATCCTCTGGTGAACTCTATGCCGTTGAGGCCAGTCCCGGTAAGCTACTCGTATCGCGTGAAAATCGTAATGGATTATGGCTTTTTGATACTAACACCCAAGAATTTACGCTACAGACTGCAGACCTTTCAGAGTTCGATTTTGGCGGCTTTTTTCATCAGAACGGGATCACTTACTTCATTAAGCGCGGTACTGAGCACGATCAGTTAGTCTCTTTAGAGCAGGGGGCTGCGCGGACTGTTTTGACGTTCGAAGCAAATAGCATCAGAAAGTTTTTAGGCTTATCGAGAGGTGATGAGAACAGTTTCATTGCCACTCTAAAATTGGCAAATGAGGCCGATATAAGGTCATTACCTAGTGAATAGAGTGCCAGCTTATATAAGCTGTAAGTTACTGATTAATAGTTCATTAGATAACTAAAAGATAGAACGTTTTAATATTTGAGGTTTATTTGATTTAGCCGCTGTTGAATTGCTGTAACAAAAATTTAAAGGTCATTCCTAAGGGACAAAAAAACTAATCGCCCTTCTCAGGAAAACTAATCTCAGGAGCTATCATGACCTTTAAAAAAACCATGCTCGCTATGGCACTCGGGGCGATTTGCTTACCCGCTGCTGCAAGTGTGTTGACCGACAGTCACTCGCCAAAACAAAACGTAGCAGAAGAACGTTCGCGCTACATGATTCACCTGCAATCTGAGGAAGGGGCATCAACCCTACAGGTTCAAAAAGCTCAAGATGAAGCTTTTCAAGCTATCTTGCAAATGGATCCGCAAGCTTCCTTAACCAGCCGTGCAAAACTGGTTGCTAATTTCATTACAGTACAAACAACAGACGCTGTCTCGGAGCAGCTCAAAACGCTGCCTGGCGTGAAGCAGATTGTTGCGACAACGACCTCCAGCTATGTTGCGCCAGCCAATACGACAGCAACATTCGCCATCCGCGCGGAGTCAACAGATGAAGCCGTTGTGCCTCTGGCTCCATACCTCGGTGATGAAACTGCAGGTGCTGGGGCTACCGTAGCTATTCTGTCCACCGGTATTGATTACACGTCATCGTTTTTGGGGGGAAGTGGCGTCTACGGCGACGACGGCGATGAAGAAACCCCGCCACCTCCAGGCAGCTACTTAGAAGCCCTCGAAAGTGGCGCCATTGAATTTTCGGGTTTTCCTACCGATGTTGTTGCGGGCGGATGGGATTTTGCCGGTGAGAATTACGGCAACGATGGCAACCCAATCGATCAGCACTATGAATACGTCGACTACAATGGCTGGGAATACCCAACAGGAACTGGTACAGCGTTAGCGAGTCTTGTTCATCAACTTGCTCCCGGAGCACAGCTCTACGCTTATAAGGTGTATAACATTTCGCCTGCATCATGGGATCCAGAGCAAATGGTAGTAGCTGTACCGAGGCTCGATACGGTTGTGCAATCCATTGAGCATGCATTGGACCCAAACCAAGATGGTGACACTTCGGATCATGTTGATGTCTTGTTAATGGACGCGGCCGGCGCTGCAGCATTTTTCAACATGGATGGCTCTGCAAGCACATCGATTTTAGATTTAATCGTAGAAAAAGCATCTGCGCTTGGAACCACGATTGTGACTCATTCGGGTGTAGCTGGTGAGTATGGCTTGTACGGTGAGGCATCGGCAAAACATCGCTACTGGCTTTCAGTTGAAGGTGCGCCAACGTCAGTTGTCACCGTAGGTTCGGTCGTTCGTGATGGTGAAACAACATTCTCGCCTGAATGGGCCCCACTGGGTCCAGTACGTGGCTCACTTGCGCTCAAGCCTGAAGTAGTTAGTTATGCTGACAAGCAGCCAGTTTCGGCGATCACTAGTGCTGATACGCCAGTGATGAGCTACAAAGATGGCGCCATCTGGGCAGCCGCGCGCGTTGCCGCCGCAGCGGCCGTTGTGAAAGGCAAATACCCACAAATGGGCCCTGCTGAAATAAAAGCTATGCTCGCCAATACAGCGACCAATAATGGCTTACTGGAGAGTGCCCATGGCGAAGAGGCGGAACTGATTGCAGTAGGTCACGGTGTTGAGAATGTCGAGGCAGCTGCGGTATCTCCTGTCTTCATCTGGGATTCAGCTAACTCTCAGCCTTACTTGCAGTTTGGTATGCACGAAGTCACTGATACGGCCTATGTCGTGAAAAAAGCCTTTATTCGTAACGTATCCGATACGGCGCAGACTTACACGATTAGCCACACCGATTTTAGTGACCGAGGTGCAAATAGTGCAGTGCTCTTCAGCTATCCAAATACGGTGAGTATTCCTGCTGGTGGCGCAACTGAAATCACCATTACTGCTGAAATTGATGCTAGTAAGCTGCCAGTTTGGCCGTTGAAGCAAACCTCAGACTTTACTGATGAGCTAATCAAGCAAACAGAAATGAATGGGTACCTGGTATTCTCATCAGAAACTAACCCTGATTTGAAAGTTGGCTGGATGCTAAAAGCTCGGCCTGCGACCACAATTAGCAAGTCGACTCTCACGTCGGAGTTTCCCATTTACAAAGGGTGGGACCCAGATTTAGGCGAAACCGTTTATGATCACTTAGCGTGGGCAAAAACATACTACCCAGATGACGAGTGGGGTTATGGAACCTATAGCGCTTATGTATCATCGTTCACCAACGAATCAGAGTCTGAAACCACTTTTGAAGCGTATCCGGTCATTATCCACAAAAGCACATTTTCAGACTATCAGGACAACTTCACCGGACACTACCTTCAAACCATTGGTGGCGGCGTTTTTGACGAGCCGGCTTGTACGGTTACGGGTAAGAAGTTCTCACTTGCTGTAAAACTACTTCGACCTGCGAATACCACGATGGCGCGTTATCTGGATAAAATTGGAGAGCCAATTTTTTTCTACGATCTGTTCTATCAATCAGTGGTTGAAAACTACGGTTGGGATGAGAGTTTTGAAGGCTCTTACCTGTGGGACGAAAATGAAATTTTCAACCAATTATTCGTATCGATAAACGAAGCGGGTCAGCCTGCAACGTTCTTCATTGACTACAACAAAGAATACAACTGGGAAGACCCTGCCGGCCGTTACACTGAGTCGAGCTTACCAACCAAGTTCACCGGTGATGGGTCACATGTTGTTTCGCAATTCTGTCTAGAAGATATTTACCACCATGAGTTAGATAGCATTGATGATTTTGACCAAAACTTAGGTGTTCATGTAGAGACTGATCGGGATGTTTCTCGCGATAAAGGCGAGCCTATTGCTCAGTTCAACCCTGTGCGTGGTGGTTACTACAATGAAGAAGAAACATGCGGAACTGACTGGTTTGGCAATGAAGTTTGCGACAAACTTGTCCAAGATAAATCTGTCCGCGCAGGCTTTGCTCCAGCGGATGAAACTGAGCTCACCGATCTTGTGCCAATGTCTAGTTATACCGCCAAGCCAGGTGAAGAAGTTCGTATTATCGCCGCTCGCAGCCAACTTGGATCGATTGGAATTGGCAGTGAAAGTTTTGCCGATGAAAGCTTACCCAAATTCCTTGTGATCAGTACCGATGATAATTTTGCCCAGGTTGGTTATGCGGGCTTTTTGGATGCGGATGGCTCAATCATTGCCGATGTGCGTGCTGGTCAGGTGATGCATGTTCAGGAAGATGCCGAGGCTGGCACTGTTGTTGGTAAGATTGAACTTGATACTCAAGGTTTCTTTGGTTACCCGGATTCTGAATGGGAATCAATGGAGTTGATCATTGTTGATACAGTTGAAGGGACGCCGTTTGCAATTAATCAACAAACGAAGGAACTTTATGTTATTGACCCAACGGCACTAGACCATGAGATTGCGGAGCAAATCTCGCTTCGAATCGTCTCTCGTTTGTCAAACAATGTTGGCATGACAACGCCTGTGATTATTAACGTCGCCAATGTTAACGACATGGCGCCAACGGTTTCTGAAAGTGTCGCTGCGAATTTGTCGGTGATGAACATCACCTTCGATCCAAAAGTTGGCCATGCATTCTCTTATGACATCTCTGGCTTGTTCTCTGATGCTGAAGGCGACATGGTAACGATTTCCGTTGCGAGCAGCTCGCTAGACGGAGTGTCGATAGAGCAAGAAGCGTTAGTAGGCTCCATTGAAGAGCCGGGTGAATACCAAGTTGTTCTAAGTGCAACCGATGGCGTTCATGAAACGCAACACACCATGAGTATCGTTGCGACTAAATCAGCCTCAAGTGGATCAGGTGGTGGCTCTATGGGCTTTATCCTGCTACCACTTCTTGGTCTGCTGTACCTGCGCCGTTGTCGATAAATCAATGCAGTGATTAGAGGGCTTTCGAGCCTTCTAATCTATTGAGGAACAATCACATGCATATTAAACATTTAATGCTGCCAGCGCTGTTGCTGGCATGCTCTACTGCGGGTGCCCAAGCATCAGATGATGTTCAAACAGGGAACGTTATAGCGCAGGGAGATCAACTTAAAAAGCTAAAGACGTCTTATAAGAAAAATCGCGACAACCTGTACTTTATCCAATTTAACGATGAACCTCTTGCGAGTTACAAAGGTGGAATTAGCAACCTAGCCGCAACCTCACTGAATGCAGCGCCATCTAACCGTTCGGCCTCTGGACAGCTTGACGTGCATTCGGCGGTAAGTCTTCAATACAAAGGATATTTGGCGGCGCAACAAGCTCAAGCGTTATCCAGCTTAAGCCAGAAACTATCGCGCAAACTTAACGTTAAGCATAGTTACCAGACGGTCCTGAACGCCGTGGCAGTGGAGCTAGAAGACAGTGAAGTAAAAGCTGTGATGCGTGATGCTTCAGTACGCAACGTTGAGAAAATTGGTATGCACTATTTGCATACCGCAAATGGGCCAAGCTTTATTCAAGCGCCGGCCGTTTGGAGCGGTGAAGGGAGCTTTGCTGGAAGCAAAGGCGAGGGCGTTATTGTTGGTATTATTGATACCGGTATTAATGCCGCTCACCCATCATTTGCAGATGTTGGCGCAGATGGCTACGACCATACCAACCCTTTAGGTGAAGGCGTTTATTTAGGCGATTGTGTTGAGTACGCTAAGTTCTGTAACGACAAACTCATCGGCATCGTTAGTTATTCTGACATCATCGATTACTACCCTGAAGTGGTGAATCCAACTGAGTTTGACGACATTGATGATAAGCTGAAAGTTGGTTACGACTTTCAAGGCCACGGCTCTCACGTTGCTTCTACCGCCGCCGGTAACATTCTGCATGATGTCAATTACTACATGAATGTGACCGACGATGAAGGTTCCATTGGTGCACCGAGTTCGTTTAATTTTGACATGGTGAGTGGTGTTGCACCGCATGCCAATATCGTTTCTTATCAGGTGTGTGATTTATATGGTTGCTACCCTGAATTGACGGCTCTTGCTGTCGAGCATGCCATTGAAAATGGCGTGAACGTCATGAACTACTCCATTGGTGGTTCGGCACGTGATCCGTGGTCATCTGTCGATGCCGAAGCATTTTTGAACGCCCGGGAAGCCGGCATTCATGTGGCAACATCTGCTGGTAACAGCGGTCCTGATCCAGAAACCATTGGGGCGCCAGGTAATGCGCCGTGGATCACCACGGTGGCAGCTTATACACACGATCGTCATTTCACACCGAAAATGCTCACCGCATTCGAAGGTGGTCAATCGATACTGGCTGATATTGAAGGTGTTGCTGCAACCACGGGCTATTCCGGCAAGGTTGTTCTGGCTGCAGATTATGACGACGCGGGGTGCTTAAGTCCGTTTGCTGCAAATACGTTCAATGGTGAAATTGTTGTTTGTGAGCGAGGCGATATTGCTCGTGTACGCAAGGGGCTCAATGTTCAAGAAGGGGGTGCCGGCGGCCTGATTTTAATGAATGTTGACGGTGGCGCAGAGACGCTAGATGCTGACAATCACATCATTCCTGCCATCCACATCAACGCTGAAGACGGCCAACTCCTTGTTGACTGGTTATCAGAGGGCAACGACCATTCGGTGACAATTACGGCATCATCACTGACCAGTGATCCTGACGCTGCTGATGTAGCTGGGGCATTTACCTCCCGCGGGCCGAACCTGCCATATGCAAATATCTTCTCGCCGGACATTGCAGGCCCTGGTGTTGATATTTACGCAGCAGACGCTGAAGACAAGCCGTTTGACTCTGAAGGCGGCAACATTCCGTATGTTGTGATGAGTGGGACCTCCATGTCGAGTCCGCATGTTGCGGGCGCTTTGGCATTGATTCATTCGGTTCACCCTGATTGGACGCCTGCTCAGGTGCAATCGGCGGTCATGGGAACGGCTCACCGCCTCACCTATACCGATGATGAAGGCACCGGTGATAAAGTTCGTTCCGACTTCTTTTCCCAAGGTGCGGGTAGCATTCGTATTCAGGACGCAATTCATGCGGGATTGATTCTGGATATTACCTACCAAGAATACCTTAGTGCAGATCCTTATGCTGGTGGTGACCCAACCACGCTTAACTCCACTTCCATTGCGCTCGATAGTTGCTTAGGGACGTGTGAATGGCAACGAACAGTGACTGCTACTGCGGATGGTACTTGGACTGCGAATTATGAGTATTTAAATCCTGGTTTCGAGCTGACGGCCACCCCAAGCCAGTTCACCTTAGAAGCCGGCGAGAGTCAGACCATTACTTTCAGTGCGTCATCCAATATCGAATTGGAAGATGAGTCGGTACATGGTTATGTGATTTTTGAAAGCGCTAGCGAGGCTTTGAGTGATACTCACTTCCAAGCAACCATCGGTTTTCGTGGCGGCGAAATTGCTGAGTCAGTATCAGCGTCACTGAACAATGTTGATAACACGATTGTTATTAAAGATGTGGTGACGTCCGGTTCAAATGACTTGCAGGCCCGAGGATTCGGTTTATTCGAAGCCGTTACTGTTGAAGGAACGGCACAAGGCGCCTCGAATGACAGCGAGCGCAATAGCCCAGCACGATATCAATCGACGATTTTCTCACACCAAATAATCGTTGAGCCTTATACCAAGAAGCTGGTTGTTGAAATCATAGATTCAACCGCGCCCGATATGGACTTGTATGTTGGTATTGACGAGAACGATGATGGTAAACCTGACAGCATTGAAATGTATTACTCATTGCTGTGCGTCAGTGGTAGAGAAGATTCAGCGGAGTACTGTGAGCTCGATAAACCACCTGTCGGTAACTATTGGATTTTTGCTCACAACTTTGCCGGCTCGTCAGAATTTGAGCCTGACTCAGTAACAATTCGGATTGGCCATTTGCCATATCGCTATACTGCTAGTTTTGACATTGATGCGCCAACTGTAGCTGAAGAAAGCGTGCCATTTGACGTTACTTTAGCGGTTAACGGTTATCTTACAGACAACGAATCAGTCATCGAGCTAGAAGCGGGCAAATTCTATTACGGTTTATTAGAGATGGGGACGACCGAATCGCTGAAAACCAATATTGGCACCACCGTTATTGGCATCCGTGGTTTGGCGCCCGTGAACAGCGCACCGATGAAAACAGAGATGTTTGCTGACCAAGGCTATGATATCGATGGCGACAGCCTTGCTATCTCAATCGACTTAAATGAATGGTTTAGTGATGCAGATGGCGACGATTTATCGTTCGATATGGAGTCTGAGCTTAACGCCGAGATTAGCGATGGTATTTTAACTGCAACCCTAACCGAAGCGGCTGAATATACCGTGCAGTTGACAGTATCTGATGGTAGCAATACCACTTCAGAAAGCTTTGTCATGACTGTAACCAAGCAAGAATCTTCGACCCAACCTGATCCATCACCAGTCTCTGGAGGTTCTGGTGGCGGGACATTTGGGGTATTGAGCTTGTTGATGGCTGGCGGGCTTTTAGCTTTCCGCAGAAGACTGAAGAGCATCGCTTAAACATCAGTATCGAATGTTTAAAAGAGCTCACATTAGTGAGCTCTTTTTGTTGCGCTTATCTTAACTAACCACCGGCTTTTGCGTGCCGTGTTGCACAATGGTAGCAGTGCTCCTTTTCTAGCTAGTCATGTGTTTGTTCAGCTTTTAGACGAGTATGGAAAGCGCTAACGGCGTCGCGGAACATTGTTAACTTACTAACAAACCTCACAAAAACAACACGTTAATGAAATGTTAAACGCATTTATATCAGTAGGTTAGATATGGCTCATGGTTTGCTTTGATTCCCTTGAAGCCGATTTAACTAACTTATGAGGTAACTGTCATGGCGCCGGAGTCGCAGCAAACCGATCGTTATATTTCATTTTCTGGTATCGCTTGTGATGCGAACGCCGACAAACTTGTCGCGATCTTAGAGCATCACTTAAGTGATCAGCATGGTGGCAATGAGTGGGTTAACTACTTCCAGAAAAAACGTGCAGAGCAAACACGTATGGGGGGGGACAACTTGCATTTTATTGGTAATCAACTCAATCCGCTGTTCGAGTACTTCCAAGCGTGTGGTGACGAAGAGGCGGATGCGCTGCTCTATCAAATCGAACAAGAGTGTCTGTAATTTACTAACTTTTCATTTGTTATAACTCTGATAAGGTGTCATGGGGTTGGTAGGAAACCAAGGTATGACATGGATTGGACGCAGTTTGATTTAAACCTCTTAAGAACGTTATTGGTATTGTTGCAGGAAAAGAACACTCGCAAGGCTGCAGATCGTTTAGGCGTAAGCCAGCCTGCCGTGAGCCGTTCATTAGCAAGAATTCGTGCTTGCTTCGATGATCCGCTGTTTATTCGACAGGCTCGGGGACTCGCGTTAACCGATCGTGGTGTCGAGTTAGCCGAGCAACTACCAGAGATCATGGAAGCGCTACAGGCAAGCTTGCAAGGGAAGCAATTCGAGCCAGAAAAACTTACCGGTAAGTTTCGCTTGGCGATGAATAGCTACTTATCAGAAAGCCATGGCTACTTAGTTTGCCAAGCGATTATGGCTCAAGCGCCAAACGTTGAGCTTGAGCTTCACAACTACACGCCATCAACACAAATGCAATTGCAGCGGCAAATCTTAGATGCTGCGATTAGTTTTTATCCGCTCGATTTATCGAAAGAGATTCGACAACAAGTGGTGAGTACCACCAATGTTGGCGCTTTGTGCCGTAAAGACCATCCGCTTGAGTCTAAGTTTTTTGAGCCAATGGATTTAGCTAATTACCCGGTGGCCGGGTTAATTTTGCCTGAGTTCAATGAGCAGCAAATGCTGATTCAAAAATTGCTGGGCAAATCGTTTGTGTTGCAGCCTAAATTCCGTAGCCAACAGCTTGCGACAATACTTCAATACGTCAGCGACTCCGATGGCTTGTGCATTGCACCCAAATCCAGCTTTTGTGGAAAATTGCCGGACGATTATCGGTTTTTGGAATTAAGCCATGAGGGGCACACCGTTGAAATGCCAATAGCGTTGGCATTCCATAATAATAAATATCGCACTGCGAAATTTAATTGGCTGGCTCAGTTAGTCGAAGGTGTTTTTAGCGCATAAAAAAGGCCCCTTGCGGGGCCAAGTCCAATTACTTGGACGTGCGTTAATAACTAGCTCATGACCTCAGTGTTTGGGAACCAGTGCGCCCAGACCATCCAAAATACGCCGTTGTGCATCGGTACTTGGGTTAAGCGTCCTTGGTCGGTGTTACCAAATACATCGATCTCCTCAAACTCGATCTGTTGGCCATTTTTTACGGTGTCGAACACATTGAGAATATCGCTCTGCTGGTCGTAAACCATGACCATGTTGCGACCATCCACTTCGAACTTATAAATAGGGTTCGCCTGTGCAAACCGTTGAGTAAACGCTAACTGATTGTTGTTCGACGTGTAGCCCCAAACTTGCTCTTTATGTTCTACGCGCGTATCGGCCATATCTAATGTGGGGAAGATAGCGCCGTGATCTGAGCTGAACTGTTTTGCCATCGGTCCTTCAAATACTTTCGTCAAAAATTTATCCATGTTGCGCTCAAAGGCGTAGAGGAACACACGCCCTTCGGGGTAAACGTTCTTAAAGTCGTGCCAGCTCATCATGGTATTGGCATGTTTTACGATGTTGGTGTCGGTAAACTCGGACTCCATGGTCATTTGCTGAATTAAATCACCGCTACTGCGGTCGACCATCACCAAGTTATTGTTGGTTTGAATCAAAATGCCCAAATCTGATTCGCCGTGGCCAATGTCTTGTTCAATAACCACTGGCAAATTACTCAAGGCACAAAACGTGATGGCGACGTCTTTACCGCCAATGTTGTCGCCAGCTATATGTGGGATCTCGAGGTGCTTGCGTGGAAAAGCGCGCACATCACCGTTAATTTCTACTGCATAGACAATATCTTCATCTTGTAGAATGTCATTTGCTTCGGCGATGCTGACATATTCAGCATTGTGCTGCAGTGAAGGGAAGAATGCTGCAAGCATGAAGTTAGCTGCGATAATGGTGGTTGCAACGCCGCCGGTTGCAAGCCCCATCTTTAATTTGTTCCAAATTTGATATTTGCTATGCAGGTACCACAGATACCCCATGAGCCCGATGTTCAAGCCAATGAACCACCAACGATATTGATAATATGTGACGATCCATTCGCGCGGCAGGTTCAAGCTCTGTCCCGGCTCGGTCATTAAGACGGCACAAAATATTGAAAAAGTAGCTGTAACTGCAGCTACCAAGCTAAACCACACCAAAGGTTTTTTACTTGTGTTACTCATGTTGCTACTCCCAAGAATTGATGTTGGCAACATGATAACAACGCAAGAGTTATGAGAAAGTGGCTGCGTGTACTTTCAGATATAACGAAAATGATATTTCTTGGTTAGTGAAAATCTCTAGAATGAGCAGCGAGCGCTTGCAGGCGGTGGGTTTGATCAATAAGCCTGCCGGCAATGAGGTGGATCACCGCCTCGTCGCGCTCCACGATACCATGTACTTCTAATATCTTGGCCTGTAAGAATGGCTGTCGTTGTGCGCGCGCGGTATCGCGCCAAACCACGACATTGATATTGCCGGTTTCATCTTCGAGGGTAACAAAGGTAACGCCACTGGCAGTTCCTGGCCGTTGCCGCCCAACGACAACGCCAGCAACTCGAGCCATTTCGCCATGTCGATAAGTTGCCAGCTGCACCGCATTGACGACGTTGCCAAACTCGCCCCGTTCGCGCAGCAGTTGCATAGGGTGGCTGGTCAGGCTTAGCCCCAAGTGTTGGTAGTCTTGCAGTAGGTTATCAATGGCTGATGGCTCAGCTAAATAAGCCGCGGGTGCCGGCTCTTTGATGCGTTGCTCGATTTGGTTGAATAGGGGGCTGTTATCTGTTGCTTCAGATAATTGCCAGTGGGCTTGATAACGATTCCCTGCAATTTGATTGAGCGCTCCGGATGCGGCGAGCGCTTGCAGCTCATGTCGGTTAATGCCCAGCCGCTGTAATGCCGCGGCACAGTCGTAACCGGCAGCTGGCCGGTGTTGGCAAAGCCGAGCTGCTGTAGCTGCGGAAAACCCTTTAATCAATCTCATCCCTAGTTGAATCGCCAGTTTTCTTTGAGAGGTGCTTACTAATTTGTGGTGCCAGTCACTACGATTGATGTCCACCGGTAACACGGTCACATGGTGGCGTTGAACGTCTTGAATAAGCTGTGACGGCGAGTAAAACCCCATCGGCTGGCTGTTTAATAAAGCACAGCAAAAGGCGGCAGGGTGGTGGTATTTAAGCCAAGCAGAAACATAGGCTAGCAACGCAAAACTAGCGGAATGAGACTCAGGAAAACCATATTCACCAAAGCCTAAAATCTGTTTAAAAATACGATCAGCAAAACTGCTGGAATAGCCATTCTTTGCCATGCCAGAACGTAGCTTGTGCTCGAATTGAGCGAGCTTGCCGTTGCGCTTCCAACTTGCCATGGCTCGCCGCAATTGATCGGCTTCACCTGCGCTAAAGCTGGCAGCAACCATGGCAAGTTTAATGACCTGCTCTTGGAAAATTGGCACTCCCATGGTGCGCTCAAGCACGGCCTTGACGGCCTCATTGGGGTAGCTAATCGGTTCTTTGCCATGACGTCGCCGCAAGTAAGGGTGAACCATGTCACCTTGAATTGGGCCGGGCCGAACAATGGCAATTTGTACCACCAAATCGTAATAACAGCGGGGCCTTAAGCGGGGCAACATATTGGTTTGGGCGCGCGATTCAATTTGAAAAACGCCAATGCTATCGGCTTGGCACAGCATGTCGTAAACCTCGGGCTGCTCCCACTGCACTTGCCCCATGTCTAATGAAGGCCCGCCGGCTTTGGCCACCAAGTCGAAACAGCGACGGATTGCCGTTAGCATCCCCAGCGCCAACACATCCACTTTCAGTAGTCCTAACGCCTCCAAGTCATCTTTGTCCCACTGGATCACCGTTCGTGCTGCCATGGCGGCATTTTCCGTTGGTACTAAAGAGTGGAGAGGCCCGGATGAAATGACAAACCCACCCACGTGCTGTGATAAGTGACGGGGGAACCCAATAATTTGTTCCACCAGGTCACTAAAATGACGGACTTGCGGGTGATCGCTAGGGCCTAGCCACGTCAGTTGTTGGTGCCAGTCTTGCTGCTTATCGCGCCGGTCAACATGGGCTAAAAACTGATCCAGCTGGTTATCAACAAAGCCCAGCGCTTTACCCACATCGCGAACGGCGCTTTTAAAGCGGTAACTGATGACTGTGGCTGCAAGAGCGGCCCGCTCTCGGCCATATTTCTGATAAATGTACTGAATGACTTCTTCGCGGCGTTCGTGCTCGAAGTCGACATCAATATCTGGCGGCTCGCCTCGTTCTTTGGAGATAAATCGCTCGAATAGCACCTGAATTTTGCGGGGATCGACTTCGGTAATACCAAGGCAATAACACACCACCGAATTTGCAGCCGATCCGCGGCCTTGATAAAGAATGCGCTGATTTTTGGCAAACCGAACAATGTCTTCAATGGTGAGAAAAAAGTGGGCGTATTGCAGCGTATCGATGAGCGCAAGCTCTTTCGCAATAATGGCTTGAATCGCCAAAGGCACCCCGTCAGGAAAGCGCCATTGCTGACCCTGTTCAACAAGCTGGCGGAGGTAACTCATTGGCGTGTGGCCTGCCGGCACCAGTTCGGCTGGATATTGATATTTCAGCTCATCAAGACTGAATTGACAACGAACCGCGAGCTCACTGGCATGGCTTAGGTGCTGGCGTAAAAATAAACGTTGTAGGCTAGATTGAGGGCGTAGGTGGCGCTCGGTGTTACTACTGGCTTGCGCTAAAACTTGATCAACTGGCTGGTTCAGGCGAATGCTCGTTAATGTATCGAGTAGTGGTTGCCGCTCTGGCACATGCATTAATACGGCGCCACATGCCACCACAGGCCACGGCTGCTGTTCGGCAAAATCACACAGGTTTTGATAACGGGTTTTATCTTCACCATTTAGGGTGCGATTGGCGATGAGCCAGATATTGTCTTGTCGATAACGACTTAACCAATCCAGTGACGACGACCATTGCTCGGTATCCGCAGGTGCTATCCAGCCAATAAAAGCTTGTTGAATAATGCTAGTTACATCGTCTCGATGGAGCTGATAACTGCCCTTTGCGCTGCGCATTCGACCGCGAGTGATGAGTTGGCTGATCTCGCCATAGGCCTGTAAGTGTTGCGCCCACAGCACAAGTTGATCGCCTTCGCTCAGTCGTACATAAGTCCCCACAATCAGCGGCAGGCCAACGGCTTTGGCGGCAACATGGGCGCGTACCACGCCCGCTAATGAGCATTCATCGGTAATGGCTAACGCTTGGTAACCTAACTCAAATGCCCGCTCGACTAACTCCTCTGGATGAGAGGCTGCCTGTAGAAAGCTAAAGTTGGATTGGCAGAATAACTCTGCATATGGTGGGTTCATGTTGGCTATCCGAACCAGCCATGAATAAACCACTCATTTTTTGGCGTGCGGTACACCCAGCATTGTTGGCCTTGCTGATCTTCTGCCACAAAGTAATCGCGTTGGATGGGCTGGTTGTCCCACCAGCCGGTCACAATTCGCTCCGGTGCCGTTTTTAATTCCCAGGGCGCAGCTGGTAATGGCTTGGGCTGAGGTAATAGCCAACAAGGGCGAGCACCATGGTCGGCTCTAGCGGCAGTTGGCTCTGGCGCAGACTCGGCTGATAGCCGATAAGCATTCTCAGGCCTTGGGTCGGGGCAGGCCGCCAGTTGCAATACCTGCGCTTGACCTAAACGACTTTGCAGCCGGCTGATTAGCTGCCCCGCATTAAGTGCTTGGCTGTTGGTGTTGGCAAACAAATCGGTTGGTAGTTGCTGCTGAGGGACGAGTTCGGCGGCTTTCACGATCATGACCATGACAGGCTCAGGTAATACCAAGCTCTGCAATCGTAAGCGTGCTAATTGGATGAACTCGCCGGCCAAATGCTCTGGCTGTGCTAATCGCAATGTGACTTGGGTTGTTGGGTGCTCCCGATGCTCAAGTGCTAGCTCGACACTCACAGTGGCGAGCTGACGCTGCCTGAGGTACTGACTGAGTTCGCCCAAGATCCGCTGGAGAGGAAACAGCAAACCGTTGGTGTGCTGAATTTCATGTAGGCAATGCCAGTGTCGAGTAAAGCATGCCGGCGGTTCAAACCATTGATAAGCCAGTGGCTGATCGCCCGTTAATTGTGCTAACCAAAGCGCAATCTCACCGTTAAATCGGCACTTCCAATCGGCCATGGGGATGGCCAACATTTGGCCAAGCTGTTTAATCCCAACATCGGTGAGCTTTTGTTGTTGGCGCAATGTCAGCGGTAAAGCGGCAACAGGCAGCTGCAACAGCTGTTGTTGTAGCTCAGCCGTTGCAGCTAACGGCATTGCGATACCGGCTTGAGCCAGTGTGTAAGCGGCAACTGGTGTATGGCCGGCAGCGGCATGAAAGCGTATTTTTTGTTCCAGTAGGGATTGTTCAAGTAGCTGCCAATGCGATGCTCGGCCGGTAAATAAGCGCCACATGCTGGCAACTTCCACGAGTAAGCCTTGCTCAAAGGCGAGGGCAATTTGAGCACAATACTGATAACAGGTTTCTGCTAACTGGATTAGTAGCTGTTGTTGGTATTGTGGCTTTTGCACTTGTAGTTGTAACTCTGGGTATAGCTGTAGCGCGGTGGTGAAAGGCATGCCGGGTTGAATGCCTTGTGCCTCGGCTTGCTGACACACTTGAATGACTCGCTTGTGCTGATCGAGTACGGCAACCGCGGCGTTGTCATCTTGCTGAGAGAGTTGATCGGCCTGTAAGTGAGGAAAGTGCAAGTACAGCCAGACTGGGGGCGTAGTGGGTGACATGATCTTGGTACACCGCTAATGAGCAGACTGGCGCTGCTGCCAAGGCCCTTGAATTAATTGCCCTGAGCATTGCTGTTCGGTGGCGCGGAACCAATGCGCTTGTTCACTGCGGCTGACATCGGGGAGCGAGATTGATATGGGTGGTGGCGCCCAGCTACCACGCCGCTTCAAACAATGGACGTGAATCGAATGGCTGGATATAGCGGTTAACACGAGCCGACATGCTGATGGCGATGATTGTTGCGCCACTTGCTCTGGACGCATCAACCATAACTGGCTTTGACCTTGCTCGGCAGCCAACTGAAGCCTGCGAATGTCACGAGAAGCCACTTCTTGCTGTTGCTCAAGCCATGCAATAACCGCCATGCAACTACCACTTTTGAGGGTTTGTTCGGTGGCCCATAGTGCCTGCTTGTGATCTGCTGGGCTGACAACCAGCTGGTGCTTTAGCGCTAAGCCGGCATCTTGCAAGGCTGGTGGATAAGGCACGAAAGGTGGGTTAATCCATGCTGTGTGGCTTTGCTGAGACAGCGCTGCCAAGCTCGGCAATAGTAATCTTAGCTCTCCAATACCTTGCCCCGAGTAGAGCAATTCACTGACTTGAGCCTTGGGCCAGCCACCTAACAACAACTGATCTAGTGCCTGAATGCCTGAACTTAAGGTGTGTTGGCCATCGGTTCGTTGATTTGCACCTCGCCATAACCGGCCAGTATTCAGTAAGGATTGTAGGCTCACATCAGACTCCCGATCTCAAACAAAAAATAACTGTATATACATACAGTATACATCGATTCGTTAAGGTCGCAAATTTGATCTGGTTAACGCTGAGCGTGTTTGGCAATACGTTGTTTAAAGGCTTTCCACGCAAGGCTTTCATCATCTTGCTTGCAGCCCGCACCACCATAGGAAAGCCACACTTTACCGTTGAGTTGAGGATCGAGTTGTTGCTGATCTTGGACTAGTACGCACCTGCCTGATTTCATCCGCATTAAGGTTGAGCCATCAGCCAATCTGTATTCTTCCGCAATGTCCGAGCTTTTTGGGTAAGTGATTGTACCTTCGGGTTTATTGAACTCATGGGTATCACGCCGTTCAACCGGTGGTTTATTTTGTAAGTGCTCTGGCAGTGATGCGGTGCTGAGTGAGTCGGGAATAAAACGGCGTAAACCAGAGCGCTTTGTTGGCGTCGAGCTGCTGATGTTGGGCTTGGTTTGCAACAGCTCATTCATGCGCTGCTGCGTTTGTGGTGACAACTCCGGAAGAGTCGTTTCGTTGGCTTGTTCGGGTTGTTCTGTAGCGACAGCCTCATCAATCGGTGGCTCTGGAGCTTCAGGCTCGGCTTGTTCGATTGGTTCTGGCTCTGGTTTTTGCGCAAGCGCTGGCTCGTTTTCAAGCGGTGGTTGCGGCGCTGGCGGCTGCTTCATGACAATCAAGCGAGCTTGAATGGGCTTCTTTTCTAACTTAGGTGTACTAGGTGTTAACACTGCCGCGCGCTGTAGTGCCCAGATCAAAATTGCGTGGGCAAACAAAGAAAAAATGATGAGACCAGTGAAGCGAATCCATCCGCGGGGCATGACGACTACCGTTATTTGTCATAGAGTTAGTAACCTAAGACAACAAAAATCGGTATGCGTTAGATCATCCTGTAAAAAAAATCCGATGATATGATTTGTGCCACTTTACCAGTAGAGATCAACATTAGTGTTAACGGTTGCGTTTGATTGTCCGGCAGATCCCGTTATCGAGCAGTTGCAGGCGCAGCTCGACCAGCTGACCTGCCCGACTCGCGATAGCCTCGTGCAACTGAGTGTGCCGGTGGCAACCATGCCTGCATTGGCGTGGCTGCAAGCCCAAACAAACTTTCCGAAGATGTATTGGAGCTCGCGCGATGGCAACCTAGAAGCTTCCGCTGTTGGCAGTATCGATCAGTGGTGGCTGGATCAGACCGAAGCGAAACGCGCGCAATGGCCGCGTTTGTATGTGGGCGAGGTGGCAGCCGAGTGGCGCTATTATGGCGGTCACGGTTTTCAGCCCGACGATGCACATGTGAGTGAACTTGGTGGCAACCGGCTCCATTTAGCACAGTGGGAATACCGTCGAGATGATGAAAAAAGCTGGTTAATTTTCAATTTGTTACTGCAGCCGTCGCGCTACCAGCAGCAATTAGTGCAAGCCCGCAAAGCACTTCTGCAACTGAAAGCAGCACAACCTATACCGCCGCAACAACTCACCATTGATCAGCAGCAACACTCACCAAATTATGATCATTGGCAGCAACGTGTGCTGCAGCTCACTTCACCTGCACAGCAACAACGTACATCAAAAGTCGTCTTATGCCGCGAAACAACACTACAAGTTGCGCAACTGGCAAACCCTTGGGGGCTGCTGGATAGCTGGCAAGCACAACAACACGGTTGTTATCAGTTTGGCATGCAAGTGGCGGCAGATAAGGCCTTTTTTGGCTGCTCGCCAGAGCGTTTGTTCCTACGCAAAAAGTACCAGCTGTATACCGAAGCACTGGCAGGAACTTGTGCGCGCGGGCAAAACCAGCAACACGACCACATTCTGGCTGGCCAACTACTCAATGACCGTAAAAATATCTATGAGAACCAATTGGTTGCTGATGATATTGAGCTGCAACTGGCAGGTTTATCACAACAAATTGATATTGAGCCGGAACCGCACTTAGTGCCGCTGGCTCAGGTTAGTCATCTGTGCCGGATCATTAGTGCTCGCCTGAATCCACAAGTCACCGAGCTGGAGCTATTGAACGCCTTACATCCCACCGCTGCTGTTGGTGGGCTACCGCGTCAATCTGCGCTTCACTATCTTGCCCAACATGAAAATGTGGCACGCAGTTGGTATGCGGGTGTTTTTGGCATGATAGGTGAAGATAGAAGCGAGTTCTGCGTTACTATTCGAAGTATGGAGCAAGATGGCCAGCAACTTCGACTCTTTACTGGTGCTGGCATTGTGGCAGGCTCCGATCCGAGAACGGAATGGCATGAGCTGAACAGTAAGCTAAAAAGCGCTATGAGTGCAGTGCAGTCGTGACTGATCAAATTTTCCCCACCCATTTCAGTCATCGTAATGAACTGTGGGCCTGCCTGCTCATTGAAGAGTTGACCCGTCAAGGTGTTGAGCACGTTTGCTTGGCGCCCGGCTCTCGGAGCACGCCATTAACACTAGCAGCCGTTAATCACCCTAAATTGCAATGCCATACTCATTTTGATGAGCGCGGCTTAGGGTTTATGGCACTCGGATTGGCCAAAGGAAGTGACACGCCGGTCGCGGTTATTGTGACTTCTGGTAGTGCGGTAGCGAACTTGTATCCGGCTATCGTCGAGGCGTATCAAACGCAGCAACCACTGCTGTTATTAACCGCTGACAGACCGCCAGAGTTGATTGATTGCGGTGCAAATCAGGCCATTGAGCAAGAAGGGATCTTTAGCCATTTTGTGGTGGCGAGGCTAAATTTATCGGCACCCAACAGCAAACTGCCGCTGGACAAACTGCTGCGCCAGTTCGGTAAAACTTGCGCGGCTGTGCATCAAGGGCCCGTCCACATTAATTGCCCGTATCGAGAGCCGCTGTACCCTGATGAATCGCAACAAGACTTTAGTGCTGACTTAGCGGTGTTGACCGATTGGCTAAGTCAATCGGCTGCGTTCTGGCAAGCGCCGACAGCGCCGACATCATTCGAATTGCCTGCTTTGCCGGGCGTGCTGATCGCGGGCGCATTAAACAAACAAGAGCAAGCCGCAGCGCTGGACTTGCAGCGTCAGCTTGGCTGGCCGTTATTGGCTGATGTGCAAAGTGGTTTGCGCGGTCGGCCTAATGTCATTAATCACCCTGAGATTACATTGACCCAGAAGCCGTCAGCATTGCTGCAGGCGCGTCAGTTTGTTCTGCTTGGTGGTCGCCTAACTTCAAAAACATTAAGCAATTGGCTGATGTCACACGAATGGCAGCATACGCTGCAGATCAGCGCGCATCCTGGCCCGTTCGATGCGGGTCTGCTGATCATGCACCGAATTAATTGCGCTGTGAATGACGCAACCTTGACCAATCCGCCGCTGCATCCGCTCGCGGTGGATGTGAGTCCGTCGTTGAACCGAGCTAGCCAACAGTGTTGGTTAGACAATCAGGACGCGTTAACCGAATTAAACCTTGCTAGCCAGTTGCAACGAAGTTTGCCAGAGCAAAGCTGTTTGATGTTGGGGAACAGCTTGCCCATTCGCTTATTTGAGCAACGCTTCAGTGGTCATCAGCCCGTGATGACCAACAGAGGCGCCAGCGGCATTGATGGCTTGTTGGCCACCGCGGTTGGGCTAGCGAAAGCAAAGCCGAACGTGCCGGTGACCTTGGTGCTGGGCGACTTAAGTTTGCTCCATGATCTCAATTCGCTGGCATTACTCGGGCAGTTCGCAGGTCCGCTGGTGGTGATTGTGCTTAACAATGACGGCGGCAACATTTTTGATTTGCTACCGGTGCCCGACCAAGCAACGTTGGATGATTACTATCGCCTACGCCATGGCTATCAGTTTGAGCAGGCGGCCGCGCAATTTCATTTGGATTATCACCAACCCACCACCATGAGTGAATTTCATCAGTGCTACCAGCTCGGGGCAAAGGCCAACAAACCTTGTTTGATTGAGCTCATCACTAAGCCCGGCCAAGCGGCTGAACAGCTCAAACAAACCATTCAAAATGCCGCAGCAAGTGCTCATTAATGCTGCCGGTCTAGATGACCAGTTACATATAGGATTACACGGTTTACCGGTTACGCCCGAACGACCGGTCATCGTTATGCTGCATGGTTTCTTAGGGTCATGCGATGACTGGCTTGAGCTGATCCAGCCCTACTTAAATCACCATAGTTTTGCACTGGTCGATTTGCCGAATCATGGCCGTAGCAGCCGAATGCGCGCTGGGCAAAATAGCTTCCATCATTGGCCGCAGTTGTTAGCCCGTGGGCTGCAGCAACTTGGTATTGGCAAGCACGCGCTGGTGGGGTATTCGCTGGGCGGCCGCTTAGCGCTTGCTTACGCAGCGCGAAAGCCAAAGGGCTTATGCGGCTTATTATTAGAATCTTGTCACCCAGGGCTTGGTAGTTGGCAGGCTCGGCTGCGCCGAAGTCAATGGCAACAGCGTTGGCAGGGCGAGTGGTTGCGGCAATCAGCGCGCGTTGCATTAACGCGGTGGTATCAGCTGCCAGTGTTTACTGATTTGAGTTCACGCCAACAAGTCGACCAAGTAAATTGCCGGCTACGGACATTAACACCTTGGCGCACGGCGCAGGCGCAAGCGCAGTTTTCATTGGCCAAGCAGCCGAATTACCGACGGTTGTTCAACGCTGCTGAATACCCAATTCACTATCTGGTTGGTGCCAACGATAAAAAGTATGCCAAACTGGCTACCACACTGAAGCGGCAGAATCCGACGCTCAGTACTTTCTTGATACAAAGAGCAGGGCACAACGTCCATGCTCACCAGCCAGAGCAATGGCTGCATTGCTTTTCGCTGTGGTTACAAACAGTTTCATTACAAGGATCTACCCATGCTTGACGAACAAACCCTCTATGCCGCAATCGACTGGCAAGCAGTTAGCAGCAAACAGTATGACGATATTCTTTATCACAAGGCTGAGGGCATCGCTAAAATCACCATTAACCGACCACAAGTACGCAATGCATTTCGACCACAAACCGTCAAAGAGATGATTGATGCGCTTGCTGATGCTCGGTATGACAGTGATGTTGGTGTGATTATTCTGACCGGGGCTGGTGATCTCGCATTTTGCTCCGGTGGTGATCAGAAAGTTCGCGGTGATTATGGTGGTTATAAAGATGAAGAAGGCACCCATCACCTCAACGTGCTCGATTTTCAACGGCAGATCCGTACCTGTCCAAAACCCGTGGTTGCGGCTGTTGCCGGTTACGCCATTGGTGGAGGTCACGTGCTCCACATGATGTGTGACTTAACCATAGCGGCGGACAATGCACGCTTTGGCCAGACAGGGCCGAAAGTCGGCTCGTTCGATGGTGGCTGGGGTGCCAGTTACATGGCACGTATCGTTGGTCAGAAAAAAGCCCGCGAGATTTGGTTCTTGTGTCGTCAATATGATGCGGCGCAAGCCTTGGATATGGGCTTGGTCAATACCGTGGTGCCGCTTGCCGAGCTGGAGCGCGAATCGGTCCGTTGGTGCCGCGAAATGCTACAAAACTCACCCATGGCGCTGCGCTGTCTGAAAGCGGCCTTGAATGCCGACTGTGATGGTCAGGCTGGTTTACAAGAGCTTGCCGGTAACGCCACCATGATGTTTTATATGACCGAAGAAGGGCAGGAAGGCCGCAACGCCTTTAATGAAAAACGTGCGCCTGATTTCGACAAATTCCCACGCAACCCATAATCAGCATGCGCTGGTTGCTGTCTATCGCTTCCAACTGACACTAACCGCGCCGCTGCAGCTGGCCCATGGCGAGTTATCAAGTCGTCACGGGCTGCTATTGCAGTTTCGCTCGCATCATAACGATCATACGCAGAGCCGCTGGGGTGAGGCTTCGCCACTGCCCGGGTTTAGTGAAGAATCTCTGGTAGACACCGAACAAGCATTAGCCCAATGGCTTACTGGTGAGCGCAGTTTTGCTCAATTGCCCGCCAGCCTGCAATTTGCTTTTGACATGGCAACGCAGCCACTGCCTTGCGCGGTTAACTTGCCTGCCTCAGCTAAACTCATCACCACTTCCGAACAGCCTGCGGCGTTGCCGGCAATGGCTAAATTAAAAGTAGGAAGCCGTAACGTTGATGATGATATCCAGCGATTTAACGACTTATCGAAGCAATATCCTAATACGCGATGGCGCCTGGATTGCAATCAGCAATGGCATTTACAAGATGCCCAGCGATTTGCCGCTGCCGTGGATTTAGCTCGCATTGAGTTCATTGAAGAGCCATGCCAAACGCTCGCAGAAACACAGGCTCTGGCGGCGCTGGGTGTGCCGGTCGCGTTGGATGAAACGTTACAGTCTTCGATCTATCAGCCGACGTTCTTTGCTGGATTAACGGCTTTGGTGTGCAAACCCATGCTAATGGGCGCCGTGTCGCGACTGCAGGTTTTGACTGAGTTCGCTCGCCAGCACCAGCTTAGCGTGGTGATCAGCGGCAGCTTTGAGAGCAACATTGGCTATGATTACTTGACTCGGTTGGCCGCACAGTTTGCGCCAGATGTGGCGCCGGGGCTGGATACCATTAATCGACTATCTTGCGATTTGCTAACGCCACGTCTGCCCTATACGTCACTGCCATGCTTGACCATCGATCAGCTGGAATGTGTTTGGTCGGCTAGAGACTGTGCCAATGACTAACAAGGTGGGTTTGATTCAACCCAATGAGAACCCCGCGATTTACCGTGGTACTCAGAACGTCAGTGGGCGTCAGTGGTGTCACTCAACGTGGCAAATCGCAGCGCGCTTGAAGGCACAAAGCAGCACTGGCCGGCTAGCCGTTTGCCATGATGACGCTTTTTTCTTGGTGCTGTTGGCTGGCGCCTGTTTAGCTGCCGGTTGGACCTTTGTTCCTATCAGTTATCGCTGGCCTCAGGCCGCGAGAACCACCATGGCGAATCAGGCCTGTGCAGATTATTGTTGGCCGAGTGATGCGTTTGATGAGTCGCTCCCCGCGTTAGCCGATCTGATTGAGATTGACCTTTTCGATGGCAAGAGACGACGCAACAATGACGAGTCATTCGCAGCGCCTCAAGCCATAGAGGCAGACTTAACTCTCCACGCCAGCGTGCTATTTACATCCGGTAGCAGTGGCCAGCCGAAAGCCGTTTTACATCAGCTCCAGCAGCATTGGGCAGCCGCCGATTACTGCAACCCGATCTTACAATTGTCGGCCAATAGCTGTTGGCTGGCTTCGTTACCTCTATTTCATGCCGCCGGTTATAGCCTGCTGATACGCTGTTTGCGAGCTGGTGCTGTCATCGCACTGCCGCCAGCTACTGGCGCGTTGACCGATTTATTACAACAACTACAGCAGGCACCTATTACGCACTGTTCGCTGGTGGCAACGCAGCTACAACGACTGCTCGAAACGCCAAAATTTCATGCCGATAACCTTACGCTACGCCATATTATGTTGGGCGGCGGACCTGTCTCTGATGCATCAATTCAGCAGGCGTCAGAACGGGGTTTTAAGCTTTACTTGGGTTATGGCATGACTGAGTCGGGAGCGGCCATTGCATTGTCTGCCGTGACCACCAAGGCCCACATTGATGTGACGGGACTGGATTGCTTGCGCGTTGATTCGCAGGGGCAAATTCAATTGCGTGGCGCCCAGTTAGCCTGCGGTTATCTTGCAGCCAACGGGTTAACGCCGCTTATCGATTCGCAAGGCTGGTTTGCAACTGGCGATGTTGCGGAATTGAGCGCTGGTAAGCTCATCATTCGCGGCCGTGCGGACAATCAATTCATTTCCGGTGGTGAGAATATTCAGCCGGAAATGGTCGAGCAGGTACTGCGCCAACACACCGATATTGAGCAGGTGTTGGTGGTGGCAGCCGATGATCGTGAATTTGGTAAGCGGCCTGTCGCATTTGTTCGGTGGCATCAACGTATGCCGAACCTGACCGAGCTGCAAGCATGGTTAGCGAGCCAATTACCGAAATTTATGTGGCCCATCCATTGGCTCGACTGGCCTCCGGAGCAAGACTCTGTCAAACCCAATCGTCAGCAGTTAGCGGCGCTAGCCGCCGGTAAAATACTGAGCAATTGCCACAACGCCAGTAATGGAGCACAAAGCGAGCGAGAATAGCCGCATGTGATCTTGGCGGAGGTTTTTGGCATAACGTTTGGCAAGCCAGTAACCAACTAAGCAGGCGGGTAATAAGGGTAACGTGAGTACAAGATGATTTGGCTGAATGTAACCAGAGCCAGCTTGTACCAACAGTGAGATGCTGGCGCTCACCACAAAAAATGCGGCCAAATTAGCGCGAATGGCGTTTGCTGCTTGATGCTGTAACAGCAGAGCCATAGGTGGCCCACCGATGCCTGAGCTGGTGCCAAATAGCCCAGAAAAGAACCCCGCCACAGCCATTCGGTTGCGGGTTGGTGCGAGGCGAAATGGCAACAGGCTAATTAACACCGCCAGTAACACGGAAGTGCCAATCACCAGCGCTAATTCGCGCGCATCAATCCAAAGTAACAATGCGCCGCCGGCTAAACTACCGGGAATGCGTCCAACAATGGCTGCCGCTAGAGGCTTTAGGTTGAGGTTTTGACGATAGTGCGCCGCGTTGACAAGCGACAGTAGCAAACCAACAAAAGTGATGGGCGCGGGGACGTACGCCGGATCAAGAAAATACAACAATGGCGCGGCAGCAATGGCTAAACCAAAACCAATGGCTGATTGTATGAATGCGCCAATGGCAATCATCACGAAGGCGAGGGCAATGGAGTAATCCAACAGCTTGTTCCAACAGTAAATACAGGCGTAGTTTACCTGAATTTTCCGTTGGGTCAGATTAGATTGCGGCGACAATAACCGTCGTTAGCTATTTGCCATTAACAGCATCAAAGTCATCTAAGACTGATTGAACCGGGTGTTGTGAGAGCAGAGAGCCAATGACGATAGCCACGACAGCTAACAGCACGCCCGGCACCATTTCATACAGTTCAAACACGCCACCACTTAATTGACGCCAAACCACCACAGTGATGCCGCCAGTGAGCATGCCAGCAAGAGCACCTGCGCGCGTCATGCGACGCCAAAACAGCGACAGTAACAACACGGGGCCAAAGGCTGCGCCGAAGCCTGCCCAAGCATAGGCAACTAAGTCCAGCACCGAGGTGTCGGGGTTCCAGGCCAGCGCAGTGGCAATCAAGCACACCACCACAACCGTAAGGCGACCGGTCCATACTAATTCAGTTTGTGTGGCACTTGGGCGCAGCCAGCGGCGATACAAATCTTCCGTAAAGGCCGATGAAGACACTAATAGTTGGGAGTCCGCGGTGCTCATGACCGCCGCCAAAATCGCAGCCAGTAAAATGCCTGCCAACCACGGATGGAACAGTACATTGACCATTTCAATGAAGACAGTTTCAGCATCACTTAACGCGGGTAATTGATGTTGAGACAAATACACCAAACCACATAAACCCACCAACAGCGCACCAATCTGACATAAGAAATTCCAGCTGACGGAAATCTTGCGCGCGGTGATAATGGTTTGATCACTTTGGGTCGCGGCAAAACGAGCCAGAATATGAGGTTGACCAAAGTAACCCAGCCCCCATGCTAGCAGCGATATAATGGAGATAGTGGTGAGCGGGAATCCTTCGGAATCGGTCATCGCGTTGAGCAATTGCGGGTTAATATCCGCCAGTTCGGTAAAGAGGCCGCCGTCGAGCTGGAGTAAGATGGCAACGGGCACAAATAATAATGCCAGCATCATCAATAGACCTTGCACCACGTCTGTCCAAGTGACGGCCAGAAAGCCGCCAAACAAGGTATAAGACACCACGCAAATAGCACCCACAACCACCGCAACGTGATAGTTCATGTCAAACACGCTCGCGAATAGTTTGCCGCCTGCCACTAAGCCTGAGCCGGTGTAAAACAAAAAGAACACCAGAATGACCAGTGCGGCAATCATTTGTAAAATACCGCTCTGATCGGCAAATCGGCGAGATAGATACTCAGGAACGGTGAGTGCATCCTGACAGCGAATGGTGTAGCGGCGCAGCCGTGTGGCCATTAATCGCCAATTGAGCCAAAAACCAAGCATTAAGCCAACCGCCAGCCAAATGGCCTCAAAACCTGCCAAGTAGGCATAGCCCGGTAAACCCAACAACAGCCAGCCACTCATATCCGAAGCACCGGCACTTAACGCCGCGGGCACGGGGCCCAGCGAGCGGCCGCCGAGAAAGTAATCCGACACGCCCTGTGTTTTGCGGTAAGCCCACACCCCGATGGCCAGCATCATGACCAAGTACAAGGCGAAAGTAGCAAGAACAGAAAAATCAGCGGTGGGCATGTGGGGTCTCATGAATCGGTAACAGTGGTAACAGACTACGCCAAATCGGCCGTGAATTCGTCTCGTTTTGCCGAGCAAGTGTTTGACTTGGCGTGATCTTGTTATCAAGTTGCTGGTTTAAACGGGTTAAGTATCACAACAAAAGATAAAACAATTGGCGCCTGTAGCAATGCTCTTATATCCATAAAGCTCAGACGTTAAACGAAACTTTTTCGAGTTCTATGGATGTAACCATTCGCGCCCTAAGTGCGGCTGAAACGTTGCCGGTTCGAATGCCGGTATTGCGCCCAGGCCGACCACTGGAAAGCGCTATTTTCGACGGTGATGATGAGCCAACCACCATTCACATAGGCGCATGTGCGGCCAATGAGGTCGTTGGTGTTGTTAGCCTAATGAAAACGCCAATGGTTGAGCAAATCGATCAGCTCGCTTATCAATTGCGGGGGATGGCAACACAGCCGGAGTGGCGTGGCAAAGGTATTGGCCGCGATTTGCTGCAAGCATGTGTGGCGGCAATGGTTGAAGTCGATGCCGATCTGATCTGGTGTAACGCCAGAAGTCATGTGGTGCAATTCTATCAAGCTGCCGGATATCAGGCGATTGGTGCGCCATTTCATATTGCCGATGTGGGGCAACACCAAAAAATGTTTTTAGCGTTGCCATAAGTTGCTGAATCTCTTCAAACTAATATTCTTGATAATCATTCGTATTTGCATTAATCTTAACGCATCTCAATTAAGGTTATGGATCTTTCATGTTCGTTTGCATCTGTCACGGTATTACCGACAAAGACATTCGCGGGGCGGTTGCCAATGGCGCCACCAGCATGAGTGATATTAAGCGTACCTTAAAAGCATCAACCCAATGTGGCAGCTGCGCCATGTTGACCGCGTCCATTGTTCGTGAAGAACTAGCAAAAACTGACACGCCTTTCTACGACGCCGCATAACCTTTGCGCAGGCATTGCTGCCTGTTATCAAAGGTTCACCAGTTCGACAAACCCTTGTCATAAAAACCTGTCAACTTACTGCCCGAATTTAATCTTTTCTTACCATTTTCGGGACATAATCATGAAAAAAGCATGGACTCGCCGCGAGTTTCTCGTGATGTCGGCGATCGGAGCGGGCAGCGCTGTACTTTCTGTTGGGCTTTCTGGCTGTGGCAGTGATAACGATGGCATTCGTGGCGCTTTCAATCACGGTGTCGCTAGTGGCGATCCGGCAGCCAATGCCGTTATTCTTTGGACCCGAGTGACGCCGGAAAAAGACGGCGATGTAGTGGTGAGCTGGCAGGTGGCAGAAGATGACGCCTTCAACCAGATCGTGATTGACGGCTCGACCACCACAACCGTCGAGCGCGACTACACGGTCAAAGTTGATGCCGCCGGCTTATCTGCTGGCACCACTTACTACTACCGCTTCAAAGTGCGTGGCCTGTATTCCCCCGTAGGGCAAACCAAAACGCTACCCGTTGGGGTTGTAGAACAAGTGCGCTTTGCCACTGTGAGCTGTTCGAATTTCCCTGCAGGATATTTCCATGTGTATGGCGAGATTGCCACCAGAAATGACTTGGATGCCGTCATACACCTTGGCGACTACATCTATGAATATGGCGCTGATGGCTATGCATCCGACTATGCTGAAGCGATGGATAGGGTCGTGCAGCCCACTACTGAGTTATACCAATTAAGCGACTATCGTCAGCGCTACGCACAATACCGTACCGATACCAATTGTCAGGCTGCTCATGCGGCTCACCCCTTCATTGTGGTGTGGGATGACCATGAGATTGCCAACGATATATGGCGCGATGGCGCTGAGAATCATGATAACACCGAAGGCGACTTTGATGAGCGCAAATTAGCGGCGCTTCAAGCCTTTTTTGAATGGTTGCCGATTCGCCCCGTTGGCAACATGGCGTTTGATGAAAATATTTATCGCACTTTCGACTATGGCGAGCTGGTGGTGCTACACATGCTCGACACTCGGGTTGTTGGCCGTGATCAGCAGTTAGATTATGCCGATTACATCGACTCGGCCACGGGTGCCATTGATGCAGACGGTTTTACCGCGGCAGTGTCTGACAGTAATCGAACGCTGTTAGGTGCAACGCAGCTAAGTTGGTTGCAGGGTCAATTGACAACTTCAACTGCGCAATGGCAAGTACTCGGCCAGCAAGTGCTGATGGGGCGTATGCTGCTGCCTGCAGCTATAGCAACGCAGCAACTCAGTATTGAACAGTATGCCGAACTTGGCGCCTTAGCCGTCCTTGCTCAGCGCGCAGCGGCAGGTGATCCGACATTAACCGCTGACGAGTTGGCTTACTTGTCGGCCAATGCTGACCGACTTACCGCTGACGTGCAGGCGCTACTGCAACTACCTTCGATTCCATACAACCTAGATGCGTGGGATGGCTATGCCTATGAACGCGAAGTTGTACTGGGCACCGCGATGGCAAACCAAGCTAATTTAGTGGTGCTGTCTGGCGACACGCACAATGCGTGGGCCAATCAACTGACCGATGCATCGGGCAATGTTGCTGGTGTTGAATTTGCCACTACTTCGGTGTCTTCGCCGGGTATGGAAGAATACTTAAACATTGCGGATGACGCTGCGCCGGCAACCGAAGCAGGGCTCGTTCAGCTGGTGGATGGCTTAAAATATTGCAACATTAACCAGCGCGGCTACATGGTCGCGACCTTTACCGAATCGGGAGCATCAGCTGAGTGGACATTTGTGAATTCAGTCAAGTCGACCGATTACCAGGTAGTTGCTGAGCGAGCGGCGAGCATGAGTGCTACTGCTGGAACTGCAACGCTCGGCTAACTGGTTGTTGAAGATGATGGTGGAGCGGCGAAATGTTAGATGGCGCTTAGCCGCTCCTATTGTACGCTGGGGTAATACGAGCAGGTTGCTGAGTTAGGCGTCTTGGTAGGTTTTAATCGGAAACCGCTCGGTGATCAGCATGGCTGGGCGGCCAGCCATGACGATACGGTAGCAGCGCCAAACTTCTTGCTGCGCTTCATCTATGCCCCAGTCCAGCACTTCACGCAAAGTTTCGCTGCGTGCTTGGCGTAACGCTTTGCCGATGCCAGCTTCGTGGCGCTCAATGCATTCAATGGTTTGCATCGGCACACGCTCACTGAGAATGACGGCTGTGGCGCGTAAATAAGTGGTATCACTCGACTTCCCCACAATTTGGGTGCTGCGGCAAATCACTTCATCGCCGGGGGCGGCGTCAAGCATGAGTAAGTCGTGATTGGATACGGGCGCGGTAGTTTGATCAACCTTGGCGATAATGGCTTCAGCAAACCAAGCTTCTAACATGGTGGAAACGGTGCCGTCAGTGCTGATCAAAACTTTCAATAAAGCGGGAAGTTGGGCGTCGTGAGTCAAGATAAATCAACCCCTTGGAAACAGGCTAATCAGTGTAACAACCGTAGGCACGCCTTTCAATTTGCAGATGGGGGCTAGGGCCTTGCCCCCACGTTAACCAAATACCAGAGGTAGCAGCCATACGGCGGCACAGGTAATGAGTGCCGTGGCTACTAAATTGAGCACAAAACCTTTACGGGCCATTTGTTTGATCTTGAGCTCGCCAGAGGCAAACACAATGGCGTTGGGCGGTGTCGCAACCGGCATCATAAAGGCGCAGCTGGCAGCCAGCGCAGCCGGGATCACAATGCTCTCCGGCGCAAAACCTAGCGAGACAGCAACGGGCCCGAGCAACGGTAAAAAACCTGCCGTTGTTGCGGTATTGCTGGTCACTTCCGTTAAAAACACAATGGCAGCGGTGACGGTAAGGATTAACACCCACAGCTGACCTGTGCCCGCTTGGCCTATGGAGTTGCCAATAAACTGTGCTAACCCACTGACTTTGATCATGCCAGCCAGAGCTAGGCCGCCGCCAAACAAAAGCAGCACGCCCCACGGCAGTTTCTGTGTGGCTGGCCAATCAAGTAGGCGCTCAGCATTGCCGTCAGCATTTTGTTTACCACTCGGAATGATGAACAACAACGTCGCGGCTAGCATCGCGATTGTGGTATCGGACAAGGGCAAGCCGGTGAGCTTCGCTAGTGGCACGCGCAAAATCCAGCCCGCTGCGGCTGCCACAAATATAATGAGCACGCGTTTTTCATGGCGATGCAAACGACCCAGCTGCTTAAGCTGCTGCTGGAATAACTCATGGGTTTGATCTGAGCCGGCGCCCTCCAAGCCACTGCGGGTTAACCAATACCACGCGGCGACCAGCAGCACACAGCACATGGGGAGGGCAAACAGCATCCATTGACCGAAGCCGATTTCAATGTGGTAGGTATCGCTAAGGTAAGCCGCGAGTAACGCGTTCGGTGGCGTACCAATCAGGGTCGCTACGCCGCCAATACTGGCGCTGTAGGCGATCCCGAGCAGCAATGCTGGTGATAAATCTGATACATCGTGATCCACTTTCAGCAATTCGATGACCGACAACGCAATGGGCAGCATCATCACGGCGGTGGCAGTATTGGACATCCACATGCTTAGAAACGCGGTGACCAACATCAGGCCGCCAACCTGTAAGCGAGGATTGGAGCCAACCAAGGTCATGGTGGCGAGGGCTATACGGCGGTGCAGATTAGAACGTTCCATTGCCAATGACAGCAAAAAGCCACCTAAAAACAAGAAGATCAACGGGTGCGTGTAAAGCGAGGAGACTTGCTTCATCGGTAAAATACTAAGCAGAGGCGCAACAATCAGCGGGGTTAACGCGGTAACGGCCACGGGCACAGTTTCCGTGACCCACCAGATTGCCATCATGATGGCTAAACCTGCGGTCATCCAAGCCGGTGCCGATAATTCTGCATGAGGCGGTGGGGTCAGGATGGTGATGAGCAGGCAGGCTAAACCAAGCCAAAGCCCCCATTGACGACTCGCACTATTAGCCATGAGTGCTCCTCTTCGATGTTCAACCCTGCACCTAGCTTAGTCGAGGTGTCTTTTTACGGGGACCGAGGGCTGGTTGCAAAACAGCCAGTTGCACGAATTTTTGATGCGGCGCAAGCTTCTGTTCGGTATTCCAATCATATCCACAACTGGCCCGCGTTGAAGTTCTGTTCAATCTGCCCCACAATGACCATCAAATCAGCTAGATGGAAAGCCTGTCACTAGAAGGCGTGCCCTATGGAACAGCCACAACTCATCAACCAAGTTTTTGACGCCATTGATGCGATCAACAAAGCCGATCCAAACATGGAGCTGCTGGAAGATATCGAGCTACCTGCTGCACTGCTTTACGGCACTCGCATGAGCAGTATGCTGGAACGCTTTGCGCCGCAAGCGCCAGAGGTCGTGCAAATTGCTGCACGTGCTCAGCACATCAAGCGCTGGGCGATTCCTCGCTCTGATTACCCAACGGGTAAAAAAGGCTATTACGATTGGCGTCAAACGCTCGGTAAAAAACATGCCGAATGGACTGGCGAAATCCTCGCTTCGCTCGGCTATGACCAACAGGTTATTGAGCGAGTAGGCGCCTTACTGCGCAAAGAACGACTCAAGGCCGATCCTGAGTGCCAGCAATTAGAAGACGTGATTTGCCTCGTCTTTTTGGCCCATTATGCCGAAGCCTTTGCCGCTCAGCATACGGAAGAGAAGGTCATTGATATTCTGCAAAAGACTTGGCGAAAAATGTCTGACGCTGGCCATGCTTATGCACTGGAACAAAGTTACCCGTCAGCGGTACAAGGGTTGATCGCAAAAGCCTTAGGGTAATTTTTATTGCTGGTGCAGCTCATGTGCCAGCAACCATTCCTTTCTTGTAATTCCTCCTGCATATCCCGTTAACTCGCCATTGCTACCAATTACGCGATGGCAGGGAATCACAATCGCAATTGGGTTGCGGCCATTGGCGGCACCAACAGCTCTTACCGCCTTAGGCTTGCCAATGCTGACCGCTTGCTCTGAATAGTTGCGGGTTTGGCCCCAAGGAATCGTTTGTAAAGCTCGCCAAGCCGCTTGTTGAAAGCTCGTTCCTGCGGGAGCCAACGGCAGCTCGAAGCTTGTTCGCTTGCCCGTAAAGTACTCGCTGATTTGCTGCTCGACCTTGAGTAGGCTTGGGTGATGAGCTTGTCCAATGGGCAGAGCGGAGTCTGTTTGGAATGAGTCGCTGAATGCTAAACGAATCAACGGACAGTCAACTAGCGCGGTATCTGAAATCGCGATCATCTCGCCTAATGGCGTCGCAAATTGATGGTAGATCAAGCTACTCACGGTTGGCTCCCTAGCTGATTCCAAAGCTGAAACGTCGCATAACTGCCCCACGGACTTACCTCTGCTGCTTCAAGCGATAAACCACTCGCTTTTAGTGCATTTTTAACGCCAAGGTCTGATTTTAAAAATATGTTGGGGTTCGATAAGCCGCGAAGCTTCACGTAGTCCACTGTCCAAGGACCGATTCCTTTGAGTGCAAGCCAATCGTCGGGCTGGCTGTCACCATGCTGGCGGCAGTAACTAGCCAGGTTAAGCAGGCTTTGCCTGCGGCTATTGGGCATTTTCAAAAACATCAAATCGGATTCAGCTACTGCCTGCGGGGTTGGGAATAGCTTGGTCGGGGGATTAGCGTCCGGTGTGTCGGTTTGTTGCTGTGGCAGTCGTTCCCCCAGTTCTTGCACGACTTGCTGCACTAAATTTCGAGCAGCTTTTACCGAAACTTGCTGGCCTAAAATAGCGCGTACACCAGCCTCAAACACACTCCATATGCCGGGTAAGCGAATGCCAGAAACAAAACCATGGGTGAGCCCCGCTTGTTTTAGATGCCCATCAATCACATGACTATCGGCATCTAAATCGAATAACCGCCTGATCTTGGCAATCAGTAGCGGGAGCGCTGATAAATCATTGAGTTGAACGCTTAGCTGAAGCGCGTTGGCGGACTCATGGTGGCGCACGTCAAATCGTGTTTTTTGACCATTGAGCTCAATGGTTCGCGCATAACTATGGTCACCAACTTGCTCTAATCCATCAATGGCGCGGGCACGCAAAAAAGCCAACATTTGCGCCCAATTAAATGGTGGCCGATAGGCCAGCTGCAAGGTGACGGTTGGCACGGTTGACGGCACCTCTTGTCGCCGCCGGATCTGGCGTGGTTGTAGTTGCAAGGTGCTGGTAAATGCATCGTTAAACCGGCGCACACTATTGAAACCGCTAGCCAGCGCGATTTGGGTAATCGGTAAGTGGGATTGATGCAGTAATTGTTTGGCGAGTAGTAAACGTCTACTGGCTTCAAACTGTTTGGGCGATATGCCAATAAAGCGCTGGAACAACTGGCGCAAATGGCGATCGGAAACGCCCAACCGCTCACTCAGCTTGGCCAAGGTTTGATGCTGTAAGGCGCCTTGGTTGATAAGAGCAATGGCTCGCTGCACCGTGGTTTCAACGCCGCGCCACGCATAAGACTGTGGCGCTGAATCTGGCCGGCAGCGCAAGCAAGGCCGAAAGCCCTGATGCAAAGCGGTAGCAGCATGAGCAAAGTAGCTCACGTTTTCCTCAAGCGGCGGCGAGGCAGGGCAAATGGGGCGGCAAAAAATGCCAGTGGTTTTCACCGCCACAAAAAAACGACCATCAAAGCGCGCGTCACGAGCTAGCCGCGCTTGTCGGCATTGCTCGTCAGTTAACGTATTAACGAGTGACTGTTTTGTTGTCTCGGTTGCCATACTTGTTGCCTGCTGGGAATACGGAAGTGCTCGTTGCTTGGCCTAGATTAACCCAACGGCTAGTTGAAACTAGCCATTTTCGGAACTGAATGATGCGATGAGCATTGCGTGTGCGGGCAAGAAATTGGCAACAAGCCGGTTGTTATTCGCTTGAATTAAATTTTTATTCAGGTGTATAGTGGCTCCGCTTTGTCGGAGTGCCCTGCGCCTGATTGATTCAGGACCGAGGCTGAGATCGCAATGCTGATGATTTAATTCGTTGAATCCAGCAAGCGGAATCCGAGAACCTGATCAGGCTAACACCTGCGGAGGAAACAAGGCCGGAATCGCCCGAATGCGCGTGATCTTTTTACCCTCACTCGTATGCAAGCGACATCCCCTTATGCATTCTCTCTTGCCTAGCATGGCAAGGCGCTATCAGGTTCTCCGTCTCGTTTAACTCCGTCTGGCTTTAACAAATTTGATGATAAGCCTAACGAGAATGAACTGGAGAGCTTCATGTCGACCCCTACTCGTCGCGAACAGCGTCAGCAAGCGCAAGACTTCTTAGATAACTTAACCGCCCAACCGTATCCGAATTCAACGCGTGTTTATGTTGCCGGTGAGCTGCCCGGCGTGAATGTGGCCATGCGCGAGATTAGCTTGAACCCAACCTTGGTTGGTGGCAGCGAAGATGATCCGCAATTTGAAGACAATGCGCCAGTGCGGGTGTATGACACATCGGGGAGCTATGCTGATCCGGCTGCTGAGATTGATGTGCGCAAAGGGCTTCCCAAGTTGCGCGCCCAATGGATTGCAGAACGTAGCGACAGTGAGCCGCTCGATTCCGTCACGTCACAGTATGCGCAGCAGCGCCTAGCGGATGACGGCCTCGACCATATTCGTTTCGAACATTTGCCCAAACCGCGAGTGGCCAAAGCCGGCAGGTGTGTAACGCAAATGCATTATGCGCGGCAGGGCATTATTACGCCTGAAATGGAATACATTGCTATTCGCGAGAACATGGCGCGGGCGCAACACAATGACAAGATTCAGCACGCTGGCGAATCGTTTGGCGCCAACCTCCAACAAGAAATTACCGCCGAATTCGTTCGTTCAGAAGTCGCCCGCGGACGCGCCATTATTCCTGCCAACATCAATCACCCTGAATCTGAGCCAATGATTATTGGCCGTAATTTTCTGGTCAAAGTAAACGCAAATATTGGTAACTCGGCGGTAACCTCGTCGATTGAAGAGGAAGTTGAGAAGTTGGTGTGGTCAACCCGTTGGGGCGCCGATACCGTCATGGATCTATCGACAGGCCGCTATATTCACGAAACGCGCGAGTGGATTGTGCGCAATTCGCCGGTGCCAATTGGCACTGTGCCCATCTATCAAGCATTGGAAAAAGTAAATGGCGTGGCGGAAAACCTGAACTGGGAAATTTTCTGCGATACGCTGATTGAGCAATGTGAACAAGGGGTGGATTACTTCACCATTCATGCCGGTGTATTACTGGCCTATGCGCCAATGACTGCTAAACGTTTGACCGGCATTGTGTCGCGCGGTGGCTCGATTATGGCGAAGTGGTGTTTGTCGCACCATACCGAGAGCTTTCTCTACACCAACTTCCGCGAGATCTGTGAAATTTGTGCGCAGTACGATGTGTCGCTGAGCTTAGGGGATGGTTTGCGACCGGGGTCGGTTCAAGATGCCAATGATGAAGCGCAACTGAGCGAGCTTTACACCCTGGGTGAGTTAACCAAAATTGCGTGGGAATACGATGTGCAGGTCATTATCGAGGGCCCTGGCCATGTGCCCATGCAACTTATCAAAGAGAACATGGACAAGCAGTTGGAAGCTTGCCATGAAGCACCGTTTTATACACTTGGCCCGTTAACCACCGACATTGCGCCTGGCTATGATCACTTCACTTCAGGCATTGGGGCTGCACAAATTGGCTGGTATGGCTGCGCCATGCTCTGTTACGTAACGCCCAAAGAGCACTTGGGGTTGCCTAACAAAGACGATGTGAAAGAAGGTTTGATTACCTACAAGATTGCTGCTCATGCGGCGGACTTAGCGAAAGGCCATCCGGGAGCGCAAGTGCGTGATAATGCTTTGTCGAAAGCACGCTTTGAATTCCGCTGGGAAGATCAGTTCAACTTGTCGCTCGACCCTGGGCGCGCGCGCTCCTATCACGATGAAACCATTCCACAGCAGTCAGGCAAGGTAGCGCACTTTTGCTCCATGTGCGGGCCTAAGTTTTGTTCAATGAAGATCACGCAAGAAGTGCGAGAATTTGCAGCGAAACAAGAGGCAATTGCAGTGAAACTGGTGGATATGGATGGCAACCCGGAAATAGCTGAGGCAGGCATGAAGCACATGGCCGAAGCATTTAATGAAACCGGCGGCAAACTCTATTCATTGGAGCACTCAGAAGCAGAAACGGAAAGCTAGCTGTCTGCGGACGCCGCTCATCCTTCGACAAGTTGGGATGAGTGGTGTGTCACTAATTATTGAGTAAAGTTGTTACGTTTCCCTTTAACCTGAAGTGATAACCAGACCAAACCGGTCGCTGCATCGGTCCAGCGTTGGACCAAGCGTGAATACATAAAAACAAAATGAGAACAATATGAGCTGGCTTCCACACACAGTGATCCAACCGTACCAAGTACTGACGCCCAATAAGCCCATTGTGTGGGCTATTGGCGGCTCAGATAGTAGCGGTGGGGCGGGCATTCAAGCCGATATTCAAGCCATCAATGGCCTACGCGATGACGATGCGTTGGGGCACCGAACGGCGGCGCAGGCGTGTACCCTAATCACTACCGTTACGGCGCAAAATTCTGAGTCCGTGTCGGATCTACTGGCCATGCCGTTGGACTTACTCGAGCAACAATGGCTGCAATTGTTGGCTGACATGCCGCCGGCGGTCATCAAAATCTCATTGTTGGCAAACCCAGCACAAGTCGAATGGCTGGCGGAGCAGTTGGCTAATTGGCCTGCTGGATTACCGCAGCCGCTAGTGATTTATGATCCGGTGGCTATTGCTAGCTCGGGTGATACGTTAACTGCAGAGCCCATTTTGGATGCAGTTAAAAATGACTTGCTGCGTCATGTCGACATCCTTACTCCTAATGCCAATGAAGTGCTGGCAATGACCGGAATCGCGTTGTTATCGAGCGCTGATTTAGACCGAGCATTCGCCGTGTTGCGGCAACACGGCGTTAAGACGGTGCTGTTCAAAGGCGGTCATACTGGGTTGCTGATGGATGTACCTGTCACCGACGATCACGTGCTCGATGCTTGGACCAATGGCGACCATTGGCGCCTTTGCCTGAGCCCTCAGTTAAACACTCATCACGGTCATGGTACGGGCTGCAGTTTTGCTGCCTCGCTCGCCAGTGCGCTAGCGCAAGGCTACGCCTTGGAAGACGCCTTTGCGCTTGCTCATGCTTATGTGCAGCAAGGATTAAAAGCTGCCATTGGCCAAGGCAAAGGGCCGGGGCCTGTGTTGCATTTAGGTTGGCCAAAACATTGGCAGGACTTTCCGAAAACCGCTAACGAATTAGCCGAGTTTGATACTGAGCACACTGAATGCCAGCCGTGCCCCAATCGATTAGGGCTATATCCGGTTGTACCGACGATTGAGTGGTTACAGCGACTGTTGGCATTTGGCGTAAAAACGATTCAGTTGCGGGCTAAAGGCTTGTCGGATGCGCAAGCTGAACCCTTGGTGAAGCAAGCGGTTGCTTTGGGTAAACAATATCAGGCGCGCGTGTTCATTAATGACTACTGGCAACTGGCCATCAAGCATGGTGCCTATGGCGTGCATTTAGGGCAGGAAGATGTCACCGATGCAGATGTCGAAAAAATAGCCAGATCAGGCATTAGGCTTGGCTTGTCGACGCATGGGTACTTTGAAATGTTGCGAGCAGTTCAACTTAAACCCAGCTATTTGGCGCTTGGCCATATTTTTGCCACCACAACCAAAGATATGCCGTCCACACCTCAAGGGCTGCAAAAGCTAGCACAACAAGCGTGTTTATTGGCTTCTAGCGATCTTAGAATTTCCTCTGTAGCCATTGGAGGTATCGATTTAGAACGCGCTGAGCAGGTGATGCGAACTGAAATTGGCAGTATCGCCGTAGTGCGTGCAATGACCCAAGCGGCGGACCCAGAACAAGCCAGCCAAGACTGGTTAAATTTGGTTGGCGTCGGTGACGATAATATTGCCTGAGCAAGCATAAACAAAGAGGTTCACGACAGCATCGAATGAAAATTTTAGTGAATGATGAAGCTATCGAGCTCGCCACTCGGGCGACGCTCAGCCAGTTACTTGAAATGCTCGAGCAGGATTTGAATGGAGTTGCGGTAGCCGTGAACCAGAATATCGTCCCGCAGCATGACTGGCGTGATTATCGATTAACAGACCAAGACAAGGTTGCTTTGTTCCGCGCTATTGCCGGCGGATAGCGGCAGTAGCGTTGCCCGAATAACCCATGAACAAGCAATTAGATCACAACAAGGCGGTTATTTTCCATGTTCAACATTGCAGATAAAACCTTTGAGAGCCGCTTATTCAGCGGTACCGGTAAATTTGCCGATCCACAATTGATGACAGATGCGATTATCGCCAGCGGCACTCAGTTAGTCACCATGGCGATGAAGCGCGTGGACTTGAATCGCGCCGATGACGACATTTTAAGCCCACTCATTCAAGCAGGTGTGCATTTGCTACCAAACACGTCGGGGGCAGGCACGGCTGATGAAGCGGTATTTGCGGCTCGGTTAGCGCGCGAAGCGCTGGGTACTCACTGGGTAAAACTGGAAATTCACCCTGACCCGAAGTATTTGCTGCCCGATCCCATTGAAACGCTTAAGGCGGCACAAATCCTAGTCAATGAGGGCTTTGTGGTATTGCCTTATATTCATGCTGATCCGGTGTTGTGTAAACGCTTGGAGCAGGTCGGATGCCAAGCAGTGATGCCACTTGGTGCGCCAATTGGATCCAATAAAGGGCTTAAAACGCGCGATTTTCTGGAAATTATCATTGAACAGGCGAATGTCCCTGTCATTGTGGATGCGGGCATTGGGGCTCCGTCTCATGCTGCTGAGGCAATGGAGTTGGGCGCTGATGCTGTGCTTGTGAATACTGCTATTGCCGTGTCGCCCGACCCGGTCAACATGGCACAAGCGTTTAAACAAGCGGTTGCTGCAGGCCGACTAGCCTATGAAGCCGGATTAGGAGGCATCAACCAGACCGCTGTTGCTTCGAGCCCGTTGACTGCATTTCTCGATCAGCCCATGACGGTGGAATCTTAAAGTGGTGTTTCAATCGTCGGCAACATTGAATCATGCACAGCCGCAACCAACATCTTTTGCGCAGGTGCTCAACCAATACAACTGGGATGACATTCGGTTAACGATTGGCAGTAAAACTGCGGCCGATGTGCATCGCGCATTAGCGCGCTCAGATGCTCAGCAACGCTTGTCGTTGGCTGATTTTATGGCATTGATTTCGCCTGCGGGCGAAAGCTACCTAGAAGCGATGGCACAGCGCTCGCTAGCATTAACCCAACAACGTTTTGGCAAAACCATTCAGCTGTATGTGCCCTTGTACCTATCGAATTTGTGCTCCAACATTTGTACCTATTGCGGCTTTTCCATGCACAACGCCATTCGCCGCAAAACTCTCGACATGAGCGAGCTTGATTCGGAAGTTGCGGCTATTAAACAATTGGGGTTTGACCATCTTCTGCTGGTGACGGGCGAATCGGAACGTAAAGTTGGAATGGACTACTTTCGGCAAGCGATCCCACGAATTCGGCCACACTTTTCGCATTTATCGATGGAAGTACAGCCGCTGGCCACTGAAGATTATGCTGAACTCAAAACGCTGGGCGTTGATGCCGTGCTGGTTTATCAGGAAACCTATTCGCGCCGCACTTATGCTGAGCATCACCTAAAAGGCAAAAAAAGTGATTTTGACTGGCGTTTGGCAACGCCAGAGCGACTTGGTGCAGCGGGTATGAACAAGATCGGTATAGGCGCATTGATCGGTTTAGATGATTGGCGTACTGATTGTTTTATGGTGGCGTCGCATCTTAATTTTTTGCAAAAGCGTTACTGGCAGAGCCGGTTCTCCATTTCGTTTCCTCGGCTTCGTCCTTGCGCTGGTGGGCTAGAGCCCAAGTCAGTGATGACCGATAAACAACTGGTGCAGCTTATATGCGCTTATCGGCTGTTTAACCCGGAGTTGGAATTGTCGTTGTCGACTCGCGAATCGGCCGCTTTTCGTGATCAAGTGTTGCCGCTTGGCATCACTACCATGAGCGCGTATTCTCAAACTCAACCTGGTGGTTACGCCAATGCTGAGCCTGCACTTGAGCAGTTTTCCATTAGTGACGAACGCAGCCCTCAACAGGTTGCCTCGGCTATTCGTCAACGTGGTTATCAGCCAGTATGGACCGACTGGCAGTCAGCCTATGGCCGGCAAACCGTTTAGAACATAAGTAACAAACTGATGAGCTGGTTTATCCCTTAAATCGAAAGGAATCGATACATGTTTAAGGAACGACTAAAAAGGCTACTACAAGAAACGACCGATGCGTTGGCCCAGGCTTTTAGCGCCAATCAAACCCTCGCTGACGACTGGCAACGGTTGCCAACTCAGCAAGAGTACATGGCCAAGCACGAAGGCAGTGTGCTGGATGCTAGCGGTGTTGCTTGCCATCATTGCGGCTCTGGCGATATTGCTTATCGGCCATTGCAAAGTGCTAAAGGGCGGCGGCTTGTGCATTTTTGTACATCGTGCAAACGGGCGCTGTTCCGTAGCATGGCGGATTTTTAACGCTCCAACACTCGACCATGAACCATTAAGGCCAACAATGCTCACAGATCGCCAAACTCTCAGATACAGTCGTCATCTATTGCTTGAGCAAGTAGGAGAAGCGGGTCAGTTAAAGCTCAGCAATGCCAAAGTGTTGATTGTTGGGTTGGGGGGCTTGGGAAGTCCGGCGGCGTTATATCTGGCAGCTGCAGGGGTGGGCGAATTGCATTTGGTCGATCACGACACGGTCGAGCTGAGTAACTTACAACGACAAATTCTGTATCGGCTCAGCGATGTTAGCGAGGCCAAAGTTGACGCCGCCGAGCGCCAACTGACGGCGCTAAATGACGACCTTGAACTGGTGTTGCATGAAGCTCAAATCAACTCCAGCAATGCCGATGAACTAGTTGGTGATGTGGATCTGGTGCTCGATTGCACCGACAATTTTGCCGCTCGCCATGCCATTAATGCGGCGTGCCATTCGGCCCAAATACCGCTGGTGTCGGGCGCAGCCATTCGCCTTGAAGGTCAGCTCGCCGTATTTGATTTTCGTCAGACTGAGTCGCCCTGTTATGCCTGTTTATACCCTCAAACGGGCCAAGAGCCGCAGCTGAACTGTGCCAATTCAGGCGTGCTTGGCCCTGTGCTGGGCGTTATTGCCAGCATGCAAGCGCTTGCGGCCATCAAACTCATTGTTGGTTTGCCGGTGACGACTGCAAAGCTGGAATTATTTGATGGCTTGCACAGCCAGTGGCAACAGTTTGCGATAACCCCATCGAGCAGCTGCGCGGTGTGCTCACAGGGTTAGCCCGCAAATAGCCAAACTCCAACCCCTATCATCAGCGAGCCTGCAATACGGTTCATCAGACGGACATTGGTCGGGCGCAATAACAAATGGCGCAGAGTTTTGCCGCCACTGGCGTAGAGCAGCATACAGACCAATTCAAACACTAAAATGAGGCTAACTAACACCAGCAATTGTGGTGCTAGCGGTTGCGACTCGTTGACGAATGGCGGTAGCAATGCAATGTCAAATGCCCAACCTTTCGGATTGGCTACGGCGGTGAGGAAACCTTGGCTGAGCAAACTTTTTCGGCTGATTTGAGGCGGTACATCTAATTGCTCTGGAATAGCGAGTTTGCCGCGTGATCGCCACATTTGAACACCAACCCAAGCAAGATAGAGTGCGCCACAGGTTTTCATCACAATGAAAGCTTGTGGGTATTTCAGCACGACAGCTGCAACCCCAACCACGGCACTGGTAGAGACGAGGGCAACGCCCATCAGCTCGCCAATCATCATCCAGCCGGTGCGCTTGACGCCAATGGTCATGCCTAACGTCAGCGCCAGCGTCATACACATGCCTGGGGTAATCGAGACAAAGAAAAAGGTTGGAATAAATAAGGCGAGTGCTGCGGTATCCATGTTTAACAATGCTGGTAACTTAAACGACCCGCGCAGCTTACCACTTCAGCGAGGGAAGGTGCGATTGATGTTGCCTTGCTCGCATTCTCAAGCTTGTTGCCGTCGCCTTCGTAGACGTTGCTCTATGCTTGGTTAATCGAGGCTGCGCTGCTTTAAGCCAATTTCTAAAGCTCTTCCGCAAACGTATCCAATAATGAATCGTGCAGCAGAGTGTAATGCGCTGAGATGCCTTAACAATAAATGGGGCAGTTTGTGGGCGAGCAATGCGATCTTTTTACAGTGGCTTGCGTAACGACAGTGATCTGCTTAGGAATGAATATTAGAGGGTAATATGACGGATTTTTACGCCATTGAGGCGATTAGCAACAAAGGCGATACCATCTCCATGGGCCAATACAAAGGCCAAGTTCTGTTGATCGTTAACACGGCTTCAGCTTGTGGTTTCACGCCTCAGTATCAAGGGCTTCAGGCGCTCTATGAGACTTACGAAGCACAAGGATTTAAGGTGTTAGCATTTCCTTGTAATCAGTTTGGTAAACAAGAGGCTGGCGATGACGCTGAGATACGTCAGTTTTGCGATCTAAATTTCAATATCAGCTTTCCACTATTTCAAAAAATTGAAGTCAATGGCGCGGGAGCCCATCCCTTATACCAATTTTTGACCGATGCGAAGCGCGGCTTGCTGGGAAGCAAAGCAGTAAAATGGAACTTCACCAAGTTCTTGGTTGATCGCAATGGCAACGTCATGCAGCGGTACGCACCAACGACCAAGCCCGAAGAACTCGTGCCCGAGATCGAGGCTTTGCTGTAATCGGTTGAAAATGGTTGAACGAACCAAGCCGCGCTTACTTGCTTGTTTGCCTGAAGCGCAGCTTAGTATGCGGCGGCAGACGCTTAGTCGTCTGCTTTCAGCAGGGGCAGCCAACGCTTGCGCAGTTTAGCCAGTTTCGGTGGGATCACCGCGTTGCAATAAACTTGTTGCGGATTACGTGCAAAATAGTCTTGGTGATAGTTTTCGGCCGCATAGTAGTTATTTATTTCGGTGACTTCGGTAACGATTGGGGCATCGAAGTCAGCACTATGCTGGGAAATATAAGCTTCGGCTTGTTGTTGTTGCTGCTCACTGTGATAGAACACAGCTGAACGATACTGAGTGCCTACGTCTTCGCCTTGACGATTGAGAGTCGTGGGATCATGGCTGGTGAAGAAAACGTTCAGCAAATCTTCAAAGCCAATCTGGCTTTCGTCAAACTCAATTTGAATCACTTCGGCATGACCTGTTTGGCCGCTGCAGACTTGTTCGTAGGTAGGGTTTTGAGTGGTGCCGCCAGCATAGCCTGAGGCAATACCATGAACACCGCGAAGGCGCTTAAACACTGCTTCAACACACCAGAAGCAACCGCCCGCAAAAGTAGCCGTTTGCATAATCGAGCCTTATTCTTTAAAAAACAATGGGCTCAAGTGTAATGGAATTTTGGGGTAATTCGCAGCGGGTTTTAGCGGGTTGCTTGAAAGTCGCTCAACTCAAGGGTGACACGCTGAAGTTTGCGCAAGTGATCAAGAAGGCGTTCTCTACTAGGATCATCTTGTGCCACAGCATTCACAATATCTTCCGCTTGTGCGCATAATTGGTTTAAATTCTTACTTAGACTGACTAGTTCATTCACTGTCATGGCGATGGCCTCAATCCGTTGAGATGCTGTTTGGTGGCGAGTTGATCGAATCGAAACTATCAGGTCAACAGACCTCTCGTCAATTTTAAGTTGTTGGCAAAATCGGAGCGAGTTCGCAGCAACGGAGGCTCAAATTGAATAACCAAGTCGAAAATATAACCCCACATCACCGAGATTCGCTTCGCATCACCACGCTCTATGAGCTGATGATGATGTTGTTATCCATCGTGTCGGTGGTATTGGCGTTGTTGTTACTGATTAAAGACATGGATCCGGGCCTCTATCGATTGTTGAGAAGCTTTGATTTGATTGTCTGCGGGGTCTTCTTTCTGGCGTTCTGGACGGGCTTTTGGCGCGCTGAACACAAATGGGAGTACGCCAAATCCCATTGGTTTGATTTAGTGGCGGCCATTCCATTTAATGAGTCGTTGCGGCTGTTGCGCGTGGTACAGGTTTATCGCGTGATTCGAGTGCTTTACCTGTCCAAAGGTAAGTTTGAATTTAGCTTTGTGTCGCGCCTAAGTAATACAGTGGCAGGTTTGCTGTTGCTGGAGCTACTGGTTATTTTTGTCGGTTCGTTTGTTGTGTTTTACCTCGAAACGGGCCTTGCAAACGCCCCGATTACTGAACCAGATGAAGCAATTTGGTGGGCGTTAGTCACCGTGTCGACTGTTGGTTATGGTGACTTTTATCCCATTACCGAAGGAGGGCGACTGGCGGCAAGCGTCCTTATTGTCATTGGTGTGGGTAATTATGGTTTGTTATCGGGTTATTTTGCGCAGCAATTCTTGGGGCGGGATGAGGAAGAAGATGATCTTCGGCAAGCGGTGCTTGATACGCATGCCGAAGTAAAATCATTGCGTGCGGATCTAAAAGAGGTGCGTCAGCAACTCTCTGAATTGACCAAGCAACGGGATTAGACGGCGGTAAATTGGTTATGAATGGCGTCGTAATGATAGCCAATCATTGATAGTCGTTGCTGCAAGCCACCAGCGTCTATGTCATAGCAATCAGCTAAATCATCAACACTTGAACATTCGTGACGTAGCTTCATATTAATGATGCCAAGCAACATGCTAGGATCCATAGCGTTGTAATTTGACAAGTCCATAACCGACTCCTCTTAGTAAGGTTCTTTTTAAGGCTAGTCATCAGTTGCATCAATTGCATAAAAAACAACCAGAGGGATCTGGAGTCTTGTGATCAAGGTTAAGTCTGAATCAGCCATGCTCAACACCAAAGCCAATAAACGACAAATTGCCACCTACCGTTACCGCAACGCTCGCTACATTTTGTTTGAACGTTGTCAGGGCGAAGTTGCTCGTTTTGCGCGTTACCTACAGCAAAGTCATAGTTACGCGTCTGCCTATATTTCTGAGTCACCAACAAAGCGTATTGGCGACAAAGTAGCGCGGATGATGGAGCAGGCGTTTTCGTTGGAAACGAGTTGGTTGGATAGCGATCGCAGCCAACGCTGGGATCAGCGCTTGCGTGATGCGATTGGCGGCGGTGTGCATCCGCTCGACCAGCAACATCAAGATTCTCCCGAGCTTGATCATCAACGTTGGTTAAGTCAGCTGGCGGTGTTGCCGGAATCCGGCCCTCAGCTCATTCAAACGGGCTTTGCCTGTCAGCAGCGATTGGCACAAATTCAACAGCAAGTTGAGCAACTTAACCGGCTACAACGGGCGATTCTTGCCAAATCAACCCAGCTTTATGAACGTGACTTAGAGAGCCAGTTATTGGGGCTCGGTTATGTGGTGCAACCACCGTCACAAGAGCAAGGCGCGGTATTTCGAATTTGGCATGGCGACCCCGCCATTAAGCTGTGTTTGCAGTTGCGTGTGGCGTTGGCGTTTGAGCCGGTACTGCAATTAACGCCGTTGCCGCCTGCGGTAAAGGAAGTGATTGCGATTCCATTTGTTGAGCCCCATTCACATCAGCCGAGTTATATCTTTATGGCGGCAGACGCGCGCAGCAGCCGTTTTGATGCCAGCCGATTAAAGTGGATCGACAACGCGCTGTGGTTAATGGGTGTGGATGGCAGTAAACAACGGGACATGACCTCGGCACTTCGGCTCGACCCGTTGTTTCAGCAAGCTAACTAAATCAGCCGCCTAGTTTAGGGGCGTCAAAGTTGTTCGGCTCATCACTATAAACCGTCACATTCCAAGCCTCTGCTAAACCATCTTCGGCTAAGCATTGCTGTTCAAAAAACTGCTGAATGGCCGAGCGCTGGCAATGCGCCGCAAACACGTCGTGATTGGCCCAAATCTCGTTAAACACAATCGGATAATCACTCGTGCCGCCAGCAAACTCACTTTCGACCATGCGAGTGACTGTGTATTGAACGCAGCCATCTTCCCGCAGCGTGTCGGGTTCAAGTGCTTGAAGGACACGAAATAGGGCATCTTGCTGACCCGGTTTGGCTCGAAATTGAGCCAGGCAATATACTTTTGAAGACATGGTGTTCTCACAACAATCCGGCGGTTCGCCGGATTTAGATTATGGTGCGAGCGCTCTTGCGAGCGCCGGTTATTCGTTCAACGGCAACAGCAAACGTAGCTCTTCTAGGGTGTCTTTCGCCGTATCGAAGTCATACTTATCTAAATGCTGCGCCAGCAGGTTGATCTTACCCTGAATTTCGGTAGGAAATGCCTGCTCGGCCCATTGAGCCACAATATCTTGCGCATCAACATCAAAATCTTCAATCAAATCCGCTAACTGGTCGATTTGTTGCTGAATGACTTGAGTTGATGCTTGGGCTTGAGGAACGGCTGTTTCACCATGACTAAAGACGCCGCGGATCTCGTGAAGTACCTGTTCTAACGCTTGTTGCGTTAACTCAAGCTGAGTTTGGATTGTTTCGGTTTCTGCTTGTTTTGCGGTACTGAGTTCAAGGTTGTCTGCAAAAGCTTGTAATTCTATCGCGCCGATATTGCCGGCATTGCCTTTAAGCGTATGGGCAATGCGCGTTGCATCTGACCATGCGAGTTCGGCCCATGCATCGTTAAAGCGCGGGTAGAAATCACTTTGCCCTTCAACGAAACGCCGTAACAATTTTTGATATAGCTTGTCGTTGCCGTTACAAGTTTTGAGCCCTAACTTGGTATCAATATGAACAAATTTGAGCTCATCAGTTGGCGCAGCGGATAACTCAGAGAGGCTCTCCGAAGAGGTGTCGCTGGTCTCTGGGGGAATGACGTTACTTGGCGTAATCCATTTGGACATGGTGGTAAACATATCGCTGACTTTAATTGGTTTGGATATGTAGTCGTTCATGCCCGCGGTAATTACTTTTTCGCGGTCGCCCGACATCGCATTGGCGGTCATTGCGATAATGGCGATGTCTTTGTTGAATTCACGAATTTTTGCCGTGGCAGTGTAGCCATCCATGACCGGCATCTGAATGTCCATCAAAACGCCATCAAACTGCATTTTGCGCACTTTATCGACGGCAATTTCGCCATTTTCGGCCAGCTCAACTTGGATCTGCGCACTTTTTAATAAGTCGATAGCAAGCTCCTGATTAAGCTCGTTATCTTCTACCAGTAATACATGCGCGCCGGTTAATTTGCCTTGGCTAGCTGCATTTTCTTCCTGCCTCAATGCTGCGCGCTGAGTGACTTTGTACTCGCGCCCCATGATGGTTATCATGGCATCAAACACTGACGATGATGTGAGTGGTTTGCGGAGGAACTGATCGATGCCTCGGTCGCGCGCTTTTTCTTTATCGGCATCTTTGGCACTGGCTGACACCATAATAAAGCCGCGAAGCTTGTTGTCTGCGGCCTCTTTCAAGCGGATACAGGTTTCGATGCCGTCTAACCCTGGCATCTTCCAGTCAATCAGCGCCAAATCAAAGGTTCGTTGATCCTCTTCGATGAGCGCGATGGCTTGTGGCCCAGAGGATACTTTGGTGACATCGCAGCCCATCGACATCATGATGTTCGACAACACTTCAAGGGCGGATAGGTTGTCATCAACCAACAGCACGCGCAGGCCGTCTAAGTTGAGTTTTTCCAGTTCATCTAACTCGGCGGTTTGCTCGCTAATACCAAACCAGCCGGTGAAGACAAAATTACTACCATGACCGGCAATGCTATGTAGCCAAATCTCGCCGCCCATCAGCTCGACCAAACTCTTGCTGATGGTTAGGCCTAGACCGGTGCCACCATATTTGCGAGTGGTTGATGTGTCTGCTTGCGAGAACGACTGAAAGAGACGCGCTTGCTGCTCTGGTGTCATTCCAATGCCGGTATCTTTTACCGCAAACTCCAGCTTCACTTTGGATGGCAGTCGCTCGACAACTTTTACGCCAACAACCACTTCACCATGATCGGTAAATTTGACGGCGTTAGAGCCTAAGTTCAGTAAAATTTGGTGCAAACGCAAGGGGTCGCCGAGTAAGTGTTTGGGTACATCCGCCGCGATATCAAACAACAGCTCAAGTTGCTTCTCTTCCACTTTAAAGGTTAGTACGTTGGCTAAGCTTTCCATGGAATCATCGAGCCTGAAATCGATGGCTTCGATCTCTAATTTGCCCGCCTCTATTTTTGAAAAGTCGAGGATGTCATTGATGATCCCGAGGAGTGATTCGGCGGCATTGTGAGCTTTGGTGATGTAGTTATGGGCTCTGCTACTGAGTTCGGTTTGCAGGGCGAGGCTCGACATGCCGATGATGGCATTCATTGGCGTGCGAATTTCATGACTCATGTTGGCCAAAAAGTCGGATTTGGCTTGATTAGCATCGCGCAACGCTTGTGAGGCTTGATAGTCGGCTGACACATCACGAACGGAAATGATGGTGAGTAACTCATTGGATAGCTGAATCGGCGTGAGTGACGCTTCAACATACACGCGCTCACCGTGTAGCAGCTGAATTTGCAGCTCTTCGTCGCGCAATAAGTCTTGTGGTTTGGGGGCTAGCAGGTAATTGTCGATGGCTGAACGAACCAGCGACTGTTGCTCGGCGATAAAGAAATCAATGAACTGTCTGGTTTTGAGCTTCTCTTCAGACATGCCGATCAGGCCACAAGCCGCTTGGTTGGCTTGTTGAATTTCGCCTTGGTTGTTTTGGGTAAACATGGCCGTTGGCGCGCTATGAAGAATAAGCTGGGTATCTTTTTCGGACTGCTTTAATCGCTCCTGTTTGGCGTTCAGCTCTTGTGTCCGTTCATTCACCAAGTCTTCTAACTCAGCACGCGAACGCGTTGAAACTTCATGAGCGTGGCGCCCTACAACTAAGGTAAAGACAGTAATGGACACGATGGTCGTTAAGGTGATGAAGAGGGTAAATAACAGCAACTCTCGTACACCTTCGAAATCGTAAAGCACTTCCTCTAAGTCGATTTCTGCCACCACGCCAAACCCGAATTGCGGCAGCCAACGCCAAGAGCCGAGAACTTTTTCACCGCGATAATCGAGGTATTCATGGATATTTTTGTCGAACCGGCCCTTTTTACTGTCGCCTCCTAATATTTGTTTCGTCAGATCGGGAGCGACTTGGACTGACAGAATGGAGGTTGAGCTTCCGCTAAGTTCGCCGCGCTCTAACATCGCAGCTTCAAACCGACTGCGAGTTAGCATCCAGCCTTGTTGATTAACAGCATAGACTTCGCCGGTAGAGCCAATGTCGGACGAACCGAATGCTTTGGAAAAACCACGCCCAGGATCGATACGTAGCGCAAATACAGCAATGACCTTGCCCGTCGCATCGGGCACGGGGCTGAGAATAAACATGGTGGGCGGCAGTTGCTTGCCCTCAAGGTGTTCGGAGAAGAACACATCGGAACGAACCGGCGGTACTAATACTGTTTCACCACGCCAAGCTCGCGCCAAAAGTTGCGGTGCTTGCGTCACTAACAGGTTGCGATCGCCAATGTTGCTATCGCGCATCGACGCCACGTTAATGTTGTCTGGCCCAATGACAAAAAATCCGGTGGTCGAGGTCATGGTAAAGCGGCCAGATACATGCTGGCGGACTTTCTTTAATACCGGCGAATCAAGTAAAAATCGACGACTGTTAACTTGGCCGCTTTGGGTATCGCCAACGGTTGCTAGCTGATTGAGAATTTGTGCGTAGATGGAGAAATCAGCATTTAACAGTAGGTTGAGGTTAACCTGCTTTTCGTTCATCCACTCAATCAGAATGGTTTCGGCACCGTCCTGAGCAATGTCCATTTGTTCTTGATAAGTTTCGTAAGCACTTTGCCGTAAATTATGCAGCGCTAACGCAATTGATGCGGCAAACGCGAGACAGATCAGTAAGATGACAACGCCGAACGTACGTCGATACTTCGCTTGACCAAAGAAGCTACTCATCTGATTGGTTCGGTAAAGCTGCAGCACCATTGCGGCAATAACAAGGCCAATGACACCGAACATGGACAGCACCCAAACGCGATTTTGAGTTCGACGTTCGCCTGACATCGCATCTTGATCATCTTCTTCGAATACCGAATCGGCCACATCTAAATCTTCGGAATACCAATTGCCTCGCAACTCATCCATGCGAGCTTCGCCAATTTTCGCCATGCCCCAATCGATTAATCGAGCCAGCTCTGGATAGTCTTTCCGAACACACATGTTATTGGGCTCGGGAGGCGTATCAGGAAAAGGCACAAATTTCACGGTAGTCAGTTGGCCTGATTTAGCCCAGTAGTTGGCGCTGGATTGGTAGGTGAGAAATACGTCCAAATCACCGTTGGCGACTTGAATAATCCCTTGTTCATAATCCGCTGTGGTAATGAGCTTCGCATCAAAATCAAAATGGTTCAGGTAACGTCTCAGCGCCGTGTCTTGTATAGCGCCAATCACATGAGCTTTAGACCAGTTATCGATGTCGGCAAGATAGGCGGCTTTGGTATTGACAATAAAGCCGGGTATTTGATGCATTACCGGTTGAGTAAAAGCGAAATGACTCTCTCGTGCTGATGTTCTGGCACAAACTGCTAGCACATCTTGTTCGCCACTTTTTAACGTGGCGATTTGTCGATCCCAGCTCTTCGGCGGTAAGGGGACAAAGCGAACTGGCAGCACTTCGTTTAATGCTTTGTACAAATCGCTGGCATAGCCAGAATGCGAACCTTGTTCGTTAATAAAATCATCTGGGCGGAGACTTAATGATGGACTGTAGTGAATTGCGGCATGACGACTGGCCCATTCGCGCAGATCTTCAGGTAGCGGCTGGCTGTCATTTGCCGTTGCTCCTCCGATCATGCCCCAGCACAAGCTTAAAAGTAGGAATACTTGCTGTGCCCAGCGACAGTGATGCTGCAAAGCCATAGTCATTCTCGCGTTAAATTCAACGAGTTAAGAATAGTTCATCCCTCATATTCGCCAGTTTTTCTTCTGCGCCATATCAAACTTTTAGCTTGTTATGGCGATGCTGGTAATTTTTCCACCTTTGCTACACTTGAAACCCGTACAGCGATAAAAATAATAGTGAGAGCATCAAGTTACCGAACTTGTTGGGTTTAAATCTCATGAAAGGTGAACAACGATGTTAAGCAAGCGATTGGTGCAGATTTTTGCGGTGTTTCTAACGATACAACCGCTGTTATCAATGCCCGGATTTGCAACAGAAGAGCCCGAACAAATGACCATAGTGCGGATGACGCCGAAGCAATCTGAGGCCGATGCATCGCATAGTTATTTAGTGGAGTTGTTGCGAATCGCGCTAGCAGAAACAGAGCCCGAATTTGGCCCCGCCAAAATTGAGTTCATGCCCATTTCGTTGAACCAAGGGCTGATCTTACATTTGATGGATGTGGGCGACATTCTTGATGTAGTGGCATCAGCGCCAACCCACCAGCGCGAAATTCAATTCCGAGCCGCCCGCGTGCCCCTTTTGATGGGCTTGCTGGGTTATCGCATGATGCTGATCAAACCGGAAGACCAAGATAAATTTGCCAATATCGAATCGCCAGAGGAGCTGAAGCAGTTACGCGCTTGCCAAGGGTCCTTTTGGCCTGATGCCGATATTCTTGAGCAAGAAGGGTATCGGGTGGTTCGGGCCGATGAATTTGCCACGCTATTTGAATTGTTACTGGATGGCCAGTGCGATTATTTCCCGCGGGCGATTACCGAAGGCTATGGTGAGTTAACTGCTCACAATGCTGCACACCCCGACCGCCCTGTGGTTGCCTTCGATGACATTCTGCTGCATTACGTGGTGCCATTTTATTTCTTCTCTAGCCATCAAAACTATGAGCTGGCAGCGCGACTACAGTTGGGGTTGGAGCGGGGCATTGCGAAAGGCACGATTCGTCAATTGATGGAACAGCATCAAGTGACCCGCGTGGCGTTTCCGCTGGAGCGTTGGCAGCAGACCACCGTGTTTGAAGTGCCTAACCATGATTTACCTAAATCCACGCCGTTGTATCGCAAAGAGCTTTGGCTCGAGTTACCGGTTAAAGAGCGGATCCGGTAGCTAACAGATGTTGGTTCGGGGGATCGTTTTAGCATTGCTTTTGGTGACCAATTTGGCGCGGGCAGACAGCCGCCCGTCGAGTGCGTTGGAAGATGATTTTTGGCAACAAATTGCAGATAAGCACTCGTTTGCTTTTCAACTGGCGCATATGCAGCGCTTTCGCGAACGCAAAGATGAAACCGGTGCGAGCAATGATTATCACGATGATCTTAATCACGGTACATCGCAATTGGTAATGAACTTCAAGTCAGGCTGGTTGCATGATTATGTAGGGTTTAATTTCAGCGCCTTTGCCGCCGCAGACGTTACTTCTGATGATGATTTGCCGCGCAATATTGAAAACGAATTTGCGTTCGCGGGTAACAAGTGGTCACGCGAAAATACCCACTCGGCTGAGAACGGCGCAAGTATCTCCCGCGCAGTCTTAAAATTACGTTCGGCCGCTCATCATGTGCGCTTGAAAGCGGGTATTGCGCCCATGAATGTGCCCGGCATTTTTGGTGTGAACTGGTCCTTTCAGCCGGGCAGTTATCGTGGCGTCCAGATTAAATATACCCCGCAGGACTGGGCAGTTACTTATGCTTGGGCCGATCAGTACAAGGCGCCTTGGTATAAGCAAACGCAGCATTTTTCCAAACGCAATGCGTGGGATGAAACACCTGCCGCTGGCGATAACCGGATTGACTTTATTCATGGCGTGGCGGTGCGCTATCAACCGGAGGCCGCTTCTTATCAATTGCAATTTGGTTATGGTCGAGCCAAGGATTATCTGCAGGCTTACCATTTCAAGTGGTCTTGGCAACTGCCCGTTGAAGATGGCTTGAGCTTGAGCTACCTGTTTTATGGTACCGACTCTGATAATGACACGGGCTTTGATTTGTACCAGGGAATGGCGTGGCAACAGGGAATTAGGGCGTTGTTGAACGTTAACCGCTGGACGTTTCGCGCCGAATTGATGAACAACAAAGCTGAAGGGTTAGGAACGTATTTACCGCGTATGACACGCGGCTATGCGAATTCACAGGGCTCTAATGAATTTTGGTGGGATAGTCGCTCGGACTGGAATAATGACGGAGAAACCGCTGTGTTTGCCGGTGTTTGGTATGAACTCCCGCAGCAATCAGGCCTGTGGCAGCTCGGCGCATCTACTGCCTATGGTTGGGGAGCAACGCGCTGGGTTGAACAGCAGCAAGACCATGCTGCTAGCACCGGAGAAGAAAGCGCTTGGAACCTCGATCTTGCCTACAGCGTGCGCCACGGCATGTTGCACGGCTTGTCGATGAAACTTCATTACACGCACTATAGGAATCATCAAGATCACTTGGGAAGCTTTTATTATGCCAATATGTTTACGTCAGAACGCGACGTCAAGCTAACCATGACAATCCCCTTTACTTAGAACTGGTTGGAATCATTGTTCCACTGCCAACTAGGCGTTAACATGGAGTTATTAAAATGTTGCTAAAAGCCGTGAATGTCGGCAGGTCTTACCCATAGTGAGAATCGACTAGTGTTAAAGAAATACACGATTATAAGCTTGATGATCTTGCTGTGGATTCCCATTGACGGGCTTGCTTTGCTGTCTCTTCACTCGCTTGAGCGGGTGATCTGGAGTGCCGAGGCAGGTTATTTGTTTGCCATCTGTATTTACTTTGGCTGGCGCGGTGTGTTGCTGAGTTTTGTCGCTGCGGGTCTGAGTAATTTTTTCTGGAAACAGATCGACTATGGGCCGGTGTTTGAAATTACTTCGCAAAGCCCGGCAGATGTCACGATCACCAGCACTTTTTTATTGGTGGCCATCGTTGGGGTGGTGACCATGGTGTTTCACCGTTTTTTTCGGTCTTTACCGTCGAATAAAGCTTACATTCAAGTTGTTCCGGCCATGATTGCGGCGTTGATAGCATCTTTCTTAATGGCGTATTCGGTGTTTGGTGTTTGGCGCGTACTCGAAGGCGTGAACATTGAATACACCGGCCTCACGCCGCCCATGCTGGCGATGGCATCGTTTGCCGGTATTGTCAGTTTGTCGGGCATGTTTTGCCTGTCCTTTGCGCATTTCAATTTGGAAAAACAGCTAGGTTGGCCGCGAAAGTTAGTTTTATCGCGTTGTTCAGAGCCCAACAACATACCAAGTTATTTGTTGTTTCTGGTGGTTGTTCAACTAGTCGTTGCCGGATTATTTTTTGCCGGAAACTCCTCAGACAACGATATTTGGCACATGATGGCTGGATTAATCATCGTCGCCGGTGTGATGGTGATTTCAATCCGTTATTCCGAGCTTCAGACGGCAATTGCTGGCGCTGTTCTAGTGAGCCTATTGGCGATCATGGAGCACTCGTCATTGGGCAATTCGGTCAGTGATTCCATCGAGATATTTATGCCGTTGCTGGCCATTTCGGTCTATATGCTTCGGTTGATCCCACAAATGCTCCATGAACAAGTGCGATTGCGGCAACGCGCAGACTCCGATCCATTAACCCATCTGCTAAATCGCAGGGGCTTCACCGCAGTGGCGAACATCGAATTAGAGCGGGCTTATCGGTACAAGCGGCCATTAGCCGTGTTGATACTGGATATTGATCACTTCAAAAATGTTAACGACACCCACGGTCATGCTTGCGGTGATGTGGTGATTAAGCTGGTGGCTCGTTGCATGTTACGAGGGTTACGCTCAGAAGCGATTGCTGGTCGCTGGGGCGGGGAAGAATTCGTGGTGATTTTGCCTGAAAGTGACGATGAAGCGGCGCGAGTTTGCGCTGAGCGGATCCGCCAGCTTATTGGTAACGAGAAAGCCCAATTTGAAACCGGCTCGGTGAACGTGACGGCAAGCGCTGGTGTCGCCATGGCTGAGTCTGGCGAAACCCTAGAACAAATTCTCAATCGTGCCGACCAAGCCCTGTATCGCGCTAAACAACAAGGTCGAGACCGTGTCATTGTGGCGCCAAAGCCAGTTACCGCAAATGAAAGTTAGCGTTAAGCCTTAATCTATTCGCGATGATCATAAAAAAGGCCAAGCAGTGCTTGGCCTTTTGTTTGGTCGCTATTTTGGGGCTAGCGTAACGTCACGAATTCCTCGGCTGACGTTGGGTGAATGGCCACACAGGCATCAAAGTCTGCTTTGGTAGCGCCCATTTTTATGGCTACGCCAAAGCCTTGTAAAATCTCATCCATGCCCAGTCCAATACCGTGCAAGCCCACGACTTTTTCGTTTTCACCGGCACATATGAGTTTCATGCGAGTGATTTGGCGGTGGCTGGTAACGGCCGTGTACATAGCGCCAAAACTAGAGTTATAGACTTTCACTTGTTCCTCGCCATATTCGGCGATGGCTTCGGGCTCGGTCATTCCCATGGTACCAATGGTGGGGTGACTGAAGACCACGGTCGGGATCAAGCTGTAGTCCATGACAAGCTGATCTTGGCCGTTGAACAGGCGCTCTGACAAGATTCGACCAGCTTTCACCGCTACAGGCGTGAGCTCAACATAACCGATATTGTCGCCAACGGCATAAATGCCAGACGCGCTGGTTTGGTGATGCTCATCGACTTTGATATAGCCGCGCGCGTCAGTTTCAACGCCAACTTTATCTAAACCGATAGTGTCGGTTGCAGGTTCGCGGCCAATCGCCCAAATCAAGCAATCAACGGTAATGCCTTCGCCATTTTCAAACTCAATGGTAAGGCTGCCATCATCATGTTTTTCAACCGATTTAGGGATGCTGTGAGTGTGCAGCGTTGGACCATCTTCCGCCATCAGTTCTACTAATGTTTCGCTCAACATTGGGTCGAAGTTCCGCAACGGCGCATGTTTACGAACGGCTAAGTGCGTGACCGAGCCGAGCGAGTGCATCACTCCTGCGAGTTCAACGGCAATGTAACCCGCACCAACCACGCAAACGCGTTTAGGTTGCTCTTGCAGCGCAAAGAAGCCGTTTGAGTCGATACCGTGCTCCGCACCCGGAACGTTGGGAATGGTTGGTCGACCGCCGGTGGCAATAAGAATGTGTGGCGCGGTGTACAGTTCGCCGTTCACTTCCACCGTGTTGGCATCAACAAACTTACCAAAGCCGTTAATGACATCAATGCCGTTGTTGCCTAATACCCGATCGTAAGAGCCGTGAATGCGCTTAATATAAGCGTCGCGGCTTTTGATCATGGTTTGCCAGTCAAATTTGTTGAGGCTGACATCAAACCCATAGTCGGCTGCGTATTTATGAATGGCGTCGGCAACTTGAGCACCAAACCACATCGCTTTTTTCGGCACGCAACCTACGTTTACACAGGTGCCACCCACGTGTTGTGCTTCGATAAGCGCAACTTTTTGGCCATGCATAGCCGCTCGGTTAGCTGACGCAATGCCGCCGGAGCCAGCGCCAATACAGATATAATCGTATGTTTTCATCAGGGTATCTCGTTCTAATCAATGCACAGCAGTGTGCCAGATGCCCCGTTACGATAAAAGAGCTATTGAATTGGCAATGTGCTGTCTCCATATCAAGGTTATAGCGCGTTGCAACTCTTGCCGCCACCGAATGAATGTCACCGAATCAACGAGAGTATCGATGAATCAAGCCAATCCCTTATTAGAACAAGCCGAGCTGCCGCCATTCTCTGCCATTAAAGCAGCGCACATCCAACCCGCTGTTGAGTCGGCGATTGATCACTGTAAGTCGGTCATTGAGCAGGTGTTGGCACAGCCCGATTTAACCAGCTGGCAGGCGTTAGTTGCGCCGCTAGAAGAAGCGGATGACAGGCTTAGTAAATTGTGGTCGCCAGTGAGCCACTTGAATAGTGTGCTGAATACATCGGAATGGCGCGAAGCCCATGATGCCTGTTTGCCCGCATTGTCGGCCTACAGCACTTTTGTTGGCCAGCACCAAGGCTTATTCAAAGCCTACCAAGCATTTGCCGAAGGGCCAGAATACAGCACACTGACCCAAGCCCAACGCCAAACCATAGATAACAGCTTGCGCGATTTTCGCTTGTCGGGCATTGATTTGTCGGCTGACAAACAGCAGCGCTACGGTGAAATTAAAGCGCGCATGGCCGATTTGTCCTCGCAATTCAGCAACAACTTATTGGATGCGACAAACGCGTGGCAGAAGCACATTACCGATGTCTCGGCGTTAGCTGGCTTACCGCAATCAGCAATTGATGCAGCGCAGCAGGCTGCCGCGAGTAAAGAACTCGAAGGCTATTTGCTGACGTTGGAATTCCCAAGCTACATCGCTGTGATGACCTATGCCGACGATGCTGAATTGCGCCGCGAAGTCTATACCGCTTTTTGCACCCGCGCGTCCGATCAAGGTCCAAATGCTGGTGAGTGGGACAATGCCGGATTGATGAAAGAGCTGGTCGCGCTGCGCGCAGAGCTCGCGCAATTACTAGGTTTTGATAGCTATGCGGAGCTGTCTTTAAGTACCAAAATGGCGGAGACGCCTGATCAGGTGCTCAAATTCCTTAATGATTTGGCGCAGCGCTCCATGGCGCAAGGCAAGCAAGAAATTGCTGAATTGACCGAGTATGCCAATCAAACCCATGGCGTGAACGAGCTCAATGTCTGGGATCTGACTTATTACGCTGAAAAGTTGAAGCAAGCCAAATTCGCCATCAGTGATGAGATTTTGCGGCCTTACTTCCCCGAGCATCGCGTGGTCAATGGCTTATTTGAAGTCGTCAATCGCTTGTTTGGCATGCGTGTAGAAGAGCAACAAGATGTTGATAAATACCATGATGACGTGCGCTTCTTCCATATTTACGACGCCGATGATGTGCTCCGCGGCAGTTTCTATCTAGATTTGTATGCCCGCGAAAATAAACGAGGCGGCGCCTGGATGGATGAATGCCGGGTACGCCGCCAGCGCGATGATGGTTTGCAGTTGCCGGTGGCTTATTTAACGTGCAATTTCAACAAGCCAATTGGTGACAAACCGGCCCTATTTACGCACGATGAAGTTGTGACTTTGTTCCATGAATTTGGCCACGGCATTCATCACATGCTGACCCAAGTTGATGTGGCGAGTGTGTCAGGCATTAACGGGGTGGCATGGGATGCCGTTGAGTTACCGAGTCAGTTTTTGGAAAACTGGTGTTGGCAGCCGGAAGCCTTGAATTTCATTTCCGGTCACTACGAAAGTGGCGAGCCGTTGCCGGCAGATCTATTGCAACGACTAATTGATGGTCGTAATTTTCAATCGGCACTGGGCATGATGCGTCAGCTCGAGTTTTCTCTGTTTGACTTCGAATTGCATTTATCGGCAGGAGATGTCGCTGAGGTGTTGGCTTCTGTACGCGAACGCGTTGCAGTTATTCAGCCGCCTGAATTCAATCGTTTTCAGAATACCTTCGGCCATATCTTTGCTGGTGGTTACGCGGCGGGTTACTACAGCTATAAGTGGGCTGAAGTGTTATCGGCCGATGCATTCGATAAGTTCGAGCAAGATGGCATTTTCAACCGAGAGACCGGTCAGGCTTTCTTAACTGCGATTTTGGAGCAGGGCGGATCAAAACCACCAATGGAATTGTTTAAAGCATTCCGAGGCCGCGAACCCGACATTCAGCCACTGTTGCGTCATAGCGGTATCACGGGCTGATCTGCAACGTTTAAATCCCTTGTTTAGCTGCTGCTGGCTTCGGTCAGCAGCTGTCGTTTCAGAAGCGATAATTGCACCCCGAGTTGATCAATTGCCTCTGTGCTTAACGTTTGTTGGCCAATGGCATCGATTAAGCTGTCGAGCGTTGTGAGTAACTCGGGTTGCTTGATATCGCTCGCGGCCTTACGAGCAGCGTTGAGCAATTCGCGCGAATCCTGCCAAGCTTCAATTTCCAGTAAGGTTCGAATGTGAACATCGAGCTTGTTGTAGCGCTCATAAAATTGCTGCTGCAAGTACTGGCAATCAGCGACTTCGGTTAATAGCTCGGTTGCTGGAGACTTGAAGTGCTCACTATCAACCTGATAACTCAAATGACGACTGAGTACACGCACTAACTCTGTCATGATCACCGGCTTACCCATATGATCTTGCATGCCCGCGGCTAAGCAGCGATTCCTATCTTCCATTGACACGTGAGCAGTCAGAGCAATGATTGGCAAGTTACGGAGTTCAGGCCGCTGCCGGATCAGTTTAGTGGCCTCAATGCCGTCGATGTCCGGCATTTGCAAATCCATCAATACCAAGTCAAACGGTTGCGACGCTAACCTTTCCAAAGCCTCGTCGGCCGATGCTGCGCCTTGTGTTTTTAGGCCAATGCGCGACAACATCAATTGGGTAATTTGCAGGTTGACCGAATTATCTTCCACGACCAGTATTTGTTGGCCATTGAAGGTTAGGTTTGCAGGCTCGGTGGTTGCCGCCGGGGTTTGCAGCAGTTTGTCGGTTGCAGCGGCCACCGGCAGCTGAATATCGAACCAGAACTTACTGCCGCGATCGGGAATGCTGCTCACCTGCAGCTTACCGCCCATTAGGCTAACAAGACGCTGGCAAATCGCTAAGCCAAGTCCTGTGCCGCCGTATTGGCGTGTGGTGGCATTGTCTGCTTGCGTAAAAGGTTTGAACAAGCCCGCGAGCTTGTCATGGGCAATACCAATGCCGCTGTCAGTGACAGCCAATCGTAGATTAGCCTTATCGCTATCACCGTCTGGAAGCTGCGTGACCGTCACGGTGACGTGACCACCTTTCGTAAATTTGATGGCGTTGGATACTAAGTTCATCAACACCTGACTGAGCCGGAGTGAATCGCCCATCAGGCCAATAGGCACGTCGGTGGCTAATTCAACATTGAGCTGAAGTTCCTTTTCTTCAGCTTTCGGTAGCATCAGCAAGCGTAAATTATCGAGCAGCGCTTCAATATCGAATGCTTGTTCACTGAGCTCTAAATGGCCGGCTTCGATTTTGGAGAAATCGAGAATGTCGTTGACGATGGCTTGTAGTAAATCAGCACCGTGGGCCATGCGTTTAAGGTACATTTTCTGCTCTGGCGATAGATTCTTATTGCCAAATAATTGAACCAACCCAGCAATGGCATTCAGTGGCGTGCGGATCTCGTGACTGACGTTAGCGACAAAATCTGATTTGGCTTGCGCGGCTAACTCTGCGCTCCGTCGGGCTTGTTCCACATTGCGCTGAATTTCTTTCCGGCTAGTGGCGTTTCGAAGCATCACAACGGCACCAATACTGCCATCTTCCATGGCGGTTGGCGCCGCATTGAATTCTAATTCCAATAGCTCGTCTTGAAGCCGTAACTGACCTTCGCCTTCGGCCATGGTTCGAGTAAAGCGGGCTTCATGCACACACTGCTCAATCGTCATGGAGCCACTGACCGGCAGTAATAAACCATCAATGGGGATGCCGACCAAGTCGATAGGCGATTGATCGAGCCATTCGGCAACAGCTTCATTGGCGAAGTTGATACAGCCTCTGCTGTTAATTTCAAGAATGCCATCGGATGACGCTTGCAGCACGCGGCTGAGTCGATCATTTAAGCTTTGTAATTCCTGAGTTCGAGCGCTTACCTGCTGTTCAAGCGAGTTGTGATAAGTCGCCAAGACTTTGGCTTTACGCACCATGCTAGAAAACAATTGGTGCTGTTCGCGATAGTGGAAATTAATCCGACTGGATTGATTGTGTGGAATTGGAAAGTTGCCCTTGCCAGCAAAATGAACCAGCGAGTCGAGCGGTTTGGTAAACAAGCTAGCCAACACTTTGCCCAGGAACACCGAGGCAAATGAGGCCACGATAATAAACAAAACCCATTTTAGGTAATGCTGCTGCAACTGGGTCAGTACCGCATCGGCAGACGTAACGACGATGACGGTAACGTCGGTATCTAGCATTTGTGCGTTATAAAAGTAATCCGCATCGCGATGCCCCAGCTTCAGGCGGATAGCGGGAACGGGTAAGGGTAACGACGATAATGATTGCTTGGCCAACGCAAACGGTTGGTTCATCGGTAAATTGAGTGTTTGACCACTCAGTACGATGGGGTGTTCGGCGTAGCTAATGATATAGCTGAACGCACTGTCCCCCACGATCGCCTCTAAATTCTTCTGATGTGGTGCTAACGGAACAATGGCCTGCACATATCCGCTAATGGTGAAGTTGTCGTCGGCATATATTGCGCGAGTGGCGGTCAGCGCGGGTTGATGGGCAAAATCCAGAGCCAAATAAGGATAAGAGATCACCGTTTGATGTGTGGCTTTGGCTTGTGCCAATTCGTCGCGATTAACCTGCAATGGCGTTGCTGGCGATAGTAGTCGACTGCCCAAACTGGCTTGCGAACTATGGCGAATCAAGTTGCCTTCAGCATCGGTTAATAGAATGCCTAGGTATTGAGGGGCGGAAGCAAACATCGCATCCAACTGTGCTTGAGAAGGCAGTTGACCAGCACCTAAATGGGTTCGCCATAAGGCCACCAGAATATCGAGTTGTTCGACTTCCCGCGCACGATTTTGAGTCGCGTAGTTACTCAATTGCTGTGAGTAATTGGCTAAATCTTGGCGTAATGATTGTTCAACGTCTTTGGTGTAGAGGCGTTCACTCATTAAACCGTATGCCAGCAAACAAACGGTGGTAAGCATGCCAAATGCTTGGGTTAGGTAAACCTTCAGCGGTGGCAACGCCAGAGGCGTTTCTGCTAGGTGCCTGCGGCACCATGGCAGCATCGCAACAAAGCCGGCCAGTAACGTGTATAAATAGCCATTCAGTGCTTGTTTAACCAAGATGGTTGCCAGCATTGGTGGTGACATATCTTCAACACTGATCAGCACCAGATACAAAAGAGGGATACCAATGAGGATCCAGTACAGGATGTCGGCCACCAGAGCGTGAATCCGCTGGCGTATCATTTGACTGACAAACAACACTTCCAGTGGGAACCACAAAAAGCCCCAGGCATGTTGCCAGTTAATCCATAAGCCAACGCATGATAGCAGCGCAACCAATAGCGCATACTGGGGCCGCATTAAGATCGCTGCGAGCATACAGAAGAAGCCGCCCATCACTAAGCTGGTATTGGCAAACATCTGGATGGTGAATAGGTTGCTGACCGCGCCAAGCAAGCCGAGGCCTACTGCTGTGAGCAAGGGCATATGCCGAGCAATTTTGGGCGAGGAAAACAGAGCGAACAAAGGTGGCACCATCCATTGGTGATTGAATAAGCAGTGCTACATTATCAATTTGTTGGCGGAAAGCGAATGGGCCAGTTATCAATCCTTTGCATTCAGTTCAGCTTTGGTTGATTTGAAAATCCAAGTAACATAAGCGGCCAGTACTCGATAGCCACTATTTTGGCAGGAATAAGCCTTGATCCATATTATCGCAGAAAGTGTTGAATTGGTTGCCAGCGCCAAGGCGCTAGCAAAACAGTTTGCCCTCCCGTTTGGAGGTGGTTCCAGTAGCGATCTGCAGCTTGTGATGACGGTTCAAGGTTTAACGTTGCGCGATCGGCAGCAACCCAAACTTGGCGGCGTGACTGTCGATTGGGCCGCAGGTTCGGTGGCTCATCGGCGTAACTTTGGTGGTGGCCGTGGGCAGGCGATTGCCAAAGCCGTTGGAATGAAACAAGGCCAAACCCCGAGCGTGTTGGATGCAACCGCAGGGCTTGGCCGCGACGCCATGGTGTTAGCAAGTTTGGGCTGCCAAGTATCATTGGTTGAACGGCATCCTGCGGTAGCAGCATTACTGTACGATGGTTATCAGCGCGCGTGCCTGAATGTTGATATTGGTGACTGGGTTCAACAACGTGTGAGTTGCCATCATGGTGAGTCGGAGTTAATGATTGCCGAGCTACCACGTCATGATGTGGTGTACCTCGATCCCATGTACCCGCACCGGCAAAAATCAGCGGCCATCAAAAAGGAAATGCGGGTGTTTCAGCAACTGGTCGGCGCAGACCTCGACGCTGAGTCGCTATTGGCAGTGGCACGCCAACGCGCCAACAAACGTGTGGTTGTGAAACGGCCGGACTACGCGGAATTCCTTGCCGGGGAAAAACCACACCACCAGATAGTGACTAAGAAAAACCGCTTTGATGTTTACATGAGCGCTAGCTAATAGCTTGATAAACATCAAGGTCCTCGTTTCTTGCCACAGCATATTTCATAAAACCGTCACATTTCTTGGCTACTTTGCCAGCCGATATTCAATTTTCTGCTGGCAAAAATATGCGCGTTTCCCATTATTCCCGTTTCTCAGCAATTACCCTGTTATCGGTAAGTTTGGCGTTTATTGGGATGTTGTATTGGGCGCAAGGCCAATTAAATACGTCTAGCGAGCAGCGCTCGCAATACGAAGACATTAAGCACACGGCCACCCTAGACATTATTGCTGCGTTGCAAAATTACTTGCTCAAAGGTGACGCGGTGTTGCTGGTGGAAGTTGAGCAACGACTAAACGGTTTGGCTGAGCAACTTGCGCCGCTACCACCGCAAATTGCTGCGCCGGTGCAGCAGCAAGTCAACCTACTGCTTAGTAAAACCCAAACCGATTACCGCGCTATTGGCAAACTCAGTGGTGACCCGATGGCGCTGCTGAAAAATGCCGAACGCGAAATGCTCGCGAGTAGCAAGTCATTGATTCGCTATGCAGCCGATGGTGCCGGCAATGATCCGCAAACGGCACGCCGTTTCACTAGCATCGGGATAGACTTGTCTAGCTTGCTACACGAATTAAGTGAGGCCCGCCAAGATCTATTCGTCAACCCCAGTCAAACGCGCGATCACATCAATACGCTAGTGAACAAACTGGCGACACTTAGTCGTCAGCTCAACGAGCTCCCGTTATTGGGTATTTATGCCGAGGTTGAAGTTGATGAATTTTCGCTTGGTGATGACGAGGAAGAAACCGAGGAGCTGGGCGCGATGGCGATTGCCGAGTTAACCAGTTTGATCCGCCGTTACCCCAGCGAATTGCAGCGCACCCAGCAACTTGCGGATGAGCGAGTAAATAGCTTGCAAGCCCTTGAACAGGACATGCAAAACTTCAGCGATAAAATCGCCAACGGCGAAGCCATGGTAGCCGCCGAACGCGAAGCCATGTTGCAGCGCTTAAAATTAGTGCTCGGCGGTCTAGTGGCGGTACTGCTATTTATTGCCATCAGCAATTATGTGCTGCAATTTCTCTATGTCCTCAAACCATTGCGCCAGTTACGAGCTGGGTTTCGTCAGTTACTTGAAAGCAACGAGCTGCACACCATTGATATTCGCAATAAACGATCTGAAATGGGCGAAATTGCGTCATATTTTAACCAGCTCATTGAGCAGGAAATGATGGCTATGAAACGCCGCCAAGATCAGCTGCAAGTCGTCTCTAATGCACTTGAAACCATTAGCGGCCAAGTAAATGATATTTGTCGTTCCAACAGCGATGCCGAGCAACAGTTACTTGGATCTCGCGCAGTCACCTCCGCGCTAGCTGACATTACCACCGAACTGAGCCGAATTTCCGGTGAAGTCGAGTCGAATGCCCGTGAAACCGAACAGGCCATGACCAACAGCCAAAGTGGTGTTGCGCAGGTTATTGCCGCCAGCGAGCAAACTGCTTTGGCTGCTCATGAAGGGTTGGCATCGTTACGTAACCTGACCGCATCGGTTGGCGATGTGAATGCCATTCTCGATGTGATTCGAACCATTGCAGATCAAACGAATTTGCTGGCACTCAATGCCGCCATTGAGTCTGCGCGCGCCGGTGAGCATGGTCGCGGCTTTGCGGTGGTGGCGGATGAAGTGCGTGGGCTGGCGATGAAAACACAACAATCGCTGGGGGAAATTACTCAGATTCTTGACACGCTAACACAAGCCTCAGACAGCCTAGAGGGTAGCATTAGCGATGTGCAGACGGCCTCCGGTCATCAGAAACACATTGCTCAGCAATTGCTAGAAACCTCCGAGAGCGTTCGCGAGAAATCGCAGCAAGCTGTTGATGTGGCGCAAAAAGCTAATAGTTTTGTACAGCAGCAAGAGCAGCAAGTGGGTCACTTTAACCACGCGATGGACAGCGTTCAGCAACACGTCGAAGGCGCGCGTGGCTTGGCTGTCGAAATTCAAACGGATGTGCGCACCCAAGCCGGTCACATCACCCGTACACTGGTTGATACAGCAGCGAACAACGATTCTCGTGGGCAATCGGCGAAAGTCGCTTAAGGCTGATGCATTCCCCCGCTATACTGCAACTTGCTTCGGCGTGAAGATGATGGCCAATTGGGTGCTGATCTAACCGAAGCGAATTGTCCTCGCGCCTGCAATGGCGCTTTTTCGTCTTTAGCTGGGCGATGTCATGGCTGCCTTTGGTCGCGACATGCCGAAGTGCTTCATTTTTATCAACTCGAAAGGTGAGTGAATTGGCTGGCATGATTGCCCTTTTAGCCATGGTAGTGGCAATGACGCCGCTAGCCATCGATATGTACCTTCCTGCTATGCCAACCATTGCAGCGGACTTTAATACCCCATTAGCAGCGGTGCAACGCTCATTAACAACCTTTCTGATTGGCTTTGCTATGGGTCAATTGATTCACGGGCCGCTGTCAGATGCGCTGGGACGCCGGCCGGTTATTTTGGGTGGATTAGCATTATTTGTGGTTGCCAGCTTTGGCGCGGCCATGGCCACAACGGTTGATTCATTTTTGGTGTGGCGGGTGATTCAGGCGCTGGGCGGCGCTGCAGGATCCGTGGTGATCAATGCCATTATTACCGACAAGTTTGAGGGGCCCGCGGCCATTAAAGTGCGCTCCACTATTTTAACGGTGATGCTCATCGCGCCGCTATTGGCACCAAGTATCGGCAGCGGTTTACTCCTCCTTGCTGACTGGCATTCGATTTATTGGGTGCTTGGCGCTTATGGCTTAGTGGCGTGGAGTTGGTGCTGGGTATCGCTACGCGATCTAGCCCCTGGTAGCGGAGGCATTAAGCTGTCGGCACTGGCACGTCGCTACCACACAGTGTTATCGGATCGGCGCGGTTGGCTGTGGTTCTCTGGCATGGCATTTCACTCAACCACCATGTTTGCGTTCATTGCCGGCTCACCTTACCTATACATGGATCACTTTGGCGTCAGCCCCGAAATATACGGCGTTTTATTTGCCGCCAATGTGGCGGTAATGGCAGTTGGGGCGGTACTGAATGGCCGAATGGCGGGGCGAAATAGAGCCCGCTATATTTTGCGTCGAGCGCAGGGTTTTCAACTTTGCGCGCTATTAGCTGCCGTTGCGCTCATGGCATCGGGCTACGGACAATTAACCACTTTAGTGCCTTTAATGGCCGTTGCGATTGGTGTGAATAGCTTTGTTTTTCCTAACGCAACGCAGCAAGTGATGGAACTGTTCCGCACCAATGCCGGAACGGCTTCGGCACTTCTGGGCGCAAGTCAGTTTGGAATGGGAGCGCTTGGCAGCGGCTTAGTCACGCTTGGTAATGAGCATGGCCCGTTGCCCATGGTGGCGATGATGGCAACCACAGCTACACTAGCTTTTACCCTAATTGGATTAGCTTGCCGACAATCAACTGAAGCAACAACAAGTTAGGTTTTTTAAGGGGTAATTGTTGAACGTTTAAGTGGTCGAGTTTGTCGAACACTTGAGACATGGATAATATGCGCTCAAAATGAGCCCCGAAATTCGGTGCAACGAGGACAACACCGCTATGATCATTAAACCCCGCGTACGTGGTTTTATCTGCATTAACGCACACCCAACAGGTTGTGCAGAAAACGTTAAACAACAAATTGAGTATACCCGTCAGCAGCCAGCTATTACCGATGGCCCGAAGCGAGTTTTGGTGATCGGTGGGTCGACCGGCTACGGCTTGGCATCGCGTATTACCGCATCCTTTGGTGGCGCAGAAGCAAAAACCATTGGCGTGTTTTTTGAAAAACCACCGACAGAAAAGAAATGTGCATCGGCAGGTTGGTACAACACGGCGGCGTTCCATGCTGCGGCCGATGAAGCTGGCATTTATGCTAAAAGCATCAATGGCGATGCGTTCTCTGACGCCATTAAACAACAAACCATCGATCTGATTAAGCAAGACTTAGGTCAGGTTGATATGGTGGTTTATTCACTGGCATCACCACGCCGAACCGATCCAGAAACGGGTGAAACCTTCACATCGGTATTGAAACCAATTGGCGAAGGCTACACAGCACGCACGCTGGATACGAGTAAAGAAGTGATCCACGAAGTGTCGGTTGAACCTGCCAACGAGCAAGAAATTGCCGATACCGTGAAAGTCATGGGTGGCGAAGATTGGCAACGCTGGATCGACATGATGGCCGAAGCTGGGGTGTTGGCCGACAACGCCCGTACCGTGGCTTATAGCTACATTGGTAAGGAGCTGACTTGGCCGATTTATGGTCATGCCACCATTGGTCGTGCCAAAGAAGATTTGGATCGCGCTGCGAGCGAAATGAATAGTCAGTATGCAGGCCAAAACATCAAAGCCAATGTTGCAGTGCTGAAAGCCTTGGTTACTCAAGCATCATCAGCTATTCCAATCATGCCATTGTATATTTCATTGCTGTACAAAGTGATGAAAGAGCAGGGCACTCACGAAGGATGCATTGAGCAAATCAGTGGCTTGTTCGATCAACTATACATCGGTCAAGAAATCCATGATGAAGTTAATCGTATTCGGGTTGATGGCAAAGAGTTGGACGATTCTGTACAGCAAGCGGTTACCGATTTATGGCCGCAAGTTGAAACGGACAATATTTTTGAACTGACGGATTATGCTGGTTATAAGTCAGACTTCCTGAAGCTGTTTGGCTTTAACTTCGACAACGTAGATTACGAAGCCGATGTGAGCCCTTTGGTTGAGCTGAAGCTAGCTGGCGAATAAACCGCAGGCGAGTTGTCAAACTTTTAAAAAGCGAGCTTCGGCTCGCTTTTTTGTTTTTGTTGTACCGCAATATGCGCATATTTGGACACGTCCACTATGCTGAAATTTACGTATGAACGATACGTTGCGGTGCGTAAAGCAATGGCATAGACGGGAGAATGTATGGGTGAACTGCGCTCGAATGAACGTGATGCAGCCTACTGGCAGCGCCTCAGCCAACTGGAAGCTGGCCGTGCTGCCGTACTCAGATCGGCAGCGCAGGGCGAGGCGGTTGAAGTCATTCTTAATACCTTGTGTGCTAAATCCGAGCAGTTCAATCCGGCCATGAAAACCTCGGTGCTGTCGTTAAATCAACAGCAAGGCACGTTACACCCGATAGCGTCAGTGTCACTGCCGCAATTCTATTGCGATGCGCTCGATGGGGTCCATATTGGCATGGGGGTTGGCTCTTGCGGGACAGCCGCGTTTTCAAAAAAACGGGTCATTGTAGAAGACATAAATACCCATCCGTACTGGTCGCAATACAAACAGTTAGCCCTTAGTGCTGGCTTGCAGGCATGTTGGTCGGAGCCGATTGTTGGCGCGCAAGGCCGAGTATTCGGCACCTTCGCTATTTATTATGATCATCCGCAAACGCCGACTGAGGATGATCTACAGTTTATCGAAACATCGGCGAATTTGGCTGCGGTGGTGTTTGAAAACTGGGCCAATCGCGAACAATTGTTAGAAGCCAACCGCCAGCTCAGCCAAACCGTAGATGCCCGTACCGAAGAGCTCAAAACAGTGAACCAAGAACTGTCGGCCCTGATCACCAAACAACAACAAAATGAATTATCGCGCCTAGAAACGGAGAAGCAGGCCACCATTACTACCTTGTTGACTGGCGTTGCGCACGAACTCAACACGCCACTTGGTGTGGCGCTCACGGCCATTTCATGTAGCCATCAAGATATTCAGCAGTTACAGCAGGGCATCGAACAAAAAACAATGACCCAGTCGGAGGCTTCACGCTTGCTACATGAACTGGAGCAGAAAGCCGAGCTGACAGAAACCAACATCGCCAAAAGCTCAGAATTAATTCGTCTGTTCAAACGCATCGATTCCTCCAGCAATTACCATTCGAAGCACCGTTTTAATGTGGCGCGGTTACTGAAAGAACTGCAAACGCAATACCGCGAATCGGCCGGCTTTGCCAACTTCGCCATTGAGGTCAGCCCGTCGGTATGCTGCCAATCGAAATATGCATTCTGGCAAATGCTCACGGCATTGGTGGAGAACTCACTGGTGCATGGTTTTGATAACTCCGCTGAGGGTCACATCTCGATTGGTGTTTCTGAGACAGATTCGCACCTTCATATCACCTATCACGACGACGGCAAGGGCATTGCGGATATCGATAAAGCGCGTGTGTTTGACCCGTTCTATTCCCCTGATAAGGCAAAAGGAAAAATGGGGCTTGGGTTAAACTTGGTACGCAATATCATCTACAACGTATTCCACGGCACCATCCAACTGGTTGATTCTCCCGTCGGTGTGCGTTTCCAAATTTCCATTCCTCGTTAGGCTCATTGTTAGCGTTCATTTTGCAAAATTGTATCGGCCGATATTCCATCGATTGATTTGCTGTCAGATCTAGCTTTTGTTGATCTGAATTTGGAATCGTAGCAAGGGTGCGATTACACTCGCCTGTGTATTCATAACAATAACGATTACAACAGCAAACTACCGACTTGGAACAACCATGAAACTTACTCTAATAAGCGTGGCACTGGCTGCTGCGAGCCTGATGGCTTGTCAACCGCAAACCAGTGAAACCGCGCCCCAAAAATCCGTACAACCAACGACTGAAAAGGCGCCCTTAACGCTTGTCGAAGGGTTTGATAGCAACCGTTTTAATATTTATACCCCGGTTGAATTAACGGCTGATCTTAGCGGCCTCAGTAACAATCAAAAGCAAATGATTGGGTTATTGATAGAAGCCTCTGAAATCATGGATGACCTTTTTTGGCAGCAAGCTTTTGGTGCTTCTAAAGATGCTTTGTTGACTCAAATTGCCGATCCTGCGCTGAAAGCCTTTGCAGATATCAACTACGGCCCTTGGGATCGACTCGACGGCGACAAGCCCTTTATTGCAGGCTATGCCGAAAAACCGTTAGGTGCCGCCTTCTACCCAGCTGACATGACCAAAGCTGAATTTGAACAATTTGGCGCTGACGGTAAAGACGGCCTTTACAGTGTGGTTGAGCGCAATGACGCTGGTGAGCTTGAGCTGGTGAGTTATGCCGACAAATACGCTAGCGAACTGACCAAAGCAGCCGCATTGTTACGCCAAGCTGCGGCGTTGGCCGACGATGATGAGTTTGCGGATTACCTTCAGCTGCGTGCGGATGCTTTTTTGAGTAATGATTATTTCAAGTCGGATGTGGCTTGGATGGCCATGAAAAACAACGCCATTGACGTGGTGATTGGCCCAATCGAAAACTATGAAGATCAGCTCTTTGGCTATCGCACAGCGTTTGAAGCTTACGTTCTTATTAAAGATTTGGCGTGGAGTGAGCGGTTAAGCAAATACGCTGCGTTCTTACCTTGGCTGCAACAAGAGCTACCGGTGCCAGCCGAATATAAGGCCGAAAAGCCGGGCTCCGATGCAGAGCTTAATGCGTATGATGTGGTGTATTACGCTGGTCATAGCAATGCGGGTAGCAAAACCATCGCCATTAACTTACCCAATGATGAGCGGGTACAGCTTGCGCAAGGCTCGCGTCGGTTGCAACTTAAAAATGCCATGCGTGCTAAGTTTGACCAAATTTTAGTGCCTATTGCTGATCAGCTCATTGTGCCAGAGCAGCGCCAACACATTACCTTCAATGCGTTCTTTTCCAATACCATGTTTCATGAAGTGGCTCATGGCTTAGGCATTAAGAACACCCTTGATGGAACAAGCACAGTGCGTCAAGCCTTAAAAGAACATGCATCGGCATTGGAAGAAGGCAAAGCCGACATGCTTGGCCTGTATATGGTTCGCAAATTGTACGAAAAGGGCGAGATCACCGAAGGCAAATTGCATGACTATTACACCACCTTCATGGCGGGCATTTTCCGCTCTGTTCGCTTTGGCGCTTCTAGTGCTCACGGTGTCGCGAATATGCTGCGTTTTAACTATTTTGCAGCGCAGGATGCATTTAGCAAAACCGAAGAGGGTTTGTATCAGGTTAACTACGATCAGTTTGAGCTGGCGATGGATAAATTATCTGAGAAAATCCTCCGCTTCCAAGGTGATGGAGACTATGCTGGCGTGGCAGATTGGGTTGCCCAAGCGGGTGCTATTGGCCCAGAGTTGGCGGCAGATCTCGATAAACTAGCAGCCGCAAACATTCCGGTTGACATTGTCTTTCAACAAGGCAAGGATAGCCTTGCGCTAAATTAGAAATTGACGGTCGCCAATAAATTGGCGGCCGCTTTAAATTGAAAGAATCAAGCAAATCCCGGAGAGGAAACATGGTATTTGGTCGCCGATCAGGCTTTGCTCTTAGTGAGCGCCGCAAAAATTCGGCTTTACCGGAACAACACTCGCAAAAGCTGCATCAATTTCAGCTCGATCGGGTTAGTGATTTATTGAATATGGGTGCAAGCTTGCTGTTTGTTCGCGACGCTGAAATAGCGCCACTTGCCATCTTGGAACATGGTCATCAATTACTCACTGTTGATCATCACGGCTTGATTCAAAGCGATCCAGACTTGCAGATTCGCTAAGCTCCCAGGTTTCGCGATGCGCTGTGTCATCATGGGCCTAGCGATTTCTATGCTCGGGCTTATTGCCCGCCTGCTCTCCCAATTGCATCGAACAGCACGAACAACTATGTTGTTGGCTAGGTAACTCTAGTGAGCTGTTCATGACCCCACTCATTCAACATTCTCCCCATGGCATCCCGTTAGTCTTGTCGCCGGCGAATGGCTTTCCGCCGCTGGTCTACCGTGCCTTGCTAGACGAATTAACGAGCCTCAATCAGCTACAACTATGGCTCGCAGAGCATCGGCCCTTGTGGCGCAATCAACAGCTCATGCAGCCGTTTAATTGGCAGCAGCTAGCGACCGATCTAATACAGCAGATTGAGCAGCAGCAGTTGCCGCCGGTTATTTTGCTGGGGCATTCGCTGGGAGCCGTTTTAGGATTAATGGCGGCCCGCCGCCGACCCGATCTGTTTCGGCAATTAATTTTGGTCGATCCGGTGTTCTTTCCAGCCTACAAATCCCACTTTCTACGCTGGTTGCCGTGGCGCTTCAAACGCACGATTCCAATGATCAAGAAAACCCTTGGCCGGCCTGAACGTTTTGCCGATGCGCACTCGGCATTTAAATTTCATCGCCGGGCGTCGGCTTTTCGGAATTTATCTGACGAGGGATTGCAGACCTATATCGAGCATGGATTTGAGGAAGTGGATAGCGAACTTCAGCTACGTTTTGGCAAATCGTGGGAAGCTGCAATCTATGGCTCTTTGCCCAATGTTTGGCCTGATTTACGTCAGCTCGAAACACCAACCATTGCTATTCGAGCGCAGCATTCCAACACGTTGGCGCTGCCGCAATGGCAACGTTGGCAGCGTTTAAAGCCTCAACATCAGTTTGTTGAATTTAGTGGGAGTGAGCACTTGCTTCCGCTAACGGAGCCGCATCGACTGGCCGATTATTTGAGGCCGGTATTAAGCCAACTGGTGACCGCGGCAAGCGCCTAAGCTCGTTTGAAGAAGGTAAAGATTTGCTGCAACAGTGGCGTGCGAATGCTGTCGACTTCCAATAAGGGCTCGTGGCGCGCTTTGGGAAGGTTGAGCCAATAGCTTTCGACCGGCTTTTGTAACAAGTTACGCCTTAATTTTTGCTGGCCAGCAGGCGCGACCACACGTTCGTCTTCGGCAAGGGCGAACAACATGGGAGTAACCAGCTTGTCTGTGTTGTGCTGAATCGATTCAATTAGACGCATCGCCTGATACAACCAACCTGCGGTTGGGCCGCCTAACTGTAGCTCCGGTTGCTGTTGATACATGGCTCTGAATTCGTGGTAACGCACCGTGCTGGATGTCAGTGGATTTTGCTCAAATCCGCTATCGTGATAGTCACGGCGAGAGCTAGAAATATAATCCGGACACTGCTTTTGTTTGCGCCAGCGCCGAGCTTCTATGGCGCTGCGAACAGCCAAGTAAGGTTTCAGAAAGACTGCAGGGTAGGGCAATGGTAAGCCAAGCATTGGAGCGCTCAGCGCTGCGCGGTGAAACTGGTTAGGCGCGAGCTGCATGGCTCGTAACGCAATGCTGGCGCCCATTGAATGAGCAATCAGATAACAAGGCTGATCATCAAAATTACAGCGCCGAGTCAGTTGCAATAAATCTTGGGCGGCATGGTCAAATGAATCCATGTGGCCAAGATGACGCTCGGGAAAGAACCGTTGTGATAAACCTTGCCCGCGGTGATCGATGACTGAGACTTGATAGCCTTGGTTAAAGCAATCCATCGCAAGTTCGCGATATTTAAAGGCCGCTTCTGCCCGACCTGGCGCAATGACCAATAACGGTTGCTTGGGTTGCGGATAAAAGCAGTAGTGCAAACGCCGGCCGCGAGTGCCTGTCATGACGTGTTGTTGCTCGTGGCGTTGACAGAAATCCGTAATTTTTAGCTGGCGGAGGCTATCGGTTTCGGCGAGTTGCGGAAGTTTACTCACGAGGCGGGTGGCGCCTCTGATGCTTTCGATTCGGTCCGCTGATTCATCATCGCGTTGAGTAGCTTCATCAAAGCGTTTGGATCACGCATTTGCCACAGCCGCGCCCAAGCTCGATTTTTCTCTTTGAAATACTCGGTCAGCTCTTCAACGCTACAGCCTTCTTCAGCAGGCAGTGTTTGTAACACTTGCACGTAGTTATGGCCGGTTTGCGCTTGGGTTTGAATAATTGCTGGCAGCCGCTCAATCAAATGCTCTAAAACTTGACCAACCCGCTGCTGCACTGCGCCTTGTTTGTCATTGAGTTGGCGTAATAGCTGCTCTTGTAACTGGCGGCAGGTGTGGGTCAAGGTTTGCTTGGTCAGCTGTAATTGCTGATTGGCAGAACGTAGCAGTTTATCGCTTTTGGCAAGCGCTTTGAGAAGCGACAGGCGCTCAACAAAAAGAAGTATGTTTACCAGAATGCTGGCAACTAAAATCACAATCAAATACATCATAGGACTGGGTGACCATTAGTGGGAGTTGGCACTGTGCGTCGCTGGTATCTATTTCGCGGCCAAAGGCTCGCGTACCGAACGTGCAGATCCGTCTATCAAAATCCAGCCGTTATATTCGCCAAGCTGAGGTTGGATGTAAAGAGACGGGGTGATGAACTTCGAATTGTTTCTGATCAGAAAGCAGTTGAACGCCATCGAAGGGGCTTTATTGACGAACAAGCCTCGCTGAATTGGTGCACAACGAGGCTTATTTGTTGCGGTTTGATACAGCTGTGAACTTAGAGCTGTGACAGCAATGATTGAGGCAGAGCTAACTCTTCATTGCTATTGATGTTGATGCCTTGGTCTTTAATGGCTCGGGCAATATCCTGCGCTTCTGTTAACGAGTGCATGTCATACGTACCGCACTGATATTCGTTTAGTTCAGGAATATCATTTTGGTTGGCAACGTTGAGCACATCTTCCATTGCGGCTAACCATGCATCGGCAACCCGCTGCTCAGATGGCGAACCAATTAAGCTCATGTAGAAACCGGTGCGACAGCCCATCGGTGAAATATCGATGATTTCGACATCGTCGGCGTTTAGGTGATCGCGCATGAAGCCCGCAAATAAATGCTCCAAGGTATGGATGCCGCGCTCAGACAATATGTCGGCATTGGGCACGCAAAAGCGCAAATCAAATACCGTGATGGTGTCTTGTTTTGGCGTTTGCATGGTTTTAGCTACCCGCACCGCAGGCGCAGACATTTTGGTGTGATCAACGGTAAAGCTATCGAGCAAAGGCATAGTCACTACTCTCGAATGAATGAAAAAAACGTGTTTGCCAGTTTATACCAAACCGGCCAAAGATGGTGGATGGCTTGATAATTTAACGCAGCGCCGCGGCAACAAGTTCAACCTGATATTGATGAACCGCTTTTGGTTGAACAGATGCTAGTTGGGTTGGGTGGAGGGTGTTGGCTGCGCAACATCCTGATGAATAATCACATCGGCATGATCAAACAAGGCTTCAATATCGAGCTCTAACTGATGGCAAATCGCATGGGCTTCTGTCAGGGGCAAATGACCATCGAGTTCAATATGCATTTGCACAAATCGAGTACCGGCTGATTGACGGGTGCGGAGATCGTGGAACCCTCGAACCGTTGATTTACTGTTGATGGTGTCGATGATTTTCTGCCGTTCATCAGCGGATAATTCTGAGTCCATGAGGTGCGAAAAAGCATGTCGGGCAATAGCCACAACACTGAACATCATGTAGCAGGCAATAGCTAACGCAAACCATGCATCTGCGGCTTGCCAACCGTACCAAGTTAAAGCTAGCGATGCCAAAATGGCTAAGTTCATCAATATGTCGGACTGATAATGAAGTCGATCGGCGCGAATGGCGGTGCTATCGGTTTTGCTAATCACCAAGGTCTGAAAGGCGACTAAGGCGATGGTCATCACCATCGCAATGCCCATCGCGGCCATACCAACCGGCAAATTGGTAACAATTGTTGGATTAATCATCCGATCAATGCCGTGCATGGCTAACAACAACGCCGAGCCGCAAATAAATCCACTTTGAACTAGCGCTGCAATCGCCTCCGCCTTGCCATGACCAAATCGGTGCTTGGCATCTGGTGGCTTTGTTGCCCAGCGCAATGCGAAGAAGTTAATCGCAGATGCTAGTGCATCAATGACTGAGTCGAGTAGCGAGGCTAAAAGAGCTGCGGAGCCAGTGTATAACCAGCATGCGGCTTTGATGATCACCAGAAGGACGGCAACTGTAATGGCCGCAGTACTCGCTAAACGAACCCATTTGGCATAGGACGTTAGGTGATGACTAGAATGGTTGTTGGCTTGAAAATCTGATGACATGATAATTCAGGCAGCATGCTGTTCGTGGGGGACATGCTGCCTGAAATTACCACGGTGCTCAATGAATTAAGAGGATTTCTTGTTCTTGCGCTTTTGTTGTTTTTCGCGTTGCTCTTCCATCAAGGTGAGGAATTGCTCACGCTGTTCGACTGTTAGTACCTGCATTATTGCGTGGTGAGCCTGCATTCTAGCGAGGGCACGTGTTTGCTTGTGAGTCGCTTTCTCTTCGATCAAGCGTAGTGCTTCAGTTTCATCGAACGTTGGGTTTTCCATCAACGCTTTCATACTCGCACGGTTGCTATCGCGGACACTTGCCATGGCTTCACGCTGCGCTTCGCCTTCAGATTTTTGCGTTTGGCGAATAGTTTGGATTTGCGTTTGCTGCTCGCTGGTCAAATCCAGTTGCTTTAGAATCTTACCCATTTTCGGGCCGTTACATTTCGCCATGGCACCGGCACTAGCGAGTCCAATGGTGCAACACAGGGCAATTAGGATTGGCTTCATGTTCATGATGTTGTTCCTCGATTTTTGTTCTTGCTGTTGGTTTGGTTCGAAGTTCGTTGGGGAAATTCGATGTTGATAAGGTTAGTGGCTGCAATGCAAAGCAACGTCAAGACAACGTAAAGATTCGTAAAATTAGATAGTAACGCTAGTCTTGCTAAGCGGTCGAACGTAATCTTGCTGTCAGATACTAAGAGAGGGTGCCATGAGTCGGATTCTGTTAATTGATGACGATATTGATTTAGCGAGTTTGCTAAAAGAGCTGCTTCAATATGAAGGCTATGAGCTAGATGCCGTTCATGATGGTGCGGCAGGCTTGGCGCTGGCTAAAACCGGCCAACATGAACTGGTGCTACTCGATGTCATGCTGCCGAAACTCAATGGCTTTGAGTTGTTAAAGCAGCTTCGTCAACATTCGTCGATACCTGTCATTATGCTGACCGCGCGCGGCGAGCCAGCTGATCGGGTGTTGGGCCTTGAGCATGGTGCAGACGATTACCTACCAAAACCCTTTACTGAAGCCGAGCTGGTGGCCCGTATGAAGGCGGTGTTGCGCCGCTATCAACCTGCGCAAGACATGGGTGAGTTGCTGCAATCACTCGGGTTGAGTGTGCATATTGGCAAGCAAGAGGTGCAGTGGCAGGGCGAAATGCTGAGCCTGACTAGTGCAGAGCTGGCGATGCTTGCTTGCTTGATGGAATCACCGGGCCAGCCGGTTGATAAAGAAACATTGAGTCAGCATGCCCTTGGGCGTCGGTTGATGCCGTTTGATCGCAGCGTTGACATGCATGTCAGTCATGTTCGTAAAAAGCTTGCGGACTACCTGCCTGAAGTGCCCATTAAAACAATGCGCGGGCGAGGTTATTGCTGGTCTGCAGAAGTGACGCGGAGCGCCTGATGTCATTATCGATCCGTATTTTTATTTGGTTGTGGGTGGCATTACTAGCCGTTGCAGGCTTGATGTTAGCGTGGCCCAAAGTTTTACCAGCCGGCCCTCAGGCATTGGATGCCAATCTCACCAAATATAGTGCCGACCAGGTTGAGCGTATTGAACGCATGTTGGAGCGGTCTGATAAAAAGCGTAAACGCTGGCTGAAACACGGCCGCCTGCTGCCCGATGGTAGTTTGCTCTGGTTGTACGATAACAACCTTCACCGTTTTACCAGTGACCGAGTACCGCCAGAAGTGGCCGAACGCATCATGACCATGCTTGATTTGGAAGAGCCCATCATTGATTTTGTCGATCATCGTTGGATGCTTGGGCCATTAGCCATAGATTCCGGTAATTATCAGCTCACCGCGTTCATTGGTTTGTCGGAGAAAATAGGGCGTGGCGCATGGTTGCGTCATATGGTGCGCCAATCGCCGTTATTGTTAGTGTGCGTTGCCTTGCTGTTGGGCGGGTTAGCGTATTTGGTGGCACGCCAAATTGTTAAACCGCTAGTGAGTTTACGGCGCACCGCTAAGCAAATTGCTGGCGGAGAATTTGCCGCAGCTGTGCCGCAGCAAGTCTTGCTGCGTAAAGATGAAATTGGCTCCTTAGGGCGCACGGTTAGCAGCATGGGCCACACCATTGATTCCGCGTTGGATGCCCATAAACGCTTGCTAAGCGACGTCTCCCACGAATTACGTTCACCATTAACTCGGTTGAGTTTGGCCAATACGCTAGCTGAAAAGCGAGCCGGTGAATCAGAAGAAAGTGCTCGCATCCGTCATGAAGCTGAAGTGCTCAATGAAATGATTGAGCAATTGCTAAGCTTGTCGCGGATGCAGCTCATGCCGCAGCATGATCGGCAGCCTGTGGCGATTATTAGTATTTTGAATCAGTGCTTTGACAACCTTCGATTTAGCCACCCAGAGCTACAACTTCAGCTGAACAATCAACTTGCCTCAGACAATATTTTGGTGTCTGGCAATGAAGATTTGTTCAAGCGAGCCATTAGCAATGTGTTAGACAATGCCAGCCGGTATGCCGACGCGGTTATTCTGGTTTCGATTGACGAATCCGACGGTCAATTAGAGTTAGTGCTTGAAGATGATGGTTGTGGCGTTCCAGAGCAAGAATTAGACAAGCTATTTGAGCCCTTCTATCGCCCTGAATTTGCTCGGGATCGGAGTCGCGGCGGCGCAGGTTTAGGCTTAGCCATTGTTGCTCAAGCTGTAAAATTCCATGGTGGTCAAGTGGCTGCCAGTCTGGCTGATTCGGGCGGTTTACGAATTGTCATTACCATGCCATTGGTGGATGAGAGCGCATAATCGTGTGCGCTTTCGCTTGAAGTTTTGCAGTAGTTTCAGCACTTCGGACCGCGTACAATAGCGGGATATTTTCGCTAATCACCCAATCATTATGTTTCATATTGCTCTATACGAGCCGCAAATTGCGCCAAATACCGGCAACATCATCAGGCTGGCGGCGAATTGCGGTGCTCAGCTTCATCTGATTGAACCGTTTGGCTTCGATTTGGAAGAAAAAAAGCTACGCCGAGCGGGGCTTGATTATCATGATTTAGCGCGGGTTTCTCGCTACCCCGATTATTCTTCGTTTCAACAAGCTATGGCGGGGCGGCGTATTTTCGCATTGACCACCAAAGGCAGTCGGCCACATACCAAGCCAACGTATCAGGCGGGTGATGTATTACTTTTTGGCTCAGAAACAAGCGGTTTGCCCGATGATGTGCGCAACGCATTTGCGCCTGAACATCGAATCCGAATCCCTATGATGGCAGATGCACGCAGTTTGAACTTGTCGAATGCCGTTGCAATTGTCAGCTACGAGGCATGGCGCCAGTTAGATTTTGCTGGCTGTAGCGGTTAATGCCGCTGATCAGCTCACAGAATCGAACACCGCACGAGCGAACATCTTGGTGGCGATTTACTCGTTCAAATAATCGCCGCATAATGGCTGGATAATTCGAAAAGGGCTTGAGCTATCAATCTGTTATGGAACTTCAGGTGAATATCCCTCCAGTCGCTGGCACGCCGACGCAAAAGCGGCTTCAGCAATGCTGGCAGCAAACCATGCAGGGCCGAACGGGGTTAATCTTTGCTGCCGGCCGTGATAGTGAGCAAGTGTGTCGGATGATCGACCTGTGGATTGCTACCGAAGGCGTGGTGGCCTTTCGCTGGCAAATGCAGGAGCGAGATACCTGTCAGCCCTTTAGTCCATTGTTGCCACTCATCAGCCAAATCCTCAAACAACGTCAACTTCCTGCTGAACAGTTACTTGATGGGATTGGCGTGCGCAGCCAATACCGCACAATTTTACTGCACTATTTTGCAAACAAACCGCTCAGTCGAGTGGAGCTTCCGCTGCCCGGTGAATTAGTCTACGAGCGCAATTTCGCAGTCAAATTAATGGTCGATATGCTGAACTGGCTTGCGGTCCAGCAGCCTCTTTGTTTATTGGCAAGCAACCTTGAATTTGCCGGCCCTTCGGCTTTAAAAGTGCTGCAGACATTGGCTGATCAATCCGCGAATATCATGGTCGTGGCAGGGCTGGACACCGAGTTTATTCATTCAGACGAACGGATTCAGGATGCGTGGCAAGGGTTTCTTGACTGGCTAGAGCGAGAGCAGGGCGTGCTGCGTTTGCCCGCAGATGAGCCCTTGGCGTTATCGCAACAATGGCCAGAAAGCCCATACATCATGGCCAAAGATCCACGCGCCGTGTTGCGAGATTGCGAAGCGCTTTTGGCGTTGATGTGCTTACCCGAAGCCAATTATGCGAGCGAGCAAGCTGAGCGTGGTTTTGTGGTTAAAGGCTTGAGCCATGACACCAGTTCACGTTTGCATTTACAGGCGTTTAAAGGCCACTGCTTACTCTATTTAGGTGAGCTAGATGAAGCGTTTGATGCGCTTGACAGCATTCTAGAGCAGGCTCAACTTGGCACGGATCGGCGCGCGATGGCACGGGCTTATCGCCACCTTTGCTGGGCTTACATTTACAAATCCGATTTAACACAGGCACTCAGTTGTGGTCGCCAAGCGGTGAACTACGCACTCGGGCTTGCCGATGAAAAAGAACGCGCTTGCTGCTTATTTAATTATTTTGTTGCATGCGATCGCGCCAATGCTGGCTTTGGTGTTGAGCGTTTTGCCGAAATGCTCCAACTTCTGCAACAACTGAATATGGATAATGCGCTGATCTATGCCTATCGCAGCGTATATGGTCAGCTTGAACACATTCCTCAGTTAACCGAACAACGGGCACTAGAAGCCGCCAAAGAAGCCATTAAGTTGGCGCGCCAAGCCGACCAACAAGCAGGCTTGGCCGCCGCTTATCATTCGCGTGCCGTCGTGCTGGAATCAATGCAACTGAACCATCAGGCGAAGCGTTGCTTTGCAATCAGCGAAAAACTACGGAGTCGATTGCAAGATCCTGTGGAAATTGCGCGAGTTCGCAACGGTTTTGGTTATTTTTACTGCCAACAAGAACAATTTCTAGAAGCGTATGACTACTTTAATGGTGCCTTGAAGCAAGTCATTAAGGCCAATGACGTCGGCGAAACCATCGCAACGTTATATAACTTAGCGTGGCTTTATTTAGTGGTGCGACACTATCGTCATAGCGCCACGGTATTAGAAAAGCTGCGGCGCTTGATGGTAAGTCAGCATTCCAGCTACTTTGCCTTTCGTAATTTACACGATGTGCACTTGATGCAGGGTGTTGTGTTGGCATTCGGCGGCGAATTTTTGCGTGCCCAACAATGCCTTGAGCGTAGCAAACGATTATCGATTCCATTGTCGCAGTCGGCACTCATTTTACGCCCGATGTTGACGATGTTACTGCAGTGCCAACAGGCGCCAGAGCAACAGTTTAGCGATGAAATTGAGCGGATCAGCCAGCGTCTAAAAACCAGTGCGAGACTCCGTAATCAGTTTGATTTGCTTTGGCTGGAAGTACAGTTGCGCTGTGCAAAAGTTCAGCAGCAAAACGAACATGCCGAACAGTTGCTAGCCGGCGCCGAACGCTGTCGTGCGGTTGCTTCTGCTGGCTGGCAAGCCTGCCGTCAATGGCTGCACGGTAACGAGCCGATTCTGGTCAGCTTGCCGTTGCCGAGTATGGAGCTAGAGCACCTGTTTGTATTGGCGCAGCAGGAAGCGCGTTTGAACCAATTGTGGAAGCGAATGCGCGAAGTGCGTTTGATTAGCGCGTTGCAAGCCATTGGCTCTGAAGCAAATAATGAAGCCAAAGTGGCCAAGGAGACAGTTCGTTTACTGTGTGGTCATTATGACTTCCAAATCGCGATGGTCATTGACTGTCAAACCGACACGGCTGATGTCATGGCGGTGCATGTGGATGGTCAGGTCAATAATTTTCCGGTCGACGAACTGGCTGAAGATGTTCGTGATTACCGTAATGAACAGCTGCTGCTCAACCGTAGCTGGTTGTTCAGTGGTGGTAGCAAGCGGTTAAGCTCTGTTTGTGTGTTGCCGCTTCGCGATGGCAATTTGCGCTGCTGCCAATTGGTGTTGGTCAATATTGATCAGCCTTATTCGCCGAGCAAACATGATCGCGAAGTGTTGTCGTTAATTGGTAATCAGCTGGCTAGTCAGTTAGTGGCTATCCGGCAGCGTAACAAACTGATTGAATTAAGCTCCATAGACACATTGACCGGGTTAGCCAATCGTCAGTCGTTGCAAACGACTATCCAGGATGAAATTAGCCGCGTACGACGTTATTCTGGGCAGGTTGGCCACATGTCGCTTGCTTTCTTAGATCTCGACAACTTTAAGTATTATAACGACACATTTGGCCATGATGCCGGTGACTTGTTGTTACAATGGTTTGCTGATTTGCTGTTAGAGCAGTTACGCGATGTGGATGTGGCAGCTCGCTGGGGCGGTGATGAGTTCATTGTGTTTATGCCGGAAACTGGCGCTGATCAGGCACATCATGTGGGCGACCGTATTCTACAGGCACTCAGCAGCAAACGTGGTTTTACCGAGCAGTTGAGTAATAAACTAAAGCGTGCAGTGGCGATCCCGCAAGAGCGTTGGCTGAGTTGTTCTGTGGGTGTGACGGAAACGGATTACCTCAAACAAACACCGGATGCGGCAGGAATGTTGACGGAGGCTGACAAGGCGTTATATCAAGCAAAAGAGAATGGTAAAGGCCGGGTTATTCGTTATCGAAATCCAGCCTAAACAATGAGTTCATTAGTCTTTGGTGACTTCAGAGGTCTGTTCGCGCGCGAGTAAATCCATTGCTGCGGCTTGTGCAGACTTACCTTCATACAATACCTGATACACCTGATCGACAATCGGCATTTCGATATCGAGCCGTTGTGACAAGCGGTAGACTTCATTGGTATTACGATAGCCTTCAACCACCTGGCCGATACCTTCGGCAGCTTCTTGTACCGTTTTACCCGCACCTAGCGCTAAGCCAAAGCGTCGATTGCGCGATTGGTTATCAGTGCAGGTCAGCACTAAATCACCCAAACCAGACATGCCCATAAACGTCTCTGGTTGGCCACCTAAGGCAACACCTAAGCGCGTGAGTTCAGCTAAACCGCGGGTGATTAATGCCGTGCGGGCATTGGCGCCAAACCCCATGCCGTCGGCTAATCCGGCACCAATAGCAATCACGTTCTTGACCGCCCCGCCGAGTTGCAAGCCAATGAAATCATTGTTGCGATAAACGCGAAAACGTTTAGGGCAATGCATCAGGTTGGCAAGATCGGTGTCGAGTTGGTCATCTTCGCCGGCAACCGCAATTGCCGTGGGCAGGCCTTTAGCGATTTCCATCGCAAAGGTTGGACCGGATACGACTGCCAAAGGAACTTGATCGCCGAGCTGCTCTTTGGCGACATCGCCTAATAAGCGGCCGGTGTCTGCTTCGAGGCCTTTGGTGGCCCAAGCTACACGTGCGTTGGCTTGTAAGTGTGGTTTTATGCGCTGCAACACTTCGGCAAATGCAAAGCTCGGTACAACAACCAAAATGGTGTTGCTGGCAGCTGCTGCCGCGGCAATATCATTGGTGACCGTAAGCGTGTCGGGAAATGGCACGCCGGGCAAAAACTCTTTGTTTTCACGGTCGATTTGAATACGTTCGACGTGGTCGGCTTCATGACCCCAAAGCAGGGTTTGATGCCCATTACGGGCAATTAGAAGCGCTAAAGCGGTGCCGTAAGAGCCCGCTCCTAAAACAGTAATGGCCGGCGTTGTCATAGATTAAGCGTCGCCTTGGCTAGCTTCTGCGGCCGCAGCTTGCGCTTCTTGCTGACGCTTTTGCACGTATGAAGCGAACAATGCATCGAAGTTAACCGGCGCTAAGTTTAACTGCGGGAATGTACCGCGCGTTACCATGCTAGTTACCGCTTCGCGAGCGTAAGGGAACAAAATGTTCGGGCAGTAAGAGCCGAGCATGTGTGCCATTTGCGCTTCGTTTACTTCACCAATACCGAAGATCCCGGCTTGTTGTACTTCACACAAGAACGCAACGTCGTCGCCAACACTTGTGGTAACGGTCAACGACAGGACAACTTCGTATGATTCGTCAGTTAGCTTGCGGCTCTTAGTATCCAGATCCAGTTTTACTTCTGGCTTCCACTCTTTTTGGAAGATGTCTGGGCTGTTTGGTGATTCAAACGAAATATCTTTGATATACAAACGTTGAATTGCGAATTGAGTACCTTCAGGTGCTGCGCTACCGTTTGTTTTTACTTCTTCTGCCATGGTCTTTTACCTTTATCTGTCGTTAGCGAGAAACTAACGAGTCAATCATTAATACGTTACTTGCCGGTGACAGGAAGATTTGCCTGACGCCACTCGTTCATGCCGCCGCGCAAGCTATATACGTTTTCCATACCCAGCTGCTTTAGCGTTGCACAGGCTTTATTTGCGGTCATACCCGCTTCGCATACAACTATAATGGGTTTGCCTGCCAGCTTTTCAAGCTCTGAGCTATTGCTTTCTGTGATCTTGGACGCAGCAATGTTCTTTGCGCCGGTAATATGGCCCTTACGAAAGGTGTCTGCTGCGCGTATATCAACCACAGTGGCATCATCGCGGTTGACTAGCATGGTGAGCTCGTGTGGAGAAACCAATTTAAAACCGCGCATACGTGCGCCAATAAAGCTGTAAATCAACATACCGGCCAGCACCACCCAGGCGCCACTTAACAAAGGATTGGCTGATACGAATTCAATATATTGGTCCATCTTGATCTCTCTTTACGATTTGGCGGTACATTGTAATAGGCCAATTAAAATAGCTTCCGGATTATACATAGATTCAGTGCGACTGTTGAACTTTGGCGGCTGACATTTAACAACTCGTTGCCTCGAGCTGATTTGTGTCATAATAACCGCCTACAAAAGAGTGCAGAATTCCTCGCCATGTGTTTGCCACCGAAACATGTGGCCGAAATTTTACTTAATTGAAGGTACGAGAGAAACGCTAGCATGAGTGATCAAAAGAAAACGCTAGCTCTAATCATCTTAGATGGTTGGGGTTACCGCGAAGATGACACCAGTAACGCCATTAACCACGCCAACACGCCAAACTTGGACAAACTTGCCGAGCATTATGCCAGCGGTTTGATTTCTGGTTCTGGTCTTGATGTTGGTTTGCCAGATGGCCAAATGGGTAACTCAGAAGTCGGCCACATCAATATTGGCTCTGGCCGTGTGGTTTACCAAGAACTAACTCGCATCGCGAAAGCCATTGAAGAGCGCACTTTCTTTGAAAATGAAGCGCTTGTTGGTGCCGTTGATAAAGCAATTGCAGCTGGCAAAGCCGTGCATCTGATGGGCTTAATGTCGCCAGGCGGCGTCCACAGTCACGAAGACCACGTGTTGGCAATGATTGAATTGGCTGCCGAGCGTGGCGCTAAAGAAGTTTATCTGCACGCTTTCTTGGATGGCCGCGATACGCCACCGCGCAGTGCGGAAGCAACACTGGCACGCTTCACCGCCAAGTTTGAAGAATTAGGCGTTGGCCGAATTGCCTCATTGTGTGGCCGTTACTTCGCCATGGACCGTGATAAGCGCTGGGACCGTGTGCAGTCTTGCTACGAGTTGTTGACCGAAGCAAAAACTGAACATGCTGCCTATGCAACCGCTGTTGAAGGTTTGCAAGCTGCTTATGGTCGTGATGAGAACGATGAGTTTGTTGCGCCAAGCGTGATCCGCGCAGATGGCCAACCAGAAGCGGCGATTAATGACGGTGACGCGCTTGTGTTCATGAATTTCCGTGCTGACCGCGCCCGTGAAATTACCCGTGCATTTGTTGATCAGCCATTTGACGGTTTTGAGCGCGCTAAAGTTCCAGCGTTGTCCGATTTCGTGATGCTGACAGAATATGCCGCTGACATTAAAGCCACAGTTGCTTACCCACCAGAAAAGCTCAACAACGTGTTGGGTCAATGGTTGGCAGACAACAATCGCACACAGTTACGCATTTCTGAAACCGAGAAATATGCGCACGTGACGTTCTTCTTCAACGGCGGTAAAGAAGAGCCGTTTGAAGGTGAAGACCGTATTTTGATTCCGTCGCCGAAAGTCGCCACTTATGACTTGCAGCCGGAAATGAGCTCTGAAGATTTGACCGATCAATTTGTTGAAGCCATTAAGAGCAACAAATACGACGTGATCATCTGTAACTACCCGAACGGTGACATGGTTGGCCATACCGGCAACTTTGATGCGGCGGTTAAAGCATGTGAGTCAGTTGATCACTGTATTGGTCGCGTTGTTGATGCATTGGACGAAGTCGGCGGCGAATGTCTGATCACGGCAGATCACGGTAATGCAGAGAAAATGCGTGATGAGTCAACAGGTCAAGCCCATACCGCTCACACCAGTGAGCCTGTGCCATTGATCTACTTCGGCCGTGAAGGTGAGATTGTCGACAACGGCAAACTCAGCGACTTGGCGCCCACCATGCTGACGTTGATTGGAATGGAAGTTCCTGCTGAGATGACCGGCAAGGCGCTTGTAAAACTTAAGTAAGTGTTAGCATCTTTGCTTTCATTTTACGCCTCTCGCAAGGCCAGCATTGTTGCTGGCCTGCTTTTGTGCTTTATCGGTAGCTGTTTAGCTGCCCCTGAGCGACCCCAAGACGGCCGTTTACAAGAAGTTCAGCAAGAGCTAGAACGGCGCCAATCGAGTTTGACCCAACAACAACAAGCCCAGAAACGAGCGCAAGCCGAATTGCGCGCGGTTGAGCTTGATGTAGCGGCCCAAGCCAAAGAATTACACCAAACCCGCCAAGGCATTGCTGGCAACAAACAGCAGCAACAAACCTTGCGCCAGCGCCAACAGCGACTGCAAGCGGTGCATCAACAACAGCAACAGGTATTAGCAGCCCAATTAGAAAGCCACTTTTTGGCGGGCCAGAATGACTACCTGACCATGTTACTGAACCAGCAAGAGCCCGCCAGTATTGAACGGACACTGGTTTACTTTGAATACCTCAATCGCGCCCGCGTTGAGGCACTACAAGCCATCCAACAAACACAGCTACAGCTCGAGCAAGTTGACCAAGATTTGCTGGTGAAACGGCGCCAACTCGAAGAATTGCTGGGCCGCCAATCAGCAGAGCAGCAATTACTAAAAACTCAGGAACAACGTCAGCAACAAGCCATTCGTTCGCTTAATCGAAAGATTACCTCTGAACAAGAGCGTATTGCACAACTGCAATCCAGTGAACAAGAGCTAAAACGGCTACTCGATGAAACAGCTCAAAAGCGCAGTCTAGTGCAACTTAAAGGGCTAACGAAAGGCTCTCTGAAGTGGCCGGCAAAAGGCCGCTTGAAGCACAAGTTTAATACGCGTCGGCAGGGCTCTATACGCTGGAAAGGCGTGCTCATTGATGGCAGCTCCGGTGATGATGTACGGGCAGTTGCTAATGGCAAGGTGCTCTTTGCCGACTGGGTGAAAGGGATGGGACTGGTGATGATCCTCGATCATGGCAAGGGCTATATGAGTCTTTATGGCCATGCTCAAACGTTGCTGGTGCAAGCTGGTGATGAGGTTCGGCTTGGCGATACCATTGCCTTGGTCGGGCAAAGTGGTGGTCAAACCAGCGCTGGTTTGTACTTTGAAATGCGCCACGAAGGTCGGCCGGTGAACCCCGCAAAGTGGTGTAAATAAAGCGCTTCAGTATGATTAATAATTAACCTTTCAGCTTTTGATTTCTGTCAAAGTCAAGTTCATGAGTCTGCTTTCCCATATTTTTAGTCTGGTAATTTATTCGCAAATGTGAGTTAATTCACACCCCTTGAGGCGCTGATGGCTCAAGTCCATGCATTTGCCACCAAAATTTGAGGAACGCCATGATTGAATCGCGCGAGATTACTGATGAGCAACCATTATCGTCAACGTCGACGTTAGGCGACATGCTCAGTATGATTGCGGCTTTAGATCAGGGAAGCCCATCCGGAAAACCAGAAGTTCCGGAAGAAAGCGTTAAGCTGACATAAAAAAACGCCGCTAAATGCGGCGTTTTTTTATGGTTGTGCGTTCATCTTACTGGTTGGCTGCTGGTGCAATTTGCTCAAAAGCACAAGGGATATCCAGTTGATCTAGTTTTTGTTGCCAATCGGTCAACAATTCACTCATGTGCTCGGCAATAACGGTCACTTCCTCTGCCGTTAAATCGTTACTGTTCCACTGCCCGAGCCGATGGCAGCTACCGGTGAACAGTTCAACTTGCTGTAATTCATCTTCAGGCATCGAATAGACGGCATGCCAACCAAAGTAAACCCGATCGACAGGTTCTTCTTCTGGGTTACGGCAGCCAAGCATGGCTTCTAAGGTGAGCGTGCGTTGTTTGTCGTCTGTTGCCATCAAAAAGCAGGCAAAGTCTTTTGCTGCAAGTTTGACGACCTTTCGCCAGAGGGTATGAGCCATTTAAATTCCGTCCGCTGGTATATTATTGGTGACGTTTCTAAAGCCATGTTAACAATCGAACCCTGCTCATACAATGCGCAGTTTCTCAATTCGATGGCGCTGTTGCTTGCTCTAGGGCGATGAGGTGGTCAAAAGCGAATGAATTGCTGGTACCGCAGGTGTCAGCTCGTGCGTTAAAATCGAGGCATACTTGTGGCCTGCTCGCTAAGCCAAAAACCTTGCAACGATTGTGTTCATCGAGTTGAATACAACGCTGTCCTGCTGGCTTCCCATCAGGCATGCCTGGGATCGGTGAGCTAATCGAAGGTACAATACAACAAGCGCCACAACCGGCGCGGCATGTGATCGATTGATCTGAATTTGATGTCATAACTGATTTAGAGAACTGCTATGCGTTTAACTGTGTTGCCATTGCAACAGATTACCCCTGAATTATGCCAAGACCTAACAAAACTGCCATTGCCCGATGCGGTGCAAGAGGTTGAAGCCTGGTTACAGCAATTGATTGACGATGAAAGTCGACAGTGTTGGTTGGCGCGCTTTAACGACAAATACATTGGCTTACTGGTGTTGTCGATGGCTGATGTCGTTACTGTGGAGTGGCTTGTGGTGCGTGAAGCAACGCGCCGCCGAGGTGTTGGTCGTTATTTGCTGGAGCAGGCCGAAGCGCAGTATGAACAAACGCTGGTGGTTCGAGCACGAGCCGGTGAGCCGCCACAGTTACAGCGTTTTGGCTTTCTTACCGCGCTAGGTTTTGCTGAGCTGGAAGATGGTTGCTGGCAGCGACCGTCCAGTTAATTGTTCGGCAAGCAACAAAAAAGGCGCCAATCGGCGCCTTTTGTTCATTGCAACAGCGTTAAGCTGCCATTGCTGCTTTGAGTTTTTTCATCGCGTTCTTTTCAAGCTGTCGAACGCGCTCTGCTGATACGCCATACTTATTGGCCAACTCTTGCAGCGTGATTTTATTCTCTTCATCAAGCCAGCGAGAGCGAACAATATCTTGGCTACGCTCATCAAGTGACTGCAATGCTTCTGTTAGCGAGCCGTATGCATGTTGTTGCCAATTGCTGGTTTCAACCTGGCTGGCAACATCTGATGACTTATCTTCCAGATACATCACCGGAGCAAATGAGCCGGTGCTGCTATCATCGTCGTCGTTTGCCAAATCAAAAGACTGGTCGTGAGAGCTCATCCGAGACTCCATTTCCATGACGTCTTTAGTGCTAACGCCTAGTGCATCGGCTACGGTCGTAATTTCGTCTTGGCTAAACCAGCCCAAACGCTTTTTGTTCTTACGCAGGTTGAAGAACAGTTTGCGTTGCGCTTTGGTGGTCGCAACTTTTACGATGCGCCAGTTGCGCAATACGTATTCGTGAATTTCCGCTTTAATCCAGTGAACAGCAAAGCTCACTAGGCGAACGCCAACCGTAGGGTCAAAACGCTTCACCGCTTTCATCAAGCCGACCGTGCCTTCTTGCACTAGGTCCGCTTGTGGTAAACCATAACCAGAATAACCACGGGCAACGTGAACAACAAAACGTAGGTGAGACATCACCAAGCCACGTGCGGCTTCCAGAGAGCCGGTTTCTTGCAATTCTTTGGCTAATTCCCGCTCTTCCTCGGCGGTGAGCATAGGCATGCTGTTGACGGTTTGGATATAGCCATCCAAGCCACCTTGGGGAACAGTCAGTGCCATTGAAGGAGAAATGCTCATTTGCTGATTGACCTCGTCAAATCGAATTACGTGTAACTTTAGCACTCAAACGTAGCGAGTGCTAAAAGCGATCTATACCGAACTCAGACCTGAATTGCAACGCAAGGTTCCGTTGGCGCTTTAGGGGGCGTGTTGCCTGAAGCTGACAGCACATCATTTGATTGGATTTATGAGGTTGGTTCAATGGCGCGAATATGTTGCCGTACGGACAGCCAAGAGCCCAGCAAACCCATGCCTGACGCGATAATGACCATGAACAAGCTTTCGCTAGGAAGTAGCCCTTGTAAGCTAATCGGGTAGTCATACAAACGGGTTAAATGGTTCAGTGCGCTTTCAATCCACCACAGCAAGATAGTTGTAACAATCCATGACAAAAAAGCGCCAAACACGCCATACCAGATGCCCGCATAGAGGAATGGCCGCTGAATAAATTGATCCGTGGCACCGACGAGTTTCATGACTTCAATTTCAGTCTTTCGGCTCAGGATTGACAGCCGGATCGTGTTTCCCACCACCAAAATAACCGACAAGCACAGCAAGGTTGCCAGTGCGATAAAGGTATCTTCCACTACGGCAACAATGGCATGCAGACGCTCAAGCCACTGGATATCTAATTTGACTAAGCTGACCGGTGCTAACTCTTCTAAGGCTTCAACCAACAACTTGGCTGCCGATGTGGTTTGGTGAGCCGCCGTCGGCTCAATCACCAATACATCTGGAAGCGGGTTATCGTCGAGGTAATTGAGTGCGTTACCAAAGCCGGACGTCTCTTTAAATTCAATCAGCGCGTCATCTTTGCTGTACCAGTCGACTTGCTGAATTTGTTGCCAAGTTTGTAGGTCGGCAACTAGCTGCTCGACTTGTTCCAGCGCAACGGACTTTTTAAGGAATACTGAAATCTGAGCAGGGCTGCTCCATTTATCGGCAACTTGCGCGCCGTTTTTACTGACCAAGTAGAATGCTGCGGGTAGCGACAAACTAAAGCCCAAGACCAACATCGTCATGAGCGATGGGCCGGGAGTGCGCCACAAATCACCTAAGCTGGCAGTGGCTTGCCTAGCGTGACTAATCCACCAACTGACAAGGCGTTGAACGATTGAAAGCTTGCGATCAGAGGCGCCTTGCCCTCGGCGTTCAAATAGTAAGCTCATAACGAAGGCTCCGCCGCTAAGCCGTCATTGAACATTTGCCCTTCACGCAGCGTCAGGGTGCGGTAGCGCATGCGAGCGATGAGACCTAAATCATGGGTGGCGATGAGTACCGCCACATCAACGCGGTTAAACTCTTCGAATAAGCGAAGAATTTCCATTGATAAGGCTGGATCTAAATTACCAGTGGGCTCATCGGCAAGAATAATTGGTGGCTTATTAACGACTGCGCGGGCAATGCCAACCCGCTGTTGTTCGCCGCCAGATAGCATGCTTGGCAATAAACGAGCTTTGTCGAGCAGGCCAACTTTATCGAGTGCCGCCGCCACGCGTCGTCGAATTTCTTGGTGAGAATAACCTTCAATGACCATGGGTAGCGCGACATTGTCGAATACAGGGCGGTCGGTGAGTAGCCGATGATCTTGAAAGATAATGCCAATATCGCGGCGCACATAAGGAATATGGCGGCGTGTTACCGTATTTAAGCTATGACCGTTGATAAACACATTGCCGTTGGTTGGACGTTCTAACAGCGCAATGAGTTTTAATAAGGTGCTTTTACCCGCGCCAGAATGGCCGGTCAGGAATGCCATTTCGCCCTTTTTCAGGTGAAAGCTGACATTCTTGAGCGCGTGATGGCCGGAGCCGTAGACCTTATCAACGTTATCAAAGCGTATCATTCGGTGGTTTCTTTATCGTCCTGACTAAATAGTGCATCAACAAATTCACGTGCGTTAAATGGTCGCAAATCATCAATGCCTTCTCCTACGCCGATGTAGCGTATCGGAATATTGAACTTGTCGGCAATGGCGAAGATCACACCGCCTTTGGCTGTGCCATCTAATTTGCTCAAAGTGATACCCGTGAGGCCAATGGCATCTTTAAACAATTGAGCTTGCGACAAAGCATTTTGACCGGTACCTGCATCGAGCGTTAGCATGACTTCATGCGGCGTATCGGCATCTAATTTTTGCAGCACCCGAACAATCTTTTTCAACTCTTCCATCAAGTGCGATTTATTTTGCAAGCGGCCGGCGGTATCGGCAATCAACACGTCGATGTTACGAGCTTTGGCCGACTCGAGCGCATCGTAAATAACAGAGGCGCTGTCAGCACCAGTATGCTGAGCAACAACAGGTACACCGTTACGTTCGCCCCAAACTTGCAGCTGCTCTACTGCAGCGGCGCGGAAGGTATCACCTGCAGCCAGCATGACACTCTTGCCTTGAGATTGCAGTTGCTTGGCTAACTTGCCGATGGTGGTTGTTTTACCAACGCCGTTGACGCCAACCATAAGTAACACATAAGGGCCGTTCGCATCGGTGATAAGTGGTTGTTCAACCGGAGCCAACAATTCCGCCATTTGATCTTTGAGCACTTGATACAAGGCCTCACCATCAGTGAGTTGCTTGCGATTCGCTTGTTGCGTCAGGTGATCAATAATTTTAGTGGTGGTGTCTATCCCGACATCCGCCATGAGCAATTGTGTTTCGAGCTCTTCGTAAAGATCGTCATCAATCTTTTTGCCTGCAAACAGGCTGAAAAAACCGCTGCCAATATTGGATTTTGTTTTACGGAGGCCTTGCGTTAGGCGTGCGAAAAAACCAAGATTTGTAGGCTCTGGCTCTGGCTCTGGCTCTGGCTCTGGCTCTGGCTCTGGCTCTGGCTCTGGCTCTGGCTCTGGCTCTGGCTC
>NZ_JAHZSS010000021.1 GCF_019457915.1 Neiella holothuriorum
CTGGTCAATGTGATCGGCGTTTGACCGGTCACCGTTAAGGTGTCACCCGCAACCGCATCGTCTGGCAAGGTCACCGTGACCCCAACCGTGCCGCTCAATTCCGCGTCGCTGATCTCACCATCGTTGTCCGCATCTTCGGTGATCACCACCGTCGGCGCACTCGGGGCTGTGTCATCCACCGGAGGGGTGACAACTGGCGCCTCAACCAGCAAGGCACTGTCGCTACCCGCAGCTGATTCATTGTCGGCTTGATCCGTGACGGTCGCTTCAACGGTGATGGTGTCACCCGCTGCTGGCGCATCGTATTCAAAGGTCAGCTCGCCATCACTGATATGACTGCTGGTCAGTGTGATCGGCGTTTGACCGGTCACCGTTAAGGTGTCACCCGCAACCGCATCGTCTGGCAAAGTCACCGTGACCCCAACTGTGCCGTTCAATTCCGCGTCGCTGATCTCACCATCGTTGTTCGCATCTTCGGTGATCTGCACCGTCGGCGCACTCGGCGCGGTGTCATCCACCGGTGGGGTGACAACTGGCGCCTCAACTACCAAGGCACTGTCGCTACCCGCAGCCGATTCATTGTCGGCTTGATCCGTAACGGTCGCTTCAACGGTGATGGTGTCACCCGCCGCTGGCGCATCGTATTCAAAGGTCAGCTCGCCATCACTGATATGACTGCTGGTCAATGTGATCGGCGTTTGACCGGTCACCGTTAAGGTGTCTCCCGCAACCGCATCGTCTGGCAAGGTCACCGTGACCCCAACCGTGCCGCTCAATTCCGCGTCGCTGATCTCACCATCGTTGTCCGCATCTTCGGTGATCTGCACCGTCGGCGCACTCGGGGCGGTGTCATCCACCGGTGGCGATGAGTTGACTACGAAACCTGTTGTGTCCTCAGGGGCATCATTACCTTGAGCATCACTGCCGGTAATGGTCGCTGTGTACTCGCCATCTTCTAGTGCCGCGTCATCTGGTAGGGTGAACTCCCAATTGCCGGCGCTATCTGGCGTGACTGCATAGTCAATGCCGTTCACTGTCAGGGTTAAATTACCCTCGGTGTTGGCACTTGTGCCCGAGAAAGTTGGCGTGGTGTCTTCACCCGGTGTAGCGGCGTTGATGCTGACCGTTGGCAGTTGGTCGACTTCGAAATTAGTGGACGCATCAGGGGCGTCATTGCCTTGAGCGTCCGAGCCAGTAATGGTGGCCGTGTACTCGCCATCTTCTAGTGCTGCGTCATCTGGCAGGGTGAATTCCCAATTGCCGTCGCTATCTGGCGTGATTGCATAGTCAATGCCGTTCACTGTCAGGGTTAAATTACCCTCGGTGTTCGATGAGGTGCCTGAGAAGGTTGGCGTGGTGTCTTCACCCGGTGTGGCGGCGTTAATGGAAACGGTAGGCAGTTGATCGACTTCGAAATTAGTGGACGCATCAGGCGCATCATTGCCTTGGGCGTCACTGCCGGTAATGGTCGCCGTGTACTCGCCATCTTCCAAGGCTGCGTCATCTGGCAGGGTGAATTCCCAATTGCCGGCGCTATCTGGCGTGACTGCATAGTCAATGCCGTTGACCGTCAGGGTTAAATTACCCTCGGTATTGGCGCTCGTGCCCGAGAAAGTTGGTGTGGTGTCTTCACCTGGTGTAGCGGCGTTAATAGAAACCGTTGGCAGTTGATCGACTTCGAAATTAGTGGACGCATCAGGGGCATCATTGCCTTGTGCATCACTGCCCGTAATGGTCGCCGTGTACTCGCCATCTTCCAATGCTGCGTCATCTGGCAAGGTGAATTCCCAATTGCCGTCGCTATCTGGCGTGACTGCATAGTCAATGCCGTTCACTGTCAGGGTTAAATTACCCTCGGTGTTCGATGACATACCTGAGAAGGTCGGCGTGGTGTCTTCACCCGGTGTAGCGGCGTTGATGCTGACCGTTGGCAGTTGGTCGACTTCGAAATTAGTGGACGCATCAGGGGCGTCATTGCCTTGAGCGTCCGAGCCAGTAATGGTGGCCGTGTACTCGCCATCTTCTAGTGCTGCGTCATCTGGCAGGGTGAATTCCCAATTGCCGTCGCTATCTGGCGTGATTGCATAGTCAATGCCGTTCACTGTCAGGGTTAAATTACCCTCGGTGTTCGATGAGGTGCCTGAGAAGGTTGGCGTGGTGTCTTCACCCGGTGTGGCGGCGTTAATGGAAACCGTTGGCAGTTGATCGACTTCGAACTCAACAGCGTCCTCAGGGGCATCATTGCCTTGTGCATCACTGCCAGTAATGGTGGCCGTGTACTCGCCGTCGTCTAGTGCCGCGTCATCTGGCAGGGTGAATTCCCAATTGCCGTCGCTATCGGGTGTCACCGCATAGTCAATACCGTTGACCGTCAGGGTTAAATTACCCTCGGTGTTCGATGAGGTGCCTGAGAAGGTTGGTGTGGTGTCTTCGCCCGGTGTGGCGGCGTTAATGGAAACGGTAGGCAATTGATCCACTTCGAACTCAACAGCGTCCTCAGGCGCATCATTGCCTTGGGCATCACTGCCGGTAATGGTGGCCGTGTACTCGCCATCTTCCAATGCTGCGTCATCTGGCAGGGTAAATTCCCAATTGCCGTCACTATCTGGCGTGACCGCATAGTCAACACCGTTCACTGTCAGGGTTAAATTACCCTCGGTGTTGGTGCTCGTGCCTGAGAAGGTTGGCGTGGTGTCTTCGCCCGGCGTGGCAGCGTTGATGCTGACCGTTGGTAATTGATCGACTTCGAACTCAACAGCGTCCTCAGGGGCATCATTACCTTGAGCGTCCGAGCCAGTAATGGTGGCCGTGTACTCGCCGTCTTCTAGTGCTGCGTCATCTGGCAGGGTGAATTCCCAATTGCCGTCGCTATCTGGCGTGACTGCATAGTCAATGCCGTTCACTGTCAGGGTTAAATTACCCTCGGTGTTGGTGCTAGTGCCTGAGAAGGTTGGCGTGGTGTCTTCACCTAGTGTAGCGGCGTTAATAGAAACCGTTGGCAGTTGATCGACTTCGAACTCAACAGCGTCCTCAGGGGCGTCATTGCCTTGGGCGTCACTGCCGGTAATGGTCGCGGTGTACTCGCCGTCTTCTAGTGCCGCGTCATCTGGCAGGGTGAATTCCCAATTGCCGTCGCTATCTGGCGTCACCGCATAGTCAATGCCGTTCACTGTCAGGGTTAAATTACCCTCGGTGTTCGATGAAGTGCCTGAGAAAGTTGGCGTGGTGTCTTCACCCGGCGTGGCGGCGTTGATGGTTACTGTAGGTAACAAGTCATACACCACATCGTCTGATGCGGAAGCACTATCCCCAGCTTCGTTAGTCCCCGTAACAGTTACCGTTACAGGTCCTTCATTTAAATCGTCGATGTCGCTAATGACGATAACAAATGAGCCATCTTCGGCAACGACGCCTGCTCCGGTAACAGTATTGCCATCTGCATCGGTTAGCACGACGTCGAGTACTGCGCCTTCTTCGATGTCGGTGGCAACACCAGAAATCACAACACTGGTGCTTTCATCGTAATTAACTTCTGCGCCATCAATAGAAATGGTTGGGTTTGTTTGCTCTGACTCTTCAGGGTTGCCGTCCGAAAAGTCAAGCAAAGTAGGCGCGACTACGTCAGGGATCTCAGTATCTAAACCACTACTGATCTCTTGTTCGTTGGCTGTTCGAGCGATATTTTCAGGCGGATTCAAGCCGCCACTTTGACCTGCACCGGCTGCAGCTGCGGGTAGGTCAACGGTTGGATCGGCACCTTCTAACAACGCTTGTTGAATGGCTTCAATGTCTGCCAGTGTTTCTTCGTCGTCATTGGCAATCAAACCAGACAAATCGGTGTTTATTTCAGCCGAATCGGCATCAGGGGTAGCCAACGACGCAAGCGCTGCTGATAGCGGCCCCTGCAGTTGTATTAAACGCCCATCGGCGGTTTTCAATTGGATGGTTGCGCCAGGCTCAAGCGTAAGAGAAGCATCACTTGGAATGGGTTCGCCAGGGCGTACCGGCAGTTGGTCGCCATTTGGCAACAAAATTAGGGCTTGGCCCTGGACTGCTGTAACGTCTACAGCTTGTGTTACATCAATGGTCGAAAGTTGATCATTCACGGCTCTACCCCCTGACTTCTCCCACGCAACAACTGACTACTGGCAACAGGAACTCGTAACAGCAGACATGACGTGAGCTCAATATGCCGACTGTAAAGCATTTGTTGAGCAAAAGAAAAATTTTTGGGGCGCAACAATTTGCGCCATGTGATCTTTATTGCGATTCGCCGTTAGTGATTAATTACTTTTTACACCTTTAGTTTGTGAGCAATTGCCCTAGCTCCTGCTGCAACACATTGAGGCGAACAGGCTTTTCAATAAAACCATTCATGCCTGACGCCGCGACTTGTTCACCGCGCTCGCCAAAACTACAGCCGGTTAACGCTAGAATTGGCATCGTCAAGCCTTTATCGCGCATCGCTCGGCTAACTTCTTCGCCACTCATGTCAGGCATTTCCAAGTCCATTAGAACAGCATCAACAGATTCCAAGTCGTCAAAGTTCAGCGCTTTAACTCCACTTTCAACCACACTGGTGGTGTAGCCTAAATTAACCAACATGAGCTGCGTGATCATTTGGCTCGACTCGCAATCGTCAACCAGCAACACATGACTTGCTTGGGAGACATCCGCCAGCACGTTCTCGGTATCGTGTTCAATCAATTTCGAACGGTTGGAGACTTGCTGAATTTGCTGGCTAAGCTGACGATCTTGAGATTTACGCAGCGAAATGTTTTTAGCTGTGCCGCGATAGCCAAGAAAAACACCTTGCTCTGAATAGAAGGGTTCGCCATTAATGCGTATCCAGACTGGATTTCGTTTAGGAAGCGCCAATTCAAATTCGAATCCACGAATTGGTTGTCGCTCCTGAAAAGTACGGGTCACGGCAAACCATTTATTCAAATTCTGGCTTTCGGTGGCGGTCCGCAGCTCCATAATGGTTTTGCCATACAAGTTACCTCTTAATTCAGGTAGCTCATTGTCATCAAGTTTGGAGGTATATGAGAAACGGAATTCTTCATCAACTTCCCAGAACCAATCTGATGAGGTTCGAGCAAAACAGGCCAACCGTTTTTGTGAATGACGCAATTCATTGGTACGACGCGCCACGAGATCGCGTAACTTTAAGTCATATTCAAGGTTTTGAAGACGCTGTTCGGCCATGGGCTTTAAGCGTCGAACCGCTTCTTTCTGATTTGGCGTAAATGAGTTTTTTTCAGCATGAAACAGCACAACCAGGCTGACTCCAGCAACAGATTCCAAACCAAATACCAGCGCCGATCCAGCTAACTCACAAATGTCTCGCTCTTGCTGGCGGAATTCATCAACCTGCTCAGGTTTAAATAATGCAACCACATCACCATTTAACGCTCGCTCGAAAACCTGCCCCGATTGCCACACTGAATTCACCAGTACATTGGTACTGGCAAAGCTTGAGGTCCAAATGAGAGAAAGCTCGCTGCTTCGCTCCAAGACAGCAACGTGCTGATGACCAGTCAACACCTGCAACCCTTGTAGCAAGGTGGTGAGTAACTCAGTGCGCGACTGGGCCGAGCCCGTAACTTGCATAATATCGAGTAGCGCAGCGGCATCCGTTTGCTGCTGCTGTACTTGATCATTGCGTCGCAACAGATCTAACAGCTTTTCCTGTAACCCTTCATTATCAAGGTCGTTAGGTTGCATCGTTAAGCCCCCTCTGCGAAGAAAACCAATGCCGCGATCATTAAGTTTCCGTGGATATTTTTAGACTCCAGTAACGGCCCTTGTTCACCGTAAGTAAACAACGTAATAAATGGCGTTGTCTCACCAAGTACTGCCGACATGGATTGACGGACTTCGTCTAAATCACTGGAAACCACCTGCTTACAGCAAGCGCAATACACCACCAACGCACCGGCGGGTGTACTTCCAAGTCGACCCTCTGGCGTCATCTGCTTTGCCCCTTCGAGCACGCGTTGGCTTCGCCCCCGCAGACTCTGTTCGGTGCCATGCATCAGGTAGATCGATTCGCCTTCTGCCAACTCGGCGAGAAATTCAATGCTCTGCTCTTTTACCGCTACCGGCAACACCAATGAGAATACCGGCATATTGTGGTGTTCACCGATGACTCGACCGACCGGAAGTTGAGTCCAACGTTGCTGCTCAATAGCTTCTTGCACCGGCTGACCAATGGCATGCTGGTAAACTTGCAACGCTGGCCGACCATCAAGTTCAAAAATTTCTCGTCCCTGAGCTTTGGTCACTACGCCCAAAGACTTCGCCATTGCGCAGCCGGAGTGAAACGAATAACCAACTCGACCTGACGGAAACAGCACCGCCAGTGCTAGCCCCGCTGACGATGAACGGCCGGCGCCGTGAATGGCCAACGCATTACCGCCAGGGTTTGGCGCCGCTGCACCACCAATCACAGGAACCGCGCCGCCGACTTCTTGTTCGAGAGTTCTTAAAATACACTCTTCTTGACCCGGGCTGGAGTGTAGCCAAATCAGTGCCGGTTGTTCGCCCGGCCGATTGGCCGATAACAACGCATCTTCCAATGCGTTTCTAGTTGCTTGCTCAATGGGCTCTTGGTTAGCAAGTGCTTGTTCCTGTTGTTTATAGGCTTGCATACCAACCCCATAACTACCGGCACTATCTGATAGTGCCCAAACCCCTAAGCTGTCGCCCGAATCCGACACGCAATGACCTTGTTCCGATAGAATGCCACCAAAGCTGCTACAACCAATCACTGCCGCATCAGGAAACGCCCGTTGCAGCAAGGTTGCACATTCACTGAAATGAGCCGCAGGCGAGCCAGCAACGACCAATAAATCCGGCGATTGCATTGCCAACAACGCTTGTACTTCCTGTACAGCGAGGCTTGCTTGCCCGAGCTTTGATTGAACTGTTTCTATTTGCATTCGATTCCTGTCACTCCAATTCGTTACTTAAGCATGTTTCGCAATGCTGACAATGTTTCGAGGTACACTTGTACGAGCGGTGCGATATTCGTTTGGGTGTGAGGGTTTTGTTTGAGCGCAGCGTCTAGTTGGCTGGCTTGTTTCGCGAGCGCTTCGGCTCCGATGGCGGCGGCACTACTTTTTAAGGTGTGGTAACAACGTTTTAATTCGTCGCGAGATAAAGACGAAAGCTCGGAAAGCGTTTGCTCTCCTTCTTTGATAAAGGTGGCAATAACAACAGGCAACATCTCGCTACCAATTTGTTGTTTCAAATTGTCTAACGTCTGATGATTGATCAATTGCTGGTGCGCATCCATCGCAGCCATATCGTCCCAATAGTATGCAGGAAGAAAATACTAACCTTATTTTCCACACAAATGAAACGTGCGACACCAGAAGTCCAACTCAAGCCTTGAAAAAGGCACAAATCATCCGCATGTTATCGACAGCCTTAAGTCAAACTACACAGTGAATTCATAACCATGCAAGCTACCAATATTGTTGATATTAACGTCCAAAATTTCCAACAAGTCATCTTAGAAGGCTCTAAACAACAGATTGTGGTCATTGAGTTCTGGGCAGAAGGCCATGAGCCGTGTGTGGAAGTGTCTGCGAGTTTGAACAAATTGGCGTTGGAATATCAGCAACATTTCACGCTAGCGCGTATCGATTGTGCTGTTGAGCAGCAAATTGCCATGCAGTTTGGTGTGCAAGCGCTACCAACCGTTGCGGTATTTAAAGATGGCCAGGGCGTTGATGGCTTAGTGGGGCCGCAACCAGAAGCGGCGCTGCGAGAAATGATTGAAAAATTCCTGCCAAAAGAGCACGAAACACTACTTGCTGACGCGCGGATGTTACTCGGCACAGGTCAATTCAACGAAGCCCTGCCGCTGCTAGCCAAAGCTCATGAATTAGCGCCTGAGATCGCTGAAATCAAATTGGCATTGGCGGATGCAAGCATCCAAGCGGGTCGCTTAGAGCTGGCTGCCGATCTCTTAAATAGCATTGGCCTAGCCGATCAAAACGGCGACTACCACAACCTTTGTTCTGCGTTGGAAATCCGACAGCAAGCAGCCGACTCACCAGAAATCAGAACCCTAATCGAACAAGTCCAACAACAACCAGATAACCACGAGTTAAAGCTACAACTTGCCGCACAATTAAACGAAGTTGGCCGCGCGGAAGAAGCTTTATCCATGCTGTTTGACGTTTTAAAGAACGACTTAAATGCGCTAGATGGCGCTCTGAAAAAAGGCTTTATGGATTTGTTGGCCGCTCAACCAGCCGGCGACGCTACGGCTGCCAGTTACCGCCGTAAACTCTACAGCTTGCTGTACTAAATTTGACGAACTGACTCGCTAGAAATTGAGGTTCGCCAGCGTCCTCTCACAAAGAGAATGGGGCGCGACGGAAGCTCATGGAGTGCGTTGAACTGTGTGAATGTACTGTGTGAATGTACTGTGTGAATGATGGCGCTGCGATGAAATAACAGCGCCCGATCGTGACGTCTAACCGTATAGCTTCCAAATAAGGTTGCCGGCTAGCACCCACAAAAACACCGAAAAAGCCCGCTTCATCGCCTTCGGCGGTAATCTCGAAACCAATTTTGCGCCAATCTGACTGAACACTGAGCTGGTCAGCACAATGCCCATAAATGCCCAAATGTGCACATAGCCAATGGTTGCTGCCGGCAAGGAAGTTACATCACTACCCGCCAACATGTAGCTGACAGCCCCCGTAAACGCTAACGGCGCAGCACAAAAAGCGGCGGTGCCGATGGTATAGCGAATCGCCATTCGCTTAGATTTCAAAAACGGCACCATAAACAAAGCGCCGCCGATACCGAGAATGGCCGACAAAAAACCCATGACACTGCTGGCCAACTTCCAGCGCCAGTTGGCTTTGCGGAGCCGCTCTTGTTTAGGCTCTTTGCTAAACCACATGTAAACCGACATCAGCAATAAGAAGCCCATAAAAATATTACTGAGCAGCTGTCCCGGCAAATGATGCGCGACAGAAACGCCAATGACAGAACCGAGCATCAGAAACAGCACCAACGCGCGAACTGTAGGCCAATGAACGTGACCTTGTTGGTGGTGGGCATAAGCGGAATTAAGGGTGGTAATCACGATCGTTGCTAATGATGTTGCCAATGCCATGTGCATCGCTACACCAATATCAATCCCCTGATGAGTGAAGGTCCACACCAGCACCGGCACAATAATTAAACCGCCACCAATGCCGAATAAGCCGGCAAGAAAACCAGCGAAACATCCCAGCCCTAAATACAGCGCAATTTCCATAAAGCCAACACCTTAAACTCATGTTTCTTGAGCGAGTATATAGAGCGTTCCAGTCGCTGTAATCTTGCGCTTGTCAAGCAACAGATAAAAAACATCCTCGGACCAATGGAAATGTCTCTTGACACATACCTTGCGGTTCGCCATAGTGTGGCCATTAATCGAACTGAAATGATTTGGTTCGGCAAGAGGATTACAAACGAATGGCATTTTCTCGTCTGACTCTACTACTTCTTCTCGCTCTCTTAACCGAGCAGCGCGGGTAGGTCGTGTCAGAGTAAACCTCAACAAGTACACATAAAACCCGCGCACTAAGCGCGGGTTTTTTCGTTTTTGGCTCAATAGCTTTTTACAACGACGCAATGAATCTACGAGAAGCGTCACTAACTGGGAGATCACGTCATGAGTGACCAGGTCATCATATTCGACACCACCTTGCGCGATGGCGAGCAGGCATTGTCTGCCAGCCTGACAGTAAAAGAAAAATTGCAGATTGCGCTGGCTCTCGAACGACTCGGCGTTGACGTGATGGAAGTCGGCTTTCCGGTTTCTTCACCTGGTGATTTTGAGTCCGTGCAAACCATTGCGCGTCATATCAAAAATTCAACGGTCTGTGGCTTAGCTCGCGCCGTAGAGAAAGATATTGATGCGGCGGGCGAAGCGTTGAAAGTGTCGGATAACTTCCGCATTCACACGTTTATCTCCACATCCGATATTCACGTGCAAAGTAAATTGCGCCGCAGCTTTGACGATGTGTTGACGATGGGCGTTAACGCCGTCAAACGCGCTCGCAATTACACCGACAATGTTGAGTTCTCGTGTGAAGATGCCGGCCGTACGCCAATCGACAATTTGTGTCGCATGGTTGAAGCCGCCATTAGCGCCGGTGCTTCCACCATCAATATTCCTGACACCGTTGGCTACACCATCCCAAGTCAGTTCGGCGGCATCATTCAAACCTTGTTTAACCGAGTTCCCAATATCGACAAAGCCATTATCTCCGTGCACTGTCACGATGACTTAGGTTTGTCCGTTGCCAACTCAATCAGTGCCGTGCAAATGGGTGCCCGTCAGATTGAATGTACCGTCAACGGCATTGGTGAGCGAGCAGGTAATTGCTCACTCGAAGAAGTAGCCATGATCATCAACACTCGCCAAGATTTGCTGGGTGTCACGACCAACATCAACCACAAGGAAATTGCACGCACCAGTCAATTAGTGAGCACCTTGTGCAACATGCCCGTTCAGCCCAATAAGGCAATTGTCGGCTCAAATGCATTCTCCCACTCCTCGGGTATTCACCAAGATGGTGTTCTGAAATCTAAAAATACTTATGAAATCATTACCCCAGAAAGCATTGGTTTGAGTCAAAATGTGCTGAATCTGACATCACGTTCCGGTCGACATGTCATCAAACACCGCATGGAAACCATGGGTTATACCGACTCTGATTACAATTTGGATGAGTTGTATGCAAGCTTCTTGGAGCTAGCGGACAAAAAAGGGCAGGTGTTTGATTATGACTTGGAAGCCTTGTTGTTCTTTAGCAAAATGCATGACGAAGACGAGTTCTATAAACTGGACTACCTTAGCGTTCAATCCGGCTCGTCAGTCATGTCCACCGCCAGCGTAAAACTGCTGTGCGGAGGCGAGACGCAGATTGAAGCCGCAACGGGTAATGGCCCAGTCGATGCCGTTTACCAAGCCATTAACCGCATTACCAACTTAAATATCGAAGTGGTGGATTATCACATCAGCTCCAAAGGTAAAGGTAAAGATGCCTTGGGTCAGGTTGATATTGTTGCCATCTACAATGGTCGCCGTTTCCACGGCATGGGCCTTGCAACAGACATTGTTGAATCGTCAGCCAACGCTTTGATTCATGTTATGAATCACGTCCAGCGCGCCGAAGCTGTTGCCGAACAAAAATTGAAGTTAAAGGAAGAGAAAGAAACCGTATGAGCCAGTACAACATTGCCGTCCTAGCAGGCGACGGAATCGGACCGGAAGTCATGGCAGAAGCACTAAAAGTGCTGGATGTCGCGCAACAAAAGTTCGGCTTTACCCTAAATTATGATGCCCATGATGTCGGTGGCGCAGCCATCGATAATCATGGTGTGCCGCTGCCAGATTCAACCATGGCGGCTTGCCAACAATCAGACGCCATTTTGTTTGGCTCTGTCGGAGGCCCAAAATGGGAAGGGTTACCACCTGATCTTCAGCCAGAGCGTGGATCACTGCTGCCATTGCGCGGCCATTTTGATTTGTTCTGTAACTTTCGCCCAGGCAAAATTCATAGCGGCTTAGAGCCATTATCGCCATTGCGTGCGGATATTTCTGAGCGCGGCTTTGACATCTTAGTGGTGCGCGAACTCACCGGCGGCATCTATTTCGGTAAGCCCAAAGGCCGTGAAGGCGAAGGTGATGAAGAGTACGGTTTTGACACCATGCGCTATTCACGCCGTGAAATTAAGCGCATTGCTCACATCGCTTTCCAAGCGGCACAAAAGCGCGGCAGCAAAGTCACCTCAGTGGACAAAGCAAATGTGCTTGCCACCAGCATTTTGTGGCGCGAAGTGGTTATTGATGTGGCCAAGGAATACCCAGATGTCGAGCTAGAACACATCTATATCGATAACGCCACCATGCAGTTGGTGAAAGATCCAAGCCAGTTCGACGTTTTGCTATGTTCGAATCTGATGGGCGACATTCTGTCTGACGAGTGCGCCATGATCACCGGCTCGATGGGCTTACTGCCTTCAGCTAGCTTAAATGAAGATGGCTTTGGCATGTACGAGCCTGCCGGCGGATCTGCCCCCGACATTGCAGGCCAAGGCATTGCTAATCCCGTCGCACAGATCTTGTCAGCGGCGCTGATGCTCCGCTTTAGCCTAAATCAAGATGCGGCTGCCGACGCCATTGAAGCGGCGGTCAGCAAAGCGCTAGCCGATGGTTACCTGACAGGCGAACTGCTACCAGCCGATAAAAAAGCAGACGCCAAATCAACAGCCGAGATGGGCGATTACATCGCCAAATTAGTTCAGGAGTCTTAATTCATGGGCCAGACCTTATACGAGAAAGTCTTCAACGCACACGTGGTGCGTGAAGTTGCAGGCGAAACCCCGCTCATTTATATCGATCGCCAGTTGGCGCACGAAGTCACCTCGCCGCAAGCCTTTTCAGGCTTACGTGCGACTGGCCGTAAAATGCGTCAACCGAGCAAAACCATCGCGACCATGGATCACAACGTCTCCACCCGTTCGCTGGCTATTGATGCTTGTGGTGATCAATCAGAAACTCAGCTACGAACCTTGCGCGCCAACTGTGAAGAGTTTGGTGTTGAGCTATTCGGCTTAGGCCATATTAATCAAGGTATTGTCCATGTAATGGGCCCAGAGCAAGGTTTGACATTGCCGGGCACCACAATTGTTTGTGGTGACTCTCATACCGCGACTCACGGCGCATTCGGTGCCATTTCGTTCGGTATTGGTACGTCTGAAGTTGAACATGTGATGGCAACCCAAACGCTGAAACAGCCGCGCTTCAAAACCATGAAAGTGCAGGTGAATGGCAAGCTCCATGAAAGCCTAAGTGCTAAAGACGTGATTCTGGCGATTGCTGGCGTTACCACCTCGTCCGGCGGTACCGGTTATGCCATCGAGTTTTGTGGCACCGCCATCGAAGCACTGTCGATGGAAGGTCGTATGACCTTGTGTAACATGAGCATCGAAATTGGTGCCAAGGTGGGCATGATTGCCCCCGACCAAACCACAATCGATTACGTCGAAGGTCGTCCTTTTGCGCCGAAAGGTGATGCGTGGGACGAAGCGGTTGAATACTGGTCGACCCTGAAGTCTGATGATGACGCCGAATTTGACGCGGTTGTTGAGCTCAATGCCGATGATATTTCGCCGATGGTGACATGGGGAACCAACCCAGGTCAGGTAATTGGTGTGAATGATCCAATTCCAAGCCCAGCTGATTTTACCGATGCCGTTGCCGCCGACTCTTGTGCCAAAGCACGCTCTTACATGGGCATAAAAGACGGCCAGAAGCTAACCGACTTAGCCATTGACGTGGTATTCATCGGTTCATGCACCAATGGTCGCATCGAAGATATTCGCGCCGTTGCCGAAGTGGCACAAGGTAAAAAGGTTGCAGAAAACGTTGAAGCCATTGTCGTTCCCGGCTCTGGTTTGGTGAAAAAGCAGGCCGAAGATGAAGGGTTAGATAAGATCCTGATCGACGCGGGCTTTGAGTGGCGTTTACCTGGCTGCTCCATGTGCTTGGCCATGAATGACGACAAACTAGGTGCCGGCCAGCGCTGTGCATCAACCTCAAACCGCAACTTTGAAGGCCGCCAAGGCCGAGGCGGCCGCACGCACTTGGTCAGCCCATCAATGGCCGCCGCAGCAGCGATTGCTGGCCGCTTTGCCGATGTAAGGGAGATATAGTCATGGCTGGAATTCAAAAAATGATCAGCGTTGCAGCACCGTTAGATCGCTCTAACGTCGATACCGATCAAATTATCCCAAAGCAATTTTTAACCAAAGTTGAACGCGTTGGGTTTGGTGAGCACTGCTTCCACGACTGGCGTTATCTCGATGAAGCCGGTACTCAGGTTAACCCTGACTTCATTCTCAACCAACCGGTGTATCAGGATGCGCATATTCTGGTGACCCGTGAGAATTTCGGCTGTGGCTCATCTCGTGAACACGCGCCTTGGGCGTTGAAAGAAATGGGTTACACCATCATTTTGGCGCCTAGCTTTGCTGATATTTTCTATGGCAATGCCCTCAACAACGGCATGCTACCGGTGAAATTAAGCGAGCAAGTCATCGACGTCATTATGAAGCAGCTGCTGGCTGAGCCCGGCGCACAAATGACCGTCGATCTGGAAAGTAAAACCGTGATTGCGCCCGATGGTACCTGTTACGATTTTGACCTCAACGACTTCCATCGTGAATGCCTCTTAAAAGGCTTGGACAGCATTGGCTGGACCCTACAATTTGAAGATGCCATTAGCGAATATGAAGCCAAGATCCCCGCTTGGCGCAGTTAAGTTAACATTGAGCCGTTAAGTTCATATCGAGCAGTTAATAGAAAGCCGGGCATGGCCCGGCTTTTTTGTGTCGATAATAAGGTCGCAGCGCTGTCATTAGGCCGTTGTATTAACCGAGCCCACCAGCCCAGACACAAACCCCATGGCTGAATCGATGTTCTTGCCGTTAAAACCTTCGGTTTCGATTTTTGCCAATAGATCTTCAATGCCGGCTTTTAATTCACTGCCATTTTCTTGATCGGCAGCAATCTCGGCTAATAAGTTAGTCATCGAATCACCCGCTGGCTGGCCAGCAAAGCCATTGGCCGTGCCGCCAAGCATACCGTTGACTGTTACGCCACCAGCAATCGATGTACCTTCTAGCCGCTCACGCATGCTATCGAGATGCTCTTGTCTTTCGCCATCAGTTACTTCGCCATTACCGTCAGCATCCATCTCGGCATAGTGAGTTTCAAGCCGCTGCGCGTCATAGGCAACGCCCTGCTCTTCTAAACTTGCGGTTAATTCCTCAAGGGTAACACCGCCGCTTTCGTCACTATCGGCCGCAGAAAACGCATCATCCATTTGCTGGCGCATTTGTGGCGGTGGCGGGGGCATGCCGCCCATACCTGTTACATTCATTGGAAAACTCCTGTAGGTTGTTGATTCCAAATATAAACAGGCAAGTGCTTGACCAACTCGACGAAAACCCAGCCAAATCCACACCATCTTCACATTAGCCAGGAAAATGTGCAGACAATGTGAAGTTTCAGCCGTTATAAAAGACATATTGAGCCAACTCGACCGTTGGTATGAAGCGCTACAATGAAAAGCGGCAAGCAAGTGGCATGATCCTGCCGGCACAAGCAAGTTAATGTTTGCCCGTTTGCGCCGATAACAAGATGACAGATAACGCGATGAATCCGTAGGAGTGATTTTGACTCGACTGAGCTGCTATAGTGCGCTGCTTTTCAGCCTTGTGCTGACCAGTCTGCTCGTGCAGGCCAAGACGCAACAGCCAGCTCAGCGCGAGTACAATAAGATCACTCAAGGCGATCAAACCCTTGTCAGCTATGTTTGGCAAGACAGCAGAAAGACCGAGTATTACGTCAAGGCGTCTCTCGACACCAAGCTGATGTTAGACGCCAGCCGAGCGCTGCAACAGTTCAAACCACGCCACCTTGCCCGCTCGCTCAATCAAGCCGTTCGCAAAGCCGAGGTCGATCTGCCTGCCGGCGTTAATTTGCGCTTGGTCAACTCAGGCTACAGCTATTCAGTACACTTGGATGGCCGCGACGCTGACGACATTAAACAAGCCAAGCAAATCCTCCGCCGCCTCATTAACCAAACCGAGAATCAGTATTTAAAGGATCGGCACTTAACTAAATTCCAAGATGGTTACGGGATGCAAGGTATCATTCCCGATCACTTATATTACGCCCGCGCCAACCAGCAACCACTGGCTCCTTTAATCGGCGCTTTCTACAAGCAAGTGCATCAATTACCACCACACATTGCAATCGATCGCATTATCAGCTTTGTGCAGGCCATTCCATATAGTTCACTGGATCGAATTGAAAGCAGCTTCATCTCGCCAGCATCGGTCATCTTCGACAATAAAGGCGATTGTGATTCCAAAGCTGCGCTTGCCATTGCGCTCATTCGAGGCGTTTATCCGCGCCGCAAATTGGCGATTGTTTATCTAAAAAAGCATGCGCTATTAGCCGTAAATTTTGGCTACGACGTGCAGGGGGATTGGTTTAATCATGAGGGCGAACGTTGGCTACCTGCAGAAGTGGCTGGTCCAAGCGTATTGGCCATTGGTAAAACAAGCATCCAATCGAGCCGAGAATTGGCCGCAAGAGCGTTTAAGTTGGTGCCCGTTCCTTAACGAACGAGCACCAGATTTGACTACAGTTGTTCTTCAGCGAATGAAGCCAACCGACTACGTACCACGCCGTTAAGATAAACATGGGCCGCGCCATCAAAGCTCTTAAATCGCTCCGCGATATAAGTTAAACCGGACGTTACCGGCGTTAGGTAGTTACTATCAATTTGCGCCAAGTTACCAGAGCACACGATCTTAGTGCCTTCACCACAGCGCGTAATAATGGTTTTTAACTGGGACGCGGTCAGATTCTGACATTCATCGAGCAGCACCAAGGCATTTTGGATGCTTCGACCACGCATAAAGTTAACCGATTTAAACTGGATATTTGCTTTATCCATGATGTATTCCATCGAACCATCCGGCGATTCATCATGGCGATGCAGTACTTCCAGCGTATCGGTCACAGCGGCCAGCCAAGGCGCCATTTTCTCTTCTTCAGTACCAGGTAAGAAACCAATAGACTCGGCAATTTCAGGCGTATTTCGAGTCACGATGACTTTCGAATAAATGCCTTTTTCAACCACCATTTCTAACGCTGCAGCCAAAGCCAATAAAGTCTTGCCGCAACCCGCGGGGCCGGTTAACACCACCAAGTCCAAATTCGGATCGAGCAATGCGTCAAGCGCCATCCCTTGGTAGACGTTCTTCGGCTGAACGCCCCAAGCCTGACGGCCTAGTAATCGCTCGCGTCCTAAATCATGCAAGGTGACCTTGCCGTCACTTTTGGTAACGACTCGCGCAGCAAACTGTTCGCCATTATCAATAACATACTCATTGGGAAAGGCGTCCGGTAACACCGACTCATCGACGACATGGAAGGTGTCTCGGCCTTCTTGAAAGCTTTCAACTTCACCCACTTCATCCCAAAATCCATGATCGAGTTGACGAAATCCTTTGGACATCAAACTCACATCAGAAATCAGCTGATCGGTGCGGTAATCCTCCACATGTTGCATGCCTGCGCCTTTTGCTTTCAGACGCATGTTGATGTCTTTGGTCACCAACACCACGAGTTGCGGATCTTTTTCATTCTGCAAATACAAAGCGGTGTTAATGATGCGGTTGTCATTCTCTACTGCGGGCAAGAAGCCACTTTTTTCAGGAAGGGCATGATCGGGGTAAATCGACAAATGACCAGAGAGGGTTTCTTCTCCGGGCTTTTCTAACCTAACGCCTTCTGCGATTTGCTCTGGTGTTGCATCGCGCAGCGCATCATCAATAGCGCGAATGGCAATACGGGCATCGCGGCTGACGTCTTTACGTCGGTCTTTAATGTGGTCGAGTTCTTCTAAAACCGTCATCGGGATGATGACATCGTGCTCTTGAAAAGAGTAAATAGCGAGGGGTTCGTGCAGCAGTACGTTGGTATCGAGAATATAGACTTTCTTGTCTTCCTGACCCATAGGCAACTCCCACTGTTGGCCAATTGGTTAGTCTGTGAACTTAATCGTTCAGTTCTAGACTAAACTCTGTACTCCAAGATTGAAAGCGATTTATGAGCAAAACTTTGTAACCGTGGTCTCATCATAAAAGGCTTCGTTTTTGCCTCATTTTTCGGGTGATTGTCACCGCGAAATCCATTACTATTCGCGCCTTTCAAAAAACCGAACAGGCAGACTTTATGCCCCATGCAATTGGCCAACGTTGGCTTAGTGATAACGAATCTGAACTCGGAATAGGACTTCTTAGTGATTTTGATGGACGCACTGTAACTCTCTCGTTTCCGGCAACCGGTGAGCGACGTGTCTACAGTAAAAAGGATGCGCCCATTACCCGCTTAGCCTTTGCCGAAGGCGATGAGATTCGTCACTTAGACGATTGGCAATTGCGCGTGAGCAGTATTGAAGAAAAAAACGGCGTGCTGGTTTACTTTGGTACTCATACCGAAACCGGCGAAGAAACGGGCCTGCTAGAAACAGAAATTCACCCGGCCATTATTGTCAATAAGCCACAAGACCGCCTATTTGCTGGTCAGGTCGATCGGTTAGAACATTTCAATCTGCGTTACCAATGTTTGCAGCAGCGTGCCCGCTTACAAAGCTCAGAGTTACGCGGTTTGAACGGTGCTCGCATTGGCTTAATTCCTCATCAGCTTCATATTGCTAAAGAAGCAGGCCAACGTTATGCCCCTCGTTTGTTGCTGGCCGATGAAGTGGGCTTAGGCAAAACCATTGAAGCCGGCTTGATCTTGCATCAACAATTACTCACTGAACGTGCCAATCGAGTGTTAATTTTGGTGCCAGAGCCTCTGCTGCATCAATGGCTCGTCGAATTACTGCGCCGCTTCAATGTTGCGGCAGCCTTATTCGACAAAGAGCGGGTTGCATCGGCCATGCTCGACGGCTTAAATCCATTTGAAACCGAACAAGTGGTGCTGTGCCCGCAAACGTTATTAAACAACAAACAATATCAACAGGCAGCGGTGGACGCCGGCTGGGATCTATTGATTGTTGACGAAGCCCATCACCTGAGTTGGCAAGATGGTCAGCCGAGTCGAGCATACCGGCAAGTGGCCGAGTTAGCCGAAGAAACTCCCGGCTTATTATTGCTCACAGCAACACCTGATCAACTTGGCCACGAAGGCCATTTCGCTCGTCTACGTTTGCTCGATCCAAATCGATTTCACGATTACCAAGCCTTTGTTGATGAAGAAAAGGGTTACCAGCAAGTGGCTGATGCCGCTAATGCCCTGCTCGACAAACAGCTACTTAGCGAGCAACAACTCGGTTTGTTGAATGAGTTGATTAGTGAAAATGATATTGAGCCGCTCCTTAAATGTGTGCAAGACGAAGCGCTCGATAACGAATTACGTGAGCAAGCTCGCTCCGAATTGCTGCAACAATTACTCGATCGCCACGGCACAAGCCGCGTGCTGTTCCGTAATACTCGCGCGGCAATTCAAGGCTTTCCAAGTCGTCAGCTCAGCATAACCGAATTGCCGTTGCCGCAAGCTTATGAAACAGCATTGAAGGTTAACGTTAAAAATGATGCGCAATTGCAGCTCATGCAGATGCTGGCTCCCGAGCAAAGCTATAGCGAACTTGAAGGCGAAAGCGATGCTTGGTTGAAGATTGATCCACGACTCGACTGGCTAATTGACACACTTGCCGACGTGAAACCGGCAAAAGTATTGCTGATTTGTGCGCTCAAACGAACCGTACTGCAACTTGCCGAAGCGCTGCGCAATAAAACCGGCATGCAAGTGGCAGTGTTCCACGAAGACATGAGCATTGTAGAGCGCGACCGCGCTGCCGCTCATTTCGCATCTGATGAAGATGGCGCACAAATTCTACTGTGCTCAGAGATTGGTTCTGAAGGGCGAAACTTCCAGTTTGCACATCACCTCGTGTTATTTGATCTGCCACTCAATCCAGACTTATTGGAACAACGTATTGGCCGCCTCGATCGTATTGGTCAACAGCATGATATTCAGATCCATTTGCCAGTATTCAAAGGCACGGCTCAGCAGCGCCTGCTGCAGTGGCTCCATCAAGGCCTTAACGCCATTGAATCAACCCTGAGTATCGGCAAACAGATATATGATGAATTTGAAACATCATTGCTAGACGGTTTGCGCTTACAAGTGGATGACGAACACTGGCAGCAAACGCTGAACCACACCCGTCAGCGCCGCGATGAATTGATTGCCATATTAGAAAATGGACGCGACCGTTTGCTAGAAATCGGCTCGCGCGGCAAAGGCTCTGCCGAACAACTCGTTAGTGCCATTGCCAAGCAAGATGATGACGTGGTACTCACTCAGTTTATGCTTCGCTTATGGGATGTGTACGGCGTCAACCAAGATGAAAAAGGTGCTCAGTGCATTGCCCTGATGCCAAGTGAGGAAATGCTCGGCGGTGATTTACCGACCCTGACAGAAGAAGGTGCCACGGTCACGTTTGATCGCCAAACCGCTCTAAGCCGTGAAGAAGTGCAATTTCTTAGCTGGGATCACCCAATGGTCGCAGGCGCAGTGGATGCTATTCTTGGCACCACTACCGGCTCGACCAATGTCGCAGTGCTGAAGAATAAAGCCTTGCCGGAAGGCAGTTACATGTTGCAAGGGGTCTTCACGTTACATGCACCTGCTCCGGGGTATCTGCAATTAGCTCGCTTCCTACCGAGTGAGCCGATTCGTATTTTGTTTGATCGGAACAGCAATGATCTATCGGACAAAGTGGCTTTTGATCAGCTGTCACCACAGTTGAGCCCAATTGGTAAACACACCGCGACTAAGCTTGTGGCGGCACTTAGGCAACAACTTCCACCACTGTTGCGAAGTGCCGAAGCCGCCGCTCAGCAAAAAGCCGAATTAGCCATTGCGGATGCTACCACCCAACTGGATCAGTACTTCCGAGGCGAGTTAGATAGGCTCTCGGCATTGCAAGCCGTTAACCCTAATGTTCGCGACGATGAACTCGAGCACCTGCAATCTCAAGCTGAACAAGGGCTCGCAGCGTTATCTCAAGCGCAACTTAAGTTGGAATCAATTCAACTAATAGTGGTACACCACGCGTAACCATCTATTCGGATTAAACAGTGCGAGTTGACATACAATGGCAACTCGCCTGTTACTAACCACGACGCCCATTGATGTCTAAATTCGTTTATCAACCACCAACAACGCCCTACCTCGATGTGCTCTATCAAGATGACGACTTGGTGGTGTTGGATAAACCCAGTGGTTTATTGTCAGTTCCTGGTCGCTTGCCGGAACATCAAGATAGTTTGATGTTGCGCGTGCAACGTGCGTTGCCAACAGCCGTGGTGATTCACCGGTTAGACATGGCCACATCAGGCATTATGGTCATGCCATTGAACCGACCAGCAATGAGTCATCTGGCTCGGCAATTTCAAGAGCGGCTCACCACCAAGATTTACACAGCTTGGGTTGATGGCGAGGTCAACGCTGACGGAGGCCTTATCGATCAGCCATTGATTTGTGACTGGCCCAATCGCCCGAAGCAAATGGTGGATCATCAACAAGGTAAACCTGCACAAACGCTATGGCGCGCGTTGACAAAACGCTCCGACCGCAGCTTGATCGAATTACACCCTATTAGCGGTCGTTCTCATCAATTACGGGTTCACATGTTGCACTTAGGGCACACTATTCTTGGCGATCAACTTTACGGCACCGTTTGCCAAAAAGCGGCTGCGCCACGCTTACAACTTCACGCCAGCCAATTGCAGTTTACCCACCCGGTCACAGGGCAGCGGATGTGTTTTGACAGCCCCGCCAGCCAAGCGTTAGAGTTTCTTCAATAATCCAATGGGATAACAAAATCATTATGATCCGTTTGTGTTGTCTGCTGCTGTGCATGCTCTCAACCTTAGCAACCGCTGCCGACGCGCCGGCCGCCCCAGATGACTGGCCCATTGAAGCTCGGCGCGACATCAAATGGTTGAACATTAGCGGACAAACGCCGGTTCCAGCGTTATTACGTCATTCAGAAAGCGTTAATATCACTGGCAATGCGATTTTAATTCCAGAAGCCGGCAAGCAAGTTGTTTCCCCCTACCAGATGATGTATTTGCGACGCTCTTTAGCTGAACTAGGCTGGAACACCTTACTCATTGAACCTCCGCCGTGGCCGGATACCGACCAACCGCAATTCTGGAATGAGCACCGTCGTCAACTGACCGTCCGTATCAAAGCCGCGCTTGAGCTCACCGAAACGCTACGCGGTCGCACGCTTTTTATTGCCGAAGGATTGAGCGCTTCCAGCACCATGAAGATATTTTCTGATGGCGCATTAGCGCAACCGGAAGCCTTGGTGCTGCTGTCGCCCTATGTACCAGACGTGGCATTGAATCAGGAAATTATTGGCTGGTTTGGCCAGTCTGGTTATCCGCTCATGGATTTCTATACCTCGTTTGACAATCGCTGGGCGCAAAGCACGGTCACCCAAAGAGCCACCGCAGCCCGCAAGCAAGTTCGGCTTGATTTTCGGCAAGTCAATTTAGCCGTTCCTCCGCCAAACGATAGCGCTCAACGCTGGCTAACCCGACAAATCCATGGCTGGATCGATCATCTAGGTTGGTAAAGTCAGATCCTTGCCTATACTGAAATGACATAACAAAAAGAATTCATTTCAGGGATCTGAACATGCGATACGTAGCGGCGGCAAGTTTGCTAGCGGCACTGGCTTCAACGCCAGCGTTGGCAACTGATGATGCCTCGCTTACTGTTCCGCATCCTGTCAGCAATACTCAATTCCTTTCCCCCGTATCCACCACTGGCTTTTGGCAAGTTGCAGGCTCAGGACAGTTCCACGTTTCAGAAAACGTCACCTTCACCGTCGATTACCTGCATTATCAGCCCGGTGCTCAAATCCAAACATCGAAAGAACCTGATGCCATTAATTTGCGCGGTGCCTACGACTTTTCAAGTCACTGGCAGGGCTTTGTGCAAGTGGCGGGAGGGACGTTCATCATGGCCGATCCCAACACCGCCATGGCGCTGCGCGAGCAGTCGGCAGAAACCATGAACTTTGGCGGTGGCGTTCGCTACAGTTTTGGCAATGGTATGTATTTAGAAGGCGTGGTGCAGTTAGCGGAGCCAGCCGATGATGTAGAAGAATTCGGCCTAAATCCGCTGATGTCGGTGGGCTATCAGTTTTAATTACGTTACTGTAAAAATCATCAACCCGTTAGCTAACCGATTTTTTTATCAGCTCGTAAGCTGCTTGAATATCCTGGGTTTTTTCTTTCGCTAACTCTAATGCTTCTTTCGGTACCCCTTTGGCCATCAACTTGTCAGGATGATGCTGCGCCATCAACTTACGATAGGCTTTTTTCACCGCTGCAAAATCAGCATCCTGACTCATCCCCAAAATCTGATAGGCCTGTGCCAGTTGTTGTTGCGCATTCGGTTGATGCTTGCCGTGGGCATGTTGTCGAAAGCCATGTTCAGCTTGCCACATCGAAAATAACTGATCGAGCGAAGCGCGAGCAAAGCCCAGTTCATCCGCAATGGTATACAAGATTCGTTGTTCGCGAGTGTGCAATTCACCATCAGCAAAAGCAGCCTGCAATTGAATTTCTAAAAACACCTGCATCACATCGTGTCGACCAAAACAGGCTTCTTTAAACTCACGCAGATTCTGTCGCAGAGGAAATCCGGCCAGTCGTCCTTCTCGGTGCGCCTCTTGCATTTCCCGTCGGCGCTCTCCTTCAAGCCCCATCCGATCCATGAGTGAATTGGCAATAGCAATATCCGCTTGCGTTACTTGCCCACTCGCTTTGGCAATATGGCCCATCACGGCATACGTACAATGCAGAAACAGCATGTGATTCGTCAGCGAAGAGCGGTCTTGGTTAAACATACCGCCAAAGCCACCGCGCTGAGTAAATTCGCGAGCCATGCCTTTATCAAACATATGGCCGATCCAAAGACCAGCAACGGCACCAATAATATGGCCAAACATAAAGCCAAAAATAAAACCGAGCAATTTACCGGCAAAAGGCATGCTACGCCCCCACACGTTGATTAAGTTCGAGTAGCCGCTGCGGCGTGCCAACATCGCACCACTGTCCTTGGTGGTGCCACGCGGCAATGGAGCGATTATTCAGCTGAGCTTTTAAAAGCGGCGCTAAAGCCGCCTTGCCAGGCACACAGTCGGCAAACAGACGGGGAGAATAAACGCCGATACCAGCATACGTCAGGCTATTACTGGCTTGTTTTTGTTCCAAAAATCCATCTTTGCCCATGGCAAAGTCGCCTTGAGGATTATGTTCTGGATTCGTCACCAAGACTAATTTAGCTAATTCATGGTCTGCTAAGGTTACCGTTTGCGCAAATGACCAATCCGACCAAACATCACCATTAACTAACCAGAACGGCGCATCGCCCAACAAGGGCAACGCTTTCACAATGCCTCCGGCCGTTTCAAGTGCGCCGTCCAGTTCATGGGAATAGAGAATAGTCAGCCCGAATTGATGACCATCGGCTAAGGCTCGCTCTATCACATCGCCTAAATGAGCCAAATTAATAATGACCCGTTTAACGCCTGCTGCAGCCAACCGTTCGAGGTGCCACACAATCAGCGGTTTGCCAGCTACCGTCAACATCGGTTTTGGCGTGGTATCCGTGAGTGGTCGCATCCGTTCACCGCGGCCTGCAGCTAAGATCATGGCCGTATCAATCACGCCAGATTGGCTCATCGCTTAGCCTGCCAAGCAGGTAACACGCGCTGCAAAACAAAATCAGCTAGGGCTGCGGTTTGTTGATACTTTGCGGCAATACGTGCGATATAACCTAGCGTGCGTGGCACGTCATCGAGGTAACCTTGTTTGCCATCGCGGTGACACAAGCGGCAGAAAATGCCACTGGCTTTAATGTGACGCTGAATGCCCATCAAATCGAACCAACGGACCAATGTAGCGTCTTCGGTCTCAGGCATCAGACCAGCAGATTGTGCTTGAACTGCCCACAGGCGTAATTGTTGATAGACAAAGTCATCAGGCCATTCGATATAGCAATCGCGCAACAATGACACCAAATCATAGGTAATCGGGCCGAGCACGGCATCTTGAAAATCAATCACGCCAACTTCGGCATCATCGCCTAAGCCAAGCAACATAATATTGCGGGCATGATAGTCGCGGTGCACACCAACTTGTGGCTGAGCCAGCGCATTGTCGGTAATGGCGCTAAAGGCCTGTGCAACGGATTGCTGTTCACGCTCGGTCATTGCCAGCTGCAAATGCGTGCCTAATAGCCAGTCGGTAAACAAACTATTTTCGCGCGCAATATGTGCAGAGTCGAACGCAGGTAAAGCACCTGCAGGTGTCGCACGGACTTTAGCAATGTCGATAAGTGGACGAATAGCCAAAGGGTACCAATGGCCGTTGTTGTTAGGGGTAAGCTCGTCTAATAGCAGTCGATTGCCAAAATCTTCAAGGCACATAAAGCCTTGCTCAGCATCCGCCGCAATAACTTGAGGAACCCGTATCGATTGCTGCTGAAACGCATCGGCCACGCGTAAAAACAAGCCGCAATCTTCATGAGGCGCAGGCGCATCTACCGCAATTAGCGACGATGATTCACCCAACACACGAAAATAACGACGAAAACTAGCATCACCAGAAACCAGTTCGATGGCCAAATTCGGGTTATTCAGAGCATTTTGTAACCAAGCGCTAAGCGCCTGCTCACGCTGTTGTTTATTCATTGACTTCAAGAGGAGACATCCATAGCAGTCGAGACTAAGATGAATTATGATTACGCCGCAACATTAGCAGCTTACCAGATCAGAACTCAACTTAGAGTTGAACTTTAGGGACGTCAACTTGAGCACACGCCGTAATACCGACGTATTCGTCATCCTGAGCCTACTTTTTTCAGCACCAACATGGGCCAATAGCACGACCGACGAGGAGCCCGTAGCAGAAGACGTTACCGGCCAATGCCTATCTTCAGCCGTTCAAGTTGATGCAGGGATCAATTTCGCGCCAGTCGATGAAAATTTACCGTTGACGATTTCCGCCGACAATGTCAGCGGAGATCACCAAAACAAACTTGCGTTTACTGGGCAAGTGAAAGTAACTCGTGGCCAGCATTCACTAACGGCTGAACAAGCCACCATGGATCGCCAAACACAGCAACTTGAGGCTACTGGCAACGTTCATTATCAGGCTCCCAACATTGTTGTTGATTCCAGTAACTTGTCAGCTAATGGCGCGAGTAGTGTCATAACGATGAGTGAGTCGAGTTATCAAATGGTCAATAACCCGACCCACGGCTCAGCAGAACACATCGAAATTCGCCAGAACGATAAGAAATTTGTGTTGATTGACGGTAGCTTTACCACTTGTCCCAAAGGGGATGAGAGCTGGGTGATGAATGCCGATGAAATTCAACTCGATGGCCAAAGCGAGTGGGGCGAAGCACGCAACTCAGTGATACGCGTTGGCAACGTGCCTGTGTTATGGCTGCCGTACATGACCTTTCCGCTGTCAGATAAGCGTAAAAGTGGCCTACTCTTTCCCACAATATCCAATAGCAGTCGCAACGGCTTAGATCTAAGGCAACCCTATTATTGGAACATAGCGCCAAACGTTGATGCCACCTTAACACCACGTTATATCGGTAATTCAGGCACACAATTAGGCACCGAGATCCGCTATTTGCGCGAGAAACAATACAACCAGTTCAACTTAGAATATTTATCATCCGATGACGCCATCGCCAGTGATGACGAACGCTACTTATACCGTTGGCTACACCAAGGTCGTTTCACCGACAACATTCGCAGCTTCGTTGAGTACACGGCTGTATCTGATGATAACTATTTCAATGATTTAGGCAGCGATGTTGCCAGTGAAACCGACAACCGACTAGAACGAATCGGTCAAGTTAGTTTTTTGTCTGAACAATTCGACAGTAACATCACCGTGACCGACTTTGATATTTTCGGCGACACGCCTGATGTCTATCGGCAGTTACCACGAGTCGACTTCACTTACCGACTTCCTTATCTCAACGAATGGTTCAATGCCGAGATCTATGGTGAGTACAATCGCTTTGATCATACGGATAACGACACGGTTACCGCTGATCGTTTTCATGTCGAACCAACAATTACCTACAACTGGCATTCACCCGCAGCTGAATTTGAAGCCGAAGCCAAGATTTATCAAACCTACTATGACCAAGATACGGTTGACGATGAATACAGCTCATCAGTTAATCGTACCCTGCCGTCATTACGCCTGTATGGTCAGCTGAATTTTGAGCGCGAGATTAGCTGGTTTGGTAACGACTACACTCAACGACTCGAGCCGCAGGTTCAGTACCTACTGATTGGTCATCAACAACAAGATGAAATTGGCCTATACGATACAGTTGCACTGCGCGAGGATGTGCATGGCTTGTATCGTGATCGCCGCTTCAGTGGTTTAGATCGAATCGCCGACACCAATCAAATTACCTTGGGTGCAACCACACGCTTATTTAATAGCGACAATAAAGAAACCTTACGGTTTTCATTCGGTCAAATTTTCTATTTTGACGAAAGCAAAATCATTGAAGAGTTATCAGGTCGCAAAGTTGAAGACACCAGTGCGTTTGCAACAGCACTCGACACTTATTTCGGGGACTACAGTATTCACGCCGAATACCGCTACAACTTTGAGCGCAGTGATACCGATGCTTCCAGTATTTTGGTCAACTACTCGCCAGGTGAGCGAAAATTGATTCAATTGGGATATCGCTATTCGCCAGAGCCCCTGAACTTTACCAATGAGTCGGACGATCCTCTCGACAGCCGGGAGATCAACCAACTCGGCTCAGTGGTTAGCTGGCCTCTCTCCGATCGCTATCAACTGGTTGCCAGCCATTATCGCGATACAGATTTGAAGCGGTCAGTCGAAACTTTGGCTGGCATTCAATATCAATCGTGTTGTTGGGCTGTGCGTTTGGTGTATCAGCGTAACCTCAACACCAATTTCCCAGATGAAAATGAATCCTTGTCGGATCGTGACGCATATGACTCGGGCATTGCCCTGCAGTTTGAATTAAAAGGCTTAGGCGGTAATCGCGACAGCAGTGGTCACTCAACCATGATTGATCAGTCGCTCTTTGGCTACCGTAAAAATTACTACCTGAACAACTAACGTGACATTGAATATAACTGGGGTTGCAAGCCTGTGGGCGAAAGGTCAACAGGCTAATTAAATTGTGTTAATCTCGTGCCCTGTCGAACGCCTCTGAACTTAGTGAGTTTGGGCTGGCAAACAAATAATCGAAGTAGAAATCATGATGAAACGAATTACTCTCAGCGCTATTAAAGCTCTTGCCGTGGCGCTAGCGCTTCAGTCCTCAGCAATTGCCGAGCCACAACTTATTGATCGTGTTGTTGTTCGGGTCAACAACTCGGTAGTCCTAGAAAGCGAAGTTCAGCGCATGTTGGAAGATGTTAAAGCCCGCGCTTTAGACGCTGGACAAACACTGCCGCGCGATAGTGTCCTGCGCACTCAAATCACCGAGCGCTTGGTTGATCGTAAATTACAACTCTCCATGGCTGATCGGATGGGACTTCGCATTTCAGATGCTCAACTCGATCAAACTATTACCAGTGTGGCGGCCCAAGAAGGCATGACCATTGAGCAAATGCGCGCAGAGATTGAATCTGGCGGCAGCAGCTATCAGCTTTATCGCGAAGAGATCCGCGATGAATTGGTCATTGGTGACGTAACGCGCATGGCGGTTCGCAATCGCATTAATGTTTCGCCACAGGAAGTTGAAGGCCTTGCCAAAATGTTGGAAGAGCAAAGCCAAAATAACCGTGAGATGCATTTTGGCCACATTATGGTGATTGCAGATACGGATTCCAGTAAACAAGAAATTGAAGATGCTGAAGCCCGCATCAATAAAATCCTGAGCCTGTTAAAAGAAGAAGGCTCTGATTTCCGCCGTCAAGCAACCACATCATCGCAAGGACCAAAAGCGTTGGAAGGTGGTGATTGGGGTTGGATGAACATTAACGAAGTGCCCACCATTTTTGCCGATTCATTGCGCAATGCCGACAAAGGCGATTTGCTTGGTCCTGTTCGCAGCCCAGTCGGCTTTCACTTAATCAAAGTATTTGATGTGCGTGGTGTCGAAGCCGTTGAGCTTGAAGAAATTCACTCTCGCCACATCTTACTTAAGCCATCGATCATCATGAGCGAAGCCAAAGCTCGTTCAATGTTGCAGTCATTCGTCAAAGAATTACGCCAAGACGACAGCAAATTTGCAGAGCTGGCTGAAGAGTATTCAGAAGATCCAGGTTCAGCAGCCAATGGCGGTGATTTAGGTTGGGCCAATCCAGCGATGTATGTACCCGAATTTTCGGCACAACTTGGTGCGTTAGAAAAGAACCAAATTAGTGAGCCGTTCCGCACAACGCACGGTTGGCATATTGTTCAGTTGCTTGATAAGCGCATTCTCGATGCCTCAGAGCAACGCTGGGCAGACCGAGCTTATCAAATGATCGCCAAACGTAAATTTACCGAAGAGTCAGCAACATGGTTACGCGAAATGCGTGAATCTGCTTACATTGATGTCATCGACGAGTAAGCGCGAATGACATTACGTATCGCCATTACACCAGGAGAGCCCGCTGGCATCGGTCCAGATTTAGTCTTGAAGTTAGCTCAGCGAGACTGGCCAGTGCAATTGGTGGTTTGCGGCAATATAGAACTAATGCAACAACGGGCGGCACAGCTTGGCCTTCCCGTTTCGTTGCAGCATTACGATGCGAGCCAGCCGGCAGAGCCTTCAGTAGCCGGCACTTTGCACGTTGCAAATCATTCACTCGCAGCGCCGGTAGAAGCTGGCACATTGTCACCTGATAATGGCCCGTATGTTCTAGACACGTTGCTAACCGCTATTAACGGCAATATGAGCGGTGAATTTAGTGCCGTCGTCACTGGCCCTGTGCATAAAGGCGTGATCAACGAAGCTGGAATTTCTTTTAGTGGTCACACCGAATTTTTTGCGCAGCACGCCAATACGCCAGATGTCGTGATGATGCTAGCAACCGAAGGTTTGCGCGTAGCATTAGTGACCACTCACATTCCTCTGGCCTATGTTTCTAAAGCGATTACTGCCGATCGGGTAGAAAAAATAATTCGGATCCTGCACCACGATTTGCAGGAAAAATTTGCCATTGCCAACCCTCGAATTTACGTGTGTGGCCTGAACCCTCACGCCGGCGAAGATGGTCATTTAGGTACCGAAGAAATCACGACCATCAACCCGGTCGTGACTCAATTGCGAGAGCAAGGCATGGACTTAGTGGGTTGCTTGCCAGCCGACACGCTGTTCCAACCCAAATATTTAGATAACGCAGATGCTGTATTGGCTATGTATCACGATCAGGGCTTACCGGTGCTTAAAGCACGCGGCTTTGGCGCCTCGATGAACATCACCCTTGGCCTGCCATTTATTCGCACATCGGTTGATCACGGCACTGCACTTGAGCTTGCTGGCTCAGGCAATGCTGATGAAGGCAGCCTGATTGTCGCCTTATCTGAAGCCATTAAAATGGCTACAGCGCGAGCAGAACAAAAAGAGGCATCCGCGTGAACCAACGTAATCATTTAGGTCATACCGCTCGTAAGCGATTCGGCCAGAATTTCTTGACCGACACCCACGTTATTGATGGTATCGTTCGTGCCATTAATCCGCAGCCAGATGATACTCTGGTGGAAATTGGCCCTGGCTTAGGAGCCCTCACAGAGCCAGTTGCCGAAGTCGCGGATCATTTGCATGTGGTAGAGCTCGATCGCGATTTGGCTAAACGCCTGCGCCATCACCCGTTTATCGCCAGCAAACTGACCGTGCATGAAGGCGATGCGCTCAAGTTCGATTTTCGTCAGCTTTGCCAAGACGGCAAAAAAATCAAAGTATTCGGTAACCTGCCTTATAACGTATCGACGCCCTTAATTTTTCACCTGCTCACGTTTCAAGACAGCATTGAGAACATGCACTTCATGTTGCAAAAGGAAGTGGTCGTTCGCATGGCTGCAGGCCCTGGCAGTAAAGCCTATGGTCGCCTGTCAGTGATGACTCAATATTACTGTAAAGCTGTGCCTGTATTGGAAGTGCCGCCGACGGCTTTTAAACCATCACCAAAAGTCGACAGCGCTGTGGTTCGCTTAATTCCTGCGCCACCACGTTGGCCTGCAGACAATATTTCGATGCTTGAGCAAGTCGTCAGTGATGCATTTAATCAACGACGCAAAACTCTTCGTAACAGCTTAAAACGAAAGATTTCTGCAGATTCGTTACAACAACTTGGGATTGATCCTGGCTTACGCCCTGAGCAGATCTCCATCGAGCAGTTCGTAGAAATAAGTAATTATGTGAATCAGCATGGCTCGGTTGAAGACAACGCGGCAGAATCTCATGACTAAAACCTTAAGTGATTCGATTTCCATTAAAGTTGAAGTCAGTTACTTAGAGCGGCAATCGCTCCCCGATCAAGACCACTATTTATTTGCTTATAACATCACCATTACCAATCATGGTGATGAGCCTGCCAAGCTGATGACCCGCCATTGGCAAATTACCAATGGCGATGGCGAAGTGAATACAGTTGACGGCCCTGGTGTTGTTGGCAAGCAGCCCGATATCGCAAGTGGCGAACAATTTGCCTATACCAGCAGTGCCGTTATTGAAACAGCCGTCGGCACCATGCATGGCCATTACACATTCTGTAGCCAATCAGGCACAGTGTTTGATGTTCCTATTCCTGCTTTTCGTTTAGCTTCGCCCAACACACTCCATTAGGAGGCAACGCTTGGCGCTTTACTTAGTCGGTGATATTCAGGGCTGCTTTGATGAATTGCAGTTACTGCTCCAGCAAGTTGATTTTGGCAGCGACGATACTCTCTGGCTGACGGGCGATCTAGTGGCGCGCGGGCCTAAGTCTCTCAAGACATTGCGTTGGGTTAAACAGCAACCAAATGTCCATACCGTGCTGGGCAACCACGATCTGCATTTGTTGGCGGTTGCCGAAGGCATTAAGCCAGCAAAAGCCAAAGATAAAATCGATTCGATTTTGACTGCGAAAGATCGCGATGAATTAATGCAATGGTTGCGTCAACAACCTTTATTGATGCGCCATCCTGACTTTCCCATTGTTATGACTCACGCCGGTATTTACCCACGCTGGAGCGTTGAGCAAGCCGATATGCTGGCTCAAGAAGTCTCACAACAGCTACGGGGCAAACATTACCTCTCGCTACTCCAAGCAATGTACGGTGACTCACCTGCTATTTGGTCATATCAGCTTATCGGCCCAGAGCGCTGGCGTTTTGTTATTAATGCACTGACGCGGATGCGTTTTTGTCACCCCAATGGCACATTGGAGTTAAATACTAAAGTCAGCCCAGAACATGCCGATGAGTTATTAACGCCATGGTTTGAATTGCATCATCAGCATCAATGTAATAGCCATAATTATGTCTTTGGGCATTGGGCTTCGTTGATGGGAAAAACTAATGAAAGTAGATACATAGCACTTGATACTGGGTGTGTTTGGGGCAATGAACTCACCATGCTGTGTTGGCAGTCTGGCAAGTATTTCAAACAGCAAATGCTGTCCTGATTGCGCCAAAACCATAGATAAACCACATGAATTCCGGTACTTTGGTCACAAAAATAACAATATAAAAACCGTATTAACATTTAACAATTTTTAGTCAGGAATAAATTTGGCATGAAACTATCTGTAGCAATGCGAGTCATTCTTGGGTTCACCGTCATTACGGCGCTGCTGTTGTTTAGTGGCGCCAGCTCGTTGTTCTCACTAAGCACTGTTAACACCTCGCAAAAGCAAGTTAACGATGTGGCCATCCCCACCTTAAACGCTGTTAGCAATTTACAATTGAAAATTGCTGCCAGCCATACTGTCGGCCTGGAAGTTTACTATACCGACACCACCAGCAAACTTGATCAAAATGTTGGTTTATTTGAGCAAAGCTTGGTCGAACTCGCAGGTGCCTTAACCACATTAGATACCATCCAGTTCGACAACCGCGAATTTACGGACAAACGCCAAAGCGCAGCAAACATCGTCGCGTCATACGATAAGCTTGCTCGCGAATCAATCAGTGCGCACCGCAACAGTTTAGTGGCGCGACAACAAGCACTCGATAGCTTCGATGAGATCTCAGATGCGGCGGATGATGCTGGCGGTTATTTACTGGACTTGCTTGACGCCACAGAAAGCGAAGATGACGAAGCTTCTCAGCTGGTGGCAAGCTTAGCCAATAGTCTGGAAGCAAAAACAGTATCAATTCAAACGGTATTGCAAGACGTGTTAACCATGACGCGTACCGAGCAGTTGAAGACGGGTAAAAGTGAAATTGACTTTGTTATCCGTGATATCCAAGGCACTTTCAGCCAAATTGCTCAGTATCAAGATCAACTCCAAGAGCCTGAGTATGTCGATGACGCTAAAGACGCGATCGACAGCCTAATACAAATGCTTACAAGCAGTCAGTCTCCGTTGTCTCAACAGCGTATTGCCATTGAGCAACAACAAACTGCCGAGTTACGTCACGATCAGTTTGAAGCGCAGAGCAAAGAGTTATCAACGCTACTGATTGCCATGGCAGAAACGGTTAGTCAGTTCAGCCAGCAAGCTCAGCAAGACGTCACCCAAGTGGTGAGTAGCGGTAAGCAAATCAATACCATTGTGATGATCATTTCTGTGCTACTCGCCGCGGGAATTGCATTTGTGGTGGTTCGTAGCATTATCCGGCCGCTAAACCGCGTCAACTCGATGCTGAAGACCATTGCTTCAGGTGATTTAACGCATCGCTTAGAAGACTCGCAAAACGATGAGTTTGGCGTTCTGTCGGGTAACGTCAACATTCTGACCGACAACCTGCGCCAGTTGATTAACGGCATTGTTGATCGCTCAAGTCAGTTAGGCTCTGCTGCCGAACAAACATCGGCCATTACCGAGCAAACCACAGCTTCAATTCAGCAACAGCGCTCTGAGATTGAACAGGTTGCAGCTGCAACCACAGAAATGAATAGCACAGCTCAGCAAGTTGTTAATAGCGCCAATGACACCTTAGCAGCCATCAAACACGCTGATGATGAAGCAGAGCACGTTAAAGAGCTTGCTCTTACTAACCGTCAAACCATGGAATCCTTGGCGGAAGAAGTCGACAACGCTTCTGCGGTAATTAATCAACTGCATGAAGATAGCACCAGCATTAGCTCGGTACTTGATGTCATCCGCGGTGTTGCTGAGCAAACCAACTTGCTGGCACTTAACGCGGCGATTGAAGCGGCTCGCGCCGGCGAACAAGGCCGAGGCTTTGCGGTCGTTGCTGATGAAGTTCGTTCACTTGCCAGCCGTACTCAGCAATCGACGCAAGAAATCAATGACATGATTGAGAAGCTGCAAGAAGGTGCGGAGCGTGCTGTGAAATCCATGGTACAAGGCAAAGAAAAAGCAACCCAGTGTGTGAAGCAAACTGAAGAGTCCACCAATGCGCTACAGGTCATTACGGACTCGGTACACCATGCTCACGACATTAGCAGCCAGATTAATACCGCAGCTCAGGAGCAAACCTCTGTGACCGCGCAAATCAGCGAGCGACTCGAGCAGATCGTGACCATTGCCGAAGAGAATGCATCTGGTGCACAACAAACCTCACAGGCTAGTCACCAAGTCTCTGAGCTATCGACTCAGCTTAAGCAATCCATTGAGCAATTCGTTGTCTAACCAACGTCTAACCGAGCTTTAGCAACAAAAAACGCGCCATGTAGGCGCGTTTTTTTATGCCGAGAACAAAAGGCAATTAGTTGATACGAGATTGAATCGCTGCAACCGTAGCAGAACCGCCATGCCCATTAGCATTAGCCCAGTCCAATATCGTCTGGCCGTCTTTTTCTGGCGCACTTAGAATTTTCTTAGACAGTTTCTTGGCGATAAACTCACCTGTGTCATCAGCATTCTTAGACATAGCAAAACGCAGTAAGCTCAAGCCGTTGCACTCAAAGCCAACGTAAATGTCGCGCAAGCGCAGTGACGCATTTTTCAACGCTTTACGAACACGAGATTTATCGTTTTGTGCAGTGTACTCACACACACTGGTTAGGGCCTGCTCAACGCTATTAGCATTTGCTGAAGGCAAAGAAATCATAGATACGCTGAGTACCGCACTCACGGCTAGCGCTTTGGCCAAAGAAGACATCTTGTACTCCTAGAAAATAAGTCATTAATTGAGCTAATGTTACCGAATTTTCACCCTGCAACCCACATTTTATTTGTGCTTAATAACAAGTTTCTAACCACTGCCTGTTACTTTAAATTGCCAAATGCACGAATTCGCATGCATGGTCATTTTTATCGTCTTTTTCGTGACGGGATACTGACACCTGACGGAATTTTGTGGGCCATTCAGGGAAGTAAGCATCGCCTTCCGGCTCGGCATCAATGAAGGTTAAATACAGGTCTGTGGCCATCGGTAAGAAGTGCTGATAGATCTGACCGCCGCCAATAATCATGACATCTTCGGTGGCTTTACTCGCCAACTCGATGGCTTGCGTTGGGCTTCGAACGACCTCTACACCATCCGCTCGATAGTCCTCATCTCGTGTCACCACAATATTCATTCGGCCCGGCAACGGGCGACCAATCGATTCAAAGGTTTTGCGTCCCATGACAACAGGTTTGCCCATCGTCACAGCTTTAAAATGTTTAAGATCGGCAGGCATGTGCCAAGGCATTTTGTTGTCTTTACCTATGACGCGGTTTCGACCCATTGCCGCGATCAGAGAAATTCGCATGTCACCATTACTCATTGAAATGTTAGTGGGCTAGGATAACAACCAAAGAATGGTTGCGCCAAATAGCAAAAAAGCAGCCCTTGGGCTGCTCATTCACGTTTTACCTTAACTTGCTTATTTTTGGTAAATGACGTGACCGTCATCTTCCTCATCATCATCCAAGTCATCGTCATCATCCCAATCTTCGAAATCGGGGTTTGCGTCGGCGTCTTCGAGTTGCTCTTTGTGGTAGTGATCCCACTGAAACTCAACTTCTTCAGGCTCGTCCGACTGCTCTTCAACAACCCGCGGCATTTGCTCTAATTGCTCGCCAATAACTTGCGTTAAGGCTTCGGTGCCGTTGCGCTCGGCTGCTGAAATTTGAAATACAGGGCCTTCCCAGGCCAGCGCATCGACGACACGCCCAATGACTTCAGCCAATTCATCTTCAAGCATCAAATCAGTCTTATTGAAAACTAACCAGCGCGGCTTATCAGCAAGTGCCTCACTATGAGACTCAATCTCATTAACGATAGTCATGGCGTTATCAACAGGATCGGAGCAATCAGCTGGCATCACATCAACCAAGTGCAACAGAATGCGGCAACGCTCTAGGTGCTTGAGGAACTGCACGCCTAAACCGGCACCATCACTTGCGCCTTCGATCAGGCCAGGAATATCAGCAATTACAAAGCTACTGCCACTGCCTAAACGCACAACACCAAGGTTTGGTACCAAAGTCGTAAACGGATAATCAGCAACTTTTGGCTTGGCGGCAGAAACAGAGCGAATAAAGGTGGACTTACCCGCATTTGGCAACCCGAGTAAACCAACATCCGCCAACAACATCAGCTCTAAGGTAATATGTCGACCTTCACCTGGCGTACCATTACTTTTTTGCCGCGGCGCACGATTCGTTGAGCTTTTGAAGCGAGCATTACCTAAGCCGTGAAATCCGCCCTTAGCAGCGAGCATACGCTGGCCGTGCTCCGTCAGGTCGCCGAGTACTTCCTGTGTGTCCTCATCGCAAATGCGGGTACCCACAGGCACCATCAAGGTCTTATCTTGACCACGACGACCGGTACAGTTTCGGCTTTGGCCATTCTCACCGTGCTCAGCCTGAAATGCTTTTTCAAATTGGTAATCGATCAGCGTGCTGAGGTTTTCATCAGCCTGAATATAGATATGTCCGCCATCACCACCATCACCACCATCAGGGCCGCCTTTGGGAATGTACTTTTCACGGCGAAAACTAATAATGCCGTTGCCGCCTTTACCGGCTTCGATGTGGATTCGTGCTTCATCTACAAATTTCATGGCGTTTGCCTATTGCTGATCTCTCAGGAATTTTAGGGGCTGTTGGAGGTTGCTGCAAAAAAGTGGCGCTATTTGCAAAGCAACAAGGCTTTCATAAAACAAAAAGCCCCACCGAACACGGCAGGGCTTTTCAAGTTAAGGCGGTCGAAATTACGCTACGATGCTAACGAATTTACGATTTTTAGGGCCTTTAACTTCAAACTTAACAACACCGTCTGCAGTTGCAAACAAAGTGTGGTCTTTACCAATACCAACGTTGTCACCAGCGTGGAATTTTGTACCACGTTGACGAACTAAGATGTTACCAGCTAAAACTGTTTGACCGCCGTAGCGCTTAACACCAAGACGTTTACTTTCAGAATCGCGGCCGTTTCGAGTACTACCGCCAGCTTTTTTGTGTGCCATTAGTTATGACTCCTCTGATTAACCGCTAATTGCAGTGATTTTCACTTCAGTGAACCACTGACGATGTCCCGCTTGCTTGCGAGAGTGCTTACGGCGATTGAACTTAACAATCTTAACTTTCTTGCCGCGACCGTGAGTCACAACTTCTGCTTTAACTTTTCCGCCTTCAACGAAAGGTGCGCCGATTGTTACATCGTCACCGTTCGCGACTAACAGGACTTTGTCGAATTCAACGGCAGTGCCGGTTTCGACGTCCAGCTTTTCCAGGCGGACGGTTTGGCCTTCTGCAACTCGGTGCTGTTTACCGCCACTTTGAAAAACCGCGTACATATTTCTTATACTCCGAAAATTTCAGTACCTTTTATAAGGCAAGGTACTTGTAGCCTTAAAACTTTAGGGCGCGAATTCTATGCGATCTACAAACAAAAAACAACTGTCTAGCGGCAACCTTCGTTCGTTTTTTGCACACAGTGGAAATCATTCGTTTGTCTAACTGTCTTAATGGTCAATTTGAGCGTAAACTCCTTTCAACTTTTGCCCCCTAACTGCTTCATATTTCGACAAGTCAGATGAAATTGGATCGAATTCAGCATATCGCCCAAGGCGACATGAATGCCGTCAATACATTAATTGGCGAACAGCTCACTTCCGATGTGGCGCTGATTAATCAACTTGGTTTTTATATCGTCAATAGCGGCGGAAAGCGACTTCGTCCGCTGCTAACGGTATTGGCCGCGCGCGCCCTTGGCTATAACGGCAAACACCATATTCAACTCGCCACGCTAATTGAGTTTATTCACACAGCAACCCTGTTACATGATGATGTGGTGGATGAATCAACCATGCGCCGTGGTCGAGAAACGGCCAACGCATTGTTTGGTAATCAAGCCAGCGTTTTGGTGGGCGACTTCCTTTATACACGCGCTTTTCAAATGATGGTTCAGTTTGATGACATGAAAGTGATGGACATCTTATCTGACGCGACTAATCGAATTGCCGAAGGTGAAGTCTTGCAGCTCATGAACGTTAATGATTCAGCTGTTGATGAAGCCAATTACTTCCAAGTGATTTATTGCAAAACGGCCAAGCTTTTTGAAGCTGCGACCCGTCTAGCCGCAGTGATATCAGCGCAAACACCCGATATCGAACAAGCGATGCTTGATTATGGCAAACACTTGGGCACAGCATTTCAGCTCATTGACGATGTACTCGACTACACCGCAGATGCCGACACAATGGGAAAAAATGCCGGCGATGATTTAGCTGAAGGCAAACCCACCTTGCCGTTGCTGCACGCCATGCGAAACGGCAACGAAGCCGAAGCGGCTTTAATTAAAGATGCCATCGAGAACGCGAATGGATTACCGCATTTAGCCACTATTCAGGCAACCATGGCTCGTGTTGGCTCGCTTGATTACACTCGTCAAAAGGCTGAAGAAGAAGCCGACAAAGCCATTGCCGCGCTAAGCTTTATGGCAGATTCGGAGTATAAACAAGCACTGATCGGCTTGGCTAACATTGCTGTGGAGCGTAATCACTAATTGCACTTACGCTCAACTTGAGCGTATGTTCATCGTTTAATATTCAATGAGCCACAAACAAAAAAACCAGCCGATTGGCTGGTTTTTTTATCGTTCAGTATCAGTTAGCCGTTGACGAACTCAACACCTTTGGCGATATCGCCAGTTAAGGTTTCGAGCATGCCGTCAAGTGCTTCTTTCTCATAGGCACTGATGTCGCCATATGGCAGAACTTCTTCAACACCATTTTTGCCTAACTTAACAGGCTGTGCGAACAAGCTTGCGTGTTCAGAGCCACCATCAACATAGGTGCACTCAACAACGCCTTCTTCACCGTTCAGAGCTTTGATCAAACTCAGGCAGAAACGAGCTGCAGCTTGGCCCATGGACAAGGTCGCAGAACCGCCACCGGCTTTAGCTTCCACCACTTCAGTACCAGCATTCTGGATACGATGCGTCATGGCAGCAATTTCGTCATCAGAAAAATCAAGGCCCAACTGGCTTAGTAGCGGCAAAATCGTTACACCACTGTGGCCACCAATAACATTAATGTTCACATCCGCAGGGTTAAGGCCTTTAGCTTCAGCAATGAAGGTTTCAGCACGAATGACGTCCAGAGTAGTCACACCGAACAACTTGTTCTTGTTGTAACAGCCTTTGGCTTTAAATACTTCAGCAGCAATAGCAACAGTCGTGTTGACTGGGTTAGTAATAATACCAACACAAGCAGTCGGACAAACGTCAGCAATCTGCTCAGCTAGGTGCTTCACCACACCCGCATTAACGTTAAATAAATCAGCGCGATCCATACCAGGCTTACGCGGCACACCGGCAGGGATCATAACAATATCAGCACCTTCAAGTGCTTTGTGTAAATCATCTTTACCATAGCCTTCAATTGGCACAGCAGTTGGAATGTGGCTCAGGTCTTTAGCAACGCCTGGCGTTACCGGGGCAATATCATACAGGGCAAGATCAGTGCCTGCTGGTAATTGGGTTTTTAGCAGAAGCGACAACGCTTGTCCGATTCCGCCTGCGGCGCCAAGTACAGCAACTTTCATAGTTATTCTCCTAATAGGATTTATAGTTTGTGTAGGGTATTTTTATTTCTTAGCAACAATAGCCTGCACCCAAATGAAGGGGAATGAGTTGTGCGAAATCAAAGCTCAGTTTTACTTATTTTTGGAGTAAAATAAGTCGTAAACAAAAAGCAACGCACATTCCGAGTAATCAAGGCCTCATAAGTTTGCCCCACATTGCAAACTTATGCACAATGAGTGCATAACCAATTAGGGGCCAGTTATGCAATCCAGTCAGCAAGATGCCTTAGTCAAAGCATTCCATAATCTTCTCAAGCAAGAGCGATTTGGCTCGCAAGGAGAGATAGTCAGCGCACTAAAAGACCAAGGCTTTAGCAATGTAAACCAATCTAAAGTATCGCGCATGCTTTCGAAATTCGGAGCCGTCCGAACCCGCAACGCGAAACAAGAAATGGTTTACTGCTTGCCCGCAGAACTTGGGGTTCCAACCACATCGAGTCCGTTAAAAAACCTTGTCATCGACATTGATCACAACGATTTTATGATTGTGATTCGCACGAGTCCGGGCGCCGCACAATTGATTGCTCGGTTACTTGATTCCATCGGCAAAGCCGAAGGGATCCTGGGCACAATCGCTGGCGATGATACCATCTTCATCACCCCAACCAAAGCTGCGGGGATTGACTCAACGATTCAATCTGTTCGTAGCTTATTTGGCTACAGCGAATAGTGCCAAAATCCTCAATCTATACAATTTAGACCTTAGTCGTAAACATTGATTAAACATGCAACAAAGTCCCATTCCAGCACGATGGGACTTTTTGTTTGGGTTGCTCGCAACGACTGAAGCTTTCCTGCTGACACCATTTGCCACTTTGCGCTGTACCATTCGGTTGAACCGAATGAGCACTGGTATTCAAGCGGCCGTCATCCGTCTTTGTAACGCCTATAGCCCCCTTTTCTTTCGCTATAACCCCTCACGCCAAAGCTCAGAGGTATGCCGGTACCAAAATCGAGGCATAAAAAAACCGGAGCAAATGCTCCGGTTTTTCAATGTGGGGAAGCGTCGAGTTATTTGGCTGAAGCGCCAAACTCTGGGTAGGCTTCCAAGCCACAATCGGTAACATCAGTGCCGACATATTCTTCTTCTTCGCTAACACGGATGCCCATAACCGCTTTGATGATTGCCCAGACAATCAAGCTTGTTACGAATACCCATACGAAGATAGTCAATGTACCGACTAACTGACCCATGAAGGTCGCGTCAGGGTCAGACAGAAGTACCGCGAAGATACCCCAGATACCAACAACACCATGAACAGAGATAGCACCAACTGGATCATCAACCTTCAGCTTATCAAGAGTGATAATTGAGAAGACAACCAAGGCACCACCAGCAGCACCAATTAAGGTAGACAGCAGCGGCGTCGGATCAGCAGGTTCTGCAGTAATAGCGACCAAGCCAGCCAAGGCTCCATTCAAAATCATGGTTAGGTCAGCTTTCTTGAACAAAATCTTAGCGACGATAAGAGCAGCAATTGCACCACCAGCAGCGGCGGCGTTGGTGTTCAAGAACACGTTAGCAACCTCGTTCGCTACCGCGATACCACCTAATTTCAGGGTAGAACCACCGTTGAAGCCGAACCAACCCATCCACAAGATGAAGGTACCTAGCGCAGCTAATGGCAGGTTTGCACCTGGAATCGCGCGAACTTCACCGTTAGGGCCATATTTGCCTTTACGAGCACCCAGTAACAGGACACCAGCCAAAGCAGCAGCAGCACCAGCCAAGTGAACAATACCGGAACCGGCATAGTCAGAAAAGCTCAGCTCGTAAAGACCGAAGACAGAGTTACCGCCCCAAGTCCAGCCACCTTCCATTGGATAGATGAAACCAGTCATTACCACTGCGAATGCCAAGAAAGCGAATAATTTCATACGCTCAGCAACCGCACCAGATACGATAGACATAGACGTTGCTACGAATACCACCTGGAAGAAGAAGTCAGATGCACCGGCATATTCGCCCATGTCACCAAAACCAGACTCATGAGATGAAGCCAAAACAGCAGCGACTGCAGCGTCATCCATACCAGCAACAGTTGTTACGCCAGACAGGAAGTAACCACCGCCGTACATGAACTCATAACCACAGATCAGGTACATGGTACAAGCAATCGCGAACAACGCGACGTTCTTGGTCAGGATCTCAGTGGTGTTTTTTGAGCGCACCAAACCGGCTTCTAGCATGGCAAAGCCAGCTGCCATCCACCAAACCAATGCACCACAAATTAGAAAGTAGAACGTGTCAATTGCGTACTGCAATTCAAAAATATAATTTAGATTATCCATTATTTTCTCCCGGAATAGTCAGACTGGACAGCAGCGCCTTAAAGGGCTTCTGCATCGGCCTCGCCTGTACGGATCCGTACAGCTTGTTCTAAGTCGTAGACGAACAATTTGCCGTCACCGATTTTACCGGTGTAAGCCGCTTTGCTGATGGCTTCAACCAAGCGCTCAACGTTTTCGTCATTAGTGGCGATTTCCAGCTTAACTTTTGGCAAGAAATCTACTTGGTATTCAGCGCCACGGTATAATTCGGTATGACCTTTCTGACGGCCAAAACCCTTAACCTCAGTCACAGTCAGGCCTTCTATGCCGACTTCTGAGATTGCTTCTCTGACATCATCCAGCTTGAACGGCTTGATGATTGCAGTCACAAGTTTCATCGCGTACTCCCTCGGGTATTTATTTATTGTTCAAGGTTTTGTTAACAAGCATCATGCCAAACAATACAAAAGCCTATTAATCAGTAAGTTATAAATAGCAGTAGTTACAAACAAGGGAACATGAGCAGCGCCACGCACCATATTGATCCCTTGCAACGCACCAAACTAGCGCACAAAGGGGATGCAATCACGTTTATTGAGGATCTAGCACTATAATCGTGCGGAGGGCCTAAGCAACGACCAAGAGAACGAGGCGTAATTACGAAGAAATATGGTGAAACCAAGAAGTTAGCAATGCACAAAAATCTTCTAATCCGGCTTCAGCGGAAAGATTCTCATGATCATCCCGTAAATCATTCTCACCAGATAAGGGCATCTCATCATCACATGTCATGCTATGGTGCGCCAATTGAATATCACCGCTTTCGCATTCGAGTAGCCACTCTCGTCCTTCTTCTTGCCAGCTATCGGCCGTGCTCTCGAGCAATTTCAAAAGCGCTTTGACACGCGGGATATCAAGGCCAACTTCACTCGTGAGCCAAGTCCCAAAGGCGCTTTGCGGATCATCTACTTTAGCGACGGGTGTGCCATCGATAACATTGGTGGAAAATTCGTAGTCCATACTGTGATCATTCAAATTATCGTTGCCGTTTACAATGATAGCTGAAACTCGCTTGAAACTTTTAGCCTCAACGTTCGGTCTGTGTCATTAATCTCATTAACTCGGTTTGAATGATGAACAAACTAGCTCCTTCGCTACCAGAGTCTCTCGTCACCGATGAGGCCTTGTATTTAAATCGGCGCCAATTGATAAAAGGTGCTACTGCCATCTCGGCGTTAAGCTTGATGCCAGCTAAGCGGGCTGCGGCAGCGCAACGCCAGCCCCTTAACTATCAGCGCGCTGAGTCCAACTTAGATCTGACGCCTGAAAAGAAAGTCACCACTTATAATAATTTCTATGAGTTTGGTACCGACAAAGCCGATCCAGCCAAGCATGCCCAGGCACTCAAAACCAAGCCTTGGCAGGTTGCGATCAGTGGTGAAGCAGAAATTACAGGCTCGTTTAATTTAGAAGACATATTGAAATGGAATCCGCTAGAGGAGCGTATTTATCGGCTGCGTTGCGTTGAAGCTTGGTCCATGGTGATCCCGTGGATAGGTTTTTCACTTGGCGATATGCTGAAGCGTTTTAAGCCCACAAGCAAAGCCAAATACGTCGTTTTTAAAACTCTACATGATCCGGCCCAAATGCCCGGTCAGCGAAATCGCTGGGCTGGTGGCGGTATTAACTACCCCTATGTTGAAGGCTTAACCATTGCAGAGGCAATGCACCCGCTGACTCTTATGGCCGTTGGTTTATACGGTAAAACGCTACCACCGCAAAACGGTGCCCCGATACGATTAGTCGTTCCTTGGAAATATGGCTTTAAGAGCATTAAATCCATCGTCAGTATTCACTTTAGTGAACGCCGGCCGCGCACAACATGGCATGACTTAGCTCCCAATGAATACGGTTTTTTTGCCAATGTGAATCCTAGCGTTGCGCACCCTCGTTGGAGTCAAGCGAGCGAGCGAATCATTGGTAGCGGAGGCATCTTTAGCCAAAAGCGTCGTGATACTGAACTCTATAATGGCTATGGTGAACAAGTGGCTAGCTTATACAGTGGTATCAAAGAGAATCATTTTTTCTGAGCAACCGAATGCCGCAATTAATAACAACCAAGCCTCAACTTTGGGCGCTTAAATTAGTCATTCATGGTGCCTGTCTATTGCCCGCCATTTGGCTGTTTTATTTGGCCGCCATCGATGATTTAGGTGCCGATCCCGTCAAGGAATTGATTCATTTCTACGGCATTGGCGCTGTTCATTGCCTATTTGCCACACTACTTGTCTCGCCGCTGAGCCGTTGGCGTAAAACACCTTTGTTGATGCGATGCCGGCGCATGCTCGGCCTTTATGTCGCTTTTTATGCGACCTTTCATATTCTGTGCTTTTTGGTGTTTGAGTGGCAATTGCAGTGGATAGATGTAATTGACGAGGTAATTCGCAGGCCTTACATCACTGTTGGCTTCATTGCTTGGCTTGTGCTCATGGCGTTAACAACAACGTCGCTCAAGTTGATACAACGAAAAATGGGAGCCCGATGGGTGCAGCTACATAGTCTGGTGTACCCAGCTTTCGCCCTAGTGTTGTTGCATTTTTATTGGTCACAGAAAAGCCCATGGAACGACGCTCTGCTTTATGCTCTGGCAGGGACGCTACTTCTTTATAGTAAGCGTAAACAGTTACTGGCTTGGGTTCGATTGGTGAAATAGGCTGGCTTGATAGGCTCTGCTGGTGGCATCAGAGCCCATCAACCGTTTAACTGTGTTTACGAGGCGGGGTTATTACCACATCAAATCGTCGGGCACGACAAACTCAGCATACGGATCGTCTTCATCGGTTTCTTTATCATCAACCAAATTGTTTAGCACCACCAAGCTTTCGTCACGTTGGGCAATTTTATCTGCCACGCCAGCTGGTACCACTTCATAGCCTTCGCCATATCGAACAATGGCTAAGCGGCCTTTCATCAATTCTTTTTGGGTAGCTTGGTCAACGTGCACATTCTTCACCACGGAGCCATCAGTAAAGTTGTAGCTAATGTCGCCCCTGGCACGATCAATGCGGTTGACTTCAATGAGTTGCTTAATTTGTGCGACAATGGCTTTTTGCTTCGCTGCTTCATCGCGTTGACGATTCAACTCTTTGGCTTTTTCTTGCTCCGCGAGGCGTTTTTCTTCTGCGGCAGCTTTTACTTCCCGAGCCTGTACTCGACCTTTTTTAGCTTGCTTGGCCACCTTGCCCGCTTTTTTCTTGCTGACCAAGCCAGTTTTTAGCATTTGCTCTTGAAGGCTTAATTTAGCCATTCTGTAACTCTCTTCTGATCTGTATTTGTTTCTTGCGTAACAGACTACTGCCAAGCATTTGCTCCTGCAATGGCTGCTCTAGAATACCGAGCAACAATTGCTCCTTACATTGCCTCGCGTACCAACTTTCAATGGCCTTAAAAACAACAAACCCCGCCGAAGCGAGGTTTGTTATTAGCTGCTGATGTTTAACTAAATTAAACTTCGGCTGTTTGGAAAATCACATCATCTGCCTTTTTGGTATAGCTTGGCATCTGGTGGAAGTTCAGGTAACGGTAGGTGTCCGCCGCATCTTTATCGATGGTTTTGGCATACGTCATGTACTCATCGGCGTTCGGGATCTTGCCGATAATGGAAGCAACAGCTGCCAATTCAGCAGACGCCAAGTAAACGTTAGCGCCAGTACCTAAACGGTTCGGGAAGTTACGGGTAGAGGTAGAAACAACCGTTGCGTTATCTGCAACTCGTGCCTGGTTCCCCATACACAGCGAACAACCCGGCGATTCAGTGCGCGCACCGACTTTACCATAAACGCTGTAGTAACCTTCGTCAGTTAACTGCTGAGCATCCATTTTGGTCGGTGGTGCAACCCACAGGCGGGTTGGCAGCTGACCAGCAAAATCTTGCAACAGCTTACCGGCTGCGCGGAAGTGACCAATGTTGGTCATACAAGAACCGATGAATACTTCATCAATACCAACGCCAGCAACGTCAGACAAAGTCTTGGCATCATCTGGATCATTCGGGCAACACAAGATTGGTTCTTTAATATCAGCCAAATCGATTTCGATGATTTCCGCGTATTCAGCGTCCGCATCGGCTTCCATCAACTCAGGGTTTTCTAGCCAAGCTTCCATTGCTGTGATACGACGTTCGATGGTCCGACGGTCGCCGTAACCTTCCGCGATCATCCACTTGAGCATCACGATGTTCGAATTCAAGTATTCGATGATTGGTTCTTTATCTAGCTTAATGGTACAGCCAGCCGCAGAACGCTCAGCAGAAGCATCTGATAATTCAAACGCTTGCTCGACACTCAACGTCTCAAGACCTTCAATTTCAAGGACTCGACCAGAGAAGGCATTTTTCTTGCCCGCTTTCTCAACCGTCAGCAAACCTTGCTTGATGCCGTACAGCGGAATGGCGTGAACCAAATCGCGCAGGGTAATGCCCGGTTGCATCTCGCCTTTGAAGCGAACCAGAATTGATTCCGGCATATCCAATGGCATCACACCGGTTGCCGCCGCAAACGCCACCAAACCAGAACCAGCAGGGAATGAAATGCCCAACGGGAAGCGGGTGTGTGAGTCGCCACCAGTACCAACGGTGTCTGGCAACAGCATGCGGTTCAACCAGCTGTGGATCACGCCATCACCTGGACGCAATGAAACACCACCACGATTCATGATGAAATCAGGCAAGGTGTGGTGAGTTTCCACATCAACAGGCTTTGGATAAGCCGATGTGTGACAGAATGACTGCATGGTCAAATCAGCAGAGAAACCAAGACAAGCCAAATCTTTCAGCTCATCACGCGTCATCGGGCCGGTAGTATCTTGCGAACCAACGGTGGTCATTTTAGGCTCACAGTATTGATTCGGGCGTACGCCTTCAACACCACATGCTTTACCAACCATCTTCTGCGCCAAGGTAAAGCCTTTGTCAGAAGCAACAACGGCAGCAGGACGACGGAACACCTCGCTCACTGGCAAGCCCAGAGACTCACGAGCACGATCCGTTAAGCCGCGACCAATAATTAATGGAATACGGCCACCGGCGCGGACTTCATCAATCAACACGTCAGTTTTTAGTTCGAAGGTAGAAATCACTTCGTCAGTGCCGTGTTGGCAAACCTTGCCTTCAAACGGGTAGATGTCAATCACGTCGCCCATATTCAATGACGTAACGTCAACTTCAATTGGCAAAGCTCCGGAATCTTCCATGGTATTGAAGAAGATAGGAGCAATCTTACCGCCCAATACAAAGCCGCCAGTGCGCTTGTTTGGAACGTAAGGAATATCATCGCCGAAAAACCACAACACTGAGTTAGTGGCTGACTTACGCGAAGAACCGGTACCCACAACATCACCAACATAAGCCACTGGATGACCTTTGGCTTTCATGGCTTCGATTTGCTCTAACGGACCAATTTCGCCCGGCTTAACAGGGTCAATGCCATCGCGCGCATTTTTCAGCATCGCCAGCGCGTGCACAGGAATGTCTGGACGCGACCAAGCATCTGGCGCAGGCGACAGGTCATCGGTATTGGTTTCACCGGTCACTTTAAAGACCGTTAAGGTAATTTTCTCTTGCAGCGCAGGCTTGCTCAGGAACCATTCGGCATTTGCCCATGAATCCATGACTTGCTGAGCAAATGCATTGCCGGCCTTGGCCTTCTCTTCTACATCGTAAAAGGCATCAAACATCAACAAGGTGTGTGACAAGGCTTTAACTGAAATTGGCGCCAGCGCATCAATCTCGAGCAGCTCAATCAGTGAAGCAATGTTGTAACCACCTTGCATGGTGCCGAGCCATTCAGTAGCAAGCTCTGGTGACAAAATTGGAGAGCTTGCTTCGCCTTTAGCGATTGCAGCTAAAAAGCCAGCTTTGACGTAAGCGGCTTCATCAACACCAGGGGGAACGCGCTGAGATAACAATTCCAACAGGAATTCTTCTTCGCCAGCAGGAGGCGTTTTAATAAGTTCTATCAGTTGGGCCGTTTGTTCGGCATTTAGTGGTTTAGCAACCACCCCTTGGGAAGCACGTTCTTCAACATGCGAACGGTAAGCGTCTAGCACAGTTATCATCCTCTCGTCAGTGGGGGCCTTGTGCACGTATTCATAGGCTGGGCATCTGTTTTTAGTATCGGATCTGCCCATAAATTGAGCGCAAAATTATATCTGTTATAGCGACTAAAGGCCAATAAGACCAAAGGCTAACACCATCACAGAATCGCAACTGAGACTTACTCGCCATAAGGTTAATCAACGCCAAGATGGCGTTATGGCGATCAGCTGCTTATCAAGGCAATTTAACGTAGCGTTAAGCTTAATGCTATTTACGATTCTCGGATGTGAAGTTTTGCAAGATTGACTCCTTGCCATGCAACCAATCAATAAGGCTTAACATTTGACACGATCCAGCCCCTAGCAAGTTCACATAACCAGTGCTTTAACTCGTTACCACCCTTATAAAAGTGCGCTGTTCGTGTATCATCCGAATTTAGTATTTATTTTATACATTTTATTTAGCGATATTCTGTGGTTAAGACTGTTCTAATATGTGATGACTCAGCACTAGCTCGTAAGCAACTTCATCGAAGTTTGCCAGCGGGCTGGGATGTGGAAGTTCTTTTTGCCAAAGATGGGCAAGAAGGCGCCAACCTATGTCAGACTCAACAAATTGATTTAATGTTTCTCGACCTCACCATGCCGGTCATGGATGGTTATCAGGTCCTTGAGAAGTTACAACACGATGCCGAGCGCCCAGACATTGTGGTGGTATCGGGCGACATTCAAACCAAAGCCTTAGAACGTGTCACCGCGTTGGGTGCTGCAGAGTTCCTGCGCAAACCCGCTAGCAAAGCTGAAATCCAACATATTCTTGAACGCCATGGTTGGTACACCAGTCAAGGTAAAACTGACGCCGGCGCTGACTTTTCAGAGATGGAAGTGTCAGAAATGGACGCCTACCGCGAATTGGCCAACGTTGCCATGGGACGGGCCGGCGGTTTAATGGCGGAAATTCTTAACCTGTTTGTCAAACTGCCCATTCCAAACGTTAATATCCTGGAAAGCTCCGAATTGCACATGGCTCTCCAAGCCGTTAGCGATTACAGCACCTTATCTGCCGTCTGCCAGGGTTTTATTGGCGATGGAATTTCAGGCGAAGCGTTCTTGTTATTCGATGACACACGCTTCGATGACATGGCGGAATTACTGGGTCACGACGGCTACATGGATTCACAAGGCGAAATTGAAGTCTTGATGGACTTGTCCAATATCTTAATTGGTGCTTGCTTAAAGGGCATCGCAGATATGTTGCATGTGCACTTTAGCCAAGGCCACCCCGTTGTATTGGGGCAACATTGTCAGGTAAAAGATCTTATTGCCGCCAACCAAAATCGCTGGCAAAAAAACCTTGCGATTGAAATTAATTACAAAGTAGAAACCCACGAAATCAATTGTGATTTGTTGTTGGTGTTCACTGAAGAGTCGTTGCCTGTGCTTCGTGAAAATATTAAATACTTGCTGGAGGAGTCATGAGTAGTAGTGACTTCCGCGAAATGCACTGGATGATCACCATGATCCACCACATTGATGTGGGTTTGGTGGTGCTTGATAAAAATTATCGCATTGAAGTATGGAATGGTTTCATGAAAAACCATTCAGGACTCGCCCCCGATCAAGTACGCAACCGGGAAATTTTCAAGGTCTACCCCGACCTGCCTGAGAAATGGTTCCGCCATAAGCTAGATAGCGCTCGACTGTTAAAATCACGCTCCTTTACCACTTGGGAGCAACGCCCGTATGTATTCCGCTTTCAGAATTATCGACCGATCACCGGCTCATCAAGCTACATGTACCAAAACATGACGGTTGTACCGCTGGAATCACTGACCGGCGAAGTCGAGCATATCGCACTGATTATTTACGATGTAACTGACGAAGCCGTTAACAAGATTGAGCAAAAGCTGGCGAATAGCCGATTGCAGGAAATTAGTCGCACCGACGCCCTCACTCAGTTGTTTAATCGGGGCCATTGGGAAGAGCAGTTGCGCCAAGAGTACGCGCGCATGCAGCGCTCCAAACGACCCAGTACATTGATCATGCTTGATATTGACCACTTCAAACGAATCAATGACGAATATGGGCACCTTGCCGGTGACGAAGTGATTCGAGAAGTGGCTCGCCGCATCAAGCGCACCAAGCGCACCACTGATATCGCAGGACGCTATGGCGGCGAAGAGTTTGCCGTACTGCTATTGGATACGGAGCCAGACCAGGCGCTCTACTTTGCTGAACGCTTGCGTAAGGTGGTTGAGAAAAAAGCCGTTGAATTTGAACAGCATTCCATCAGCCTGACTATCAGTGTTGGCATTGCCCAAAACTCAGCGGATATTGAGTCTCATCAGAACTGGTTAGAAAAAGCTGATGAAGCCCTCTATACCTCCAAGCGCGAAGGGCGAAACCGCGTAACCATGAGCGAAAGCAAACCCTATTTAGACGGTTAATATAAAAAAGGACGGCTAAGCCGTCCTTTTTTAATTGTTATCTTCGTGCGCTCAATACAACACAACCCGCTAATTAGGCTGCCATTCCTGCAACGGCTGCTGTAAGCCTGACAACAACAGTCGAACCTTGCCATTCAGATTCGGCCCCAAACGCGTCATCAACTTATCTGCAGGCGTTAAATTCTGCAAAGCCTCATCAGCATACTCATACATAACATGCGGTTGCTCTAATTCAATTGACGGACCAGGCTTTGGCGTCGCAAGCAAACGTTCGATAGCTTGCAAAAACACCCCATGAAATGCCTGATCGGGATAACCTAATTGTTCATAGGCTTGTTGTAACAACGGGTAAACATGCTGATAGAAAGCAAGCCAGTGCTCTCGTGGCATCGCCGTCATTAGGTCTAAATAAGGTTGGTAACGCGCAATGTTTGCCGTTGAACCATACAATTTACCCTCAGCTTCAATCACTTTATAGCGACCGACCGGACGTTCAACCGGTAGTAAATTATAGGTAATTTGCCCACGCGATAACGCATCTACAGAGGCAACAAAGTGCTCGATTAGCGCTTCGTCCACCAACAAGCCAATGCTTTTGCTAACTATTTTCTGCTGCAGCGCCTCAAGCAAGGTCGCGTCACTGGAAGCTAACGGCGGCAACTCAAAATCAAATACTTTAGGTTCAGGCTCGGGTTCTGGCATTGGAGCAGGCTCGGGCTCAACAACGACCGGCTGCGGCTCTGGTTCCACCACGTCGGGCTCTGGCACCACAATGGGTTCAGGAAGTACTTCAACGGCAGGCTCAGGCGTGACGTCCAACGGCGCAACAACGGCTTCGTTGCCAGACTTTGCTAACCATGCAACAACGCCAATTGCCACCACAGCGACAGCAGCAAGGGCAATTAACAAGTTTCGGATTTGAGTGGCGGACATAGAGTTCCTCGAAAACAACAACGGCACCAGACCGGTGCCGTTAACATCGCTTAAATTGGTAAGAGCAGCAAGCGAAATTTACTGCTCTACCAAACAATTACCAGATTTTCACACGATTTTCTGGGGCAATGTACATGGCATCCCCTTCTTTGACATCAAACGCTTGGTAATATTCTGGAATATTCGAAACCACTCCAATCACACGATAGTGCGAAGGACTATGCGGATCGGTCACCAAACGCTGGCGTAATTCTTCTTCGCGGTAGTTACGACGCCACACCTGAGACCAACCCATAAAGAAGCGTTGATCTGCTGTTAGGCCATCGATAACTTCCCCTTCGCCGCCATTCAGGCTCAGTTGCAGTGCTTTATAAGCCACCGACAAACCACCTAAGTCACCAATGTTTTCACCCAAGGTGAACTCACCGTTTACGTGTGCGTCTTCGAATGGGTAATAACCATTGTATTGTTCTACTAGGCGAGATGTGCGCTCTTCAAAAGCTTCACGGTCAGCATCAGTCCACCAGTTACGCAAATTGCCGTCGCCGTCATATTTGCTGCCCTGATCGTCGAAACCGTGACCAATTTCATGGCCAATAACCGCGCCAATTCCACCATAGTTAACGGCATCGTCTGCTTCCATATCAAAGAATGGCGGTTGCAGAATAGCGGCAGGGAATACGATTTCGTTATTCACTGGGTTGTAGTAAGCGTTCACTGTCTGCGGCGTCATGTGCCATTCAGTTTTATCAATTGGCTCGCCCAATTTGTTCAACATGAATTGATATTCGTAGTTGGCAGAGCGACGAATATTGCCCACCAGATCGCCAGCAACAATTTCTAGGGCAGAGTAATCACGCCACTTATCTGGATAGCCAATTTTTGGCGTAAATTTAGCGAGTTTTTCCAGTGCCTGAACTTTGGTTTCTTCGGTCATCCAGTCCAAATCTTTGATCGACACTTCGAATGCCTTGATCAAGTTTTCAACCAGTGTTTCCATCCGCTCTTTCGCTTCTGGCTTAAAGTGCTCTTGCACGTAGAGCTTGCCAACGGCTTCGCCCATCATGCTGTCAACATCTTCAACCGCACGCTTCCAGCGAGGTTTTTGCTCTTGAATCCCACGTAACGTCTTACCGTAGAATTCAAAGCTACGGTCAACGTATTCTGAGCTCAGGTAATCGGCGACCGAGTTCAGCAGGCGCATTTTAAGATAGGCTTTCCAGTGTTCAACTGGCACATCAACAAACATGGCACCAACAGCTTCAATGTAGCTTGGCTGACGCACCACGTAGTCGGTGACGCTATCAATCCCTGCAGCTTTGGCATAGGCGGCAAAATCAAAATCGCCTAACAAGGCGGCCAACTCTTCGCTGGTCATTTTGTTATAAGACTTGTTGGCGTCACGGCGCTCAACGCGTGTCCAGTGTGCTTCAGCAAGCTGGCTTTCCAATGCAATAACCGCAGAGGCAGCATCAGCAGCATCGGCGTGGCCAACTTTATCTAGCATATCGGCAATATAGTCACGATATTGCTGGCGTAAGGTTTCTGACTTTTCATCTTCTTTGCTGTAGTAATCGCGATCAGGCAGGCCCAGACCAGATTGGTATAAGTAGACAATGTACTGATCAGATTGCTTGGCATCATTGTTGACATAAAAACCAAACAAAGAGCCACCACCATTGACCAAGATTTCACCCAGCTTGGCAGCAACGTCCGAATGCGAGGTCAGCGCATCAATGGCAGCCAAGTCGGCAGCAATAGGCTTCAGACCCGCTTCTTCAACGGCTTTTTCATCCATAAAGGTTTTATAAAAATCACCTACTTTCTGACCTTCAGAGCCCGTCACTTGCTCGCTTGCCGCAGCGCGTTCAATAATTTCACGCAGCGCCAACTGAGATTCTTCTAACAACACAGTAAAACTGCCGTAGTTAGAGCGATCAGCAGGAATTTCAGTATTCTTCAGCCAAGCGCCATTTACACTCAGATAAAAATCATCTTGATGGCGAACGCTGGCATCCCAGTTTTCTTGAGTGATACCTGACTTAAGTACTGGCGCAGCTTCCACTGCGGCAGCTTCTGGCGTCACTTCTGGCGCAGCTGTTTGCTTGTTATCGGAGCAAGCTGAAGTCATTGCCGCCAGCGCAATACTGGCAGCGAGTAAGGTTTTATTCATTTTCATTATTAACCTGAGTCCTTGTGAGGTTTCATCGGTAGGGTTTGATGGTATTGAAGATTGCGCCAATAATCGATTGCTCGACACGATTTGTAACACTTTCAACCATGATGTCGTCACGAGATCATTTCAACTGCTTGAATCCATAACGATAAAATGAAATGGCCAACAAAGAACCAATAAAATCTAATTTTTTTATATCTAATCAAGAAGTTAAACATATAACTAGAGTGTGTTTTACTCATCTCTTTTAGACCAAAAGATTCTCAATATTCCGGTCGTTCCGCACTGAACCGAGCCTAGACTCATTGGAGGTTCACGGATGCAAGCAAGTGCTTTAACGAGCTTTTACAAAGGAATGCGAATCAGATGACGATAGAATTTAGAACTTTTTGTCTTTTTGCCCTACTGGCTCCCCTTTCATTGTCATGTGGGGCCACTCCCCCGCCTATTGGTTACTGGTCATTTGACGAGCTATCGGCCAACCAAGCACTCAATGAAGCGTCTGACATGCACGCAGGCACCGTTAGTGGTGCGCAGTCAGTTGAGGGTAAACAAGGCCAAGCCTTATATTTCGATGGCATTGATGATCGAGTCACCGTGCCGGATCACCCCGGCCTTCGCTTTACTGCCAATCAAAGCTTTACGTTAGCCGCTTGGGTTAAATCCGATACGCCATATAGTGGCTGGCAAGGAATCGTCAACAAATCTAGAGAGCAAGCACCATGGTATGGCTTGTGGTTATCTCCTTCAGGAAATTGGATCTTTGGCACCAGTAATTTTAGCGGCGGCGCGGCCGACACTAGCTGGCATCACATCGCTTTGGTCCAACAAGGCTCGAGTCAAACGCGAGATATTTACATTGATGGGGTGCTCACCGCTACCGACAATGCGACGAACGGCAACGGCACGGGCGATCTAATATTTGGTGCAGCAAGTGGCGTATCAGAAAGTTTTCAAGGCGCACTCGATGAAGTTCAGCTCTACGATGTGGCGCTCAGCAACGAGCAAATTTTAGCGCTGGTTAATCTAGATAATACTGACGACTCAGGTGATAGCGAAGAGCCGCCTGTCACCTTTTCGGATCCCGAGTTTACCTACCCCTCAGGGCTCTATGTAACCTATGTGCAAGTCGAACTGACGACCACAGGAACGACCTATTACACGCTCGATGGTAGCGAGCCTGATACTGGCAGCCTTCTCTATGCCGAAGCATTTGTAATCGATGAACAACAGTTTGACGGCGGCCAAGCGACCGTCAAAGCGCGCAGCTACGGCGACGATAACGAAATGAGCGATGTGGTGACGGTTGAATACGATTTAACAGCCAGTTTCCCGCAATTACACCCAAACCCTTACACTGCACCATGGCCTTTCGATTTTGTGAAGCAAGATCTACGTTACTGGTCATTTGACAACGATATCGTTTTACCAGCCAATGGCCCGAGCTTGGTCGATGGCAAGTTTGGCAAAGCATTGTCTTTCGACGGTGTCGATGATGCCCTTGTTTTAGACCCTATTCCAACCTGGTGGTTAGGGTACAATTATACGATTTCACTTTGGGTTAAAGCCGATGGCGATCAGCAAGGCTGGGCGGGTATCGTCACTCAATCGCGCGAACAAGCACCTTGGCTTGGTCTTTGGATTTCTCCCGACGGCAAGTGGGTTTTCGGTGGTGATAACCTGCACGGCAATCAAGTAACCCCGGGCTGGCATCACATAGCCTTAGTTAACACTGAGAATACACGGCAACTATACGTTGACGGCACATTGCAAGCCGAATCAGAACCACTCCCACAAACCGGAAGCGGTCAACTCATATTCGGCGGCGCTGGCGGTGTGAGCGAATACTTCAAAGGTCTCATTGATGATGTACGCATCTACAAAGGCGGCGTCACTGCAGACGAAGTGATGCAATTGGCAACCGTCAGTCCACCATTGACGCGCCAAGCCATCGACACATCCCTGACACTTGAGATTCCCAATGACACTGACATTTTCTATGACCAGGCTATTGATCCGTGGAACGGCGGTTTCGAACTACTGAACCTAGCAGATAAAAAAGGCTATCAATACCCAACCACGCCAATGACTTGGTCTGATCCAGGTATTCCGCTCGACTTTTCACTAACGGGCGAATCGCTAGAGTCATGCTGCGACGGCTCTGCCTACGTGCTACTCAAGCGCGTTGCGCAAGATCAACTGACACTGATCACCCGAGATATATTTGGTCAGCTATCGGAACCATCAAGGGTAACTGTCTATTTCGATCACGAATTTCCGCCTGTGTCCGAAGGGAGAATAGGCAGCTGGTTGTTCGATCAAGATCCTGCATCAAGATATAGCGATGTCCCCGGAAAAGTAACCGATGAAGTTGCCGGCCAGCATACCGGGCAAGTATCAGCAGAACCATACTCGTTAGCATGGCGTCTGAATACTCATTCCGGAGTCGAATTTGATGGTGCGACAACTTATATCGAAATCCCCGACAGCTCGGAGCTGCGTTTTTCAACTAATGACTCCTTCAGCCTGTCAGTGTGGTTTAAGCCAAAACAGATTGAAAATGGCTGGCAGGGCGTGGTCACTAAATCTCGCGATTTAGGCAACTGGTGGGGCTTATGGCTTAGTCCGAACGGCGAGTTAGTGTTTGGCGCTCAGCAAGGCCACTTAACCACGAGCCCGGCACTTGCTGACGAATGGCAGCATGTCGTGGTGATGCAAGATGGCAGCGCAGGCAAACGTTATTTGTATCACAACGGTGAATTAGCTGGTTCCGGATCAGCCAAAGATGGCAGCGGCACTGGCGATTTAGTCATCGCAGGTACCAAAGGCGTGGCTGAATTTTTTGACGGGGCCATTGATGATGTTCAGCTCTATGGCCGTACGTTGACCAACGATGAAATTTACCGCCTAGCCGAGCGAGCCCCATAAACCCAAAAGCCCAGCGAGAGCTGGGCTTTTTACTTTCAAACTAAACAATTATTCGCTTGCCGCTGGCGGCGCGAAGTTATCGAGCTGCGTTTGCATAAACTGCTGTAAACCTTCTTGCACCAAGGTGTATGTGGCATCGATGTTGTTGGCGATATCGCCTTCGAGCACCGCTAAACTATCGAGAATGTCGTGCGCTTCCTCAAAGCCTTTGTCCACAGCGCCAGAAATGATACTCATGTATTCATTAACGGCAGCCTCACCATCAAGATCGGTGTTTACTTCGAGGAAGGCTTCAAAGTATTTAGTGGAACCAGCAACAATTCGATCGGCCGTGGCTTCAGGCGACACATCAACGCCATCATCAACCGCCTGTTGGGCAGCATTGTCACCAAATACCGGCGCTAACTCTTCATTAATGGCATCAAGCGCCGAGCGGTACAGCAATTCCATAGGCTGGTTACCCGCCTGCATGCTGACTTCTAACTGCGCTTCAACAATCGCCGTATTTTTAGCGGCTTGTTGCTGCTCATAATTTGAACCTAAGGCATCCTTGCTCGTGTCTGCACTAGTCGCAGTTTTAGTCTGCTCAACATTCCGGTAGAGCGACGTTGTTGATAAAGGAGTAATAGCCATGATGGTTTCCAAACGTCGTAATTCAATTAGCCATGTTATCGGCAGAATTGACAAAGTATTGAGTAAAAATAGCGCAAAAACTGATCATTTAACGTGCTAAGAGCAGCAAACCAACAAATGCAAACAAAACACAACAACAGCGACTGAAATTGCGATACCTCAGTACCAACGGTATTCACTCATTCGCGGCTGGCCGTCGTCCTGAACATCGCCGTTCCTGCGCTCGTAGTTAAGTCAATGCGCCCGCGGCAGAAGTAGCACATGGATGTGCTGTTTACGAACCTAAGGGCGGATACCGTTCGTCCTGAACATCGCCGCTCCTGCGCATCCATGCACCCGCGGCAGAAGTAGCACATGGATGTGCTGTTTACGGACCTAAGGACGGATACCGTTCGTCCTGAACATAAAAAAGCCAACCCGGAGGCTGGCTTTAAAAGAGTCATTCATACAGCTCGGCGCACTAGTGTTCGCCTCGTCGATCCTGAACCTGTCGAAGGAAGGTATCGAAGGGTAACAATTACCTTAACCTTGCGGACGCATCGCTGGGAACAAAATCACATCACGAATGGTGTGCGTGTTGGTAAACAGCATCGCTAAGCGATCGATACCAATGCCCTGACCCGCTGTTGGTGGCAAGCCGTGCTCTAGTGCAGTGATGTAGTCAGCATCGTAGTACATGGCTTCATCGTCACCGGCATCTTTGGCATTGACCTGTGCTTTAAAGCGCGCGTCTTGGTCTTCAGCATCGTTCAGCTCCGAGAAGCCGTTGGCCACTTCGCGGCCACCAATGAAGAATTCAAAACGGTCGGTGATGAATGGGTTGTCATCATTACGGCGTGCCAACGGAGAGATCTCAGCTGGGTACTCCGTGATAAAGGTCGGCTGAATCAGTTTTGGCTCTGCGGTTTCACCGAAGATTTCTTCTAACAGCTGGCCGCAAGTCCAGAAAGTTTCTGGCTGAACGTGAACCGACTTAGCAATCGCAACCATGAAGTCACGGTCTTGTACTTTGTCGTAATCCAGCGACTGAATGTCGGCATGATCTGGGTTGTATTGCTTAATGGCGTCGAGCATGCTCAAGCGCGGATAAGTTCCGCCGAATTCAACAGTCTCTTCACCGTAAGGCATGCTTGATGAGCCCAACACCTCAATGGCAACAGTGCGCAGCATGTCTTCGGTCAAATCCATCAAATCGTTGTAGTCAGCATACGCCATGTAGAATTCCATCATGGTGAATTCTGGATTATGGCGTGGCGACAAACCTTCGTTACGGAAGTTACGGTTGATTTCGAATACGCGATCAAAACCACCCACAACCAAACGCTTAAGGTAAAGCTCTGGCGCGATACGCAGGAACATTTCTTGGTCCAGCGCATTGTGATGAGTAACAAATGGGCGAGCCGTCGCGCCGCCAGGGATCACTTGCATCATTGGCGTTTCAACTTCCATGAAGTCTTTTGACTCCATGTAGCGGCGAATACCGGCAACCAGCTTCGACCGCACTTTAAACGCGTTGCGTGATTCTTCGTTCACAATCAAATCAACGTAACGCTGACGGTAACGTTGTTCTTGATCCGTCAGGCCGTGGAATTTTTCCGGCAACGGACGCAGTGCTTTGGTCAGCAATTGGTATTCGGCCATATCAACATACAGATCGCCTTTACCTGATTTGTGCAGCTGGCCTTTGATGCCAATGATGTCGCCAATATCTAGGCCACCAATCGCTTTCAATTCTTTTTGCACGTCTTTGGCAGCATAACCTTGAATGCGACCGGTAACGTCTTGAATCGCTAGGAATGGACCACGTTTAGCCATGATCCGGCCAGCAATCGCAACAACGTGGCCAAGCTCGGCCAACTCTTCTTTGGTTTTGTCACCAAACTCAGTTTGCAATGCCGCAGACTGATGGCTTGGACGCCACGTGTTCGGGTGGCCATTGGCCGGGCAGTTCTCACGAATCGCATCGAGTTTGGCGCGACGCTCGGCAATCAGCTTGTTTTCATCTTGCTGGATGTCAGTCATGGAGCGGTTTCCTTTACAGGCCAGATTTCAGGCTGGCTTCAATAAATCGGTCGAGATCGCCATCGAGGACGGCTTGAGTGTTGCGGTTTTCAACACCGGTTCGTAAATCTTTAATACGGCTGTCATCAAGCACATACGAGCGGATCTGGCTGCCCCAGCCAATGTCTGACTTGGCATCTTCCGCGGCTTGTTTTTCAGCGTTTTGTTTCATTAATTCAAACTCATAAAGCTTGGCTTTTAGCTGCTTCATGGCTTGGTCTTTGTTTTTATGTTGCGAACGGTCGTTCTGACACTGCACCACAATATTGGTTGGCAAGTGAGTAATACGAACAGCCGACTCGGTTTTGTTCACGTGCTGACCACCAGCGCCCGAGGCGCGATAAACGTCAATACGCAAATCCGCCGGGTTGATGTCCACTTCAATGGAGTCATCAATTTCTGGGTAAACGAATGCACTGGAAAACGAGGTGTGGCGACGGCCACCGGAGTCAAACGGGCTTTTACGGACCAAGCGGTGAACGCCGGTTTCGGTGCGCAACCAACCGTAAGCATATTCGCCAGAAACACGAACCGTGGCCGACTTAAGACCGGCAACTTCACCTTCAGACACTTCAATCAGCTCGGCTTTAAAGCCTTTTGCTTCAGCCCAGCGTAGGTACATGCGCAACAGCATGTTGCACCAGTCTTGCGCCTCGGTACCGCCCGAGCCTGATTGTAAATCGATATAAGCATCACATTGGTCTTGCTCGCCAGAGAACATGCGTCGGAATTCAAGCTTCACCAACTTGCTTTCCAGCCCTTCCAATTCAGCTTCCGCTTCATGGAAGGTATCTTCGTCTTCTGCCTCAATAGCAAGCTCTAGCAGACCTTCTACATCTTCCAAACCTTGTTCGAGCGCATCAATGGTTTCAACGACCACTTCCAGAGCCGAGCGCTCTTTACCTAACGCTTGTGCGCGCTCAGGTTCATTCCAAACCTCTGGCGACTCAAGTTCCCGCATGACTTCTTCAAGGCGTTCAGCCTTGGCGTCATAATCAAGGTAACCGCGCAGCGCATTGCCGCGATCGCGCATATCGGCAATTTTGTTTTGAACCGGATTAATTTCGAACATGTGGAGAGTCTCAGCCCAAGGTGAAATTTAGCCGCGGAATTGTACAGGATCACCCGTGCCTTGAATAGAGGCTAAGGCCGGCTAACGGCTGTCAATGTTCGAATACAGCGCCATTAAAAAGCGCATCGGCTCGCTAGGGGAACAACTCGCGCTAACCTTGGTCTTAAATACTATTGAATGAAAGCTGATTTAGAGTCTTCCCATGCAACACCTAAAACTTACGCTACTGGTAGTTTTCGCGGTCATTATCACCGGCTGTGCTGGCACTGGCAGTCGCCAAGTCGAGGCAGATTATGACTTCCCTGAGTTAACCAATGTAGAGCGCTTCTTCCCGTCCCGCTCATTCAGTATGTCACCGATGAATGATCAGGTGATCATGCTATCGGACACCATCAACACGAAATATATTTTGGTGTTGGCGCGACCAGACAGTGCCTTTAAGTTCCACGGCGGAATTGGCATTGTCAGACGCGGCAACGATATTGTGGCAGGCCAAACTCGGTTGTATGCGCTGGATACGGCAATCAAGGTTGGCATCCCCATTCGAACCATTTACAAGGTTGATGGTAAAGAAGAATTAGAGCGTGTACGGCAAATGGTTAAGGACGCAAAAGCCAAGGCCGATGCTGCAAATGAAAGAAATTAAGCTGGCCTGAACTTATCGATAAACCAGAGCGAGCAATGCCTGCTCGCTACTGCATTGGTTTAATCGCTTTGACCAGCAATTGAACTTGGGTATTGCCTCGAAATTCATTGATGTCCAACTGATAAGCAACGTGGACTCGTTGCACCGACTCATCAGGCCATAATCCGGTATCAATATTAAAGGCAATACCATCAAACACCGCTTCTGAGCCAACCGGCTGCAACACCATTTTTAAATGGCGCTCACCAACAATACGCTGCTGCACCAAACGAAATTCACCGTCAAACAAAGGTTCAGGGAAGGATTGCCCCCACGGACCAGCGTCACGCAAAGTCTGCGCGAGCGGTAAGTTCATGTCTTCCGCGGCTAATTCACCATCACTGAGTAAAATGTGGTTGAGGTGATCGTCGGTGATCCAATCCGCAGCCACTTCATTCAAAGCGTCTCGAAATGCTTGAAATTGCGAATCCTGAATCGACAAACCGGCGGCCATGGCATGGCCCCCGAACCGCTCAATCAGTTGCGGGTATTTGGTATCTAAAGCAGCCAGCATATCGCGCATGTGCACACCCTGCACCGAACGTGCTGAGCCCTTGAGCATGCCATTATCATCGGCTGCAAATGCCAATACAGGGCGGTGAAAACGCTCCTTAACTCGAGCAGCAAGAATACCAATCACCCCTTGGTGCCAATCGGCCTGATATAAACAAATCACCGGCGGCAATTGCTCAAAGTCAGCGCCAGCAAGAAGCTTATCTAACGCTTGCAGCGCTTCTTGCTCCATGCCCCGTTCAATATCACGGCGCGCCAGATTCAACTCGTCCAGCTGCTGCGCCATTGATTGTGCTTGATGCCAATCGTCAGTCAGCAAACATTCAATGCCTAACGCCATATCATCCAATCGCCCTGCGGCATTGAGCCGTGGGCCAATGGCAAACCCCAAATCACTTGCTTGCAGTTTGGCGGGCTCACGTTTGGCAACTTGCGCCAACGCTAAGATCCCCGGTCGACAGCGCCCCGCACGGATCCGTTGCAACCCCTGATTCACCAAAATACGATTGTTATGATCTAACGACACCACATCGGCCACCGTGCCGACCGCCACAATATCTAGCAATTCAGCCAAATTAATGGGCTGTTGTTGATACCAACTTTGGTCTGCTAAGTGCTGTCGCAATGCCGCCATTAAATAAAACGCAACGCCAACACCCGCCAAGTTCTTCGATGGGAATTCACAGTGATGGAGGTTTGGATTCACCATGGCATCGGCTGCCGGTAGTTCGTCGCCGGGTAAGTGATGATCGGTAACCAGTACCTGCATGCCTAACGCTTTGGCTCGGGCTACGCCAGAGATCGCAGACACGCCGTTATCGACGGTTACCAGCAGGTCGGTTCCCATAGCTGCCGCTTGATCAGCAATTGGCGGCGTCAAACCATAGCCAGTCACAAATCGATTAGGAACCAAATAGCCCACGTTATGATGACCAAAACGCTTTAGCGCCAATACGCACAACGCCGTGCTAGTCGCGCCATCGGCATCAAAGTCGCCAACAATGGTAATGCGCTGATTGTTGGCCATGGCCTTGCTCAGTAGCGCAACAGCCTGCTCCATACCGGCGAGTTCGCTGACATGCAGCAAGAACCGAGCAGAATGGTCAAGCTGCTCAGGTTGAGTGATACCACGAGCCTGATAAACACGACGTAAAATAGGATGGATGGAGTCAGGTAGTGAAGAGTCGGCGACCTGACGTCGCCGAATAGTAATGTCCGACATGGCAGCGCCTAGCTTATTTCAGCTTGCCGAGGGCTTCCAATAGGTCTGCAGGCTCACGATAACCCGGGATCATTGCGCCATTGTCGAGCATAATGGCTGGGGTGCCACGCACGCCAAATTGAGAGCCCATCATCCACTGCTCCTGAACAGTTTGATCGTCAGTTTTACACACTTGCTCAGGCACTTCGCCGTGTAACTTTGCATCGCTCAGCGCAGCTACTTTATCGTCAGCACACCAGATTTTTTGCATATCAGCCATCGATTGGTCGGAACGAGGCCACGCCAGGTAGTGAACAGAAATACCCAACTCTTGGTAGTCTTCAATTTGGCGGTGCATTTTACGGCAAAAGCCGCAGGTAATGTCTGTAAAAACATACACGCTGTACTTCTCATCGCCTTTGGCTGGATAGCTGATGGTGTCCTGTTTCAGCTCACTAATATGTTCAGCCCGATAACCATTGAGGCCGCTATCGGTAATTTCCACTAAGCCATCTTTCAATTCAAACAAGCGGCCATAAATCATGTAGTTGCCGTCATTCGACACAAAGAAATTGCCTTGCGAGGTCACTGCCTGCGTGTAGCCTGGCAGTGGTGCTGGCACGATCATCCGAGGCGCTTCACCAAAAGTGGCGATGACTTTGGCACGCACACGATTTTCAACATCGTCTTTAACGTCTGCCGCTTGGGCCATCACCGAGAAGCTCAACACAATGGCGCCAAGCGCCGACAACAATTTCAACATGAAATGACAACCTATTAATTTTGATAGTAATGTGCCAACACCAACGCGGTTCATCGCCATCTCCTGGCACCGTTAACCTTGTGCTCTGGGGTGGTGTTGAGCATGTACTTGCTGTAATCGGGCATTTGCCACATGGGTGTATATTTGCGTGGTCGATAAATCGGAGTGACCCAGCAATAATTGTACAACCCGCAAATCAGCGCCGTGGTTTAGCAAATGTGTGGCGAAAGCATGCCTTAACATGTGGGGTGATGGCAACGATTGCAACCCTGCACGTGTTGCATAATGTTTCAGCCGATGCCAAAAAGTCTGCCGCGTCATGCTGTTACCTTGCCGACCGGGAAACATAGCGTCACTGTCACAGCCTTTGAGTAATTCCGCGCGCGCCAGCTGCACATACGATGTTAGCCAATGCAGCGCTTCTTCGCCCATCGGCACGATGCGTTCTTTGCCACCTTTACCGGTTACCCGCACCACGCCCTGCCGAAGCGACACATCACTCAACGTCATGTTGACCAATTCAGACACCCGCAGGCCGGTGGCGTACATGAGTTCAATCATGGCTTTGTCGCGCAATTCCATGGCTATTTCGGGATTCGGTGCCGCCAGCAATAGTTCAATCTGTTGTTCACTCAAGCTTTTCGGCAATGGCTTTGGCAACTTAGGGTTTTCAATTAAGGCCATGGGGTTGACCGTCAACCATTGTTGCGCCACCGCGTATTGAAAAAAGCGCCGCATGGTGGACAGAGCGCGAGCCGTGGAGCGAGCTTTTAGCCCCTGCTCATGCCGCAGGCTAAGGTAGTGTTGAATATCAGCCGTACTCACCGCTGCCAAGTTGATGTTTTGCTTGGCCAGCCAGTCAAATAACTTGGTTAGATCAGTTCGGTAAGCTTGCAGCGTATTATCGCTCAGGCCGCGCTGGATCCACATGGCATCAAGAAAAACGTCTAATTCTGGGTATGACGGCTTAGCCAAATCAACACACTCCTTCGTGCATTAGTAATTGACGCTTTAAATCAATACGTTCGCCCTGAGTATGGCCGGAAAACCCGCCCAAACCACCTTTGGCAACAATTCTGTGGCACGGAATAAATAACGGAATGGGGTTGGCCCGGCAGGCACCACCAATAGCACGCGCAGCGGAATTGAGTAACTTAGCCACCTCACCGTATGTTTGTACTTCACCCGCTGGAATAGCTTGGAGGTGGCACCATAGTTTTTGCTGAAAAGGTGTGCCTTTGACTTTTAAAGGCAGGCTAAATTGGAACGCGGCTGAGTGGAGGTAAGCGTCTAATTGCTGTTGCGCTTCAATGGCTAATGGCGAAAGTGGCTCGTTGTGATGGTCGTGGTCTGATTGTTGGCTCCAATAATCAAGCGCAATAATATGGTCACCATCGTCTTGTAACTGCCAACGGCCCCAGGGCGATACTAATTCACTTCGATTAACCATGATGCCCTTGCCAGCCTTGCTTAAATTTCTGTTACCATGGTGCCGATTTAACGCTGAACCCTACATATAATTCAAGATGAAAATTGGCCTTTTTTACGGATCTTCGACTTGCTACACCGAAATGGCAGCCGAGAAAATCCAGCAATTGTTAACCACCGACTTGGTGGATATTCACAATATTAAAGATGTCTCGCTTAGCCATACCGAGCAATACGACATTCTTATTTTTGGCATCAGCACCTGGGATTATGGTGAACTTCAGGAAGACTGGGAAAGCCAGTGGTCGCAGGTCTCTGGTCTCGATTTGTCGGGCAAAATTGTCGCTTTGTATGGCTTAGGCGATCAAGAAGGCTATGCTGATTGGTTCCAAGATGCTTTGGGCATGCTCCACGATGCCATTGACGGCAACGGTGTCGTACGGATTGGTTTTTGGCCCAATGGCGATGACTATGACTTTAATGCCAGCAAAGCACTCACTGCCGATGACAGTCAGTTTGTTGGCCTCGCCCTGGATGAAGATAGTCAATTTGACTTGACCGAAGAACGCATTCAGAAATGGTGCGCCCAACTACTTGAAGAACTTGAAGCTTGGGCGATTGAATAACTAACCGTCAGCCATAAAAAAGCCCGCGATGCGGGCTTTTTTGTTTGAATTAATCTTTGGATGATCGATCCGGCCATGCCAACGCCACAATCACCGCAGCAGTCACAGGGATCAACCAAGCCAAGCCATAGCCAAACAATGGCAAGTGACTCGCCGTCTCAACCAACGTTGTGGTACCCGGTACTTTCGCAGCTTTGATGGCATCCAGTAAGCTCAGCACAAGCGCAATGCCAATGACCCAACGGAACGACTGTTTTGGGTGATTCAAATAGCGCCGCACTAGGTTCAGTACCACCAGCGCAACTGCGACTGGGTACAAGGCGATCAACACCGGAATAGAAACCGCAATCAGGTAGCTCAGGCCAACATTGGCAACCAAAGCACTAACCGCCGCGAACACAACAACCAATGTGCGATATTGCATGCCCAGTAAGTTGGCAAAGTAATCACTACAAGCCCCCGTTAAACCAATCGCTGTGGTTAAACAGGCTAGAGTCACCACTGCGGACAAAATCCACTGGCCCGGTTGGCCGAACATGCCTTGTACATATTTAGCGAGGATCTCACCGCCATTATCAGCACCGGCGGCAACCGTGCCACTGGTCGCACCTAAATAAAATAGCGACATATACACCAGTGCCAGTCCAATAGCGGCAATGATACCGGCCTGAATTAAATAGCTGGCTTGAAAACCACGATCATTGACGCCTTTTTTCCGCAGCACATCAACAATCAGCACACCAAACATCAGAGCACCAAAGGTATCCATGGTGTTGTAGCCTTCGATGAACCCTTTGCTAAACGGCGCGCTGCGATAAGCTTCTGACGCTGCAGAAATGGCCGTGCCATCGGTCATGGCGCCAAGCGGAGCAAGCGGCTCAACCACCACCGAAATTCCCAGAATCGCCAGCAACACGATGAGAATTGGCGTCAATATTTTACCGATGTAATCAATCAGCGAACCACGATGCAATGCCAATGCGGAAGCAACTAAAAAGAACCCTATGGTATAGGCCCACAACGGCACGGCGTCTTCACCAAATAAAGGCTTCATGCCTGTTTCATAGGCGACTAGTGAGGTGCGAGGCAATGCGAATGCCGGACCAATCACAATAAAAATGGCGACCGTGATAGTCACCGCAACAGCTCGAGGCAAGTCCCGCGTAACCGACTCCATATCACCGCCAGCAATTGCCACCGCGATTAACGTCAGCAATGGCAAACCAACTGCCGTCACCAAAAAACCGAGCATCGCCAGCGTTACTTCGCTACCGGCTAGCTGCCCCGCCAAAGGTGGAAAGATAATATTGCCCGCGCCCAAAAAGAACGCGAACGTCATGAATCCTAAAGCAAAAATATTCTGTTTATTGAGACGCGTATCTGTCATGTCGATCTCTAATTATGGTGTAGTTACAACAACTCCCGGAGCGACTAATTTTAGTTTTAGTGTGTCGCCACGGGGATTCAAACACGGTCTACGCCGTTTCTTTGGTTGGCTCTGAACGAGGCACGATAAAACTCAATAGCAATGCGACGATTGACGGCACCAACCAGCCCATACCGCTGTCAAACAAAGGCACCAGCGAAAGCAAATCATGGCCGGGTAATTCCGCCAAAACGCCAGCAGCTGCAACCGCATCAAACAGCCCGAAAATGGCAGCTGTCGCGACAACACAGCGGAAGGTCGCAACAGGGTTTGGTAATCGATGCGCCACAATGTTGAGTAACACCACGCTGATAGCAATGGGGTAAATGGCAACCAATACAGGAATATACAGCGCGATTAACTCGTCCAAGCCGATATTGGCCATGGCCCAACACACCACCACAATGATGGCTAATGTGGGTCGATAGGGAATTTTGTTAGAACGCTCATCAAGATATTCAGCAAACGCACAACAGCCACCCACACCGGTTGTAAGACAAGCCAGGGTGATCACCAACGCCAAAATTGCTTGGCCAAATGGCCCCATAGACGCCGCCATATAGCGGGCAAAAATTTCACCACCGTTGGCAGCACCTTCCGCCACAGGGCCGCTAATCGCTCCCATGTAAAACAAGATGAAGTACACCAGCGCAAGACCTGAAGCAGCAATTAAACCACCGTAAAACAGCGCCTTGAATTGCGATTTATGATCGCTCACACCTTTATCTTTCAGCGTATTGATAAGCAAGACACCAAATAACATTGCCGCGAGCAAATCCATGGTCATGTAGCCTTCAAGAAAGCCGTTAATCATGGGTGACTCGGCAAATTTGCCTTCACCCTGACCAATATCACCCAATGGTGACAACAACAGATTTACGCCTAATACGGCCACCAACAACAACATGAGCGGCGCGATGATTTTGCCAACGGTGTCGAGTAGCTGACCCGGCTTACTGGCAATTAGGAACACCAATGCAAAATAAACGGCCGAGAATGAGGCCAGTAGTACTGCAGAATCTGGGGTTTCGACGAACGGTTTAACGGCTAATTCAAAAGAAACGAGTGCAGTACGAGGGATCCCGAAGCCCGGCACCATAATCAGGTAAATCACCAAGGCCAGCAGCACACTCATCGAGTTAGGTAAGTAGCGGCCGAGTGCAGAAAAGCCACCACCAGCATAAGCGAGGGCGATGATACCGAGCAATGGTAAACCGGCGGCGGTCAGCAGAAAGCCAAACGTGGCAGGCATCACTTCTTGGCCAGCCAGATAACCAGCCATCGGCGGGAAAATCCAGTTACCAGCGCCTAGAAAAAAGGCCATTATCATAAAGCCAAAGCCCAAAGTGTCGGCCGTTGAGAACTGTTTCAACTCATCTTCCTTCTCGGTCAGTCGTAGCAAGTTGACAAGACTGTCCCGATATATTTACAGAACAACTAAAAATAACTTGCAACCTTACCATGCCAACACCAGACCGCAATACTCAAAAAGCTAGATAAAACCGCCGTGTCAGCGCTTGAAAAGCCTCACTATATTGATTGTCGGCATCATGAATGGTCAGGGTTTGATGGTCCGGCGCAATCGACTCGCGCGTCAATTCTATTAGTACTCGCTTAACAGGTTTATTCTGCCGACCTCGAATCGACAAGGTGCGCGCCACATACCAACCGTTGTTATCAGCCCATGCCGACACATCAACAAGACGCTCTAGGGGTAAAACTAACCCAATGCGCCCTTGCTGACTGCACAAACCTTCTGCACGGGTAAGTACCATCGCCAACGTTAACGACGATTCAAGGCGGGCTTGTTGACGTTGCTCGCAAGCAAGCTGTTGACCTGCAACGAAATATGGCGGGTTACTGATCACCAAGTCGTACCGCGTTTGACTGCTCCATTGCAGAATATCGGCTTGGATGGCAGTGAGCCTATCGGTCCAAGGCGATGCAGCAAAATTGTCAGCCGCTTGCTGCGCCGCAGCCGTATCGAGTTCAACGGCATCAACAATCGCATTGGCGGTGCCTTGTTCAGTTAAACGCTGCGCCATCATTAACGCCAAAATCCCGCTACCGGTACCAATATCGAGCACCTGACGAGTTTCACTGAGCGACACCCAACTGCCGAGCAACAAGGAATCGGTGCCCACTTTCATGCCACACCGATCGTGACCCACATAAAATGCCTTACACTGAAATCCACTCATGATGTTATTGCTACTTAATCTCGCTATTTAGCTCAATGTTTGGGCGCCACAAACCTATCGTTCACCACAAAGCCGTATTAATCATATGAAAGTCAAACCCCATTGGCTGACTTCGGGTATACTATCGGGCTCCATAGACAGCCGACAATCATGCCATGGATTTTGCCGAACTCGACCTATCATCAAAATTATTAAAAGCCCTGTCCGCCAGCGGCTATAAACGCCCAACCACCATTCAGCAACACATGGTGCCAACCGTATTAGACGGCGTTGACGTCTTGGCCAATGCGCCTACGGGGACCGGCAAAACAGCGGCCTATTTATTGCCAGCATTACAGCATTTGCTGGATTTTCCGCGCGCCAAATCTGGCCCGCCTCGGGTACTAGTATTGGTGCCAACGCGCGAGCTAGCCGCTCAAGTATTGGAATATGCCGAGCGTTTGAGTCAATTTACTCACCTCGACTGCCGAGTGCTCACCGGCGGTGTTGATCACGCTGAATACTCGCAAATGCTACGTCGTAATATCGATGTGCTGATTGCCACCCCGGGCCGATTGCTGGAATACCTAAATCAGGAACTCGTTGATCCGCGCAGTGTTGAACTGCTGATCATTGATGAAGCCGACCGGACACTCGAAATGGGTCATGGTCAGGATGTAGAAATCATTGCTGCCGAAGCCCGTTGGCGCAAACAAACGCTGTTGCTGTCAGCTACGCTGGAAGGAAACTTGGTCGCGGATTTTGCCGAGCGCTTGCTCGAAGAGCCCGTCAGAATTGAAGCTACGCAAGTGCCTCGCAGTGAAAAGAATCGCATTCACCAGTGGGTTCACATCGCCGACAACATCGATCACAAGCGTCAGCTGTTGTTGCACTACTTAACGTCCGATCAGGCTCAAAAAATCATTGTATTTGGTAAAACCCGCGCCGGCCTAGCAGAGTTAGGTGATTGGCTGCGCAGCCAAGGTACTGAGCCATTTGAGATCCGCGGCAGCATGGATCAGCACAAGCGCAATGAAGCACTTCAGCGTTTCAGCGAACAAGAGCGCTGCTGTATTTTGTCATCGGATGTTGCTGCTCGAGGCATTGACGTGCGCGATATTAGCCATGTCATCAACTTTGACCTGCCGCGCACCGCTGATGTGTATGTTCACCGAATTGGTCGAACGGGGCGAGCGGGCGCCAAAGGCACCGCCATTTCATTGGTTGAAGCCCATGATATGCCGCAACTGGATCGTATCGAGCGCTACATCGACGAGCCATTACCTCGCCGTTTTGTTAAAGGCTTACGCCCCAAACATAAAGAAGCGGCCATTGGTAAAAAAGCCAAACCGGTTAAAAAATCTGAGAAGAAAAAAAATCAGAAAAAATTAGCCGATGCGGTGAAACCGGCGAAGCAGCGACTACGCGATAAGAAGAACAAAGGTGCACCGCGCTGGCTAAAATCTAAACAGGATGGCTCTGGCTCACCGAAACCATCGGCAGCCAAGCCAACCAGCGACGAATAGAAAACGAGGTTTTGCCGTGGCGGTGGTATCAGCTCTTTATATTTATCCGGTTAAATCGTTGGCAGGTTTCAGTGTGGCGAGCGCCACGCTAGGCACCACCGGACTTCGTTGGCGTGACAAAGTTGCCGATCGCCAATGGGTTTTGGTCAACGCTGACGGACGCTTTATTACTCAGCGGCAATTGCCACAACTGGCACAAATTCAAACGGAATTGACCGACCAAGCCTTGCATCTCCATCATGCGGAGCATGGCAGCATCGCGATTTGTTATGATTACGATGTCAGCCGCCCACAGCAAGTAACGGTCTGGCGGGATAACGTCAAAGGCTATGACGAGGGTGATCTTGTAAGCCAATGGCTTGCCGACGCCACAGGTAAAGAAGGCCTTCGACTGGTTCGTTTTGGTGACGATTCCGTTCGCCCTGTTAGTACCAAGCATTTGTGGTCAGGCGAACAAAGCCAAGTGGCCTTTGCCGATGGTTACCCCATCTTGGTGAGCAATACCGCATCGTTGGATCAATTCAACCGTTTCTTGCGAACCAAAGAATTAACGCCGCTGTCCATGAATCGCTTTCGCGCCAACGTGGTCGTCACCGACTGGCCGGCTTGGCAAGAAAATCAAACCAGTGAATTGAGTGAGCAAGCCAACCGCTATCAATTTGCTCTGCGTAAACCGTGCGAGCGCTGCCCGATGATCACTACCGATCAACAAACCGGAGCCCGTCCGGAGCAAGGCTTGCCACTAAAAGCACTCATCGAGTTTGACAGTTTGGGAAATGGCAGCGGCGCCTATTTTGGCCAGAATGCAATTATCAGCCGTGGCATTGGCGAATTGATTGAAGTGGGTGATGGTCTGCGGGCTGACAGTTAACCAACCCACATGTAGTGATAGTTTGCTTATGCCCTTCGCGGTTGAGCGAGCCGTATCGGAGAGCAACCAGCTGGTTGCTCAACCATTGGAATTCCTAGCCCATAGCTCAGCTCTTTTGGCTCAATGTTTATTGCTCGTCACGCAAAAACACCAGCTCATCGGACGATGACTGCGTTTCACTAAAGTAATAGCCGTCAGTATCAAATTGCTTGAGCTGCTCTACATTAGATAGCTGGTTATCAATAATGTAACGGGTCATGAGGCCGCGCGCTTTTTTGGCATAGAAGCTAATAATTTTGAATTGGCCATTTTTGCAGTCTTTGAATACTGGGGTAACCACGCGCCCTTGTAACAGCTTTGGCTTAACCGCTTTGAAGTATTCGTTGGACGCTAAATTGATTAGGACATCATCGCCCTGTGCTTCAAGCGCTTGATTCACCGCATCGGTAACGATGTCGCCCCAAAATGCGTATAAATTCGCACCTCGTTCATTGGCAAGCTTAGTGCCCATTTCCAAACGATACGGCATCATCAAATCGAGTGGCCGCAGCACGCCATACAAACCCGATAAAATACGCAGATGCTGTTGGGTATAGGCGAAGCTCGCTTCATCTAAACTTTGCGCATCAAGACCTGTATATACGTCCCCTTTAAAGGCCAACACGGCTTGTTTAGCATTCTCTGGCGTGAATGTTGATTGCCACTCGGCAAATCGGGCGGCATTCAAACCGGCGATCTTGTCAGATACTTTCATGAGCTTGGCGATATCGGCGGGCGCCAGCGCTCGGCAATGTTCAATTAACTCAGCTGAGTGTTCTAACAATGCAGGTTGGGTGTAGGTTTCTGTAGTGGGTGCGGATTCAAAATCGAGCGTTTTAGCCGGGGAGATAACAACAAGCATTACTGGCGTCCAAATGAGTCAAAATCTGGTAGGCACTATAACATAGCAACCTACCAGATCAGCAATATCAGGGCTTGTCGATATGGTTCGAAGTCACCTCTGGTTGCCAGATATCATCCGCTAGATCTTTATCTAACTCAGGGTATTTACTGCGGTCAAAAGTGGGCAATTTACCCGCCTTACGCTGCTCGTTATAGTCGTTTGCCAACTTCACGACGACGCCAGACAATAGCACCATGGCGGTGAGGTTAATGATGCTCATGAAGGCCATCGATAAGTCGGCCATTTTCCAAACAATGGGCAGTTCAGCCATGGCACCGAACATCACCATCGCCAACACAAAGCAGCGGAAAAACTGCAAACCGCGTGGGTGTTGGTGCTCAAGGAAAATGAGGTTGGTCTCGGCATAGGAGTAGTTCGCCACAATCGACGTGAAGGCGAAGAAGAAAATCGCAACCGCAATAAAGTACTTACCAAAGTCGCCAATTTCATTCCCCAGTGCCATTTGGGTCAGCTCAATACCAGAAACTTCAGAGCCAGGTTGCAGCGCACCGGAAATCAAAATAACCGATGCGGTACAGGTACAAATCACAATGGTATCAACGAATACACCAAGCATCTGCACATAGCCTTGCGACGCCGGGTGCGGCGGATAAGGTGAAGCGGTTGCGGCAGCATTAGGCGCACTCCCCATGCCGGCCTCGTTAGAGAACAAGCCGCGTTTAATACCGTTCATCATGGCCTGCGCAATGGTATAACCTAATCCGCCAGAGGCCGCTTCTTGCCAACCAAAAGCACTCTTAAAGATCAGGCTAAATACCGCTGGCAATTCGCTAAGATTGGCAACCACCACCACTAACGCTATGAGTAGATAGGCTAACGCCATAAAGGGAACAATCAGCTCCGCGAAGCGAGCAATGGAGCGAATGCCACCAAAAATAATAAGCCCAGTGAGCAGCTGAACTAAGATCCCGGTTTGGTAACTCTGCCAGCCAAACGCAACCTGCGCCGCATTGGCAATAGCATTGGCTTGCACCGCATTGAACACTAAGCCAAAGGCAATAATCAGGCAGATGGCAAAAGCAACGCCCATCCAACGTTGCCCAAGGCCCCGCTCCATGTAGTAAGCAGGCCCGCCACGGAAATTACCGTCGTCATCTTTCACTTTATAAAGTTGCGCCAGACTCGATTCGGCAAACGATGTTGCCATACCGATTAAAGCAATCAGCCACATCCAAAAAATGGCACCCGGCCCACCTAAATATAACGCCACCGCTACACCGGCTAAGTTACCCGTGCCGACTCGCGCCGCTAAGCTGGTGCACAACGCCTGAAATGAGGAAATACCATTGCTATCAGCTTGGCGGCTGTGTTTGAGCACAGAAAACATATGGCCAAAATGGCGAAACTGAATGAAGCCCAATCGCACAGTGAACAAAAGACCAACACCGAGCAGTAGGTAAATCAGCAACTTACCCCACAAGATGTCATTCATGAAATCGATTGTTTGCTCAAACATGTGGTTCCTTTAATTCGAAAGTAACTTAGCGGTAGCTAGCAATGACTCGCGCCAGTTGTGGTGACGATGAACGCTGTATGTAACAGCTTAGTTCAAATGGAGAACGCGTTTTAACAAAGCTCGACGCGCGCGCCAAGCCTTTATTGGGTAATACCCAATAAATTTATTAAATGATTATAGTTATCATTTGCATTAATAAAAAATAGGATCTATGATGATTTCAACTTGAGAATTACTCCTGAGCGGGAGTTAGCTTGCTCAAGTGTTGCGACCATGCACTGGTCTGGTCAGGGTCGCACAATCTCGTCTGGCTCTATTGGCAGCTATTTGCCATTCAAGGGAACCGAAAGTTTCGGTTCCCTTTTTTTATGGCGTAATAGTATGACGCAACATCAAGCGGTCAAATGGGCTTAGTAAAACAGCTGCAATATAAACGGCAAACCGTACAACACAATTAGCCCGACAAATAACACAATGATGGTTTTCGGCATCTTGGCGAGTTGCTGTCCGGCCGCATAACCTAGTAATTTTCCGCCTGCCATCAGCATTGATGCTTGTTTGATATCTCGCGGCCCACTGCCATTATGCTCATACATGAATCACCTCCTGGTGCGCCATCATCCGTTTAAGCTTTCTCTATGACCCTTTGGCTTTATTGCACATAGTCAGCCAATTCATAAATTAACTTATGGTCTTGATGCATCAATATGAGTTGATTGCCTTTGATACGAATTTGCGCGCCATCGTTCAACACCTGAAAAACGGTCTGCTCGACTTGCGACAATTCGCCCAAACAAGCCATCCGTGTTGATGGCCCAGGAGCCATATACAAAGCGGCTTGCTTTATGCTGCCTTGCCCCATGAATCGATTACAGCCGGCAATACCTGCCAACCGAAACCCTTCTTGAAACTCAATATCTGGCCGCTTGCCGGGCGTTAATTCCATCTCAACCAACTCACTGAGCGGTTTACCATCCACCCATTCCAAATTGTAATGATGATGGACAAGTTCCTCCTCGGTGGGCACTTTTCCCTGTAACTGAGTTGTTGATGAACAGCCAGCTAACACGGCCATGATGGTTACCAACCAAACTTTCAACATGTTGCCTCCAGAAATTGAGTATCGATCCTTGCTTGCGCGTTGCCCCACGCAAAGCTGTTAGGTCAATCTAGTCGCCAATCGCAACTGCGCGCCAGTCGAACGCATCACCTGAACGTGGCGGACACCAGAAATAACCGCCAGTTACTGGTCGTGTGAATCGGAACAACGCATCCACAATGCCATCATCCAATCCAGCCATGCGGCGCATTTGTTGTTCAAACGCTAAGGTCGAGTGACCAAACGCAATGAACATTAAACCGGCTTCTGAAGACTCGGCCCACGGCATTGAGCGACGCACCACAAATGCTTCAGGCGTAAATTGCTCTTGCGCCGTGCGCTTCACATGGGCGCTGGCTGGCGCATCAAATTCAGTGTTGTCCGATAGGTGGCGGCCAATCATGTTGTCTTTTTGATCTTGCGAATGCATGGAAAACGACGCTAAATCATGCACCCATTGCTGCACCGCAACGCAACTACTGCCATCAAGTCCTTCGCCTTTATTTGCAGCAAATGCCGCTGCTACAGCGTCATCCCCTTCAGGGTTTTCAGTGCCATCTTCGTAGCCGGTCAGATCGCGTCCCGAACCATGTTTGAAGGCTTGCGTTTGCTGAATCAAATCAAAGCATTCGCTCAGTTCTGACACCATTAATTGCGCTTCAATCGCCAATGGGCCAGGCTCTTCACCGCGCAACCAAATCCATAAATCGGTTTGCGTCGAAGGTACCGTCACACCAGGGCCGGCCATGGCAGGGAAAACATCAATAGCTGCAGTCGAACCAGCAGGGATCAACGACGCCCCTAAACCAAGGACATGCTCGGCAGACAATTCCAATTGCTGAACGCAATGAATTGCTTGGCTTAAAGGGATTTCAGGTAATTTGTCGAGGCACAGATAAATGCCATGTTGGGGAATCGGCTGCAGAATTGCAGATTGCATGGATGTTCTCCTACACATTAAAACGAGCTAACGAAAACTCTAATCCTAGATTGCGATTGTTAAGATGACATTGTTTACAAACAAAAAAGGCCGCTTAAGCGGCCTTTTATCTGACCTAAGCCTTACTTACGCCAAGCTTTATAGGTATTAATTAAGCCATTGGTAGAGCTGTCGTGACTGCTAACGTCTGCATCATCGTCTAACTCAGGCAAAATTTGGCTGGCTAATTGTTTGCCCAATTCGACGCCCCACTGATCAAAGCTATAGATGTTCCAGATAACGCCTTGAACGAAAATCTTATGTTCATATAAGGCAATCAAGCGGCCTAACGTCGCCGGCGTCATTTGCTTGAATAAAATCGAGTTAGTTGGGCGATTTCCTTCGAAGACTTTATGCGGCACTAGTTCAGCGACGTCTGCAGCAGATTTACCCGCTGCGGCAAATTCAGCTTCCACTTGCTGTTTGGTTTTACCAAATGCCAGCGCTTCGGTTTGTGCAAAGAAATTAGCCAACAATTTTGGATGGTGATCACCCGTAGGGTTGTGGCTAACAGCAGGCGCTAAAAAGTCACATGGGATCAGTTTCGTGCCTTGGTGAATCAGCTGATAAAACGCGTGCTGACCATTGGTACCGGGCTCGCCCCAGATAATTGGGCCAGTTTGGTAATCAACGGCTTCACCGCTACGGCTAACGTATTTACCGTTGCTTTCCATATTGCCCTGCTGGAAATAAGCAGCAAAACGATGCATGTATTGGTCGTACGGCAGAATGGCCTCGGAATCGGCATCAAAGAAGTTGCCATACCAAATGCCTAACAGCGCCATCAACACAGGAATATTTTCAGCGAAGTCAGCTTGCTGAACGTGCAGGTCAACTTCATGAGCGCCTTGCAAAATAGCTTCGAAGTTGTCGTAGCCGATGGTCAAAGCAATCGACAAACCGATCGCACTCCACAAGCTGTACCGACCACCGACCCAATCCCAGAATTCGAACATATTGGCGGCATCGATACCAAACGCAACCACTGAATCTTTGTTGGTGGAAAGGGCTGCGAAGTGTTTGGCAACGTGAGCCTCATCGCCAGCAGCATTTAAGAACCAATCGCGCGCACTGTGGGCGTTGGTCATCGTTTCTTGCGTGGTAAATGTTTTAGAGGCAATAAGGAACAAGGTTGTTTCTGGGTCAACCTTCTTCAGGATCTCAACAATATGAGTGCCATCAACGTTAGAAACAAAGTGAGGGGTGACGTTTTTCCAGTATGGCTTGAGTGACTCGGTCACCATCACTGGCCCTAAATCTGAGCCACCAATACCAATATTCACAACATCGGTAATGGCTTTGCCGGTATAGCCGGTCCAGCTACCACTATGAACTTTTTCACAGAAGGCTTTCATTTTAGCCAATTCGGCATTAACCAATGGCATCACATTTTCGCCATCCACAACGACTTCCGTATTGCTACGATTACGCAATGCCGTGTGCAGAACCGCGCGATTTTCGGTGGCGTTAATTTTTTCGCCCCCAAACATAGCGGCAATGGCTTGTTTCAACTCAGTTTGTTCAGCGAGGGCAAACAACTTAGTCAGGGTTTCGTCTGTGATAAGGTTTTTTGAGTAATCAAACAGAATGTCTTCGAATTGAAGCGAATATTTGTTGAAACGCTCGTTGTCTTCGCCGAACAGGGCTTTGATACTGGTTTCTTTCATTGCACCAGCGTGTTCGCCAAGTTCAGACCAGGCTTGTGTTTGTGACGGATTAATTGATTTGAGCATGGGTTCTCCTCTAATTCGAGCTCGAGCTAGCGATGCACACGTTTACCTTGCCAATCCTTTGGTGACATTGGCAAATTTGTTAGAAGTATTAAGGTGACAGTGTACAACTTGTTGGTTTGACTTCACCTCATGCAAGCGTAGCGCCCTTGCTGGCTTGCCGGGAAAAGATAGCAGAGAGGTTCGCATATTACTGAAATTAGTCTTTGATCTCACCCCATTTCATTGCGAATGAGCAGCGTCACATAAATGCAACATTTGTCGTTTACTTTTCATCCTGCTGTGATATCAAAACAGTGTCATTTTTTAATGACATCACCACGATGTTTGAGCATTTTTTTGGGGAATGCACAATGGAACGATTGGAATTTGGTTACTCCGAACACTCCTATGATAAACCGGGCCGCGCAACTCGCAATAAACGCAAATGGCGCGAAATTGAATCTCTCAAAGAAAAATACCGCTTAAAGAAAGAACTACAGGAACTAGACTGGGGCGACGACTTCGCTGTCTCAGAACTAGAGCTGTAGGAAAAGCCCCGCTTGCGGGGCTTTTTGTTATCCACCACCGCCTAAACGTCACCACTTGGAGACTGGCTTACTGCGCGCTAATGAATGCCATGGCGTCAAACCTCATTGACTCAGCACTCTGCTAATTCGATCACGCGACATCACACTTTTCATAGACTTACCGCCGCCCTTTGAACCTGTACTAAACTAAAAGTCTCCGCGAGGTCGCTCATTAACATGGTCGATTTCTGTTATCGCTCTTGCACTGAATCACAATGACCTGTGCCACCAAGCGTTGTCCATTCGCTAGCGGCAACCAAAAGTTCTTACCGAGAGGTTTGCAATGCAACAATTCGTTCAGTTGGGTGGGCAATGAGCAAACGGCTGCAACTATTAGCCTTGTCGCTATTTCTCTTATCACTTGCCACGCTCGGACATGTTCAGGCAAAGACCGCGTTGAAAGTCGCAACCTATGAACTTCATCCCTATGTGGGCAGCCAGTTAGAGCAACTGGGGGCAACCAGCGAAATTGTCTCAGCGGCATTGCAGCAGACCCCATATAGCGCTGACATTTCCTTCTATAAAGCCGCTCGCGCGAAGGAGTTAGCGATTCAGGGGCTGGTAGATGCGGTTTTTCCGGCGGTTTACGATGCAGAACTCAGCAGCAAATTGGTATATAGCGATGCGATTCCCGGCATTAAAGTTGGTCTGTTGCGCAAAAAAACCGGGCAACCACATTCGTCACTCACGTTAGTGGGCAAATCCATCGGCATCGTGCGGGGCGCCATACCACCAGTTATCTCCAAACGCTTTACTGGTGCGACATTTCATGAAAAAGCTAACAACCAAATTCTGTTAAAAATGCTGATGGCTGATCGGCTCGACTTTATCCTTATCAACAAATTCACCGCTGCGGATTTAATGGTCGATCAATACCCAGAAATGATCGGTCAGCTCGAATTTGTTGAGTCGACAACCTTAAGCGTTGATTTTCACTTAGCGTTTAGCCGTTCGTTCGCCAATGCTGAAAATCTAGCGGCGCAGTTTAATCGGAATTTGAATCAACTGATCGCCTCCGGCGACATGCAGAAAATCTACTATCAACATGGCTTGTCATTGTTTACGGCAAGCAAAGGCAAGCAAGTTTTGCGTGTCGCCACCGTCGCCAACAATGAAATGTTGACCATGCAAAAATTGGCCAACCTTTACCAATTTGAGCATCCAAACATCCAATTTGAGTGGCACGTGTTGGATGAGAATATTTTACGGCGTCGATTACTTAGTGAGCTGGCCATCGGCAAAGGTCAATACGATGTGATGACCATAGGCGCCTATGAGGCGGCTACTTGGGCCAAGCGCGGATGGCTTACCCCTATCGCTAACTTGCCCGATGATTACCTAGAGAACGATATCATTACATCGATTCGTGACAGCCTAACCTTTGACGGCCATATGACCGCTTTGCCGTTTTATGGCGAAACCAGTGTTACCTACTACCGCACTGACTTATTCGCCACTGCAGGGTTATCGATGGCATCTCACCCTAGCTACGACGATATTTTACGATACGCCAAAGCCATTCATAATCCGCAAGCAGGAACATACGGCATATGTTTACGCGGAAAGCCCGGCTGGGGCGAGAACATTGCTCTGTTGTCGACCATGGCCAATGCCTATGGCGGACAATGGTTTGATATGCAGTGGCAGCCTCAATTAACGACAGAGGCTTGGCAAAAAGCCCTAAGTCGCTATCACGAATTGCTGGTTAATTACGGCCCTCCCATCCCTGAGGAAAAAGGCTACAAGCAAAACTTACAGTTGTTTGCGGCCGGTAAGTGCGGCATTTGGATTGACGCATCGGTAGCTGCGGGCACCTTGTTTTCACCCACAACATCAACCGTCAGCAACAGCGTGGCTATGGCCCCCGCTCCTAAAGCGATTACCAGCAAAGGCTCAAGCTGGCTATGGACTTGGTCACTGGCTGTGCCGTCGTCATCAAAGTTAAAACCCGAAGCACTGGAATTTATTGCCTGGGCCACCTCCCCTGCATACATCCAGTTGGTTGCCCAAATGTCGGGTTGGATCGCTGTGCCGCCGGGCACCCGTCATTCAACCTATGCGTCAGAAAAATACCGCGCTGCGGCGCCATTTTCACCTGATATTCTTGAGTACATTGAAAACGCCACACCATTTGACAATACCCTGCCACCATCGCCATACAGTGGCATTCAGTTTGCGGCCATTGCCGAGTTTCCGGCCATTGGTACCCAAGTTGGATTGCAAGCTGCTCAAGTGCTGCGAGGCGAAAAGACGGTTGAGCAAGCCTTGCTCGCAGCGCAACGTTTCGTGCAGGCAAAAATGAGATTAGCGAATTACCACCCCCAAGACCACCAAGACACAGAGACCGACGCACCATCAAATGAGCAAGACAAATAAGAGGCGGAGTAATCCATGAGCGAAACGCCTGTTGGCCACATTCATGGCAACCTCAACTGAGGTTATCCGCACTGCGCTCGAAAGTGCTTGCCCAATAAGACAGCTCTCCTCACAATCTTTATGTTGCGAGCCACAACCTCTCTTATCTATCGACATGAAACGTGGGCTAGCGCCGATTCCTACATTTTTGAACCGAGTAAAAATACATATTGCATACAATCCGATATATGCTCTAAAACAGCTCAACATCATAGAACCTAGAAACGCAGTCAGAGGGCGCACCGTAGTGAGCTTAATTGTTGATCTGTTCAAGCGAAGTTGCTTGCGCAGTAAAAGGGCCTGCCGTTTTCATGTCGCAAATTTACTTGGCCTCGCCTTATTGTCTGGCCATTGCTTCGCTGCGCCTACAATCAATCTCTCAACGTATGAATTAAGCCCTTACGTAGGCATTCACCTTCATCAGCAAGGTGCAATTACTGAGATTGTCAAAGCATCCATTGGACAAAGCTCGCTCGGCGCAGCCGAAGTTCAAATACATGCGCCAAAGCGTGCCCAAAGCTTGGCATATAGGGGCATTACTCATGCCATGTTTCCTGTCATTTATGACGCCCAGCTCGCCAAAGATTTTATCTACTCGGATCCGATGCCAGGCTTTCAACCTGGGTTATTAAAACGCACTCAACAATCCTCTCCTATAAACTCTGAAGGACAAGGGCAAACCATTGGCGTGATTCGCGGTAGCTTGTCTCGCCTTGCACCGCAACGATTTCCACAAGCGCGAATAGTTATCAAAGACGATAATCAAACGCTGTTGGAAATGTTAGCGTTAGGCCGCCTCGATTTTGTGTTCATCGACAAATTTACCGCTGCCGACTTAATGGTCGATAGTATCCCCGAACTTATCGGCAAGTTTGATTTCGATGATGCGGGCATGGCGCCATTGGATTTCCATGTTGCATTTAATCGCCACCAGTACAACGCCGAATACTTGGCCTTCCAATTTAATGAAGGCCTTACCAAAGTGCGTGAGTCCGGTCAGTTGCAACAGATCCTGTATAGCCACGGTTTATATACGTTCGAGCAGCCCAACGACAAAAAAGTCATTCGTATCGCAACCGTTGAAAATGACGACATGTTGGCGATGCAGCGCTTGTCCACTCACTTCGAAAACCAGCATCCCGACATCAAGCTTGAATGGCACGTATTGGAAGAAAACACCCTGAGACGGCGGCTGTTAAGTGATCTGGCGATCGGCGCCGGCCAGTATGATGTGCTGACCATCGGCTCTTTGGAAGCGTCAACTTGGGCTCCCAAAGGATGGTTGACGCCTTTTGGTGATTTACCGAGCCATTATGATATCGAGGATCTCATTCTCCCAATTAGAGAAAGCTTGTCATACAAGGGCTCTCTCATGGCATTGCCATTTTACGGAGAAACTAGTTTTACCTACTATCGCACCGACCTGTTTGAAAAGGCTCGGCTGAAAATGGCGGAGAAGCCAAGTTATGATGACATTCTGCGTTATGCGCAGGCAATTCATGATCCCGAAAACCAAGTTTACGGCGTGTGCTTACGAGGCAAGGCCGGCTGGGGCGAAAACATGGCCTTCGTATCAACCATGGTAAACGCTTATGGCGGTCAGTGGGTCAACATGGATTGGCAGCCTACGATGACCTCCAAACCATGGAAACAAGCCATCAGTCACTATATCCAGTTACTACAAAATTATGGCCCACCCAACGCTCATCAAAATGGCTATGCCGAAAACTTAGAATTGTTTGCTGCCGGCCATTGCGGCATTTGGATAGATGCAACGGTCGCTGCCGGCCTTTTGTATGATCCATCGCGCTCCAAAGTCGCGAGCAAAGTAGCCGTAACAGAAGCACCATCGGCAGTGACGGATAAAGGCAATGCATGGCTCTGGGCTTGGTCTCTCGCCATCCCAAGTTCGTCAAAGTTAAAGCAAGAAGCACAACAGCTAATTACGTGGGCAACGTCAAAACAATACATCGAGCTGGTAGCCAACACATTTGGCTGGGTTGCCGTTCCACCGGGTACGCGTTATTCAACTTATGCTTCGAAGCAATACCAAGCTATCGCCCCTTTTGCACCGTTGGTTATGAGCAGCATTATGAACGCTAGCACTAAGGACAGCACCTTGCCGCCTTCGCCCTATCAAGGCATTCAGTATATTGATATCAATGAATTCCCATCCCTGGGTACAGAAGTTGGCTATCAAATCAATCGGGCGCTGACTGGAAAGATCAGCGTCAATCACTCGCTTACCTCATCACAGGTATTTGCCGAACAACGTCTGATGGCTGCGGGCTACATGAAGCCAAGGGAATAACCTATAGAGCTTTGTTAATGTGCCGTCCTAAAATAAGTTGACGGTTTTTATTAAGCCAGCGTTCCTTCAACGCTGGCTTTTTTGTGCACTTGTTC
>NZ_JAHZSS010000022.1 GCF_019457915.1 Neiella holothuriorum
AACAAGTGCACAAAAAAGCCAGCGTTGAAGGAACGCTGGCTTAATAAAAACCGTCAACTTATTTTAGGACGGCACACGCGTTAAAGAGGATGAACCCGTCCTTGGGAACGATCCAAAACGCTAGTTGCAATAGCGTCAAAGGTTGAGCACATACTGTTCCAATTTAACTAAGCCACTCATTTAAAATGGTTATTTTTCCGGCAAGTGCGAGAAATCAGCCCAATTTAAAATTTAGCGAACGCTAATGTAAAAATTACTGACAAGTTTTCATCTACATAAGCTACGACTTACGACGCCTTCCCTGCCAGAAACTATCATCGTTAAGCACCTTGTATTCATCTACTTCAACATCAAAGGTTTCATCCACAATCAGCGCACCATTCAATTCAATGGTCATACGCCAGTTCCCGCCTTTGTCATCGATCGGCGCCCAAATACAATCGCCAAGATAAAAGTGCCAGTCATTGTCACTAATAAACTCCTCACCTTCGAATGGTGGCATTACGTCACCTTCGTCATTAACTAGGTTGGGATGTTCAATGCGCCACACGATGCGGTGTCCTTTCGCTTTGCTGATATTGACGATTAGGCCAAACTCGACGTCAAGCTCAGCCAATACATGGCGGGTGAAGGACTTAATTTTAGGCAGCTGCTTGCTGGATGCATCAAATCCGTCATAAATTCCAGCGCTAACAATTCGAGAGGAGAACTTTGTCTTAGCCATAACACCGTGCCACAAGAAGAAAACCCGGCAATTATAGCGATCACAGCGCCAATATGGCAGCTATCAAGAGTAAACGCGCAACAACTAAAAATCCCCTGCAAGGCCGATACAGGAAAATATTCTGTGTAACCAAAAGGTAATTTAACGAAGAACTATGGCGGGGTTAATGACCACGTAGAACAGCTAATGTTTGGAGTCCGTTTAATATATTGATAGCAAACCGAACTGCTTCTGCCGCTTGCTCCAATCAATTCAGGCCGACAACACCAAGGTAAACACCCCGGTGAGTAATACCCAAGCTGCAAACAATAACTTAACCAGCCGTATCGACAGGCGACTCACTAACGAACGAGCAAGCAACCCGCCAATAACTGCACAAGGGCCAGCAAATAATACGACACCCCATTGAATTTCTTGGCTAACAAGTACGTGGTACGGTATTGCGCTCCAAACCGTAATGGCCGAAACGATCACGGCTGCGGCAATCGACATCGCTAAGTGGTAGCCGCGCAATATCAAATAAACAGCTAACAATTCCCCAACGCCAACGGACAGCCAAGCGGTGACCATCCCGCCGGCCAAACCAATCCAACTAATCATCCAACAATCGACGGCATTAATTTGGTTTCGCCACACCCCAGCCCCCCGCTTACAGCTGTAGAGGGTCATTAAGCCAAGGATGATAGAAAAAACGCTGAAGACTAAATGGGTAGCGGCCGGAGCTCGTATATGGGCGTATTGGCTAATTAAGGCGCCACTCACCGACCCAACTATGCATAAACCAATGATTTTTCCGAAGCTCTGCCAGTTGGCATGTGTGCGTTGGTGCCGTTGATACCCTAACCACCAAGACAGTGCACCTGCGGTCATACCAAAGCATTGAATAGCGAAACTTGTTGCCACTGACTGCGCTCCGGAAAATCCCAATTGATGGAACGCCGGAATAAATACCACCCCGCCACCGGCCCCAGTTGCGTTGGCAAAGACGGCTCCAATCAGGCCAAGTAAACTGAACTTTATGTGCTCGGTGACAAGAACGATTGGTTCAGGCAGCAATGCAACGCAAATTAACCACAGCACAGTGAATGCGGCGGCAAGCCATTTACGATTAATGTGTGCCAGAGCAGCTATCATCCAAAACCAATGAAAACGTTTTCTTTGATGTCGAATCTATCAACTGGTAATCATTGCGCAAAGCGAACATTGGCTTTTTGCCGTTAAACTGTGACACTCAGCAAGCAGCTAACAACCCACCATTTGCTCAACTGGAACGAACCGTTTGTCAAAATTGCCGCTATTTAACCCGCCTCGCCTGCTGCGAAATCGCCACCTACAAACGCTGTGGACACGGATAAGAGCACGCCGAAACAGACTCAATTATCGACAACAAACCTTGCTCGCCAGCGATGGTGAGCAACTGTTGTTGCATTGGGCTGCAAACATCACGGCACAAACAAAGACTATCGTCCTTCTACTCCATGGCCTTGAAGGCTCAGCAGAGTCCGATTACATCAAAGGCATGGTGGCCAATTTAGCGTCGCCAGAGCGCGTGCCTGTGGTGTTTGAATTTCGCGGTTGTGGTCAAGCGCCCAATCAGACTGAGCGCAGCTACCATTCTGGTGAAATATCAGACCTAAGCTGTGTACTCAGTTTCTTGCAACAGCACTATCCCACAGCAGCCATTCATGCGGTTGGCTTCAGTTTGGGTGGTAATGTATTGGTGCGTTATTTAGGAACTACCGGTAGCAAGAGCTTGGTTGAGCGTGCTGCTGTCATTTCAGCGCCACTTGAATTAGCCGCTTGTGCCAAGCAACTGAGCCATTGGTCTGCCTATATCTACAAACGATATTTGCTTAACTCGTTGGTGAATAAAACCATAGCGGCCTATCAGCACAAAAGCTGGCAGCATTTTCGCCCGCCTCACCCCAATCAGGTTCGTCGAGTTCGTAGCTTTTGGCATTTTGATAATCTTGTCACTGCACCACTTCATGGCTTTGATGGTGCCGATCACTACTATCAGCAATGTAGCGGCAAGCAATATTTGAAAGGCATACAACGGCCAACCTTAATTCTGCACGCTCAAGACGATCCGTTTATGAACAACGAAGTCATCCCTACTGCGGCGGAATTATCGAATCATGTTGATTATGTTTTGACCCGTCACGGCGGTCATGTGGGGTTTATTCAAGGAAGTTTGCTCAAGCCGGAGCATTGGCTTGAGCAAGTAGTACCCGATTGGTTGGCACGCTAGGCCACACCAATCGGAGCTGTGAGCGCGTTACTCTGCGCCGTCCATCGAATAGATGCGGCTGATGTCGTCAACGCCAGAAACAGTCACTTTCATATCGCGAATCAGGCCATTATCAAGGCCATAAATCCAGCCATGAACCGATAGCTCTTGGCCTGAGCGCCAGGCATTTTGCACAATGGTGGTATGGCAAACATTGGCTACTTGCTCACGCACGTTTAGTTCACACATTAGATTGAAGCGCTTATCCGTGTCTTCAATAGCTTCAATTCGAGCCTTGTGCGCGCGGTACACGTCTTTAATGTGGCGCAGCCAATTGTCAATTAAGCCGAATGACTCATTGCCCATTGCAGCCTTCACGCCGCCACAACCATAATGTCCAACCACCATGATGTGCTTCACCTTCAACACTTCAACGGCATATTGAATCACCGACAGACAGTTCAGATCAGTGTGCACAACCACATTAGCAATATTGCGGTGAACAAACACTTCGCCTGGCAGCAAGCCGACAATTTGGTTCGCCGGTACGCGCGAGTCAGAGCAACCAATCCACAGGTACTCTGGGCTCTGTTGCTCAGACAAGTTATCAAAAAACTCAGGATCTGCGTCGCTAGTACGCGCTGCCCACTCTTCATTTTGTTTAAATAATTGTTTGATTACTGGCATAAATCACCTGTTTCTAGTGCGACACTCAGTATATTCTGCAAGCCGGTTAAGTCACGTAAATTCAGACTGGTCAGTGCTCCCGCTAATTATAAGGATAATTGCGCTAAGCAATGCCGATATATTTATGGGTTTGGACCGACAAGCGCCAATTTCGTGCGATGCACGTATCCATGCACAAGCGCGTCGCTCTGGCTTTTTGGCTGATCGGCTGCAAACAAATAAAAACGTCTGAGTCAGAAAGCTCCACTTGTGCCAGCAGTTCGTCAAGATTATCTACATCTTGCTGACGAGCGACTGGGTGCTTGATTTCGTCTGCGCGATGCATTGCTTCTGCTAACACCGGCATACCGCCTTTCATAGCGATTTTAGGCGAAACGGTCACCCAGCTTTGCTCTGCCACTTGCACAGCAAAGGTACCACTGGTTTCGATTTGTACCGAATAGCCCTGCTCGATCAGTTGCGTGGTGAGCGCGGTCAAATCATACATGCAAGGCTCACCGCCGGTGATCACCACATGACGAGCAGCATACTGTTGCTCGTTGAATAAGCTTATGAGCTGTTCGGCATCAAGCCGACTAAACTGCGGCGAATCGAGCTTTTTAGTGAAAATGACATCATGAGCCACTTCATCGTCAGGTTCGACATCCCACGTGTGCTTGGTATCGCACCAGGCGCATCCAACCGGGCAACCTTGTAGGCGAACAAAGATTGCAGGCACACCAGCATGCACACCTTCGCCTTGAATGGTCTGAAAAACTTCGTTGACGGGATACTTCATGCTGCCGTTGGCTCCGCTTTTATGTAGAATGCGCGTCTTGTACAGGATCCTAGCAGCTCAGGCAAGAATATGAGTAACAAAGTCGTTGTGATTTATTCCGGTGGGATGGACTCATACACCGTATTGAACCGTGCCATCAAAGATGGCAAAGAAGTCCATGCGCTGACCTTTAATTACGGTCAACGGCATGTAAAAGAAATTGACGTTGCCAGCGCGGTCTGCAAACGTCTTAATGTGCCTCACCAAGTCATCGATATTCGTGCAATCAATGCATTGCTCGCCGGCAGTTCGCTGACCGATGATATTGAGATCCCTGAAGGCCATTATGAAGAACAAAGCATGATGTCGACAGTGGTGCCAAATCGCAACATGGTGCTGTTATCGCTGGCTATAGCTTACGCCGTATCGATGAAGGCAGAGGCGGTATATTACGGTGCCCACAGTGGCGATCATGCCATTTACCCAGATTGTCGTCCTGAGTTCGTCCACAAGATGAATGAAGTATCGCTGCTGGCCAATTATGAGCCGGTGGCTATTGTTACCCCTTACTTAAATAACTCTAAGATCGAAATCTTAACGGACGGTTTAAGCATGGGGTTAGATTACTCAGAGACTTGGACTTGCTATAACGGCCGCGAAAAGGCCTGTGGTAAGTGTGGCGCCTGTGTCGAGCGATTAGAGGCCTTTACCGAAAATAAGGCCACCGATCCACTTAGCTACGAAGCATAACCAGCAAACTAATCTAGTTTGCTAGTCTAATTTACTGACCAATGGCAAGGCTTGTTCGCCTTGCCATTGAAACATTTCCACCCCAGCACTGCTGCAGCAACCACCATCACATGCATCTGCTGATAATCGCTTTATTCGCCCGCGTTTAACCAGCAAATTCAGCATATCAGCAACCGCAGGCTCACTGGCTTTCAGCTCGCGCGCGATCATGGCTTGGCTAAGCGGCCCTTTGTCTTGCAGCAAAGCAACAAGATCATGCAGCATGAGCCAACACCTTCTGTTGACCAAACCAAGCTTTAATCGCGCTTGTCCGCATCAACAAGAAACTCAGCGCAGGTACCACTAAGGCGAACACACACAACAAAACAGAGCCGGAGCCATCAAGGATCCAATAAGCGCCCTGATAGAAGGCTGTAGCGCTACAATACGCCAACAACGTACTCCAAACACCGATAAACACCGCCCACTTCAGGCCAATTTCGCGTGCAATAGTACCGGTAGCGCTGGCACACGGAATATACATCAGCACAAACAGTAAATAAGCGAAGGCGCCAATCGCACCATTGAAACGTTCTTGCATTGCGGTATAGGTAGACTTGCTAACCTCTTGTTCTTCGGCCGCTAATTCGATGTCTTCGACATGGCCAATATCAATACCGAGAGGATCGAGCAAGGCGCCGCTAATCGCAACTAAGTTGCCAGTCACCGAGCCAACCGCTTCTTCCAAAGACTCCATCAAGGTAGCGGCTTCTTCATCACCGGCTTCGGCTTGATACAAGTTATTGAGCGTGCCGACCACAACTTCTTTTGCAAACACGCCGGTAAAAATACCAACGGTTGCTTGCCAGTTATCGTCTTCAATACCCATTGGGTAAAACAGTGGCGTGATGGTTTGGCTGACTTTAGAGAGCAGCGATTTATTCGTATCTTGATTGCCGAGCGTACCGTCTGTTCCCAACGAGTTGAGCAGCCCGATACAGGTAACCATGATGACAATAATCTTACCGGCACCAACCACAAAGCCTTTCAGCTTTTGCCAGGTTTTAAGCAGTACTGGCTTTAAATGTGGCCGTTCATAATTTGGTAGCTCAAGCACTACGCTAGAACTCTCTCCCGGCAGCAATGAGTGACGCAGCGCCAACCCAGTGAGGATCGCCATTAAGATACCGAGGAGGTACAACAGAAACACCATGTTCTGGCCGGTGCTAGGAAAGAAAGCGGCGGCAAATAGTGCATAAACAGGTAAACGTGCGCCACATGACATGAAATGCGACATGGCACTGGTGATCACTCGCTCAGAGCTTTGCTCCAAGGTGCGGGTTGCCATTACCGCAGGCACAGAGCAACCAAAGCCCATGATCATAGGAACAAAAGCCTGCCCCGGCAGGCCAAGTCGATTCATTAAACGATCGACCACCACCGCGGCACGCGCTAAATAGCCCGATTGCTCGAGCACGGTTAAGAACAAGTACAAACAGCCAATAATCGGAATAAAAGTACTGACGGTCTGAATACCGGCACCAACACCATCGGCCAGTAATGCGATAACAATCGCCGGAGCGCCAATAGACTCAAGCACTGATGCGGTACCATCGACAGCAATTGCGCCAACTGCAATGTCAAAGAAATCAATAAATGCGCCACCAACGTGAATGGTGAACATAAACATCAAATACATCACGCCTAAAAATACAGGCAGCGCTAACCAAGGATTTAGTACCCAGCGATCAAGTTTGTGACTGAACTGCTCTGCTGCGATGGTTGGATCGGTCACCACACTGCGAGCCACTTGGTTACACAGCTGGTAGCGCTTGCTGGCAATGTCTAACTCGATATCACCGGCAACCGGTTGTTCGCCACGGTAATGACGATCAATCAAGTTAACCAAAGCGGTTAAACGAGACTCCACAGCTTGCTCTGCTAGCCAGCTTTCAACATGCTCATCGTAATTCGGGATTAGTTTGGCAAGCTGGGGCTTTGCCAATAATGCAACCAGCTGCTCGAGATAACTTTGCGGTTGGGTACCATCAATTTCTAATACAGGCACACCAAGCTTCGCTTCTAACCCATTGTGATTGATGACGATGCCCTGCTTGCGGGCCACATCAGCTCGCGTCAGGATCACCACCATAGGGCGACCTAATTCAGCAAGTTGGGTGGTTAAATAGAGATGACGCTCGAGACAGGTTGCATCTAACACATTGAGCACGACATCGGGCGTTTCGTGGATCAGGTAATCCAGGGTGACGCGTTCATCATCGGAGCTTTGTTGCTGTGGGATCAGAGAATAAACACCGGGCAAATCAACTAGTTCAGCGACATACTCGTTATAACTTAGCTTACCTTGTTTTTTCTCAACCGTAATGCCGGGGAAATTACCAACGCGTTGCTTTAAACCGGTTAGTCCATTAAATAGTGTAGTTTTACCTGCATTGGGGTTACCAACCAGGGCAATACGCGTCATTTGGTTCAAGCTTGCTGTACCTCAATTGCTGCAGCCAAATCGCCGCGCAGCATCAGCTGAGTGCTTTTGACTTCAATTTGGCAACCGGCACCATAGGGCGCAGGTCTAACATAAGTAATACTGGCGCCCGGGATCACACCTAAATCCATCAGCTTGCCACGTGATGGTTGCTTGCAATCAATCGCGCGGACGACTGCTTTTTGGCTTGGTTTGAGACGATCTAAAGTCATTGAGCACCAACTTAAATGTAAACAAGAATCGTAATCAGTTCGATACTATAATACAGCTGTCGCTGATTCTAAATAGTTGAACATGAATCAACTCGGTCATGTAGCGTGTCCCTCGCGTCGTAAAACACTTTCACAACACCTGAACTCGGCCGTTAACCAATTGAAGGGAGCGCGAGGTGTCGACCAACGCTTCAACCCACAAAGACCATGCGATAATAGAAATTAATTTCGTTATATACCGCACAATTCTGAGTATAAGAGCCGTTCAACTTCATATTTTTTGATTTAGTGCAGCTTTTACGACTTTAATTGGCATAGTTATTAAAAAGATCGTTTTCCAGCAATAGCTTGGTATCATTTGGCTTTCTTTGCGTTTACAGGCTGTGTCACTTGCGCATCAAACATTCCAACGTCCTCTGGCTCAGCCTCATACCGATCATAGCCATTGGCCTGCATTTCCGGTGGCCGTCTAACGCGCCTTATTTAGCCATACACGCGAACCAACCTCTGAGCAGTCAATGGTGGACACTGATCTCTGCGCCATTGGCCCATACTAACGGCTATCATCTCGTCATGAACTTGATGGCTTATGTCATTATCGCGCAGCTATCAGATACGGCCCTGAGATCTTGGCGCATGCCTTTAGTAACACTATGCCTAGGCGCGTTGAGTAGCCTTGGTTTTATAATGGGTGATAGTGGCTTGACCAGCTTGGTTGGATTATCTGGCGCATTGCATGGGGTGGTGGCCTACTTGGTGATCCGAGAATTTAACTCGGCTCGATTATTTATGGCCGTACTGGCAACGGGATTAGTGATCAAACTAATCGCTGAAGGGTATTGGGGTGGCAGTGAGGTAACAAGTCAACTCATTGATGCTCAGGTTGCAACATCAAATCATTTAGTGGGCGCCATTGCCGGCGCCCTACTCGCAATATTACTGCAGTTAATTGTTCGTTCGAAGCATCAAGCAAGTGACTGATTAATTTGGTCAAGCACTTCAAGTGGTTGTTTTGCTTGGGTGATTGGTCGTCCAATCACCAAATAACTGGCGCCTTGCTCGATGGCTTTTTCCGGCGTCATGATCCGCTGCTGATCGCCAGCATCAGCACCAATAGGACGAATGCCAGGGGTGACTAGCAAAAAGTCATCACCGAGCCGGCTGCGCAACATACGGGCTTCCCTTGCTGAACAGACGACCCCATCAAGTCCAGCTTCTTGCGTAAGCGAAGCAAGGCGACGAACATGCTCAAATGGCTCGACCTTAACGCCTATATCGCGCATATCATCTGCGCTCATGCTGGTTAACACTGTCACAGCAATCAATTTGGGGGCATTGTCTCCATAAGGCTCAAGAGCCTTGCGAGCGGCTTCCATCATGGTCTTGCCGCCACTGGCATGTACATTCACCATCCAAACACCTAACTCGGCAGAAGCCGCCACCGCTTTGGCGACGGTGTTGGGAATATCATGAAACTTCATATCCAAAAAGACATCAAAGCCTTTGGTAACTAATTGGCGAACAAAATCAGGACCGAACAAGGTGAACATTTCCTTGCCAATTTTAAGTCGACAACTCTCTGGGTTTACTTGGTCAACAAAGGCTAGTGCCTGCTCTTGAGTAGGGTAATCCAACGCCACAATTACTTTTGAATCTGTCATTTAATCTGCTCGTCCTAATTCTTTTTTAAACCTTATTCACCGTCTAGCCCACGCACCGGCTTGGTTTCGCCCCAGCTTTTACAGGAAGGGCATTGCCATTGCAAGACGTTGCCAGCAAATCCACAGGAAAGGCAACGGTACTTGGGCTTCACTGCAAGCTGTTGACCGACCAAGTGCTGCAACATGACAAGACTAGCTTTCGCTTCTTGATCCATGGCTTTTGCCAAATGGTAGTCCATGTAATGAAAGAAACCTTTGAGTGATGGGTAACGCCTGAGCTGAGTGAGCTCTAACAGCTCTGCATCTTCAGAAAGATCTTGTTGTTTGAGCAACTCGGCTAATGAAATCACCGTAGATGCGCCCGCGCCACGCTCAACCGCTGTCATGAGAAAATGCTGCAATTGGCTTGTTTCGCCCAATTGACGGTAGCAATTTTCCAGCGGCACAATCACTTCCGACACCATATTAACGTCTTGATTCAGTACATGCTGAAGTTGCTCGATGGCAGTTTGGTATTGCTCTCTTTGCAAATACCATTGACCGGCCATAATGCTGGCCCGAACACAATTCGGATCAGTTCGTAACGCACGTTTGAATAGCTTGATGGCTTGGTCTGATTTTTCGGTTGGTAGCTCTTCGCCTAGTTGGCAGTAAAGCTGAGCAATTTGCTGGCCCATGCCACAGTCTGCGGGCAATCGCTCGGCATATTGAATGGCGCTTGGCCAGTCGCGCATACTTTGATAGATCGATACTAATTCTCGAGTGGCTTTCTCACCAATGTCACGCTTACCAGCAATGGTTTTATAAAGTGCTTCGGCCCGATCAAGCAAGCCAACAGCAGAAAAGTCCCGCGCCAATTCAAACACCGCTAAGCGGTGCTGCTCCTGACTTAAGCTGGTACGTTCAAGAATGTTTTGATGGAGTTTTATAGCCCGCTCTACTTCTCCACGCTTGCGAAATAAGCTCGCTAGGGCCATATGGGTATCAATGGTGTCGCTGTCGACTTTAATCATTTCGATGAATAAATCGACAGCTTTGTCAGCCTCGTCTGAGAGTAGGTAATTCAGGCCTGATACATATTTCTCTGATAGTTGCTGCTGTTGATCTTTTTGCTGTTGCGCGGCGCTACGGCGCCCCATGTACCAGCCATAGGCAGCAGCAACAGGCAACAAGAGGAACAGTAGCTCAAGCATAAGAATTAATCAGCCGCATCAATTTTGCGCTGAAGTTTACGAGTTTTTCGGAGTAATTGGCCGTACTTAAAACGTTGAGAAAAATAGCTCAGCGCTGTGGTTGCCCAGCCGAGAACAAAGCCAATCAACAGCACAGCAGCAACCAATGCGGGCAAAGAGATAGTCCCTTGCGCAATCAGATAGTTGACGGTTACCTGTGTATCATTCTGAGCACCAAAAGCTAAGCCTAGTACCACAAGCAATACGATAACGACGATGGTCAGAAACAGTTTCATAGATAAGTAACGGCTTTGTTAATCCAACGGATGACCTTGATTATTGCAAAAAAAAAACGGCACGCCTATTAGGCATGCCGTCTTCGATTGATTTCAGTGCTAGAAGCCACTAACTAAACGTTATTAACTCGCTCGCGAAGCTCTTTACCCGGTTTGAAATGAGGCACATATTTGCCTTCCAGTTCAACCGAGTCCCCTGTCTTCGGGTTACGTCCGACACGAGGTGCTCGATAATGCAACGAAAAACTACCAAAACCTCGGATCTCAATGCGATCACCAGATTCTAAGGTCGTTGCCATTTGCTCAATGAGCTCTTTGATTGCGTTTTCGACTTCTTTAGCTGACAGCTGCAACTGCTTGCTGGCCAGACGTTCAATCAGTTCAGATTTAGTCATACCTAACGTCACCGTCCTGTAATTGCCAAGTAATTGTTGCTGCTAGGGGGAGTTGCCTCCCCCGACGCATTAGCCTTTAGCGTTTTTGAAGGCTTCAGCCATGGCGTTAGAGAAACCAGCATCGCTAGCTGCGCTATCGCTATTGACTTTATCGAGAGCCGCTTTCTCTTCTGCTTCATCCTTAGCACGGATAGACAGATTGATTTGGCGGTTCTTACGATCAACACCCATCAGCTTCGCTTCAACCGCGTCACCTTCGTTCAACACCAAAGAGGCATCTTCGATTCGGTCACGAGAGATATCAGCTACGCGCAGGTAACCTTCTACACTGTCGGCCAAAGCAATTGTTGCGCCTTTGGCGTCAACTGCAGCAACAGTACCATTAACGATAGCACCTTTTTTGTTATCGTTCAGGTATTTATTAAATGGATCTTCGGCTAGTTGCTTCACGCCCAAGCTGATGCGCTCGCGCTCTGGGTCAACTTGCAATACAACCGCGTTAACTTCGTCGCCTTTCTTGTATTCGCGAACGGCTTCTTCGCCAGCTGCGTTCCAAGAAATGTCAGACAAGTGAACTAGGCCGTCAATGCCGCCGTCCAAGCCGATGAAGATACCGAAGTCAGTGATAGATTTGATCTTACCGCTAACCTGATCGCCTTTGTTGAATTTAGTAGCGAACTCATCCCATGGGTTAATTTTACATTGCTTAAGACCCAGAGAAATACGGCGACGCTCTTCGTCGATTTCAAGAACCATAACTTCAACGCTGTCACCCAATTGTACGATTTTCGCAGGGTGTACGTTTTTGTTAGTCCAATCCATTTCTGAAACGTGTACCAGACCTTCAACGCCTTCTTCGATTTCAACGAAGCAACCGTAATCAGTTAGGTTAGTAACGCGACCAGTCAGGCGAGTGTCTTGTGGGTAACGGTTAGCAATTGCTACCCATGGATCTTCACCCAATTGTTTCAGGCCTAGAGATACGCGAGTACGCTCACGATCGAATTTCAGAACTTTAACATTGATTTCGTCACCAACATTTACGATTTCGCTTGGGTGCTTAACGCGCTTCCAAGCCATGTCAGTGATGTGCAGCAGGCCGTCAACGCCACCCAGGTCTACGAAAGCACCGTATTCGGTTAGGTTCTTAACGATACCTTTAACTTCTTGACCTTCCTGCAAGTTCTCAAGCAGAGACTCACGTTCTTGGCTAGTTTCAGACTCGATTACTGCGCGACGAGAAACAACTACGTTGTTACGACGCTTGTCGAGCTTGATCACTTTGAATTCCAGCTCTTTGCCTTCAAGGTGCAATGTGTCGCGTACTGGACGTACGTCAACCAAAGAACCAGGCAAGAATGCACGGATGTTACCTACATCAACAGTGAAACCGCCTTTAACTTTACCGTTGATAACACCAGTAACAGTTTCTGCGTCTTCGTAAGCTTTCTCAAGAACGATCCAAGCTTCGTGACGTTTGGCTTTCTCGCGAGATAGCTGAGTTTCACCGAAACCATCTTCAACTGCGTCCAGAGCTACGTCTACAGAGTCGCCCAGAGCTACTTCAAGTTCGCCTTCGGCGTTTTTGAATTGCTCTGCTGGGATAGCAGATTCAGATTTAAGGCCAGCATCAACCAGAACAACACCGTTTTCGATAGCAACGATGGTGCCCTTAACAATTGAGCCAGGACGGGTTTCAAGTTCTTTTAAGCTTTCTTCAAAGAGATCAGCAAATGATTCAGTCATGTTTAATTAACTTTATAAAATACAAAAGTACCACCTAGCATCCTGCTAGTTGGGGCTGCTTCAAAATTACCGTCTGCATCCTTACAAACAGTACCCATTCGTAGGAACGTTGCCCTACACAATGTTCGTACCCTTCCTAGCTCAATACACCAACTAGAAAGGTAAAATAAATATGCTTTAGCTGCTGGTGTTAACCAGCTTAGATTGCGCGTAAGCCACAACCTGCGCTTCAACGTCATCCAATGAGAACTCGGTAGAATCAAGCTCCAGCGCATCAACTGCAGGGCGCAATGGGGCAACACTTCGATTCATATCCCGGTCATCACGGGCTTGGATGTCGGCTAAAATTTGCGCGATGTTAGCACTCTGACCGGCACTTTGCAACTGACTCACCCTACGTCTGGCGCGCTCTTCAGCGCTGGCGGTCAGGAAAATTTTGACAGGGGCGTCGGGAAACACCACCGTCCCCATATCTCGGCCGTCGGCAATCAGGCCTTGCGCGGTACGAAAAGCACGCTGGCGCTGCAATAGAGCGGCCCGAACTTTAGGAAACGGCGCAACTTTTGATGCCGCAGCACCCGTCTCTTCTGTGCGAAGCGTGCCGCTGACATCTTCGCCTTCTAAAATGACGCTAACCACTTCAGAATCTTCTCGCGTCTCAAACACGACATCTAGATTGGTCGCTAAGGCCGCTAGGGCTTCCTCATCATCCAATGCGATGTTGTGGTGAATTGCAGCCAGTGCTAGCACTCGATAGATAGCGCCACTATCTAATAGCTGCCAACCAAATCGTTTAGCAAGTCGCTTGGCTAAAGTCCCTTTACCTGATCCACTCGGACCATCAATTGCAATCATAGGTGCGGATAAAGATTGCTCAGCCATGAATAATTCCTTTGTGAGTTAGCGATGACGCCGCAATGAAGCGCGTTACGGCGGCACATTATAGAGCCTTACCAGATGCTTACAATGTCAGAATGATGAATTTTAGGAATCAAAAAAAGGCAGTCCTTAGACTGCCTGATTTACATCAATTTATTCGGGATTATTGCTAACACGATAAACCGGCTAAACGATCAAAATAGTCCGGAAAGGTTTTTGACGTACAGCCCGGATCATTAATGGTGACAGGCGTATCGGACAGTGCGACTAAGGAAAAGCACATGGCCATGCGATGATCGTTGTAGGTATCAATGGCGGCATGTTTAAGTACTGCAGGCGGTGTGATTTGAATGTAATCTTCGCCCTCTTCCACTTCGGCACCGACTTTTCGCAGCTCAGTAGCCATAGCCGCTAAACGATCGGTTTCTTTCACTCGCCAGTTATAAACGTTGTTAATACGCGTCACACCCTTGGCAAATAGCGCGGCTGTGGCAATTGTCATGGCAGCATCAGGAATGTGGTTAAAGTCCATGTCGACAGCTTTTAAGTCACCTCGGCGAGCAATGATGTAATCATCGCCCCATTCAATCTCTCCGCCCATCGCAGCAATTGCATCGGCAAATTGGATATCGCCCTGAATGCTATTTTTGCCAATACCGGTCACTTTGATTTCGCCGCCTTTGATAGCTGCAGCCGCAAGAAAATAAGACGCGGATGACGCATCGCCTTCAACCAGTAAGTCACCTGGTGATTGATACTGCTGTCCCGCTTGCACGGTAAACGATTGGTAATTGTCATGGCTGACTTCAACACCGAACTGAGCCATCAAATGCAAGGTGATATCGATATAAGGCTTCGAGACCAGTTCACCTTTGATCTCAATGACTAAATCATCTTTCGCCAGCGGTGCAGCCATCAGCAATGCAGTGAGAAATTGGCTAGAAATAGAGCCGTCAATTTGTACAGAGCCGCCGTTAAGGCCTGAGCCGACAATTTTAACCGGCGGATAGCCTTCATTTTTAAGATAAGTGACGTCGGCACCGAGGGCCTGCAAAGCATCAACCAAATGTAAAATTGGTCGTTCTTCCATGCGCGGCTCGCCGCCCAACACGATTTCACCGGCGCCAAGGGTTAAAGCTGCACACAAAGGGCGCATGGCGGTACCGGCGTTACCCAAAAATAAATCGAGTGGCGTTGAAGTCGTCAGCGGGCCACCATTGCCTTCTATCCAACACTCAGTTTTACAGTCAGAAAGACGATAATTGACGCCTAGTTGTTGCAATGCGTTTAGCATGTGACGGATATCGTCACTATCAAGCAAGTTGGTCAGGTGAGTTTCGCCGTGAGCTAAAGCGGCAAGCAGCAACGCACGATTAGAAACACTTTTAGAGCCAGGTAAGTTAACGGTGCCGTTAACCCGAGCTATGGGTTGTAGGGTCAGAGAATCCATGGAGTCGAATGGCTCCTAATTATGTGGAGAACAGAACATGGGCCGAACATCGTTCGACCCATCGACAAATAAAATTGGGCTGAGAGCTTACTGCAAAGCAAGCACTTTGCAAAGCGCCTCAAGGAAGCGTTGGTTTTCGTTTTCTAAACCAACACTCACTCGCAAGTGATTTGGCAAACCATAACCGCCAATTGGCCGTACGATAACGCCTTCTTGCAACAGTGCCTGATACACTTCAGCGCCGTCGCGTCCAACATCCACCGTTACAAAATTCGCTTTTGATGGAATGTAAGATAAACCCAGCTCATCAAAACGCTCGGTAAGCTGCAACATACCAACGCGGTTAATTTCAACTGACGCCGTTAGGTAGTCATCGTCATCAAGCACAGTTTCCGCTGCCGCCAATGACAGCGAGTTGCAGTTAAAAGGCTGCCGTACACGATTTAATACATCGGCAACTTGTGGGCTCGACACCGCATAACCGACGCGTAAGCCTGCCAAGCCATAGGCTTTTGAGAAGGTGCGAGTCACGATTAAATTTGGATAATGAGTTAACCAAGCCACCGATGGCGCACGTTCAGCTTTGATCACGTATTCGTAATATGCTTCATCAAGCACTACCAACACGTTGTTTGGCACCTTGTCGAGAAAATGCTTAATCTCGGTCGAGGTCAAAAATGTACCGGTCGGGTTGTTTGGGTTAGCGATAAAAATGAGTCGCGTGCGATCGGTAATGGCCGCGGCCATGGCGTCTAAATCGTGGCCGTAATTTTTTGCAGGAACTTGTACTGCCTTGGCGCCAATGGCTTTAGTTACCAATGGGTACACCACAAACGCATGTTCGGAGAACAGCACTTCATGCTCAGGGTTAACATAAGCACGCGCAATCAACTCCAAAACATCATTAGAGCCATTACCTAAGGTAATTTGTTCAGCTTTGGCTGTTAGCTTTTGCGCCAACGCGGTTTTTAAATAGAAGCCGTTAGAATCCGGGTAACGCGACAACTCATCCAGCTCATCAACGAGCAATTGCTTCACGCGATTGCTGATCCCCAGCGGATTTTCGTTACTGGCGAGCTTGACGATATTGCTCAGCCCTAATTCACGTTCCAATTCAGAGGTTGGCTTTCCCGCCTGATAAGGTTGCAGGCTTTGCACACCCGTGTTGGCCAACGCCAAAAAATCACAATTCATAAAAACTCCCAAACGAGTCGAAAATAAAATTACCCGTGAGTTCGTTCGAACTCTTTCATGAAATCAACTAAGGCGATAACGCCTTGTTCGGGCATTGCATTGTAAATGCTGGCGCGCATACCACCGACGATACGGTGCCCTTTTAAGGCGCGCAGACCAGCCGCCTCAGATTGGACAAGAAAATCGGCATTAAGTGCGTCGGAAGCTAACTGAAACGGCACATTCATCCAGCTACGGCTATCTTTGGCGACTTGCGAGCGATAAAAATCGCTTTGGTCGATGTAGTCATACAAGATGTTGGCTTTGGCTTCATTACGCTGTGCCATGGCCGCCACGCCGCCTTGCTCGAGCAACCATTCAAACACCAATGCCGCCAAATACCATGAGTAAGTTGGCGGCGTGTTGTACATGGAATCGAATTCGTCGGTCAGTTGGTAATTCAAGATCGCAGGCGTTTCTTTGCGTGCATAGCCTACTAAGTCGTCGCGAACAATGGCCACGGCCAAGCCTGACGGCCCAATGTTTTTTTGTGCGCCGGCATAAATAATGCCGTAGTCACTCACATTGATGGGGCGGGACAAAATGGTTGACGACATATCTGCAATAACAGGGGCGCCATTGCTAGCCTGCGGGCAGTGATTGAACTCTAACCCTTCAATGGTTTCATTGGGGCAAAAGTGCAAATACTTAGCCTGGTCAGCAACCTCAACAACCGATTGCTGAGGCACATGCCACAAGCCTTGTTCATCTTGATAGCTGCTCGCCACCACATCGGTTTGAATAAAGCGGCTGGCTTCTTCAACAGCTTTTTTAGACCACACGCCAGTATCAACAAAAGCGGCTTGGTCGCCCGGTTTCGTCATATTGAGTGGTACGGCAGCAAATTGACCGCGGCCACCACCATGCATGAACAGGACTTTGTAATTTGAGGGGATGTTAAGCAGCGTACGTAGATCGCGCTCGGACTTGTCGGCCATTTCAATGAAATGTTTACCGCGGTGGGAAACTTCCATGACCGAAGTGCCCAGTCCTTGCCAATCCAACAGCTCTTGTTGGGCCTTACGCATAACTGGGGCCGGCAACATGGCCGGCCCCGCGCAGAAGTTATAGATATCAGCCATGTGCTGACGTTTCTCCTTGCTCGTCAGTCGCCGATGCTAGCCAGATGACGATTCGACTAGCATTGACGCTTATTGAGCTTCTAATCTTCGCTAGTTTCACCTTCAGCTGATGATTCGCCTGGCTCGTCGCTGCTGACAGTAACATCTGCATCTGACGCTACGGCTTCTTCACCGTCAATCGTTTCGATGTCGTCTTCGTCAACTTCTTCGATACGCTGCAAGCCAACCACCAATTCATCGTCAGCAGTTTTGATTAGGGTAACACCTTGCGTATTACGGCCAACCAAAGACACTTCGTTAACGCGAGTACGAACGAGCGTACCGGCATTGGTGATCATCATGATTTCATCATTTTCATCAGCCTGAACCGCGCCAACAACTTTACCGTTGCGCTCACTCACTTTGATGGAAACAACACCTTGCGTCGCTCGGCTTTTAGCCGTGTACTCCGCCAAATCAGTGCGCTTGCCGTAACCATTTTCGGTAACCGTTAGAATCGGCCCGTCGCTATGCGGCACAATCAACGAAACCACTTGCTGGCCAGGTTGGAGCTTGATGCCCCGCACACCAGTAGCGGTTCGCCCCATTGGACGCAGCGCTAACATTTCTTCGCCGGTTTCCGGATCGATCTTCACTTCACCCGTTTCACTGTCGCGTGCTTTCTCGTTAAAGCGAACAACTTTACCCGCGTCAGAAAACAGCATGATGTCATTGTCGCCTTCAGTCAGCGACACGCCAATGAGGTGATCGCCTTCGACCAAGTTGATGGCGCGAATACCCGAGCTTAACGGACGCGAATAGGCGCTCAACGGCGTTTTCTTTACGGTACCAGTTGCCGTAGCAAACAAGACAAACTTGTCATCGGTGAACTCTTTAACCGGCAAGATGGCGGTAATTCGTTCATCTTCATTAAGCGGCAAAATGTTCACGATTGGCTTACCACGTGCTGTTCGGCTAGCGAGTGGTAACTGGAACACTTTCAACCAATAGACTTTACCGATACTTGAGAAGCACAGAATTTGATCATGGGTAGAAGCCACCAGTAGACGTTCGATGAAATCTTCATTTTTCATCTTGGTAGCGGCTTTACCTTTACCGCCGCGGCGTTGCGCTTCGTAATCAGCCAGCGGCTGATACTTCACATAACCTTCATGAGAAAGCGTGACGACAACGTCTTCTTCGGCAATCAAATCTTCAATGTTGATGTCATGACTAGCGGCAGTAATTTCTGTGCGACGCTCATCGCCAAACTGATCGCGAATAGCTTCCAGTTCTTCAACGATCACTTCCATCAAGCGGGCTGAGCTTGCCAAAATGTGCAACAACTCTGCGATTAGCTCGAGCAATTCACGATATTCATCAAGAATTTTTTCGTGCTCAAGGCCTGTCAGTTTGTTCAAACGTAAATCAAGAATGGCTTGCGCTTGGGCTTCGGTTAAGAAGTATTCGCCGTTCTCGCGGATACCAAACTCAGGCTCCAACCACTCTGGGCGAGAGGCATCTTGACCGGCACTTTGCAGCATGGCCGCAACATTACCCAGCGCCCAACCACGATCCACCAGTTGAGCTTTTGCTTCGGCTGGCGTAGAAGAGTGACGAATCAATTCAATGACAGGATCAATGTTGGCCAGCGCAATGGCCAAGCCTTCAAGGATGTGAGTCCGGTCGCGCGCTTTGCGCAATTCAAACACAGTTCGGCGAGTTACCACTTCACGGCGGTGCTGAACAAATGCTTCCAAGATACCTTTGAGATTGAACAGGCGCGGCTGGTTTTTATCCAGTGCGACCATGTTAATGCCAAATACGGTTTGCATTTGAGTTTGAGCGTACAAGTTGTTCAATACAACTTCGCCCACTTCACCACGGCGTACTTCAATGACCATGCGCATGCCGTCTTTATCCGACTCATCGCGCAGACCACTAATGCCTTCGATCTTCTTGTCTTTGACCAACTCGGCGATTTTTTCAATCAAACGAGCTTTGTTAACTTGGTATGGCAGTTCATGAACAATGATGGTTTCACGACCATTGTCAGCCGTTTCAATCTCGGCACGAGCACGAACATAGATTTTGCCGCGACCGGTGCGATAGGCATCAATAATGCCCTTGCGGCCACTGATAATGCCGGCTGTTGGGAAGTCGGGGCCAGGAATATGCTCAATCAGCTCTTCAAAGCTAATGTCTTCATTAGCAATAAGCGCTAAACAACCATTGATCACTTCCGTGAGGTTGTGTGGTGGCATATTCGTTGCCATACCAACCGCAATACCACTAGCACCATTGACCAGCATATTCGGAACACGAGTCGGCATGACTTCAGGGATTTGTTCCGTGCCGTCGTAGTTAGGCACGTAATTGACGGTTTCTTTGTCCAAATCAGCCAGCAATTCGTGCGCGATGCGCGCCATTCGAACTTCGGTATAACGCATGGCTGCGGCAGAATCGCCGTCGACAGAACCAAAGTTGCCCTGCCCATCCACTAACATATAACGAAGTGAGAAAGGCTGAGCCATCCGAACGATGGTGTCGTAAACGGCGGAATCACCATGGGGGTGATATTTACCAATCACGTCACCGACAACACGGGCGGACTTTTTAAAAGGTTTATTCCAGTCGTTGCTCAGTTCGTTCATGGCGAACAAAACACGACGGTGTACAGGCTTGAGGCCGTCCCGTACATCAGGTAGTGCACGGCCTACAATTACGCTCATTGCGTAATCGAGGTAAGAACTTTTCAGTTCGTCTTCAATATTGACGGGGCTGATCTCTTTGGCCAGATCACTCATAGACGCAAAATTCCATTAACTAATAAATAGCTAAACCAATAGCTAAATTGATAGCGTTTTGGGCGGTATCCCAGATTCCAATCATGGGGTGATTGGAATTAAACAAGTGGCACAGCATATCACAAGCTTTTAGCGCCGTCTTGAGCTGTTGTAGGAAAGCTCAAAACCGCGTTTTACGTCACATTTAGCGGTTAAAAAAGCAGCAGGTAACTCTCTGTTTTTTAGCCGGAATATCGCCCTAAGCCACAACTCGGCAATTATGAGATAAATGGGCATTATCACAGTCTTACAGCAAATACCGGACAAACGGCGGCGAAAAGCGGTGAAATGGTACGTTTTATAAAAACGTCATGATATGCTCGGAGCGCTATCACAAGTCATCGCCAGAGCTTCGATTAGAGAGCTCGGTCAGAGTAAATCAGTCAAGGATCACCAACGTTATGAAGTCACTGCAACATTTAGCCAAGCGCTCAAGTATTGGCGTGGCGCTTTGCAGCCTACTCTGGCTACCCGCCAGTGCAGCGAATACCTCCGAGGCGGCAAGCCAAACAATCGAGCCAGTTGAAGTTGAAGCTGAATTCAACGGCACAACGCATCAGTTACAGTTCACCACTGACGAAGGCACTTGGCTAAACTTGGATGTTAGCCCCGATGGTGAACAAATCGTATTCGATTTACTGGGTGATCTTTATTTGCTGCCGATAGACGGCGGCAAATCCCTTCGTTTGACCACATCAACTGCGCAAGAAATTCAGCCACGGTTTTCGCCAGACGGCAAATCATTGGCCTATATCAGTGACCGTGAAGGCGGTAATAATGTGTGGGTGATGGATTTAGCCAGCGGTGAAGAGAAAGCAGTCACCAACGAAGATTTCCGGTTGCTGATGAACCCAACTTGGACGCCTGATGGTAAATCGATTATCGCTCGTAAGCATTATACTGGCACCCGTTCATTGGGCACCGGTGAAATGTGGCTTTATCATCTCGCCGGCGGTAAAGGGCTGCAATTAACAAAACAGCCGAATGAACAGCAGGACGTCAACGAGCCATCGGTATCGCCAGACGGCCGCTATCTATTTTTTAGTCAAGACACCACCTCGGGCCCTTACTTCCAATACAACAAAAATCCGCACCAAGGAATCTACAGCATCAAGCGCCGAGACCTTAAAACCGGCGAAACGATTACCTTGTTATCGGGTCCAGGCGGCGCTGTACGCCCAACTGTGTCACCAGATGGCCAATATTTAGCGTTTGTAAAACGCGTCAACAATGAGTCTGTGTTGTATCTGTACAACCGCGAAAGCGGTCTGCAAACGCCGCTATTTAGTGGGCTTGACCATGATCAACAAGAAGCCTGGGCTATTTTCGGGGTTTACCCCAACTTTGCTTGGACGCCAGATAGTGAGTCATTGGTATTTTGGGCGAAGGGTAAAATTCATCAAATCGATATTGAAAGCGCGCGCGTAGCGGAAATTCCATTTTCAGCCGACGTCGACTTGACGCTAACCCATGCCGTTAAAGCCAAGCCGCAAATTGATGCTGACCAATTCGATGTCAAAATGATTCGCGATTTAGCAACCTCGCCGGATGGCAAGTATCGTATTTTCCATGCACTGGGCAAACTTTATTGGCAACCAACCGCTGGCGGCAAACCTAAGCGCTTGTTCAGCATGGACGGTTACCAATACAGTCCATCGTTCAGCCCTGATGGCCGTCGCATCGTATTCACGAGTTGGCAAGATGGTGAATATGGTCATGTCTACGTTGCCAACTGGAAAGGCCGCCGAGGCGTATCGTCGCCATCGAAGGTAACCACTAAACCCGGCCATTATTTGAACCCACGTTTTTCTGCCGATAGCAGCAAAATCGTCTATCAAAAATCCGGCGGTAATAACTTACGTGGCTACGCTTACGGCACCGAGCCAGGTATTTACTGGCAGTCCGTTAACAGTAAGCAAGTCAATTTTGTAACCCGCAGCGGCCGCATTCCGATGTTTTCACCCAACGATGAACGTATTTGGGTGATGCAAGGTTATAACGACGACAAGAAGATGGTTAGCTATGCGTTGAGCGGCGGCGATCCCAATGATTTATTTAAACTCGGTTCAACCCAATACGTGGCATTGAGCTTAGATGGCGATTACCTAGCGATTCAGGACGGCTTTAAAGTCTTTTTAATTCCATATGTAGCCACCGGCGCCGTGCAAGACATAAATGACGACATCACATCCTTAGCTGTGACCTCAATGGATAACGCTGCTGGTAACTACCTGCACTTTTCAAACAAAGCGCTGCACTGGGGATTAGGCAACTCGGTCTATAGTTATCAACTCGCAGATGGCATGGCATCGGAACAAACCGTTGAATTTTATGTTGCGCAAGATAAACCGGAAGGCATGATTGCCTATACCAATGCGCGCCTCATCACCATGAACGGCGACGAAGTGATTGAACAAGGTACGGTAGTGACTGATGGCAACCGTATTTTAAGCGTTGGTCTCAACGCTGACGTGACGGTACCTGATGATGCAATCGTGATTGATTTAGCGGGCAAGACCATAGTACCGGGCTTTGTTGATGCCCATGCTCACGTCAACCATTTCGCCAGCAGCCCACTGCCACAGTCAAATCCGGCCTATTACGCCAACCTCGCTTTTGGCGTAACCACCACCCATGATCCGTCAGCCAATACCGAAACCGTATTTAGCCAGTCAGAGCTTGTTCGAGCCGGCTTAATGGTTGGCCCGCGGGTGTATTCAACAGGTGGCATCATTTATGGTGCTGGCGGTGATTACAAGGTTCAAATTGATAACCTTGATGACGCTAAGCTGCACTTAAAACGCCTACAAGCGCAAGGTGCTTTCTCGATTAAGAGTTATAACCAACCTCGCCGAGATCAGCGTCAGCAAATTTTGCAGGCCGCCCGTGAATTGGGTATTTCGGTTTACCCAGAGGGTGGCTCGACCTTTTATAACAACCTCACTCAAATCATTGACGGTTCAACCAGCGTGGAGCACAACTTACCAATTGCGCCACTGTATGAGGATGTATTAACACTGTGGCAAGCCGCCAAGGATGTTAGTTACACCCCAACATTGGTGGTGAGTTACGGCGGTGTGAGTGGTGAGTATTACTGGTATCAACACGATGATGTTTGGAACCACCCTTTGCTCAGCAAGTACACGTCTACTGCCGATTTGCGTGCACGCTCGATGCGCCGCACCAAAACGCCTGAACATGATTACTTTTATCAAACGGTCGCTAAGTCTGCCAAAGCACTCAGTGATCGGGGAGTGAAAGTCAATGTCGGCTCCCATGGTCAGTTACAAGGTATGGCCTATCACTGGGAAATGTGGATGTTGGCGCAAGGCGGATTTACGCCGTTGGAAATGCTGCGAGCCGCCACCATGAATGGCGCAGACTTCCTCGGTTTGGGTCACGAGTTGGGCTCCATTGAAGCGGGCAAACTGGCCGATTTAGCCATCCTCGATAAAAACCCTTTGGAAGATGTTCGCAATACCGACTCCGTCAGCATGGTGGTCATCAATGGCCGTTTGTATGAGACCAGCACCATGAACGAAATTGGCCATCGAGAAAAAGTTCGTGGGCCACTTTATTTCGAGCATGAAGGTAGCAATGTAACGCCGTCGTTTGCGACGTGGGGCATTAGCCTTGAGCACACGCACATGCCGACTTGTCCGGCACACAATCACTAACGAGAGCGATTTCAAACGCTCATTGGTGAACAAAAAAACGCTGGCATTGGCCAGCGTTTTTTTATGCTTGCAACGGCGCCCACAAAAAAGCCAGCACTAGGTGCTGGCTTCAAGGGTTAGCCTTTGTTCTGCTGCGCACAGATTATCGTTTTAATTTGCCTTTATTGTTTTGCCAACAAGTCACCAGGAACTTGCAGGTAATAGCCAATGTCATAGCACCGGCTTGGCAACAAGTGTAGACCATTATTTTTAGAGCAAATAATAATAATCAAAAAAACCACCAGCCTAAAAATAAAGGCTCAGCGAGACAGCCCATTTGATGGCCTACTCCTCCACAAAATCGGACTTACGCCATATCGCATGACGTGTCAGAATACTAAGCAGACCAACAACAAGAGCACTCAAAGGCAACTGAATGGCTGAACCAAACAATCAAGTCGTGCAACCTAGCGCGAAAGCACTACTCCCCTTCGCACTGTTTCTCGCACTATTTGTCGGCACGGGCATTGTTTTGACTCAACAAGATACCGCCTACGCGTTCTACCAGCTGCCTGCTCCCGTGGCGATTATTCCAGCCATCATCTTAGCGTTGTGGTTCAACAAAGGGCCGTTAAGCGATAGCCTCAATACCTTTATGGCTGGCGCAGGACAAAACACCATTATGACCATGTGCCTGATCTATTTGTTAGCGGGCGCCTTCTCGACCGTCGCAGAAGCAACGGGTGGTGTTGAAGCAACGGTAAATCTAGGCCTGGCGTTGCTGCCTGAGCCCTTTATTCTACCGGGTATTTTCATCATTGCTGGGTTTGTTGCCACAGCTATGGGCACGTCCATGGGCACCATTGCCGCCATCGCACCAGTTGCACTCGGCATTGCCCAAAGTGCAGGCATTAATCCTGCGTTAATGGCTGGTGCCGTGCTCAGTGGCGCCATGTTTGGCGACAACCTATCAATCATATCAGACACCACCATTGCTGCAGCTCGCACTCAAGGCAGTAGCATGCGCGACAAATTCCGCGAGAACCTACATATCGCAGTGCCCGCAGCACTCATTGCATTGGCCTTGTTCTATGGCATGCAACCCGATACCACGCCACCACCCGCATCACCCATAAATTGGTGGTTAGTACTGCCCTACTTGACGATTTTGTTGCTTGCTGTGGTTGGCTTAAATGTGTTTGTCGTACTTGCTGTTGGTATTGTGCTGGCTGGGGTGATTGGCTTTGTACAAGCCGATTATGCGGTGTTGCAATTCACCAAGGATATTTATCAGGGCTTTACCAAAATGCATGAGATTTTCATCCTCTCCATGCTCATTGGCGGATTAAGTCAACTCATCAAACAACAAGGTGGCCTAGCCTACATCACGCAACTGTGCCAAATACTGATCCACAAGCTAGGCAGTAAGCAGCAGCAAGGTGTTCGCGCTACCGAGTCTGCAATGGCAGGTATGGTTGCGGTGACGAACTGCTGCACAGCCAACAACACGGTTTCCATTATTGTGTGTGGTGATGTCGCGAGAAATCTGGCCCAAGAGCAAACAATCAGCCCGAAGCGAAGCGCCAGTTTATTAGATATTTTTAGCTGTATCAGTCAGGGCTTGATTCCCTGGGGCGCACAAGCGTTATTGCTCGGCTCTAGTTTTGCCCTAGCGCCAATGACCGTGGTCGCGAATAGTTATTACGTGATGCTGTTGGCCTTGGCCTCAGTTGTCAGTATTGTGGTTGGCCGCCGCCACTAGACCAGAATCAATCAAGTAGCGGCGGTCGCTCGTATTAAGGCGATTTGTCGCTAGCTTTCGGCGCAGGAATGGTCGGCTTGACACAGTTCGGTCTCTTGCCAGCCATTTTGGCCTGCTCATACAGTGGTTCAAATTGAACTAAACCGGCGGTTAAATCATTAATACGCGTCTCGTGCGATGGGTGGGTCGACATAAACTCTGGCGGCTGATTGCCACCGGATGCTGCCGCCATGTTACGCCATAAATCGACGGCCGCATGGGGCTGAAAACCAGCATTGGCCATTAATTCTTGCCCCATGTAATCTGCTTCGGACTCATGAACTCGGCTAAACGGTAAAATCACTCCATAAGCGGCACCTGCGCCAAGCGCTGCCATGTATAAGCCTTTATTCTTACTATCCCCAAGCGCAACGCCGGCAGCCAAAACGCCAACGGTAGTTAAAATTTGGGTACTCATACGCTCATTAGAATGCTTGGCCAACACGTGTGCGACTTCATGCCCGACCACAGCTGCAAGTTGATCGGCATCGTCAGCCACCCGCATTAAGCCTGTATAAATACCAATTTTGGCACCCGGTAAAGCAAACGCATTCACTTGCTCGCTGTCAAATACCACCACTTCCCACTCGTCCGGCGAATAGCCATAAGACGCAGGCACTTCGGCAACAATTGCTCGAGAAATACACTGGGCATAGTCGTTCAGTGGTTTGGAATGACTGACTGTTTCGTTGCTTTTTAGCTGTTCAAACGACTGTGCTCCCATTGCAGCCATTTTACTGGAGTCTTGAAAAGCAAGTTGGGATCGGCCTGTGGGCGACGAACTGCAGGCGGTTAGCAATAGAACTGCCGTTGTCAGGGCGATGGATTTCCGTGTCATAGTGCTCTCTCAAACATCTTTAACCCTGCCAACAAACTTCATCAATGAAATTGTTGCCATGATTACATCTCATTAGGACTTGGTTAACTACACTGTAAAAGCTGGTTAACGTAACTGATTAGAACCTGAACCATGCAACATTTGCCAACAATTTTCCAGTTGTCGTTCATATGGTTTTACAGCTAAAGTGTTTGATTAAGTGAGCAATTAAATGCTCTATCACGCTTTTCCACTTTTATCGTTACTAAATAGGCTCAAACAATGCGCTTAGTTATTATTGCAATTACTTCTCTCGCCGCACTGTGTGCGTGCGTTCCGTCTAGCCAAACTGGCCGGGATTACTCTCGGAGTGAAGCGCGTAAAGTTCAGCGCGTTGAAATTGGTACCGTGTTAGACATTCAACTGGTCAATATTGAAGGCACGAAAACCGTAGCAGGTACTGCCGCTGGTGGTGCACTTGGTGGCGTTGCTGGCTCTGCCGTAGGTGGCGGTAAAGGTAAAGATATTGCGACCGTGGTTGGTGCCATTGTTGGTGCTGCTGCGGGTGCAGCTGCCGAAGAAAAATTGACCCAACAACAAGGCTCTGAGTACACCATTCGTTTAGAGAACGGCAACGTGATTTCTGTGGTGCAAGCCAATTCCGAAGAAGAAGCGGTCATTCGTATCGGCGATACGGTGAAACTACTCAGTCAGGGCAACACGTATCGTGTCAACCTGCTGCCAGACCCATCGGTCATCAATCAAGCCCCTGCCGAAACGCAATAAGCACTATTTCACGCTTTTAAAAAACGCAGCCTTGAGCTGCGTTTTTTATTGCCTATTAATCGCCAATGCCGGCACGGGTACAGTTAAGCTTGCGGCTCAACGCTAGCATTATTCAGTCAAATAGCCCTATGATGAAGTGGATAATGCAATCAACAAGGATGCAATCACATGGATGTCATAGACTGGTGGGTTATCGCCATTTATCTGGTTTTAATGCTTGTTGGCGCTTGGTTCATTGGCCGCAAACAACACTCCCGTGATGATTACTACCTTGCCGGCAAATCACTTCCCAGCTGGACCTTAGCTACTTCCATTGTGGCAACACAATGCTCGACCAATAGCTTACTCGGCGCGCCCGCCTTTGTTGGCTTCGTCCTTGGCGGGGGTATGCTATGGCTGCAATATGAGCTGGCGGTGCCCATGGCGATGTTGCTGCTGTGCATTGTTTTTATGCCGATCAGACAAGCCGGCATCATCTCTATTTATGAATTTCTCGAACAGCGGCTGGGGCTAAGTTGTCGTCTCTTAGCCAGTGGCTGCTTTTTGTTTTTTCGCGGCGTAGCCACCGGCGTCACCATATACGGTGTTGCGTCAGTCATTAGTCTAGTGTCCGGCGTGTCGTACACCACGGCGGTTATCTTGCTGATGGGGATCACCATTGCCTACGATTTGATGGGCGGTATGAAAGCCGTTGTGATCAGTGATGTCATTCAAATGGTGTTGCTGTTTGGCGCCGTTATCATCGCCCTATTCTGGTTGTATGAGCCACTGACCACGCACTACTCAGCATTGACCCACAGAACCCAAACCTTAGTGGATGATTGGGGCATTCAATCGGGTCAACACTATGGTTTTTGGCCGATGTTTTTCGGCGGGTTATTTCTTTATGTCGCTTACTATGGCTGCGATCAAAGCCAGGCCCAGCGTTTACTGTCCGCAAAATCACCGGCAACCACACAAACGGTTCTTGTGCTAAACGGTTTAATTCGGTTCCCGCTAGTACTTTGCTATTGCTTTATAGGGCTTGGCTTAGCGGCTTATGCGATTGAACATCCGAATTTCGTGAGCCAGCTTCCGACCACGCAAGCCGGTAGCCCAAACTTCAACCTTGTGTTTCCTTCGTTTGTTAGCCTGGAATTCGCGCCTGGATTAGCAGGGCTCGCATTGGTGGGATTGTTTGCTGCCGCCATGTCGTCAATTGATTCGGCTTTAAATAGCTTGTCGGCCAGTAGCGTAGAAGATTTTATCGTGCGATTCCGGCCACTATCGGAAAAACGTCTGTTCTTGTTGTCCAAACTCACCACCTTAGGCTGGGGTGTTTTTGCCGTATTGTTGTCATACCAAGTGGAGCGAATAGCGCCAACCGTACTAGAAGCCATTAACAAAATTGGCTCGCTGGCGAATGGACCGCTACTTGGCATTTTTGCCATTGCGCTTTTCATGCCGTCACTGGGTAGTCGAGCCGCATTGCTTGGCTTTGCGCTTGCGTTGCTCAGTAACATCGCCATTTGGTTATTACTACCAACAGTCTCTTGGCTTTGGTGGAACTTAACTGGCCTCGCTTGCTGCTTAGTATTTTCCCTACTGATTGCCAAGTTGATGGCTCGCCCAATACGTTGGCAGCCCATGGCCTTTCAGCTGGCGCCCGTTAAAGTGGCATTACTGATATTGATGACCCTGTTGATCTTAGCCGTAAACCTATGGATTCAATGGTGATTTAAATTTTGCTGATTGCTAACGGCAATCGATTAAAATCAGTATGATGTAACGCAATTTTTGTGCGCTAAACGCATATCCACCATCGCCCAGGGCGAGATGCTTTGATATAATCTCGTTCCGGCTGTGTCTGGCCATCAGGCACGTCGGCAATTGCCGTATCCTCAGGGAAGCAGCATGACCAATCCGCTCTACCAAAAGCATATTATTTCTATTGCAGATCTATCGCGCGACGAACTTGAACTCATTGTCGCAACGGCCAAACAATTAAAACAAACCCCACGCCCAGACTTGCTTGCCAGCAAAGTTGTGGCCAGCTGTTTTTTCGAGGCCTCAACGCGTACCCGATTATCATTTGAAACCGCGGTGCAACGCTTAGGCGGCACTGTCATTGGTTTTGATTCCGGCGGCAATACGTCACTGGCACAAAAAGGCGAAACGCTCGCCGATTCGGTAAAGGTTATTTCATCCTATACCGATGCTTTTTTCATACGCCACCCGAAAGAAGGTGCCGCTCGACTCGCATCAGAGTATGCCAGCGTTCCTGTGATTAACGGTGGCGACGGGGCGAATCAACACCCAACTCAAACCTTGCTGGATCTGTTCTCGATTTATGAAACTCAAGGGACGTTAGAAGGCCTCAATGTTGCCTTTGTTGGTGACTTGAAATATGGCCGCACCGTTCATTCGCTGGCACAAGCGCTTTCGCTATTTGGCTGTAAATTTTATTTTGTATCACCGACCGCATTAGCCATGCCCGATTATTTATGCGAAGAACTAAATCAGGTAGGCGTTAATTTTGAAGTTGTTGATGATTTAGAGGCGGTGATCCCAAAACTCGACGTGCTCTACATGACTCGAGTCCAGAAAGAGCGCTTTGATCCGACCGAATATCAGCACATGAAGGCTAACTACATTTTGACGGCTAAAATGCTTGCTGATGCGAAGGACAATCTCAAGGTATTGCACCCCTTACCTCGTGTTGATGAAATTACAACCGATGTCGATAGCACACCACATGCCTATTATTTTGAACAGGCGGAAAACGGTGTCTATGCTCGCCAAGCCTTGCTTGCACTGGTGCTTACGGAGGAGTTTTCCTAATGCCACAACACAAATTACAAGTTGAAGCCATTGCGCACGGTACGGTGATCGATCACATCCCGGCCGGTATGGGCATTCGCATTTTGAAGTTTTTCCAGCTCAGCAATCAAGATCATCCAATTACCGTTGGTCTTAACCTGCGCTCAAAACATCAGGGCAAAAAAGACATCATCAAAGTAGAAGACACCGTATTTGATGTGACCCAAGCCAACCAGCTCGCGTTATTTGCTAAAGATGCCACCATTAATGTCATTGATGACTATGAGGTTGTGGAAAAATATCGTGTCACATTGCCGGATGCCATCGGCTCAGTGCTCAGTTGCCCGAACAGCAACTGCATCAGTCACGACGAGCCAGTTAGCACCAAGTTTCATGTGAGTGAAGCGGCTTCCGGTGTCATTCTAAAGTGTCATTACTGTGAGAAGAGTTTCAACCAACGCTTGTTTAACGAACTGAACTAGCGAGTTGACGCGCACTATGCCTCTGACGTTTATCGTTAGAGGCTTGCTTTAGTTTACGACCTTCGGCTCAACGTCCTTCCTCGGTGGTTGTGGAACGTTACCACCGCCTTTGTTACTCACTCAGCACGGGCCAATTTGATGATTAACGCTGTTATTGTTGCAGTCGCTTTAATGCTGTTGCTTAGTTTAATGAGAATTAACGTGGTTATTGCGCTGACCATTAGCGCCATGGTGGCGGGGCTAAGCGCCGGCCTGCCTCTACCCGACGTTGTTGCTGCATTTGAAAAAGGCTTAGGCGGCGGTGCGACCATTGCGCTTGGCTATGCCATGCTCGGCGCTTTCGCCGTGGCGTTATCGCGCTCAGGCATTACCATTTGGCTAGCCCACAGCATTATCAGTAAATTGGGGCATGAACCAACTGCTAAGCAAACATTCTGGGTTGAATTAATGATGTTAGCGGCACTCTTGCTAATGGCCGTCATGTCACAAAACCTAATCCCCGTTCACATCGCCTTTATTCCAATTTTAGTACCACCGCTACTGCGTTTAATGAATGAGTTTCAGCTCGACCGTCGCTTGGTCGCCTGTGTCCTGACCTTTGGTTTGGTCACACCTTACATGCTGTTACCCATTGGCTTCGGTAATATATTTTTGAATGACATTTTGTTGGCGAATCTCAATGGCAACGGTCTCAATGCCACCGCAGAATTAGTCATGCCTGCAATGGCGCTTCCCGCATTGGGGATGCTTTCAGGGTTACTGATAGCGGTGCTTTTTAGTTATCGTAAACGACGCGACTATAGCAGTGCCCATGTTGACGACAGCCCAACTCAAATTCAGTTGCCATCGGCCAAGCAACGTTGGTTAGCCTTATTAGCCATCGCCGCGACGCTGGCAGTACAGCTCTACACTGACTCGATTATTCTCGGCTCATTGGCGGGCTTAACGGTCTTTACCTTAACGGGGTTGGTGAAATGGCATCAGACCCATGATCTGTTTTATAACGGCCTTAAACTCATGGCGATGATCGGGTTTATCATGATTGCCGCTTCAGGCTTCGCCGAGGTCGTCAAAGCCACAGGCCATGTCACCACGCTCGTCGACAGCCTTACTCAGCACTTTGCTGACAATAAAGCGCTGGCCGCCTTTGCGATGTTAGTGGTGGGATTGTTAATCACCATGGGAATTGGTTCATCGTTCTCGACCATTCCAATTATTGCCACACTTTATGTTCCCTTGTGCATCAGTCTTGGATTTTCGGTTAGCGCCACCATCGCACTAGTAGGTACGGCAGCTGCGCTGGGCGATGCAGGCTCACCAGCTTCCGATTCAACGTTGGGGCCAACATCGGGCCTTAATGCCGACGGCCAACATGATCATATTTGGGATACGGTGGTGCCAACCTTTGTTCATTACAACCTGCCGCTGCTTGCTGCCGGTTGGTTGGCGGCGGTGCTGTTGTAATCGCGCAGAGGAAAAAACGGCAACAGGCACAATCAACAGAACATTCTCGCTAGCATTAATCGCTTAGCGGGCGAGAAGGCTCATCGCCCAACCTTGAGAATATCTGCTGGATCACCGCCTGCAATTGACCATGGGTATCTTGTTGCAACCCAGACAGCAAGATATCCGCATGCTGTTTGCTCGGCACAATGAAACGTTGATACATGGGCCTTACCGTCGCTTCAAATTGAGCAACAATGCTGCTTTCTGTTCTCCCCCGCTGTTGGCTATCGCGTGCCACTCGGCGCGCAAGGCAAAGCTCAATATCGGTATCAACAAACAAACTCAAATCAAATTTAGATCGCAGCTGTTCATTGGCTAGCAGCAAGATCCCTTCGACCAAGATGATTGGCGCAGGATGAATTGTTTGAGTTCTATCAGTTCGAGTATGGTGCTGATAACTGTAGATCGGGCTTTCGATACATTGCTGATCAGCGAGCTGAGTCAAATGTTCAAGTAGCAGTTCATCATCAAAAGCAGACGGGTGGTCATAGTTTGTTTGAGTTCGGCTAGCCAGTGCTAGGTGGTCTTGACACTTGTAGTAAGCATCTTGCTCAACAAGGGTAACCGCGCCCTGCCCTAGCTGCCGTTCAAGCTCCTTAACAATCTGCTGGCTCAGGAACGATTTACCTGAGCCAGATGGCCCTGAGATAGCAACAAAAAGTGGCATTAGTGACACCGGTTAATGAGCTGCCAGCGCTAACACTTTACCGACCAAAGCATCGATACCGGTGGCAACCGAGGCAATATCCGGCCCAAGCATATAGGCTGGTACGGTCACCAGCTTGTTCACCTCATCAACGACTGGTTGCTCAACTAGTGCATCAACATGCTCGCCGCCCATAGCGCTTATTGCGGTAGCAACTTCAGCATCACACCCTATGGTAACTTTAACGCCGGCACCGTAAATCAGTGGAGCAATAACCGGAGCAATACACAATAAGCCAACGGGCTTACTAACGGCAGCAAAACTCTTTAAGCTTCGCTCAAGCTCTTTTTCTAACACCATATCGGTGCCATTAAAGGCAAAATCACTTAAGTTCTTCGCTGCACCAAAGCCCCCAGGAACAATCACCGCATCGAAGTCTCCAGCATCAAGAGAGGCCAAGGCTTTTACTTCCCCGCGAGCAATGCGCGCCGCCTCTACCAGAACGTTGCGACGTTCTTCTGCCACCTCGCCGGTAAGGTGATTAATGACATGTGCTTGCTCAATATCGGGAGCAAAGCATTGATAATCGACTCCGCGTTTAGAAAGTGCCAGCAAGGTACACACGGCTTCGTGAATTTCCGCGCCATCGAAAACGCCACAACCAGCAAGAATAACGGCGACTTTTGCCATAGTTAGATTCCTCGAATTAGTTAACGGGTTAAATTGCCAGAACGATACTGATGCCAATACAAACTATACCAACACAAGAAAAGTACCAGCGCATTAAAGGTATGCCACAAGAAGTGAGTACCGATAGGCAAGACGTCACAGGTCGTATTATCAATAGTACGCATCGTCAACGACAGGGCAAATAGGCCCGCAGCAGATGCTAAATAGCGATCAAATTGACCATGCCGAGCTCGATAAGCGCCACTAAATAGTAACAGCGTGACGATGGTAGGCAGGTACATTTCTGAACCATTAAGAGTAACTGGCAAATGACCGCTGGCTACGGTAACGGCTGCGTAGGCAATAAAGAACAATGTTGTTTGCCAACGCGTCAAAGACAACGCTCGACGCGGGTATGCCCACAGGAAGATTATTTGGAACAAATAAATCGGATAGATATCGGCCAACATCGCCCAGTGAGTGGCCAAGGTATGAAACAAAAAACTACCTGTGCCAATGGCTATCATCACCCAAGCTAAGCAATGGAGTAGCTTGGCTGAGCCAAGTTCGCTTCGTCGCCACAACAAGTAAATGGCAATCAACCCCACGAGGATAAATCCGCCGTTGGTCATGGCATTAAGCGGCTCGGACCAAAAACTAAAATCCGTTCGCTCACAATAATTATCGTACTGGGCAAACAAATCCATTGTTAACTTCCTTTGTTCGTTATTGTTTAGGTAAACATATCAGTCACATGTAACAAGGGTAAAGTGGTGAAGTGAATCCTTAGGCTTGGCCGCTCTTTCGCTCTTATCCGCATCAAATCGGCCGCAGGGTACCGTCCCTCTTTGGACATAAAAAAACCACCGGCAAGCGGTGGTTTTTAAAATATTGATTAGTAATTAGCTAGTCTTCGAGATCGACCACAACATGCTCGTCAATCGCACGTAACTCGTTCATTAAATTCTCGGACGATTGCCCTTGAGGAACATTCACAACAAGCTTTGCAACAAATACATTGGTGCCCAGTGATTCAACTTGGATGCGCGAGCTATCCATGTGCACCAGTTCGGCAGACTGCTTGTCGATGGTGTTCGTAATATCATGGACGAGACCATATCGGTCATTACTGTGGAAGCTAATTTTTAACGATTCCGCAGGTGCCGTCGATGATGTATCTACATCGGTGATCTGAACAACCAAACCTTCTTGGTTGGCAAATTCACTCTTAACAGCGTCTACTTGTGCTTTAGGAACATCAACCTTGATATTGGCGGCAATGTGCCCATCTAAATAATTAACCTTACTACTAAGCCATTTGCCTTCGTGCTCATGAGTAAAGTGAGCTAACTGCTGTAACAAGTTCGGACGATTCAGCCCTGCAAAAGACACAATAAATGCGGTACTCATACGATTACTTCCTTTCATTATAATGACCACGAGCATTTACAAGTTATAGTACGGGGCGAACCTTGCAGCCAGCTAAACGAAGATCAATGAAATGACGAATCTCTAGAAATTTCTTGCAATTAGGTCTTCATCACCAATTTGAACATTTATTTGGAGTTTATTGTTGTCCGAATCATCATCCCCTTGGTATCTCTACATTATAGAAACGAGTAAAGGTCACCTCTATACAGGGATCACAACCGACATAGAGCGGCGATTTTCTGAACACTTGGCAACGAGTAATCATGAGCAAGGCGCAAAAGGTGCGCGTTTCTTCCGGAGCCAGCGTCCTGTTAAGGTCATTTATAGTGAGGCTCATATCAATCGCTCTGATGCATCAAAACGAGAAGCTGCCGTCAAAAAATTGACCAAACGTCAAAAACTGACACTTTTACGCACTTAGCCCATCATCAAATCTGCTTAATTTATCTAATCACTTAAAATGCCAACATGGCATTAGAAAATGATCGCCAATAAAAAGAACAAATTCTAATTTGACCAATAAATATGGCTAATCAAGAACATCAACAAGCATATAAACTCACCTCACGCATTAGAATAAATAACCCTAATGACGCATTATAATTGCGCCAGATCAACAACCAATCATTATCAAAACTAGCCTTCCCAAAAGTGTTACGAATCACATAAAAAAGTCTTGAATCTTGGTGTTAAATAGCCTCATCGATTTACGGCAACAAACGCCTAAATCACTTTGTCCTACTGAACCGGAGGATCGGGCAATGAAAACATTAATCATCTCAGCTGTTGTAACTTTTGGTGTACTGAACATGGGTGTAACGAATGCGGCAATGAATCCGGTTGTCGAAAAAGCCCTTCAAAACATTTGCTACAGCAGCGCGACTGACCGTTTACACAATTTCAAAAGAACGGTTAAACAATACAATTTGAGCATGGATAAAGTGGCCAACAATGTGGTCTGTAACGGTGAAGACATCGGCTCATTTGCTGCTGAGCATGGCGCTGCTCACAACGCTAACTACATTCGTGACCATCAACAAGGCCATGTGGAAGTTCGTGAGTTAGCAGTAACGGCTTCTGGCGAAGTGCCAAAAGCGTAAAGATTTCAAACTTTTATTTTCTCTCATTCTGTCGTTTGCCGCGGTTAATCCGCGGCTTTTTTTTGCCTTTTAAAAGTAACTCAGCGTTTCAGGCATAAAAAAAGCCACCTGTTAAACAGGTGGCTTTTTATCGTTAAAGCAATAACTTAAAGATCGCTAACGTCAACTAGTTCAACAGAGAAGCTGCATTGACCGTCATAGCTGATCTCAGCTTTGTCGCCCGCAGAAGCAATGTGAACACCTGTCACAACACCAGTAGAAACTAGAACACCAGCAGACGTATCGTAGTTATTCTTCTTCAAGAACTCGATGAGGAATTTAACCGCACCGAACGGACCGTCAAGACCTGGCTTTGGATTGCCTTTGTGTACTTCAGAGCCATTAATAGTTGTGGTCACGCCTTGAGACAAGATCTTCTCAGGAGTCCAATCAACCAGCTCTGGCCCAACGATAACGCCGTTGTTTAGGCCAAAGTCACTGATCGGGCCTAGTGGGCCGAAATCATTACCGATAGTCAGCGGGCTGCTGGCGTTTTCGTAACCCATGTAAACGCGATCAATCGCGCCAATGGCTTGCTCAACAGTCACACCTTCTGCAGGCAAATCAGATAGATCGCCTAGCTCCATAACAAATTCAACTTCAATAGCAGAACAACCGCCACCGAAAACTGGAAGCTTAACGTGGCCACCGTCCTCAACTTTGAACAGTGTTTTCTTCATCACTGGACCAGCTAGGCGGGTCTCTTGATATTTTTCACGAAGCTCTGGCGGCACACCACCAACTTTCCATGCAACGACTTCGTCGTCCCATTGCTTAATTTCTTCGGCCTGGATTGCATAGCCTAAGTCGAGCGTATCGGGAATAAAGCCACCTGGAAACTCGGTCAGCGCTGTATTTGATTTGCGGGCTTCGACGAATGCAGTTGCGATAGCTTTGACATCCAAATCACCGCTTTCTGGAGGAAGTACAATTGCCATTTATTATTCCTATTTGGTTGATTAGCTTCGGCCATTTATACCGAATCTTAGTCACTGCGTTTACTGCAGCTAGTAAAAACTTGTGTGTTGCTTCTAGCTTAGGCGGTTAAACCTGAACCTCAGCTTGCACTTGTGAGAGAAAATTTAGTCAACAAAGTGCATTTTGTAACTATCGAGATCAATGTTGCCATTCTTGCTGCAGATATTGTGCAACGTCATCGGCAAATTTAACTTCTCGACGTACTTCACTACCATCAGCTTGTACGCCGTAAAACTCATAAACAACGGTGCCATTGAGTTGATCGCTCTCGATAATACGAGCCGGCTGAAACTCTGGGAACTCAGCCCTTAAGGCGGTCATAACGCCATAAGGCGTTGCGTTCACCGTCAAATCCCGCTGCATTTCAACAACCACCCATTTGCCATCTTGAAGCAGCATGTCGAACTCAACGGCCACATCACCGCGTTTCACGCCTTCAAGATCTAAATAGGTTTTGCCATGCTTAAGCTCTTTTTCTGCTTCCTGCACTTGAAAGTCCGGTTGAATTGCTTTTGCCGCCGCTAATGCTTGTGGCGGAATATCCGATAGCGCTAATTCGACTTTCTCATTTAAGGTTGAGCCAATTTTCTGAGCGTCCGCAGCTTGTGCTAATCCGGTCACAAGACCTGCGCCCAAGAAAATTAAGGTTGGTAAGTAACGCATGACGTAATCCTTTTAAGAGCACCATTTTGGTGTAAGCAACTCTATGGCAATTGGCTATACCACTACAACGAAATATATCTCACAAATTGGTCATAATCGAGTAAATGAGACGTCATCAACCAGCAATTTATCAACCCAACACCAAACTAATCCTGCTTGATGATAAGTTGGCCAACTTGGTCGTTAATTTTGCGCAAAAAAAACCTTGCCACTAGAGCAAGGTTTTCAATTTAAGCCTTTCGCGTGATTAGAAAGTAACTTTCACTGCTTGACTTACTGCAACCGCTTTTTGTACTGCCTCATCAATCGAATCAGCTTTTGCCAATGCCACGCCCATTCGTCTTGAGCCTGCAATTTCTGGCTTGCCGAACAGGCGGAGCTGTGTGCTTGGTACTGCCAATGCGTTCTCCAAGCCATCAAAGCAAGTCTGGCTAGAGTGGCCGGTTGGTAAAATCACCGCCGAAGCGCTGGGGCCATAATGTTCAATGGAGCCAATGGGCAGCCCTAGAATGGCACGCACATGCAACGCAAACTCAGACAAATCCTGTGAGATTAATGTCACCATGCCAGTATCGTGTGGCCGCGGTGACACTTCACTAAAGAAGACATCATCGCCTTTGACGAACAGCTCTACCCCATAAAGGCCAAACCCAGCTAACTCTTCAATGACAGTCTTAGCCACCTGTTGTGCGTTCGCCAGCGCTTGCAGAGACATTTGTTGGGGTTGCCAAGACTCTCGGTAATCACCATCTTCTTGCCGGTGCCCTATGGGCTGACAGAAATGAATGCCATCAACGGCTAACACCGTTAGTAACGTGATCTCATAATCGAAATCGACAAACCCTTCGACAATGACGCGGCCTTCACCGGTGCGTCCGCCTTCCTGCGAATACGCCCAAGCATTGTCCACATCCGCGGCGGTACGAATAACACTTTGGCCCTTACCAGAAGAGCTCATTACCGGTTTAACCACACAAGGCATACCAATGTTGGCAACGGCCGTATCGAATTCTGTTTTAGTATCAGCAAATTCAAATGGTGACGTCGGTAAGCCGAGGGTTTCTGCCGCCAATCGACGGATCCCTTCGCGGTCCATGGTTAATGCTGTGGTACGGGCATTAGGTACAACGTTAACGCCTTCGGCTTCTAACGCGAGCAGCTCGTCAGTGGCAATGGCTTCAATTTCAGGGATGATGATGTCGGGCTTTTCTTTATTGACGATAGCACGCAGCCCTGCTCCATCGAGCATATCAAGCTGATAACTGCGATGAGCAACCTGCATGGCAGGCGCATTGCTATAGCGATCGGCCGCTATAACTTCGACACCAAAACGCTGCAATTCAATGGCAACTTCTTTGCCCAATTCACCAGAGCCTAACAACAAAGCTTTGGTCGCTGAGGGCGACAGCGGGGTTCCCAACATCATAATTTGAACTCCGAATTTTAATCCGGCCCAAGTATATGACAATTCTTCAGCAAGATATTGATCTGAAACTGAGCTAAAAGGTAGCTGATGATTGATTGACCAATGAGAGGATTAGCGATGGGGGCAAAGCGATTGGGGTTGTTGTGTCTATATAAAGAGTACAAATGAAAGCGGCTCCTAAAAAGGAGCCGCATCAAGATTGATTCTGGTGCTTGTCGATTAACGACCAGCTTGACGTTGGCTTTGCATAATCCGCTCAGCAGCCTGCTGAGGCGTTAATTGCTCAACGAAATATTGGTCTTGCAACGTTTTATCGTTTGCTGCATCTAAATTTTGCGCTCCAAGATCAGTTAAATGCTGAGTTTCTTGGGCTACGGCACTACGCCACGTAAAGTAATTTTCGCTCATGACTTCAATCCTCATGTTTGAAACAGCTGTGTTGCAGGCTAATCCATTATGGATGTCGGGTGGCCTCCCGTTAGCAACAGGCCGCTTAGTATAGACGCGTGCAAACCAATTTAGTTCAGTTTTTAACCAATAACTCTAAGCTGATCACGACTATGGAAAGTCAATATTGACCTATGAAAAATGGCGGGATAGACACGAAGTAGAATAATTATTGAATAGCCAACCAAGGCAACAATAACACCATTATCAAATAAAATCAGAATGATAAGATAATTATTTACCCAGAACCTAAAGCAAAAAAAGAATAAATATTTAAATTTTATGCACTGTAACGAGAATGCTTCTAAGTTAATTTGTGCCTGAATCGAATCGAATAGGACAATAATCAACTAGGGAAAGTCAGTACTTCCCCTAATTTTGAGTCGAGGTTTTTTAACAAATAACCGCTGCCGTGTTTAAAAACGAGCAAAAAAACCAACTGCTGCCTGATATTGCCACCACATACTGCCATCCACTGTCGCAATACAGCCGCCGTTACAGAATATTTTACTGTCGCTATCAATCACGGTACCAATCGCGCGCAAATCGAGGCGGGCTCCCATCGATTCAGTTGCAAACCACTTTACACCGGCATTGATCCCGAGTGAGAACTCCGTTTCTGAGTCGTAATCATCCGGCTTAAAGGCCGTTGCCCCAATGCTCGCGCCAAGGTAAGGCACAAAATCGGAGTTATCCGTTTCCACTTCATTGACTCCACCAATGTGAAAGTATTGGATGTCCATCGGCGACGTGGTTTTGTCATTACTCGCGGCATCTTTAATAACTAAGTCGGTTTCTGTTTGCGCAAGGTAAAGCTCATACTGCAATCGACTACCGTTTAAGTAACGTTGCAAGTAATTAAAACTAACCGCGAAATTGGTACCGCTGTCGGTATCGAGGGTGTAGTCGTCTTTATCTAACGATTCAAAACTACTGCTACCGCTTGTACCAGCAAGTATGGATACGTCAATCGTGGGTTGAAATTCGGCTTCTTCTGCGACAATAGTAGAAGTGTAAGAAAGCAGACTACATGCAAGGGCTATCGCTGAAACGCGGAAAAGCTTCATTCTTCGTCCTTAAAAACAGAGCAAAAATCAGCGACCTGATGATGTTATCAAGTCGCTTATCGGATAGCCGCAATTGTTTCAGATCGTTGACGAAATGTGAACAGACCTAAGTAGAGGTTAGAAACATTCCGTTGTTATTTTCCCGCCTCGCAATCGTTGAATGCATTATTAACCTCTCGATAAGTCGCTTTCGTCACGGAGCCTGCGGCAGTTGCTGGCAAGCGCTCTAATTCAACAATGGTTAACGTGCCAACAAGCTCTCTTAAATAGGCATACAGCTCTGGCTGCTGCTCAATTAACATTTGCTGTTTGGCTTTCATGTCAAAACTACAGTGGGCGGAATGGGTACTTGTCAATTCACAGTAGCGGTGATGGGCAAACTCATAATACAAGCCACCTTCCACTAGCTGAGCATCTTGCCATTCCGAAGCAAACTGCTCCTTAGCGGATGCTAAATCCTTAGCAAAGGGCTCACGCTGATAAGCAGAAAAGGTGACAATGCGACCATTATGTTTAAGAAATGAAATACCTACCTGACTCACTGGCGCCGATTGGTATTTTTTCTGGATCGCCTGTTGCAGCGGGTTTTGATACGTTTCGTTGGGTTGAAAATCAAAGTGACACACCACTAACTGATTTTTATCGGACCACTGGTGCAGCTGGCCATCATTCCATAGTGCATCTTGATAATGAGCAGCTGTTGCTTGATGTTCATCAATCGGCTCATCCAACTGCTCTAGTTCGACACTGACTTGCTCCGCTAGCCATTCATCCAGTGCCACCGTTTGCTCAATACTCTGCTGATAACAGTTATTAAGCTGCCCATCGGCAAAACCTTGGCTATCAATGCCAAAAGATTGCTTTATCGTCGTACCAAGCTCCACTTCAAGTAGCGAAGCAGAAGTCGCTTGGGTGCTGATTAAGACCACTGCGGCCGTTAACATGGGTTTAATCATGTCAATTACCTCCACATCCAAATTTGTGAGATATAGGTACTGCCGTGTGACGCCTTTGGCATGGTCCGCAGATCAGAGGGTTCGCATCCAACGCGCTGTTCATAAATTATACATCAAAACCACCAAACATTGATCACGATCAATTTTAACCGTGTCATACACAAGTGTTGCTACCTTCAATCAGAGCGATTTGTTTTAAACAATCAAATTTATACCAATAGAGGATTAAGTGGCGATTAACCAATAAGTTACAAAGCATCGAGCAACAACAAACTGATATTTTCAGTTTGTGCCACTGGGCAGTAAACATAAAGAAATGCGGCTTTCGAAAGACAAACACGGGTATAGCGGCATAGTTAGCCGCATAGCCAGTAAGCAAGGGAAAATTTTGTTGTGTTATTCAGGAGTTGCCGTGGGTGAAGGAGATTGATTCGAAGCACTAGTCGCCTGTTGTTCGCTTTGCTTAGCGACTGCTCGGGCTATTTGAGGTGTTAGCGCACGATTAGAATTTGGCGAAGGCTCTAGGCTATTGTCACGTGTTAACCGCACCACGACGCGTCGGTTTTTATGGCGACCAATGGGGCTATTGTTCGATGCAACATGGCGCCGCTCACCATAACCGGCCGTTTCAACCAAGCTGGCATTAACGCCTTGCTCAGTCATAAACTTCTGTACCACCGCAGCGCGTTTTTTTGATAATTCTAGGTTCAGCCATCGGCCGCCATAACTATCAGAAAAAGCGTCAATTTCGATTTTTACAATCGCTTCATCGTGGCGCACATAATCAACAACTTTGCGTAAACGTTTGAGCGATTCAAGCTCAAGTTCATCACTATTTAATTTGTAGTTCAGCACATTGATTGCGACGTCTTCATAACCATAAGGCAGTAAGCCGCCTATGCAGTCGACAAAATCATTTAACGTATTGCGGAAATTGGCAGAATTTAGAGCAACTTCAACATCAGAACGGCTGGTATAGCCATCTTGGTAATAAAAGGTTGGATTGAAGCCTTGTTCCAATTCAGTAAGAACGGTCCAAGACAACTGTTCACCAAGTATTGCATCAAAGCCATCGTGCACATTAATTTGCGCGAGGTGCCGGGCCGGCAACCCTGCTTTGTAACTTGGCGGTACCGCAAGTAAATGGGCTTTTCCTTGACTACGTGGGCGCCGCAACATTTCTAAGGCCATATTTAGCTGCTGGCTGGCGCCGGCTTTGTCAGTGAACACCGCAGTCCCAAAGCGCGGGATCGAATGTTCAAGTTGGCAAACTAAAGGAGAGTTACGTGTCAGCGTCCAATCAGAGTGAGCGATGGGAGCGGCATACTGGCGAACGCCGGCATCAGCAATAAAGCTGGCAGCGGGAATTCCAATAATACAAACTGCGGTCGCAACTGATTTTTTTAACATTTGAGTACGCTTAATCGAGGCTTACTTGCATTTGTCATCGGCGGAAACACAAATTTCTTTAGACATTTTTATCCGTCACTCGCCTTAGTACAAGATTTTCTGGAATAATAGCGCTCTTTTTTACCAAATAGAGCTGCACAATGACCCAATTAGAGGATCCTAAATCGACGCTAGCCAGCCGTTTCCGTGGTTATTACCCAGTTATCGTCGATATTGAAACGGCAGGATTCAACGCACAGACAGATGCGATGTTGGAAATTGCAGCCACCGCCATCAGTATAGATGAACACGGTCAAGTTTATCCCATTGAAACATTTGCCTATAACGTAGCACCGTTTGAAGGTTCCAACTTAGAAGCTTCGTCGCTAGCGTTCACTGGTATTGATCCATTTTGTCCAGATCGCCAGGCAATTGATGAAAAGTCGATGCTAAATCAACTTTCAAAAGCGCTACGACCACTGCAAAAAGCGCATGGCTGCCAACGCTGTGTCCTAGTAGCGCACAACGCAGCCTTTGATAACAGCTTTTTGAATGCTGCTATTAACCGCCACAACTTTAAACGCAGTCCTTTTCATCCATTCGTCACGTTTGACACAACAACCTTATCTGGCTTGGCGCTGGGTCAAACAGTCTTGGCGGATGCCTGCGCAGCCGTTGAAATAGAATTTGACCCTAAATCAGCGCATAGCGCCGCTTATGACGCACAAAAAACAGCTGAACTTTTCTGCGCTATTGTTAATCGCTACCAACAATTGGGTGGCTGGCCATTAGCGCCTTCCGAAGCCGCGCTTGAAGAGTCCAAATTTGAGGCAAAAAAATAGGCAGCCAAGCTGCCTATTTTAATTACTTTATTTCACACCAAGTGATTGCAACTCTCGGCCAATTTGGCAAAGGCGCTGCATAAATTTAGAACGATTCATTTCATCTCTCCAGAAAACCGTGATCAGCAACTCAATAATCGGCATATTAGCGCCTAATTTTCATACTGAACAATGAAATGATTTACCAGAAAATGATTAGATAAAGTAATTCGAAGTGGATTGTATTAGCAGTATATTAAGCTGCTGTTACAACAGCGAGAAGTGCTTGGTCAGCTTGCTGCCAAGTTGCAGGTATCCGCGCGGTATTATGCCCTTGAATTTTATGACGTTGCCATGGGGTTAGCAGCTCTAGTACGTCTCCAGCAATAACAGGCTCTTCAGCATGAAGGGTTAGTGGCTCAGGGGACATGCATTCTAAAAGACGGACATTATTCAGCCCACCTTGCTGAAAGGCTTCCGTTTGTGATGTTTTTTGCTCAGTCGGACGCTGATCATAAGTAGGTGCAGGATCGGCAATTTGTAATTGCTGGCGTAAATCTAACGCCGCCTGATTGGTTTCGCTGGCTAATTGGCTAAATTGCGGTTGATCACAGATATCTTCTGACAATAACGCCAATAACATTCGAAAGGTGTCGCCGTGGCCACGTTGGACAGCTTGGTTAACCTCATTCCCCAATTCATACTCATTGGAGATGGGTAAGGTTAGCGAGTCAGACAACACGTGAAATTAAGCTCCAGACGATAGACTTTTTGCGAGATATATTGCTATCGACCAGCGCTGCTTTTTCTTAAACAAAAGTTTCGTAAAATTTTTTTAAAAGGAGGGCTTTACAACGACTAATTTCTTCTTATAATTCACCGCCACATTGGAGGGGTTCCCGAGTGGCCAAAGGGATCAGACTGTAAATCTGACGGCTCCGCCTTCGAAGGTTCGAATCCTTCCCCCTCCACCATCTTTTCTTAAATCTTCAAATCGATCCCATTTGCCTAGCTTGTGGTACACTCGCTGAAAATTCACGTTTGAATATAGTGGGATGAAGCCAACTTTCGATTTCAAACGCGCCAAAGTCCTGATCGTTGATGATCAACGAGCGTTCCAGGTCACCCTCAAAGGGATGCTGGTCAATTTAGGTATCAAGGACATTCACTTCGTTGAGTCGTCCGAAGCCGCTATTCGTTCTTGCCGAAGTACTAAGTACGACGTGGTATTGGCCGACTATAACTTGGGCCCAGGCAAAAATGGCCAACAACTGCTAGAAAGCCTTCGAGCCAAAAAGCTACTTTCCGCGTCTGCAATTTATTTCATTATTTCCGGCGAAAGTACCCGTGGTGTTGTGTTGGGCGCCATTGAACGTGAACCCGATGACTACCTTGTCAAACCTTTCTCATTAAAACAGTTATCGACTCGGCTACGCCGCGCTTACCTAAAACACACCGAATTAGAAGACATCTACGCAGCTATCCACACCGATGACTTAGAAGCAGCCAAGGTTAGTTGCCGTGAACTGTTGTCGAAAAAAAGTCGCTATTCCGGCTTGTGTAACAAAATCTTGGCTGAGCTCTATATTCGTACAGGCGAGCCCCAAGAAGCCGAAAAGATCCTTCGAGCCATTCTCGAGCAGCGCGATCTGGTTTGGGCTCGAGTTTCTTTAGGTCACGCGCTCAATGCAGCGAAGAATCCGCAAGAAGCCTTATCGATGGTCGCGCCAATATTGAAGTCGAGCCCTCTTACCGTCGAAGCGCAGGACTGTATGGCCGACTCTTATATAGCCTTAGGCGATGAAGACAAAGCATTAGAGCTACTGAAAAAAGCCACTGATCTATCGCCGTTTCGGCCAGAACGACAGACGAAGTTAGCTCAGCTGGCGTTAGCCAATGATCAATACCAAATGGCATTGGATGCATTCAAACAGGTTTATGAACAAAGTCGCCGGGCGATGGAGCGTAATACCGAACATTTGTGTAACTACGTTCGTAGCACGGTTGAAGCGGCACTAAGCCTCGATGACAAAAAACAAGCGTCTCGTCTCGAATCAGAAGCATTCAGTACGCTGATGCGGGCTCGTCAAGATGCCCAGTTCAATGGTTTTGATTTTCAAAACTATGAAGACTTACTGAATGCCAGCAAGCTAGCCCGCCGTGGAGAGCTTATAAAAGCCAAAAAGCTCTATTACAAAGCGACTGAGCGGTACGATGACACCACCGCAGAAAGTAGCTTACCCAATGATTTCATTGCTGAATGTTTAGCAACGGTAAGCATGATTGGCGAGCTGGAAGAAGCCGAAAAAGTGCTGGTTAAAGCCGAAAAACTCGATTCCAAAAACCCATTTGTTCGCTCAGCGATTAACCTGCAAAAATGCGAAACAAATGGTGTTCAAGCTCGTTTTGATACCTTTCGCATCCATAGTAAAGCCGGCCAAAAAGCCTATGATGATGATGACTTCAAAACAGCGATTGAGGAATTTGAACAGGCATTACAAATTGCACCGACGAATACCGGTGCAGCGCTTAACTTATTGCAGACCCTAATCAAACGACTACAAGAGTCCAAAAAGATGAGCAATGGTCAACTGCGCCGCTGTGACGAACTGTTTAAATCGGTCGAGGGGGTTCGCTTGCCATCACAGCACCGAAGCCGTAAAAATGAGCTATGGAGTCAGTTTCAGCAACTTAAAAGTCGCTAAGGCAGCAGTTGCGATAAGTTTAATTGAATGTAACCGTTTGACACAGTTACACTAGGGCCAGCTTTTAAAAATAAAACAAAAAAAGGATTATCAATGCGCTGTTTGCTGCCGTTCACTCTTATTGTTGCAGCCTTAGTAACTGGCTGCTCTTCGTCCAATACTTGCGAAAACATTGAGGATATCAATGCCCAGCGTCGCGAGTGTGAAGAGTTATCCAAACGAATTCGCCAAACCGAATCTGTGGTTGTACGTACTAATCTGCAAGAAATTTACGAAAAGCAATGCGTTGACATTCGTTTCTATCGTGATGGCTTTGATGATAGCCATATTTGTTCAACACGAGACAGAGATGAGCAACAACCAACTGAAGAATAAATAAAAAAGCCGCATCTAATGCGGCTTTTTTATTGAAGGTTTAACGGTCTCGAAGCCGTTTTCTGATTTCATTGACGTAATCATCAACTGATAAATGGCGGTGAAAGTAAGCAAATTCCATATCTTTCACGAGTGCTGGATCCGTCAACTCAATTTCGACTCTATCTTGCTGTAGCGCCAATCCAACTTGCGTCTTCCAGCTAAAGAAGTTTGTACAAAACATCGTAACCTCCTCCCAATTTTGTTAAAGCGAATAAATTTGTGGGTACTTGTTTGGCTGCAAGGCGTTTGCGACAATCGTCGCTTCGTTCCTCGAAGCCGAATTCTTTTTATGACCGACTTTAAAATCGTTTCTTTTAATATCAATGGGCTGCGCGCCCGACTGCATCAGCTTCAAGCACTGATTGACAAACATAGCCCTGACGTCATTGGCCTGCAGGAAATCAAAGTGCACGATGATGCCTTTCCTGTAGAAGCCGTTGAAGCAATGGGCTATCACGTGGCTTATCATGGCCAGAAAGCGCACTATGGCGTGGCCATGTTGACGAAAGCGGAACCGACCAGTGTGGAAAAAGGCTTCCCCACAGATACCGAAGAAGCCCAACGTCGGATGATCACAGTAACAGTCCCCTTACCAAATGGCGAATCCGTTAAAGTAATGAACGGCTACTACCCGCAAGGTGAAAGCCGTGATCACCCAGTAAAATTTCCCTACAAGCAACAGTTTTATAGCGATTTGCAGCAATATCTCGAACAACATTGCAGCCCAGACGATAATCTCGTGCTAATTGGCGATATGAACATCTCGCCAACCGCTGCCGATATCGGAATTGGCGACAACAACGCTAAACGTTGGCTTAGAACTGGCAAATGTAGCTTCCTGCCAGAAGAGCGTGAGTGGCTAGCCACCCTACAGAGTTTTGGCCTTACCGATTCGTTTAGAGCATTACACCCCGACACCGACGACCGGTTTAGCTGGTTTGATTACCGCTCTCGCGGCTTTGATGATAACCGTGGATTACGAATCGATTTACTGCTGACCAGCGCATCAATGCAAGCATGCTGCGTTGAAAGTGACGTTGACTATGAGTTACGTGGCATCGAAAAACCATCCGATCACGCGCCAGTCTGGAGCTCATTTCAATTTTAATTGAGACTCAAAATAACAAACAGGGCTCCGAAGAGCCCTGTTCTGAATCATGAAATGGGTATTTAATTAGAGTAGCGCAGGAATTGCGTACTTAGGCTCTAACATACCAACGGCCAGCATTGCAGCTAAACAAATAAGCAACACAGAGCCTGGGATCAGCAAGCGATCGATTTTCGACAACTTCTTCGGGCGATCCTTATCACCGATTAAGCCATTGTTGTCCAGTAGCATCGTTAAAGCCCATGCCAATACTGGGTTGGTAACCGCCGCAGCGAATACACAAATACCGGCCGCTTGAGCATCCTTTTCATTACGAATCATCTGCATACCCGCTTCCAGCAATGGCAGGAAAACACCAACTAGCAATGCTACACGCATCACTGGTGGCCATACTGCAACATCCATTGGGAAACCTAGGATAGCCACAATAATACACAGTAACCCCAATAAGATAGCGCCCGCAGGAATTGGACGTTTAGCGATGGCGGCTGGGATCATATAAGTACCCCAAGATGATGTAATGTTACCACCACCCACTGCAGTACCAACGATTTGACGGAATGAACAAGCGGTCATGGTGTCATCAACATCCATTAATACACGTTCAGTCTTTTTCGGGTAGTTTAACTCTTGGAAAATACGGTGACCGAGGAAATCAGGCGACCACATAGCAACAGCCAACAACGCAAATGGTAATGATGCAATGAAGTGAGACACTGTTGGTAGGCCTAACATCCAACCTTCTTCAGTGCTTCCCCACCAATACATAGGGTTTAGGTTTGGCAGGCCCATTTGAGTTTCAAATCGAAGATCGAAACCTGCGCCAAATGCCAGCGCAATCACCAAGCCCGTAATCGCACAAGCAGGAATAGCTAACCAACGTTTTCCTAACCGCGCCAAAATGGCGTACATAATAACAGTAACGCCAAGCACAATGAGGCCGACATATCCCATGTCTCCCCCTGCAACCCCGGCTTCAGCACTCTCTAGGCCAACGGCCCAATCTTGAATGTTACCAATCATGCTCATGGCGCCGGTAAACCCAAGGAACACCAACAAGCCGCCAGCAACCCCTTCACTGGTTAGATTTACCAGCTTTGAGCCGCCTTTAAAGTAACTAAGCAACAAACCAAAAATACCGAGCAAAATAGCCAGCGCTAATGGATGCGCGCCAGCAAGTGCAATAGCACCAATCAGCGGGATCATCGGACCGTGGTTACCGGCCAAATTTGCGCGAGGGTTAAAGATACCGGATGCAAGCACACAGAACAGCAACGCAGGGATCAGCATTTCAACGCGAGCAACTTCAATGGCAAAATCTTTACCTAATTGAATGTGTTCCCATTTGGCAGACAAGCCATCAGCCCACGCCATCATTACGGCCGAGTACATGGCGATAATGCCGATCGTCCCCGCAATGGCAGGAACTAAATCTTCCCACTCAAAACGGAAGTCGCGGAAAGGAAGATTCAAACCCCAGCGCTTTGGCTGCATGATTTGCAGCTCGTGATCCAAATAGTCAGAGCGACTTTCAAATTCGCTAGCGGGCTTGTGAAGCTCCTGGTAACTCTTATTATCTTGCTGTTCCATAAGATTTCGCTTGTTGTTGCTCGAATGTATTGCCAAGTCAGCAGGCCTAACCTTACTGCATCGACGGCCAATAATTATGATGTAAAAATGACGTTTACACAGTCTAGAGAAGATCTACCATTTCGCGAAAAATGAATGTCTTGCAGTGGCACAAACTGTGTGGAGACGAACTAATATAACGCCAAACGCGCACACATTAGGGATTTTGGAACTTGTTTTCATTGATGAAAATCAATTACAAACAACTATCAAAATATTTAAATACGGCGCAAGGGCAAACAAAAACAATAATAAACAATAAGTTAACAACTCAACACCACCTTAACTTCGAACCTCACTTGATCACTTTATATTACGAAATAAAGGTAAACTGAAAGTGATATCTTTGTTAATGCTATGTTAACTCCGAAAAAAATACGAAATTTAATTACACCAACATTCACAATTGGTCTTACCAACCCCTATAACCTTCTTTATATAGTGGTTTTTAATTGTGTACTGAACTATGTAATTTTTTTACAAGATATGAATAAATCTGATCCAGATCAATCCGTATAATGGCGCATTTAGATACTTTGTTGCCACACAAATCGGCACCTTGCCCGAGTTGCATGTAACAACATGATAAACAAGACATTTTAATAAAAATGGTCATATTCTTCGATAGTTCATCATGTAGCGCATTGAAATAGCTGTAATTTGCAACCATATCTCTGATGGACTGCTAGAATTAGTTATCGATTTCAGCAGTAACCGCTCTGATTGAGGCTGAATGTGGTGACGTGTCGAAAGTAGCCCCGAGTGCTACACACTGTCAGGTATTTGTGTCGTACGTTGCACCAGTAGCTACGACTGTCATATTTCAAATCACAAGGTAAATAGCAATGGCTGATCAAACCGAAACATTTGCCACCGCTTGGGAAGGCTTCCTACCCGGCGACTGGAAAAATGAAGTAAATGTTCGCGATTTTATCCAAAAGAATTACAGCCCATATGAAGGCGACGAAAGCTTCCTAGCTGGCGCGACTGAAGCCACAACTCAGTTGTGGGACAAGGTCATGGAAGGTATCAAGCAAGAGAACTCGACTCATGCTCCGGTTGATTTTGATACCGATTTACCAGCCACCATCACCTCGCACGATGCGGGTTATATCAATAAAGATTTAGAAACCATCGTTGGTTTACAAACAGATGCACCGCTAAAACGCGGCATCATCTGTAACGGTGGTATTCGCATGGTTGAAACAAGCTGTGCAGTTTACGGTAAAGAACTTGATCCAATGATCAACAAAGTATTCTCTGAATACCGTAAAACACACAACCAAGGCGTTTTCGACGTTTACACAGGCGACATCCGCAACTGCCGTAAGTCTGGTGTAATCACCGGCTTGCCAGATGCATACGGCCGTGGCCGTATCATCGGTGACTACCGCCGTGTTGCTCTGTACGGTATCGACTTCCTCATGAAAGACAAAGTGCGTCAGCACAAGTCACTCGAAGAAGCTATGTACTCAGCGGTTGATTCTGCGGCTCTTGAGCGCGCGATTCGCCTGCGTGAAGAAATCTCAGAACAGCACCGTGCTTTAGGTCAAATGAAAGAAATGGCCGCGAAATACGGCTACGATATCAGCGGACCAGCTACCACAGCTCAAGAAGCTATCCAGTGGACCTACTTCGGTTACTTGGCTGCAGTGAAGAGCCAGAACGGTGCCGCAATGTCTCTTGGCCGTGCGTCTACCTTCCTCGATGTTTACATTGAGCGCGATATTGCTGCTGGCAAGATCAACGAAGAACAAGCTCAGGAAATGATTGACCATTTCGTTATGAAGCTACGTATGGTTCGCTTCCTGCGTACGCCAGAATACGATGAGTTGTTCTCTGGTGATCCAATCTGGGCAACTGAATCATTGGCAGGTATGGGCTTAGACGGTCGTACTCTGGTTGCTAAAACCAGCTTCCGTTTCATGAACACCCTGTACACCATGGGCCCAAGCCCAGAGCCAAACATGACCATTCTGTGGTCTGAAAACTTGCCAGATAACTTCAAACGTTTCTGCGCCAAAGTTTCTATCGATACCAGCTCTGTTCAGTACGAAAACGATGACCTGATGCGCAACGATTTCGAATCTGACGATTACGGTATTGCTTGTTGTGTGAGCCCAATGGTTATTGGTAAGCACATGCAGTTCTTCGGTGCCCGCGCAAACTTAGCTAAAACCCTGCTGTACGCAATCAACGGCGGTGTTGATGAGAAGTTGAAAATCCAAATTGGTCCTGTTGCTGACAAAGTAACCGACGAATACTTGGATTACGATGACGTAACGGCTCGACTCGATACGCTAATGGATTGGTTGGCTAAGCAATACGTTGCGGCGCTAAACTGCATTCACTTTATGCACGACAAGTACTCCTATGAAGCTGCCCTTATGGCACTGCATGATCGTGACGTACGTCGTACTATGGCGTGTGGTATCGCAGGCCTGTCAATTACTGCAGATTCACTGGCTGCTATTAAATACGCCAAAGTGAAACCTGTACGTGACGAAGACGGCATTGCTGTCGACTTCGAAATCGAAGGCGACTTCCCTAAATACGGTAACAATGACGACCGTGTTGATAGCATCGCTTGTGAGCTGGTTGAAAGCTTCATGAAGAAGATTCAACAGCTGTCTACATACCGTGATGCAGTACCAACTCAGTCGGTTCTAACCATTACATCAAACGTTGTATACGGTAAGAAAACTGGTACTACACCTGATGGTCGCGTTGCTGGTAGCCCGTTTGCACCAGGTGCAAACCCAATGCACGGCCGTGACGAAAAAGGTGCTGTAGCCTCATTAACGTCAGTTGCTAAACTACCATTTGCTTACGCCAAAGATGGTATCTCTTACACCTTCTCTATCGTGCCAAACGCACTGGGTAAAGAAGAAGAAATTCGTAAGAAGAACCTAGCAGGCCTAATGGACGGTTATTTCCATCACACACCTAGCCTTGAAGGTGGTCAACACCTGAACGTGAACGTGATGAACCGTGAAATGCTGTTGGATGCAATGGAAAACCCTGAGAAATATCCTCAGTTGACCATTCGCGTTTCAGGTTACGCAGTTCGCTTTAACTCGTTGACCAAAGAACAGCAGAACGACGTTATCGCTCGTACATTTACGACATCGTTCTAATGCATCTCAAGTAATGCATCTGAGCTAAAGCTCAGCTACACTAGGCCTTGCATTGTGCAAGGCCTTTTTTTTACCAATAAGAAACCACACCATATATGAGTATTACCGGACGAATTCACTCAGTTGAAACCTGCGGCACCGTTGACGGCCCGGGCATTCGCTACATTGTTTTCATGCAGGGCTGCTTAATGCGTTGCAAATACTGTCACAACCGAGATACGTGGGATGTGGATGGTGGCAATGAAAAAACCGTAGCCGATATCATGAACGACATGTTGAGCTACCGCCATTTCATTGAAGCGTCTGACGGTGGCATAACGGCATCGGGCGGCGAAGCGACATTGCAGGCCGAATTTGTCACAGAGCTGTTTAAAGCATGTCAGGCCGAAGGCATTCATACTTGCCTCGATACCAACGGCTTTGTTCGTCATCACAGTGAAAAAATTGAGCACTTACTTGATGTGAGTGATTTGGTAATGCTCGACATCAAGCAAATGGATGATGCTAAGCATATCGATCTGACCAAGGTCAGCAATCGCCATGCGAAAGAGTTTGCCTTGCGTCTAGCTGAACGTAACCAAACAACGTGGGTACGCTATGTTGTGGTGGGCGGTTACACCGATGATGAAGCTTCCGCCCATGAGTTGGCAAAATTCCTCGCTCCGATGAAGAATATTGAGCGGGTCGAATTGCTGCCTTATCACGAGCTAGGTAAACACAAGTGGGAAGCCATGGGTGAAACCTATGAGTTGAACGACGTTCACCCGCCAAGCAAAGAGATCATGGAAAAAATTCTGGCCATCTTTAAATCATACGATTTACCTGTCATCTATTAATGACTTGGAGTTTGGTGGGGATTGCCCTTTGGGCTTTGCTGTTGTATCAGCTAAGCCCGAGCTGGTGCTTAAGCCAGCTCCGTAACTCCTCTACCCTTTCTCGAAATTTCGCGACTTGCATTGCCGCTCTTGCCGTTCTTTGGCACCTAAAAATAGAATTGATTGAAGGCCTTGCCCTACACTTTCTGCTCGTAACCGCGGTGACCTTAATTCTTGGCTTTCGAATAAGCTGTATTGCAACGTCGTCTGCCATGTTGTTACTAGCCGCAACCAATCAAATAACCTGGCAACAATTGCCCGAACACTGGCTCATTCATATATTCCCGATTATTGTGATGAGCTATTTACTGCTGCTCATCAGCCGTAAGTACCTACCACGTCATCTATTTGTTTATATTTTTGTCAATGCGTTCCTAACCGCAGCAGTCGCTATCGCCTTGAGCATTGGTATTCAAGCGCTGTGGTACAACCTCACAGGGCAATACAGTAGCGACCAAATCAATCAATACTTACTTCGTATGCTGCCTTTGATGGTGTTTCCAGAGGCCTTACTCAACGGCATGCTAATCACCGTGCTTGCGGTGTACACGCCACACAACTTGTGCACTTATCGAGATTCGGAATATTTGAATAACTAGCGGCCGATGGCCTTTATCGTTCAATAGCTGCAAATGGCTATTCAGTTGGAGGGAGAAGACGAAGAAGAATCGAGCGGCTTCCCTGCAGGGAAGCTTAGGCGAACATTAATGTGAGGGGCGATCTACTTTAGCAAACTGCTCTAACGATTCGAAAGCTCGTTTGAGAACAAGCGCTAAATCGCGAAATTTAGGTGTAGCGCAGCGGCTAGGTATTTGCTTACAGCCTTGTTCGACCATCGACTGATGTAGCTCTCCGTACCAACTTCTCAGTCCGCCAGACAGAGGCGATTCGGAACGTTTACCCAACCAATAAAGACCTTGCAGCGGCAAACTCAGCATTAGTAACGCCGAGGCAACAGCGGGCGGTATAGCATCAGTCAAATTGAGCCCTATCGGCATAGAGACCGCAAGCACAGCAAAAAGCGGCACGAACAGTTGCGCTTTACGAGTCAGCTGAATAATGCGGTTTTCAGGCATCAATAGCGCTAGCTCAGGGCGCATTGGCCAAGCCCGCATATAATCCTGTCCATCTTTAAATACCTGCATCATTTTCATACTAACGACCTGTGACGTATTGCCGACAACCTATTCGACTACCTCTTCCATAAATAGTGCCGAAACCGCTTCATTTCAAGGCTAAATAACCTTCATTTGGCGGAGTTGAGATCTCGTACAGCCGCCTCCAATGAAAGTTTCCAACAAAATTTGATATAGATTAAGGTTAAAAGTGGAAAAAACAGTAAAAAAATTACAGAATTACCCATCGATTTGTTATAGCCCCGAAAAAAGGTAAATCGAGCCATCTTTGGCTACTATGTATTCACCTTATTGCGGCATCGCTTGTTATCTCCTACATCGAACATAAAAGGATACGTTTCGCCATGCAAACTAAGCTTGTTTTGGTTCTCAACTGCGGTAGTTCTTCGCTCAAATTTGCTCTAATCGACTCTCAAACGGGAGACGAACACCTAAGCGGCTTGGCTGAATGCCTGAGCCTTGTTGAAGCCCGTATGAAGTGGAAACTCAATGGCGAAAAAGTTGAAGAAGAGCTGGGCGCTGGCGCAGCACACCGAGAAGCACTAGAGCGACTAGTTAAGTTACTGGGTGACGAAGGCTTTAATGAGCAAATCGTTGCAATTGGTCACCGAGTTGTTCACGGTGGTGAGAACTTCACTGCATCTGCATTGATTACGCCAGAAGTGGTTAAAGGCATTGAAGATTGTGCAACATTGGCACCACTGCACAACCCGGCTCACTTGATTGGTATTCGCGCTGCTCAAGCGGCGTTCCCATCATTACCACAAACCGCCGTATTCGATACTGCATTCCACCAAACCATGCCTGAAAATGCTTACCTGTATGCGCTGCCATACAAGCTGTATAAGCAACATGGCGTGCGCCGCTATGGTATGCACGGCACTAGCCACCTATACGTAAGCCGTAAAGCCGCTGAGATGTTGGGCCAGGACGTTGCTGAAACCAACGTGATTGTGGCTCACCTGGGTAATGGTTCTTCTATTTGTGCCGTTAAAGATGGCAAATCCATTGACACATCTATGGGTATGACTCCGCTTGAAGGCGTTGTCATGGGTACCCGTAGTGGCGACTTCGATCCTGCGATCATCTTCCACTTGGTTGACAAACTTGGTTACTCACTTGATGAAGTCAACACCATGGTTCACAAGCAAAGTGGTTTATTGGGTCTGAGCGAAAAAACAAGCGACTGCCGCTTCATTGAAGAAGGCATGGAGCAAGGCCAACCAGAAGCGGAACGCGCCCACAGCGTGATGACGTACCGCTTGGCGAAACAAATTGCCGCCTACGCCGCAGCACTGCCACGCATTGACGCCATCGTATTCACGGGCGGCATTGGCGAAAACTCAGCGAATACCCGTAAAGCGGTTATTGAGCGCTTAGGCATCTTTGGCCTGAAACTGGATGAGCAAGGCAACCTAGATGCACGTTTTGGTGCCGACGGTTGTATCACCACCGAAGACAGTAACTTCAAAGCATTGGTTATTCCAACTAATGAAGAGTGGATTATTGCCCAAGACAGCGCCCGCTTAGCTGGCGTTTAAGCAACCAGAACAAGAATAAGAGGTATACACAGTGCAACGTACTATTATGCTGATCCCAATTGGCGAAGGCGTTGGTTTAACCACCATCAGCCTTGGCCTGCTGCATGCTTTCCAGCGCTTGGGCTTATCGAGCACCTTCTTCAAACCTGTTGGTCAGCCGCGTCCCGGCTACGAAGGTCCTGAACTCTCTACTCGTATCGTTGCCAACGCAACGGGTACGCCAGTTATTGACTCCATTCCGCTAGAAATGGCCGAAGGTTTAGTCAGTAGCGATAAAAAAGACATCCTGCTTGAAGATATCGTTGAACGTTATCAGCGCGACTGCTCTGAAGGCGACGTAGTGATTGTTGAAGGGTTGGTACCAACCCGTCGCCACACTTATGCAACTCGTCTGAACTTTGAAATTGCCACAGCTCTGAATGCTGACATCGTATTCGTTACCATCCCTGGCGATGACAAAGCGAAAGATCTGAAAGAGCGTGTTGAAATCACCTACAACAACTTAGGTGGTAGCAAGAACAAACGCCTGATGGGTGTCATTGTCAACAAAGTTGGCGCACCTGTTGACGAATTAGGTCGTAACCGTCCTGATCTGTCAGAAATGTTCGATGAAAACGAAGCAACATTGTCTGCCAGCATCGACAAAATTAACTCCGCATTTAGCCGTTCGAAGGTGCCGCTATTAGGTTGTATTCCTTGGAACTTCGATCTAATTGCACCTCGTGTTTCTGACTTAGCAGAGCACTTGGATGCGAAATACCTGAACAAAGGCCAAGCGGATACTCGCCGCCTGCGTAGCGTTACATTCTGTGCGCGCAGTATTCCAAACATGATTGAGCACTTTAAGCCTGGCTCATTACTGGTTAGCTCTGCTGACCGTTATGACGTCGTGGTAGCAGCTTGTTTGGCGGCCATGAATGGCGTTGAAATTGGTGCATTGCTACTTACCGGTGGTTATGAAACTAACCCACTGGTAATGGAGCTATGTAAGCAAGCGTTCAATAGCGGCCTACCAGTGATGATGATTAACACCAACACTTGGCAAACCTCGCTCACGCTGCAGAACTTCAACCTTGAATTGCCAATTGACGATGCTGAGCGTTTGCACTTGGTACAAGAGCACGCGGCTCAATTCATTCACAACGACTGGTTGATGGAGTTGATGGATGGCGTAGAAGCGACTCGTAAACTGTCGCCGCCAGCATTCCGTTATGAATTAACCGAGCTGGCTCGCAGCGCCAACAAGCGCATCGTGTTGCCAGAAGGTGAAGAGCCTCGGACGATTCGCGCCGCTGCGATCTGTGCCGAGCGCGGTATTGCTCGCCCAGTATTGTTAGGTAACCCGGAAGAAATCATCCGCGTTGCAGAGCAGCAAGGTGTGATTCTGCCACCATCGGTTGAAATCCTTGACCCAACGGATGTTCTAGAGCAATACGTTGGCCCAATGGTTGAGCTGCGTAAGCACAAAGGCTTAGAAGAAGTGGTCGCTCGCGAGCACCTTGAAGATACCGTTGTACTCGGCACCATGATGCTGCAAATGGGTGACGTTGACGGCTTGGTTTCTGGTGCGGTTCACACCACAGCCAACACCATCCGTCCGGCTCTGCAGTTGGTGAAAACAGCGCCAACTTCATCGCTGGTCTCATCAATCTTCTTCATGCTGCTGCCAGATCAAGTACTGGTTTACGGTGATTGTGCGATTAACCCAGATCCAAATGCTGAGCAATTAGCAGAAATTGCAATTCAATCTGCAGAGTCTGCCATTGCCTTTGGTATCGATCCGAAAGTTGCCATGATCAGCTACTCAACCGGCACCAGCGGCTCAGGCTCTGATGTTGAGAAAGTACGTGAAGCAACCAAGATTGCCCAAGAGCGTCGTCCTGATTTGATCATTGATGGTCCACTTCAATACGATGCAGCAGTCATGGAAAACGTGGCAGCAAGCAAAGCACCAAATAGCCCTGTAGCTGGTAAAGCCACTGTGTTCATCTTCCCAGACTTGAACACAGGTAACACCACTTACAAAGCGGTGCAGCGTTCTGCTGATCTCATTAGTATCGGTCCAATGTTGCAAGGCCTGAACAAGCCAGTGAATGACTTGTCTCGCGGTGCATTGGTTGAAGATATTGTGTACACCATTGCTTTAACTGCAATTCAAGCGAACCAAATGGAAGCTGCCAAGTAAGCGCTATGACGCTATTGGCAAAGCCCCATTGGCTTGAATTGAAATTACCACCGGTACTACTGGTGGTAATTGCAGCCGGACTGATTGTTATCAGTCCGGCTTTTTCATATTTTGAATCGGTTAACCAAGCCCGTCAGATGTCCAGTTGGATGCCATTGACGGCAACAGGCTTAATGGCATTGGGCATTATCGTTGCAATAACAGGTGTCTATCAATTTCGCCAATATCAAACCACCGTTAATCCAGTAAACCCTCATCACGCCAGTTCTCTAGTTACCACCGGCATCTATCGTTTTAGCCGCAATCCGATGTATTTAGGCATGCTAATCGCGTTGCTTGGCTGGTCAGCTTGGTGGCAGCAGCCATTTGGCCTTATCATCACCCAGTTATTTAACCTCTATATGAGCCGTTTTCAGATCATTCCTGAGGAGCGGGCGTTGCAAGGTCAATTTGGTCTGCAATTCGATGAATACTGCCAACAAACGAGACGCTGGCTCTAAAGACGCTTTTTGCTGCTTGCATTGTATACACTTTTGCCATTAACCTTGCCGGCCTAAAGTGTATTTAATCTTCACTGACAATTAGTTAATCCAATTATCGAGTACATCATGGAACGAGTACCTGTTAGATTGTTGTTCGAGCAAGGCCCCATGCTCAAATCCTTTGCCGGTGTGATTGGGCGCGAAATTCTGCCCTTCTCTATTGCCCGTAAAAACCCTGATCGTTTTCCTGTGCTAGAGGCAGAATTAGCCACGCCAAGCGAACGCCTATTAAGCCACTACATGGAATGGGCAGGTTGCGATAAAGGCCGCTACAGCACCCGAGTTCCGACTCATATTTTCTTTCAGCTGGCGATGCCAATGTGTATCAAACAGCTATCGCTGACTCGCTACCGATTGAGCAAAGTGATTAATCAAGGCTGTCGGATTAAAATCAGCCGCCCGATCCCATGGGAAGCTCCCGTAGTTGCCAAGGTCTCGCTATCCTCTATCAAAGAATTACCCGGTAAAGCACGGGTCACTCAAACCATCGCGATTTACTGTGATGACGAGCTGTCAGCTGAATTACAAGTTGAAACCCTGTTTCCAACCAGCGTTGCGAGCAAGCGACGCAGCCAAAAAGCAGAACCAAGCAAAGCGTTTAGCGTGATTGGCCACTGGCAATCCAATCAATATGACGGTCGTAATTTTGCCTTGTTAAGCGGTGATTTTAACCCCATTCATTGGAGCCGCTGGGTTGGCAAGCTATCGCCGTTTGGCACTCGAGTGCTACACGGCATGGGCACCTTTATTCGCAGCGTAGAAGTGCTGCAAAACAATATTCAGACCAACATCAGTGAAATTGATGTGCGCTTTACCGCCCCCCTCCGGCTGCCAGGCGGTGTTAACACGCTATTGCATCAACTGGATGCCAACGCCAAATGGCTGCAAGACATACCGCTTCGATTAGAAGACGAGAATGGTCGCCTATTAATGACTGGGCATTACCGACGTTAAGCTTATTATTAAGCCGCCTAAATGAAAAAAGCCCCTATTCAGGGGCTTTTTTGCATACGAACTATAGTGCTGCGCTATTTACTTAGTGCAGCGTCTAAGTCTTCAATCTTCGCTTTCCATAGCGCTGGCCCGCGAACATGAACATTTTCACCTGTGCTATCAACAGCAACAGTTACTGGCATGTCTTCGACTTGGAATTCGTAAATAGCTTCCATGCCCAAATCTTCAAATGCCACAACACGAGCTTTCTTAATTGCTTTGGCAACGAGGTAAGCCGCACCACCAACAGCCATCAGATACACGGCTTTGTGTTGCTTGATACTTTCCACCGCGGCTGGCCCACGTTCGGCTTTACCGATCATGCCAATCAAACCTGTGTCTGACAGCATCATGTCGGTGAATTTATCCATCCGTGTGGATGTGGTTGGGCCTGCAGGGCCAACAGCTTCATCACCAACGGCGTCGACAGGGCCAACGTAGTAGATAAATTTGTTAGTAAAATCGACACCTTCAGGCAGCCCTTCACCTTTGCTTAGCATCTCTTGCAAGCGTTTATGGGCCGCATCGCGTCCGGTTAGAATCGTGCCGCTAAGCAGCACCGTCTCACCGGTTTTCCATTCTTGAATATCGTCTTTACTGATTTCATCTAAATTAACTCGGCGAGCGCTGTCTCCGACTTCCCAAGTCACCTCGGGCCAATCAGAAATGCTTGGCGCTTTCAGCTCGGCAGGCCCAGAGCCATCGAGATGGAAATGCACATGGCGTGTTGCCGCGCAGTTCGGGATCATGCAAACCGGCTTCGATGCAGCATGCGTAGGCGCTGTCTTCACCTTCACATCAACCACTGTCGTCAAGCCGCCGAGGCCCTGCGCACCAATGCCCAGCTTATTGGCTTTTTCATAGACATCGAGCCTCAATTGCTCATCAGCATTTTCGGCACCTTTTTCAATCAGATCGTGGATGTCGACCGGATCCATCAGTGATTCCTTTGCCAGCACTGCCGCTTTTTCCGCGGTGCCACCAATGCCAATGCCAAGCATGCCCGGCGGGCACCAGCCAGCGCCCATGGTCGGCAAGGTTTTAAGCACCCATTCCACCACATCATCAGACGGATTGAGCATCACCATTTTGCTTTTGTTTTCCGAACCGCCACCTTTGGCTGCAATCATCACTTCAACATGGTCGCCCGCTACCAGTTCGGTATGAACGACAGATGGCGTGTTGTCTTTGGTATTGATGCGCTTGCCGTTGGGATCCGCAACAATAGAAGCGCGGAGCGGGTTGTCCTGATTGTTATAAGCTCGTCGCGTCCCTTCATCAATCATCTCTTGCAGGGTCATGTCGCCATCCCACTGCACTTTCATTCCGACTTTGACGAAGCAGGTCACAATACCTGTGTCCTGACAAATCGGGCGACGCCCTTCTGCCGACATTCGGCTATTAATCAAGATTTGGGCAATGGCATCTTTGGCAGCCTGAGACTGTTCTTTTTCATAGGCTTCAGCGAGTGCATTAACGAAATCGAGCGGATGGTAATAACTGATGTATTGTAGGGCATCAGCCACACTTTCAATTAAGTCGTCTTGGCGAATAATAGTCATTGTTATCTCCGGGATCGGACGCAATCCTTGGGCTGTTGGCCTTATGTACGTCCCGTTGGTTTTTTAGTGTTTTATAGGGTATAGATGTTTTTCACGCTGGGCCTATGATAACCTCCGGCTCCCAATGCGACTAGGGGACTTTAGTCGTTTGACGGGTGTTTTTTTATACCATACGAACTGGGTCACTCGAGTCACTAACTCAATCATTGGAATAGAGATTTTTGATGCCGCGCTGCGCCACAATTGAGCCTTTGGATTGGCACCGATTTGGTGATCCAAGTACCTTGGCTCAACGATTTTATAAACAGGCTGATTTTATCTGGCTCGATTCAGCCAGCCCTTCTCACAACAATAGCCAGTTTCATATTCTGGCTTGGCAGCCCAGCGTAAAAGTCGTCGCTCAGCAAGGCCATGTTGAACTGCACGACGCCCGCTCTTTTGTTCCGTCCCTACCCAGCGAACTCAGCCAGTTGCCGTTCGAAGCGCTACGTTGGCTGGCACAGCAGTTAAGTTGGCCAGCAACCAATCACCTGTTGCCATTCGTTGGTGGTTGGCTTGGTTATTGGGGGTATGATCTAGGCCGCTATATTGAGCGGCTTCCTAGCATTGCCGAAGCAGACATCAACTTCGCCGATATGTCAGTTGGCTGGTATGACGCCGCAGTGGTGATTGATCAATCAACGAAACAAGCTTGGTTGGTTGGCGAGAAAGCTGCTGTCGCTGGTTTAAAAAAACAGCTCTTCGAATCTCCCCCGTTGTCACAACTGTCGTTTCAACTAACCAGCGATTGGCGCTCGAATATGAATGCCAACAGCTACGCAAATAAATTTTCCGCGGTGCAAGATTATTTGTGCGCTGGCGATTGTTATCAGGTGAACTTAGCGCAGCGGTATCAAGCGCGCTTCAGTGGCGAACCATTTGCCGCTTACTTGGCGCTAAGAAGCGTTAATTCCGGGCCGTTTTCAGCTTATATCAATTCACCTCAGGGCCAAGTTTTAAGTCTATCGCCTGAGCGTTTTATCGAGTGCCGAGGCGATCGTATTGAAACCAAACCGATCAAAGGCACACGGCCGCGCGGCAGCACCCAGCAAGATGATGAGCAACAGGCCGCCGACTTGCTTCAAGCCGACAAAGATCGAGCAGAGAATCTAATGATTGTCGATTTGCTGCGTAACGATTTGAGCAAAGTTGCAACCCCAAGCAGTGTTCAGGTGCCCTTGTTATTCGGCATTGAAAGCTTCCCATCGGTACATCACTTGGTTTCAACCGTTCAGGCGCAATTGGCCGAGCAGTACGATGTGTATGATTTACTGAAAGGAGCATTTCCCGGTGGCTCGATTACCGGCGCGCCGAAAATTCGCGCGATGGAAGTGATTGACGAGCTAGAGCCGCACCGCCGCAGTATCTATTGCGGCAGCATCGGCTATATTTCAGTAAACGGTCAGATGGACACAAGCATCACCATTCGTACCTTACTAAGCGATCTCAACCACAACATTTTCTGTTGGGCTGGTGGCGGTTTGGTGGCCGATTCAGAATGTAACGCCGAATATCAGGAAACCCATGACAAGGTAAGCCGAATCTTACCAACGTTAAATCAATTGAAATGACGAGGACTCGCCAGCAATTTCTAACCCGATTTAGTTTGCAGCCTTTGCAAATCGATGACCACAAGGCGGAGTTCCAACACCGCGCAGCTGTGGTGATCCCGCTATTCGAACAACATCAGCAATTGCACGTTTTGTTTACCCAACGAGCTCCTCACCTGCGTCATCATGGCGGCCAAATTAGTTTTCCCGGCGGCCGCTATGATGCGGCTGACGGTGATTTAGCCACAACCGCTTGGCGAGAATGCCAAGAAGAAATAGGCGTCACACCCGACAACCTTATCGGCGCTTTGCCCAAATACGTGTCAAATAGTGGTTTTGCCATTAGCCCCTATTTAGGCTGGTTTAAGCAACCACCCAAAGTGCAACCCAACCCAAGTGAAGTTGACTTTACATTCGCCGTACCGCTGGTCCACTTGATGAACCCTCAACATCATATCCGTTACACGGTCACCCGAAATCAACGTAGCCTTGATGTCTACTGGATTCGCTGGCAACAGGACTATATTTGGGGCGTGACCGCAGGCATTATTCATACCCTATATAGCCACCTCTTTGGCCATACTCAGACAGCCGAACGCACCTGACAAGATTTGTTGCCAATGCTCGCCGGTATTTTTGTCCTTCGGCACTATCGCGATCGTTTAAGGGCAAGGTTACTATCAGTCTGTTCTGTAAGCTTCTAATGGAAAATAATGTTTGATGTTTAGCGTCCGCGAAATGTTCACTGTCGGGATTGGCCCAAGTAGTTCTCACACTGTTGGCCCAATGCGCGCAGCATATGATTTTATCCGCCAGCTTGAAGCTCAAAAGCAATTGACCACCGTCACTCATATTCGATGCGAGCTATTTGGTTCGCTCGGTCAAACCGGCAAAGGCCATGGCTCGGGTAAAGCCGTGATTTTGGGCCTGATGGGGTTACAACCTGAAACCATTGATGTTGATATGGTCGAAGACTTACTCGCTGGCGTTGATGAAACGGAACAACTAACCATTCTCGAGCAACACCAGGTGCAATTCCCACGTCGCGGCGCCATTGTGTTTCATCACCGAAAATCGCTTCCCGATCATAGCAACGGGATGCGGCTTGAAGCCTTGGTTGGCGAGCAGAGCATTTTTAGCCAAGACTATTACTCGACTGGCGGCGGTTTTATTGTGCGCTCAGAGGATTTTGCAACGCAGCAGCAAGCTAATCAGCAAACCGCATTGCCCTACCCATTTGAAAATTGTGCCGAGCTGCGCCAGCATTGCGATCAACAGGGCTTAACAATTGCTGCGCTCATGCAAGCTAATGAAGCCAGATGGTGCGACTACAGCGACGTATTGGCACACATTCGCAATATTGCGCAGGTGATGGAGCAATCCATCGTCCGCGGTTGCCGCACACAGGGCGTATTGCCCGGCGGGCTAAAACTCCCACGACGTGCGCCGCTTCTGGCACGCCAACTAAAATCCGAACAAAAAACGAGTCATGATCCGCTGCACGCCATGGATTGGGTCAACCTGTATGCGCTGGCAGTCAACGAAGAAAACGCCGCTGGCGGACGCATTGTGACAGCACCAACCAATGGCGCGGCTGGCATCATTCCGGCCGTACTCGCATATTACCAACACTTTGTTGGTGAATTGGATGATGACACCCTCGAAACATTTTTCCTCACGGCAACCGCCATTGGCTCATTGTACAAACACAATGCGTCTATTTCTGGTGCCGAAGTGGGCTGTCAGGGAGAGGTTGGCGTGGCTTGCTCGATGGCGGCCGCGGCACTCACAGCCATTTTAGGTGGCACTAATGGTCAGATTGAAAATGCTGCTGAAGTCGGCATGGAGCACAATCTAGGGCTGACCTGTGATCCAATTGGCGGCCTGGTGCAGGTGCCTTGTATCGAGCGAAATGCCATGGGCGCCATTAAAGCCATTAACGCGTCTCGGTTAGCCCTTCGAGGCTCGGGCCAGCATAAAGTGTCGTTGGATAAAGTGATCACCACCATGCGTGAAACCGGCCGTGACATGCAAAGTAAATACAAAGAAACCGCTCGCGGCGGTTTGGCAGTGAATGTGATTGAATGTTAGCGCCAAGCTCGGGTTATATTGCAAAGGGTCGCCGCTGCAGGTAATCCACAGCAACGTCCATTTCATAAATAATTCGAGTTTGTTCGATGTTTAGCGCCGCTCTCATTTGCGCTCGGTGCGTTTCATATTGTTCTGACATGGTCTGCTGGTTTGCCAATTCATAGGTCGCTCGGTCAGGCCATTGTGCATAGGCAATCAGCTCACCGTTTTTGGTACGGTGCAAGCGGGAGCCAAGGCTGCCTTTAAACATGTAAATACCCTGAGTGACCTTCGGCCAAGCATCTAAGAATGCCTGCTCACAGCCTTCTTTGACAACAAACTCAAACATTACAACAAACACAATGCTTCCTCGACTAACGAACCGGTAAGTCGATGCCTTCAAACAGCGCATCAGACTCTTCAGGCGACTGCGCAGCAATGGCTTTATCGACCAATTCAGGCGTCAAGTGCGGGGCAAACCGTTCAATAAAGTCATACATGTATTCACGCATAAAGGTACCGCGACGGAAGCAAATATTGGTGGTGCTGCGCTCAAACAAATGATCCGTTTTAATGGTCGCTAAATCATGGTCGACCACCCCATCAATTGCCATCGTGGCTATAACCCCAACGCCAAGTCCGAGTCGGACATAGGTTTTAATGACATCGGCATCAGTTGCAGTAAACGCAATGTGCGGCTTGTGGCCGGCGCGGGCAAACGCTTCGTCGAGCGCAGAACCACCAGAAAAACCAAAGACATAGGTAACCAAGGGGTATTCGGCCAATTCATCAATGGTGATGTTACTACTGCGTGCCAGTGGGTGATCGGGACGCACAACAATTGAGCGAGTCCAGTGGTAACACGGCAAGCGTACTAAATCGGCATACAAGTGCATGGCTTCGGTGGCAATAGCAAAGTCGGCTTCGCCACGAGCAGCCACTTCGCTGAGTTGAGCCGGTGTGCCTTGGTGCATGTTCAAGCTGACTTTCGGGTAGTTATCCATAAAGCCTTTGATAACATCTGGCAAAGCGTAACGTGCTTGGGTGTGGGTTGTGGCAATGTTTAGCAACCCTTCGTCAGGGCGCGTGTGTTCGTTGGCAATAGCACGAATACTGTCGGCTTGCTCAAGCATTGAACGAGCAACTTGGAGAATTTGTTGACCCGCTGGGGTGACATGACTTAAATGTTTGCCACTGCGGCCGAAAATTTGCACACCGAGCTCATCTTCAAGCATTCGAACTTGTTTGCTGATGCCGGGTTGAGAGGTGTACAGACTTTCTGCAGTGGCCGACACATTGAGGTTATGATTAAAGACTTCCACAATATAACGAAGTTGCTGCAGTTTCATTTAGACTCCTCAAGTTGCCAGCGAGGCATGCAGGCATAACAGATTGAATTGCTAACTAGATTTACATTGTTAGACTGAATGTATGAAACCGTATCCTTTTCTCCAAGTCATTGGAATCTTAATTTAATTACATGTACGACTTATTTAGTCAAAAAAAGGTACTTATCGTTGATGACTTTGCGGAATTTCGCTTGTCACTTCGTTCAATGGTAGATGGATTTGGTTGCGCCAGCGTCGACTTAGCCAAAAGTGGTGAAGAAGCCGTCAGCTTGTACCAGCAATCGCGCCATCAAATTGTACTGTGTGATTATAATTTAGGCGAACATCAGAACGGCCAACAAGTTCTCGAAGAAATAAGTCTACGCGGCTGGTTGAGTCCAGACACCATATTCGTTCTTATTACTGCTGAAACGTCACTCAGCATGGTCATGGGTGCCCTCGAATTCCGCCCAGACGATTACCTATCCAAGCCAATTAACAAAGCCAATTTAAAGACTCGCCTCAAACGCTTGCTTGAACAAAAAAGTGAGCTAAGCGACGTTTATAAAGCGCTTGGCCAACATGACTACAACTTAGCACGCCAACGCTGCGCTCATCATATAAAACAAAAAAGCCGCTACCGTGGCCAGTGCTATCGATTACTAGCAGAAATTTTATTGCGGCAAGATAAACCAGCCGACGCTAAAACGATCTATTTGCAGATGATCGAAGTTCGCGCTTCGCTCTGGGCATTGCAGGGGTTAGCCCAAAGTTTATTTATGCTCAACGAGTTCGATGCGTGTATTGACGCCGCACAGCAAGTTTTATCCGATAACCCTCGCGCGATCGATGCCATCGATCTGATTGCTCAATGCTACGTTGCCAAACATGATTACCGGCAAGCTTACGACTTCATCAAGCAAGCCGTTCATATTTCCCCCCGCTCGATTAAACGACAACGAATGGCCGCCTCGGTTGCTGCTCAATGTAACGACAAGCAAGTTGAATTAAGAGCCTTACGTCAAATCCATGAACTCGGCGCTCATTCGGTGCAAGCCGATCCTGACGATAACGTCAGGTACCTCAATACCCTTGTGGCGTACTCTGGCGATGCGACAGGAGTGGAGCGGCGGCGCATGGTTGCCGAAACTCAAGAGCAACTAACACGCTTTACTCGCGCCGCTAAACATGATGACCGATTGCGACAACAGAGCACCATATTGCAAGCTCAGCTCGCTTTAACTCAAGGCGATGCCAAAGTGGCGGAAAAATTACTCACTCAGGTGTTCGAAGACGCGCCGGAGATGATGCAGCACCAAGATGAGCTAACCATCAAGATGCTGCAACAAACGCTCACTGAAGCGAAAATGTCGGAGCATCAGCAACACATTGAGCAACAGTTGAAGGCGTCGCGCCAACAACACCAAGCCCGAGAGCAACAAGCTGCTCAGAGCGCCAGTAATGTTCGTGGCATTAAGCAATATGAAATGGGCGACTACATCACTGCGATCGACAGCTTTCGGGATGCATTAAGTGACAATGCCGACAGCACTGCAATTACACTAAACCTGGTGCAAGCCTTGTTAAAACACTTGCCACCCGGTACAGATCGGTTAAAAGTTCGGGATGAGTGCACAAGATTGTTGAACCAACAACGATTTTTGCAGCCAAATAATCCAAGATATAAGCGTTATCAGATGCTTAAAGCTAAAATCCATCAGTTGTAATTAGGAATATGTGATGTCGGAGCTATCGGACCAAATGTCGCCCTCACCTACAGCAACACCGCAACAACTTGATTTTTCAACGGTGCTCGCCGCTTGCGTCCACGACATGAAAAACAGCTTGTTTATGTTGTTGCAATCGATTGAACAATTGGCCGACAACAATGATTTACCGGCCGATCAGCAACAAGAGTTGGCGAAACTTCACTACGAAGCCTATCGCGTGAACACCAATCTAATGCAACTACTCGGCTTATACCGCATGGAGCGCGATCGCTTGCCGCTAACCATTGAAGAATATTTTGTTTCTGATTTGGTTGAAGAGTTAATTGTCAAAAACAGTTTGTATCTCGAGAGCAAAGGCATCGAAATCGAAACTGACGTTGATCCTGACTTGGTATGGTATTTAGATGGCGACTTGATCAATAACTTGTTAACCGATGTCGTTAATAATGCGTTGCGTTACTGTGATAAGCGTTTAATGATTCGAGCCCAAGTTTGTCAGCAAGGCTTGTTGAATATCACATTGGAAGATGATGGTCCGGGTTACCCTGAAAACATGCTGCAGTTTCGGGTCGATCGCGAAACACAGTCATTTGACGTCAAGAGCGGGCGCACCGGTTTAGGTTTGTATTTTGCCGGTTTAATCGCCAGCTCTCACAAAAACAAGTCAGTTCATGGTGACATCAAACTTGCCAATGGCGGTCAATATGGCGGTAGCGTGTTTACATTAACGCTACCCTAAAGAGCTGCTTTTCGATACAGTACAGAATTGTGAATTATTAATTAGTTAACGAACAGGATAATGGCCAAATGACTGGTACGGCAATCATCATTGTAGCGCTGATCGTAGCGCTCGTATTTCTTGTCATCATCGTCAACGTGATGCAACAGCAGAAGGAACGCCAAAATGCCGAGCGCCGTACCGAAGTAGCACGTCAAAAAGCTATCATCGACGAAACCGAAGACGTCATTTTGCTCAGCAGCAAAATGCCAATGAGCAAGCAGTTAATGCGCGTGCTTATGGCGCGGGTTGCCAATGCGCTGCAAGCTTGGCAAAAAGTACAGTCGTCCGACGATGTAAATAGGCGCTTGAAAGACATTAATAATCAATTATCGAATGTCGATAAGGGCTACTCAGAAATATCTGAACGCTCATTTCAAGTACCCGATAATGAACAGCATGCCATCGCATTGCTGCAAGGCCTGAAGAAACTACGTCTACTCATTCGGGCTGAGCATAATAAAGGTTTGGTTTCACCATCGATTTTTGTTGAAGAAGAAAAACGCATCGACCGTTTGTTGATTCGTATTAATCTCGAAAACCTGATGTCGCGCGCAACGTCTTCGTTGTTGACTAAACAGCACGGCTCTTGCCGCCAAATGTTGGATAAAGCAGAAACCGTCATCGCCAACGTGACTGTTCCTGATGAGTACATTGCGGGTAAAATCGAGCAAATTAATGGCATACGTAGCCAACTTGATGCCATCACCCGTAAAGTTGAAGAAGAAAATCAAGAAAAACTTAAACGCAAATCTGATGAAGATGATCTCATTTTCAACAAGAAAAAATGGTAAGCACTTCGCTGCCATTAGCGTTTATAAAAACGGGCCCAACGGCCCGTTTTTTGTTATTTGGTCAGTAAGTTCCGTTGCCAATTTAACTCGCAGTTAAGCAGGCCGCAGAGCAAGCTTGCGCTGTTACCAACTCGGGTTGAGCTAGTAATCTTTTTACGCCTTGGTTATTTTGATACCCCCTTACCCACTTTGCTAAAGCACAGTAGTCATTCGATAAAGGCTAGGAGTCTGATGATGTTGAAACCTAAAGATTTACTATTGACGCTTTGGAGTATTGCCGCTTCATTAATCTATGTCGGAGCGGTGAATGCTGATGATGTGAAATCCGAAGACATCTTGATCAATCAGACGGATACAGGGCGTCTTTGGTTAGATACCAGCATCAACGACTTTAGCGGAAAAATGCTTGTTGACACCGGCTCATCAGGAAGTGTTTTAGATCAGAAATACCTTCCTAGAATTGGAAAGTACAAAGCATTATCGATTGATAAAGGTTGGGGAATTGGTGATCAATCAACTCATATCGATAACCTTTCCATCGAAGTCAGCAGCTTTAGTGTCGCCGGTGAGAGCTTAAACAATAGGTTTATCAGCGTTCATAGGAACGTTCTGCCCGCCGACGAATTGATAGGCATTATTGGCATCGATACGATTAAAGAGTTAAGAGCTGGCATGCAGTTTTCTCCAGATAACATCGTGCTAAGCGATCGGCGTAAAGCGCAGTCTTCTAACTCCCAGAACACAGCCATTGACGTGAATAGCTCATCGTTAGGCATGATGTATTTGGAAGTCACCATGCAAGGTAAAAAAGTCGGCTTAATCATCGACTCAGGCGCCGACTACAGCATCATTAATAGTGAAGCGCTGGATAACTTGAAGCTTGAGTCAAGCGTGTTGCCGGGCGCTTACACGTCGGATATCAACGGTAAAAAACTTTCGGTACGTCGCGTCAAGCCAACGAATATTGAGATGAACGGCACAACAATACGTTTCGAAAAACTATTTGCGGTACCTCTGTCTTCTGCAATTAAAAACCAATCGTTTTCGACAGAAGTGATTGGCGTCATCGGTCTATTTGACCTGAAACGTTTGGAAGCTTATCTAGACTTCAACAATCACAAACTGCACGTTAGAAGCACACTCTAATAAACCTAGGAGCAGGCTAAATTGAAGGCGCTATTTCACGCTGAATATTCCAGAGCTATGTCTACACCAGTCAACAGATGCTAATTTGTTTCACTAGCTCACCGAAGCGCCCAACAAAAAAGCCGCTTAATAGCGGCTTTTTTTATCGTGAATCAGGTGAGTTATTTCTTTTTAGCAGGCGCCTTTTTCTTGGCTTTGGTTTGCTCTTCAACCCACTTGTTGTCGCGGTAGTGGGCAACCCAACCGGTCGCCTTGCCTTCCACTTCGCTCATCACATACTGCTCTTTGTTCTTACGGCTAAAGCGCACCATGGCAACATTACCGTCCGGATCAGTTGCGGGCGCATCAGCCAGGTAATAGAACTTCGGTGAGATGCGATCTCGGAAACGTGCTAATTCCTTCACCAACGGAGCACGAGTCTCGCGCGATTTAGGGAAAGTGCTGGCCGCCATAAAAATACCGGCAGCGCCGTCTCGCAATACAAAGTGCGCATCCGACTTGTCACACTTCAGCTCTGGCAGCATCACCGGATCTTCTTTCGGTGGCGCAGCTTCGCCATTTTTAAGCAGTTTACGCGTGTTTTTACAGGTTTCGCTGGTACAGGCAAAGTACTTACCAAAACGGCCTGAACGTAACTGCATGTCAGATTCACAGCGGTCACACTCGATTAATGGGCCGTCATAACCTTTAATCTTAAATTCGCCCTTCTCAACCACAAAGCCATCACAGCGTGGGTTGTTGCCACACACATGTAATTTGCGCTCAGTGTCAATCAAGTAGCTGTCCATCGCCGTGCCACATTTCGGGCAACGATGCTTCGCCATCAACGACTCAGTTTCGGATTCCAACGCCGACTCTGCTTCATCACCAGATGTCAGGTTCATGGTGTTATTACAGCGTTCTTTTGGCGGTAAAGCGTAACCCGAACAACCAAGGAATACACCGGTTCGAGCTGTACGAATGCCCATTGGACGCTCACAGCTTGAGCATGGAATGTCGGTCATCACCATTTGGTTATCAGACATTCCGCCTTCTTCGGCTGGTAATTCTGCGGTTTCGAGCTTGCCAGAAAAATCGCTAAAGAAGACATCAAGAACATCCAGCCAGTGTTGTTCACCGGAAGCAACCTGATCGAGTGTGCTTTCCATTTGAGCGGTAAAGTCGTAGCTCATCAAGTCATCGAAATTCTGTAGCAAGCGATCGGTGACAATCTCGCCCATCTTCTCAGCATAAAAACGGCGCGTTTCTAAACGCACGTAGCCGCGATCCTGAATGGTCGAAATAATACTGGCATAAGTCGACGGACGACCAATACCACGCTTTTCCAGTTCTTTAACCAAAGACGCTTCACTGAAGCGAGCTGGTGGCTTGGTAAAGTGCTGCTTTTGCTCTAGCTTATCTTTGTTAAGCGTTTGGCCTTTAGTGACTGCAGGCAAAATAATTTCGTCTTCAGCTTTACGAACCAACGGCGCCAGCACACGCGTCCAACCATCAAATTTCAATGTCCGGCCGGTTGCTCGGAATTCATAGTCGCCAGCATTTACGGTCAGTTTGGTCGCATCATATTCTGCAGGTACCATCTGACAAGCCACGAATTGCTTCCAAATCAGCTCGTACAGGCGTTCAGCATCACGTTCCATACCAGACAGCTGGGATGCAACTAGATTAACCTCAGAAGGCCGAATAGCTTCGTGAGCTTCTTGTGCATTTTCTTTACTGCCGTAAACATTTGCAGCTTGCGGCAAATACTTGCTGCCGAAGTTATCGCTAATGTAATCGCGACAGGCGCTCACGGCTTGCTGACTTAAGTTGGTCGAATCCGTACGCATATAGGTAATGTGGCCAGCTTCATAAAGGCGCTGAGCCAACATCATGGTCTTTTTAACGCCAAACCCTAAACGGGTACTCGCCGCTTGCTGCAACGTCGAGGTAATAAATGGTGCCGAAGGTCGTGAACGACTTGGCTTAGTTTCCCGATCCGCAACGACAAAGTCCGACGCATTAATGGCCGCGACCGCCGCGTTAGCCTGCGTTTCATTAACGGCTTTGAATGCTTTACCGGCATAACGCTGTAACTCGGCGCGGAATTGATCGCCACTCACCGACAAGTCAGCATGAATGCGCCAAAATTCTTCCGGCACAAACGCTTTAATATCGCGTTCCCGCTCGACCACTAACCGCACCGCCACCGATTGAACTCGGCCGGCAGACAATCCGCGCGCAACCTTTTTCCACAGCAGTGGCGAAACCATAAAGCCAACGACTCGGTCGAGGAAGCGACGTGCTTGCTGAGCGTTGACACGGTCGGTATTCAGAAGGGCTGGTTTGGAAAAGGCTTCCTGAATCGCAGATTTGGTGATTTCGTTAAACACCACCCGCTGGTACCGGTCAGGATCGCCACCAATAACTTCCTGCAAATGCCAAGCAATGGCTTCTCCCTCGCGATCCAAATCGGTTGCGAGATAGATGTGGTCGGCTTTAGCAGCAAGCGTTTTTAATTCATTGACTACTTTTTCTTTGCCAGGAAGGACTTCATAGTTGGCTTGCCAACCATGCAATGGATCAACCCCCATACGTGCAACCAGAGCTTTCTGCTCTTTCTGCTTTTTGAGCTTGGCCTTTTGCTCGGCGCTCATGCCAGCAGTTGAGGTGCGCTTGCGGCTCGTTGACGATGTGGTGCGCGAACCAGTCGGCAAATCACGGATGTGACCGACGCTGGACTTGACCACATAGTCCTTGCCTAAATATTTGTTGATAGTCTTAGCCTTGGCAGGCGACTCCACGATGACCAGCGATTTTCCCATAAAGATTACTGCTGTCCTTTAAAACGATAAGCGGCGGAAAAAGAAGCGTATATATAGAGGCATAACGGAGCAGATGCAAGGCTGTCAACTTTTCATTGCACATTTTTCTCAAAAAAATTGATTTGAAAACGAGTCAATCGTCAGTTGATCGGCCTTGTAGAAACCTGTAAAACAACCAGCAGTCACGCACTTAAAAAGCCAAGATGCAGGCTTCACAGGCAGTAGTAATGAACCACCAAGAATTTAATTTTGACGGACTCGTCGGTCCTAATCACAACTATGCAGGCTTGTCGTTTGGCAATGTTGCCTCTACCGGCAATGCTAACAGCCCATCAAATCCGCAACAAGCCGCGCTACAGGGTTTGCAGAAAATGCGCAAACTAATGGCGTTAGGCATTCCGCAGGGCGTGCTTGCCCCTCAGCAGCGCCCCCATGTTCAAGCGCTGCGCTCTTTAGGTTTTAGTGGCTCTGATGACAATGTGCTGACGACGGCCCAACAACAAGCCCCCGCCATATTCAATGCCTGTGTGTCTGCCTCTTCCATGTGGACAGCCAATGCCGCAACGGTTTCGCCGAGTGCCGACACCGCAGACGCGAAAGTTCACTTCAGCCCGGCAAACTTGATTAATAAGTTTCACCGCTCATTAGAACATCCGTTCACAGAGTCATTGCTGCGCCGCGTATTCCCCTCAGAGCAACATTTCAGCCATCACCATGCGTTGCCTATGAGCGATCATTTTGGTGATGAGGGTGCAGCTAACCACACCCGTTTTTGTAATCGTTACGGTGAAGCTGGCGTTGAGTTTTTTGTGTATGGCAAAGCTGCATTTGATAGCCGTCAGCCACAGCCGCAAAAATACCCTGCTCGGCAAACATTGGAAGCCAGTCAGGCGATTGCGCGCCGCCACGGTTTAGCTCCATCACAAACCGTGTTTGCACAGCAAAATCCTGCCGCCATTGATGCCGGCGTATTTCACAATGACGTTATCTCTGTTGGTAACGGCAATGCGTTGTTTTATCACGAATTAGCCTTTGCAGACGAAGCAAAAACACTGGCGGATCTGCAGCAAGCATTCGATCCGTTTGGCACTTTAGATTTCATTAAAGTCGCCACGGCACAAGTGCCATTACAAGACGCAATTTCAAGCTATTTATTTAACACCCAGCTGATTAGTGTGGGCGACCATATGGCGTTAGTTGCGCCCACCGAATGTGAGCAAACCGATTCTGTACATCGTTACTTGTCTGACTTGGTCACGCACAGCTCGTCAATTCAGCAAGTTGAATACATTGATGTGAAACAGAGCATGAGAAATGGCGGAGGCCCTGCTTGCCTGCGTTTACGCGTGGTTTTGAGTGAGCAGGAACAAGCCGCGGTAAACCAAGCTTGTATTATGGATGAGGCAAAAATCACCGCGCTCGAAGGCTGGGTGAAAGAACATTACCGTGATCGTGTTGATGTCGCAGATTTAGCCGATACGGCCTTCATTCAAGAATGTCATACGGCACTGGATGAATTGAGCCGTTTATTGCAACTCGGATCGATTTACCCGTTTCAGCAAAGCTAACTGTAAGTTGTTGCATTTAGGCATAAAAAAACCGGAGCTAAGCTCCGGTTTTTTTCTATTGAGATAATCTTGCGATTACAGCTCTTCAGCATTCTCAGATAAGTACTTAGCAACACCTTCTGGTGACGCATCCATACCTTTTTTACCTTCTTCCCACTGTGCTGGGCAAACTTCGCCTTCTTTCTCGTGGAAGTTAAGCGCATCAACCATACGCAACATCTCATCGATGTTACGGCCCAGCGGCAAATCATTCACGACTTGGTGACGAACGAGGCCATCAGAATCAATCAAGAACGAACCACGGAACGCAACGCCAGCTTCTGGGTGCTCAACGTCATATGCTTGGCAGATTTCATGCTTGATATCAGCTACGAGTGGGTATTTAACCGCGCCAATACCGCCGTCTTCAACTGCGGTGTTACGCCATGCGTTGTGAGAGAAGTGAGAGTCAATCGAAACACCGATCACTTTAACGCCACGCTTTTCAAACTCTTCAATGCGGTGATCGAACGCGATCAACTCAGAAGGACAAACAAACGTGAAGTCCAATGGGTAAAAGAACACTACAACCTTTGAACCAGCTGTGTACTCTTTGAAATTGAAGCTATCAACGATTTCACCATTGCCAAGTACCGCAGCAGCAGTAAAGTCAGGGGCAGGACGTCCAACTAAAACAGCCATGTTTTTCTCCATTTTTTATCCGGCTCCGATCCCCGTTGGATCAGATGCCATGGTTCAGATTTCGCTTACACTCGCCCTACTGGCCAGTGCATTCAGTATTATTCTGGCGCTGAATCACTTTCTTGATCGGCAAATTTGGCAGCAGTTTCTTTAATCATTGGCTGCAATTCGCCTTGTTGGAACATCTCAATAATGATGTCACAACCACCAATCAACTCGCCCTCAATCCATAACTGCGGGAATGTTGGCCAGTTAGCATAGGCTGGCAGCTCCGCGCGGATATCAGGGTTTTGCAAAATATCAACGTAGGCAAAACGCTCACCGCACTGCATCAATACTTGCGATGCTTGAGAGGAAAAACCACAGCTCGGTAATTTTGGTGAGCCTTTCATGTATAGCAAAATTGGGTTTTCAGCGATTTGCTTCTTGATACGTTCCAGCGTTTCCATAATATTCTCTATTGGCCTTTGAATTTATTCAGAGGCATTATTGTACGCAGCAAGTGTAGCGAATCAAACCGACAGTTGGAGTGGTTTTTGCCTATTAGTTTGATAGGTAGAGACATTCAAAAATAACTAAATGTAGCTTTTCACTTTGCGAATTCCCGTTAGAATAAGAAGCACACAAAAAAAATCATTACAAAAGGGCGCTAGCCCTGCCCATGGAGACTGGACATTATGGCATTTGAATTACCCGCTCTACCTTACGAGAAAGATGCACTAGAGCCGTTGATTTCTAAAGAAACTTTAGAGTATCACTATGGCAAACACCACAACACTTACGTGGTTAAGCTAAACGGTCTTGTGCCTGGTACGGAGTACGAAGGTAAGAGCCTGGAGGAGGTTGTGAAAACCTCTAGCGGTGGCATTTTTAACAACGCAGCGCAAATCTGGAACCACACTTTTTACTGGCATTGCCTGAGCCCAAATGGTGGCGGTGAGCCTACTGGTGCATTGGCAGAAGCTATCAATGCTGCATTTGGTTCATTTGAAGAATTCAAAGCAAAATTCACCGATAGCGCGATTAACAACTTCGGCTCTAGCTGGACTTGGTTAGTTAAAAAAGCAGATGGCTCGTTAGCCATTGTGAACACCTCAAACGCAGCGACGCCGCTAACCGAAGACGGTGTTACGCCAGTGCTGACAGTCGATTTGTGGGAGCACGCCTACTACATCGATTTCCGCAACCTGCGCCCAAGCTACATGGAAGCCTTCTGGAAGTTGGCCAACTGGGACTTCGCAGCAGAAAACTTCGTTTAATTAGCAAGTTACTTTCATTCATAAAGCCGCTCATCGAGCGGCTTTTTTTATGTCCAGGGATGGACGGTATGCCGCGGACGCATGGATGCGTAAGAGCGGCGATGTCCAAGGATGGACGGTACGCCGGTAATGCAGGAGCAATTAACGGCGATGTCCAAGGATGGACGGTACGCCGGTAATGCAGGAGCAATTAACGGCGATGTCCAAGGATGGACGGTATGCCGGTAATGCAGGAGCAATTAACGGCGATGTCCAAGGATGGACAGTATGCCGCGGACGCATGGATGCGTAAGAGCGGCGATGTCCAAGGATGGACAGTATGCCGCGGACGCATGGATGCGTAAGAGCGGCGATGCCAAGGATGGACGGTATGCCGAGGAAGCATATTAAGAACAGAAAATGTATGAGCGGTGATACGCAATAAACCAAAGCATCACCACTCACACAATATTATGGGGCTCAATCGCGGTCTTTGAGCACCGCAACTAATAACGCCGGTAAAAAGCTCAGGCTCAGGAAGGTGGACACGAAAATACCGCATAAAACAATCACACCAACACCGCGGTATAGCTCAGTGCCTTCCCCAGGAATCAACACCAACGGCGCCAAACCAAAAATAGTGGTCGCGCTAGACATCAAAATTGGCTTCAAACGCTTTTGCACCGCTTGCAGTACAGCCGCTTTCACTTTCATGCCTTGTTCGATAATGTTTTTACGCGTTTGATCAACAATCAAAATAGGGTTGTTCACCACGGTTCCAAGCAAAATAAGAAACCCTAGCATGGTGATCATATCGAACGGTTGCTGGTAGCTTGGCAGGCCTAACTTAGCAATAACACCATTAATGCCGTTAACCAGTACTAATCCCAGTAGACCACCTGCCATGCCAAGCGGCACCGTCGCTAAAATAAATAGCGGATAACGCCAGTGGGTAAAGATAGCAACCAGCAACAGATAACTGAGCACCAGTGCAATTATAAAATTACTCGATAGCGCAGATCGGGTTTGCTCCAATTGATCCGCAGCGCCTGTCAGGCTGATATGAATGCCTTGAGCAATTTTATTATCTCGCCACAGCGTGGGTAATAGTTCTTCGCGAACTTGCTGCTCTGCAGTTTCCAGTGCCACATCGCGCGGCGGAATAATGTACACAGTGACGGTTTTATTGCCATCCACCCGACGTATCGAATTGCTATCGTTGGTCTTGGTTAAATCAGCCAGTGCGTGTAATGGTAAAACACTACCAGACGGCGTCGCCAAAGGCGTTTCGGCTAATTGGTTGATGCTTTGCTCGTTGCCAGCTCCGCTGAACATAAACATGTCGACCTTATCATCGGCAAGGATAAATTCATCGACATAAGCACCATCACTCATTGCCGCAACCGCGTAGCCAAAGTCACTACTACTAAAACCAAGCTCTGCCAGCCTTGACCAACGGGGCTTAATTTCAATCAGTGGTTGATTGAGGCTCAACGAGCGTGGATCAGAATCGATTTGCGGGTTATCAAACACAACATTGGCTTGTTGATAAATCGCATTGGCAGCTTGGTAAAGATCGGCAACATTACTACCGGCAATATCGATAGCAACCGCTCGAGTCCCCCCGTCGTTGCCTGAAATAATCGAGCCTCGCGACGAAAATGCTCTCATACCGGGGTAGCTGCGAAACTTTTCGGTAACAGCAGCCATCATGTCATTGATATAAGCAGGATCGACAGGTGCACTGAGAAACCAAATTTGGCCAACGGAAATCGACATGGAGTAATAGTCTAATGGCGGCATCTTGGTGCGGCCGGCCAAGAAGTCTTCTTCATCAGCCTCGACCATGCCATCAAAATACACTTTTAGCTCTTCGCCAATTTTCTTCATCTCACTGAGGTTATAGCTCGGCGGCGCAATCATCCGCGAGAACGCTTTCGGCTCTTCCCCTTCAGGCAAATATTCAGCTGCTGGCATCAAACCATAAGCAGCCCCTAAAATAGCCACTAATGCAACGCCAGCAGTGAGTTGTGCACGGGCGCGGCTGTGCGTTGACCACTCGGCCAAGCGCAACCACCGTGGCGACAACTGCAGTGGTTTACGGCGAGGGTTAGTTTGTTTGCCCAAATGCGCTAATGCTACGGGCACCACAAAAATTGCAACCAACATAGACGCGATAATGGCGCCAGAAATGGCAATGGCAATATCAGAATAGAGCTGCCCAGCTTCTTGCTCGACAAACAGAATGGGGGCAAATACCAACACAGTGGTCATAGTTGACGCCAACACCGCAGGCCAGACATCGCTTACACCGGCAATGGCCGCTTCTAGCTTACTGCCTCCTTTGCGCTTGGCTTGAATGATGGATTCCAGCACGACAATGGCGTTGTCGACCGTCATACCAATCGCAAACGCTACACCAGCCATGGAGATGACATTAATGGTGCGGTCGAACGCCATGAGCGCAAAAAACGACGCAATGGTGCACACAGGGATCCCGAACACACCAACCAATGTTGCTCGCCCAGAGCGAAGGAAAAAATACATGACCAAGGTGGCCAACAACGCCCCCAATGCCAAATTCACCCACACGTTGCGTAGCGAGCTTTGGACGTACTTGACATCGTCACTGGTGAGAACCAGCTCTAACCCGTTGTTTGCGAGTAATTGCTTATTAATATCCGCAACAACATCAACCATTTGTTCTTTGATGGCCAGTACGTTAGAGCCACTCTCTCGGCGCACCGACATCATTAACGAGCGTTCACCATTGTTATAAGACAGCGAGCGAACTTCGAAGTGATCGAGGCTTACCGTCGCCACATCCCTGAGCAAAATATTGGCATTGTTTTTACGGCTAACAATGAGATTTTCAAGTTCATGAAGTTCATCAAAACGACCAATAACCCGAATCAGGTAACGGCTTTTACCACTTTCGATGTCACCAGCAGAAGTATCTTTGTTGCGGTCGCGAATGGCGCTTCGTAGCTCGGTTAGACTAATACCACGCTGCGCTAATTTAACCGCATCGACTTTGATTTGAATTTGCCGCTGGGCACCACCACGAAACCCGACTTCAGACACGCCAGGCACGCTTTCCATCCTTGGCCGAACGTAGTCATCGGCAAAGTCGAACAACATATCAACATCAAGATTAAGCGGGTTTCCTGATGTGGGTCGCAACACGTAATGCATAAATGCATTCGATGAAAACGAGCTGGAATATAACCGCGGCTGATCAACATTTTCTGGGTAGGCCGGCACCTGACTCAGGGCATTGTTGACCCGAATCAATGCCTCATTGGCATCCACACCAAAGGGAAATTCCAATTCAATAGTGGCGCGCCCCATTGATGCATACGAAATCATACGTTGGAGATTGGCTAAGCCACGTAGATATCGCTCTTGTTCAATCAGAATTTCTTTTTCAACATCTTGCGGTGTCGCACCGGACCAGCCAGTACGAACCGTGATCGTCCGAACTTCCAAATCGGGGATCATTTGAACGGGAATTTTAAGCGCGGCAACAATCCCCAAAATGGTGATGATCAGGGTAATAACCGCCACCAATGTTCCGCGTTGAACGGTATGACGAATCATGGCGCATCACCTGAGATTTGTTTAACCTCTACCGACATGTTTTGGTTTAACAGTTCGACGCCGCGAATAGCGACCGGCTGACCTTCAGGAACCCCTCTTACCGCCACTCTGCTCGGCTCACTTTTGACAACCTGTACTAAATGACGTTTTACCCGCTCATTGTTAACACTAAAGACACTGGTACCACCGTCCGGGTGGCGCTTTAACGCTGACTTAGGCAACCAAACCAAATTATCGGTCGTAAGCGGCAAAGCAATTTCAGCTTGCGCCGACATGCCGGCCAATAAGGAAGTACCGCGCGGCAAGTCGATCAAGGCCGTCAGCGTTCTACTGTTTTGATTAACCACGGTGACTAATTGACTGAGCTTGAGCTGGCTATTCGCGCTATCAACTGCATCCGTGAGCAGGCTTACGTCAACGTTTTCTGCGTGCCTTAAACGCTCATAGTATTCCTGAGGGATTTCTAGCGCTATCCGCAGATCTTGCTGAGCACTGAGTGTGAATACACGCGTTTGCACGGTCACCCACTCCCCAACATCAACATGCCGTTCAGCGATGACGCCAGCGAAAGGCGCATATAAGGTATGGCGTTCAACGATTTCCCGTTGTAGCGCTAATCCGGCTTGTAATCGCGATAATTCAGCTTCGGCAAGGGCAACAACTGCGCGGCGCTCTTCGAGTAATGACTGGGCGACGAGCTGCTTATGCGACAGCGCAAGCATTTCTTCAAACAAGCGCTTGGCTTCTTGATGGGAAGTTTTGCCGGCAGCTAACTCTGCTTCTGCTTGAGTCAGTGCTAATTCGGCAAGTTTGCTGTCGAGTTGAAGTAACTTTTGCCCCGCAGTGACTTGCTGGCCTTGATCAACATACAGAGATTTCACGACCCCGTGCTGCAACGGCGCAAGATCGGCGTGCTGCTTTGCTTCTACATCGCCGGTCAAAATAAGTTTTTGTTGAGTAGGCGTAAATTTAGGGTAGTAAATATCGACTGAGACTCGTTCTGCCGCCCCAAGCGGCGCAGCAACAGCGAGAAACATCACTAACACTTGAATTTTTTTAAACACGGTACTCTTCCTAACAATTCTAGTTACGATAAGTCAAAGCAGCACGGCGCAAGGAATTGAACACTAGCAGCGAGATTCGGCTATATTAGCACTTCATGCAAATAGTTTGCATTCTCATTAATTGAACATTTAATTCAATTTTATTAATAACCTGCTTGCGCCATCAGGCACTAGTTATTGTAGCGCCCCACTAAGTCTATGCGCGCAACGATAGCCTCTTTCATTTGCGCTAGGGCAATGAAGTACAGGTTGTTTTCTGTATGAGTGATCGATGAAAGTGTTTGCTAAGAGCGCCTTGTAACAAGGGTTTGAGACTGGCGAGTATGAGTTAGTGGCATAGCGCTGAATTGTTGAATGGCGCTGGTCCATTTACGGACATAGCCGCTCCTGCACATCCATGCGCCCGCGGCATACCGTCCATCCCGCTTCGGACATCGCCGCTCCTGCACATCCATGTGCTCGCGGCATACCGTCCATCCCGCTTCGGACATCGCCGCTCCTG
>NZ_JAHZSS010000023.1 GCF_019457915.1 Neiella holothuriorum
CGAACCCCCGGAAGGTTTGACCCTTCGCCTGATTTCAAGTCAGGTGCATTCAACCGAGCTCTGCCACCTCTCCGCAGCAAGTGATGCGCATATTAATGACGCCCCTTATCGTTGTAAAGCAAAATATTACAAAAAACAGGGTTTAGAGTTCGAACGTATAAAAATCGGCCAAAGCATTCGTTAAACAAACAATAAACGACGTATTTCCACACAATTTACGGCTTGAAAATGAAGTGAATCATCGCCACTATGAGTGGTAATGAAAATGATTCTTGGGAACTCTATTGGTTTCTAAGTTTCTAACACCGTTAGAGATAGGTAATAAAGGAGCCTTATCAATGGCACAACAAAGCATGTACAACCCAGCGGTTGAAGCTGGTTCCATCAATAAGATGGTTCGCAACACTTACAGCCTGTTAGGGATGACCTTGCTATTCAGCACGGTAACTGCAGGCGTGTCGATGGCAATGAATCTTAGCCACATGGTGGCGCTCGTCATGATGCTAGCGGCATTTGGTTTGTTGTTTGTAGTCAACAAAAAAGCCGATACCGCCTCTGGCCTGGGTTGGATTTTTGCCTTTACAGGATTAATGGGCGCCTCGTTGGGGCCAATGCTTAACGCTTACGCTGCGCTGCCAAACGGCCCATCGTTAATCATGCAAGCATTAGGCGGCACAGCACTCATTTTCTTTGCGCTATCCGCATATGCCATGACCTCGAAGAAAGACTTCTCATTCATGGGTGGCTTCTTGATGGTTGGCTTGGTCGTCGCCATTATCGCGTCTATCGCCAATATCTTTTTGCAGATCCCAGCAATGAGCTTAGCGATTTCAGCAGGTATGGTCCTGATCATGTCAGGTCTCATTTTATTTGATACGAGCCGTATCATTAACGGTGGTGAAACCAACTACATTCGCGCAACGGTTTCTTTGTACTTAAATATATTCAACTTGTTCGTTCACTTACTGCACTTGTTAGGCGTAATGAACGACGACTAAATTTCTCCCTATCCAACGTTTAAGCCCCGCTCAGTCGGGGCTTTTTTTGTTCATCAAGAATTTCAGCGCAAGTTCAGTAAACCCTTCTATCATTCATCAAAACCTACATTAGTTTGTAGCCATTACTTAAACCCGCCACTTTCTAAAGGATCAATATGGAGAGCCTCGAGGTTCATGGCTTTTTAGCCTTTACACTTGCCATTGTGCTGCTATTTGTTGGCAAGGCCGCCACAATGCGTTACCAAGTCTTGCGCGATTACAGCATCCCTGAACCCGTGATTGGCGGCTTTCTATGTGCTGTTGCAGTCGGTCTAATCTATTACCTATTTAATATTCAAATTAACTTCACGCTCGATGTGCGAGATTGGCTGTTAATTTACTTTTTTGCCGGTATTGGATTGCGCTCCGATATTAAAACGCTGCTGACAGGCGGGCGTCCGTTGGCCCTGTTGGTGGTATTGGCCTGTGTCTATATCGTGCTGCAGAACTTAATCGGGATCGGTACAGCGGCCGGTTTTGGCATGGATCCCAAAACCGGTTTAATGGCTGGTTCGATTTCGCTCATTGGCGGCGTTGGTACAACAATCGCTTGGGCACCTACGTTCGTTGAAGACTTGGGTATTCTCAATAGCATGGAAATTGGCGTTGCCGCAAACACGGTCGGCTTAATAAGCGCCTGTTGTTTAGGTGGCCCCATTGCCAGCTATCTGATTAAACGCCATAAGCTCAAAACAGGCTCTCATGAAAATCTAGATGTTGGTGTAGCGCATGATAAAAATCACAGCAAAATTGAACACTATGCCCTGCTCTGGGCTTGGCTATGGCTCAATGTTGCGCTGATTTTAGGTCACGGTATCGATTCAATGCTGACCGACTGGGGCATACAACTACCTAAATTTGTGAGTTGCTTAATTGCGGGTATTTTCATCCGTAACGCTGTTGCGCCGCTATTTCCGAAGTTACGCTGGCCCGGCCAAGATCAAGGCTTAGCGCTTATCTCCGATATTTGTTTGGGTATGTTCTTAACCATGGCGTTGATGTCATTACAAGTTTGGGAACTGCAAGGCTCAATGATGTTCCTGATGTCGGTGATGGGATTACAAATACTACTGTCGGTGCTGTTCACTGTTTTCGTTGTGTTTAACTTAATGGGACGAGACTACGAAGCAACGGTTATTTGTTCCGGCTTTGGCGGGATAACCTTAGGCTCTACAGCAACAGCCATTGCCAATATGACCGCGGTCAGCCACCAATTTGGTGCCGCTCACCGCGCCTTCATCATTGTTCCTTTGGTGTGTGGTTTCTTCGTTGATATCGTGAACGCCATCATCATTAGCTTCTTTGTTGGTTTATAAAGCGATCTATCTAGTTGCTTGATCCTAATCATCTGGTTAGGATCTTGCTCACCACCTCTTCAATTGAATGATCAAATGGCTAGCTTTACCTTGCTAATTGATAGCCCACCTGAGCACTACAACGCTCATGTAAATGCTATTTCTTTTGCTCATGCGGCAATTCAGCAAGGGCATTCCATTGAACAAGTTTTCTTCTTTCAACAAGCCGTGACCATAGCTGACTTGCACTTGGACTGGCCTGCCGACGAGTGGCCGCCACAAGAGCGCTGGCAAGCGTTAGCAAATGAATTTGGCATACCGCTCGATATTTGTAGCGCAGCAGCGCAGCGACGAGGTTTGGGTGGTGCTGAGTCATTGGAAGAAGCCGAGCAGGTGTTACTTGCAGATGGTTTTAAAATCGGTGGTTTAGGTATGTTGGTGAAAGCCAGTATTCATAGTGACCATGTGGTTCAGTTTTAGGTACGCTCGATGATAGTGATTTGGTCTACACAGCCCGCCATTGGCAATATTACCGGCCGCGAGACATTAGACGCAGCGCTCGCCTTTGCTGCCTACGACCAACCTGTCACCCTGCTATTTTCACAGTTAGCAGTTCGTCAGCTATTGCCGTTGCCAGAAGCCAATTTAGCTGGCGCAAAAAACATCGCAAACCTGCTAAAAGCGCTGCCAATGTTTGATATTGAAGCGGTATGGGTGCACGACAAATCGTTGCAGCAATGCCAGCTTAAAACAGAGCAGTTAATCGGTGAGCCGACGTTAGTTTCAGATCAGCAAATACGCACATTGCTACAGGAGGCCAATCATGTCATTCGAATCTGAATCGAATCGTGTGGTCTATGTGGTTCGCGAGCAACAGTCCTGTGATTGGTTTGACTTAGTAACCAACGATGATGTGGTGGTATTGGTTGAAAATGCTGTTTATCGTCAATCCCACCAATTGCCGAGTTTGGGCCTTCATCTCGCCTTAGCAAGCGATTGTGCAGCTAGAGCCGTTACGCCAGCCATCGACACCATCGACTTTCCACAATGGGTTGAGCTTGTTGCTAACAGTGCTCAAACCATTCGAGTTTAACGAGAAAAAGCTTTTTATTTATGCCTGCAATCCCCACTCGCATCGAACTACCAGACGGCACATCCTTGCCATTAGATAAACACGGCTATTTAGCAAATTTTGATGATTGGTCAGAGCTGGTTGCCAACGAGTTTGCTGCATTGGAGCAAATCGAGCTAACGCCCGAACATTGGGAAGTCGTGAATTTTGTTCGCAACTTTTACAACGAGTTTGAAACCAGTCCAGCAATTCGCATGCTTATCAAAACACTCGGTAAGCAATGGCCAGAAGAAAAAGCCAATAGTCGTTACCTGTATAAATTATTCCGTAAAGGCCCAGCCAAACAAGCAACGCGTATTGCCGGACTCCCGAAACCTGCCAAGTGTATTTAGTCGTCGCAATTGCTTATTAACTAGCGTTACATCTCATTTCACTGGTTACTGGCAGCGTAGCTGATTTAGACATGTTGCTACCGGTTGGTTGGGCCATTAATGACGTATTCTTGAGTGTTAGGGTGAAATCTCCTAACCAGTTACTTTGGCCTATGTAGTTCAGCTCATAAAATCCATAAGCTTTTGGGCACTTAAAATAGTAGTGATAATACGCAGAGCCGAATGCTCCGGGATCTGAGTTACGTATGTAAATAGTTTGACTGCCTATTTCTCGCTCAAAATGAAAGTGCTTTGCACCTGGCCCAATCACCAACCAGATAACCCCAATTAGCACGAACATTAGTTGTCCCACGCCGACTAGCACGAGAGCAGCCTTTGGCAGTAACCAAGCGTAGCGAAGCAGTTTACTAACAGTATCCTTGAGTTCCGCTCGAGACAACAACATCAAGCCCTGACTCAACAGTATGCATTTTATGATGAGTAGAAATGAGCCAAGCTGACTCATCATCAATGGACTGTGCCACTGAAGTCCCCATAATGTTTCAAAACTAAGCGTCTCGGCCAATGGAATCAAAATCAGCAGTGCCGAGATAAATACTTCCGTGTTGGATTGTTTTGGAATTAGAAGTGCCAAGCTAGCCTCCGTGCTATGACTTTTTAGTTCGATTACGGCTCGTAAATCATAACTAAAAAAGGAGCCAATGGCTCCTTGTCACACATCAAAACGACACAGGTACTAAAAAGTGCACACTGCAGTCCAGTGTGAATCTGGCGCTGCTGTGCTGGCGTAACTATGGGTACAGCTTGCTGCACCGGTGCCAGCGTTGGCCGTTTTCACACTGTAAACAGCTGCTGCTCCTGAGTCAGTTGAAGTGGTGCTCGCACTCCAATTACTTAACGAGCACTGCGCCGTAACTGTAATGGCGTTGCCAGCTGCTCCACCAGAGATACTGGCTTCTGCTTTGATGTTGGGCGATGCGCGACTACAGTTACCGCCACCTGAGGTAAAGGTCACGTTACTACCTACTCCGGTCATGGTAATGGTTGTGCGCGGGACAGCTTGAAGCTCTGCTGGTGCTTCACCAATTGCGCCTTTCAGATCGATATAAGAGAAACCGACCAAGACTAATGTCAAAATGCTAATCAGCAATAACAGCTTGTTCGAACCTTCCATAAATCACCTCCATATAAGGCTATAGATGCCCGGACGCGCTGACAGAGCCAGCGTACCGAGCGGTGTTAAAGTCTATCTCCCGTTATGAGAAATGCCTGTTTGCAGCACTATCGAGCCGCATTTGCTACACCTAGATCACAAAAAGGACGCTAGATAGCGCCCTTTTATGTTTAAAACAGCTTGTTGGCTACAAGGCCAAAGTGTTAGCCGATTTGAGTTTTGCCGCCCATGTAAGACTGTAACGCTTCTGGAATATCAATTTTTCCGTCCGCGGTTTGGTAGTTTTCTAATATGGCCACCAAGGTACGGCCTACCGCTAAACCTGAGCCGTTTAAGGTATGAACCAATTCTGGTTTCTTCGCACCAGCAGGACGATAGCGTGCCTGCATACGTCGGGCTTGGAAATCACCGACATTGGAGCAAGAAGAAATCTCACGATAAGTGTTTTGCGATGGTACCCAAACTTCCAAGTCGTAAGTTTTGTAAGAGCCAAAGCTCATGTCACCAGTACAAAGCACAACCTTACGATAAGGTAAGTTAAGCAGTTGCAGTACCTTTTCAGCATGACCAGTCAATTCTTCCAACGCTTGCTCAGATTGATCGGCAGCAACGACTTGCACCAACTCGACTTTATCAAACTGATGCTGACGGATCAGGCCGCGAGTATCTCGGCCATAGGAGCCCGCTTCAGAGCGAAAGCATGGTGTATGCGCTGTCAGTTTAATGGGGAGATCTGCGGCATCAATAATGGTGTCTCGTACCGTGTTGGTTAATGGTACTTCTGCCGTTGGAATCAAGCTCATACCAACGCCTTCTTCGGTCGCTGGTTTGGTATGGAATAAGTCGTCTGCAAATTTAGGCAACTGGCCGGTGCCAAACAGGCTATCGGCATTAACTAAATAAGGCATGTAGCATTCGGTGTAACCGTGCTCTTCGGTGTGCAAATCAAGCATGAATTGCGCTAAGGCGCGATGCATTTTTGCAATTTCGCCACGCATTACAATAAAGCGAGAACCACTGATTTTTACTGCGGTTTCAAAATCTAGCCCGTCAGCGCCAACATCGACGTGGTCTTTGACTTCAAAATCAAATTCACGCGGTGTACCCCAACGGCTAACTTCTACGTTGTCATTTTCATCAGCGCCGTCAGGCGCATCTTCAGCGGGCAAGTTTGGTAAGCCAGCCATGAGATCGTTTAATTCAGTTTGCAGCGCATCGAGCTCAGCTTTTGCCGCGTCGAGCTGCTTACCCATTTCGCCTACCTCAGCAAGCAATGGCTGAATATCTTCACCTGCGGCCTTAGCTTTACCAATACTTTTGGATCGGACGTTGCGCTCGTTTTGCAGGGTTTCGGTTTTAATTTGCAGATCTTTACGGCGTGATTCGAGCCCAAGATACGCTTCGGTATCAAACTTGTACCCTTTACGGCCAAGTTGGCGAACCACATTATCCAGATCGTTCCTGAGCAACTTTGCGTCTAACATCGTGTCTTCCAAATAGTTGCTGCTAGATCAAGCGGATCAGCAGCGAGTTGAAACTAAAATGAGGGCTGATTTTACCTGCCATATGGGCCTGAGGCAAAGGTCAATTGTTCGGTTTTAAAATGGCGTTAACGCCTGTTGTTCGATCGATCATCTTGTTGGCGTAAATAAGCTATTTTTTCAGCGATTTTGCGCTCTAACCCGCGGTCACTCGGTTGGTAAAATTCATGACCAACGAGTCGTTCAGGCAAGTAAGTTTCGCCGGCCGCGTAGGCCCCAGGCTCATCGTGGGCATACCGATACCCCTGATTAAAGCCCATTTCTTTCATTAATTGGGTGGGCGCATTTCGTAAATGATTAGGAACATCAAGCGAGCCATGTTCTTTTACTGCTGCGCGGGCAGCTTTAAAGGCGGTGTAAACGGCATTAGATTTTGGCGCAACAGCCAAGTAAACAATCGCTTGTGCAATGGCTCGTTCACCTTCTGCGGGCCCCACACGGTGGTAACAATCCCACGCGGCTAGGGCAACCTGCATAGCCTTAGGATCGGCGTTACCAATATCTTCAGACGCAATCGCGAGCAAGCGACGTGCAGCAAGCACTGGATCCATGCCGCTTTCCAACATGCATGCAAACCAATACAAAGCGCCGTCAGCGGATGAACCCCGGATTGATTTATGGAAAGCCGATAGCAAGTCGTAGTAACGATCACCTTGTTTGTCGGCAGCAACTGCCTGCTCCCCCGCCGCTTCTTGGATCGCATCGAGATCAATAAGTGGGGAGCCATCGGTACCGGCTGCCGCTAAGTCACACGCAATTTCCAAGGTGTTTAACAGGCGCCTCGCATCACCAGAAGCTGCACGTAGCAGCGCTGTGGAGGCTTCGTCAGTAATACAGTTAGGCTGCAGCCCTAACCCTTCTTTCGATGTTAACGCGCGTTTCAGTAAGTGAGTCAGATCATCGCTGTCTAACGATTTGAGAAGATAAACTCGCGCCCGAGATAGTAGTGCGTTATTGAGTTCAAACGACGGGTTTTCTGTTGTAGCACCAACGAAAGTTACGGTGCCATCTTCGATGAACGGCAGTAGCGCGTCTTGTTGAGACTTATTAAAGCGATGAACCTCATCAATAAACAACAAGGTACGGGAGGATTTGCTTTTAGCAGCAGCTATGGCTGCGCGTATTTCTTTAACACCGGCGCTTACCGCTGAAATTCGCTCAACATGTGCATCAGCGTAGCGAGCGATTAATTCAGCAAGTGTGGTTTTACCTGTGCCTGGCGGCCCCCACAAGATCATCGAGTGGCATTGGCCCTGCTCTAGCGCTTTGCGTAGTGCTTTGCCTTCACCAAGAATATGCTGCTGACCTACGTAATCAACCAAGCGCTGAGGCCGCATACGGGCAGCGAGCGGTTGATGGTTTGGCGTATCAAACAAATCGTCCATTAGATAGCGTGGTTAGCCGGCAGTGCGTTGATCATCAATATCAACGCCTTCTGGGATCTTAAATTCGAATAACTCATTGCCTTGCGGGGCTTCGCCGGTGAAATCCGTCAATTGAAAACGTGTGACGGTACCTGCGCTGTCTTGCATTAATATGCTGTCGATACGCTGTTCGAGCACATTAACTTGCAGCCAAGCAACATTGGAAGCACTATTCGGAACAACGCGATAGCCGGTATCATTTTGACTAATGTGGTAATCCTGCCAAACGGCGTCTTCATCGCTAGTCAGTAACATAAACGGCGACTGGCCGATGGCGTCCTGTAAGCTATAAATGCTGACTTGCTCTAGAAAAGGGCTATACAACCAAAGCGCATCACCGTTAGCAATCAAAAGCTCTTCATCGGGTATTTCTACTTGCCAACGCAACATGCCAGGTCGTTTGGTGGCGAGGTTGCCAGACGACTGCTGGAGTACCTGTTGTTGCTCATCATAAACCGTTTGTTCAAAGTTAGCGGAAAAGCCCGCCATTGATGCCAAATAACTGCGCAGCGCTTGGCGCGCATCGGCGTTATCTGTCGCGGCAGTAGCCGTGTTTGCAGTGAGCCAACAGCAAGCAGCAAGCGCTGCCAATTTTAAAATTTTTGTCATACGTCTTTCACCGGCGGTGGCGCGAGCACATCGCGATTACCATTATGGCCAGGAGCAGAAACCACGCCATCGGCCTCCATTTGTTCAATGATTCGGGCAGCTCGGTTATAGCCAATTTTCAATTTACGCTGAACGCTGGAAATTGATCCCCGGCGGCTTTCACAAACAAAGGCGACGGCATCGTCATAGAGCGGATCGTAGTCATCTTCACTACCGGTTTTCTCGCCGGGGATCACCACGTCGTCAGCCACTTCACCGGCTAAAATCTCTGAAATGTAATTGGGTTTGCCACGCTTTTTCCAATCATCAACAACGGCATGCACCTCATGATCGTCAACAAAAGCACCATGAACGCGGGTTGGCGTTGGTGATCCCGGCGGCAAATAGAGCATGTCGCCCATACCAAGTAGTGCCTCGGCGCCCTGCTCGTCCAAAATGGTTCTAGAGTCCACGCGCGACGATACTTGGAACGCCATCCGTGTTGGAATGTTGGCTTTAATTAAACCTGTGATCACATCAACGCTGGGGCGCTGTGTGGCAAGAATAAGGTGAATACCAGCAGCCCGCGCTTTTTGAGCGATCCGAGCAATTAGCTCTTCAACTTTTTTACCAACAATCATCATCATGTCAGCAAATTCATCAACAATTACGACGATTCGCGGCAGCGGCTCAAGCTCTGGTGGTTCACTTTCAAATTGTTCGGTTTCTTTAAACAAGGGATCGAACAATGGTTGGCCGGATGCTTTTGCTTCTCTCACTTTGGCATTAAAACCATCGAGGTTTCGGACACCAACGGCGGACATCAGCTTATAGCGCCGTTCCATTTCACCCACACACCAACGCAACGCATTGGCGGCTTCTTTCATATCAGTTACGACTTCTGATAGCAGATGTGGAATACCTTCATAGACGGATAATTCCAACATCTTGGGGTCAATCATGATGAAGCGAACGTCATCAGGTGAGCTCTTATACAACAAGCTAACAATCATCACGTTGACGCCAACCGACTTACCCGAGCCGGTGGTGCCAGCTACCAGCAAATGGGGCATACGGGCTAAATCAACCACCACAGGGCTACCTGAAATGTCAGCGCCGAGCACCATGGCTAATGGCGATTTAGACTCTTCAAATTTCTGTGCCGATATAACTTCGCTTAAACGCACAACCTCGCGCTTTTTATTTGGAATTTCGATACCGACATAGGTTTTCCCGGGAATCACTTCCACCACGCGAACGCTGACCGCAGACAGACTACGCGCGAGATCTTTTGATAGGCTCGTCAATTTGGCGACTTTAATGCCTGGCGCTAAATCTAGTTCGAAGCGAGTAACAACAGGACCCGGATATACGGCCACAACCTTGGCTTCAATATTGAAATCGAGAAGTTTGAGTTCAACTAATCGAGCAACGACGTCGAGTTCTTCTTGGGTGATTGGATTCTTATTTTTGTCTGGTTTCTCGAGCAAATCTAAGGTTGGCATTGGCGCAACGGCCGGTTCATCAGCTAAGTCCGACGCCAAATATACCGTGCCATCTTCAATGATGTATTCATCACCGTCACTAGTTGTTTTTGTTGACGGCTTTTTAGCTTTTGTCGGCTTAGGTTCATCTAACTCAAAAGGCGGCTCATTGTCGTCAGACAATGAAGGCTCTTGCCGTTCAGTCGTTTCGGTGGCGCTGTCGTTATTGCCAATAAGGTCTTTCAACAACTGGCTCATTGGCGCTGGTTCGGGCTCGGCTTCTTCCGGCGGTTCAATATCGTCAACGGGTTCAGCCGAATCGCTAGCGTCTAGTTCGGCATTGGTTTGCTGACGCTGCTGCCACCATTGCGGTAGCTGCGCCACTGCATTGAATAACCAAAACATGCCAACGCCAACTTTTTCGGCTAGCCAAACCACCGAGATTCCAGAGAGTAAGTTTGCACCTAATACTATAAGCGCCATCAACAGCAGTTGACTGCCGCCTAAGCCGACAACCGGTAGCAGACCTTGTGCAATTAAATCGCCCAGCAAACCACCAGAGCTGTAGTAATAAAGATCGTCAAAGTTGATGCTCGATATACCAGTAAGGCCGAGCAACAAGCTAAGGCTACCAATTAGTTTTAAGCTAAGAGACAAGTAATCGAGTTGGCTGAGAATATAGCGGTGGTTGAATAATGCCCAACCAAACAACGCCGTTAACACGGGAGCTAAGTACCCTACCCAGCCAAAGATAAACAATAGGAAATCAGCAATCCAAGCGCCAGCGGGACCCGCGGCATTATGAATGGAGCCATGAAAACTGGTTTGCGACCAACCCGGATCGCCCGGGTGAAATGTCATCAAGGCGATCAGAATAAACAGCGCGGCCACTGAAAATAGGATCAGGCCGGCTTCAAATAAACGTTGCAACCCGGATGTTTGCGGGCGGGATACAGACTCGCTCAAAACACATTCAGTCCATGATAAAAAACTGGCTACACCATAACAAAAACCGTTGATATGACCAATGCCAGCGCTAGCTTTTGCTGACTCAATACTAATTTGCTGATTATTTAATCTGTAGGCGCGTTTTGGCCTGTACTTCTTCCATCACAACATAGGTACGGGTATCGGACACATTGGGCAATTTGAGGAGTGTTTGACTCAACATGGCGCGATAAGCTGACATGTCGGCAACACGGGTTTTGAGTAAGTAATCAAAGTTACCCGACACCAAATAGCACTCAAGAATTTCTTCCAACTGCACAACCGCCGAATTGAATCGCTCGAATACATCCGGAGCAGCCCTGTCTAACGTCACCTCAATAAAAACCAATAAGCTACTGCCAACTTTGGTTGGATCAATATTGGCCTGGTAGCCCAAGATCACGCCCTGTTGTTCGAGTCGCCGGACTCGCTCTAAGCAAGGCGTGGCCGACAAACCAACACGGCGCGCTAATTCAACATTAGAAATACGACCGTTATACTGCAGCTCTTGCACAATGCGTCGGTCGATACGATCTAGAGGTTTATTTTGCATAACAATAAATCAACAAATAAGGAATTATCCCAAAAGCGATACTAACAGAACATTATTCTAAATACGTAGCGCCTAATAGTGACAACCTCTAAAACAGAATCATTTCCTGAGCAATCTAACAACTAGCAGGTGAAATATTGTTTTTTATGCCAGCACACATAACTAATCGCTCTAACGTCATAACAAATAAAAGCGCGCCTTCGCCCTTTATTTTTAGCTTTTTATACCTACATCGTATTTACCAACAATTATTCAAACACGTACAATCGAGCACTTTCAGTTCGATGATAGATGGCTTGGGAGTCGTTTTATGAGTGAAGCCAAACACTGCAAATTATTAATTTTAGGTTCGGGCCCAGCAGGCTATACCGCTGCAGTTTATGCTGCCCGTGCAAATTTAAGCCCGGTTTTAGTGACCGGCATTCAGCAAGGTGGCCAGTTAACCACCACCACTGAAGTCGAAAACTGGCCAGGTGATCCCGAAGGGTTGACCGGCCCCGGCTTGATGGACCGTATGTTGAAACACGCCGAACGATTCGATACCGAAATCGTATTCGATCACATCCATACCGTGGATGTCAGCAAGCGTCCTTTCACCCTCACCGGTGATTCGGGTATATACACGTGTGACGCGCTGATTATTGCCACAGGCGCATCGGCACAATATTTAGGTCTTGAGTCTGAAACGGCTTTTCAAGGTAAAGGCGTTTCTGCGTGTGCCACCTGTGATGGCTTTTTCTACCGTAACCAAAAAGTAGCCGTTGTCGGTGGTGGTAACACCGCCGTTGAGGAAGCGCTTTATTTAGCGAATATTGCTTCAGAAGTTCACCTGATTCATCGCCGCGATAGCTTCCGAGCCGAGAAGATTTTAGTTAAACGACTAATGGATAAGGTCGAAGAAGGCAAAATCGTGCTGCACACCGACCGTACGTTGGATGAAGTGCTTGGCGACGACATGGGCGTAACAGGCGTGCGTATCCAAGATACTAAGAGCGAGAATAAAGAAGATCTCGACGTCGCAGGCGTATTCATTGCCATCGGCCACAAGCCAAACACGCAAATCTTTGAAGGCCAATTAGCAATGGCGAATGGCTACCTGAAAGTACAATCGGGTACCGAAGGTAACGCGACGCAAACCAGTGTTGAAGGTGTTTATGCTGCTGGTGATGTGATGGACCATATCTATCGCCAAGCAATTACGTCTGCCGGTACTGGCTGTATGGCGGCGCTTGATGCTGAGCGTTTCTTAGATGGCCTGAACAAAGATTAACCTTTAAAAGGGCTTAATGATGCTAACGCTGCTGAATGACGATCCGACTGACTTCCCGGATATAGCGTTAGCACTTGATGAGCCAAACGGCCTATTAGCGTTCGGTGGTGACTTGCACCCCGAACGCTTAATTGCTGCCTATCGACAAGGCATTTTCCCTTGGTTCAGCGACGATGATCCAATCATGTGGTGGTCGCCAGATCCACGCTGCATCATTGAGCCTCAGCATTACACTCCGAATCGTACATTAACCAAACTTTGGCGAAATCACAGCTTTACCATTCGCATCAATAGCGCGTTCGAACAAGTCATAACCGCATGTTCAGAGCCGACTCCAAATCGTCCAGACACTTGGATTAATCAAGATATGCTGGATGCTTACTGCCAATTGCATCGCCTTGGTCACGCCCACTCGGTTGAAGTCTGGCACGGCGATCAACTCGTAGGCGGATTGTATGGGTTGCAATTAAATGGCGCCTTTTGTGGTGAATCGATGTTTCATCGCGTCAGCGGTGCATCCAAAATCGCCTTTTTAGCGTTGATTGAACGCATGAAAACGGCAGGTATGACACTTCTCGATTGCCAACTCGAAAACCCACACCTGATGAATCTTGGCGCTACAGTCTGCAGCCGAAATGATTTTGCCCTGCGACTTGAACAGGCACTGCTGATAGACTGTCAACAAATCGTTAAGATCTGAGGCCAGTATGAGCTCCGAACCTTTGCAACAGGCGCGACTTGCTCTAAGCCAGCCGTCTCAATGCAGTTATCTCGAAGATCAACAAGAGCAGCTGCTATTTGTGCTCGATCAACGCGTTATGAATGAATATGGCTATGACTATTTATTGGCTCATGGATTTCGACGCAGTGGTACCGAAGTGTATCGACCACACTGCGCAAGTTGCAGTGCTTGCCAATCGTTACGCATCCCTGTTGCTGAATTTGTTGCCAGTTCAAGTCAAAAGCGGGTAGCAAAGAAGTCAAAAGCGTTTCGCTGGCAGGTTTCAGAAGATGTTAGCGACGACCATTTTGCAATGTATAGCCGCTACATAGAGCAACGCCACAGCGATGGCTCAATGTACCCACCCAATCGCCAGCAACTCACTAAATTCAGCCGCAATGAATGGCTAGCGGTGTTGCATTTAGAATGTTGGCTTGATGATCAACTCGTGGCCGTTGCCATCACCGATGAAACGCCAAATGCCCTATCTGCCTTATATACATACTTTGAGCCTGAATTCGAGCATCTGTCGTTAGGCACTGCCTGTATTTTGCAGCAAATAGAATTAGCCAAAGCGATAGGAAAAGATTATCTCTATCTTGGATATCAAATTGATAACTGTAGTGCGATGAATTACAAAACAAATTTCCGCCCAAACGAACAATTCATTGGCGGCCGTTGGCTTACGTGTAAAAAATCGGCAAGCTAACCTTTACACTAGTAGGGAATTCGTGCACAATTCCGCGCGCTAAATAGGCCCTATACAATCATGGCAGTTGAACGAGAATCCTGAATGGCTAAAGAAGACAGCATTGAAATGGAAGGCACGGTTCTGGAAACCCTGCCTAATACTATGTTCCGAGTGGAACTGGAAAACGGTCACGTGGTTATTGCCCACATTAGTGGCAAGATGCGTAAAAACTACATCCGTATTCTGACCGGCGACAAAGTAACTGTAGCATTGACACCTTACGACTTAAGCAAAGGTCGCATCGTATTCCGCGCTCGTTAATTGACGCATACAAATTTCCAACAAAAAAGCCCGCTTCTGCGGGCTTTTTTGTTGGTGGCCATTGCTCCAACCTTAGCTAGTGCAATCCGCCAATTCCTTACCGTAATCAAAGACTAGCTTGCCACGTTTCAGCGTGATGGTGACCGAGCCTCCGTTAGACAAACAACCAAAGAGTAATTCATTGGCCAGTGGTCGTTTCAGAGACTCTTGAATCACTCGAGACATAGGTCGTGCGCCCATCGCTTTATCGTAGCCTTTTTCAGCTAAGTGCTTACGGGCTTTGGCATCCACATCAAGCGACACCCCTTTCGCATCAAGCTGAGCTTGTAATTCAACAATAAATTTATCAACCACTTGTTGAATTACTTCTTCGTTCAGGTGGTTGAACCAAATAATATTGTCTAAACGATTGCGAAACTCCGGAGTAAACACTCGGTTGATTTCACTCATCGCATCAGTGCTATTGTCTTGCTCTTGGAATCCAATGGATTTTTTCACTGTTTCCTGCACGCCAGCATTAGTGGTCATCACCAAAATGACATTTCGAAAATCAGCTTTACGGCCATTGTTATCAGTCAATGTGCCATGATCCATAACTTGCAGCAGCAGGTTGTAGACGTCTGAATGAGCTTTCTCAATTTCATCCAATAACACCACACTGTGTGGATGATTCAACGCAGCATCGGTTAACAAGCCGCCTTGATCAAAGCCCACGTAGCCTGGAGGCGCACCAATTAAACGGCTCACCGCATGACGCTCCATGTACTCGGACATATCAAAGCGCGTTAACTCAACGCCCATCAGTTTGGCCAGCTGTTGTGTCACTTCCGTTTTACCAACCCCTGTAGGGCCTGCAAACAAGAAGCTGCCAACCGGTTTCTTTTCCTGCCCTAAACCAGAACGTTGCAATAAAATTGCGTCTGAAAGCACTTCAATGGCGCGATCTTGGCCGAACACAACCATTTTCAAATTGCGATCGAGATTTTTGAGAACATCTTTGTCTGTCGATGACACCGACTTAGCCGGAATTCGAGCCATTTTGGCGATGATCGACTCAATTTCATGTACGCCAACCGTTTTCTTGCGGCGACTTGGCGGAACTAAGCGGGTATGGGCGCCAGCTTCATCAATGACATCAATCGCCTTATCGGGTAAATGGCGATCGTTAATATATTTAGCGGACAATTCTGCTGCCGCGCTAATCGCTGGTTTGGTATAGCGCACACCATGATGCTGCTCGTAGCGCGCTTTCAAACCCAGCAAGATTTTGGCGGTATCCTCCACACTAGGCTCTGGCACATCAATTTTCTTAAAGCGACGCGCTAGGGCGCGATCTTTCTCAAAAATGCCGCGATATTCCTGATAGGTGGTTGCACCAATGCAGCGCAGACGGCCGCTAGTCAGCAAAGGCTTGATCAAGTTTGACGCATCCATCATGCCGCCTGATGCAGCGCCAGCGCCAATGATGGTATGAATTTCATCAATGAACATGATGGCATGGGGTTTTTCTTGCAGCTCTTTCAATAACGATTTAAAACGTTTTTCGAAATCACCGCGATATTTAGTGCCCGCAAGCAATGCCCCTAAGTCGAGCGAGTATATAACGCTATCGGCAATAATATCAGGCACATCACCTTCAACAATTCGATAAGCCAAACCTTCAGCAATGGCAGTTTTACCAACGCCAGCTTCGCCCACCAACAATGGGTTATTTTTCCGTCGGCGGCATAAAACCTGAACCGTTCGTTCTAATTCATCATCACGACCAATTAAAGGGTCAATGCCATCTTCGGCCGCGAGTACATTAAGGTTGGTCGCAAAATTAGCTAACACTGAGTCACTCGCAGGAGCGGACTCGCTTCCCTCAACATCACTATCAATTCGTTCTTGCTCAGACGGCGACGAATCGCTCCCAGAATTTTCTACTTTTCGAATGCCATGGGAAATGAAATTAACCACGTCGAGACGCGATACAGATTCGCGCTTGAGGAAATAAACGGCCTGACTTTCTTGCTCGCTAAACATCGCCACTAAGACGTTGGCACCTGTTACCTCACTTCGACCAGACGATTGGACATGAAAAACGGCGCGCTGTAAGACACGTTGAAAACCAAGCGTCGGCTGTGTTTCACGCTCTTGATCCTCTGCGGGGATCAACGGCGTGGTTTGTTCGATAAATTCGGTGAGAGAGGTTTTTAGCCGTTCGATGTCGGCCCCACAGGCTTCTAAGGCCCCTAACGCAGCAGTATTTTGAAGCAAGGCAAGTAACAAGTGCTCAACCGTCATGAACTCATGACGCTTGTTACGGGCTTCGCGGAATGCATCATTCAACGAGACTTCTAACTCTTTATTTAACATAGGCACGCCCCTTACTAATCATGTCACCCATTATCATGGTGTACTTCATGGTAATGCGGTTAGGATCAATGCAATTATTACGCCTTTTCCATTGAGCACATTAATGGGTGCTCATTTTCTCGCGAATACTGATTGACTTGAACAACTTTAGTTTCTGCAACATCTCGTGTGTAGACACCACACACGCCCCGCCCTTCGTGATGAACCTGCAACATAATTTGCGTTGCTTGCTCGTTAGTATGAGCAAAAAACCGTTGCAACACATCGATTACAAAGTCCATTGGCGTGTAATCGTCGTTGTTCAGAAAAACCTGATATAACTTCGGCTCTCGCACCGATAATTCAGGTTTGGATTCGACCACATCTTCATGGGCCAAATCGATGTTTCTTTCACTCATTTTAAATACTAGCTCAAACCGATAAACGAAAATTCGCGCAATCGCTCACATTCAACCGACCGCACAAATTACCAACTTTGCACAAACGTTTCCTTGACTCAATCAATCTTTGTACTAGAGTGGCAAAAGGTACAAATTTTGTTCAATCAGCGTCTGTCAGACTGATTTTGGCAGAACAAAGTGCAGTCGTAAATGGAAGGATGTAGAAGTATGGCTACCGGAAAAGTCAAATGGTTCAATAACGCCAAAGGATTCGGATTTATTTGTCCAGATGGCGGTGGTGAAGATGTATTCGCGCATTACTCAACGATCGAAATGGACGGATATCGCACCCTGAAAGCAGGACAGGAAGTTCAATTTGAGTTGCATGAAGGACCCAAGGGTAACCATGCACTTAAAATTTCTCAGGTAAGCGACGAGAAATAACGTACCTCCCCCTCATATTAGAAGCAGGCTTCGGCCTGCTTTTTGTATTTTTAGCGTTTCGAATACCAGCGTAGAGCCCTCCAAAGCACCAAAATTCGCCACCATGTTAGACATTGGTCAAAAGACATGGCGAAAACGCGCTTTACGCAACGATAACAAATTGTTTTAAAAGGCAATATCTCGTCACCAAAAGTAAAGACTGGTCGCTATTCTAATTGCTCACCAGCTGTTATAATGTCCGCCGTTTTTTTGATTGAGTTAACATCCTGAAATGCTTTTGCATTTTGCTGGATTTCCTACAAACTCTATCCATTCAGCTGCTGGTGACGCGCATATTTATCAAAGGGAAACTAAATGTCTGAGCCGACCTCAAAAATTATTTATACAAAAACTGATGAAGCCCCTGCCCTGGCGACATACTCGTTACTTCCTATCGTAGAAGCATTTGCTAAAGCCGCCGACGTAGGCGTTGAGACACGCGATATTTCTTTGGCAGGCCGCATCATTGCCAACTTCCCAGACAAGTTAACGGCAGAACAAAAAATTTCTGATGCCCTGGCTGAACTGGGCGAATTAGCTAAAACGCCAGAAGCCAACATCATTAAGCTGCCCAACATTAGCGCCTCAATTCCACAATTAAATGCGGCGATTAAAGAGCTGCAAGCTCACGGCTATGATGTTCCGGATTACCCAGAAGAGCCGCAAAACGACGTTGAGCAAGAGATCAAAACCCGTTACTCCAAAATATTAGGTAGTGCGGTAAACCCTGTACTTCGTGAAGGTAATTCAGACCGCCGTGTTGCTGCACCAGTAAAGCAATACGCGAAGAAAAACCCGCACTCGATGGGCGCTTGGGCTAGTGATTCTAAATCTCACGTCTCTCACATGAGCGACGGCGACTTTTACGGTAGCGAACAATCTGTCGTTGTGGCACAAGCCGACGATGTGAAAATTGAGTTTGTTGACGCTGCTGGCGAAGCCACAGTCCTAAAAGCATCAACCCCTCTCCAAGCTGGCGAAGTCATCGACTCGGCAGTCATGGACGTTGCCAAATTACGCGAATTTTTCGAAGCCGAAACTCAAGATGCACAAGCACAAGGTGTTTTGTTGTCACTGCATTTGAAAGCCACCATGATGAAGGTTTCTGATCCCATCATGTTTGGTCACGCGGTAACGGTTTACTACAAAGATGTTTTTGCCAAACACGCTCAATTGTTTGCTGAACTCGGTGTTGATCCGAGCAACGGCGTTGGCGACGTTTATGCAAAAATTGCATCTTTGCCTGATGCGCAACGTGAAGCCATTGAAGCTGATCTGCAGGCCGTTTATGACAAACGTCCAGCGATGGCGATGGTCGATTCAGATCGCGGCATTACCAACCTTCACGTGCCAAGCGACATTATTATCGATGCATCAATGCCAGCGGCGATTCGTTCGTCTGGCCAGATGTGGGGCCCAGATGGCAAATTGGCTGATACCAAATTCATCATTCCTGATCGCAACTATGCTGGCGTGTATCAAGAAACCGTTTCTTTCTGCAAAATCAATGGCGCATTTGACGTAACCACCATGGGTAACGTTGCTAACGTCGGTTTGATGGCCCAGAAAGCGGAAGAGTATGGTTCTCACGACAAAACCTTTAAAGCGCCTGGTGTTGGTTCTATTCGTGTCGTCAACCAAGCTGGCGAAACCTTGATGGAACATCAAGTGGCTGAAGGCGATATTTTCCGCATGTGTCAGACCAAAGACTTACCCATTAAAGATTGGGTAAAACTTGGCGTGAACCGCGCGAAAGCAACCGGTAACCCAGCGGTATTTTGGCTCGACGAAAACCGTGCCCATGATGCGAACCTGATCAACAAGGTCAATGCTTACTTGCCTGAGCACGACACCACAGGTTTAGAAATTAAGATTTTGGCGCCTGTAGAAGCCACTCGTTACACCTTAGAGCGAGTCAAAGCGGGCCAAGATACAATTTCGGTCACCGGTAACGTATTGCGTGATTACCTGACTGACTTGTTCCCAATTTTAGAGTTGGGTACCAGTGCCAAGATGTTGTCAATTGTACCGCTGCTCGCGGGCGGTGGTTTGTTCGAAACAGGTGCTGGCGGCTCTGCTCCTAAGCACGTTCAGCAGTTTGAAAAAGAAAACCACCTGCGCTGGGATTCACTGGGTGAATTCTTAGCACTTGCGGTTTCTCTCGAAGACTTGGCCATCAAGACTGACAACAACAAAGCCAAGGTACTTGCCGAAGCATTGAACGTGGCCAACGGCCTGTTCCTTGATAACAACAAGTCGCCATCTCGTCGTGTCAATGAGTTAGATAACCGCGGTAGTCACTTCTACTTAGCGCTTTACTGGGCACAAGCCTTGGCCGCTCAAACTGACGATGCCGAGCTGCAAGCTCAATTTGCACCATTAGCCAAAGCGCTAACAGCGCAAGAGCAAGTGATTGTTGATGAGCTCAATGCCGTACAAGGGCAAGCAATGGACATCGGTGGGTATTATCACCCAGATGACGCGAAAGGCGCCGAAGCCATGCGCCCAAGCGGTACTTTTAACGCCGCTTTAGCCGCGCTATAAGCCATCGCATATGAGTAACAAAGGCAGCTCTTCCGAGCTGCCTTTTTTGTATTGATCATCGTCCACTCAAATTGGAGCCAAGGGTGCACATTGAATTAACGACACAACCGCCTGAAGCCGAGCTAAAAATCCTTAGTAAGGGTATTCAATCGTATAACAGTGGTTATTTAACTGAGCAGGTTGCGACTGAGCCAGATACCCGCTTTGCGGTTTTTGCACGTAACAACCAAGGTATAGTGGTTGGCGGGATCCGAGCTAACGCTTATTGGAACTACTGCATTATTGAATTACTTTGGCTAGCGAGTGAAGCAAGAGGCCAACGCATTGGCAGCCAACTCATACATGCCGCCGAAGCGCACGCTAAAAGCTGTGGTTTTGAATATGTCCGAACCGAAACCTTAGATATCCAAGCAAAGCCGTTTTATCAGAAACTTGGCTATAACGTATTTGGCGAACTACCTGATTACCCCAAAGGGCACACCACTTACTGTTTAATCAAAAAACTCTAAGCCATTGTGACCGCGCCATGGTGACGCTACCATGACAACCATTGTTAACAAGCTTTAGACACGTCATGGCACCTGCCCCATCAAAATCAAGCACATCGCCAGCAAAGCGGCGAGGCAAAAACAAACATTCGTCGCATGCCAAAGGTCCAGCTGCCGGCAAAGAATTCAAGCATCGCCCGAGCAAGCGTTCTGCCAGTCGTAAGCAACCAGTTCAGCCTAAAGGCCCTGTTCAGGTGATTCTGTTTAATAAGCCCTATGACGTACTGTGCCAATTTACCGATGAGCAAGGCCGTAAAACCCTCGCAGATTACGTCGATGTGCCGGATGTTTATGCGGCTGGCCGACTCGATCGCGATAGCGAAGGTTTGCTGGTTCTCACCAATAGCGGCAAGCTCAATGCGCAATTGACCCAACCCGGAAAAAAAACACGTAAAACCTATTGGGTTCAGGTTGAAGGCGAGCCCAGTGAACTTGATTTGCAACTGTTGCGCGAAGGCGTTGAACTGAAAGATGGCATGACCTTGCCTGCCGAAGTCAAACGCATTGACGAGCCAGCGATTTGGCCGCGAAATCCCCCCATCCGTGAACGCGCTTCAATACCTGATAGTTGGCTCGAAATTGGCATTATCGAAGGCAGAAATCGACAAGTACGACGAATGACAGCCGCCATTGGCTACCCAACATTGCGCCTGATTCGCTATCGAGTCGGCAGATGGAGTCTAGACGGTATTGCAAACGGGCATTGGCAACATGCCGAAACACCGGCAAAACCATAAAACGAATGACGCCCCATCACTCAACGCACTAATAACAACGCCCAAGGAAGTTTTTATGATCGAACGCTATAAACCGAATACGACTGTTGCTTGGGTTGTCGAATCCCCGAAAGGCTTTTTGTTCGTTGAAGAAAATATCCGTGGCAATCTGCAATTTAATCAACCCGCAGGTCACATTGAAGCAGGTGAAACGCTCATTGCTGCTGCCAAGCGCGAGCTACTTGAAGAAACAAGTTTAGATCTCGATCCGCATGGCGTTGTTGGCATCTATCAATTTCCCAATCAGGATGCATCCGTTATTTATCTGCGATTTTGTTTTTACGCGACGGTTGACGAAGCGCTTCCACTCACTCCTATTGATCCGGCAATTCACGCCTGTCATTGGCTAACAAGAGCGCAACTTGATCAGCAATCACTGCGCTCGCAGTTCGTAAAAACTTGTACCGATGACTACCTCGCGGGTAAGCGTTACCCGCTTGAGTTACTTCACTGCCAAATGCCTTAACAACAACACAGAAGCTACTGCTTTGCGTTTTTACGTTTTAGAGTCCTGAATCTTGCTTACGGTGTGACCTGAAACATGTTAGAATCGCGCGCCCTAAAATAGTGTCTTGAGGTTGTTGTCTACCATGACAAGTATTTCTGCCAACAATTGCTCTGATAAGCGTGTCATCGTCGGAATGTCCGGCGGCGTCGACTCGTCTGTATCTGCCTATTTGCTATTGCAGCAAGGCTATCAGGTTGAGGGCTTGTTCATGAAAAACTGGGAAGAGGACGATACCGACGAGTATTGTTCTGCTGCAGACGATCTTGCTGACGCTCAAGCTGTTTGTGACAAATTAGGCATTGAACTGCACACCATTAACTTTGCTGCCGAATATTGGGATCGCGTCTTTGAGTACTTCCTTGAGGAATACAAAGCGGGCCGCACGCCAAACCCCGACATCATGTGCAACAAAGAAATTAAATTTAAAGCATTTTTAGAATTTGCTTGTGAGGATTTAGGTGCTGATTACATCGCCACTGGGCACTACGTGCGCCGTCGCGAAGTTGATGGTCGTTGGCAAATGCTGCGCGGTTTAGATAACAACAAAGATCAGAGCTATTTTCTTTATACCCTTGGCGAAGAACATGTCAGCCGCACCCTATTTCCCGTTGGCGAGCTCGCCAAGCCTGAGGTGCGCCGCATTGCTGAAGAACAAGACTTAGTCACCGCTAAAAAGAAAGACTCCACCGGTATTTGTTTTATCGGCGAGCGCAAATTTACTGACTTTCTCAAGCGTTATTTACCTGCCCAACCAGGCATCATTGTCAGTGTTGATGGCGAGCAAATGGGCCAACACCAAGGTTTGATGTATCACACATTAGGTCAGCGCAAAGGGCTCGGCATTGGCGGCCGCAAAGATGGCAATACTGATCCTTGGTATGTAGTCGACAAAGATTTGCAGCGCAATGAGTTGATCGTAGCGCAAGGTGCTAATCACCCACGCCTGTTTTCGAACGGTTTAATTGCCGATCAACAACATTGGGTTAGCCGTGAACCACTCACCGGCCCAACCCAATGTACGGTCAAAACCCGTTATCGCCAGCAAGATGTGCCCGCCACAGCGGTCCCCCTTGATGACAATCGTGTTGAAGTGATTTTTGATGAACCACAAACGGCTGTTACACCTGGTCAGTCGGTGGTTTTTTATCAACAAGACGTTTGCCTTGGTGGCGCTATTATTGATGAATTAATTCGTAGTCCGCAACAAGCAGGAGCCGTTGTTGAATGAGTAATTATGTAGACCGAGTAATCGCCCTTTCTGGTGTTTGCCAAAGCGCTTACCTAGTGAGCCAAATTGCGCGTAACGGATCTGCCGATGCGGACTTGATGGAAGTTGCACTGAACAGCATTTTGTTGACTGAACCAGAGCAAACCGAAGATGTTTATGGCGGCTTGGGTAATGTTAGAACCGGTGCGCGCCATTTACTGGATCATTTAGCCCCAAAAGCGCAGCCGCGCAATATGGATGTGTTTCGCTACGCCGTTGCTATGTTGGCACTAGAGCGCCGGTTGGCTAAAACCAATGGCGCTTTTGCGGCGTTGGCAGAACGTATTGAGCACAGTAAACGTCAGTTATCACATTCAGAATTACTTGATGATCAAATGGTGGCCGGTTTAGCTTCTATCTACAGCGATATCGTCAGCCCCGTTGGTCAGCGAATTCAAGTTGCCGGTGCGCCAGCAAACTTGAAACCTGAAGCCAACCAAAACAAAATTCGCGCTACGCTATTAGCGGGCGTTCGGGCCGCCGTACTATGGCGCCAACTTGGCGGAAATCGCCTACAGTTTTTGCTGGGCCGTAAGAAAATGGTTGCAGCGACCCAGTCTATTATTTCTTTTTAACCGTTAGTCGAGGCATCGGAGCATACCCATGGAATTATCCTCTCTTACCGCACTTTCTCCTGTTGATGGCCGCTATGGCAGCAAAGCTGCTGATCTGCGCCCTTACTTCAGTGAGTTTGGCCTAATTAAATACCGAGTAACGGTTGAAGTTCGTTGGTTACAAAAGCTGGCGGCAACACCTGCCATTGCTGAAGTGCCTGCGCTTTCTGATGATGCTAACGCAGTGCTTGATGCGCTCGTTGCTAACTTCTCAGAAGCAGACGCTCAACAGATCAAAGACATTGAGCGCACCACTAACCACGACGTAAAAGCAGTTGAATACTTCATTAAAGCGCAAATTGAAGGTAACGCTGAACTTAACGCGGTTAGCGAGTTTGTTCACTTTGCCTGTACGTCTGAAGACATCAACAACCTGTCTCATGGCCTGATGCTGAGTGAAGCCCGCAACGACGTATTGATCCCGTATATGACTCAATTAACTGACGCCATCAAAGCGTTGGCAATTGAGTACAAAACCATTCCGCTGATGTCTCGTACTCACGGCCAGCCAGCCTCCCCAAGCACGATGGGCAAAGAGATGGCCAACGTGTACATTCGTTTGCAACGTCAGCTAGAACAAGTTCAAGCGGTTTCAATCCTCGGTAAGATCAATGGCGCAGTTGGTAACTACAACGCTCACTTGTCGGCTTACCCTGATGTTGACTGGCACAAATTCTCAGAAGAATTCGTCACCAGCTTAGGTCTAACGTGGAATCCTTACACCACGCAGATCGAGCCACACGATTACATTGCCGAACTGTTTGACGCTTACGCTCGTTTCAACACGGTATTGCTCGATTTCGATCGCGATGTTTGGGGTTATATTGCGTTAGGCCATTTCAAGCAAAAAACCATTGCTGGCGAAATTGGTAGCTCAACAATGCCGCACAAAGTTAACCCAATCGACTTTGAAAACTCAGAAGGTAACATCGGCATCGCCAATGCGTTATTTGGCCACTTGGCCGCTAAATTGCCCGTTAGCCGTTGGCAGCGTGACCTCACCGACTCAACGGTATTGCGTAACATCGGCGTTGGCTGTGCCCATTCGTTGATCGCAATTCAAGCCACGCTAAAAGGCATCAGCAAACTTCAAGTGAATAAAGAGTCGCTGTTGGCTGAATTGGATCAAAACTGGGAAGTACTAGCTGAGCCGGTACAAACGGTTATGCGTCGCTATGCGATTGAAAAACCATATGAGAAGTTGAAAGAGCTCACTCGCGGTAAACGCGTTGATGGCCCAGGTATGGCCGCATTTATTGATACGCTTGAATTACCAGAGTCAGTTAAAGCTGAAATGAAGCAATGGACTCCAGCAAGCTACATTGGTCGCGCCATCGCTTTTGTTGACGAGTTATCATAACTCGAATCAACCGAACCTCATGACAAGGGGCCTTTTGGCCCCTTTTTTAATGCCTAGCTAAATTAGTTTCGTTATTACAGTTAGTTAATTATTGAGTACCACTTTACGTTCGTTCTTTCTAACACTCACAGTCCCATTCGGACAGTCTGCTTTACCCTTATAAAACAATTTATCCCAGCCTTTTTGTTGATTTTTTAACCAGCTGTTCTACGCTGGTTTGTTACAGTTTCACTTTTAGAACGTATGTAAGCAGCGATCACATGGCGACCAAATTCCAATTACAACAAGTCCGCTGGCAGGATGCTTGGCAAAACCTACAACAGGTTCGTTACCGCGTTTTTGTATGTGAGTTGCGGGTCGACCCTCGTAGTGAGTTTGATGGTTTAGATGAGCATTCATGGCATGTACTAGCATGCGATAAAAAGGGTCGTCCCATCGGCTCTGGCAGATTATGTCGAAATGGCAAAATCGGCCGTATTGCCGTATTAATGGAGTTTCGAAATCAAGGGCTGGGATCAGCCATCACCCGAAAACTGTTAAAAATGGCTCGTAAACAATCGCTCGACGATGTGTATATGGCGCCAGAGCTTAATGATCTACCTCGTTTTAGTGATTGTGCAGCGTGTCCGGTAGGCCCAGTGTTTATGGAAGAAGGTATTCCGCATCAGCAATTGATGTGTTCAGCGGCTCTCAAGAAGCTACCTGATTTGCCATACCTGCATTAGTTTGCTGCTTGCACGGTGCTGGAATTTGCCAGCACCTTGATTGAACAATCGTCATAAGCAGTAAGGTGACCAACCTACTTTGGCCCTTCTTGCTGTCAGCCAAATAACCATGCCACCTGCGTCGCCCACCAAACCGGTATCAGCTCAAATAAAAAGCACGACTGCCCTCAAACCGCCTTCATAGGCGTAAAACTTTAAACGCCCCGTTCTCTACATTTGAATGGCAATAAGCTCGCAATATGAATCAATTAGCTTAAGCTTGCTAAGGTATATCAAATCTTCTTCAACCAAAGGAATTGCATTATGGGATTTTTGAGTGGCTTGATGGGTAACGCATCAGAAGTCGATACCGAAAAACTTCAGGCAGAATTTGAGAGTATTCTGTTTGACGGCGAAACCATCACCCAGGCGTATCAAGTGATCAGAGATATGTTTGTGTTTACCGAATATCGCTTGATTATTGTCGATCGTCAGGGCGTAACCGGCAAGAAAGTTGAATACCACACCATCCCCTTCAAATCGATCAGTCAATTTGCAGTGGAAACGGCAGGAACGTTTGATATGGACACTGAGCTGAAAATTTGGGTCTCAAGTGCCAAAGAGCCGCTGGTCAAACAGTTTAAGAGTGGCACCAACATCGTCGCCATTCAGAAAGCCATTGCCCAAGGCATTTTTACCAAATAACCGAATTCAGTCGTGGCGGCACAACTCAACATGGTCATTAAATTGCTCTAGGAATCCTGGGTTATGCGCCACAAAGTCATGGGTGAAGTAAACCCCAAGTGGTTTATTAACAAGGGGATAGCTCTTGACCTTTTGGCCGACGCCACGACGCACTAACAATTCAGTCATGACTTTGTCATTGGCAACCACGGCATCGACTCGTTTTGCCAACAATACTTTTAGCAATTTTCCCGTGTCCGGCGGGTTTGACGCCACCATATAATTGTTTGAGCGCAACCACGTAAGCATGTTTGAACCGTCAAACCCACCCACTTTCGCTACGCGTTTAAAATCAGCCGAGTCGGGAATCAGAGGGCTATCGGCCATTAAGTACCAATCCCATCGCTGCTCAGCAATGATTGCCGACATATGAGCAAATTCATCGCGCTCCGCTTTATGCGATGCCGCAAAAAAACCATCAACCGCGTTAAACTTTGCCAACTGTTGCGCTCGTGCCCAAGGCACCACATCAAGCTTTAATTGCCAACCAATATCAGCCAGCACGCAACGCACTGTTTCAACCGCAATGCCACGAAATTGGCTCATGTCGGTTTTGTCCGCACCTGCAGAAAAACAACCATAAGGGCATAAATTGTGAGTAGCCAACACAAGTGTCCGTGGGTTGGCAGGCTCACCGTTTGCAAAGGTTTTACCCTGTACCAAACCGATCACTAGCACCAGTAATTGCAAAAGCCGAGTCGGAAGATTCAATCCATGGTCTCCAATTTGACGTTGCAGATTTAACCAAAGGCAACATGTCCGAAGCCTTGCAGGTGTTCTAACACTGCAAAGCGTAGCTTGTAAGCAACCAATTAATAGTAGTCGCGATAGCAAAATTACTCAGTGAATTAGCATGATTACGCTTGATAACAACTCGGCTCACGCGGGCACGCTGTACCTCGTGAGCAAATTAAACGGGCTTCATTGAGGATGCCGCGCTCAATCCAGTTGATGTTTAAAATGCGTGCCACACTCATCAAGTCGTCCTGAATCTTGATGGGCATCTTGGCCGAGCCGCCGCCAGCCACACAAATTCGTCGTAAATCATCAGCCAACGTCAGACTATCGCCACCTTGCGCATCAATGGCTGGGTTTAAATCAATGCCCGCGCACAGCACATGATTATTACCAGCAAGATCCTTCACTTTGACCGACTCGCAGCAATAAATACGCGGTTCATTGGCGACGTTTAAAATGGATATTTGCGCCGAGGAGCCTTTGCCACTCTGATTAATCATGCGAAACACCGACCAATGCTGACATGGATCCGCTACTGCTCGCATATTGCCCCACGGCAATGGAATGCCATTGCCGCGATAAACGGCTTTTAACTTGCCTGGCGCATAAGCATCGAAATAGTGCCAATGACTATAGGGTGACACCGCGGTCATACGGCGCATCGCGACTGATGCTGATACTTCGACCATTTTGTTGACGCCAACCTCGTAGCCGTGGCGATCGAGCAATTGCCGAAACGGCACTTTGGGGCAAAGCAACGCGCCGGCAAAAAAACTCGACTCGAAGTCGCGCCACGCATGGAGAATATCTTGTTGATCCATGGTTGAAGATTGCGATGCCGTATTACCGTGTTCATCAACCAACTCGGAATCGTGACCACCAACAGTCATAACGCTTTTTAAGCCGTCTTTGTTATGCAGCACACAGTGGCCAATATGCGCAGCTAAATCGTATTTTAATCGGGTCGGTACTTGCTTGAGAATGTCGTTCAAATGGAGCGTATTCGGTGGTTCAAAAAATGACGTAATGACCGATTTACTGCGCATCCCCAACGCTGTTTGAACATCGTTAGGGGCGCGCTGAAACCACTTAACGGTTAGCCCTAGGTGTTGAACAATTGCTAGCAATTCCTCAACACTCAACGGCATGCGCTTTTTACCCACCTCTTCAGCAGCGCGCTCTAAATCCGGAAAGTGGTTTTGATGATGCTCTTGGTGCGCACGAATGAGCAAGTGAGCGAATTGACGCCCAGTGGTGCCCGTCTGTGAGAGCATTTCGGGAATCGCAATTTGAAGAATGTCGTTCGAGAACAAAAAACTCGGCTCGAGCGCCATGCCGCTGATCCCGCCACGTGAGCCTTTGTCTGGCGCAATGGCTTCTTGCTCTGGCACGTCATCTAAAAACCAATCGGGTTGTTTCTGAAAGACCCCAGCAATGACTTCCAACATGGCCACACTGGGCACCCGCTTACCACGTTCAATCATCGACAGGTAAGACACTGAAGGCGCTGACTCGGGATCGATGCGCACACAGCGTGCTGACAAATCCTCCATGGTTAAATGGTTTCGTTTGCGAAGGTTTCTGATCTTGGTACCGAGAAAATGACTCTTTCTCATTAAGCTTTTTGTTGGCTTCATTTTGTAAAATTCACACTGTGAAATTTTTATTGTGAAATTCTAGTTACGATTTCACTAGACTACAAAATAACCGATGACGGCTAACTCATAGAAATCACATTGATGAGAGCTGGCGCACAAAGCAAACACCATCATTGCTAAATGCACCCCGTTATCGCGAAACAATCAATACAACATTCTGCAACAACGTATTGCAGCACTGGAGAGAACCCATGAAATCGGAAGATCAGGCTATGACAATGCCCGCCCAGCAAAACAGCCAGATACATCAAGGCTTTTATCGATTCATTAACGAAGAAGTATTGCCGGCAACGGAACTAAACCCTGTCACGTTCTGGCAAGGTTTTGAGCAACTCGTGGATGATCTCAGCCCAGTGAATCAGTCACTCCTTGATACCCGCGAGCGGCTGCAGCAGCAAATTGATCACTACCACAACCAACATCAAGGTGAGCGTTTTGATACTGCCCATTATCAAAAGTTCTTGCAGGACATTGGTTACCTGCGTGATCAAGGGGATGATTTCACCATCGAGACGTCCAACGTTGATGATGAAATTGCCACCATTGCCGGTCCGCAACTTGTGGTACCCATCGCCAATGAGCGCTTTGCGCTGAACGCAGCCAACGCGCGCTGGGGAAGCTTGTATGATGCGTTTTATGGCACCGACGTGATCCCTCGCGTTAATGGTCTGAAACCCGGTAAGCGCTTCAATGAAGCTCGCGGCAACGCGGTAATCAAGCAAGCAAAAGACTTTTTGGATCGGGTATTCCCGTTAGAGCAAGGCTCCCACCATAACGTCAGCGCATACGTTGTGTACTACAAACATTTATTAGCCTGCTTCCCTGACGGCAGCCAAAGCGGTTTGCATACGCCTTGTCAGTTCGCTGGCTTAACGGGCCACAAAGAAGAGCCAACGGCGATATTGCTGCAGAACAACGGCTTGCACATTGAACTGACCATCAATCGTAAAGGCGCCATTGGCCAACACGATTTAGCTGGCATCAATGATATTTTGATGGAATCTGCGGTAACCACCATTATGGATTTCGAAGACTCCGTGGCGACGGTTGATGCAGAAGATAAGATTCACGCCTACCGCAACTGGCTCGGCCTCATTCGTGGTGATCTTCATGCTTCGTTTCAAAAAGGCGGTAGCACCCAACTAAGACAAATGCACAAAGACCGATTCTACACCGGTAAAAATGGTGAAGAGATCCGTTTGCATGGCCGCTCACTGTTATTGTGCCGCAATGTCGGTTTGTTGATGACCAACGAACTCGTAGCCAACAAACATGGCCTACAGGCGCCAGAAGGGATTGTTGATGCAGTAGTGACTTGCCTCATTGCCATGCAAGACTTGCAAAAACAAGATAACGACAGTATTCGAAACTCGCGCTCGGGCAGTATCTATATTGTTAAACCTAAGATGCACGGGCCCGATGAAGTCGCATTCAGCTGCAACTTGTTTGAGCGCGTTGAGCAGTTACTAGGCTTGCCGGAAAACACCATCAAAATTGGCATCATGGACGAAGAACGTCGTACAACGGTTAATTTAAAGGCCTGTATCCGTGAAGCCAAACAACGCTTGTGCTTTATCAATACTGGGTTTCTGGATCGAACCGGCGATGAAATTCATACCAGTATGCAAGCCGGCGCATTCCTACCGAAAGGTGCAATTAAAGAGCAAGTTTGGATAAAAGCCTACGAAAATTGGAATGTCGATATTGGTCTTGCTTGTGGCTTACCTGGCAAGGCACAAATCGGTAAAGGGATGTGGGCAATGCCCGATGAAATGGCTCAGATGATGAAAACTAAAATCGATCATCCTCGCGCCGGCGCCAACACCGCATGGGTACCATCACCCACCGCAGCTACGTTACATGCCCTGCACTACCACGACGTTGACGTGTTCGACCTGCAGCAAAGCTTGCAACAACGCTCTAAGGCCAAATTAGCCGACATATTAACGATTCCACTGATGGCGGCAGACCAAACGTTAAGCCACGAAGACGTCGAGCGTGAATTGGAAAACAACATTCAAGGCATTCTTGGCTACGTGGTTCGTTGGATTGATTTAGGCATTGGCTGTTCGAAAGTCCCCGACATTAACCACGTCGGCTTAATGGAAGATAGAGCAACCCTGCGGATCTCAAGTCAACACATCGCCAACTGGCTAGAACACGGGATCTGTAATGATGCGCAAGTTCAGAAGGTTATGTTACGAATGGCCGCGATTGTCGACGAGCAAAATGCAACGACAGAAAATTATCAACCCATGGCAACAGCCCCAGACAAGAGCATTGCCTTTCAAGCTGCGCGAGCATTGATTTTTGAAGGAAAACATCAGCCTAGTGGCTACACCGAACCACTACTCCATCACTACCGCTTGTTAGTGAAGCAACAAGCACGTCAGTAACAGATTTAAGTTTAACGAGGTGACAAACAAGCCCGTTATGTCAACCCCGTTGCGTCAGGGCTCCAACGTTGTGTTGGAGCCCCTTTTTATGCGTTGTAACAAGCCAGCCCCGAATGCACAAATGCCATCGAGGTAAGACTCAGTCTAATCATTACTTGTTAAGGGCTTGCATGAATGCATCAATACCGGCTTGGCCAATTGCTGCATCTTGGTGACCTTGAACGCCACTGACACCTACAGAACCGACCAAGGTACCATCAACCACCACAGGCAGACCGCCTTGGAACGGCAGCATATCCGGCAACGTCATTAATGTTGATTCGCCACCAATAACACGGTCAGCAAATACTTTGGTATCGCGGTTATATAGTGCCGCGGTTTCAGCTTTTTTCATTGCCACATCAACACTTGAAGGGCTGGTACGATCCATCCGCTCCAAATAAGTCACACGGCCATTGGCATCGGCAACCACAATAACAACATTCCAATTTTCAGCTTTAGCTTTAGCTGCAGAGGCACTAGCGATGACCTTAGCACCTTCGAGCGTGAGTACAGGAACGTTTGAGATGAGGGAGCCTGCAGAAGCAGCGAAACTGCAGCAGGTCACGGCCACAGATAATACAGAAGCTCTGATGCTTTTGTTCATTGAATACGCCTTAAATTCCAGTTAGTTTTGAGGATTCATTGTCAGCACAGTTGGACCGCAAATTTTTAGAAAAATTTCATCTGTGCATTGATTACATTAGCAAGTGAATAAAAAATCACTTTTTATGCATTTTAATTGACATAATCAGTGGTGTTTTGGCTGGTTTTAAATAGAATAGCTGGCCTATCAAAAAGAAGTAATGATTTTTCAGGAGACAACGATGGCGTTGAAGCAAGTAGGGTTCGTTGGTTGGCGCGGCATGGTAGGCTCTGTGCTGATGCAGCGTATGCGTGAAGAGAACGATTTTGCGACCATTGATCCGGTATTTTTTACCACATCACAAGCAGGTCAGCCGGGTCCAGATGTCGGCAAACCCGTCGCCGCACTAAAAGATGCGCATGACATCGACACCTTAAAACAAATGGACGCTATTGTTACCTGTCAAGGTGGCGATTACACCAGCGCTGTTTATAGCAAGCTCAGAGATGCGGGCTGGCAAGGCTACTGGATTGACGCAGCATCGTCATTACGTATGGCAGATGACGCTATCATTGTTCTTGATCCTGTTAACCGCAAGGTGATTGATCAAGGGTTGACCGACGGCGTTAAAACGTTTGTTGGTGGCAACTGCACAGTGTCCTTGTTATTGATCGCCTTAGGTGGCTTATTTGAACAAGATTTAGTGGAGTGGATCACCCCGCACACTTATCAAGCCGCATCCGGCGCTGGCGCTCGCAACATGCGAGAGCTGATTTCACAAATGGGTACGATCCGCGATTCCGTATCAGATTTGTTGGACGATCCAGCCTCTGCAATCCTGGAAATCGATCAACAAGTTGCACAAACCATTCGTTCTGAAGAGCTACCAACAGCACAATTTGGCGCACCATTAGCCGGTAGCCTGTTGCCTTGGATTGACTCTAAGCTCGACAGTGGTCAAAGCCGCGAAGAATGGAAAGCACAAGTTGAAGCCAACAAGATTTTGGGAACCGAACAAGCGCCTACCCCAATCGACGGCTTGTGTGTTCGTGTTGGTGCCATGCGTTGCCACAGCCAAGCATTGACCATGAAACTGAAAAAAGACATTTCAGTTGAACAAATCGAATCGATTCTCGCTGGTCATAACGAATGGGTTAAAGTGATCCCGAACGACAAAGAAATCACCATGCAAGAACTAACACCAGCCAAAGTAACCGGAACGCTCAGTATTCCGGTTGGCCGTATTCGCAAGCTCACGATGGGCCCAGAATATGTTTCAGCCTTTACTGTTGGCGATCAATTGTTGTGGGGCGCAGCCGAGCCGCTACGCCGCATGCTAACAATTTTGAATGAAGGTTAATCGAACTTCATGACGATAAAAGGCGCCGATAGGCGCCTTTTTCTTTTTAACGCTTAATGCGAAGCGGCCAGTTAGTTTACCCAACTCACACCAACATCCGTCGTTGTTTTCGGCTGCAAATCTGCCAGTGACGCGGGTTCAAACTGTTCACAAATTTTAGCGAGTTGGGCCAGATCCCAGCGCGCCTCATCAAGTGTCTCTACAGTTTTCTTGCAATGGTGGTTAGCCACCAAATTAGCCATGAAGTTATGGCCTGCGGACGGATTTAAATCATTATCCAATACCACGCCTGTTACTGCTTGGTCTTCACTAAGATTACTAATAGCAACGGCGTTAGCTTGATTGCCCTGCCAATAAATCTTCGAATTACGTGTTCCTGCAATTAGCGGCGCGGATGAATCTTGCTGGATAAACTGGTTGTTAATCAGCATCACGTTCTCCGGCAATAATTTACGCTCTTTACTACCAAGCCCCGCCTCCAAGGCTACATATGCCCCAGCATTATCGACCAGCAAATTATTAGCCAATACAGCGCCGGTCACTTGTGGATACAAGGTTAATGTTTTACCCGGCTCTAGCACGGTGCCAGCGGTAAGCGAAAGCACCCCATCGGCTCGGCCAGCCAAGCTTTCAAACACATTGCCAAACACCAAATGATCGTTGCCAATCACTCTTACGCCACCCGTTCCTTTCACCTGATGGCCAATAAAGTGGTTATAACCAATACCAACCCGCATTCCCTGCCGGACCGTTAGCGTCCCAGCACTTTCCTTAAAGGTATTAAAGCGGTAAATGTTGTCTTTGGTTTTATTAGAAATGATTTCAATTTCGCCGTTACATTGTTCAAACAGGTTATGTTCAACAATGGTATTAGCGCTTAAGTGGGCGCTTTTACCGGTTCCAATACGGATCGTCTCAAAACCGTTGGCATTCCCCGCGGGGCGCTTGCCAAAATAATTGTGACTAATCGTATGGTGGCCATCACCGGCTTTTTTTAATCCAACAACGAGGGTAACGCCCGAATGACTCTGCCCTTCAAAATGATTATTAGTAATGGTGTGATGGCTGCCATACACACTGAGCCATTGATAGCGCGTGTTGATTGACTTGGGGTTGTAATTAACGATAGCGGTGTCACGCAAACTATTGTGTTGACCAGAAATTCTAATCACGTGACCTTTATTAAGACTGCCATCGTAAAAAAGCAAACCACTCACATTGATATGATGACCTTCTACATAAAGAAAGCTCTGGCCAGTTAACGCAACTTTACCGGCGGTTTCGGCACGAACAGTAATCGGTTTGTCTGCTGTTCCTGAAGCCTTCAGCCTGATCTGTTGATGTTTCCACTTACCATTTCTCAACACCAACTCATCACCCGGCGCTAATTTCTTCATCGCCTGTTTAATTTGTTTAGCCGACGACACCTCAAACACCGCGGCTTGCCCCGTAACTACCGTAAAGCTCAAGACAAAAGCCGTTAGAACGCGTTGTACATGGTTCATAAGTTACTCATTGCAGGTATTGAAATTGCTCGCTGATATTGAAAGCAGTAAGCGTCGGGAATATCGTTCATTCAAGCTATGGAACATTGCCCGTGATCGCTAGCTAAATAACCACACAGCGTTAGCTTGATCACGAACGCTTTACGTTGCTCATCGCACCATAAAAGGAGTCACCATTTTCTGCTGAGACACTGAAATTTCAGATAGTTATTGTAAAAATTGTTCATTTTTTAACTTTAGCTTTCTGCAACTGTGGATTAGGCTGGTAAGTGAAATTCACCGTCAATTGTGTCAACGACAAGGATTCAACGATGAAATCAACACTATGGATGGCGTCACTGCTGTGCAGCAGCGTAATGCTCGCCAGTTGTGGTAAACCTTCTTCAACCGCCACTACCGAACAGCAATCGGCCAGCCCTACTCCAACAGAACAAATTGCCAAAACTCCGAAAGCATATTCCGCCGCTGATTTTTTTGAGACCACCACCGTGTTTGGTTCTTCAATTAATCATGATGGCTCTGCCGTGCTGGTAACGAGCGATGAGTCCGGCGTATTTAACCTATACAAATACCCGGTTGATGGTGCCAAGCCAACGCAATTGACGCACTCCGAAGATGATGCCTTTTGGGGGGTGAGTTGGTTTCCCAATGACAACCGAGCGCTCTACACTGCCGACAAAGGCGGTGATGAACTCAGTCATTTATACGTGTTAGATGAACAAGGCAATCACCATGATTTAACGCCGGGCGAAGGTCTGAAAGCTTCATTTTATGGCTGGTCTGACGATGACAAAGGCATCTATGTCGCAACCAACGAACGCGACAATAAAGCGTTTGATTTGTATTTATATGACATCAGTAATTTCCAGCGTCTAATGGTGTTTGAAAACACTGACGCATGGCAATTGTCAGACGTGAGCAAAGATGGCCGCTGGCTGGCATTAATCCAGGTTCACACCAATGCCAACAGCGATATCTTTGTGGTCGACCTTGCCAGCAATGATAAAACACCGACCCTAATCACCGAGCACGACGGTAATATCAGCTTTAGCACATTTACCTTTACCCCTGACAGCAAGCAACTTATTTACGGCACCGATGAGCACGGCGAATATCAGCAAGCCTGGTCATTCGATTTAGCCTCGTCTGAGCATGCGTTGTTACAAAAAGCGGATTGGGACGTGGCATTCCTTTATTACTCTCGTCACGGGAAATATCAGGTTACCGGCGTTAATGCCGATGCTCAAACACAGTTACAGATCCTCGATACTGCGAGTGGAGAAGCCATTGCTTTACCAGCATTACCTGCAGGTGATCTTAGAGGCGTAGGCTTTTCTTCAGATGAAAAAAACATGGCGTTTTACATCAACTCAGATACGTCACCTTCCAATTTGTTTAGTTATCAAATTGGCGATCAAGAAGCCAAACGTTTAACCAACACTCTCAACCCAGCCATGGCCGAAGATGACTTGGTGACATCAACCGTTGAGCGCTTCAAAAGTTTTGATGAGCTAGAAGTACCAGGTTTACTCTACAAACCCCTAACGGCTAGTGCTGACAACAAAGTACCAGCGTTAATATGGATTCATGGTGGCCCAGGTGGTCAATCACGAATGGGCTACAGCGCCGCGAAACAACACCTCATCAATCATGGTTACGCGCTATTTGCTGTTAACAATCGTGGCTCATCAGGTTATGGCAAAACCTTCTATCATCTCGATGATAAGCGCCACGGTGAAGACGATTTACAAGACATTGTGTACGCCAAAAAGTACTTACAACAATTGGACTGGGTCGATACCGACAACATTGGCGTCATTGGCGGTAGCTACGGTGGTTACCTCACCATGGCTGCAATGGCCTTCACCAATGAATTCAAAGTAGGCGTCAATATCTTTGGTGTTACTAATTGGGTGCGTACCCTTGAAAGTATCCCGCCTTGGTGGGAAAGCTTCCGCCAATACCTGTATGACGAACTTGGCGATCCTGCAACAGACAAAGAACGCTTAATGCGCATTTCTCCGCTGTTCCATGCCGATAAAATTCAAAGCCCAGTGCTTGTAGTGCAAGGCGCCAACGATCCACGGGTTTTACAGGTTGAAAGTGATGAAATGGTGGCAGAGATCCGCAAGAACAATGTGCCCGTCGAATACGTATTGTTTGATGATGAAGGCCACGGCTTTGTCAAAAAACAAAACCGAATCACAGCTTCAGAAGCATATTTGAATTTCTTAAATCAATACTTAATAACCACACCCGAAAAATCCGCCGAGTAACCGTTGCGGAGGAACACAAACTGCCAGCATATGCTGGCAGTTTTTTATTGTTTTAGCGGCATGGGTGGCAAACTAATCCAGCCCTCCCATACACAAGTATTTTGTTTCCAGGTATTCATCTAAACCTTCAGAACCACCTTCTCGGCCAATCCCTGAATGCTTAACACCTCCAAATGGCGCGAGCTCTGTCGAAATAATACCTTCGTTAATTCCGACCATGCCGCATTCTAGCTGCGCAGCAACACGCCAAATCCGATTGATATCGCGGCTATAAAAATAACTCGCCAAGCCATACTCTGTGTCATTGCATTGCGCTATGACTTCCTGCTCGGAATCAAAGACACAAATAGGCGCAACCGGCCCAAATATTTCCTGTTTTAGGATTGGGTTATCAGGCGTCACATCGGTTAATACCGTGGGAAGAAAACAGTTACCGTGCGCCGGTGCTGGTTGCCCACCACAAACGAGCGTTGCGCCTGCAGCAATGGCCTTATCGACCAAATCGTTTACCTTGTTGAGCGCGCGCTCGTCAATCAAAGGACCGACTTGCACGGCCGAATCCATACCATTGCCAACAGTGAGCGCAGCAACTTTTGCAACGAATAATGAGACAAATTCATCATGGATTTCGCGCGCGATATAAAATCGATTGGCACACACACACGTTTGGCCAGCATTGCGGAATTTGCTGGCAATAGCGCCGTCAACGGCCGCATTAAGATCAGCATCTGCAAACACCACAAAAGGAGCATTGCCGCCCAACTCCAACGACAGCCGCTGCAATTGCGCGGCACTCTGTGACATCAATTGTTTACCCACCGCTGTTGAGCCCGTGAAGCTCAATTTACGAATATCTGGATGTTGCGTGAACACGCTGCCGATTAACGGCGCATCTAACGAACACACAACTGGCATTAACGCCGGCGGGATCCCGGCACGGTAGGCTAGCTGTGCCAACGCCAACGCTGACAGTGGTGTATTTGCCGCCGGTTTCACCACAAAGGCACACCCCGCCGCTAACGCTGGCGCCGCTTTACGGGTGATCATGGCAATTGGAAAGTTCCAGGGCGTAATGCCAGCCGTTACACCGACGGGTTGTTTAAGGGTAACGATGTGTCGATCGCTCGCGGGTGATGGAATATGGCGACCGTAGGCACGTTTCGCTTCTTCGCTAAACCACTCAATAAACGAAGCGCCATAGGCAACTTCGCCTGTTGATTCAAGCAATGGCTTACCTTGCTCCAGCGTCATGATGGTTGCGAGATCATCGGCTGCTGCCAGCACCAGATCGTGCCAGCGTCGTAGAATGTTTGCGCGTTGCTTTGCGCTCAATTTCGCCCAGTCAGCTTGCGCCACCTTAGCGTCAGCAATCGCATGATTAACCTGCTCAACCGTGTGATTGTCAATGGCGCACAGGGCTTGATGATTGTATGGATTGGTCACGACGATTTCGTCAGTCAGCGTACCAATAGCAAATGCCTGATTAAGTAATTCGGGATCATTTAGTTGGTTAATCCAGCGCACGATTCAATGCCTCTTGCTTAAGATGTTCCTGCCGATATCAGCCTTGCTTGGCTAGCCTAACAGATCACCACGGATGGCCCAAAAGTACAGCAAACGCGTTCCTGAAATCGATTCACTAATATAATTTATTTCAAATACCTACGGGGCATGGCATGCTGAAACGCCTTCGTCTGGTTATGGCGCAATTTTTGTTGAGAGAGTAAGTACATGAAAGTTGGTTATTTGAAAGGATTTCTTTTACTAATCGGTGCCAGTGTTTGCAGCATTGCTTCTGCCATAACACAGGTCGTGACGGCAGATCACCTAATCGATGTTCGTTCCGGTAAGGTGCTAAACAATCATTATATCGTCATTGACGGTGACCGCATTAAAGCCATTACCGCTGATAAATCGGAGTTACCGTCTGATGTTGACGTGATTGATTTAGGCGACAGTTATTTGATGCCGGGCCTGATGGATATGCACACCCATTTGGTTCGCCAGCTGGCCAAAAACTATTATGCGGGTCTGTTTCAGTCACCACACCGCGCCGTGATTGGCGGCGTGGTAAACGCCGAGAAGACACTGATGGCGGGTTTTACCGTTGTACGAGATGTTGGTGCTAGTGACTTTCAGGATGTAGCACTCCGCAACGCCATCAATGAAGGTGAAGTACCAGGCCCTCGCATGGCAGTTTCTGGCCCCGCACTTGGCATCACCGGTGGTCATTGCGACGATAACGCCCTGAACCATTCATTCAAGCAAAAATCAGATGGCGTAGCCGATGGACCTTGGGGCGTTCGCCAAATGGTTCGTCGTAACGTCAAATATGGTGTCGATCTGATTAAGTTTTGTGCCACTGGCGGCGTATTTTCTAAAGGCACCGTGGTTGGTCAGCGTCAATATACCCTTGAGGAAATGGAAGCCATTGTTGATGAAGCCCACACCCATGGTAGAACCGTAGCGGCACATGCCCACGGTAATGAAGGTATTCGTTTTGCGATTAAAGCGGGCGTTGATTCGATTGAGCATTCCAGTTATCTCGACAAAGAAACCATCAATCTGGCCAAAAAGCACGGCACCGTCTTGTCGATGGATATCTACAACACCGAATACACCTTGAGTCAGGGTGAAGCGAATGGAGTACCCGAGGAAAACCTAAATAAAGAGCGCCAAGTCGGCACCATCCAGCGCCAAAGCTTCACTCACGCAGTCAACAGCGGCGCCAAAGTCGTACTGGGTACTGATGCGGGCATCTACCCCCACGGAGATAACGCCAAGCAGTTATCACGCATGGTCAAATTTGGTATGTCACCGCTACAAGCACTGCAAGCTGCAACCATCGAGCCCGCTGCGTTACTCAAATGGCAACAAGATGTGGGTGAACTCAAGCCAGGTCTTTATGCCGATATTATTGCCGTGAAGCAAAACCCGCTAGCGGATATATCAACACTCGAGCAAGTCCACTTTGTGATGAAAGGCGGCACTATCTACAAGCAATAAAAGCCTGGTGCCTCGTTTCATTGAGCGCTCTCAACCGAGCTTAAACAAAACACTTCGGTTGATTCGCAACGAAACGAGGCGCTCAACGGCTTCGCAAACTCAGTCTGCAATGGCTAGAAGCAATGTCGGTGACCGTTTGGATCTCTGTCGATAGAAGAATCGAATCTTAACCACTACAGGTTGACGCCCTACTCATCATATTTATCAATTTCTTTGGTTAGTTGTTCGGCTTCAGCACTTAAGTTGGCGAAGCTGCGCATATCGCCTTTGCGCTGTGCAAGCATGGCACTTTTAAGTAACAGGGTACGTTGCTTACGCATCTTCTTGGCTGGATCGCGTTTAAATATGTTCAACATTGCTTGTTCTCCGAATTGACGCCGAGATGGTGATAACGCGTATGACAATCGATGTGCGACAAGTCAGTACTCAATCATCACCTCATTACGACGCCAAAATGGCAGTGTCCAAGGTGGGTTGTACCGGGCGAGTTTCGGTGCGCTTTTAGGGGTTAGGTTTCTGCTAGTCATCCAGTCCATCAACAACTGCGTTTTTTCAGCAACCTTTCGTTCGCCTGTCAATCCAGAAAATCGTAAGACAGCCATGTTCCGAGGAGGAATTTCTGCAAGCGATACAGCTTGGTTACTCGGCTCGGGCAAGGTGTCCATCGAATACGCGCTGGGCATGACAAAATGTATTTTCCACATGCCCTGCTCATTCTTCAGGCTGGCTTCTGATTGCATGGTTTGAGCTTCAGATCCCGGCGCAATAGTAACAGGCGCCGTCATACTAATTTTTTCAGATCCGCCAGATTTGGCTGTGTTGTTACCGAAGATAAAATCGGCCACGGCACGGAACCCTTGGCTGGACGCATCATCAATAGGCCCTTGGGCAACTGTTTCGGCAATGACCATCGCGCTGTAAGCACGCAATTCAAACTCATCAACTTTCTCAACCAATTGATAATTTGGCTCTTCAATTGCCATGGCGCCTCCGATATAGAACCCAAGGAGCACTGCCGTTAGTAGTGCTTTAGCTTTGTGTGACGTGATCCAAACCATGTTCAACCCTATCCGTTAATTGCTTATAGCCCTTAACGTAATAGGCTCCGGCTTGGATCGTTCTAGTTTAGTTATGTCGCTCCTGATTTCAGTTAACGAGACATCATTTCAGTTAACGCGACACAGTCACCGTTCAGCGAGCAATGTCGCCACTAGCTAACGCGTTTAATTCAAGGATGCTGCTAATTGATCTGCTCGATCGTTGGAATATCCATCCCTTGCATGGGCGCTTCATTCGGCTGCTCGATGGCATGAATTAGCGCTCGTGCTAAAAAATTGCCAGCCTTGCCGACATCTTCATTTGCTAGCAATAAGTTTTTTCGCAGCAATTTTAAAAATGGCGCTGCCTCTCGTCCGAGTACATCGATATCGCTTCCTAGCGTGCGCCCTTGCGCTTCTAAAACTGCAACAGTCACCATGGCTGCCGTTGATGAGCTTGCAATAATCGCATCGATGTCAGGCATGGTCGACAACATCGCCGTTACTTCAGCTTCAATATCGGCTGACGGAGAATCAGAATGAATTGTGGGACAAGCCACTAACGCGACGCCAGTTTGCTGCTGGCCAAGTAGCAGGCCTCGTTGCAAGTGACCGGTATAACTTAACTCGGGAGGCGGTAAAATAAGCATGATTTTCCGACGCCCTCTTAGCTTCAGTTTGTTAACCGACAAACAAGCAAAGGTTTCGTTATCGAAGTCAAAATATGGGTGGTTATCCGTTTGGCTGGTGCGGCCATGGGTGACGAATGGAAAGTTTTGTTTCTTTAAATAATCAACTCGCCGATCATCAGGCGTTGTGTAATTGAGGATCAACCCATCCGCTGCGCGCGTTTCTACAATTTGTTTGATGACGCCTAACGGATCATCCCCTTCAAACCAGTAACTGGTATTGAGGTTATAGCTAGTACCTTTTAGTACTTCAGCAACCGAAACCGTAAGTCGAGTGACCACGTTCGACATATTGGGTTCAACCGGCAATACCAAACTGATGACGTTGGTCTTGCCGGTACGAAGGCGAACCCCTGCTCTATCTGGCACATAGCCAAGTTCACGCGCCTTGGCCTGTATAACACGCCGCGTTTGCAGTTTAATCGCCGGGTCATCTTTTAACGCTCGCGACACTGTGGTGACAGCAAAATCTAGCGCATCGGCAATTGTCTTGAGGGTGATTTTTGCCATTCTTTCGCAGCTCCCAATGAAAGGCGTTTCGTTACGTCATGGCCTACGCCACTACTTGACCCTACTGATTTAGCCCCACCGACTTAACCCCACCTACTTAACCCCACCGACTTAGCTCCATCGGCTTAGCTCCATCGGCTTAGCTCCATCGGCTTAGCGCCAACAATGCACTTAAAAAAGGTCAAATAAATGTGATTTAACATGTGGATTTAAATATTTTAAATCGTTACAAAAGCAATTTGCAACGTTATAAATTCAATTATTCATAATTATAGCTTTGCTGTTTGTTCGCTTAAAAGTCAGTTGAAGAGTGCTACTAAATAACCAGCTGGTGCCACCAGTGGCGCGAACGACTAACGCTTCTTTCGGGCCTTTTTAACAAGGGTGCAGGAGTGCTTCAACGCAACACAGCAAGCAACGCAGTAACTTGGGAGTACATTAAATGCAGCATGACAAAAGCGTCGAATCGTTGGTTGACCAAATGAGTCTAGAAGAACAAGTTTCACTCCTATCCGGAGAAGACTTATGGTCACTACCGGCGATCCCTCGTCTGGGGATCAACAAACTTCGCGTGACCGATGGCCCAAACGGCGCGCGTGGCAGCGGTACGTATATTAATGCCACCACCGCAGCAGCTTTTCCCGCAGCAATTAGCTTGGGGGCAACTTGGAATACCGAGTTAGCCCAACAAGTGGGGCAAGCCATCGCCCAAGAAGTGAAGTCGAAGTGCGCTCACGTTTCATTGGCACCAACAGTCAATATTCACCGAACAGCCACCAATGGTCGTAATTTTGAATGTTTTTCAGAAGATCCGGAGCTTACCGCGGCATTAGCCACTGCATACATTAAAGGCCAGCAGAGCGAAGGTGTTGCCTCAACTATCAAGCATTTTGTTGGCAATGAAAGTGAATTCGAGCGAACCACCATCAACTCGGTCATTGATGAACGCACTTTGCGCGAGCTCTACCTTCGTCCGTTTGAAGATGCCGTTAAAAAAGCTGGTGTGTGGGCTGTTATGTCGTCATACAACAAACTCAATGGCTGCTACACGGCCGAAAACCGATGGTTACTGTCCGAGACGCTTCGCAAGGATTGGGGCTTTGACGGTGTCGTCATGTCTGATTGGTATGGTTCGCGTTCTACCGCCCCCACAATCAACGCCGGCCTTGACCTTGAAATGCCAGGGCCGACGCGTGACCGTGGCGCTAAATTGTTAGCAGCAGTAGCTGATGGAGAAGTTAGTCGTGACACGGTCCGCGCAAGCGCAATGGCTATTTTAACGCTCATGAAACGGGTCGGTTCGATTGATGACGAACAGCCCTTTGTTGAGCGAAGCGACGATTTAGAAAGCCATCGGGCGTTAATTCGAAAAGCCGGTGCAGAAGCCACTGTTTTATTAAAAAACCAAGACAACAAACTCCCGCTTGATCTCAATAATTGTGGCACAGTCGCCGTCATTGGGCCCAATGCCAAGGTTGCCCAAATCATGGGTGGCGGCTCAGCTCAGCTAACGCCTCATTATCGCATTTCGCCATGGGATGGTTTAGTTACAAAATTAGGCGAGCAACGTTTGGTCTTTGCCGAAGGCTGCAGTAATTATCGCTGGGAGCCGCTGCATCAGGGCAAAACAACGGTTGCGTTTTACGACAACAAACACTGGGCTGGCGAGCCGGTCTATCAGGAAGTGCTCGATAGTGCCATCGCATTTTGGGATATCGACTTTGCCGATAACAAGGTTTCAAAGTTCAACTTTTCCGCCCGCATTAATACCTCGTTTGACGCCCCTAACACCGGCATCTATAACCTAGGTTTTCATTGTGCTGGCTATGCCAAGGTGTACCTCGATGGCAAGCTAGTACTCGATGCCACCAGTCAATGGCTAAAGGGGCGCACTTTCTTTGAAGAAGGTTGCGATGAAATTGTTGTACAGCTAGCGCTAGAGGCAGGAAAATCATACGACATCGATATTTTATTTTGTAACCGCCAACCCGACAACATTATGGTGTCAGGATGGCGCCTAGGTATTTCTCAGCCATTAGGATCTGAGGGGATTCAACAAGCCGCAAACGCTGCCCGCAATGCCGACACCGCAATTGTATTTATCGGTCGCTCGGGCGAATGGGACACCGAAGGCAGTGATTTAGAAGACATCAGCCTACCCGGCCGCCAAAACGAATTGGTTGAAGCTGTGCTAGAGGCCAACCCTAATACCATCGTGGTGTTGCAAACAGGTGGGCCGGTGGAGTTACCTTGGCTTGAATCGGTACCGGCCGTTCTACAAGCTTGGTACCCCGGACAAGAATGCGGCAACGCAATTGCCGATGTTCTTTTTGGCGATCAGGAGCCCACTGGTCGTTTACCGCAAACCTTCCCACGGTGTTGGTCTGACAACCCAACCCACACCAATTCGCCGCTGAATTACCCTGGAATTGATGGTCAGGTGGAATATGGTGAAGGCTTAGATATTGGTTATCGCCACTATGATAAACACCAAATTAAGCCACTGTTTCCATTTGGCTATGGCTTGAGTTACACCCGCTTCCAACTCTCTGACTTGGTCGTTAACGTCAGCGATCAAAACCGTGTTGATGTGGCTGTGACTATTGAAAACACCGGTCAACGCGAAGGCGCTACCGTTGTTCAGCTGTACACTTCAGAGCTAGCACCAGCACTCGACCGCCCAAGCAAAGAGCTCAAAACATTTGCTAAACCCATCATTGCATCAGGTGAGCGCACAACCCTGAACTTCACGTTGGGATTGAGGGACTTTGCTTATTGCGATGTTGAGCAGGGTGGCTGGCGGATAGATGCTGGTAAATTTATGGTGTCGGTTGGATTCAATGCCGAACAAATAAGTGCTAGCGCAATCATCAACCTAAAGGACGATTTCCAAGGCTACTAGCAGCAAACCTGAACAAAGGTTAATTCGAATGGTTAATGCCGAAAGATAAACAGCATGTGGTTACCGAGTATTGGAACCACATGCGTCACCAAGCACATTCGTCATTGTTGTATCGCACTTATCGCGCCCACTAAGTGCCTCGCCCCGGAAAATGGCATGGCCGTTCCCCACGGCCTCGTTCAATTAAAGGCGCTAACTCGTCCTAATCGGCGGTCGTTTGTTCCCAGCTTTGCTTTTTTCGGTAAATCGTCGATGGGCTCACTTCTAACAATTCAGCCGCTTTAGGAATATTGCCATCGCAATGTTCAATGGCATGTTCAATGGCTTGCTTTTCGGTCAGCCAAAGCGCTTGCAACGGCGATGATAACAACGCTTCGTTAACGTCTGAGGGATCTAAAAGCTCGCTCGGATCGACCAATTCAAATTCAAGGTCACTGTCGTTGCGGGTTTCGCGTTCCGGTAGCAATTCATCTAACTGGTTAATTAGGTTTTGCGGCAAATGATCTACCGCGACCTGCTCAGCATCATTGAGAACACAAATATTGCGGATCACATTTTGCAATTCGCGAACATTGCCAGGCCATCGATAGCGCGTCAGCACCAGCTTGACGTCGGGCGAAAATCGGCGAAATTTTTTCCCTTCATCTTTGGCGTATTGATTAAGCAAAACTTGGGCAACGGCCAGCACATCTTGGCCGCGGTCGCGTAACGGCGGTAAATGAATGGGCACCACATAAAGTCGGTAGTACAAGTCTTCCCGAAATCGCCCTGCTTGCACTTCCTGCCAAGGATCACGGTTGGTCGCACATAAGAAACGAACATCCACGGCTTCTTCGGCACTGCCGCCAACACGTTGAAATCGACCGGTTTGAACGAATCGGAGTAATTTGGTCTGCAGATCCATGTCCATTTCACCGATTTCATCCAAAAACAGCGTGCCGCCATCGGCGAGTGACGCAGCACCTCTTCGTTCACGTTGGGCGCCAGTGAAAGCGCCTTTTACGTGGCCAAAAATTTCACTTTCCATCAGCTCTTTTGGAATGGCTCCGCAATTCAGTGCAACAAATGGTTTATTGGCTCTGGGGCCTTGTTGATGAATTGCTTCAGCGCAGACTTCTTTACCTGTGCCACTTTCACCTGTGATAAACACGGTGGCTTTGCTTGGCGCCACGGCTTCGATCATTTTATATACTTGCTGCATCGGCAAGCTACCGCCAATGAACCCTTGAAAGCTCGAGCGCGACGAGGCTGCTTCATAGCCTTCGACTAAGTTTTGCAAGCGACTGAGCTTCATCGCGTTGCGCACAGTCACTTGTAGCCGAGCACCATCAAATGGCTTTTCTAAAAAATCGATGGCTCCTAAACGCATCGCATCTACGGCAACGTCGATAGAGCCATGCGCTGTGATCATGATAACAACGGGGTCAAAACGTTGGCCGTTTAACCACTGCAGCACATCCAAGCCACTCATGTCGGGCAATTTTAGATCGAGCAATAGAACGCTCGGCGGGTTTTCATTCATCGCCCGAATTGCCGCTTCGCCACTGGCAACACGCGTCAACGTGGCTGATTCTTCGGCCAAATATGCCTGATAAACCGCAGCCAGCGAGTCACTGTCTTCAACCAACAAAATGGAATCATGTTTGCCCATTTGCCCTACTCCTGATTGGTATCGCTATCGCGCGCTAATTTGGCCTGTAATGCCTGCATGGTGTTGTCGAGCATCAACTGTAAACGCGGCTCTAATATGGTGATCTGTTCCTGATCTTGTTGCTTGGCGGCACTTTCAATATCTTTTGCAAGCTGTTGAATCCGAGTTGCACCGAATGTTCCCATGCTGCTCTTCACCGTATGGGCTTCAATTTCTACTTGTTGCCATTGCTCCTTGGCTGCCAAAACTTTTATGGCAAACACCCGTGCTTGCGCTTCTTCTTTCAACGTCACCAGTATGTTGTTAACGGTTGCCAAACTTGTTTCCCGTATCAGGGTGTCCAGCACAGCTTCATCCAACAGCGCAATGGTTTCATAATGAAAGCCTTCGCTGTTATCCAACGCTATGACGGCCGTATCATCTGATCCGAGCTGGACGGGTTGCGGTTCGGGCTTTTGCCACCGCTCTGATCGTTGCGCCGACCAAAGCGCAACTTTGGCCCTCATCGCGGCAATATCAATGGGCTTACTTAGAAAGTCGTCCATCCCTGCTTCTAGGCATGCTTGTTTATCTTCTTTAAATGCATTTGCCGTCATCGCCACAATTGGCGTATCCCTGTTTAAACCTTCTTGCTCACGTAACATTTCGGTTGCCCGCAACCCATTTAATTCAGGCATGGCAACGTCCATCAAGATCAAATCAAAGCGTTGTGTGGCCGCCATTTCTAACGCGACTTTGCCATTTTCAGCTTCCACCACAGTGCTTGCTAGATTAGACAGAATTTGATGGGCAACAGCACGATTTGAAGCACTGTCTTCAACCAATAAAATGCTGATACTCCGAGCAGCGGTGTCGCGCTTTGGCGCTTGCTGTTTGGCCGCTTCGTTAGTTTTTGCTGCCCGCGACTCCAACGGCAACCAGATACTAAATGTGCTGCCAGTACCGGGTTTGCTTTCGAGTTCAATGGTGCCTTGCATCATGTCGACAAGCTGTTTGGTGATGGCAAGACCAAGGCCGGTGCCTGAGCGATCCATGCTGTTGATGTCTTTCAACTGGTAGAACTCATCAAATAGAAACGGCTGCTTAGCCGATTCAATGCCAGGTCCAGTATCAACGACGCTAATACTCATGCCCGAATCATCAAGACTGAGCAAAACGCTTACTTCACCGCGCTGAGTAAATTTAACGGCATTACCAATGAGGTTGAGTAAGATTTGTCGGTAACGAAGCGCATCGCCGTATACTTCCTTGGGCGTGTTCAACGTGCTTTCTAGCGTTAAATCAATTCGTTTCTGCGCGGCACTTGCTTGAAACAAGTCAACCAAGGATTGGGTCACATGGCTTGGGTTGAACCAATCTGGATTCAACGCAAACTGCCCAGCTTCTATGCGAGAAAAATCCAACACGTTGTTGACGATTGCCAGCAGAACATTGCCGGCATCATCGGCTGCGTTAACCAAGTGATGTTGCTGCTGTGTCAGTGACGTTTCTAACAGCAGCCGATTCATATTGACGATGGCATTTAACGGCGTGCGTATTTCGTGGCTCATGGTGGCAAGAAAGCGGCTTTTAGCTTGGCTGGCTAACTCAGCTTCGGTTCTCGCTTGACGCAGCGATTGCTCCACCGCTTTTTGCTCCCGCAAATCGGCAAAATGGGCAACGTAGTGACTGATACTGCCATCTTCTTGCGTCACCGATGAGATGCTGAGTAATTCTGGTAGCAATTCGCCATCTTTGCGGCGATTCATAATTTCGCCCGACCACTTACCGTTTTTAGTCAAGTCCTGCCACATCTGCTGATAGAAGGCGCCATCGTGCTCATGGGACGATAAGATTGGCGGATTTTTGCCAATCACCTCTTGTTCTTCATAACCGGTGATGCGGGTAAATGCCTGATTAACACGCAGGATATTGGCCGAAGCGTCGGTAATAAAAATGGCCTCATTGGCATCAAACGCATGGCCCGCCAAGCGTAGCTCCCGCTCTAACGAGTTCCATTCGCTAATATCCCGCATAAATGCAGTAAAGTGGGTTTCGTTACCAACTTTGACACCATGGATCGCCAACTCACAGGGGAATTCATGACCATCTCGATGCAGAGCCACCAATTCAATGCGCTGCCCTAACACCTTGGCTTCACCGGAATCGCGAAAGCGTTTCATACCTGCGCGGTGCGCATTGCGAAATTTGTCTGGAATAATGTACTCGGCAAGTTCGTGACCAAGCATCTCGTCGCGGCTATAACCAAACATCTGCTCAGCACTTTTATTGAACTCAACCACAAGGCCATTGTGATCAATCACAATCACAGCATCGAGCGCAGAGGAAATCGTCGCCTTCAAAATGCCGCGATGGGTGTCGAGCAATTCAGATAGCTTTTTTTGTACTTCCAACGATGCGTGAAGTTCTTTTTGGGTGGTTTCTAATGACAACGACATTTGATTAAATGCCGCCGCAAAACGTCCTACTTCATCATCTTCGGGAATATCAACTTGTACCCCCGGTCCCTTGTTTTCGATAAGTTGGGCGGTTTTAGTGAGGCGAATTAATTGGTGAGCGAAGCGAGTCGTTAACAGGTTTACCATGAACGCCGTGCAACCAATTCCAGCAATCACCAGAAGTACCAGAACAACCATCAGTTGGTGTGTTTGTTCTGCGGTTACGGGCTGATGATTCAGGTCAGAAAACCAATGGAAACCAAACCCAACCACGGCAGAAAAAAGCAGCGCTTCAACCGCTGTAATGGCGCCAATGATTTTCCAACGAATGCCTAGCTTCATGTAGTATTCCAGCCCGCTAAAAACTTAGTGTCGCAATGAAAGTAGTTGAGAATCCGTGACTTTTGTTGCAAGCCACGTGGTTAGTTTGGGCCAATACTTCGACAATTTTTGCAAATTGCGAATCAACTCAAGCTTTAGCGGCGGATTAAACCGGTCATTAATCACCACACCCAGGATGTTGACCCCATCTTGGCTTAGCTGCTGACAACAGGTTTTTAATTGGCAACTTGCCGTCACCCCCGCCATATAACACAGCACCACACCATCAGCGGCGGCCATCACCCGTGCCGGCGGCAAATTTGATTGATTGTTCAACTGTTGCGCTGCGCAATCAAACAACACTAGATCGTATTGTTCGGCCCATTCTTTTACTAACGCCTCCAATTGACCCGGCTCCTTTAAATTGAGGCGTGTTGCCGCATCAATTGGCGCAGGTAAGCAATGCACAGCATCATGGGTACCGATGCGAGATTCAGGTGGCTGGCCATGTCGCCACTGCCAATTGTCAGCACCGATGCGCGGATGAAATAGATTAAAATCGACAATCAGCACCCGCTTACCAACACTCGCCGCTCGTTTTGCTAGCGCATCGACCATCAGACTAACCCCCTCCCCCGGCTGCGCCGAAGACACTGCCAAGCACCGAACGCCATTGAGCAATAAGCGTTGATAAACACGCTCAACTTCTTGATAGGTAATCGGTAACGCCATTAGATGAACCCCAACAAGGCACTGATACTCACCACCCTAAAAATGTCTTCCAAGCCCTGACGCGCTTTAAACCAGTCACTGTCTTTTTCCGATGGCACATAAACGGTATCGCCTGCGCGCAATACCGGTAGCATGGCGAAATTGCCGGTTTGGCTAAATGCCAGCAAATCGAAAGAACGCGCTTGGTCGCGACAGCAAGATAGATTTACTACGGTGATTTTTTCTGGGTAGCTGTTGTCATTAATACCGCCCGCTTCAGCAAGTAGATCAAGCAACGTCATATCATCGTTAAAGCGGTAACGCCCTGGCTTCCCCACAGCACCTAATACGCGAACGGTTGATTCTTTCGACTCAGCCAGCCAAGGGCGATCTTTTTCTGGAATATAAATCGAGTCCCCTGGGATCACATTTGGCAACAGGTTCTCGTCACCTGTCTCAAAGTACAGCCCTAAATCTAACTTGCTAATCTTTGCCCTTTTGCCATTTCGATGGCTGATCCGCACATTGCTAATATCGGCATTACCATTAGGACCATCTGCTGCCGCTAAAATATCGAGAAAATGCATCTCCGGATCGAAACGATAACGACCCGGTGCGCCAACTTGGCCAAAGACATAAATGGAATCATCCGACGCCTGACGCACCCACTGCGATTTGTTGTCCGACGGATCATCGGGTAACTCAGGCACCATCACCAAACTACCAGCGGCGATAGCTGGCAATTGTTCCCGAACCATTTTGCCTGACAAAAAGTGGTTCAAATTGAATCGGACGGTGTCGGTTTTACCGTCTTCTAAAGCGATCACAATTTGGATGTTGGCAGTGTCAGCATTGCGTTTGGGGCCACCGGCATGGGCAAGTAAATCCATCAGCGACATTTCATCTGACCATTCAAAACGCCCGGGGCGGTTAACTTCGCCCATCACTTGTACCGCGCGATTTGGCGCTACCTTGGTCCACGATTTTTCGTTTAAATCGGTCTTTTCGGGTACGAAGATCGCATCACCGGCAGCGATTTGAGGTAGGTTTGCATTGATCCCCTCGGTATAGGCCAACAAATCAAATGCTTCGATATCGCCGCCCTGTCGGATCACTCGAATCTGTCTGGTTTCTGCAAAACGGGTTGGCCCCCCCGCATTGGCCAATACATCAAGAAATCCAGCGTCATTGTGGCCCTCATAAGCGCCAGGCTTAAACACTTCACCCATCACATAGACGGTGTTGGCGCCGGCTTTAATTTCTTCTTGTTGCTTGGGCACGAATATTGTTGTTCCAGGCTGTAGCTGCGGCATCAGCGCCTCGTTACCGGTATCTAAGTATTGCGTCAGGTTAAACAGCATCGGTTGGCCATCAATAATGACGCGAACCTGCTCCACACTGGCGTAACGTGTGACACCGCCAGCGCGCATCAACATGTCGACGAGCGAGGCGTTCTGCCGAAACGAAAAGCTGCCCGGCTTAAACACCTCGCCGAACACTTTGATTGCTGTTCGCGTTTCAGCAGCATCGCCTTTGTCGTTGAGGGCAACAGGATCGAACACAGTTGCCACATTGCCAATTTTGCTAGACGCCGGCACAAAGATGGTGTCTAACGATTTCAGCTTAGGCAGCGCATTGAGATCGCCACTATCGAGGTATTGTTTGTAATCAAAAACCTGTTGCTCACCAGCGCGGCGCAATTGCATCCGATCCAACTGCGCGCCCGGACGCAAACCGCCCGCTTGCTGTAATGCGATTTGTACGCCGGCGTCCACTTCCATGGTGATCTCTCCGGGCGTTTGTACATAACCCATCACCTGAATGCGGATCCGTTCTGCTGCCACATAGACTTTTAATCCTGATAAATCTCGATACGCCAAACTCAGGGCTTGGGTTACCGCTTGCGCCATTTGTACTTCATCGAGCTCGGCAACAGGCACGGCACCAACTTCGGGGAGCTGTAAGCGGCCAGCCCGATCAACTTCAAAGGGTTGGGTAAAACTAGGTTCACCTGGCATCACAATTTGAATTTGATACCCACTTTGGATGAGCTCGCTGCCAGCCAACACGATCCCTGATGGAAGCATTAGGCACAGCATCAGCCATAAACATTTAGCGTTGTTATTCATGGGTTTCTCCTAACGCATATTGCTCAATTAAATTAATGGTGACTCGTCGGCTTGAATGAAAATCGTCGACTGAGTTGCCCTTGGTGTAAGGCCGAGTTGATGATGCGCCTTGAACTCGAATGCGTTGTTTATCAATACCGTGATCGGTCAGAAATTCTGCCACGGCGCTGGCTCTGGCCAATGACAGCGTTTGGTTGTGACTCGCATTGCCCACCGGATCGGTATGACCGGTAACGAGCATGTCGAGCGGGACTTGTTTCACCATGGGCAACGCGCGTTGCAGTTGATCTTGATAAGCTGGCGTGAGGTTTGACGAATCCGTTTCAAATTGATTGTTGGAATTAAGCAAGGGCAACAGACTTTGCTGCAACTGCGATAATGACAATTGGCCGGCAAAGTTCACCTGACACGCGCCATTAGAGGTGACGGCATCGAGCCGATTCTCAAGCTCAGCCAAAAAATACTGTTGCACTTCTAAGCCGTTGGCAGCATCTTGTTCAAGCCCGCCTTTAAGCTCGCGCATGATTCGCTGCTCGCGCAGTCTTGCCTGTTCAACCGATGCTGGAAAACACAACTCAGCACCTTCGAGCACCAATAAATCGAGCTGGTGTTTACTGATGATTAGTTCAAATCGAAGCCCATGTTCTGGCCCCATGGCTTCTTGTTGGCTTAAATCGAGCAAGCTCAGCAGCAAGCTGTTGTGCTCGGCAAAGCCGCCTGTTCCTTGCTCAGGCCAAGCCGCGCAGCCTTGCGTTAATAAAGCGAAGATGATGAATACAATGCGCATCGTTACAACTCCCTAGCAGCCAACATTAAGCGGCAATTGGCATTGGATCAGAACCGGCTTGAGCAGGCTGATCGGTGACGTATTCAGGGATAACCAGATGGACGCGTAGCAAGTGCACCATACGATGACACTCCCCCGCTAAGCCGTGGGTGAACAATCGACTGCCATTTGCTCGCAACCGTTTTGCCAGTAACAACATTAATGACAACTGCGGTACAGACAGCGTTGATAGATCCGCCATGTGCAAAACGACGCAGCTGTCGCGCTCAAAGGTGGTAATGGAATCAAGCAAACGATCAAGTTGACGCTCGATAGCAACATTGTCATTAACGAGGGAGACATGCAGCTCAGGGTGTGATTGGTAGTGGGTTAGCACGGTAGCCATAATGTTCTACTCCGATATATTACCGATGCAGAACTATTGCGAGGGACGTGCCAATAGGTATTAAAGACTAATTTTCAATTAGTTAGGTCACCAAATCCTGCTATTCAAGAGTTGAATTTGCGGCTTTTTGCAAAATGCGAAACAGGCTAATGGCGTTCAAGCGCGACCCAAGCGGCGCATCACCGATTGCTGTACGTAGCTGATACAGCCGAGCAAACAATTCCAGTGACCTTCGATCAAATAATTCAGGGCTTTTAGAAGTGAAGGCCAGGCGTAAGAAGGATTCAAACGCGGCAACAATGCCAGTGCGATCCCCAAAACTTGTAGCGCCAACAACCCAGCAAACCAAATAGAATTACTTGCCAATAGCGCAGCGCCTACCATACTGGCGAGCACTAAGAATGGGCACAATACCCGCAACGCTTTACCACTAACAAAGGTAAACGCCACGCCCTTGAAGCGAGGTAACAGTAACTGACGGAGGCGAATAAGTTGCTGCAAATTACCCGCGCCAATACGGCGGCGGCGTTTACGATCTAACGCATCACTCGCGTGCTCAAGCTCCAGAGCACAAATGGTTGGCTCGTAAACACCTCGATAGCCCTGCGCAACGATATTCATCGGCAACATAAAATCATCGTTGATGGTGTCGCTTTTCAGGGTACAAAAGGCTTCACGCCGGATCAGGTAGAAGGCGCCATGGGCACCTTGCAGAGCGCCTAAATTGGCCTCGTTTTGGCGTACTTTGCGCTGATACTGCCAATATTTAGCTTCACCATCGGAGCCTGGGTTTAGCAATTGATAACTGCCGCAAACCACGCCGACATCAGTCAGTTGAAAATGACGCGCGGCCATCTTCATGGCATCAACGGAAATAATCGCCGACACATCAGATAACGCCACAATATCTGCAGTGGATGCGGCGATCGCCTCATTAAGTAGCGCGACTTTGCCGCGGTTATTGGCATATTCCGCGACTTCAATAGAAAATTCGCAGAACGGCAGTTGGGTTAATGTCTGGCGTGCAACAGAGACGGTGTCATCGGTGCAGCCATCACATAGCAAACGAATCGACAAGCGCTCCGCCGGATAATCTAAAAAGGCCAACATCCACAGTTTATCGGCCACATAATCTTGTTCGTTATAAGCGGGGATCAACAACTCGATGCGTGGCCACTGCGCAGGTTCGTTTGGTAGTTTCTGAGCTGACGATTCGCTTGCCGATCGTCCTTGACGATCGCCTAACCAAGCTAATAACAGCGGGTATATCACATGGTGATAAGCCACTAAAAACAACGACATTAACGTTATAAATTCAATCATCCTCATCGCCTCAGTTACGCTGCATAGACCCAAGAATTACGTAAACCTGCGTACCGCTTCGCCATTGTTTTGCCGTCTCCTTCGGCGGTCACAAACAATCGCGGATTAACCGCGGAAGGCTTTGCTAACGCTTGTTGTAAACACGCCGCCATTTGTTTCGGCGCGCCGGGCTCAATCAAATGGCCAGACCCTGGGCACAAAGCTTCATGACTGGCGCCGACATTGGTGACAACCGCGGGGATGCCACAGGCTTGGGCTTCGAGCAAAACCAACGACAATCCCTCGTTAAAGGACGGTAAGCAAAACAGATCTAAGGCTTGGTAAAACTGAGGCATTTGTTCAACATTGCCAAGAAAATGAACTCGGTCGTTGATACCCAGTTGTTCGCTCAGCACTTGTAATTCAGTCTTTAGCGAGCCATCGCCGGCAATGGCTAGATGAACGTCAGGGGTTAACTCAGCTACAGCTTGCAGCAATACCGAGTGGCCTTTTTCTGGCTCTAATCTGCCAGCGGCACCTACTAAGGCACAAGTCTGGGGGAGTTGAAGCGCAGCTCTGGCTATCGCTTTGGAGCCCAAACAAAATCGCTCGGTATTAATACCATTTTGAATGACTTGCACATCACCGGTTGATACTCGCAAGTGACGGCTCATATCCTTAGCAACAAGCCTAGCGTCAGCAACTAACTGTGGCCTCACCACGCTCAGCATCAATCGTTGCAAACGGCAACGCTTTTTGTCCTGTAAGTGCCAAGCATCATGTTCGGTGTGAATCAAGCTGCTGATACCACTCAAACGCGCCGCGATTCCGGCATATACCAAGGGTCCGATATGATGTGTATGCACGCTGGCGACGTCAAAAAATCGCATCAAATCCATTAAGCGCTTGATGAGTGATGGCTGCCAACCCGGCTGTTTATCGAGAAACAACAAGTGATCCGCAAACGGCCTTAGTTTGGGCCAATCTAGCAACGCCTGTTTTTTGGTGCCCTCCAACGACACCACATAAGCCACTTCCCCCCGCTCGCGCATGCGGCACAAATCCAACGCCATGGTTTCAATACCACCGGGCTTTAAGTGTTGAACAACTTGAATAAATACACTCATGTTAATGCTCCGTCAGAGGGGGAATTCGGGTAATAACCGCAATGCCCGTTAAGGCTTCAATATCGTTAATGGTGCGGAGTGTTGGATCGCTAAGTTCAAACAGCAGCACCAAGCCGGCGCCGAGCCCTAACCCACCCATCAATCCTGCAATCACAAATAACCACAGCGGTAAGTTCGTTGGTTGGCCGGGCGTAAACGGCCGATCAATAATTTTTATCCGTTCGGATTGCTCAAATTTGCCGAGCGCGCCGGTCACTTTGGCCATTTCGTAACGCTGCAACAGATCTTCATAGAGGCCCCGCTTTACGCGTAAATCGCGCTGTAGCGACAGAAGCTGACGTTCTTGATCGCCAACGGAACCCACCTGCTCTTGCAGCGCGGTGGCTAAATTTTGTAGCTGTTTAACTTCTTCTCTCAGGCCGTTAACGCGTTGCTGCGCATTTTGCAGCGCTTCAAGCTGTACCATCATCAATCCGTCTTGACTGTCTTGTAGCGACAACGCCAACTGCAGCCCTGCTTGCGCCGATGTTGGCTGTTGATCTGCCTCCTTCATGTCATTGCGTTGGCTTAGCGCATTACTTCGCTCCAGTTGTAATTGGCGAATGGTTCGCTGTAGTGCCTGAATTTTTGAATGGTCATCGGTATAGCGCGCTCGGAATGAGACCAACTCGGCCTTGCGACTGATGATTTGCTCTTCAAGTCTCGCCAACACCGGATCCGTGCGGGACAGTTGCTGATCTAATGAACCGAGGCTTTGCTCTGCCCCCGACAATTCGGCTTGCCGTTCAAGTAACTTCTGACGCAAGCGCGACAACCGTTCTGTATTCGCCGAATGCAACTCAGGCAAGCCGTTGGCGTTGTCAGAGCGAAATTGCGCTAATGCCATTTCAGCAAGCTCTAACTGGTCGCGGCTTAACGCCAAATGAGTCGCTAAAAATCGTTCCGATTCGCGTATCGATGAGCGTTCCGGTGCCAATAGGTTTTCAACAAAACGTTGAGTGACTTGTTGTAAGACAGGCTCAATGGACGTGGCATTTTCAGCGCGATACTCAATGCGGATCACATCAGGGCCAATCTGCGTCACGGTTAGCGCATCAGACAGTTGTTGGATCACCCAATCGCGTTCGCCAGCTGTGCTGTTTTGGTCAATCAAATTTTGTGCGATGGCAACTTCCGTCAACATGTGTCGGCTATGCAGCAAGGTCGTTAGCGCATTCATACGCATATCGAGGTTGGCCGACACCGCTAAATCTTCAAGAAATGGATTAAGCTTGGCGGTCTCCTGAATGAGTAGCGTGGTATGAGCGCGATACACTTTCGGTGCTGTCATGCCGACAACTAGACCGATAATTGGCAGCACAAGCGTAGGCATCACCAATAGATATCGGCGCCGCCAAAGCGCATCGAGCCACAAGTAAATTCGGGGTAGTAATTCATTCATCGCAAATCCCTCAACTAACTTGCAGCAAGTGATTGATTTGACGGGCCCGCACATCCCAGCTTTCCGCTGCAACAGCAAGCTGTTGATGGCGCCGCCAACGTTGCGTTACCGGACGTTGGCAACGCGCTAAAGCCAGCTGCCACTGGGCCAACGAACTGGCTTGTTGGACAACATCACGATAAGGCTTAAGGGCTGGGAATGGCGTGCTGATCACCGGTGTACCAGAGGCTAAATACTCACGCAACTTGAGTGGGTTGCAGGCTTTAATTTGGGCGCAATCATGAAACGGTAGCAAGGCTGCTTGCCAATGTTGCACGTGCCCTGGCAGCTGATGATGAGCAACCGCTGGCAATAGTTGAATGTTGCTAACGTTGCGGAGTATCTCTACATCAGTTTCAACATTGCCCATGAGCACGAAATGCCAATTTGGCATGGCTTGCGCCAGCGCTTTAATGAGCGGCAAATCCAACCAGCTCGCAATACTGCCGTAAAACCCGGCAATTAGTTTTTGCGGCGGTAATTGCTCAGGCCGAGGCACCTGTTTTGAAAACAAACGTATATCAACGCCATGGGGCAATAGTTGCACTTGTTTACGGCGCCCAGCCTTTTGTTGCAGTTGCTGCTGAATGGTTTTACTGGCAGCACAAACAGTATTTACACGGCTGATTAACTGCGTTTCACAACGCGCTACGTGGGCGTGGTCAACGCCCGCCAGCGCGCTAAAATCATCACCACAATAATAAAGACTATGACTCTCGCTTTGGCTGCCAAGCCAATCCACAGCGGTCGGTAACGAGATCCACAAATCCAATTGGCGGATATGAAACCGCCGACGTACACGGTTAATTTGCCGGTTCACCAACCAAACGTTGAGCCGACGGAGCAAGGTTGAACGTGCAGCAGGAAACACCAACGGCTGGATCACCGTCATCTTTGTTGGCGTATCGACTGGTTTTGCTTTTGTTTGTGTGCCGCGCCACCAGTTAGCGAGTTTTTCCAACACGCGTAAACCATCTCGCCAACTTAAACGCGGCCTGCGTAAACCAATTGAATTGACCCAAATGATGCGGCGCTGCTCGGCTAACGCTCGCACAATATGTTGCGTACTGCTTGGGTGGCGGCCCCAATCCTCGCCGAATACTAATAAGGCCGTTTGCTTATCGTTGAAGTAGCTCATGCGGCGCCCTCCGACAAACGACGGATGACTCTGGCAGGCACTCCGCCCGCTAACACGCCAGCAGGCAAACTTGTACAGACAACGCTACCGGCGGCAACAACCGTGCCTTCGCCAATACATACGCCCGCCATCACCTTTACGCCAGTTGCCAGCCACACATCCCGTTGCAGCACTATGTCGCCCACTTGCTGTTGCTCGCAAGGTAACCCTTGGGCGCGTTTATTGGCATCTAATGGGTGACCCGGGTAGCCAGCAAGAAAACATTCGCCAGCGATACGAACGTTGTCATGTAATTCCACCCGGCGGCCCACCGCAATAGTGGTTCGCCAGCCAATATCAACATTGTTGCCAACATAAATGACCGGCTCGATATGACGATCACTTCGGCCCGAAAAGGTTGTATGGCCAGATATCCGGCATGAATCGCCAACATACAATTGCAATTTGCCACTGATCAATGGAATGCCAGAATACAGGTATAGACGACAGCAACTTCCCAACACTTTGGCGCGAAACAATGGCGTCCACCAGCACAACCGTAAGCAGGTGTGCAAAGCGCCTATCACTATCTGACGGAGGGTATAACAAGTAGCAAACACCATACGCCAGCGGGGTAACGACACTAGGCGTAATGCTTTCGCATGATTCACTAACGCTTGGAGCGGTTTAGCGTCTGAATGTTTTATCCAGCAACGGGTTTTATCAAGCCATGTTGTCATCATTTGATTCCTCTCAATACGTCTACAACGATAGAGAGCAGGAACCTTGCCAAATCGACAAATAACGCAATTTCAATAGGTTACGCGTTTACAGCCACACATTGACGCTGCTTATTCGCAATCTGCAAATCGGTAAACAGCGTCAGTAACAAAGCGGAACGGGAAAGCGAACTAAACAGCAAATGAGCACGAGGTAGGTTCACACTGGATAGTGTTAGTTACCCAAACCAGATGCACACCATGATTAAAAACTAGTTTAATGCGCTGTTGCGATCTGGGGGGCTGGCATAACGTCTCAGCATTAGCATCATCGTTGTTAATAGCCAGAACGCTGCAATCAACAAACTTATCCAGCTGGGCAGCCATCCCCAACTGGCCAAACACAAGCAGCACATAGTCATGGAAACAACCATCGATAGCATTGGGTAATCGAGTTTAAAAATACGCTGACTCACCCAGCTAAACACCACTAAACGAGTGCCATACACGACGACATTGGCCAACAACAAGCCTTCAATACTCCAGATAGGCACGACCCACATATAGAGCCCAATGGCCATTGCCGCGAATGCGGCATTAATTCGAGGCAACCAAATAGGCCGTTGCTGGGTATAGCAGCCAAAATCAAGAACACTAGTGGCAAGGCGAAACCCCAACATGATTAACAAAGCAGGCAACCAGGCGAGGCCTAAGAGATATTCGGCAGGCAGTAACCAGCGTAGTATTGGCTCAGCGATGGCACATACAATCAGTAGGCTCGCCATCAACAGCACCAGCACGACTTGATGAACAACAACAATGCGCGCTTGACCGGCTTTCGATTGTGCCAACTCATAGCGTTTTGGCCCCCACCACAGCTCAAACACTGCAAAACCGACCGCTATCGCCTCGGTCAATTTGAGCATGATGCCGTAGTGCGCCAACGTCTCGGCACCCAACCAATGGCTGATGACCATGCGATCGAGTCCGTACATCACAAATAGTGCCAGCGATGCGCCAATCAAACTCGATTGATAACTTACGATCTGACCAATTAATTGGCGGCACATTGGCAACCGCCACTGTGTTCGGAGCAGGTACAAACCGATGACAAGCGCGGTCAGATTGGCGGCAACACTAGCCATCAAAATGCCATCAATACCCCAACCTAAAAACAAAGCGGATAGAGTGCCAACGGCTTGGGTTAGGGTTTGCGCCGCAACGACCATGCAGTAATGATCCGCTCTATTTTGAATCCGAAGCCACACTTGAACCGGATACAACATCATCATTAACCAAACACATACCGCAATAAGGCTTCCCTGATACCAGGTGACAGCGTGATAGATTTGTACTGGATTCACGGCAATTAAAGCCAAGCAAGCCAGCGCAACCAACAAGCCATAGCCACTACTTAGTTTGACCGCCGTTGCTAGCAGACCTTGCTTCGAGTCGGCTGCCAACTTAGGTAATGCGCCAGCGCTAATCTCAAACAATGAAGCCAGTGTTAGGGTAATAATGATCAACTCTAGGGTGCCGTATTCGGCAACGGAAAGATAACGAGTGGTGATTGGCAGCAAGATGAAACCCAAGCCTTTTTGCAGCATGGTAAGCGCGCCATACAGCGCAATTTGATGCCAGCTCGTCCGGATCATCTTAGCTTTTACCAAATCTGACGATGGTTTTGAGCCAACTCGTTGCGCCCTGCACTCGTTGCCACATCCACAGGCGCAACAGTTGTTCGCTGCCAACCTTAAAGCACCGCACAAAGTAGTTATCGGCTAGCGCCTCGTGGTGACGATCGAGCCCATACCGAACGATAAGGTGATGGGTGTACAGCCAATAGCCACGTAACTCGTGCCAACTGACCTTAGTGTTTAGCTGTAACATGGCATGGCGGCACAGCGCTAACAACAGTAACTGCTGATGGCTATTTTCCTGCTGCTGCGGCTCTATGCTGACGAGCAAGTCAGTCATGGTTCGCATACGGGCAAACAAGCGTTGGCTGTCTTGCCCCTCGCTGCGACAGATCCCGTTTGGATTAGCACGGTAGATGTAGCCGAGTTGCGCCACTTGATGTATTGCCGACGATGTCATTAAGGCTTTAAGTACAAACACTTCATCTTCGAATAATTGACCGTCAGCAAAGCGAAGTTGCGCCTGATGAATAAGGCGTCGGCTGAATAACTTATTACAAGCAGATGTGTTCTCAACCGCGCTCTTAAATACCAATCGCTCACGGTGCTCACCGCTTTCTAGCGCCATGCCGCAACTAACCACCTCGGCTTGATGCGTCAATGCCGCCCGCACCAAGTGTTCATACATATCGGGAGCAACATAGTCATCGCTATCCACAAAGCCGATGTACTGGCCATTGGCGTGCGCTAATCCTGTATTTCTAGCAGATGCCAATCCTCGATTGCGGTCATGTTCAATGACGATTAAACGGCCATCAAACTGAGCTTGGTAACGGGCCAAAATGGCAGCGCATTGATCGGGGCTGGCGTCATTAACAACCACAATTTCAATGGATGTTAAACTCTGTTTCAATAGGCTTTGTAGGCACTGCACGAGGTATTGTTCGGTGTTATAGACAGGCACAATCACACTGACCAATGGCTTATTTTCGCGGGTAGGAATAGTCATCTTTGCAATCCTTATTGAGCCACAGTAAAGATGTTGAAACGCGCGCGTAAGCGACACCAACTAGCGAGCGGCCACAAACTTAGCGGAGCCTTGATAAACCGAAAAAAACGGCTGATTGCATAACTGCGCTGGTGATGCGGTTGCAACTGATTGCCCGGTAGTAATTTATAGCGATGAATCAGCGCTTCAATAAATAAAAAGAAAGCACATCGGTCGGCATGTTTGACTGGGTAATACAACGCACTTAGGGCGTGATTGGTAAGGCATTCAAGTAACAAGTCACTGTGCTCGGGCAGTAGCTCTCGACGTTCAGCATCAGCTACAAACCGACACAGCATGGCTTGCTTATCGAGCAGGTTAAATCGGTTTTTAGCAGGATCTCGGCAAGCTCCATCTGGGTTTAGCCGATACCAATACCCGTCAAATTGGCACTCAGCGGCAGGTCCTTCAAGCATTCTCACGAGGTACACAAATGCTTCATCTTCGAAAATAACGTCTGGATAAAAATTGATGCCCAAGCGGTTGAGCGCCGCCGCTTCAAACAGTTTATTCGTCACGAAGGTGTCTTCGTAATGCTGTGTTAATGGCATGGAAACCGAGGTCGTTCGGAGCGAGTCAAATGAACGCATGTTGCAACGCGCCCAGCGCCCCTGCTGTTGTGCCAAGCACTCAACCAAAGATTGATACATCTGGGGATGAACCCAATCGTCAGCATCGGCAAAGCCAATATATTTGCCGCGAGCAGCAGCAATACCAATATTCCGCGCAGCAGATATGCCTTGGTTACAAGGCAGCGAGATGACTCTGAATCGGTGAGGCGCGACAGCTACATAGCGCTGACAAATTGCAAGACTATTGTCAGTCGCTGCATCAACCACCAAGATCACTTCGAGCGAGCGATAGGTTTGCGCCAATAAAGAATTGAGGCTTTCATTTAACCACTGCTCGGCATTGTAAATGGGCACAATGACCGACACATCTAATTGCGGCTGGGCTGCCCACGTTGTTGATGAATCATGAGGTGTTGCAGTCGTTGCTACCATCACTTGCTCCTTCAGACTCGTCATTCAAATCTAATTCAGTCGAAAGACAAGTTAAGAGCAAAGCTCAGGCCAAATATAAATTACCTTTTACTTTCAAGGTATTAAATGAATTAATTGTGTCGATTCTGAGGCAGGTTAAGTCTGATTCTCATTTTGCAACGCGCACCATGTCATCGGTGCTGAGATTGCTTAAGCGCGACGATTAAGGCAAAGAAAATATAAAAGGGCCAAGTAAAGCCTTGTGTTAAGAACGTTCCTGAAACAATGGTTCCTAATAAGCCAGCCAATACCGACTCGGCCACCATTTGAACCGCCGCGCTTTGCACTTTAGCTGTCACTACCGATCGAATGCGACGAACCATACGCCAAACAATAGCGACAAATACCGTCAGCCCGACAAAACCAGTTTCAGCCAATATGCCAAACCAGGTGCTGTGAACCGCGTGATTCTTGCCATCCCAATGGGGAGAATAGAAATAATAATTGGCGTAAAAGTTATCTAAACCAACGCCAGTGAACGGGGCATGCACGGCCATGGCAATAGCTGCTTGCCAGGCATAAATACGTCCCATAGCGGATTCATCAACGCCCTGCTCTGCAGCCCCGCCAGATGAACGCTGATCAATACCAGCCAAGGCAAACAGTACAAGTAGTGCTAACAGCCCAAGTATTACCAACACCGCTTTATTGTTAACCCGCCGCCAGCCAAATACCCCTACCACCGTTAATACGCCCAACAAACCACCGCGGCTTTGGGTTGCTAAGATGGCCATCATCAACAAAATAAAAACGCAAGATGCCGTTATCCGTCGCCAGCCTTGAGCGTGGCACATAAACCCCACGGTAAAACCCAGCGGAAACAAAAGCACCAGCGCCAGATCATTCGGGTCGCCAAGGGTCGAGCCAAACGAACGGCCAATAGTGACGCGATTACCTTCTACCATTTCAATACCCGCAGCGGCGTTACTTAACGCCACCAACGCGACCAGCGCCCCGGCGATCACAAATGCTACGGCAGCCTGTTTAAAGTCATTGGGTTTACGAAGCAGCCAAGCAATCACTAACGTCATCAATGCGATCTTGCTAAATACGCCATTGAAATAACTGATAGCCACGCCCCGATTACTGGCCAGTACCACGCCCAAGGCACACAATAAAAAGAAGCCGAGTAACCAACTCAAATCCGCATTCCAATACATTTGCATTTTGCGAATTACAAACAAATGCCAGCCCATAGAAACCATCGCGGCAATGGCAAAGAGCTGCGGTAAGCGTAATGCCATGAGTGGTGGATATAGCTCGTGCAGCCTGAAAAACGACAACAGAACAAACCCGAGTACCATAACAAAGGGATACTTCAGCATTAGGTAAGTTGCTGGCGGGATCACAGCTAAAGCTAGCGCTACCAGTGGGTTAGGCAACCAATACCAACCGCACGAAACAATCACCAGCAGACTAATTAATAGTGCGCCCGACCCAAGCCCCAGCACATGGGGAGCGCTGTTCGGTAATCGAGCTTGTATCTTGCTTAACTCATTTGGCACAGCTTCTGCACTCTTGCTTATTAGCGATTTGTTCATGCAAAGAGCAAAGCAATTACAATGCCGAGGTGATTAAGATGCGTCAGAGTAAAGCACCACGCTGTAGCGTGATCATGCCAAACCACAATTGTTTGGCTTACTTAAAACAAGCGGTTGCAAGTGTCCAAGCTCAAACGATGACAGATTGGGAACTTATCGTTGCCGATGATGACTCCAATGATGGTAGCCGCGAGTGGTTAGCCGTTGCAGCGCAACACGATTCGCGCATTCGACCAATGCACGTCAACGTTCATCATCCTGCCCCCTCTCGAAATGCAGCAATTCAGGTCGCACAGGGCCAATGGCTCGCGTTTCTCGATGCCGATGACCACTGGCAGCCCGCCAAATTGCAGCGCCAATTAGCCTTTCATGAAGCGAATCCGACCACAGTATTAAGCTTTACCGATTACCGTCATGTTAATGAGCAATCTCGCGATCTCGGCAGTTGCTTCGAATTTTGGCAATTGAACAGGTTGCAAGCATCAAACGGTTTTCAATCGCTCGACAACGCCTTTGAAGTGTTTTTTGGCTGCAATTGTGTTGGCACATCGACGGTGATGGTTCGTACCGATGCTATTTGGCAAGTGGGCGGTTTTGATGTGTCGTTGCCATCTGCAGAAGATTGGGATTTGTGGTTAAAGCTAGCTGCCGCGGGGCCCATTGGATATAGCAGTGACTGCGCTACGACTTACCTGATGCGGGTAGGATCGGAAAGCAGCAAACTAAGTCTACGGGTAGAGGCGTTAGAGCGTATTTTGGCTCGCCATGCCAATAACCTGTCAAACCATGCGTCAGCCAAACGCAGCGCACTGGCACGCATTGCCAATGCCAAATCCGATGTCGCGCAAGCATCCAACCGAATGGGTGCCGCCTTGCAGGCAAAAGTTCACGCCTTCATGCTCCAACCGAGCACGCGTCAAGCGCGTGAACTAATCGCGCTGTTGAAGCCATCCTTTTAAATTTATACAACGGCCTAAACACAACAAAGCCCCTATTACGGGGCTATTTTTGGTGACGTTTTAGCGTTATTTAGGCGTTAGTTGCATTGGGGTAAATGGCATTGGCGTAAATGGCTTCAAACTTCGGCACAATGGCATCGCTTGAATACTGTTGTTCAACACGCGCAATACTCGCCGCCGCATCACACTGTTGCTGCGTCACGTCGCGTTGCTGCCACTGAATAATCGCCTGGCACCAGAGTTCAATGTTGTCACCTTCAATGAGCTGGCACCCGTGTACCTGTCGCAGCAATTCAGGCAATGCACCAACCGGCGTGGCAATAACACTACAGCCACTCGCCATTGCCTCCAGCGCCACCATCGGCAAGCCTTCGGCATGACTTGGTAGTAACAGCAGACCAATATGGGGCCAGTGCGCCTGCATGTTGGCAATATCGCCATGAAAATGAACATTGTTTGGCGCATTGGCAACCAACTCGGCGCGCAAAGGGCCATCACCATAGATATCAAACGATTGTTCGGGCAAGCAGCGCGCCATTTGTAAAATGCGCTCAGGCGCTTTCTCGTGCGCTAACCGGCCAACAAAGGCTATGGTGGATTTGTCTGCGGTAACATGACTGGCCGTTTTGGGGAGTTCAACAAAGTTATCGATAACCGTCACCTGGCATTTAAGCCGACGTGCGATTTGTTGGCTTACCGCAATACGAGTTTGGCACCAATGAGCTGATTGACGATCGAGCCAGTCATACCACCAGACGCGCCCTTTTGGCGTTTCTCCAGCATGAAAACTTGCAACCAATTCCGCGTTAATAAACCAGCCAAATACTCTCGAAATAAGCCCTGATTTATAGCCATGAGTATGGATAATGGCGGGCTTACATTTACGCACAGCTCGGAGATAACGCCACACCGAGCCGCCCAGCACTAAGGTTTTAATACCGTGCTGCTGCAACTCAGAACGCAATGGATGCTCCGCTCGATAAAGCTGCCAAAACACCACCCAAATGTCATAGCCACGCGTATCTAAACCTTTTGCAAGTTGCCCAACGTGACTTTCAATACCACCAGAGTTTCGGCTGTCTAACATGAGCCAAATACAAGGTTTCATCATGATCTCCTAAAACATTACCGTGGCGGAATTTTGATAAATATCCAGCGCTAAACGTTGCACCTGATATTGGCCTTGTTGGATTTGCCATAACTCAGCAACCAGTCGATTGATATGAACGGGCAGCACAATATTTGTGGCTGTCGTGTCGTCAACTAGGGTCGCTTGCCATAAGCATTGGCCGTAATCAGCGGTCAGTTCAACTTGCGAATCGTCCGCCGCACAAATCGTGGCAAAATAGCGCGCCCCATCGGCGCGGCGAGTCACAATAGTGACGGCCAGAGGCTGTTGGTGGTCGAAGCCGAAATCAGCCGCTATCGTCAAATCCTCACTGTTACTGACAACCGTTGGAGAATCAGCGCTGATCACAGGTGACGTTACCGGATCTTCGGTTGCTGTGTCTGTTGTTGCGGATGACGATTGGTCGGAAGCGGCAGTGTCATCACTTGCCGAGTCATCGGTTGTGTTTGTTTGTGCCACTTGAGTTTGAGCGCCAGATGATTGGCCATTGTTGTTTCCTCCGGATGATGAATTAACTGCAGCACTGGCCGTGTTCGATTCCGAGCCGCCTCCGCCGCACGCAACTAGTGATAACGCACTGATCAACATTAAAATTGAGTGTTTCATTGGGCTTCTCCTTCAGCGGAATACAGCAATTCAGTTTTAGCGTTGGCGGGTAAATACCAGTTGCTATTCGTGGCACCACTGCTTTGGGCGAATTCGGCAAACATTGGGTAGGCTGCGCTCACATCGACCCGCTCTGCAGGGTGCTGCCACGGATAAGGGATGACGATGGCCCATGGCATGCCATTGGCACTTTGGTAATAAAGACCGCTGCTGGGGTTGGAAAAATCATCCAACACGTTCCACAAATTAATGTCGGCCAAGCGTGTTGGCTGCTGATTTTTTAGATGAATTTCTAAGCCTCGGTGAGGGCCATTCAACAAGGCTGGATCACGGCTAAGCTCCGCCGCAAAGATAAACGGATCGTAAGGCGCCGCAGGAAAGTCCGCTAAGTTCAGCCCCTCGACAAATGGAATGCGAATTGAAAACGAAAACTGCCCTGCTCCAGTACAGTCCCGCTCGGTGCGATAAAACGCGCACGTACTGCTGTCAGCAAAATAGGGTTTTAGATCGGAAGCGAGCACAATCGTTGCGTCGTCTGTGCCCAGCTCAAGCGGTGAATCTGATTGCAACTGACCATTGATCTCAAAGCGAATGAGTGACTGATCAATCGAGTTAGACGCCACGCCCGGTAATCGGAATGCCAAACCGTTGTGGAAACTAGCGCCCATTGCAACAACTTCGCCTTCGAGCTCCAACCGCACCATGTTGTTATTGGCATCGCTGATTTGGCGCGATTGAAAACGCACCACTAAGTCATTGAGATCGTAGTCGCCCGTCATTGGCCAGTTGTCTTCAAACGCCACGGTTGCTTGTTGCTGTAACCCCGGATAAAAACTGACCTGGGTATCTTGGTCGGAAATGAAGACGGCATGATCTTCCACTTCGCCATCGGGCGCACCACCGGTTGCTGCTAAACCGCTGACGCTGGCTACGCGGATCCGCGCCCATGTTTCGCCTTCAACGGCATCCTCGGGCACGGTCAATAACAAGACGTTATCGCCAGCAACCACTTCTGTATCGGTTAGTAGTTGTTCGTTGTCATCAAACTGGCCATTGCCGTTGGTGTCGAACCAACCACTTGCATAACCACTGGCCGTCGCCTGCAGGATGATTAAAAAGTCGGCCCCTGCTTGCAGTGGCGAAATGAAAATGACGCCATCTTCATCGTCATACCAAAATCCCACATCATCGGACTGAGGATGCACTTTAGCGTCGGCTTCGCCATCGACATGGGCGCCTAGTTGAATACCACCTTCCACGAGCTGATGGCGCGCGCCGTTATCGGTCAATAAGGTACCGTAGCTTGCTGGCGCATCGCCGAAATCTATATTGGCAGTGGAAGGGTCAACAATAGGCGCAATAGCGCAGCGGGCGCCATCATTGTTTGATGAAGCAGGGCCTTGGGCAAACAACTCGGCCACTGGCGCTGCGGCATCCACATCAACCCGAAAGATCAACCCATCCTGATTGCGGCTGATATAAAGGGTTCCTTCCACATCAAAGTACACCGCGCCAAAGGTCCCGCTTTGCCCTACATTGCCTAACGATTCGGCATTGCCCGTTGCAGGGTCAATCAACCACAAGCGGCCCGCGTTATCGACGCTGTACAGTTCATGACGGTCGGGGTGGAACGCAAAATCGAAAATAGCCAGATTCAAGGCGCTACCATCGACCAGCTTCTGCCACTGTAAGTAGCCAGGTTCTGATTGTTCCAAAGAGACTCGATAAAGCCCTTTGCCCGCACCTCGCATATACAAATAATGCGCATTTTCTGCCAGCGCGACATCGCCTACAAAAAACGACAAGTTGGGCGCATCACCTGATAGTGTCAGCGGTTCAATTTGATAAGCCGCGTTAATTTTTACCAGCGTATTGTGCTCGCGACTCCAGCCATACATGTAGTTGTCATGTAGGCTAAAGCCCATCGCATTGAGTTTGCCTGAGGTTCCCATATTTGACGCGAGCGTCTGGTAATAGCCCGTGGCTAAGTTAACGCCAAACATTTCAGCGACATTTTTTTGTACTAAAAACGCTGGCGTTGGACACTCAGTAAACGGTGTGGCTTGCGCCGGAGGGCTGGCCAAGGAAGTAAACCCAAGACCAATTAATGCATGTATCGTTCGTATTCTAGTCATGTTGGCGTCCAGTTCGTAATACCTAAACGGACTAGAGCAGACACCATTCCACAACGTGCAACATGCTGATTAAACTTATTTTTGTACCTAATTAGCCTTTGCCTTGAGTTGTTATTTGCAAATTGCAAATAACAAACGAATCGAAACTGGTTGCGTCTTAGCCAGCACCAATACAAAAACTACGTCAATTAGCGTACTTACTCCCTCGCGATGTTCCGATAGCCTAATCGTTAGCGAATTTTTTAGTAGGAACTGCGCATGGAATTGTCGCCCAGAGATAAAGACAAGTTACTGCTGTTTACCGCAGCACTGCTGGCCGAGCGGCGTTTAGCCCGCGGCACCAAACTCAACTACCCGGAATCTATCGCACTGATATCCGCTGCCATTATGGAAGGCGCCCGCGACGGCAAAAGTGTGGCTCAATTGATGTCTGAAGGACGCCATATCCTAACCCATGCCGACTTGATGCCTGGCGTCGCTGAACTCATCCATGAAGTTCAAGTTGAAGCGACCTTTCCAGACGGGACCAAACTGGTCACCGTGCACGATCCCATTCAATAGGAGCTGGCGATGATCCCCGGTGAATACCAATTACGCGGCGACGACATTGAACTGAATTCCGGCCGCCCAACCATCACGATTAGCGTGGTCAATCACGGCGATCGCCCGGTTCAGGTTGGCAGCCATTACCATTTTTTTGAGGCCAATCCAGCCTTGGAATTTGACCGAAGCAAAGCCCGTGGCATGCGGCTGAATATTCCAGCGGGTACCGCTGTTCGCTTCGAACCTGCACAAAATCGGCAGGTCGAGTTGGTTGCTTATGCCGGATCGCAAACCGTATACGGTTTTCGCGGTGACGTTATGGGGCCATTGGACCAGAACGAAAGTAGTGATTCGGAGGCAGCATCATGAGCCGTATTTCCAGAAAAGCTTATGCCGACATGTATGGGCCAACCACAGGTGATCGGGTTCGCCTTGCTGATACCGAGTTATGGATTGAAGTTGAAGATGACAAAACCCAATACGGCGACGAAGTAAAATTCGGCGGCGGCAAAGTCATACGGGATGGAATGGGCCAAGGCCAAAAATGCCGCGCTGAGGTGATGGATTGTGTCATTACCAACGCGCTAATCCTTGATCATTGGGGCATTATCAAAGCTGATGTTGGCATTAAAGATGGCTTAGTTGCGGCCATTGGCAAAGCCGGTAATGCCGACACTCAACCCAGCGTCGACATCCACATTGGTGCCAGTACCGAAGTGATTGCAGGCGAAGGCCAAATTTTAACGGCAGGTGGTGTTGATTCGCACATTCACTTCATTTGCCCACAACAAGTTGAAGAAGCCCTGATGTCGGGCACCACCACCATGTTAGGCGGTGGCACAGGGCCAGCGACAGGAACCAATGCAACCACCTGCACGCCTGGCGCGTGGAATTTACAGCGAATGTTTGAAAGCTGTGATGACTTACCCATGAACTTTGGTTTTTTGGGTAAAGGTAACGCCAGCCTGCCAGCGCCATTAGCCGAACAACTTGATGCCGGCGCATGCGGCCTCAAACTGCATGAAGATTGGGGCACAACCCCGGCGTCCATCGATAACTGCCTGACGGTTGCCGAACAATACGATGTGCAGGTCGCCATTCATACCGACACATTGAATGAATCCGGATTTGTTGAAGATACGCTCGCGGCATTTAAAGGTCGTTGCATTCACACCTATCACACCGAAGGTGCTGGCGGGGGTCATGCGCCCGATATTATTAAGGCATGTGGCGAATCAAACGTACTGCCCTCGTCGACAAACCCAACGCGCCCCTACACCATCAATACCGTCGATGAACATCTCGACATGTTGATGGTTTGTCATCACTTAGATCCGAATATTCCTGAAGACGTGGCTTTTGCCGATTCACGGATTCGCAAAGAAACCATTGCCGCCGAAGACATACTGCATGACATGGGCGCATTTTCAATGATTGCCTCAGATTCACAAGCCATGGGTCGGGTTGGCGAAGTCATTTGTCGCACGTGGCAAACGGCCCACAAAATGAAAGTTCAGCGCGGCCTGTTACCTGAAGATGAAGCTTTGGGTTGCGACAACTATCGCGCCAAACGTTACATTGCAAAGTACACCATTAACCCAGCGATCACCCATGGCATTGACCACCTAGTGGGCTCCGTTGAAGTTGGCAAAATGGCCGATTTAGTGCTCTGGAAACCTGCTTTTTTTGGCATAAAACCGTCGCTAATTATTAAAGGTGGTTTTATTGCCGCAGCCCCTATGGGCGATGCCAATGCATCCATTCCAACGCCACAACCGGTTCATTACCGCTATATGTTTGGCGGGTTTGGCGCCGCTGCAGCAAAAACTTCTGTGTACTTTGTCAGCCAAGCGTCCATTGACAAAGGCTTGGCCGAAACCATCGGCGTCAAACGCAAGTTAGTGCCATGCATTGGCGCACGCAAAGCGTTTAAAGAAGCCATGATCCACAACGCAGCGAAACCAGATGTAACAGTAGATGCGCAAACTTATGAAGTGAAAGCCGATGGCGTACCGCTCATTTGCGAACCCGCAACTGAACTGCCATTAGCTCAGCGATATTGCTTGTTTTAACAGTGCCAGATTGAAGGAATTGCAGATGTACAAACTCATATCAAAATCCGATCACTGCCACGGCAAAGTACTCGATTTTTTATCGCTTCCTTTTGAAACGCGCCAACGTGGTCGATTCAAAGCAACCACCATTACAGGCAAAGAGGTTGGCGTTTTTTTAACACGGGGCGAAGTGCTGCGTGAGGGTGACTACCTCCAAAGTGAATGCGGCCATAATTTTTTAGTCAAAGCGGCGCCAGAAGAGCTGAGTCAAGCCAAGGCGAGTGATTGGCTGACATTCGCCAAAGCCTGTTACCACTTAGGTAACCGCCACACGCCGCTACAAGTTGGCGACATGTGGTTGCGTTTTCAGCCCGATCACGTGCTTGAGCAAATGGTAGAGATGCTCGGTTTAACCGTCACGACTGTTCACGGCGGCTTCGATCCTGAAAATGGCGCCTATGCACAGGGGCTAGGTGGGCACCACCATGGTCATGGTCACGCTCATGACGACGATCACCAACACCAGCACTCACACGAGCACAGTCACGCATGAAGCACCAGCAACTGTTATCACTTTTGCACCTATCCAGCCCAAGCTTACCCATTGGCGCATTTGCCTATAGCCAAGGGTTGGAAACCGCGGTTGATCTTGATTGGGTGACCGACGAGAAAAGCTTGCTGGCTTGGCTTGAACCGCAACTTCGATTCAGCTTGTCACAGCTCGAAGTGCCATTGCTTAGCCGTTGCTATAGCGCCTGGCAGCAGCAAGATTACGCCGCTATTAATCACTGGCAAGCCGTGCTGCTTGCCAACCGTGACAGCGCCGAATTACTCAAAGAAGAATTGCAACTTGGGAGTACCCTGCATCGCTTACTCAGCAGCCTCGATTGCAATTTGCCAAGCCAAGCAAAAGGTTTGGGCTACTTACCCATGTTTGCTTATGCCCTAGCCCACTATGACATTGAGCTGGAATCAGGTTTGTGTAGCTGGCTTTGGAGCTGGTTGGAAAATCAAATCACAGTGGCTTGCAAAACCATTCCACTTGGGCAAACGCCAGCGCAACAAACGCTACTCGCGCTGATGCCCGCCATTGAGACAAGTGTGCAACATGGACTTGCCGTTACCGATGAACAAATCGGCATGACCCTACCTAATTTAGCCATGGTTAGCGCCTGGCATGAAACCCAATATTCTCGACTATTCAGGAGTTAATATGAGCACCCAATGTTTACGCGTCGGAGTCGGCGGCCCAGTTGGCTCAGGTAAAACAGCATTATTGCGTCAGCTCTGCGCCGCACTGCGCCATCAGTACAACATTGCCGTTGTAACCAACGACATTTATACCAAAGAAGACGCCGAATTCTTGTTGCGCAACGACGCACTGGCGGCTGATCGCATTATGGGCGTAGAAACCGGCGGTTGCCCGCATACTGCCATTCGAGAAGATGCATCGATGAATCTGGCCGCCATTGATGAATTACAAGAGCGCCACCCAGAACTTGAATTGGTATTGGTGGAGAGTGGCGGCGATAACCTTAGCGCCACCTTCTCACCGGAATTATCAGACTTAACCTTGTACGTCATTGATGTCTGCGCCGGCGACAAAATCCCCCGCAAAGGTGGCCCCGGCATTACCAAATCGGACTTATTGATTATCAACAAAACGGACTTGGCGCCCATGGTTAATGCGTCGCTCGACGTGATGGATCGCGATGCCCGCAAAATGCGTGGCGAGCGCCCGTTCGTATTTACCAACTTTATGCGTGGCGACGGTGTGGCCACTATTATCGACTTCATCGTTAACCAAGGCATGCTTGCTAAACGTGATTACACGGTTGCGGTAGAACCAGCAGTAACGGCTTAAAAAGGACAAACATATGAAACCTAACAAACTATCAATTGCCGCAATTAGCATCGCCAGTGTATTCACCATGCCGGTCGCTTTAGCGCATCAAGGCAGCCACGCTACCGCGCATTGGTATAGCGGCTTAATACACCCATTTACCGGTCTTGATCATCTCATCACCATGTTACTGATCGGTGTCGTAGCCGCAGGCCTCAGTGCCAAGAAAGGTAAGCAACTTCTTGCTATGGTTGGCTTAAGTTTTGTTGGCGGCATGTTGCTGGCAAATGTGGTGGCCCTACCCGCGAGTATTGAGTACCTGTTACTTGCATCGCTCGTATTGGTGCCAGTTGCGGGCTTGTGCCTTGGCAAACACCGCGTGTTAGAAACTATTAGTATTTCTGCCCTTGCCTTGTTTGGTGCTGCCCATGGCTTTGTTCAAACAACAGAAGCGACCGGATCAATCATGTTGTTTGGCACAGGCGCTTTGCTAAGCAGCATGGCGTTATGCATAGCTGGCTACGGGTTAAAACGCGCTATATCCGCTCATTCGACCCGCAACGCATCCACAGTTGCGAACTAAATAAGTCAACACAACAAACGGCGCCACATCATACCGGCGCCGTTTTCCCATCTTTATTTTCCATCTAGCCATCTAGCCAACTAGCCAACTAGCCAACTAGCCAACTAGCCAACTAGCCAATAATGGCAGCGTTGTCTCATTCTATTGCGTACCGCAACACGTCACATTGGTCTTTAATACAATCTTCGGCTTCCTTTTATCTAAAATCACCGATTCTCGCTAAAACTGACCTTAATCACTAACTGGTTGATTACATGTTGAAAAAATCATCGGGTTCAGCATTTAATAGGAAGCAAATTTGGTCGCGATAAATCAAGTCTCGCTTTGTTTAGCAACGGTTAGTCAGGGCGAAAACACACTCAACCTTAAGCACTTAAAATCAATGCGTTAGGTTCGGTACAGAAGGATTTTATTTGGCGGGTGCTGATTTACATATGCGGCATTCTCGATAATAAGCGTTAAGGCCATAATGAAAAAGGTTACGAAAACTCTAAGATATTGCTCGAAGCTAAAGTTTAAGTTGCTTGGGCATTCAACTATCAAGGATATTCCTACAGACCAGTTCAATCAGCTCATTGATCTCATCAGGTTGGAAGAAGACTTATGTTTACGATGGGTTTGATGCTTGGATAGACTAAGGCAGCGTAAAGTTAAAAAAGAACGGTTGTCGTCTCATATTCGAGTGGGACAACTGGACGGAAGGCAGTGTTGAAGGGCTAGTCAAAGAAATTGAAATTATTGCTAGAAACAACAACCTAAAAGCTACTAGTGAGTGGCGCTGGTCAGAGTACGATGAAAAGCGTTAACAAGTTTAGCCATGTTCGCCTTCGGCTGGACCTCCGTTCCAGAGTTTGTTTTGCGCTAAAGGCGTTATAGGGCAATATAGAGTCCCGTTTTAACTTTCCAGAGTGTGTTTCTAGTATCTAAGCGATACAAGACCCGTAAATAAAAATCAAACTGCTTTGTTCTTGGCCAAATAGAGCGTATAGTTTCTCGGTTAGAGTTCCCTTATCGAGCCTGCTGGCCACACGCCTCCATCCTCCTTAATTGCGTTTCCATTTGCTAGCAAGCGAATAGAAGCGATTAATAGCACCTATTTTTCCGTTTCTCAATTTTTAATGAGAGCCGCCAAATTTTAGTATAACTCTGTTATTTAAGCAGAGAGATGCTGTGCGCGCTTTTTTATCCTGAAATAGGTTTACCCTTGATTTGTACTATTGTCTTTTAGGAGCACCATGACCACAAGCAGTGAAAAAACCCACGAGCTACAGCCTGCTATTATTTCTTATGTGAAAGACCTCCCTAACGTGTGTTCACTTGCCGGATTGGCCTGCACAATTTTAGCGATATATTTCAGTATTATTGGCGTTTACTACGCAGCAATGATTGGCATGATCTGGGCTGTTGCCTTTGATTGGGCCGACGGCCTAGTTGCACGAAGAATGAAAGGGCGCACCGGCAATGACCGAATATTTGGTGGTCAACTCGATCTGGTTATAGATATTGTCAGCTATGGCGTTGCTCCCGCTATTCTCTTGCTGAGTTATGGCCAGTTCAGCCCTGCCTTTTTACCTGTTGCTTTTATTGTTCTGGCCGCCAGTGCTATTCGACTAAGTTACTTCAGTACCTTCGGTCTATCTGATGAGTCTAAATACACAGGGTTAGCGCTGGATAACAACAACATTGTATATGTTTTTATATTCATTTTAGAAGGCATTCTTCCTAGTGGAATATTCTCCATCGTTTTATATGTCAGTGGTCTAGGCCTTGCTGCGCTCAATGTATCTCAAATTAAAACTCCCAAACTCTCAGGTAACCCGCGAAATGTATTTTTGTTGGCGTTTTACACGCTTGGAATAACAGGAATTTATGCGTGGAAGCTTTTGTAACCGGTATAAGCACTGGTAAAACTGTCGCTAAAGCGGCATTGATAATTATTTATTGAGGAATAAATAACGCATGATTATATATACTGTTGGTACTTTTGATTTGTTGCATGTGGGACATCTGGCTTTACTAGAATACTGTAAATCTTTAGGTGGAGTTCTGGCTGTTGGCGTTGCTTCAGATCGTGTTGTAAATTCTTACAAGCCCAATGTTCCTGTCATTCCGCTTGATCAACGAATGGAAATGCTAAAAGCGTTGCGCTGTGTTGATATTGTGCGCCCTTACGATGAACTTGAATATGTGTCTGGTTGTAAAGAGCTGAATGCTGATGTTTTTGTGATTGGCGAAGACTGGGGGAAGCAACCTCATAATCTTGCTGTGGAATCTTACTTAAAATCGGCAGGGAAGCAGATCAAGCAAGTGCTTTATAACCCACGCACGTCATCTAGCTTAATAAAGAAAAATGTCAGGTCGCAGCCATACTATGAGAGCAAGTTAAATATAGTTGCGAATAATTAGCGGGGTTAAGTAAGCCGCCATGGCGGGCCTCTATTATTCCTCTCTGAAAGTCTCTTATCGCAAAGCTGGCATTCCAAAATATTCAGGGTATCGTATGTTGCCCTATAACAAACGCAATTAGCCGGAAATATTTTCCGCTCCTATGCATGTGCTTTTAGTTACGCTAGCACAGGCAAACCCACTACAAACACTCTGCTGTTACGGGCGTTGATATGATTCCCGTTGTCAATAGGCGCAACTGTTTCCCTACCGAACATTTTTTTCCGGCATTGAAGAACCTG
>NZ_JAHZSS010000024.1 GCF_019457915.1 Neiella holothuriorum
GAGTGCGCTTTGTTTTTGAAGGGATTCGCTTTTCCATCATAGGTCTCCAATGTGTAAACCTATTTCAGGACGGGACATGGGTAACAAAAAAGGCTAGGTAACATCTGATAAGTCGTGGTCAGCATGAATGCTGTAGCGAACAGCGAAAGGCTAAAAACGCGATCGCAACACACTTATAAGAAGGCGGATTTTGCCACCGTCAGCTAGGAGAGCGTTGCTTGGCTGCGTTGCTAACTCGGTAGGCTAGGACCAGAGAAAGCACTGAATAGCAGTTAACATTCACTCAAGACGGCAGTTCATTCCGTGCCATAAAGAATACATGATTTGTGGGACCGGTTCCACGTGAGGGATGTGATTCGGCTATCATTATTTTGTTCTATAGCGGAAAAAATTAGTGGTCAGAGTAGCTACAAAAAAAGCGCAGCTGGCATAGCAACTGCGCTTGATTTAATTATGGAAAAGCCGGTTGATGATTACTGCATACCGAGCTTTTTCTCCAAATAGTGGATGTTGGTACCACCATGCTGGAAATTTTCATCGGCTAGGATTTTCTGATGCAGTGGCGGATTGGTTTTGATGCCATCCACAACTAATTCACCTAACGCATTGCGCATACGGGCGATCGCAACATCACGATTTTCGCCATAGGTGATCAGCTTGCCAATCATCGAATCATAATGCGGAGGTACCTTGTAGCCAGAATAGATGTGCGAATCCCAACGGATGCCTAAACCACCCGGCGGGTGGAACCGCTCGATGGTACCCGGGGAAGGCACAAAAGTATCTGGATCTTCGGCATTGATGCGGCACTCCATCGCGTGACCACTGAGCTTGATATCGTCTTGCTTAAACGATAACGGTTGGCCAGCAGCAATGCGCAGTTGTTCTTTAATCAAATCAACACCCGTTACCATTTCGGTAACAGGATGCTCAACCTGAATTCGAGTGTTCATCTCGATGAAATAGAACTCGCCATTCTCGTACAGGAACTCAAATGTGCCAGCGCCACGATAATCAATTTCAAGGCAAGCACGGCAACAGCGCTCACCAATAAACTTGCGCATTTCTTCAGTAATGCCCGGTGCTGGCGCTTCTTCAATGACTTTCTGGTGGCGGCGTTGCATGGAGCAATCGCGTTCACCCAAGTGAATCGCACCGCCTTGACCATCGGCTAAAACTTGAACCTCAATATGACGTGGGTTTTCTAGGTATTTCTCCATGTAAACCATGTCGTTATTGAAGGCTGCACCGGCTTCTGCGCGGGTCATTTGGATGGATTGTAGTAACTCGTCTTCGGCATGCACAACACGCATACCGCGACCGCCACCACCACCTGATGCCTTAATGATCACCGGATAACCGATGCGCTTGGCAATGGCGATGTTTTTAGCATCATCTTCGCCGAGCGGCCCATCAGAACCTGGCACACAAGGCACGCCGGCTTTCTTCATCGCCTTAATGGCTTCTACCTTGTCGCCCATCACGCGAATAGTGTCTGCTTTGGGGCCAATGAAAATAAAGCCGCTTTGTTCTACCTGTTCGGCAAAATCAGCGTTTTCAGATAAGAAACCGTAACCAGGGTGAATGGCTACCGCGCCAGTGACCTCCGCGGCCGCAATAATACGTGGCACATTGAGGTAACTTTTCATCGCTGCAGGTTCACCAATACAAACAGATTCGTCGGCCAGCAATACGTGTTTTAAATCGCGATCGGCGGTCGAATGGACCGCGACTGTCTTAATGCCGAGTTCTTTGCATGCACGCAATACGCGCAAGGCAATTTCACCTCGGTTTGCAATCACTACTTTATCTAGCATGACAGACTCGCTTATTCGATGATGATGAGAGGTTCGTCGAACTCAACTGACTGTCCGTCTTCAACCAGAATGGCTTTCACCACGCCTGTTTTGTCTGATTCGATTTGGTTCATCATCTTCATCGCTTCGATGATGCAAAGGGTTTCGCCGGCGCTTACTGATTGACCAACTTCCACGAACGGCGCTGCGCCCGGAGCTGGTGAGCGATAAAAAGAACCTACCATCGGTGATTTCAGGGCGTGGCCAGATGCTTCCGGTGCTGCCGCTTCAGGGGCTGCTGCAACCGGAGCAGGTGCCGCAACGACTGGAGCTGCCGCAATAGGGGCCGCTACTGGTGCTGCAGCAACAACGCCGCCGCACGTGATGCGAACTGACTCTTCACCTTCGGTGATCTCAAGTTCTGAAATGCCGGACTCTTCTACCAGTTCAATCAGTTTCTTAAGTTTGCGAATATCCATAGTGTAGGGATCTCTTTTTGTAATTAGTTTGTCGGGTTGTTCGATGACAACTGCTGGAAGGCAGCCAACATCGCGAGTTCATAACCAATAGGGCCCAAGCCACAAATGACGCCTTGTGCCACATCGGAAAAATAAGAGTGTTGTCGGAATGATTCACGGGCATGAACATTCGACAAATGAATTTCAATAAATGGAATCGCCACCGCTAACAACGCATCGCGCAGCGCCACACTGGTGTGGGTAAATGCGGCAGGGTTGATCAGAATAAAATCTACCTGACCTTGGGCGGCATGCACCGCGTCAATTAACTCGGCTTCAGCGTTGCTCTGCAGGTGCTCAATAGCAACATCGTATTTACCAGCCAAATCTTTTAGTTGCTCGATAATAGAGGCGAGCGTTTGATGCCCATACTTATCTGGCTCTCGAGTGCCCAGTAAATTCAGATTGGGACCGTTTAGTACCAGAATTCGGTATTTGTTAGGCATTAGGCAGGCATCCTCGGCAAAAAAGTTGTTAATTGTTGTTAACGTCTCGTTAGATGTTAAATCTTACGAAAAGTTCCACCGAATAGTCGGCAGATTTCAATTTCTGCGATGATAATGGAAAATCGCACCCGTTCGCAGCTTTTTTCTGGTCTAATCTCCGAAAATCTGTGAGGCAGCGTACAACTTATGGTCGCTAAGGGAGCTTCATGTAGGCATTTGCTGCCCGATTTGACCTCCAAGTGTAGGCCAAATCGGCTATTTCGGTAGCTTTACTGGGCGGTAGATTGAATGTGAAGGATAAAAGGGGCGGGTTTTAGAAAGCCGGCGATTCGAAACTCAACCAGCTCGTCACCATTCGCTGAAAATAATAACAAGCTTGGTAAACCAAGAATGTTGTAGTGCTCAAGCAGTTCAATGTCCTGCAGTGTTGAAGCCGTGACATCGATGCGTATCAAACGCCAATCGGCCAATTCTGCGCGCACATTAGGATCGGGAAAGGTGTACTTATCAAATTCTTTACAGGCAACGCACCAGTCTGCGTAAAAGTCGACAAGGGCAGGCTGCCCCGCCCGTTTTGCCGCCGCTAGTTGCTCAGCCAGTTCTGCTTGATTAGTGACGGTTATAAACCCCAGCTCATCTTTGCTGATATTTTGGTTTGGCGTAATCGATGACGGCAATACCTGCATCGCGAAGTAACTTGCGCCAGCCAATGTGATGATCGCCAGGGCATAACCCAAGGTTCCAATGATCGGACGCGTGACTTGGCGCAATGCAAACAATAAATAGCTGGCCGTGATCAGCAGTAGTAGCGCCCATAACGCTGCCGAAGCGGGCTCCGGTATCATTCGCTCAAGCAAGAACACTGGCACCGCTAGCGTCATGAAGCCCAACAAGTGCTTGACCACATTCATCCACTGGCCACTTTTAGGCAGCAATTTAGCGCCAACGGTTCCAACCACCAATAAAGGCAAGCCCATGCCGAGCGACAATAGATACAAGGCGCTGCCGCCAAACAACAAATCACCGCTTTGCCCTACGTAGAGCAGCGCGGCAGACAATGGGGCTGTGGTGCAAGGCGATGCCACTAAACCGGCAATCACACCTAAGCCAAAAACGGGGCCGAACTTACCACCTTCCATGCCCTCACTGGTCTGTTGCAAACGATCGCGCAAGCTGGCCGGTAGCTGTAGGTTAAAGACGCCAAACATCGACAACGCGAGTAATCCAAACAGCAGGCTCAGGCCAATCAATACCGCCGGGTGTTGAAATGCTGCTTGTAGTTGCATGCCAAATGACGCCACCAATAATCCCAGTAAGGTATACGTGAGCGCCATGCCCTGCACATAAGTAAAGCTAAGAGCAAAGGCTTGTGATTTGGAAGCCTGTTTATTGCCGGCGATGACGCTCGACAAAATTGGGTACATGGGAAATACACACGGCGTAAAAGCTAAACCCAAGCCAAGTAAAAAGAACAATCCAAGTGTGGCAACGTTGCTGTCGGTGGCGAGAGAATCGGCCAAACTTGCTTGGCTAGCAGATGCCGCAGCGGTGCTTGATAGGGTTGCCGGCAACGATATTTTTTGCTTCGTGGGTGGGTAGCACAAACCGGCTTCAGCACAGCCCATATAGGTGACGGTTAGGGCGGAACTATTTTGAGCGGTGTAGGTGAGTGGTACCGTCAAGCTATGGTAGTAAACGTCGGTTATGCCAAAGAACTCGTCCTCGTGAGGTTTGGCAGGAGGCAGGGTAGCCGGGGTAATGATCTGGCCATTTAATTCGAACTTTAGCTTTTCTTTGTAGAGATAATAGCCATCTTCAATTTGCCAAAACACCTCGAGCTTGCCGGGCTCAATGACATCGTACGCAAACACAAACGCTTTCTCTTCTGGCAGAAACTCTGGCGTGTCCTGCAGAAATGACAGCGAATTTGCCCAACTATTAAAGCTTAACAGTGTTAAACAAAGGGAGGCTAAGAGCACTCGCCACCACGACTTTGGCATTTGGTGTGTTACTGCTTTTATGAACATTCGTTTATTACCCACTGGCGATATGTTTGGCTGGCGTCATCCGCTGTCAATACGACAAGCTCTGGCGTGTCATAAGGATGGTGCTGCTCGAGCCAAGCCATCGCATCGATGACTTTTTCACTACTGGTTTTAATGACCAACTGAACTTCTGGATCATGACAAACTTTTTGTTGCCAACGATACCAGCTTTGCATCTGCGGGAGAACGTTAATGCAAGCTGCAAGTCGTTGAGCTAACAACCCATTTGCTAATGTCGCGGCCTGTTGCTGATCGGCGCAGGTCGTTAGCAGGATTTTCAGCTGGGAGTTAGCTTGGGAGTTTGACGTCATTACCGTGCAACCTTACGTTGGATTTGTGGTCTGAGAGACCATACTAAAGCGGTCACTAAGGTGTAGGCTTGAAAAGTAGCCAACCCAACCGCATGTAATAAGTTCACCTAATTATTGGAGCAAGACCTTGCCATTTCTTTTGTTGATTTTGCTGGTGCCAGTCATCGAGTTAACCGTATTGGTTCAGGTTGGCAGCCAAATCGGCGCACTCGGCGCCATCGGCCTGACCATTCTGACTGCCATTGTTGGGCTGTCGTTGGTTAGGAGTCAAGGTCTAAGCGTGATGCAGCGTGCTCAACAAAATATGGCGCAAGGGCAGAATACGGCACCGGAAGTCGTGGAAGGAGGCATGCTGGCATTTGCTGGGTTGTGCTTATTGATCCCTGGCTTTATTACCGATGCACTCGGCGCTTTACTCTTGCTGCCGCCACTGCGTAAGCAATTTGCCAAGTCCGTGTTGAGCTCGCGGGTTATTCGTTTCGGTGGTGTTGGCGGTCATGGTTCATTTCAGCAAGGGCCGTTTCAAAGCCGCCCGAATGACTCTCAAACGGGCAACACCATTGATGGTGAATATGAACGTAAAGATGATAACGACCGCTTAAACTAACGGAATCATGCGACCGAGATCGTCGGTCGCCTACCTTGCTCTGCCTATTCTCACCTTGTCTTGTAAGACCTTTCCCTTTCAAACCGTTGCTAGATCACTGTTGCTGGCTTTAGCCCTCGTGCTGCAATCAAAGATGTGTAAAATTCCTTGCATTCAATGAAAACAAGAAAAGATGAAAGGGAAAAAACATGCTATCTAGAGATCGAGGCCAGCAGCACAAGGTCTATATTCCATCGAACGCACGCGAAAACCAGTACCTACTGGCTAAATTTGAGCTAACCGATGAATTGTTGGCGGCCTTTTCGCAACAGGGAGCTGACGATTCAGACTCTCCTTACTCTTACTGCTATCAGCAACTGGCCAATTTGTTTTTCGATGTATGCGACAAACATGGCCTTGATGCAGGCCAGTTCATTGCCAACGATAAGTTTCTTCGCGTTCGTTACTGCCCTGAAATGTTCACCGTTGAATCAGAGCAACAGCTGACGTTCTTATACAGCCCGAAATACCACACCGGTAGTCGCGCTTTTTTCGATGGCAATGAACGCGTTCGTAAAATCAAATTATTGTTCTTAGCAACTGGCCCTGAGCTGCGCCATTACTCGGCTAAATTCCACACCCAAGTGACCGAAGCGGTAAAAGAATACGCGCAGTTACTTGAGCTGGCCTCAGGTGCTATTCGCCTTTGCGATCATCAACACCTGACCTACGACTTATTCGCCAAAGAAAAAGGCGTTGAAGGTGTGCAGGCGCATAAATTGCGTTCCATTGCGAATCGTTTCCGCGCCCATGATGTGGAAATTGATGAAAATGAATTGGACTCGCAAACCTATGCGGTGGTTAACCTGCATGTGAATAAGCGAGTGCAAAAATTAGTAGCTGCCGATAAATCATCAGATTGGCCGTATTTAGAGTTGTACAAGCACTTGTATGAAACCTTTGTTGCGAGTGCCAAAGCCGCCGGCTTAGAGCGCGGCATTATGACTGCCAATGATCGCACGCCGGTTGTACGCAGTAAGGTTGATAGCCACATCTCTGAAAATGGTGAACTACAAACCATCGACTTTAACGAAAAAGATCCAATCAATGGTTTTGATTGTTACTTCGCTAAAGGCAACTTGGTGGATGCCATTCAGTTCATTATGATCGCGTCAAAAGGTGATAAAACGAGCTACGGCTACGGTAAATTCATCAGTGACGTACACCAAGCCATGCGTGATTTCGCTGACCGTATTGATCATGATGAGAAGCGAGAAAACCTATCCATGCGCGTTCATCAACACATTGGCGGTCATATTTAACACTCCTCGGCTCAATAACGCCCCCAAAAAACCAGCGATTTGTTCGCTGGTTTTTTATTGGGCTTTTGGAAGAAAATCCGGCCCAAACAGTATGGTTATGGTTCAGGAATTCGTCGTTCAGGACGGCAGCCCCAAACGAGCTGTACCTTGTCACCATTTTTCACTAACTAACTAACTAACTAACTAACTAACTAACTGTAATATTTGCTGTTGTTTGCCTGCCAGTACGTTACTCGAACGCCTACGTCACAAAATCATTCACAATTTTCGATCCAGTGGACAAAAGTCCTAACCGCTGTAATTAGTCGAACGATCGTCAATAACGCCCTGTTTACGCTAATGGCTCAGGGTTTTGCCAATGGCTCCCATGATATTGGCAAAGCTATTTCTGACAAATCACACGTTAGCTACAGGACCTCATAAACCATGGAAACGCGAATTGCAGGTGAGTCGAAACGGATTCAATTGCTCGATATTTTAAGAGGCTTTGCGTTGCTTCTTATCGTCATCATCCACTATGTGGAGCACTTTGATTTTTTTGCCCCTGCGCAACAGGGGCTCATATTTTCTAGCCAAACCGATCAACTGGTCATGAACGGCGTCTTTGCGCTTGTGAGTGGCAAAGCCTACGCCATTTTTGCATTGTTGTTTGGCTACAGTTGTTTTATCCAAATTAATCGGAAAGCACGAGCAGGTGTCGACTTCAGAGGGCGATACCTTTGGCGTTTATGTATTTTATTTGCGATCGGCTTTGCGCATTCATTGGTTTATAAGGGAGATATTCTTCACCTTTATGCGGCGCTCGGGCTCGTCCTCATTGGCCTCTATCACGTCAATAGCAAGGTTCTGATAGTTATCTGCGTACTTTTAGCTTTGCAGATCCCCTCTATTTATCAGCTTACTCAAGCAGTTATCGATTCAACTTATGACTATCAAGAAACCTTTGGCATGGGCATTTGGCACCTCGTTGATCAAACCTATGCAACCGGAACGTTAGCCGATGTGATGAATTTTAATCTTTGGCAAGGCAGAACCACGGTGCTCGGCTGGACCTTTTATAATGGTCGCTACCTGCAGCTTGTGTCGTTGTTTATTTTGGGATTGGTGCTGGCTCGCTATCAGTTCTTTGAAACGATTTTGCAGCGCAAAAAGGCTATTCCTATCTTTCTAGTCGGATGCGCTTGCGCCATGGTTGCGTTGATGGTTCTGATGTCGTTTGTGACCGATGGCCTAACCGCGCAGCAAGCTAAGCACCTAAACCTAATTCTTGGCTCTTATTACAACTTGGCATTTACAGGCGTTATTTGTGCGTCGCTGATTTACCTCTATTTGCAGTTTGGCACCAATAAGGTACATGAGTTGCTGGCTGCATATGGGCGCATGAGCCTGACCAACTACTTAGCGCAAGCGCTGTTTGGGGTTTGGTTCTTCTATGGTTTTGGTTTGGCCATGTACCAATACATGGGCGCGACAATGAGTTTGATACTTGGGGTGCTGGTGTTTAGTGCGCAAGCTTACTTTAGTCTTTGGTGGCAGCGCCGCTACCGACATGGGCCGGTTGAATGGCTCTGGCGCTCACTCACCTATATTGGTCACGACAGCAACGTCAAAAAACTGGTGCTGAGCAAGTAAGTGTTTCGTTGATGTTCATTTGCAGACAAGCCAAATGAAGTAGAACGCTTGCCAATGAAAAAGCCAGTGAGATGTCACTGGCTTTTTCCGCACGTTGAAGGCTCGCGGCATTCATCAGTTCGTCGCGGGAATTGGGGTTGCCTCGCTAAGCTCTAATTTACTAAATGCGACATTGACGTAATCGCCATTGGCTTTATCAGTGGCCCAATCGCCAGTGCCAGGGCATTGTTGGTGGGCTTGGCTGCATTGGTTATAGGCACCTGCTTTGAAATATAAAAAGTCGCCGCTGTAACCCTGCGGGTGATCGGCATCGTCTACATCGCCATAGGCGTTGACGTTGTTTGACAGGTCAATTTGATAGTGTATTTCGGGCTTCCCTTCGGCGCTAAATGTAAGCTGCATGATGTTTTGGTCAACATTCACCTCATAGCTAAATGATTCCCCCAACCGAATGCCGTCTTCGCCCGGGTTGTCTCGGTTTTTTGGACCATTACCCCAAACAGGGTAAGCGATATCGCGTCGGGCTTTGTTGCCGCGCGCCAAGTTACGCTCGTAGGTCCAATACACCGAGCCGGTATTGTGGTTTGGAAATTTCTTATAGAAGATCTTCAGCGGCTCGTTACCCCAGCCAAAACCGCCCCGCTTGTCTTTCATTTTGCCCGCGTGAATTTGGCCAATCACAACAGCATGAGCCGATTTTGCGTGCGGCTTACCTGTTCGAAGTGCCACATGATTCACTTTGAGGGTGGCCAACATCTTTCCGCCAATGGCCGCAAATTCGGCTGCTTGCGGGTGGGCGGCAAGCGCAAAATTGTTGAGCGGGCTATGGGTATCAATCTGTTCATTGGTGCCGCGTAGCATCTGTCGTAATTCACTGCGAGTATTGGTCGAGTTGGCGGTACGCATGGCATTGTTGGAGGCGGCAAAAACCATGTAGCCGTCTTCATCTAAGTAGAAAAAATCAGCATGAGCATAAGACTGCAGCTGCGCTACGGTTATTTCATCAACTTTCCCGTCGTTGTTTTCATCAAGCGGCACGGTTAGCTTCCAATGACTTAAGTCAAAGTGTTGAGCGGGTAACGCCGCAGGAGAGACTGTATTGGATGATTCAATCCGATGGCCGCTACAAGCTATTTGAGCACAAGACAGCAGTGCGATGACCAATGTGGCAAACAACTTGGTGTTGGAATTCATTGATATCTCAAGATAAAGGGGCTGCAGTAGCAGCTAGTCTACGCCTTGCGATGCGGTAATCATATGTCTTATGTCAGCAAATTATCGACTGTCGGTCGGCGGTAACATGAACACTCCCCCCTGGGTTATAAAAAAGCCCAGCAATCGCTGGGCTTGTGGCTAGAAACACGAGTTGGTGCCGATTAAGTCAAACTAAAAATTCCAACCGGCAAGGCAAAAAACGCGGTGCCTAAGTAGCCTGCAGCTACCCATTGACGTGGGCTGGCGGCTGCTTGAGAAAGCTTTTCTGCACACCAGAGCGGGATATTTCTGAGCACGGGGATGCCATAAATCATTACCGTTGAAAGCAGATTAAACAACAAGTGCAGAATGGCAATTGTCATCGCGGCCTGAGCCGTTGGGCCGGTAATTGCGGTTGCTGCCAAAATCGCCGTGATCGTGGTGCCAATATTGGCGCCGAGGGTAAAGGGGTAGATTTCTTTCAGAGTTAAGGTGCCAGAGCCAACCAATGGGACAATTAAGCTTGTGGTGGTGGATGAGCTTTGCACCAATACCGTCACGGCTGCGCCGGAGGTGACACCTGAAATAGGACCGCGGCCAAGGGCCTTTTTCAGGATGTGGCGCGCCCTACCGACCATGACCGCCCGTAGTAACTTTGATAATCCTGTGACGGCCAGCAAAATGAGACCGATACCGACAATGATTTGTGCCATAGCCTGACCATTTGCCGGCAGCCATGCTAAAGCAAAATTCAATACCGTGTCGCCCGGCGCCAGTATTGGCTTCATGAAATTAAACCCACTCATGGACAGGCTCTCTGTGCCCATAAATGTGCTGACGAGTGCCGATGACGTTTTTTCGAGAAAGCCCGTCATGATTTCAATTGGCAATAGAATCAAGACCGCCAGCCAGTTAAAGAAGTCGTGAATTGTTGATGCAGCAAAGGCGCGCCGAAATTCTTCGCCTTGCCTTAGGTGGCCGAGGCTCACCAATGTATTGGTGATGGTCGTGCCGATATTGGCGCCCATGATCATGGGAATCGCCATTGACAGCGGCAAGCCGCCGGCAACTAAACCGACGATCACCGACGTCACCGTACTTGATGATTGAACCAGAGATGTTGCAACAACCCCTAACAGCAACGCCGCAACGGGGTGGGTGGCAAACGCAAAAATTTGCTCCGCACCTTCAGAGCCGCCCGATAAAAACTTAAAGCCGTCGCCAATGGCATTCACGGCGACCAGAACTAAATAGACGGACAAGGCAATGCCTAGCCATTTACGCCATTGAGCAGGCGCGTGACTAGGAGGTGGTTCGAGTGTTGCGAAGCTATCCATGTGTGTAAACCTATAAAATTTGGGAGGTATAAAAAGAGCGCGTACTTTAGAGCGCCAAGCTGAACCAACGCTGAACCTGATAGTCAGCCTGGGAATTGTTGGATAGCAATCTGGGCAGGAGCCTCTGGGGCTCCATCATCTTCAAGTGGCCTGTTGGTTGAGCCTAGCCAAGGCGGCTGATTGTCTAGAATGCCCCTGATGTTGAGTGAGCCACTCGCCAAGATGCGGTCAGTGCTTGTCGCGATTTTCAAAAATTTTTCGCCTTACCGCTTGTATTGATAAAAACCATCCCCATTTTTCATTCATCCCGGCGAGAGCGCGATGCTTTCGCCAGTGTCATAACTTACTTTGGAACGTGAATCGGAGATCTAACTCATGAACATTCGTCCATTACACGATCGCGTGCTGGTTAAGCGCTTGGAAGTGGAAACTAAGTCTGCAGGCGGCATCGTTCTGACCGGCAGCGCAGCAGAAAAATCTTCAAAAGGTGAAGTAGTTGCTGTAGGTGCTGGCCGCACCTTAGATAACGGCGAAGTGAAAGCCGTATCTGTACAGGTTGGTGACGTCGTTTTATTTGGTCACGGTGTAGAAAAAGCCGAGAAAATTGCCGGTGAAGAACACTTGATCATGAAAGAAGACAACGTTCTAGCCGTTGTTGAAGGCTAACTAGTTTTTAACCGCTGGCACTACGCCACCGGTGTAACGCTGAGTCAACTCGCGTAAGTAACGAATACATAGGAATTGAAGACAATGGCTGCAAAAGAAGTCAAATTCGGAAACGATGCTCGCACTAAAATGCTAGCGGGCGTAAATATCCTGGCAGATGCTGTAAAAGTAACTTTAGGCCCTAAAGGCCGCAACGTAGTTCTGGATAAGAGCTTCGGTGCCCCGACCATCACTAAAGATGGTGTTTCAGTTGCGAAAGAAATCGAGCTGGAAGACAAGTTTGAAAACATGGGCGCGCAGATGGTGAAAGAAGTTTCTTCTAAAACCTCTGACAACGCCGGTGACGGTACAACCACTGCAACTGTTTTGGCCCAAGCTGTTATCAACGAAGGCATGAAAGCCGTTGCTGCTGGCATGAACCCAATGGATCTGAAACGCGGCATCGACAAAGCTGTTGCCGTAGCGGTTGAAGAATTGGCTGCGATTTCAGTGCCATGTGCTGACAACAAATCAATTGCTCAAGTGGGCACCATCTCTGCTAACTCTGACGCAATCGTTGGTGAAATCATCGCTACTGCGATGGACAAAGTTGGTAAAGAAGGCGTCATCACTGTTGAAGAAGGTCAGGCTCTCGACAACGAATTAGACGTAGTTGAAGGCATGCAGTTCGACCGTGGTTACCTGTCGCCTTACTTCATCAACAACCAAGAAAACGGCACTGTTGAGCTGGAAAGCCCATTCATCCTGTTGGTTGATAAGAAAATCTCTAACATCCGCGAATTGCTGCCATTGCTAGAAGGTCTGGCGAAAACAGGCAAACCATTGCTGATCATCGCTGAAGATCTTGAAGGCGAAGCGCTGGCAACTCTGGTTGTGAACAACATGCGCGGCATCGTGAAAGTAGCTGGTGTGAAAGCGCCTGGTTTCGGCGACCGTCGTAAAGCCATGCTGCAAGACATCGCGATTCTAACTGGCGGTACTGTGATTTCTGAAGAAATCGGTCTGGAGCTGGAAAAAGCAACTCTGGAAGATTTGGGTACGGCTAAGCGCGTTGTAATCGACAAAGACAACACCACCATCATTGATGGTGAAGGTGAAGTTGAAGCGATTGAAGGCCGCGTAGGTCAAATTCGTCAGCAAATCGAAGATGCAAGCTCTGACTATGATCGTGAAAAACTGCAAGAGCGCGTGGCTAAGCTAGCTGGCGGTGTTGCTGTGATTAAAGTCGGTGCTGCGACTGAAATCGAAATGAAAGAGAAAAAAGCTCGCGTTGAAGATGCCCTGCACGCCACTCGTGCTGCGGTAGAAGAAGGCGTAGTACCAGGTGGTGGCACCGCGCTAATTCGCGTTGCTAGCAAGCTGGTTGAGCTGAAAGGCGACAACGAAGATCAGAACCACGGTATCCTAATCGCGCTACGTGCGATGGAAGCACCGCTGCGTCAAATCGTTACCAATTCAGGTTTAGAAGCCTCTGTTGTTGCGAACGAAGTGAAGAACGGCGAAGGTAACTATGGTTTTAACGCTGGCGCTGAAAACTACGGCGACATGCTGGAAATGGGTATCCTTGACCCAACTAAAGTAACTCGTTCGGCTCTGCAGTTCGCTGCTTCAATCGGTGGCCTGATGATCACCACTGAAGCCATGGTTGCGGAAATCCCACAAGAAGCTGCGCCAGCTGCACCTGATATGGGTGGCATGGGCGGTATGGGTGGCATGGGCGGCATGATGTAAGCTCCCCCAGCCCGCTTTCTGACAGGTTCAGAAAGCCGCTAAAACAAAAAACGCTCTGACTTGGTCAGGGCGTTTTTTTATGGGCAACTGGATGTGCGACGAGCTGCGGTTTATTTCTGCACTGGCGTGACGATTTGCTCGTTTGCTAGCTCGGCGTGATAACTCACCACTTGATTGCGGCCATTTTGTTTGGCGTGATAAAGCGCTTGATCGGCTTGCTCGAAACAATGTGAGAAGGTTTGGTTGCCAGCCGCATCCCATTTAGCAAGGCCGATGCTCAATGTATGTGGCACTTGGTTGCCATTGGCTTGGCTCACTTGTTTGGCGAAGGTACGGCGTATGCGTTCGGCGATAATCAAAGCCATGCGTTGATTAATCACATTGGTGATAATGACAAATTCTTCGCCTCCCCACCGTGCGGCAACATCGACCGAGCGGCATTCATTTTTCAAAATGGTGGCTAGTTCCTGCAACACTTGATCGCCGACCACATGACCATGTTTATCATTGATTTGTTTGAAGTCGTCTAAATCAATGAGTAACAGCCAATATTCAACGCCTGACTCCACTTGCTCCGCCAATTGTGCTGAACATTGTTCGATGTAGCGCCGGTTTTTTAATTGAGTGAGGGAGTCAATCATCGACAGCTCGGCTTCGGCCTGTAGTTTGTGAGACGAGTGTTTCATCTTGGCAAGCATCGCCAGAACCAGCATAAAGCATTCGAACAACACCGCTAACTGAGACATGTTTAACGTGCTCATGCCGAAGGTCGACCATTCGCTGGTGGCAGATATTAAGCTGGCAAATAAGCTAATTGAGTAAGGGATCCAAGCAATGATGTAGAACACCACATACTGGTTGCCTCGCTGATAACACATCCAACCCAATAACGGTTGAATGGTCATGCTCAGAAGGCTGAAAAACGAGATGTATAAAACAAGATCGTAAAAGCCCAGTAACCGAAGTGGTATTGCCAGCAAATAAATGGCAATTAATCCCAGCAAGGCTTTATCTATTTTGGGCAATAACGTTGGCGTGTTAAGCAGGTAGCGGCTGAATTGAAACGAGAAAATCGCAACGCCGAGGTAAATGATGTGAAACGACTGATTAAACAGCCACGGATGCTGTGGCCAAAGAAACTGAAAGCTAAACCCGTTAAGTGAAGCCCACATCAACATGGACAGGCTCAGGTAAACAAAAAAGTAGCCAAAGTAAGGCGACTTCCTCACGCCAGAGTAGCGCCACAGTGCAAAGGCAAACAATGTCATGCCAAAAAATAGCCCGTAATAAATGCCAAACAGCAGGTTTTCTTCAATCAGGTGATCGGTGAAGGCGCCTTGCTCGGACACGTACCCCTGAATGCTCACGGTTTCTAAAGTGCGATTGGATAGCTTTAGATAGGCTTGGACAGTGCTTTGTGGTGCTTGGCTGTAGCGTACGTTGAGTAATCGGTACTGTTGGTCTCGCTGGTTAAAAACATCATGATCGCTTCTAACGTGTCGTTGCCAATCATCCTGTTGGCTGCGCGTGTAAAGCGTTAGGTCATCGAGATAACTGGTTTCCGGCGTGAGCACCCAAGTCAGAGGTTCATCAGATTCGTTAACTAAGGTAAAGGCCAACCAATAGTGACTTCGAGTAACACCACGATTGCTTTGAGCGACCGTAAACGGCTGAAAGAGCCCCTGCTGATGCATGGCGATGATCTGTTCGAGATCTAGCTCGCCATTAATATCTTCGAGTAGTTCGGCTTTGCCCGCCAGCCCTAGCTTGACCGTATGACGATCAAGTTGAATCGTTGTTGCTAAGCTGCTGCTGCAGAATAGGGTTAGCAGTAAGAGCCAGAAGCAGTGGTGTCGCATTAAATTAGAATTCATTAATTTTTAAAATGTCATTTACATAAATGTACCTCATGACCATTTAAAAACGACAACTGAGCGCCTTTTGTTTGCCGGTTTGTGGCCTAGCACTAATTTACTAAAGGTGGTTTGAGTTTTAAAAAATCTTGAGAAAGCCCTCAGATGCACTAACTTATTTTGCGGAATCATAAACTAACAGCCAAAGTTGAAGTGCAGGGATCATGGCATCCAACGAAGAGGAGCACACAATGGAACGACGTAAACCCAATTACGCCTCCGCCGCAGTCAAGGTGCTGTTTGGCATGGTCTTAGGCTGGGCGCTAACACATTGGATCATTGATCCTTCGTTACAGAAAAATGCTCAAGTACCGCAGCCGCAGGTGATTGAGCAAGACGGGAAAATGGAGGAGTCCATTGAGCTGCTGGCCTTAAAGCTACAACAAATTAAGGCGAGCAAAGGGGATTGGGTCGAAGGGGCCAAGCCTCGTTTACTGGACGAATCGATTGAGCTGACCGATCAACTGTACGAGTTGAACCGGGCGAATAAAAAATAACTGGACGATGCAGCAATATGGCTTGTTGCCATTTTGTTGCGAGTTTGTTGTTTTAAAGCAATAAACGTGAAACGCTCTATGGGTAGCATGATTCCGCTGCCCATAGGGCGTTTCTTTTATTGTGGTTCGGTGATGGTTCAACAGATTTTACAGCTAACCAGTTTACAACAGCTTAAGCTCGGGCTTTTAGCGTTGATTATGCTGTGTACTGTTGCCACTGCCGGCATGACGTTTCATCAATTCCATTTATCTTCCAATAGCAGCGATAACGGCAAGGCGTGTCCAGTTCCGGGCCAAGGTAGCGCTGAGCATGCGTTAGCCTATGCCACAACGCTAGATACTGTGCGTGAGCAACTAACAGGCTGGCGCGAGCATGAGTTGGTGAACCTATCACCAAGCCAACGTCGAGAGTTGGTTGATGGCGTTGAAGTAAATCAATTGCTGATTAACGGTGTGCCCGTTAGCGCCAATATTGAAATGGTCGACCGCTTCTTAGAAGCAACCGGTAGCCATGCCACTGTATTTGTACGCGAAGGTAGTGACTTTGTGCGCGTTGCAACGACCCTCAATAAGGGCGACGGCACGCGAGCCATCGGCTCGTTTTTGGGTGAGAGCCATGCCGGTTATCAACAACTGCTCGAAGGGCATGAATTCAGCAACCGAGTCACGTTATTCGGTCAGAGCTATATCGCCTGCTATTTCCCGCTGCTGAAAAACGGCGAGGTTTATGCCGTACTCTTTGCTGGTATTCCACTTCAATCCATCGTTCAAGACATCTTCTCGCCGCTCGAAGATATGGGGCTAGGCCAAGGCGTTAAAAAAACTGACATCATTCGTTTGATGTAATCATTGCACCGCAATTTGCGCCTATTCTTATCACTTTCTCTCGTTGGTATAGGGGATTGATATGCCTCAGGTTGCATTGTTGCTATCTCGTCTGCAGCAAATCGCCGAAGCGCTCGCTAAACGGCCATCAGCCGTAGCCTTACTGGGTTTGGGATCCGTTGGTTTAGAACGCGAACGCTTAGATCAATATTCCGACCTCGACTTTTTTGTTATTGCCGCGCCCGGCAAAAAGCATCAATTGTTATCAGATATGAGCTGGCTATCAGATCCCGCGCCGCTGGCTTATCGGTTTGCCAATACGGCCGATGGTTGCAAAGCCTTGTATGCCGATGGCGTGTTTTGTGAGTTTGCGGTGTTTGAACTCGCCGAGTTGGCATCGGTGACTTATGCGCCGGGCCAAGTCATTTGGCATCGGCCAGCAATTGACCCATCGATGCTTGAACCGAAACAGCCATTACCGCAGCCCACCATGTCGTCAGCTGAGTGGTTAGTGGGAGAGGCATTAACCAATTTGCTTGTGGGAATGCAGCGGGATGTGCGTGGCGAACGGTTATCGGCCATGCGTTTTGTGCAGGTCTATGCCCTCGACCGGATCATTGAGTTGACTGAGCAACGCCAAGCGAATGACAGCAGCCCGCCAGCGGATCCCTTTAGTTTGGAGCGACGATTTGAAATGCGACACCAGCATTCGAATCACTGGCTGTTGCAAATGGCACAAGGATACAACCGCAATGCGCAATCGGCATTGGCGATCTTGCGGCATCTGCAAAACCAGTTTGATGTGGAACCAACGATGGCTCAAGCCATTGATGATCTTTGCCAGCAAGCGCTGGCAAACGATTAATTCGCGCGGTTTGCCGGCTTGGTTGGGCGTCGTGTCGATTGTTGCTTGGGCTTATTGCTCCAAGGGCTCGATTTGTCGTTTGATGAACGCGACTTGTTGCCGGTGTTATTGCCTGAGCGCGATGGCGTATGACGCTCGCCTTGGCTCGGTTGGTGTTGATTACCGGTCTGAGAAGCTTTTGGCTTCTTAGGTTTTTTGGGCTTCTTCGGTGCCCGTAACTTCGACGGCGGCAACTTGTGAACGGGTTCAAAACTCGCCAGTGGTTTGCGCTCAATGAGCTTTTGAGTCAGTGACTCAATGTCACCGAGCTGCTTCGACTCGTCGGCAGACACCAATGAAATGGCTTGTCCGGTGGCGCCTGCTCGGCCAGTACGACCAATCCGGTGAACATAATCTTCCGCCACGTTCGGCAAATCAAAGTTGACCACTTGCGGCAGCTGGTCAATATCCAAGCCGCGGGCAGCAATGTCGGTGGCGACTAAGGCTCGAATCGCACCGGATTTAAAGTCGGCCAATGCTTTGGTACGGGCCCCTTGGCTTTTATTACCATGAATAGCGGCCGCTTCGATGCCTCGGCCTTCTAAGTGGCGGGTCAGTCGGTTTGCACCGTGTTTGGTACGGGTGAAAATCAACACCTGTTGCCAGTTGTTGTGCTTAATCAGATGAGAGAGCGCGGCTGATTTTTTACTTTTGTCGACCGGGTGTAGCCATTGGGCAACGGTCGTCGCAGTACTATTGCGCGGGGTGACTGAGATTTCTACGGGCTGATGCACTAAGCCTTTGGCAAGTTGTCGAATTTCTTCCGAAAACGTTGCTGAGAACAGCAGGTTCTGACGTTTTTTCGGCAACTGTGCAATGATCTTTTTAATGTCGTGGATAAAGCCCATGTCCAACATGCGATCGGCTTCATCTAACACCAATACTTCTAACTGACTAAATTTGACTGCTTTTTGCTGAAACAAATCGAGTAAGCGGCCTGGTGTGGCCACCAAGACATCAATGCCTCTGCGTAAACGCATCATTTGTGGGTTAATGCCAACGCCACCAAATACTTCGGTACTGGAGAGGGGCAGGTTTTTACCATAAGTCGACACGCTCGCGCTGACCTGAGCAGCTAGCTCTCGGGTTGGCGTCAAGATCAGGCAACGAATGTGATTCGGCTTCGCGCGTTGACCTTTGCTGAGGTTATGTAAGATCGGCAGGGTAAAGCCAGCGGTTTTACCTGTACCTGTTTGCGCTGCCGCCATGACATCGTGTCCAGCCAAAACCGCAGGGATCGCTTGAGCCTGAATGGGTGATGGGGTGTCATAACCTGCTGCCGCCACGGCATCAAGTAGGGCTTGGTGGAGATCCAGTTCACTAAATTGCATGGCGACATTTCTCTTTATTAGGTAATTATTTGAAGGAGAACAATCTCCTTCGAAGACCAGATCGATGGCGTTTGCTTCACAGGATGAAGCTGGCTCGATGATGGCAGGGGCCGGAAGGATACAGCAAGCGCCTGCAATGTGCGACCCGTACAGTGTAGTCGACGTTAAGCGCTTGTTTCGGCAGCCGCCAAATAAGGTGCGTTAGTTAAGCAGCCTTGGCCGCCTTGCGCCTCTAGCCGTTGTAAAATATGGCGAGGGGCTAACCAGCGATCCTGACACCAATCAGGAGCCAACAGTGTTGGTGGTCGGGCGTGGGCGCTAATACGATGGAATACGACGTCTGCTGGGGTTAGCTGAATCAATCTGGCGGCAATGTCGGCATATTCTTCTAACCCAATGATCTGTTGGCGCCCCGCTTGCCACGCCTTGGCCATGGTACTGCCTGATACGATGTGCAATGGATGCAATTTCAAGCCGTCAACACCAACCGATAACACCTGCTGCAAACTCTGTTCGGCATGTGCTTGATGCTCGCCGGGCAGCCCCATAATCAAGTGACAACAAACTTTGAGGCCAAATTTTTGTGCACGCGCCACAGCATCGGCATAAGCCGAAAAATCATGGCCGCGGTTAATCCGCTTTAAGGTGTCGGAGTGAGCGGTTTGTAGCCCTAGCTCTAGCCAAACTTCTTGCCCCTGCTGCTGATAATCCGCTAGCAGCGCTAACACTTCATCCGGTACGCAATCTGGACGAGTGCCCACACTCAAGCCAATCACATCTCGCTCAGCTAGCGCGGCATTATAAAGGCGCCGCAATTGCTCTACTTCGCCATAAGTGCTGGTGTAAGCCTGAAAGTAGGCGAGGTAAGCATCGGCTTTGCGGGTTAGCTCTTGTTTACGCTGTTCGAGCTGAACGGCAATGCGTTGGCCATCGGCCTGTTCGTCTACAAAAGACGACACATTACAAAAGGTGCACCCGCCACGCCCTAACGTGCCATCGCGATTCGGGCAGGTAAAACTGCCGTGTAGCGATAGCTTGCGGATTTTGCGTCCCCAAGTTTTCTTTAGGTAGCGGCCGAAGGTGTAATAATGTTGCTCTGCTTGCATGGCCGGCATTGTAGGAGGCTTTGATTCGCGCTGCTTGTTGTGGATCAAGCGGAGTTCGATTGCTGGTTAAATGGCCATCACCAGGGCCGAATGCATGCTCTGCTCATGGTTGGTTACATCGATTGTATGGACAGGTTGGACTGCCCTTAGGTATAACAACAGTTTGGCCTCAAGCAAGGATGACGTCATGCCGACTGCTCACCGTTCTTTTTTTAGCCCCGCCAGGTTTAACCGTTTGCTCGCCCGCTGTAGCGTTGCTCTTTTCGCTTCTGCGATGATTGTGGCTCCCGCCAGTGCGGAGCGAAATACGTCGTTTTCTTATACCGATTTATTTGAGCTGGAATATGCGGCGGCCCCCAGAATTACTCCTGATGGCGATGCGGTGGTGTATGAACGGCGGTCGATGGATATCATGACCGACAGAACTCGCATTAACCTGTGGCAAGTGAACTTAGATGGCAGCAATCATCAGCCATTGTTCTCCGGTAAAGCCAACTATCGCATGGCGCGTTTCTCTCCTGATGGTTCTAAAATGGCGTATTTGGCCAGCCATGAAGGGGACAATCAGCTTTATATTAAATGGCTCGATTCGGGCCGCTCGGCGCGTGTTACTAATCTGCAACGCTCACCGTCTGCCATCGTCTGGTCTCCGGACGGCAAGTGGTTGGCATTTACTATGTTTACCCCTGAGCCTGCTAAACCATTGTTTACCGATATGCCCAAAGCCCCCAAAGGCGCTAAGTGGGCCGGTGCTGAGCAGTATATCGACAGCACGTTATATCGCTCCAACAATGGTGGTTACGCCAAATCGGGCTTCAGTCAGATTTATGTGGTGCCTGCCGAAGGCGGCACGCCGCGTCAGTTAACGTTCGAGCAATCGCCAATCGGAGGTCCTCTGGCTTGGACGGCTGATTCTTCGGCGCTAATTCTGTCTGCCGATCGCCATGAAGATTGGGAATTGCGGCCGCTAGAAAGCGATTTATATCGGCTTGATGTGGCTTCTGCGGAACTCACCCAATTAACCAGTAAAGCCGGCCCAGAGAGCGCCCCTTCATTAAGTCCGAACGGCAAATGGTTGGCATTTCTGAATGTCGATGATCGCAAGCTTGGTTATCAAGTGTCTCGTTTGGCCATCATGTCGCCAGACGGTAAAAAGCAAACGCTATTAACCGGCAATTTAGACCGCTCGGTGAATCGTTATCAGTGGGCTGCTGATAACTCCGGCTTGTACGTCAGTTATGATGACCAAGGTACTCGTAAGCTAGCTTTTGTTAGCTTGAAAGGCGATATCAAACGTCTTGATGTTCGCTTGGGGGGGCAGTCGTTAGGCCGCCCGTATACGTCAGGTGATTTTCGCGTGAGCGATAGTGGCGATATTGTGTTTAGCCAAAGCGACACCAAACGCCCTGCCGATCTAGCGGTACTAACCAAGCGCGGTAAAACACGCCAGTTAACTCACCTAAATCAAGATTTACTGGATCATAAACCCTTGGCCGAGGTTAAAATCATCAAGGTGAAGTCATCGGTCGATAAGCGCGATATTGGCGCTTGGGTTGCGCTGCCACCGAATTTCGATAGCAGCAAAAAATACCCGCTGATTCTAGAAATCCATGGTGGCCCGCATGCCGCCTACGGTCCTAATTTCAGTGCGGAAGTGCAACTAATGGCCGCCGCTGGTTATGTGGTGGTGTGGGCTAACCCGCGCGGAAGCTCGTCCTACGGTGAAGAATTTGCCAACCTGATTCATCACAATTACCCATCGGATGATTATCAAGATTTGATGGATGTGGTTGATACTGTTATTGCTCAAGGCTATATCGATTCGTCGCAACTGTTTGTTACGGGCGGCTCTGGCGGTGGCGTATTAACGGCGTGGATTGTCGGTAAAACTGATCGCTTTGCGGCAGCAGTGGTTGCTAAACCGGTTATTAACTGGCTCAGCTTTGCGCTGACTGCAGATATGTATCCGTATTTCTCGCAATACTGGATGCCGGGTAAGCCGTGGGAAATTGCCGATCACTTATGGCAACACTCGCCGTTGTCGTTGGTTGGTAATGTGACGACGCCTACCATGTTGCTGACCGGAGAGGTGGATTACCGCACCCCCATGAGCGAAACCGAGCAGTACTATCAAGCATTACGGCTGCAACAGGTCGATTCTGCCTTAGTTCGTATTGCTGAAGCGCATCATGGTATTGCAGCTAAGCCAAGTAATTTGATTCGCAAGATTGGCAACATTTTGGCGTGGTTTGAGAAATACCAAAGTAAGCCCGCTGAGTAAGGTTCGTGAGGAAGGCAGGTTGCGTCATCGCACCTGCCGACTAACTGTGATTAAATGACGTGAATTGCTGCCACTGGCATTACCCGATATGACTCGTCTCATTTTAACTGCGCTTCGCCCGTCGATTGTGACGACCTCGGTACGTATTGCTTTGGTCGTGGGCTCGCTACTTGTTTTGATCAATCATGGCCCGTCGCTACTGAGTGGTCACGTCTATTTAGGCCAGCTGTGGCAGATAGGGTTGACCTATTTAGTCCCTTATTTAGTCGCCAGTTATTCGGCTGCCAAGACCGTGTTAGCGATGGATGATCGTCAACGATCTGCACGTCATAGATAAATTAGATCTTGGTCACACTCCAATCCTGCATTAGTATCCTTCTTTAAGTGTTAAATTTTTTGCTCGTCGCCGTTTCATTTTATGGATGACCTGTGCGGCTGCCAGACGGATAAACCTTTATGCATACGAATGATCTCGGTCCTTGGACTCATGACCACAGCTTTGGCCAAAAGCAAAAGCGTGCGGGTGAAGCCAGAACTTTGATCGTGATTGCCATTACCGCTGTCATGATGGTGGTGGAAATCACCACTGGCATTTTATTTGGCTCGATGGCACTACTTGCCGACGGTTTGCATATGGGCTCTCATGCTGCTGCGTTGACCGTGACCGCATTTGCCTATATTTATGCTCGTCGCCACGCCGATGACCCGCGCTATAGTTTTGGCACTGGCAAGGTGAACGCGCTCGGTGGCTTTGCTGGGGCAATTTTATTGGCGCTATTTGCTCTGATGATGGCGTGGGAAAGCATTGACCGTTTATTGAATCCAACAGCGATTCTGTACAACGAAGCCATTGCTGTAGCGGTGCTAGGTTTAGTCGTTAATGGTCTATGTGTGTGGATCTTAGGCGAACATGGGCATGACCATTCTCACGGACATGACCACTCACACGGACATGATCACCATCATCACAGCCACTCTTCTGATGACCACTCACATCACGAACACCACGATCATGGCCATAAACATGATCACAACCTTAAATCCGCCTATCTACATGTGATGGCTGATGCGCTGACCTCGGTACTCGCGATTGTTGCACTGTTGGCTGCCAAGTGGTTTGGCTTTACTTGGATGGACCCAATCATGGGGATCGTTGGCGCCTTGCTGGTGGCGTGGTGGTCAGTCGGATTAATTCGTGCAACTAGCTCCGTATTGCTCGATTGCCAAGGCGATGAAACCTTGCGCAATAAAGTCCAAAGTTCGATTGAAGAAGATGGAGATAGCAAAGTAGCCGATTTGCATCTGTGGGTGATTGGCCCCAATCGTTATGCTTTGGTGTTGTCTGTGGTTGCACATGATCCGTTACCGCCACAGGCCTATAAGGAACGCCTGCCGCAAAATAGTGGTTTGGTACATATCTCTATTGAAGTACACCGCTGCATGGGCGATAGCCGGCAGCAACTCTATGAAACCATGATCTAAGTCAGCGTTCGCTTGGTGAACCTTGTTCAGGCGCTCGTATTGGCGGTAGGCTAGTTTCATAATTGCCTGACACAAGGAAACTCTGCAATGCGCGCAACAATAGTACTCGCGGCGGCGGCCGTTCTGTTCACGATTTCATCCGCTCACGCTGATAACTATTTGATCCATGCCGGCCAACTGATTGATGGCACCGGCGCCAAACCTAAGCAGCAAGTTTCCATTCGCATTGAAGGCAATCGCATTACTGCGGTTGAATCGGGTTATGTAAGCCCGACCGATGACGAGCAACTACTCGATCTAAAAGCCAAAACTGTCTTGCCCGGATTGATGGATATGCACACCCATCTATCTGGCGAAATCACCCCCGCCTATTACCGTGAAAAGTTCACCTTGAATCCGCCTGACTATGCTTTTCGGTCGGTCGGTTATGCCAAAGACACCTTGCTGGCGGGTTTTACCACTGTACGTGATTTAGGCGAGTTTTCTCCCGGTTTAACCACCAGTTTGCGCGATGCAATTAGCAAAGGCTGGGTTGTCGGCCCTCGGGTTTACACGGCTGGTAAAAGCATTGCGACGACCGGTGGTCATGCTGATCCGACGAATGGCTTCAATCAAGTATGGCAAGGCGATCCGGGCCCCAAACAAGGGGTGATTAACAGCCCTGAAGATGCTTATAAAGCGATTCGCCAACATTACAAAGATGGTGTTGATGTGATTAAGCTAACGGTGACCGGAGGCGTGCTTAGTTTGGCAAAAAGCGGTGAAAACCCTCAATTCACCGACGATGAACTCGAAGCCATTATGGCCGCAGCCAAAGATTATAACTTTGTTGTCGCGGTCCATGCGCATGGCGCCGAAGGCATGAAGCGCGCCATTCGAGCGGGAGTCGATTCGGTAGAGCATGGCACCTATATGGACAATGAAGCCATTAAGTTAATGCGCAAGCACGGCACTTGGTACGTGCCGACCATTACCGCGGGCAAGTGGGTGGCCGAAAAAGCTGCCGTTGACGGTTATTATCCAGCCATTGTGCAACCCAAAGCAGCTGCAGTTGGGCCTCAAATTCAGCAAACCTTTGAGAAAGCCTATAAAAAAGGCGTCAAAATCGCCTTTGGTACCGACGCCGGTGTGTTCCCTCATGGCTTGAACGGTCGTGAGTTTGGCTACATGGTTGAAGCTGGCATGACACCCATGGATGCGATTGAAAGTGCCACCATGAATGCCGCAAAGCTGTTGCGTATTGATGATGAACTGGGCTCCATTGAAGTGGGTAAGTTGGCTGATTTAATTGCCGTAGACGAGGACCCATTAGAGCAGATTAAGCAGCTAGAGCAGGTGACTTTCGTGATGAAAGATGGCCACGTCTACAAGCTTAATTAGTCATTATTTATATTGGTTTAAAGAGCACTTAGCAGTGAATAAGTTGGGGAATCTGACCGTCATCGGAAGCATCTTCTGGATGTTGTTGCTTGCGCCTTGGTTGGTGTGTGCCGAAGGTATGCCGGTGGTTCTCGCAACGCCAGAATTTCCACCTCACTTTTCAGAGCAGAGCGCTGGTCAGGGCTATTACTCTGAAATTGTTCGTGAGGCACTGGCTCGTGCTGGCTACTCGCTGGATGTCAAATTCGCGCCATTTGAGCGCGCGATACAAATGGCTGAGCACAACGATATTAATGGCATCTTAGGAGCGCTATTAACCGCTGAGCGTCAGAATAAATTCTACTATTCTGATCCAGTTGTTGACGTCGAGTTGTCATTGTTTGGCCGAGCGGATGAGCCCGTGTCATTTGATTCTCTGCATGATCTTCGCGGCTACAAGATTGGCGTGATGCGCGGCGCATCTATCTCTGAAGCATTCGACCATGCTGACTACCTCGACAAACAAGAGGTAACCAGTCAGTTGCAGAATTTAAGTAAGCTTATATCCAAGCGAATAGATTTATTCGCCTGTGAAAAACAGCATGTGGCCCACCTTATTGAACAGCATCATCCCGAATGGCAAGACCAAGTCACCGCGCTGGTGCCGGCATTGGATGTGCGCTCGGTGCACATCATGTTGTCGAAAGACAATCCGGCACACCAAACGATTATCGAACACTTCAATCTGCAGCTGGCGGCCATGCGTGCTGATGGCACGTATCAGCATATTGCTAGCAATCACCGTAGCGAGCTTAGCCCTGAATTGCTTCAAGCATTAGGCTGTAAGCATTAGCATGCGGCCCATTAATCCTGTAGCTGATAATCAATGGCGGCTGGTGCCTCGTTCGTTTGCCCTCGAAGACGTTGCCACAACCAAGTTAACTGATCGCCTCGCGGCCGCTTTGTTGGTAATTGCTCTGATTTGATGGGCTGCCAGTGATCGCCTTGTTGTTGTGCGACGACAAAACGAAACGGCATGATGGGCTCAACGCCGAGGCGCAGATCGGTCACAACCAATTGATCGTCTTCGATGTTGATGTGATAAAAACCGTTGGTAAACCAAGCCAGTCGCTCAACGTCCGCTAAGCCATTTCCAAGTTGATGATTCAGTTTGCCGCCATGATGAAACTGTGGCGAAGCATCATCATCAAACAGACTGACATAGGCGCTGTACCAATCGTTTTCAGTGACTAATACGATTCGCCACAGAGCAATGTTAAACGGTGTTGGGCTGACAAACAGTTGGCCATCTAGCTGTTGCGCTTGAGTGGACTGTTGACCTGCACTTCGCATGTGTTGTGCCAAGCCAAAGCTCATTGCTAAATAGAGGCTGGCAACGCTTAGCCCAATAACATTCGGCCAATAACCGCGATGAGGTTGTTTGGCGGTTCGCCAATACATGGCAAAGCCTACGCCAATCAACAGTGGCAAGGTGTAGAGTGGATCGATGATGAAAATACTCGACCAACTCGTGGGCGGTGGCTGCAACGGCCACAGCAATTGAGTGCCATAACTCGTGAAGGCATCTAACAACGGGTGAGTAATCAAGCATAACCAGCACAGCAACAACATTCGCCAAAAACTGACCTTGTATTGTTGCCAATGACGGTAGCGTTGAATAAGCCACGCTAACACCGGCGATAGAGCGGTGAGCACGAACAACGAATGACTAAAACCGCGATGGCGAGTAACGTTGTCTACCGCATTGTCGTATTGAACCAGCACGTCCAGATCAGGCAAAGTACCAAGCGCAGCGCCTAGCGCATAAGCACGCCAACCCAGTTGTTTGTGACCAATCACACCGCCAACGGCAGCGCCTAGGGCGATTTGAGTAACTGAATCCAACAGTGGCTCCTTGGCTGTGAGTTGGCGAACAACGCCATTGATACATTTACGTTGTTGATGTGTCGGCGCATTCGCGCAAAGTATTCGATGCTAAAACCTTAGGTTGGTTCCCATCTTAACGGCTTTAATGACTTTAGCGAGGCCGATCATAGTTATTGTGCTGGTAACGCAAGCTACTAACTTTTAAGCTAATATCTGTGATGTAAAGTGATTTCGCTTTACCTTTGTTTGTACCTGCCGTTTGCCGGAGCGTTTACCTCGATGCAAGAAAATATCGCTGATGTTGAAAAGTACTATGAGCTAATTACAGAATTTTTGGTCACATATAGCTTCCAGCTGCTAGGTGCGATCGTTTTATTGCTAATTGGCTTGTGGCTTGCCAAGAGCATTGCGAACTGGGTGAACGGCCTGTGTTTGCGCCACAATGTTGATGTCACTTTGGCGAATTTTCTCGCCAACATGGTGAAAATCATTGTCATCACCATCGTTGTAGTGATGACGTTGAATCAGGTGGGGATTGCCATCACGCCGTTTGTGGCTGCCATTGGTGCCGCTTCTCTGGGTGCTGGCTTGGCCTTTCAGGGGCTGCTATCTAATTACGCCGCCGGTTTGACGATCATCCTGACGCGTTTATTTACTATCGGCAATACCATTCGAGTTCAGGGCGTCCATGGTGTGGTGAAGGACATTAAGCTCGCCCACACGTTATTAGAGAATGAAGACGGCGAAGAAATTCTGATCCCCAATAAGCATATCGTCGGCGAGATTGTGCACAACTCCAGTGCCTATCGTGTCATTGAATCGGAAGTTGGTGTTGCCTACGACAGCGATATGGAAAAAGCCATAGCGGTTGTTCAGCAAGCGATTGAAACGGTTTGCCAAGATCTGAATCGTGAGGATGATGAGACTAGCAATGATGAGCACCAAAAAGTTGCTACAAATGTTGGTATCGACCGATTTGATGATAGCGCGATTGTCATTGGCTACCGCGTGTGGGTGCCGAGCCTGAGCTTTTTTGAACGCAAATATGCCATCAACAAAGCGGTGCTCGATAGTTTACAACAAGCCCAAGTGCAGATCCCATTTCCACAGCGTGTGGTGCACCAAATGCCCGTCAAATAGCCAATTTTAGTGTGGTAAGCCGTTTTTAAATGACAGCAAACTGGAGCTCATATGCCATCACCACTCGTTTCAACTCAATGGCTCAACGATCATTTAGACGATCATAATTTACGCCTGTTTGATGCCAGTATGACTAAAGTGGTTGGTATTGAGCCCTTGGAATACCAATCGTTGACGGTGATTCCCGGCGCCCAAAAAATGGATTTGGAAGGCGCATTATGCGATTTGGATTCTACCCAGCTTCATGCGCTGCCCACGCCAGAGCAGTTCAACGCGTTTGCAAAACTGGCGGGTCTTAACACTGACTCGATAGTTGTGCTGTATGACAATCAGGGGGTATACAGTGCCCCACGTGCTTGGTGGCTATTTCGAGTCATGGGGGTTAGCAACGTCTATGTGCTCGATGGTGGCTTACCCCGCTGGCTTGCGGATAATCGCTCCAGCCAAACTACATACAATGTCGGCTCTGGTGAAGGCACGTTGCTTGCCAATTACCAACCTCAGTGCGTATGTGATGCGCAACAGTTGCTGGCGCAACTTCACTCGCCGGACGTTGCCGTTGTTGACGCCCGCGCCGCAGGCCGCTTTAACGGTCAGCAAGCGGAGCCTCGCGCGGGACTGCGCTCTGGCCATATTCCCGGCGCGCTGAATTTACCGTTTGCAATGTTATTAGAGCAACGCCAATACAAGCCCGTTGATGAGCTTGCCGCGCTGCTAGCTGAGCGCGTGGCAGATCCTTCCACTCGGCTTATTGGCTCGTGTGGCTCTGGCATAACGGCATGCATTGTGTTGCTAGCGGCCGCCGTAGCTGGGTATCAAAATCTGTGTTTGTATGATGGTTCATGGGCCGATTGGGGCGCTAACCCTGAGTTACCAATTGAGTGAAGCGTTAATTCAGTCGGTATTCAAATAGGATAAGGGGATGAGCATCATTCGAGGGATAGCTTGGTTCAAATCTCTCCGTGATTGGCAATTGCTGCCTCTCCGATGCGATTACTTGCTTTAATTGGCGTGTTATTTTCGGCGTAATCTGCGTGGGTACTGTTCATTGCGTCGGCAGGGTTTACTGTTGTTAGCGCTGTTGTTGGTGCTGGATTTGCCGAGTATGTGCGCCGCCAATATGGCTTATCGACATTTCATGGCCGATTGCTAGCCCCCCTGAAATTGCTGGACCCGCACCTTAACGTAGCAATGGCTAGCCGTTTGCAACAAACGCATCTGCCGAAATATCTGCCATGTTAGCGCCAGCCAGAAAGCATTGCTTTTTGAGCTTTTTGACGAACGAATCAGCGCCGCATAAAAACACTTTGTAGCCTTTGCAGTCGGGTACTAATTGTTGGCAAAACTCATAAATATTGGCCTGCTCAATAGGGCGTGGCGCGGCAGTTACATGTTGGGCAATACAATGTACCGTTAAGTTACTGTGGCTGGATGCCAGCGCTTGCAATTCAGACAACAAATAGAGTTGCTCACTGGTGCGAGCCCCAATAACCAACTGAATAGGCCCTTGGTGTTGATGGTTGAGCAGGGCATCACGAACAATGCCGTACAATGGCGCAAGTCCTGTGCCTAAGCCTGCCAATAGCATGGGTTGCTGCGGATCTGTGACGCTATAAAAACATTCGCCACTTGGCCCTTCTAACGCGATTTCATCGCCGATGGCTAATTCGTCATAAGCCCAAGTGCTAAACTTGCCGCCTTCAACACGCTTAATATGAAACTCTAAGTAGTCATCAATGCCAGCAACGCTAGCGAGCGAGTAGCTGCGCGATACAACGCCATTGCGGAATAACTTCACAAATTGCCCCGCGCGATACGCCAATTCGGCCTTCACTCGCAATTGCACGACATCATCATTCAGTTGTTGTTTGTCGATAATCGGAGCAATCACTTTTTCTGCCGGCGGCTTAAGCGCAACGGCCATGGCACTTTGGGGGGTGCAGCTGCAGGCAAGAAAGTAACCAAGCTCTTTCTGAGCCGCGGTGAGTCCTTGCTGTGCTGGCGCTGGAATGTCACCTTGGGTGCATTGCATCATGCAGCTTTGGCAGCTGCCGCCTCGACAGCCATAAGGTATTTGATGACCCGCCCGAAGCAGGCCATCAAGTACCGACTCGTTTTCTTGCAACGATGTGGTGCTGCCAGCAAACTCAATGGTTTTAGCGCGCTTAGAGGGCAAGCGCTTTGTTAGCCAACTACTGATTGAGGACATCATCTTTCACACTAACGGCAATAGTCACCACACTATCAATGTCTTCTTGGCCAACACCAAGTTCTTGTAGCGTGCCCACCAAGTGCTCTGCTACCGCGTTAAAGTGTACTTCGGTCAAATTCATTCCTTTATGCGCTGCACGCATGTCCTTACCTGAATAGTTATTCGGGCCGCCAAATGCCATGGTCAAAAACGCTTTTTGTTTGACGTGTTGAGCTTCCATGTCGATGGTATCAAAGAACTGGCTGATCCGATCATCGGCCAACACTTTACGGTAGAAAATATCAACGGCGGCATCAATGGCGGGCGCGCCACCTAGCTTGTCAAACACCGACGCGGCTTTTTCTTCTGGCGACACTGCTGCTTCTTCTTTCTTTTTAAATAATCCAAACATATTGATTTCCTTTAATTATTACTCTTGGCTGACTATTGGACTTGGCCAACCATGTACTCCACCGCAGCAGTGATTTGCTCTGTGGTGAGTTCGGTATTGCCACCTTTGGCGGGCATTAAGCCGTAACCATTACTGGCATGTTCTACTAACGTTGGAATACCTTGCTCTAAGCGAGGCCCCCACATTTTCTTGTTACCGACGATCGGAGCGCCGTTAATGCCTTGTGCGTGGCAGACCTTACAAGTGCCCTTAAATACCAGCTCGCCGGCTGAAGGCTCTGGTGGTTTTTCTGAGCAAGCAGCCAGTAATGCCACTGCCGCGAGGGCAGTGGCATAGGCGGCAAACGGTCGAAGTGCTTTTGGTTTTGCGTTACGAGTCATCATCATGACGTCTCCTTTGGGTTACGCATTGTTTGCCTAAGCGTTTTGCCTGACGTTAAAGCGGCACGCGAATCACAACGCCACCCATCACTTCTCCCACTTTAAAATCGGTACGTGGTGAATCTTTGTGTTCGTTGTGGCAGGAAGTACAGGCGTCGGATACCGCAACGTCTGGATAAACCGCGGTGAAATAAGTGACATCACCTAAGGTTTCTTTGCCATAGAAGTTCTCTCCTGGGTTAGCAGAAATAAACTCCAGACCTTCTTTCTCTACTGGCGATTTCGGTGCGTTTTGGCTGTTAATTGGCCAAATCGATTGCAGTGAATAAGTGAAATCATCGGTCATTTCGGCAACGGCTTCGGCACCCGCGCGGAACATCTGTGCTGGCAACAAGGCACCATTTTCATATTCTTTCCAGTGCTCATCTGGCTTAATGGCGCCAGCACCGGCTGGACCTAAGCGCTTAATAATAAGCTTGGTGTAATTGGTACGGTCGGCTTTCATCACTGCGAACAAGGAATCGGTGTAGATTTTCGGATCGATGCCTGCTTCTTTTTCTTCACCACAGCCGATCAAGGTAGCGGCGGTTGCAGCTAATGCTACTGTTGCGATTACTTTTTTGATCATCTCTCTGCCCTTTTGAACATACGTAATTAAATTAAAATGACTGGTTGTATTGGCTGTTATTGATTTGCTCTCTTTAGTGCCCAGTCGATGGATTTTATGTGGATGCCAGGTTTATCAGCGAAATTCGTTCTGATTAAATCGGGGTCTGCCAATGCATCAATGGAAAACTCTAATGAGTGACATTGCATGCACACCGGACGAATCATTTTCTCGTTCGGTCTTAGGTAATAGTTTTGGTTGTGCTGCACGCTGACCACTTGCTCGCCACGCTTTTTCTTGGCGACTCGAGGCATGTGACAACTCGCACAGCTAACGGCTTGTTCAACGGCGATATCGCCCGCTTGTGCTTGTTGCCAAAGTTCGCCATGTGGGGAGCCTTCAAAGGCGAGCGAGTGCTCATCTTGGTGACAGGTTAAGCATGCTTCGGTGGCCGCGAATGTGGTGTCATATTGGTGTGGCTGGTGGCACGAATTACAGCCTTGCTGTAAATGCAGGTTGTTTGGGTCAAAATCTAAGTGCGACTGAACGTCCGCTGGGCTAATAGCGGCGGCTGTACCGTCTGCAGACAGAGCGCCAGCAGCTAATCGCATGCCGTGTTTACCCGAACTAAAACCATCAAATTCCGGCTGGTGGCATGACGCGCAAACTTCAATACCAGGCTTGGTAATCCAGTTTTCATCTGTTGGCGTTTGCGCTTCGCCGGTCGGTGCATGGCAGCCGGTACAGCTAATACCTGCATTGGCATGGGCGGTATCTTGCCAATGTTCGGTTTCGGTTGGATGGTTGGCCATGTACTGCGCATCTTGTTGCGGATCAATGGCCACTTCTCGATTGGCGTAAAGTTTGGCGGCATTACGAATATCGAGCGACGGTGATACGCCATTTTCCTCTAATAGCCAAGGTTGATTGGCGTTGTTGACCAGAAAATCTTCGAACAAAGCACGGTTGTCGTGGAAGTTATGGCAGCCCGCTGAGGCGCAGCTATCGAATGGCAAATCTTTATGGCTTTCGCGTTCTTCACCTACTTCTTGGTGGCAGTGCCAGCAATAATCGTCAGGTAAGGTCACGCCCATGGCGCGAGTTTGTTCGGCCTGATGCTCTGTATGGCAGCTGACACAATAGCGCGCGTCGATTATTTCTAAACGATAGGCTTCGCGCGGATCAGTAAATTTCTTTTTAGGATGGGAGTCGTGGGCGTCTTCTAATTCGTCGGCATGGCAGCTGGTACAGGCATTTTGCAGAATTTCGGTGCCGCCAAACGCTTCGGTGTGGCAGCTGTCGCAGGCCATCTCAATTTGGTAATGACCATGGGTTGCTTCGCCAATCAGCAGCTCGGCTTTATCGTCGCTGGCAAAAATTACAAAGGCGTAGTAGCCACCAATCGCTAGGGTGAGCAGGATCCAAATTGGCCACAACAACTTTTTCATGCTCATCAGAAGTAATACACCGTTAAAATATGAATACTCAGCAAGATCGGCAGAGGCCAAGCTACTAGGGTGTGAAGCCAAGTCCAAAACTTACGAATCGCTGTGGTTTTCATCGGATTAAACTTGTGGCTGAACGCCACCACGGCGCCGGCGCTGGCGCCAAGCACCAATACCGCAAGAAAATTGAACATCAGTAATTGATTTAAATTGGCCCCCAGATGAAAGCCGGTATGGACGATGAGCATGCCAGCACAGGCAGCGCCCAGCACGCCGTGTAGAACACGCCAATAACCAAAATTGCCGAGTTTGGTCCAGCCGAGACGCTTGCGTAACGACATGACAAGACCGATGACAGTCAGGCCAAGTAAGGTGAATCCGGTAACTTGCTTCCAGAATTTATCGTTCCAAATCCCTTCAAACCAGCCGCGTTCAAGTACCGAGTCGGCCACACTTAATGCTGGGGTAAATGCCATGGCGCATACCACCAATACGGCGACTAACGACATGGTTAACATCGTTAGCCAACCGGTTTCTTTGGCTGCCGGTTCGGCGCTGCCAATAAGCTGTGTTAACAGCGGCTTACACGAGCCACAAACCGTGCCGGCCGATGTGGCTTGCTGTAGTTCTGTAACCGAGCCAGCGCCTTCGGCAATGGCTTCAAGCAGTTGTCCTTGGTTAATGTTGTTGCACTGACAAACAACCGCGTCGGCTGGCCATGCTTTTATGTCGCCCTCGCTATCGTCAGACCACAACTTGCCACCGAGACGAAACCACATTTGTTGCCATTTTGAGATGCTGCGCTGCTGCTTGAATGCTTCTTGGATTCGGCGTGCTTCTGGCCATTCGCCAATGCCGACCGCACCGATGAGTTTGCCTTTGTAGATGACAATCTTGCGGTAAATTCCTTGCGATTTGTTGCGATAAACCAACTCTGATTGAAACGGCCGACTAGGCAACTCTGCAACCTCGCCCATCGAACAAACTTGCTCGCCAACCACTTTCAGTCGCGACACTTCCAGCGAACCCAGATAAGCCGATGCGCCGCCACAAATAACATCTGCGGCAATGGCGGCTTGCTCGAATCCAGGGTTGACCAGACCATAAACCTGGCCTTGGTGTTCGCTGCATTCACCAATGGCATACACATCGGCAACGCTGGTTTGTAACTGATCATTGACCACAATGGCGCGTGCAACTTTGATGTTGGCGTATAAAGCCAGCCGCGTATTGGGTGACACGCCGGTGCACAGCAATACGGTATCGCATTCAATATGGTCGCCACTGCGGGTTGTTACGCCAGTCACCCGGCCTTGTTCGCCGAGCACTTCACGCACACCGGACTCTGTAACCACTTCAATGCCGAGCGCTTCTACTTTTTGGCGCAAACGGCTAGCGGCATCGTCATCAAGCTGGCGATTCATCAAGCGAGTAGCTTGTTGTACCAAGGTGACCTTGGTATTGAATTTGAGCATGCCGCGCGCAGCTTCTAAACCGAGTAGACCGCCGCCTACCACAACAACGTGTCGGCAGCGCGAAGCGCGCGCGGACAAGGCTTCGGTATCTTTTAGGTTGCGAAAGGTATACACACCGGTTTGTTGAACGCCCGGAATGTTTGGCACGTGCGGGCGCGAGCCGGTCGCCAATACCAGCTGATCATAGTTATAGCGGATGCCCTGATTGTCGGTGACGACTTTTTGTTCGTGGTCAATATGAGTAATTGTGGCTACGAGCTGACGAAAGCCGGGGTGCTTTTGCTCATCCGGCAATGCAGTTTGAATATCGTGATAGCTGGCATCACCGGCCAGAAGTGCTGATAGCAGCACGCGATTGTAGGGGGCGTAAGGTTCGTTGCCGAATAGGGTGACCTCGGCATTGGGTTCACGTTTGAGCAACTCATGTGCAAACCGAACACCGGCGGGGCCGGCACCAATAATCAGAACACGACGCGCAAGTTGAGCCTCGGTTGGATCATAAGTTCCAACCGGCTCTTTTGAATCCGCAAGGGAATCTTTTCGAGTCGCTAAAGGCGCTGCTTTGGCTAGGGCAACGTCGGTCATGATGTTCTCGGTCTGGTGTTTTTTGTTATGATCTTGTTAATGCAGGGTCTGTGCCATGGATCTGGTGATGCAATTAAGTTTATATAAAACAGTCGCTTATTGTTTTTATGTTCGATTTTGATGAATGCGCTATAAGTTGCATTTGCAATACAACAATGCGTGGTGGCACTAACTTGGTGCGAGTGTTAAGTGCATATATTAGAAAAGTCATCAATCGCTCAAGTTGCATAATCTTGGTGCTTTAAACCATATGAATAAGGTGGTATTTGGTAGACAAAAAGCGCAGACTTGCAGCATTAATTCAAGACATTTACAGGCAGTACGGTGACAGAACAATTTTCTGGTGACGATGTACTTCAAGTGGTTGAAAACCAATTAGCGGATGGTGAACCTCTGGTCGTTAAAGAAACCCAAATGCGATTGATGATGACAGGCCATGATAAAGAAGAGGCGTTGGAATTGATTGCGTGTGCTCTGACCTTAGAACTCTCAGCAATTGCAGAGCAAGGTGAATCATTCAATTTGGCGAGGTACAGTGCTAATTTAGCGCTACTACCGGACATGCCTTGGCTGACCGACTGAACGTACGGTTTATGCTGGTAACGTTAGACAACCAAAGGAACAGCTGATGGCATTACTGAAAATCTTAGCCGTTCTGGCGATATGCTTATTTGTGGTGGTCAAGTTGACTGAGCGAGTTGGCAAAGAACGCTCGATGTCGCAAATGCAATCTCTCAGCAAATGGATTTTGCCACTTGTGGGGATTTCATTGGTGTTGCAACTCATTTATTCGATGGTCGGCTAACCGCCCTTCAACCGACTCATTGATTCGCCAACAAGCCAAATTCAATGGGTGGTAACACATGCCACCACACCGCAAAGAAGTGGCAAATACCGCCAGCGACTACAAAAACATGCCAAATGGCGTGGGTAAACGGCAGCTTCTTCATCAGATAAAATACCACGCCAACGCTATAGCAAAGCCCGCCTGCTGACAGCCACCACATTCCTGCGTCGCCAATCGCCGCTGATAACGGATTGAGTGCCACAACGACGAGCCAGCCCATCACCAAATAGCTAATCACCCGTAACGCTTTAAATCGGTGGGGCCAGCCTAATTTTAAGGTGATACCAATTGCTGCCATGGCCCAGACAATACTAAATACCCACCAGCCCATGGAGTCGCGAATACTGACCAACATGAACGGGGTGTAAGAGCCGGCGATTAAAATATAAATTGCACAATGATCCAGTGCTTTTAGATGTTTTTTGAGCCGCGGCCAGGGCGCCGCGTGATAGCAAGAGGAAGCGCCGAATAGCAAGATTAGCGATGCACCGTAAATGCTGCTGGCAACGATCCGCCAAGTATCTTGTTGCTCAATGGAGACCATGAGCATTAAAACCAACGCAGCAATACTCAGGCCGAAACCAATTAAATGGGTCAGGCTGTTGAGCCACTCTTCGGTGGCAGAATAAGACGGAGCATACGACATAGCGGCCTCTCTAATTTGAGCGAACAAGTGTACGCTCAAATTATAAAAAGGGGAAGTCTTGCCAACCTTACGGCTCAAATTCGCAGGTCATCTTTGTTACTCAGAAGTTAAAGCAAGTGAATCTCATTAACAGAGCAGGTATACTTCCGCCATCAGCAAATTCGAGCGGCGAGGCATGCGCTTCCGATTCGATTTGTGCTGAAGCCAAGGGGCGTTGCGATGATTTAATGGATTAAATCAGCCAACTGAGACATCAAAAGATGAACCCTTCGAACCTGATCCGGTTGGTACCGGCGGAGGAATGGCTGTGAATTTGACATTGTTGTCGCGCACTTTCTCATCAACGCTATGACGGCTAAAACCGCTGGCGTGCAAACTACCGACTGGATCTCCAAAATTATAATGAGATCCTATGACACACCTAAGCCAACAACTCAAAACCAAGCACTTGGTGCTTGCTGTAACCGCAGCGTTAAGCCTGCCCGTTCAAGCTGATCAACAACAAACCGCCGAGCACATTGTGGTGCACTCTGACTTCCGTGGTAGTGCGATTGAGCAATTGCCGGGCAGCATTAGTGTGATTGATGCGATGCAATTGGAAGATGAAGGCGCCAACCATTTTGAAGATGTACTGAATAGCATCGCTAACCTCAACTGGGCTGGTGGTACTTCTCGACCTCGTTATTTCCAAATACGTGGTGTTGGTGAGCAGGCCGAATATCAAGGCGCGCCTAACTCGTCGGTTGGCTTTATTGTTGATGACATCGATTTGTCGGGCTTGGGTATGACAGCCAGCATGTTCGATGTTGAGCAGGTGGAAGTCCTACGCGGCCCTCAAGGCACCAAGTACGGAGCCAATGCGTTGGCCGGTCTTATCTACATTAAAACGAAAGACCCAACGGATGTGGCCGAACATGGCATGAAGTTGTCAGTTGGAGACGATGACTTACGTGAATTTGCCGGCTATAGCTCAGGCGCGATTAACGACAGTGGTTCGCTACAGTACCGTGTGGCGGTGCAGCAGCAACAGCAAAACGGCTATCGTGATAACAAATACCTTGGCAAAGACGACACCAACGAACGCGACGAATTAACGGCGCGCGCTAAATTTCGTTGGCTAACCAATGAAAACACCACGATTGACCTGACTGTGTTGCGAGCCGATTTTGACAACGGCTACGACGCTTGGACACTCGACAATAATGGCTTTGACACCTTGTCTGATAAGCCGGGTGAAGATTCTCAAACGACCAATGCCGCTTCCCTGAAAATGACGTTCCGCCATGCGACGTCCTTTGATGTCACCAGCATTACCAGTTATGCCGATAGTGATCATCGCCATGCATATGATGGTGATTGGGCTAATCCTGACTATTGGGCTAGCAAAGAGTGCGCAATTTACGATGATGCTTGGAATGTCGTTGATTCCGAGCCTTGTATCTATGATTACTGGTGGGACAAAAAAGGTAATCGTGAAACTTGGACTCAAGAAGTGCGGTTAAGCTCGACTGAGCAAGGTCGAATTTTTAACGACAGCAGCCACTGGCTGGTGGGCATGTATGCAATGAACCTCGATGAGTCGAACGATTTGACTGTGGATCAGGCCTACAACGGTTATGGGGCTTGGCGAGAATTGTTTGATTCTGAATATGAAGCCACAAACTTAGCCTTATTCGGCCAGCTCGACAGTGAACTTAGCGATGGCTACAGCTTGTCGGTTGGGGCACGAATTGAATACCGTGACGCGGACTACAGTGATTCGGCGGGCGAAGACTTTGATCCGTCAGAAACCATGTGGGGCGGTCACATTGCCTTGCACAAGGCGTTCAATGCTGAGCACCAAGGCTACCTCAAAGCGGCTCGCGGTTATAAAGCGGGTGGCTTTAATATGGCCTTGCCTGACGATCTTGCTGAAGAAAAAGAGTTCGACAAAGAAACCCTCTACAACTACGAAATTGGCTTAAAAAGCTTGTTATTAAATAATGCGCTGATCAGCAACGTGGCGGTGTTTTACATGGATCGCCAAGATCAGCAAGTAGAAGGTTCGCGACAAGAAGTTGGCTCAGGTGATTTCTGGCTATTTACCACCAATGCCACCAGCTCGACCAGTTATGGTTTGGAGTGGGACCTCAACTGGCAAGCAACGGATGAACTCATCGTTTATGGTAGCTTAGGCTTGCTTGATGCTGAGTATGATGACTATGAATACCAAGCAGATGAAGATGAAACCATTGATCTCAGTGGCCGCGACTTGGCTCATGCACCAAGTACCACGTACAGTTTAGGGGCAACCTATTTGCTACCGCAGGGCTGGTTCATTAACGCCAATGCCAATGGTAAAGGCGAGTTTTATTATTCTGACTCCCATAATTCAAAAAGCGATGACTACATCCTATTTAACGCGCGCGCGGGTTATGAAACGGAGCACTGGAGCGTAGCCATTTGGGGGCGTAACCTGACGGATGAAGAATACGGCGTACGAGGCTTTTACTTTGGAAATGAGCCTGATCAGGACTGGGCCGCTAAACAATACATCCGCTACGGCGATCCGCGTCAAATTGGTTTGACGTTAACCGTAGATCTGGACTAGGAGTTGGGTATGTTAACCGTTGATATTTCAATGTACCCGCTGAAGGATGACTACCTTACGCCGATCAGCTGGTTTATTGAACGGCTTGCCAGTTATCCCAACATCAAACGCACCACCAATGCCTTGGCGACACAAATTTGTGGCCCACATGATGATGTGATGGCGATGCTCAGCACAGAGATGAAGGCGGCGCATGAAGCGTTTGGTCAAGCCGTGTTTGTGTGTAAGTTCTTGCCGGGCGAGCGGGAATTGGATTACCAAGACAACTTTGGTAAGTCTGACCGCTAATGGCCGATACGATTAGCACTGTTATTGGCGAATTATCGGCAATGACCGGATGGGAAGCGGTGGCGGTTGTACTTGCCATCGCTTATCTGTTGTTTGCCATGAGGGCGAGCCTTTGGTGCTGGCCGGCCGCATTCTTCAGTACGCTGATTTACACCATCTTGTTTTGGCATGTGTCATTGTTGATGGAGTCGGCGCTCAACGTGTTTTATATGGTGATGGCGCTATATGGCTATTGGCAATGGCGTTGGGGCGGCGGCCCACAGCAGCAAGGAGTTGCTGTTCATCGTTGGCCATGGCGACGACATGGACTGGTCATTGGGTTAACTGCAGTAACTGCCGTTACCGCGGGCTATCTGATGGCAAATTACACCCATGCGGCGCTGCCTTATCTAGACGCTGCAACCACCTGCTTTGCGATTGTCGCTACCTTCATGTTGGCATTTAAAGTGTTGGAAAATTGGTTGTATTGGGTCGTGATCGATATTGCTTCGATTTATCTCTACATAGAAAAAGGCTTCGTGCTCACCAGCGTGCTGTTTGTTGGCTACGTGGTGCTAGCCGCTGTTAGTTATTGGTTATGGCGTAGCCGGTTACTAAAGCCTGTTGACGAGACGTCATTGTATGCCGAACAAGGAGCTTAAGCCGCCTTTGAGTCGCCAACAATTAACCGCTGATATCAGCCAACCATTGACGCCGGCGCAGTGTGCGGCGGCGGCGGGGCTAGCAGGCCCTATCCAATGGTCAGCCATCGAAACGGGCTTAAGCCACGACAGCTTTCATGTCCGTGATGCAGCTGGCACCAGTTATTTTTTGCGAATTTATCAGGCAGCGCGCAAGCCTTGGCTTAATCGACCGCATGAATTGAAGGTGCAAGCTGAGGCGAGTCAGCAGGGACTTACTCCTAAACTCACCTATCTTGATGATCAGCAACGTTTCTTTTTTAGCGAGTATGTTGAGGACGATACCTCTGCCAGCCTTACACTTGCGCAGTTAACCTCGTTAATTGAACGAGTGGGTGATTTGCCCGTGCACTTTGCCATGAAGCAAGCGGACCGATTGACCCATTACATTCATCAAGCCGAGCGGCAATTCTCAGCTACTCTGGGGCCAAAATCTGACGAATGGCAGCGGGTGGTGGCAATTGGCAAACAAGCGGTCAGCGAACTTGATAACCAATGCTGGCCGCAAGTGCCGTCTTTTTTAGATTGGCATCGAGGAAACTTATTGCTGACCAAGCAAACAGCTTACTTAGTGGATTTTGAATACTTAGTGTTAAGTGAGTTGCCGCTCGAACTGGCGAGTTTGAAGCTGAGTGAACTCTTGCCTTCCGCCGATTGGCCGGCGTTAAAAAGTGCTGCTGAACAACAATACGGGGCCACAGTACCCGATGAAACGATCTCGATTGCCGAGCGCTTGTATTGGGCCATGTGCTATTGCTGGTATTGGGCGGTGTCGCCAGAAACGGCTGCCGAACCAACCCTAAGGGTGGTACGGCAGTTAACGGAAGATTAATTACAAGCCTTGGAACGGTGCTCGTAATTGGAAGTCGAGCAAGGTGCCGTTCGGAATTTCCACGTCATTGCCGCGCGTCAGAATGGATGCGCCTAAACCGACTTTAGCACCGGTTTTAGCGCCGCTACTGCCATCAATCAAGCCTCCAATCGCAGCTGTACGAGCGGTACGACCGAGCGTCTTACCTGTTTCATTTTGCCCCGAGCTTGCATTTAGGGTGTTAGTGACCACCGCCTTCATCTGATTATTAATCATGATTTCAGTGATCTCTAAGCTCATGCCTGCGGTGCCTGTCATGCGACCAGAGCTCTGCGAGCTGGTGATCCGGCCATATACTTGGGTGCCACGCGGTGCAATGACGGACCCGTTGGCTGCCACCATGTCCGCCTCAAGTACGCCGGTGAAGCGTTGGCCCTGACCATTACCGCGAGTCGAGAGCTTCTGAGTGGTGCGAACGGTAAAGGGGGTACCTGCGTTGACCACTGCGGGTTGTGAACTGGCTTGCGGTGCCGCTGCTTGAGGGGCTGGAGCTGCCGCTTGAGGGGCCGGAGCCGCTGCTTGAGGAGCAGGCGCTGAGCCGCCCGTTAAATCAATATTGGCAACTTGTGCTTTAGGCAAAGTAACTTCAATGCCGCCGCTGTTCACAATCAGGTTATCGCCTTGCTGAGACACGACCTCACCTTCAATAACGCGACCGTCTTTTAACGTGATGGATGCGCTTGTTGCGCTGAAGGAGATAAACGCAATTGCGCCTGCCAATACCAAATTCCGTGCCTTAGTTAACATGTTGTGCTCCATGGTGGTAACAAACTGATAGCCAGAGCTTAGACGGGGTTTAATCTTTGTTCAATCTGATTAACCGATTGATTCAGCGACAGTTCAGTTTACGACTCATCAGATCTTCAGGTGTTTATATTGGCTTTGGTGGCTGTCAGCAGGAGCCAGATTCCATCCGCTTAGCTCTCGGTCAGAGTGCTGGCGCATTCGCCCTTTTTTGGAAAGGCAGAGCCGCAGGTTACTGCTGTGTTTGGTTTATTGCATGCTGCATCGATACCTAAACCGGCTGCGATAAAACCAACTTTTCGTGGTCATGATTAACTCAAAGTCATTGGGCAGTACGTCACTGTTAATCGGTAGCGACTCCCTAAACTTTGTTAATTGGTATTTGGGCTTCACCTTTACACCCGCAACTCTTAACAGGGTTTGCCACCAATGAATATGTCGGCGGCTAAATATGCGTTGAATTTGCCTCGATTGGCCCAAGTAGCTGATGGATGCGTCGCGAGAGCTGGCGACCCAGCCATCGGCACATAAGTAGTAACTTTGTTGCAGTTTAACTAGGGTCACTTTTTCAATGGCATGGTAACTCGACGGCCATAGTTTTTTTACGAATTTAGGCCCCAGTCGTGCCATTAGCTTTTGTAGCCATTGCCGTGATTGTGCATGCGTGATTAATATTTTGACCGTGTTAAACGCATTTGCATGGGGGAAAACGGTCACGATATCCGAGCAAATAGGCAACGGTTTAGTATTGGATACGGTAAAACGGTCGGATACCGGCCCATAGGTGGTGTTAATGAACCGCAGCTCGTTCAGGTGAAGGCTGTCGGCGAGTTGCTGAGCAAGTATCAACTCCTCATCACTGTCGTTGTGAGCAAATAACACATACTTCCAAATGATTTTGGCGTGCGGGAACAGTGCCCGTGCATCGCGGAAAAACTCAATGCAAGTACTGAGATCTCCGTTCACTCTGTATTGCTGATACGATGCTTGCGTAGCACCATCGGCTGCCACAATAATTTCGTCGAGCCGGCAATCAGTTAGCTCTTTATCAACCTCAAAATTACCATTCGTCACCAAACACACTTGCGATGCTGGAAAAATTTCGTTGATTAAACGGATTAAATGACTTGGCTCCGGGTGATTTAATGGCTCGCCTTGACCACACAACTCAAACCGCTCAACCGAGTAACCTCCCTCGTTGAGTTTTATCAAAAAGCGCTTTAGTGATGCCGAGGACATGATTAAGGGTTTTCTACCAGCCTTTATTTGCTCGGATCGGGAACAAGCGGGGCAACGTAAACTGCACAGCAAACTCAGTTCTAATTGAATTTTGGTAATTACTTTTCGCGAAATAGAGTCTTCTATCACCCCAGAACGATAAAACGCACACTGTTCGCACACGCCCGGCCATGGTGCCAAGTTTGATTGGTAACGTTGTCGAATCGTCTGATAGTTCGGGTGAGTAAATAGTGCGTCAGCAGAACAATTGTCGAGCTGATTGATGGAGCCGAGCAAAATCCGTTCACCGTAATCATCGTCACAGCGAATGTCACCATTCGACTTCACGTATAGATTTTTAAGAATATTACATTGCATGGAAATCCGTTTCCTAATGACTGAATCGATCATTACGCCACAGCAGGTGACACCGTTTGCGTGCTACGGGCAATGAGCGCACACCAATCAACGAGAGCATGGCTATTGACCGACCAAAGACTAAATAATACACACTCTTGGCTTGGAGTAGCCTGATTTTAAAGCAACGTATTAATAGAACTGAAACTCTATTTCTCTCGTCATCAATTGTGAATAAAGTGTGATTTGTGTCACATAAAGTTGTAGGCCTATAGTTTGTGTGGTTAAATGAGGCCGAATCAATTTTAGGAAGTAGTTCGCTTAAGGATGTAGCTATGAGTTTGAAAAGTATTGGTATTTTAACTGCTGTGGTGATGATCGCGGTGCCCGCTATGGCAACCTCGTTTAAGATCTCATCCGTTGCTCAAGTGACAACACAAGCAAATGCGACGCAGCCGTTGCAGGGATACCGCGCTCACAGCGTTGATCCGCTATTGGAGTTTAAGCCTTATCTACCAACGAACGAAGATCTCGCGCCGAGCATCACCTCTTCTGCCACCAACAAGATCGATAGCCGGACGCAACTGTTCTATTCACGGATGACTGAACAACTTTAAAGCTTGCTGCACAAGAACTCACTAGCCACACATACAAGACTAACGGTATGAGTGGCTATGAACGGTATTAATGAGATGATCGGTGCCGGTTTAACTATTGGCCGCTACAGGGTTGTGATGACGTCTTGTAAATCTAAGCGGGCCTTTGGCAAGCCATGATTGTAGTCTTCAGTAGGCAAATGATAGCCCATTGCCAACGCAACCTCACAAACGTGACCATCTAATTCTTGTTTGAACTCGTCGCCAATCAGTGCTGAATCAACACCTTCCATCGGCGTCGAATCAATACCGAGACGTGCCAACGTGTGCAGTAAATTACCAAGTGCAATGTACATTTGAGCTTTGGTCCAACTGCCATTAAAGCCGGTTTCATCGGTATTCGATTCAGCAAAGGCGTACGCGCCCATCATTGAGTCATACATGTCTTTTGGCAGATGCCCCGATTCAACTTCTGCATCGACACGTTTGGCGTATTTTTCTTTCGTAAATGCCGGATCGTAAGCAAAAAGAATGGTGTGAGATGCTTCTTTTGCATGGGGCTGGTTGAATTGATACATGTTGGCAAAGGTGTTGTGAAAACGCTGCTTGGCTGTATCTGACTCAATGACAATGAATTTCCACGGCTGTGAATTAATAGAAGATGCCGACATGCGCAGCGCTTCCTTAATGACATTGATATCTTCGGCAGAAATACGTTTGCTGGCATCGTACTTTTTGGCGGTATAGCGCGTATTCAAATCACGGATGATCGGGTGAGTCATAGCGAGTCCTTAGGTCTAAATTGCGGCATGGCGACGTTGTTTGAGAAGGCTCCGGTTGCTCTGACGTTAGAGAAACACGATTACCGATTGCGAAACAAGGTCGACTGAATAAAGTGCTTAGCAATTTAGTTGCTAATGCGGAGGGCGGCAATGGCGAACAAAAGAGAAATACTTTTTAGATTTCATTGAAAATGCTGTTTTTAATGGGGTTATGGGCTTTTCGAGCGTAAGAATTTCCCCGTGGCTTTCGCCAAGCACTGCTTATTTCGCCAAAGTTTTGCTTCCAGCTGATAAACGCCCCGTTTGGTGGTGAGCAACTGCGCTTCAATCTCAACGTGTTCGTTAAGCGGAACCGGCGCCATGAATCGCACATTTAAATCGGCCGTTAGCGCGGCAATGCCCGCGGTGAACAAACAATGTGTCATGGCTGCATCGAGTAGGGTGCAGGTGATCCCACCATGCAGTCGTTGCGGGTAACCTTGAAACAAATCATGAGTAAAAAAACGCGCGACTACCTTATTCGAAACCTCTGGATTCGAAGCCACTGAGTCAAACGTTAAACCAAGGCCGCTCGGAAGGTCGCTGCAGGCAAAACAATGGGGATGGACGTCAGCCGCCGCGATGGCTGGTACCGGTGAACGATGAGGCAAAGACACAGTAAATTCCTTGTTGTTGTCGAATAGAGCTCAAGCGGTACAAAAGCGGTTTTTTAAAACTGCTAGCGTCGGGTTGGGCTTGAGCACTAAGCATCGATATCGATGATCGAATAAAGGGAGGCACCACAGGCCGCTGAATAGCCACATCAGCCACGTGGTTTGGTGGCACACCGTGTTGCCTTTGCCGAGTCAGATGAAGCTAGGTGGTCAGGATGGCGACCATCAGGAAAAATTTTCGGCTAGCAATGCCCCGCGGTACTCATTCGTTACTACTGGATTAATGGCAGCAACGGCGCTGATGGCCACCATGAGATGACGATTGTTGTTGGCTGTTGCAGCATTTTCCGTGGGTATGATGAGTCGCATCGGACGCTTGATGTTGCTCGCAACATTGACCACCCTCAGCCTGTTTATTGCGGTTGTTGATGGATGGCGAGCCTTGCGTTGCATCGGTCAGTGCCACTAAGTGCTTTGGTGGAATGTTTGGTATGTGGTGGTGGGAATGGCGTCCGCGCTTCATTTGAAAAACATTCAGCGAGTGATTGAGTAAGCGAGCGAGCATCTTTTCGCCAATATGGCGGACTAATACGCGCTCCGCCTTTTGCGCCACCATCACATTCAACATGGCAGCTTTGCCGGCACAGCTTTTATCTAATGCTGGGTTGGGCTCTCGGTGTATTTCGTTACCTCGCTCGTCGAAGAATGCGAGGCTAAGTGCTTTGCTAAAGTGTTGTGCAATGTCTTGGTTATTCATTGGGATAGCGGTAATCATGAATCTATTCCTTTCAACAGTGAATGAATTAACTCCGCCTTGCCGATCCCCTGCAACAACCAGCGCTAGCGATTAATTCTGCATCATCAATGCCTTACCATGAGTAAGACAGTCTGCCACTTTAAAGCGAGCCCGTTTTAATACATTTGCTAGGGTCTGCCGTGATACACCCATTGCCACCGCGGCTTGCTGTTGTTGCTGACCTTCCAAATCAACTAATCGAAGCGCTTCATATTCATCGGCGGCCAAGGCGACCTGCACCAGTTGGCTCATTGGGATGCCGTTGGGCTTAAAGCAAGAGTCGGCAGGGCGACCACAAATGTTGCGCGGTATTTTGGGTCTGGGCATATATGCTCCTAAATGGCATATGCTATTTATAAGCTTAGTTAATAGCATATGCAAGAAATGAATGAGTGTGAATGTTGAGCTTTATAGCACATGGTTTTGGCTAAGAGCGTTGATCGTGATTGATTGCCTGCCCGATTAGACTCCGCTCTGAGCTTTGCTCGATAGCAAGCTATTATGACTGCATAGCATGAATGTTATCGTTATCATTCTATTGGTTTTAATTTGATTTGGCGCTGTTTATTTAACCGGTAGTCACTTACCTTCAGTGCTAAGTTTTTTGAAAATAGCTCGGATAATCGAGATGGTTTTGCCGTGTTGAGAGCATCATGAACTATTAAAGTCCAAGCCGATATTTTCCGTAAAACATGCTCATTTTGGTATCTGTCGCTGAAGTCCTGTAAAAAGTGTGTTGTTTGACAACTAGTTTGAGTTATTCTTTCAGCAACTTCTTCTCGGCAATGCTGGTCAGCTATAGTGGTTATGTTACTGCTAACATTAAGTTGATTGGTACGCATTTAAAAAGGCCGTCTTGAGCGATGAGATCAGAGCAAAAGAACATTACTATCCAGCATGTGGCCGATCGGGCTGGCGTCTCTAAAATGACGGTCTCACGGGTGCTAAACCAAGACGTCAAAGTGAGTGATAAGACGCGAGCAAAGGTGATGGATGCGGTGCAGGCTCTCAATTACCGGCCTAATATTTCTGCCCGCCAGCTTGCAGGCTCTAAGAGTTATTTTATTGGCTTGTTATACGACAATCCGAGTCAAGGCTACGTGAGCCAATTCTTATTGGGAGCGCTTAAGCGCTGTCGTGCGACGGGTTATCACTTGGTGATTGATCAATGTCAGGGGAGTTCGCAAGACAAGGTGCGAATGACACGTGACTTTGTCGCCAGCACGCGAGTGGATGGGGTGATCTTACTGCCGCCACTGTGTGATGTGCCAGAAATCCTCGGAACCTTAAAACAAAGCGGTACGCCGTTTGTTCGCATTGCCCCAAATGCCGACTTAGAAGCGTCGCCTTATGTGTGCATGGACGACTACCAAGCCGCCTACGACATGACGCAAGAACTCATTCAAGCGGGCCATCGTGATATTGGCTTTATTATTGGTCATCCGAATCACGGCACCAGCCGATTACGTTATCAGGGTTTTTTGGATGCGATGCGCTCGAATCGTATTAATTGCCCGCCTGAACACATTGAGCAAGGTTACTTTACTTATAAATCTGGCCTGCAAGCCGCAAGCAAACTATTAGGATTAGTGAATCGGCCAACGGCGATATTTGCCAGCAATGATGACATGGCCGCCGCTGTTACGTCGGCCGCGCATATTCATGGTTTAGGTGTGCCAGAAGATGTGTCTGTGGCGGGCTTTGATGATGTGGAAATTGCCTCGAGTCTGTGGCCGCCGCTCACCACCATTCGCCAGCCGATTGCCGAAATGGCTGAATGTGCCATTGAGTTGATCCGCTCGGGCAAGCTAACGAGCGACCGAACGTTACGTCGCTCCGACTATCGTCACTTGATTGATTTCGAATTGGTACGGCGCGAATCAGTGCAAGCTATCGGCGATGCCTGTAAGAGCTAACATCGCCGAATCACGCAGGCGCTAAATCGTCCCTCACAAATAACCTTTGGGTTATTTCGGAAGGCCTACCAAGGTTCTTAACCGGTCAATTGCTTCAACGGTTCGGAGGGTTGTGGCATGAGGTATTTCTGGTGATTCTAGCCACCCCGCGCGAATACAGCGCTCGGCTTCCATGATCTGATATTCAAACCCTGATGCATCATAAGGTTGATCGAATTCGACATCTGGTTGCTGCTCGACCACCAATTTTGCTCGCCCGGTATCCCAGAACATTTGATCCACTCGAATATGGCCTTTGCTGCCATAAATGGTTAAGTGGTTGTCCGTTTTGCACAGGAAGTTGCAAGTAAATTGGCCGAATTGGCCGTGGCCAAAGTCTAAATTAACGGCCATTAATTCATCGACACCAGTATCGCCAATCATACCTGTTACTTGGGTGGAGATAGGCCCTCGGCCATAAACCCAGTCGCTCATCGAAAGGTTGTAAACTCCCATGTCGAGCAACACGCCACCGGCGAGTTCAGGGTTGAGCAGGCGATCTTCTTGGTTGCGATCGATGCAAAAGCCAAAGTTAGATTGCACCAGCTTAACGTCGCCAATGGCGTTGCTGTCGAGCCATTGTCTTACTTGTTGGTAAACCGGCAGCATGCGGGTCCACAACGCTTCCATTAAAAACGTTTGATGTTGCTGAGCCAGCTCAATTAAGCGCTGAGTTTGTGCTGTGTTTACAGTGAGTGGTTTTTCACACAGCACGGGCTTACCGGCTTCTAAACAACGTTTGGCGGCGTCAAAATGAAAGTTATGCGGCGTGGCTATATAAATGCCGTCGATCTCCGGATCGGCAATCATTTGCTGATAATTGTCATAGTAAACGGCGGCGTTGTACTGCTGCGCAAACGAGCGGGCGCGATCTTGGTTGCGGCTTGCAACAGCGTGCAAGTTGCCACAGCCGCTATGAGCGAGTGCTTGTGCAAAACGATGGGCGATTCGGCCGGGGCCGATGATGCCCCAGAGAAATGGTTTAGTCATGTGGGTAGCTCTGTGTTGTTTTTATAGTGCACAGCATGACATGGCGATTACCAAAGCGGTAGGTACGGACGGTTGTAACGGTTGACCGACGGGATGGTTCTGAGCGGTGGATCAAATACGGCCAGAGTCGCGGATGAATTGCGCCGAATGCGCGTTACTTGCGGCGGCGATGGCTTGCCTCTGCAATCAATACAACAAGAACATCGCTTGAAAATGATCGCTAGAAATCGCTCCAAGGTGGTAGGGTTGATTTTATTTTTACTTATTAAACAGTGCATTAGTTGATTGTTACTTATTGGTATAGATCTTGTTTGCAAGTCGTTAGTGGTGAATTTTTGACACCCAGAAATGACACCTTAACACCTAGGAGACAAACATGATTTCAAGTGAGTTGATTGACAATACAGCCAGTGCCGAATGCACTGATGCCGTATTGGATATGTTGGGCATGGACAAACCAGAGCAGGGCAACGTGTCTTACATGGTGTTCGACACCCAATTCGAACAAAAGCAATTGTATTGTTGCTGGTCTGGTGGCCATGTGATTGACAATAAAGTCGAGCTAACGCCTGTTGGTGTTGGTGCGCTAGATGCGTTAAGTCGTGTTGATGCGAAAACGCAGGACGGCATTGATATGTTCGTATTGAACGCCAACGACCGCGATGAATTGATTCATGAAATCAAAACCGCGTTGGCGAAAGTAAAAGATCGTAGCCGGGTTTGCTTCGTCGGCGATGTCTCTGGGACATTACGCGGTTGGCTGCCAGAAGCCTTTAACGTGACCAACTGGCAGCAGTAATCAGGCGTTTCAAAGCTTTTTGAACTGCGCCAGCAATTGGTGGATTGCCTGCAGCTTGGTTAGAATTTTAGCCAGGCGATCTTGCCATTGCTCGACATCGTCGGCGGACATCTGCTCGAATGCAGCAACGTCAGCTGCTGTTTCAGCAAGATAGTCGCTGAAGGTTTTCGATTGCACATCAAACGGTGATTCCTCACCGAACAACGCTGAAAATTTTCCCATGCCTTGGGCACGTATTTGACTGAGCTTGTTGTCAGCATCGACGCATTTTCGGTATAGGCCTTTGAGCTCTTCTTGCAGCTTGATTACAACCTGTTGATGATCGATTGCGGTCATTTTTCCATCCTTAAATCCAATGGGGTTTTACTGGCTTCGCCAGCTATTTCTCGTACCAATTTGGGCACCAGAAAGCCGGGCAATTGCGCCAGCATGCTATGCACTAATTGTTGGGCATGAGCTTCTGGCATATCGAAGTGCGCAGTTTGTGCCACAGGGTCTAATAAGTGCAGGTAATAGGGCTGAACACCCGCGTCAAACAGCGCTTCGCTGAGTGCGACTAGCGTGGCTGCATTGTTATTCACGCCGGCCAGCAGAACCGATTGATTGAGCAACCAAATACCAGCCTGTTTATACGGTGCCAGCGAACTTTGCAGGCGCTCATCGATTTCGTTCGGGTGGTTGATATGAAGCACTAACACCGTTTGCAACCGAGACGTTTGTAGCCGCTGTTTAAGCCCAAGGGTCAATCGCTCCGGGATCATGACTGGCAAGCGAGTATGGATCCGTAGCCGCTTGAGGTGGGGGATCTGCTCGAGTTGATCGAGCAGTTGTGATAACTGCTGATCATTGGCCATGAGAGGATCGCCGCCGCTTAAAATGACTTCGTTAAGCTCGCTGTGCTTTTCGATGTAATCAATGGCGGGTTGCCAATGGTGCTCTGTTGGTTTGTTGTCGCCGTATGGAAAATGGCGGCGAAAGCAATAGCGGCAATTGACCGCACAGCCACCTCGAACCACCAATAACAGCCGGCTTTTATATTTGTGGATAACACCGGGTACGGGAGAGTCGTGCTCTTGTAGCGGATCGAGCTGGTAACCGGGGACGTGTTCGAATTCAGCATCATCGGGCCAAATTTGCCTAAATAGCGGATCGTTGGCATCGCCTTTGCGCATTTTTTCAACAAACGCTTTCGGTACACGCAAAGGAAATAATCGTCTTGCCTGGCCTAGGCCGACCTGCTCAGGTGTTAACTGAAGTTGCTGCAATAGTTGCTCCGGTGAGCTAATGGCATGCTTGAGTTGCCATTGCCACGGGGGCTGATCGCAGGTTTCGATGGGCTGGGTCGTTTTCATGACGCGAACCTTATAGTCAGCTTTGATCTAATGCAAGTTAGGGCCAAAAGATGTGACCCCAATAGTGCTGCCAGATGGCTGGTTTTCTTGTATGATTGGCGGGTTTTTCGTTTTGAACCTGATCTGAGGTATCCATGGCTACGTTTAGCACCAATGAGTTTCGCTCTGGCATGAAGTTAATGTTGGATGGCGAGCCTTGCTCCATCATTGAAAATGAATTTGTAAAGCCGGGTAAAGGCCAAGCCTTTAACCGCGTGAAAATCCGCAAGCTGATCTCTGGCAAAGTGCTGGAAAAAACGTTTAAGTCTGGCGAGACCGTTGAAGCCGCTGACGTGATGGACGTTGAACTGGCCTACCTCTATAACGATGGTGAATTCTGGCACTTCATGAACAATGACACCTTTGAGCAATTGGCTGCTGATGCTAAAGCTGTTGGTGACAATGAAAAATGGTTAGTGGAGCAAGATTTATGCACCCTAACGCTCTGGAATGGTTCGCCAATTACGGTAACACCGCCTAACTTCGTAGAGTTAGAAGTGACCGAAACTGATCCGGGCCTGAAAGGTGACACGGCCGGTACGGGTGGTAAGCCTGCAACATTAACCACTGGCGCAGTGGTTCGGGTCCCTCTGTTCATCCAAATTGGCGAAGTCATTAAAGTTGATACTCGCAGCGCGGAATATGTTTCTCGCGTAAAGTAAGCTTGGTAAACGAGTCGTAAGCATGTGCACTCACCATCGCTGGTGAGTGTCGTCTGATTGAAAATAAGGATTAAGCATGGCACGCGTGGTAAAGGTTTTAGCGGGTTTAATGTTGCTGTTCAGTGTGCAATTGCATGCTGCCGATCTGAACAAGGTGCAAGTTGGTCAATGGCTGGCAAGTTACCAAGCGGTTCAACAGTGGACCAAACAACACCAAGACGAGCTATTGGCGTTGGATGCTCAGTCATTTTTCGACGACGATCAAGCCGCTAGCGACATCACCAACAATCCTTTATATCAAGACATGTTGCGAGTACTGGCCAGTCATGGCTTTAATTCGGCCGCGCATTGGTCGCAAGTCGGCGAGCAGATTATGCTGGCTTATGGCGCTTCACAACAAGCCACCATCAAGCAAGATTTCAGCAAGGAAATTGCTGATATCCGTAATGATCCCAACATGACGGCCGAGCAAAAAGAAGCCATGCTCAGCCTACTTGAAACGACTCAGCAACTCACTGAGCAATTTGCCAGCGTGACAGAAGCTGATAAGCAAGCTGTTGCTGACTATGTTGATCAGATCACCAAGTTGGCGGGTCAATAAAGAGAACCTGCTGCAGGCAAATATTGATGAGAAGGCTAGCGTTTACGTTAGCCTTTTTTCTATCTGACTGGCGCCCTTCACACGTAAAAATGGCAGCTTGTTTGGGCAGACCTTTGGTATTAATTCATCAATAAAAATGCAATCAAGTTAGCCTCTTGCTCTAGTTTTAGATTGCTATACTAAATACTCATTTCCCGCTCTTTGTTTCTTATACGGCTGCATTTCGAGCGAGCAGATTCATGCAACAACGATTCGTAGGTCCTAACTATGAGCCAGACGCCTGAGTGGGTTAAACATGCCATTTTCTATCAGATTTTCCCCGATCGCTTCGCTCGTTTCGGCGGCAACCATTTACCCGCAGGGATCCAGTTAAAACCTTGGGGCGCCGATCCGGCAGAGCAAGGGTTTCAGGGCGGCGATCTCTACGGCATTGTTGATCGACTCGATTACTTAGCGAAACTTGGCATCAATGCGATATACCTGAATCCTATTTTTAGTTCTGCCTGTAATCATCGTTATCACACCTTTGACTATTTTCAGGTAGACCCATTACTCGGCGGCGATAAAGCGCTGCGCAAGCTGCTGGATGAAGCGCATTTGCGTGGTATTAAAGTGATGCTCGATGGTGTGTTCAACCATGCCAGCCGCGGATTTTGGGCGTTTCACCATATTCTGGAAAATGGTGACGATTCACCTTATCTCGATTGGTTTTTAGTGGAAGACTGGCCACTGCGCCCTTATCACGCTGACGAAGACAATCCTCCTAATTATCAAGCATGGTGGGGCTTGCCAGCTTTGCCTAAGTTTAATATCGCTAACCCCGGTGTGCGGAACTATCTATTTGAAGTGGCTGAGTACTGGCTGAAATTCGGAATTGATGGCTGGCGGCTAGATGTGCCCTGCGAGATTGATGATGATGAATTTTGGCGTGAGTTTCGTCGGCGCGTCAAAGCCATTAATCCGGAAGCTTATATTTGCGGTGAAATTTGGCAGCGCGCCACGCATTGGCTACAAGGCGATATGTTTGATGCCACCATGAACTACGAATTTTGTAGCCTGACGTTAAGCTACTTTGGCCACCATGCCTTGCGCGAGGATTATCACAAGAACAGCTTGCCGCTGAAGCAGTTATCAACCGAGGACTTTACCCAATCCATAGACAACATGGTTGCAGCGCAAGATTGGCAGATCACTCAAGCTCAATTTAACTTACTTGGCAGCCACGACATGGCACGGCCGTTATGGATTTTGCGCGAAGATCGTCACGCCTTGCAGCAAGCCTTTTTATTCCAGATGACGATGCCGGGAGCGCCTTGCATCTATTACGGTGATGAAATTGCCATGACTGGCGAGGATGATCCCCATTGTCGGGCTGCGTACCCATGGCATCAACCCGAGCTAATCGACCAAGGCATGTTGGCATTCGTGCGTGCAGTGACCAAGTTGCGTCACCAGTTTCCAGCGCTTCGCACGGGAACCTTGGCATTTGATTCCGATCTGCCCGAGGATGTATTGGGCTATTGCCGTACGTTGCCAGAGCAGCAAGTTCAGGTGTTCATTAACCGTGGTAAATCATCGCAGGTTGTGATGCTGGATGCTGATTATAATTGGCATCTGGTACTGGGCGCCGCAGACCAAATATCGAGCCGTGGCCGGCAAATAGTGATAACCTTGCCACCACGCCGTTATGCCGTGCTGTCACATGCTGCAGTGCCGGTTGCTATGATTTCAGGTCTTTGATTTTACGCCATGAACCACTCCAAAACCTTAGGCTGTTGGCAGCCTACGATGACTCGCGCCATGCTGATTGCGCGTGCTCAATTACTGGCCAGTATTCGACGCTTTTTTGCTGACCGAGATGTGCTGGAAGTGGAAACGCCTGTGATGTCGCAAGCGGCTGTTTGCGATATCCATTTGCAGAATTTTGTCACCCAATTCGATTCCCCTCAGCAAGCGCAGCAACAAGCCTTGTACCTGACCACATCTCCTGAGTTTCATATGAAGCGATTGCTGTGTGCGGGCAGTGGGCCTATTTATCAGATCTGCAAATCTTTCCGCAATGAAGAGCAGGGGCGCTTTCACAACCCCGAATTTACAATGCTTGAATGGTACCGACCGGACTTTGATCATCACGCGCTAATGACTGAAATGGCCGAGTTAATGACGCTGGTGATTGGTGCTGATGAGTGTGATCGCATGACGTATCAACAAGCCTTTTTGACTCATTTGAATGTTGATCCGCTGATCGCCAGCCTGACCGAGTTGCAACAAGTTGCGCCTGCTAGCTGTGCCGACTTAGCTCACCACGAAACGGATCGCGATACCTTACTGCAATTATTGTTTAGCATGGCGATTGAACCGCGCATCGGTCAGCAACGACCTGTGTTTGTTTATGGGTTTCCCGCGTCGCAAGCTGCGTTAGCGGAACTTAACCACAATGACCCCCGCACGGCAGATCGCTTTGAGCTTTACTTCAGAGGGATTGAGTTAGCCAATGGCTTTCGTGAGTTGCAAGATGCCAGTGAGCAACGCGCTCGATTTGCTGCTGACAATCACTATCGTCAACAACATGGCTTGCCACAAGCGCCGGTGGATGAATTATTTCTGCAAGCATTAGAGGCCGGCTTACCGGCTTGCTCTGGCGTTGCATTGGGGATTGACCGCCTGTTGATGTTGCAGCAGGACGCCGCTGCCATCAGTGATGTGATCGCTTTTCCGGTCGATAGAGCTTAACCGTATCGCTCAGCAAAGGCGGAGATTAGTCGTGTTGGCGTATGGTGATGGTTGGCGAAAAACTAGCATTGCCTAAGTGGTCTACGGTACAAATTGCTTCGCCTCGGCACAATACGGCGAGTGGCCCACGTTGAGTCATACGGACAAACCAAATATCCCAACCAAGCTTTTGCATAGCGTGAACACTGAGTTCTTGTGCCTGTGTTAGGCGAACCAGCGCGTTACTTCCGCGACGCTCAATTTCGGCTTCGACGACAGTATCCATTTCTTTTCCCTCATGATTAGCGCGTTCAAATTAGCAAGTTGTTGTTAAACATTTACGACAGCTAGCGAATGCTGCGAAGGCAGTAGCATCAAATTCTCTGATTCATAGGGTTAGTTGATAAAAATAGCTACGACCTTTGCGATAACTTGAGGTGCCCCATATTTTGCCCTGCTGGCGTTAACTAATTTGTCTCAACGTTAGAGTTTGATGAGAACTTGACTAAAGTTAATAGGGCGAGCGGACGCAGTGTTGCGCCTTTGGCTGGCAGTTGGAGGATTTGTCAGGGAGATGACGAGCAATGTGGGTGACACCATGATTACTTTGTTTGAATGCTGGAACGGCGGCATTGTTGAGTGGGACGGTTTGTCCTCACCTCAAATTAGTTTTTCATTTCCGGTCGCGAATGGCGATGTGCTGGCCTTCTTCTTAATATGTGGTCGCATTGCGCAACTGCATACGCGCACAGACTGGCAACTTCGCTTTGGTACCACATCGGTGCGTATTCCATCTTTGCCTCAAAATGAAGTCAATCAGTTGTCTGAGCGCATTCGTCGCAAACTCGGCTACATGCCGTTGCTGGTGAATAATGTGCGGCAAGATGTGAATGCAGAAGAGAGTCTATTACGCCAGATGCAGTGGGTCGAAATTGCGACTGGCCGAATTGATGCCTACCTACCCTTTATTGGTTTACGCCAAGGTAAACAGCGCTATGTACGCAATTTCACCCAACAAGTGCTGACGGGCGCTCAAGCTGAAGTCAGATTTTCTCGAGATGGCCACTTATGCGGCGGTTCGGATTTCAGCTTAATCCAATTGCTCGGTATCCATCGCGAGCCTAACTTACGAACTTCCAGTATGCTCCTGCAAGAGGCTTGGAACCAGTTAGGCCACGCCAGCAACCTGTAGCAATGGCAAACCGCTAGACATTAAAAAGCCACCGTATTCGGTGGCTTTTTTAGTGGCAAATCAGGTTGCTAGATGGCGATAAGGTAAGCGCCTGCAGCAATGGTGACCACAAATGCCATGCCATACCAAAACACTTTAAAGAAGCCGCGAGCGACATCGACTTTTAAATCGTGCATGGCGTGATAAATCCGGTGGCAAGCATGCCACATGGGAAAAGCGATCACGGCGATCAATATTAGTTTGCCGAACCAATTGCTGGCAAAAGCATTGACGCTGGCGTAATCCAACTGCAACACACCAAGCGGCACCAGCAATCCGGTGATGAGAATGAGCGCCGGTGTTGCAAAAGCGGCAACTACGCCGCCAGCACCAAACAGGCCCCAAAAGATGGGCTCATCAGCGCGCTGGTATTGTTTACTGTGCTTACTCATGCGGCACCTCCTAAGGCGACAACGCCAATGATCACAACGCTGGCAACAACAAAGGCCACGTAATGCACAATGACCACGGGCTTATCCGTTAGTTTTTGATCGCCTTTTTGTAGGTGCATGGCTTTGGGCGCCAATGAGAACCAGGTGATGGCGTGGTACAAACACGCGACCAAGGCAATGACATGAAATACTATGTAAACGGGGTTTTGTAAGTGCCCCAGCCAGCCATTCCAAGCCGCTTCGCCTTTCACGAGCGCGGCTAAGCCCCACAGCAAAATCAACGAGTATAAGCCAACGAATACGCTGGTTCCCTCGCGCAGCATGTATAGCGTATGGAAGCGATTGTTTAAAAACCAACTAGCGGTCATTGGTTTTACATAAGGTTTGCGCTTACTCATGATGACCTCCGCGGGCGAAGCTTAGACATCACAAAGTCTTTACTGCTTTCGACTTTGCCTTGTTGAATGGCTGCTGCTGGATCGACACCTTTCGGACAGACTTCCGAGCAATAGCCCACGAACGTACAGCCCCAAACGCCTTCTTCAGCATTTACAATATCAATTCGCTCATCACGACCTTGATCGCGTGAATCTTGATTGTAACGGTGTAACAAGGTCAGTGCTGCCGGCCCCATAAACTCATTGTTTAAGCCATATTGTGGGCATGCGGCATAGCACAAGCCGCAATTGATACAGAGGCTGTATTGGCGATAACGGGTAAGTTGCGCGGGCGTTTGTAGGTGCTCACCATCTTGTACCGAAACTGCATCTTGACGAATGATGTAGGGTTTCACTTCTTCAAGTTTTTCGACAAAGTCACCGATGTCGGACACCAGATCCCGTTCGATGGGAAAGTTCGCCAACGATTCAACGGTGAGCCCGGTGTTGAGATAATCGCGCAGGAACGTTTTGCACCCTAACTTGGGTACACCATTCACCATGTAGCCACATGATCCGCAGATTGCCATGCGGCAAGACCAGCGATAACTCAGCGTGCCATCAAGGTTATCTTTGATGTAGTGAAGTGCATCAATGACCGACATGTCGTCGGCGTAAGGCACTTCAAACTCTTGCATAAACGGAGCGTCATCTTGCTCCGGACGGTAACGTTGCACCGTCACGCGCATCATTGCCTGACTCATTGCTCACCTCCCGCTTTTGCTTCTGCCTCAGCTTGCGCTTCAGCGGCCGCGCCATAAACGCGCTCTTTCGGTTGCGACTTAGTGATCACAACATCTTGATATTGAATATCGGGCACGCCACTGTCATTGCAGAAGGCGAGGGTGTGCTTCAAGTATTTGTCATCATCGCGTTTTTCGTATCCATCAATGCGTTGATGGGAGCCGCGGGACTCTTTGCGGTGTAAAGCGGAATGAGCCATGACTGTGGCCACATCCAGCATGTAACCAAACTCAATGGCGTTGAGCCACTCGGTATTGAATACCGTGGACTCATCATCCAACTTGAGGTTGCCAAGGCGTTTTCGTAGATCGGCAAGTTCATCGATAGCGGTTTGCATCAGCCCTTCTTCACGGTAGATGCCAACGCCAGCTTCCATGGTTTCGATCAGCTGCTGGCGTAAGTCACCAAGCTTTTCAGTACCGTTTGAATCTTTTAATAGTGCTTCTGCTTGTTGCTGAGAGGCTTGCGCCTGAGCGATGGCTTGTTGCTCAGAAATATGGCAGGCAGTGAGTGCTCGCTCCGCCGCTTTCTCTCCTGCAACACGGCCAAGCACTGCTAATTCGGCCAGTGAGTTTGAGCCCAGCCGATTGGCGCCGTGCAAACCGGAGCTGGCACATTCGCCCACTGCAAATAAGCCTTTGAGGCTTGTTTCACAATTTGGATCAACACAAATTCCACCCATGGTGTAATGCACGGTTGGCCGTACAGGAATCGGCTCATGGACAGGGTCAACACCGACATAAGCTTTGGCCAATTCACGAATGAATGGCAGCCGCTCATTGATTTTATCTTCGCCCAGGTGACGCAAGTCGAGGTGACTGACCGTGCCCCACTTGGAGTCGATCATGTTGCCTTTTTTCTCTTCGTGCCAGAACGCTTGTGATACCCGATCACGAGGGCCTAGCTCCATGTATTTGTTTTTGGTTTGCCCCAACGGCGTTTCGGGGCCCATGCCGTAGTCTTGCAAATAGCGGTAGCCGTCTTTGTTAACTAAAATGCCGCCTTCACCACGACAGCCTTCGGTCATCAAAATGCCGGTGCCGGGGAGTGCTGTTGGATGGTACTGAACAAACTCCATATCGCGCAGCGCAACGCCGTGGCGATAAGCCAGCGCCATGCCGTCACCCGTGACGATGCCGCCATTGGTGTTGTAGCGATAGACTCGACCCGCGCCGCCAGTGGCAAATATGACGGATTTGGCGCGAATGACATGGAAGGTACCTTCGGCCAGGTTAATCATAACCAAGCCTTTCACTTCGCCGTCTTCGACCAATAAATCGTGGCAGAAATACTCATCGTAGCGAGTGATATTGCTGTATTTGGTGGAGGTTTGAAATAAGGTGTGGAGCATGTGGAAGCCGGTTTTATCAGCGGCAAACCAGGTTCGCTCAATCTTCATGCCGCCAAACGCGCGAACATTAATGTGGCCGCTTTCTTTTCGACTCCAAGGGCAGCCCCAATGCTCCAGTTGCAGCATTTCTTCGGTTGAGTGTTCAACGAAATACTCCACGACATTTTGGTCGCATAGCCAGTCGCCACCGGCGACCGTATCGTTGAAGTGATTGTCTAGCGTATCGTGATCTTGAATTACCGCCGCCGAACCCCCTTCCGCTGCCACGGTGTGGCTGCGCATCGGGTAGACTTTGGAAATTAAAGCGACACTCGAATCAGGGTACTTCTCAGCGGCAGCAATGGCGGCACGCAAGCCTCCACCCCCGGCGCCTACGATGGCGATATCGGTTGTGATTATGTCCACTTAAGTTCTCCCAAGAACTGGCTCTATTTAGTTATTTTTTAGGGTCGTATTAATGGTACTTATACGCACCTGAACTTAGGTTGATCGAGATCTTTTTTTAACAGACTAGTCTGTGCTGACCCGAAGTGTTGTTAACTATAGGTTGTTATTGTGTTTTTGTGGCTGTTAATGGGGTGGGAAATCCGAGTTTTTGACAGGATTTATGAGCCGATACGGCGTCACAATTTCGGACTTATTTTATGTGGTGATGTAACATTCTGTGACGAAACTGTCTTCGTTTTGTCATTGATTCTCATTCACTAGCCGATTAGCATAGCGCGCCTACGATGTTCAGGTTTTGAACAGGCTCATTTAGAGCGCTAAATCGCTGTTTCTAGGAAACGATGACTCAAGGTATTCAAGCAAACCGATTAACATGGCTATATGCCATCTTGATGGTTGCTTTAATTGGATTGCAGCTAGCAGCCAGCTGGCACAGCGCCGATCATGTCCATGAAGGAGATGATCAGCATGTGTGTACCTTGTGTTTAGCAAAAAGCTCGGTGGCGTCTTCGTCACCTTCTCCTGAGTTAGTTGCCGCTTTAGTCTTGCTTTGTTTTGTGAGACGTCAGCAAGCGATTGTAACCATTCCGCAGGCCCCTGCTTCTGGCATGGGTTGCCGTGGCCCCCCAGTTGTAATTTAAACGCTATAAATTTCATCACTTATTGTCTTTAAATAACACACTCGCAGCGGTGGGCTATGCCGTTGCGCTTTGGGAGCAAACACAAATGCGATTTATTCCAACAATGCTGGCAACTGCGGTCGCTACATCAATTTTTTCTGTAGCGGTCACTGCACAAGAGCAAGACGCAGTTCAACAGCAAGATAAAAGCCTCATTAACATCAGTGCCATTCTTAATGCTGGCTTTACCTCTCGCGACAATGACTTTGAAGGTATCGGCGCGTTACCTGTAGATGGAGACCACGCGGGTGGCCCAGAAGACGGTTTCTGGTTAGATCACACCGAGCTCGCTCTGTCCGGTGCTGTAGACGATATGTTCTACGGCAAATTGACCGTTGTGCTGGAAGAGCACGATGACTCGACCGAAGTTGAAATCGAAGAAGCCTTTGTTCAAACCATGGGCATGCCGTATGGCTTGAGTGTTCGTGCGGGTCGTTTCTTGTCGAATGTTGGCTACCTCAACAGTAAGCATGCACACACTGACTCCTTTGTTGACCGCCCAATCGCCTACCGTGGCTTGCTCGGTCGTCATTACTATGATGATGGTGTTCGCCTGAACTGGGTTGCACCAACGGATATCTATGTTGAGTTGGGTGCCGAAGCATTTGCTGGTGGCCAGTACCCTGCCTCATCTGGTGATACCGTGGGCAGCCAAGTTGCCTATGCAAAGTTTGGTGGTGACATTTCAGACAGCACTAGTTGGCAAGCTGGCTTAGCTTGGTTGCGCACGGACAATGATCCAAACGAATGTTCTAGTCACGATCATGATGAAGAAGAAGATCATGATGAACACGAGCATGAAGTCGTTGAGTTCTGCGATTTTGACGGGGACAAAGACTTCTATGTTGCTGACTTAGTGTTTAAGTGGGCACCTGGCGGTAACTACAAATATGAGTCATTAACCTGGCAGACCGAGTGGATTCAAGCCGACGAAGACGGCCGCATTGCTCACGAAGAACATGACGAAGACCACGATGATCATGAAGAAGAAGGTGAGTGGGAAGCCTTTGATGCCAAGAACACTGGCTGGTACACCTCACTGGTTTATCAATGGTCGCCAAATTGGAGCGCCGGTGTTCGTTACAGCGAAATTGATGTTGATGCCGCTTATGACGAGCATGAATACAAGCCAAAAGCGTACGATGCGATGATTCAGTACAACCACTCGCACTTCTCCTCGCTGCGTCTACAGTTTACTCGTGACGAAAGTATTGATGGCGAAGAAGATGATGTGATCAGCCTGCAATACACCATGGCGATAGGAGATCACGGTGCGCATACATTCTAAGCTCGTTGGCCTGTGGGTTGTTGGGCTGCTACTCGCTAGCCCAGCGCAGGCAATGAATATTTTTGCCTGTGAGCCAGAATGGGCTGCGCTAGCTCGCGAGTTAGCGCCCGATGCCAATATCAGCAGCGCGACTACGGCTTATCAAGATCCGCATTTTGTACAGGCGCGACCGAGTTTGATTGCCAAGTTACGCCGAGCCGATTTGTTTATCTGCTCGGGCTCTGAACTTGAAATTGGTTGGTTGCCCGCTTTGCAAATGCGTGCCAATAATCCGGCTATTCGTGATGGTCAGCCCGGCGCATTTTATGCTGCCGAGCAGGTTGAGCGTTTGGATGTACAAGAGCAGGTTGATCGTTCAATGGGCGATGTTCATGCCGGAGGCAATCCGCATGTTCATTGGTCTCCTTCGCGGATAGCTTCGATCGCCAAAGCGTTAGCGGCGCGATTGCAGCAATTGGATGGCGAACACGCAGCGCTGTACCAACAACGATTGGATGACTTTCTAATGCGTTGGCAACAGCATATTGGGCAGTTATCGGCCCAAGCAAAGCCGCTAAAAGGCACCGCGGTGGTGGCCTATCACACCAGTTATCGCTACTTGTTTGATTGGCTGAACATCGAACAAGTTGGTGACTTAGAGCCCAAGCCTGGCTTACCGCCCAGCAGTGGTCATTTGGCTTCGCTGGTCAGTTTGCAACAGCAGCAACCGTTCGCTCTCATTATTTTTAGTGACTACCACGATGATAAAGGTGCGAACTGGTTGGCGACCAAGACCGGCGTGCCGGCGATGAGGTTGGCGTACAGCGTTGATCCCAATAAGCCGGAAATGCAGGATCTGTTCGCTCTGTATCAGTCGGTCATTGAGCAACTGCTGCAAAGTGTAAGCGCGCATGATTGAGTTACTCCCGATACTAATACCGGCCCTTGTGGCCGGTTTATTGGTGGTACTTACCCACGTACCGCTGGGCCATCAGGTGCTACGCCGAGGCATTATCTTTATCGATTTAGCGATTGCGCAGGTTGCAGCGCTCGGTATTGTGATTGCCCATCAACTGCATCTGGTTGATTTATTTCACGGTGTTGAGTACCTGATCTCAGTGGCATTTGCGATGGCTGCAGGCTTGTTGTTGGCGGCGTTGGAAAAGCGAATTCGACATCAGCTTGAGGCGGTGATTGGCTGTTTTTACGTGTTAGCCGCTACTGCCGGATTATTGGTGTTATCACACGATCCGCACGGTGGTGAATTGCTGAAGCAAACCCTGTCTGGCTCGATCTTGTGGGCGACCTGGGATGTGTTGCTGTGGCATGGCGTTATCGTCGCGTTGGTATTGGCGTTGCTATGGTTCAAAAGTAACTTGCTCAATGGCGTTTGGTTTTACCCTATATTCGCGTTAGCGATTACCAGTGCCGTCGATTTGGTTGGCGTTTATCTGGTGTTTGCTAGTTTGATTATGGTGCCGTTAGCCACGCATCAACTCGCCAATCATAAAGCTCGTCTGTGGATTGGCTATGGCTTGTCTGTGGCTGCTTATGCGGCGGGTCTGTTAGTCTCAGCTTGGTGGGATCTTCCATCAGGAGCCACGTTAGTTTGGTGTTTAGCGATGATGGCATTGCTGTTTACTTGGGTACGCTCGCGTCAAACCAAGAAGCTAGTTTAACGCTTGGACCATTGCTGTAACGGCTTCGCGGGTGGTGGTTATTTGCTGAGTAAGCGCGTCATTGCTGGCGCGCTGTTCGGTGAGTGTGGGCCAGTGTTGTTGCCATTGGTCGACTAACCGCTCTGTTTGTGCCGGCACCGGAGCGGGCAGCAACACGCTGAAATCTCGGATTAACAACACATGATTCCAGCCTTGCAGGTTGTAATCCGGCGGTGGGGTCTCGCTGAAATGACTTTGGTGTACCAATTGCTGCAAGGCGCCCAATTCCTTGAGCATTTCAAACGCGGCAAATCGCAACGTGCGATTGTGCTCCGTCACATCACTGCGATATTGGCTGGTAGCTAACGCCGTCACGGCAATCAGCACACTCATGACACCAACCCATTGCTGTTGTAAATCTCTGAGCAACTTCATGACGACGATTGTTGCTTTAGGGCAGCGATAGCGCGGGCGGGAAAATTGCTGAAAATACCGTCTACTCCCTGAGCTTGCAGACTTAAAACGTCGTCTATCTCATCCACGGTATAAACTCGAACTTGAAGCCCCCGACGGTGAGCGTCGGCAATTAAATCATCATCGAGATTAGCAACATCAAGATGAATGGCTGAGCAACCGATGCGAGCCGCAAATTCCGCCAAATCAAGCGGTACGCTGGCGGTAAGTCCAGCGTAGTCGAATTGCGGCCATTGTTGACTGAGTTTGGCGAGCAGGCGGTGGTGAAAACTAGAAATGATGAATTGCTGTGGCGCGAAGGCTAATTGCTGGCAGGCAAATTCGAGTGCGTTTAATGTCGGACCGGCGACTTCTTTATGCTTCAACTCTACGTTTAGCCGGCAGCGGCCTTGGATGCAGTCAAGCACTTCCAGTAAGGTTGGGATCTGCTGATCGTCACCAATTTTTAGTTGGCGCAATTGCGCAAAACTGGCATCGCGTAAACGGCCATTACCATTCGTGGTGCGGTGTAACCAGCGGTCATGAAATACCATGACTTGGTCATCGGCCAACTGCACATCAATCTCAATGCCGTCGGCGTCAAATTCGATCGCCCGCTCAATAGCAATTAGCGTGTTTTCAGGGTGATCGCCACTGGCGCCGCGGTGGGCAAAAACATCCATCTAGCTGTCATAAGCAGTTATCTCATACCGATAGTAAACATGCGCAAAGAATAACCGTCAAACCAATTAGCGAGATCGCGATGCCAATCTTGGCCATATCTTTATTGTTAATTTTTCCGCAGGAATAGGCTAACGCGTTAGGCGGCGTGCTGACCGGTAACACCATGCCCATTGAAGCCGATAGCGCAACGACTAACAATAATGATGTCGTTCCGGTCAATTGACCGGCATCAATCAAGGTTGTTGCAACGGCCACCGCGACGGGCATTAATAAGTTGGCCGTTGCCGTATTCGACATTAGATTTGCCATCAGATAACAAAGGATGGCGAGGCCAATGAACACTGACGCGAGAGGCAATACGGTGAAATCAACCGCGTTGGCAATTTCGTTGGCTAACCCTGTTTTTGATAAGGCGATACCAATGGCAATACCACCGGCAACCAGCCAAATCACATCCCAATTAAATAGTTTCAAATCCTCTTTGCTGATGATGCCGGTCGCGGTGAACACGGCCAATGGCAAAATCGCCACCACATAGCTGTTCATACCGTGAAGCTTGGTCGACAACCACAACAAGATGGTGGCGGCAAAGGTGATATAGACAATGATGGCGCGCGGAGAGGTGCGAAACTTGCGCTTAATGTTGATGTTTAATTCGGTCATCTTGGGCGGGAAAAAGCGCGTCAGTAAAAACCAGCCAATGGCTAACATGACCACCACAAAAGGCACGCCGAATGCCATCCAAGTACTAAAACTAATGGCGTTTCCGCCTTCTAAATATTGCAATGCAATCGCATTGGGCGGGGTGCCAATAGGCGTGCCTATACCCCCTAAATTGGCGGCAACCGGAATTGACAGCACTAAGCCTTTAGCGCCGGGATCGCCGTCGGGCACAGCCGCTAATACCGGCGTTAGAATGGCTAGCATCATCACGGTGGTGGCGGTATTACTCATAAACATTGAGAATACGGCGGTGATCATCATCAGTCCGAGCATGACGAATTGCGGCTTATTGCCAAAAGGTTTGAGCAGCACTCGGGCCAAGTTAATGTCCAATTCGTACTTGGATGCAGCAACGGCGAGCGCAAAACCACCTAAAAACAGAATAATAATGGGGGAGCTGAGGGCGTTCAGAATACTGGTGTAGGGCAGCAGTAATTCGACGGCTCTAAAATCCGAGACTAAAAAGCCCAGTCCAGCGTTAGAGAGCATCATTAACTCAAGGGTAATGATGACCACTGAAGTCGCGAACACCGGGATTGGTTCTAAAATCCACAAACCGGCAGCGAGCACAAAGATCGCCAGCAGGCGCTGCTGAATAGGATTGAGGCCTGCTAATGGCAGCCAGTCAGCTGGCATGATCAACACTGCTATAAACAAAGCCAAGCAGATCGCGAGTTTACGCCACTCGATCATAGAACGCTCCGTCGTCAATTTTAGATTCGGTTATAAAAACTACAGCCAGTTTAGGTGGCAACATCGGGCGTCACCTGCGCAGGATCATTTTTTGATTCGACTATCAGACAAAATTATCGGTTTATTGATGTAAGCCTTAACTCGTCGGTGAGCGACTTGCCTTACAAACTATAGACCGAAGTAGCAAAAGCTTTAGCGCAGCGCTCGTTTATGGCCGTGCAAGGTTTCATAAGCTGCCGCAGAAAGTACCAATGCGCCACCCGCTACGGTACGCCACGTGGGGACTTCAGCCAAAACCAACACCGCCAGCGCGGTGCTATAAACCGGGTGTAAGCAAGAAATAAGGCCAACGGTTTTGGCTTTCAGGTAGCGCAAGCTGGTGGTAAAAAAGGCGTGTGATAAGGCCGTGAACACACTGCCTAGTAGCAGTAAGTAAGTCCAGTCAAGGGCACCAATGTGTTGCCAATCATCTGATAACCAAGCAACGAGCACAAAGCCACCAATCAGCGTTTGATAAAACATCGCCTGAGCACCACTGCAGTGAGCAAACTTGTATTTGTAAAGCAAGTTGCGGGCGGTGAATAACAATGCCGAAAGGACTCCGGTGAAGACGCCCGTCAGAATGTGTGGGTGTTGCTCAGTGCCAGTATTACCAGCGATTAACCAAAGTCCAAACAAACCAATAAAGCCCATGAGGGCATCCATGGGGGGCGGCAATTGGCGGTGCAGTAATGGCTCAATCAATACCGTCATCAGCGGGTAGGTGTATAAGGCAATCACGCCAATGGCGACTCCGGCGTATTGCATACCGGCAAAATAGGTCACCCAGTGGCTCGCCATCAGTAAACCTAACAGCAGTGCTAACCCATAGTCTCGCCAACTACTTAAGCGAATTCGCTCATGGCGAAGCTGCAGAAGCATTAGTAGGGTGATGGCTGCGACAAAGCAGCGAATGATGGTGATATCGAGAGCGGTTAAGCTGATGAGCTGGGAAAATAAAGCGGTACCACCAAATAACAGGATGGCACCATGGAGCGAGAGTAGCCCTTTGCGATGGTCGGCTGCGCTAACGGGCTGCATGGCGTGCGATTACGCGTCAGCTTGATTCGCGGTGGCCATGACTTGGCCCATGCGGGTTGGCGCTTCCGCTTGTAAGTCGTCAGCCAAGCTGACGGCATCTTGGCCAAATAGCAGGATAACGGTTGAGCCTAATTTAAAGCGGCCCATTTCATCGCCTTTGTTTAAGTGCACAGAAGTTGGCCCTTCAACTGGGTACTGCCAGCTGAAGATTTGATTGCCCGCGGGTGGTGTAATGGTGCCAGCCCATACCGTTTCCATGGAGGCAACAATGGTCGCGCCCACCAAAATTTGCGCCATGGGACCAACAGGGGTATCGAAAATACACACCACGCGCTCATTGCGAGCAAACAGCCCCGGTACGTTTTGTGCGGTCAGCGGATTGACCGAAAACAATTTACCCGGCACGTAAATCATCCGGCGCAAAACCCCATCACAAGGCATGTGGACTCGGTGATAATCGGTGGGCGACAAATAGATGGTTGCGAAGGAGCCATGATTAAACTGCTCTGCTAATTGTTCATCGCCGCCAAGTAGTGCTGTGGCACTGTATTCATGACCTTTGGCTTGGAAAATCTGACCGTTGTTGATGGGGCCACATTGACTGACTGCACCATCTGCCGGATGAACCAAGCTTTGCGCGCCATCATCAATGGGGCGAGCACCTTCTTTTAGCGCTCGCGTGAAGAAGTCGTTGAAGGTTTTGTAGCTGCCAGGATCGGGATTGGCTGCTTCATCCATATCGACCTTGTAGCGTTTGATAAACCACTGAATGGCATGAGTGGTCACTGAGCCCGCCTCTGCCGCCGCAAAGCGACCGATGAGCCGGCTTAAACCGTGCTGTGGAAAACAATATTGTAGAGCAACCTTCAGGGAATCGATGGACACGCGTTTACCTCAATTAAATGGACCGCTGTAGTCTACACATTCATGGCGCGTAGATCAGCGAACAAAGGTCCGATTGCTGCGGTTTTCTTCCATACTTTGCATGATCTTATGGTAGTTATCGAAGCGAAATTGCGGAATATCACCCGCTTCAACTGCCGCCCGAACGGCGCAGCCTGGGTCATTCTGGTGTTTACAATCACGGAATTTACATTGGCTGATCAGTGGTAAAAATTCGATGTAACCATTAAGGATTTGCTCTGGCGTTAAGTGCCACAAGCCAAATTCACGCACTCCCGGGGAGTCGATGAGACGACCACCAGCAGGAAACGTCAACATGCGCGATGCCGTGGTGGTGTGCTGGCCGAGACCTGAGTTTTCAGACACGTCTCCTACATCGATATTGGCGCCCGGAATCAATTGATTGATCAACGAAGATTTGCCCACGCCTGACTGGCCTACAAAGATACTGATATTGTCGTTGAGTTTAGGCAGTAGGTCGTCAGTGCCCATTTGTTGTTTACAGCTAATGGTTAGAGTTGGGTAGCCCAATGACTGGTAGTACGCCAAGCGCTGATCAATGTGTTGGCGAACCGCATCGTCAGCCAATTCAATTTTATTGACTACAAGCGTGGGCGTTAGCCCCATGTCTTCGGTGGCAATGATGTACCGATCGAGAATTTGGTCAGAAAAATCGGGCAACACACTACTGACCACAAACACTTGGTCAATGTTACTGGCTACGACTTTCACGCCATCATAGTAATCTGGCCGTGTGAGCTGGCTATGGCGCTCTTGAACGGCTTCAACCACACCTCGGCGCTTGCCATCATTGCTTTGGCCGTCATATCGCACTTCACGCCACAACACCTTGTCACCGCAAACCAGTGAGCCTACGGTTCGGCGAAGGTCACAGCGCACCGCGTTGCCTTGCTCATCTTCGATGTCGGCGTGCTGGCCGTACCGACTGATCACTAAGCCGTGTTGTTCGCTGCCCAGTTGAGCATCGTCTATGGCAACCGTTGGGGTTTCATCTTGTTCGGCACGCGCTAACTTACGCTGACGATTTTGCTGAATCCGGCGGATTTGCCCTTTACTGAGTTTTTTACGTTTGGCCAAGATAGGTTCCAGTTAGGTGTTCGCTTTGTCCGTTGCTATGATAATACCGTTTCAACTCAAGGAGTGCATTTGTGGCTAAAGATAACCGCTTGATCTGGATTGACCTGGAAATGACCGGGCTAGAGCCGATGACTGATGTGATCATCGAAATCGCAACCATTGTGACCGATGCGGAGCTTAACCTCATTGCTGAAGGCCCAGTGATTGCCGTTCACCAAACCGACACCGTTTTGGCAGGGATGGATGAGTGGTGCACACGGACACACACAGGATCGGGCTTGGTTGCGCGCATTCGCGAGAGCCAATACTCGGTACAGCAAGCTGAAGCTGAAACCTTGGCATTTTTGCAACAACATGTCGATGCAGGCGCCTCTCCGATGTGTGGCAATAGCATTGGCCAAGATCGCCGTTTTATCTACAAATACATGCCGGTATTGGGTGAATTCTTTCATTACCGCAACATCGATGTGAGCACGTTAAAAGAGCTCGCACGCCGTTGGCGCCCTGATTTAGCACCTTATGCCAAGAAAAACACTCATTTGGCAATGGACGATATTCGCGAATCGATTGCTGAATTAGCTTACTATCGCGAACACTTTTTGCGCACCGAAGCATGATAAACCGGCGCTTGCAGGCCAATTTTAAGAAATTTGTCATTATGGGCTTGCATCATTGCCGAATTTGCGTAAAATTCGCATCCGCTTAAAGGAACGCGGCACTAGCTCAGCTGGTAGAGCGCGACCTTGCCAAGGTCGAGGTCATCGGTTCGAACCCGATGTGCCGCTCCAAATTTTTACTGTATGACTCTATGCGGCACTAGCTCAGTTGGTAGAGCGCGACCTTGCCAAGGTCGAGGTCATCGGTTCGAACCCGATGTGCCGCTCC
>NZ_JAHZSS010000025.1 GCF_019457915.1 Neiella holothuriorum
TATACGCTGGGCAATTGGGCATTACATCAGGCTGGTTCATCAAACAGGAATGCCTAAATTATGAGGGGATCCCCCAGCGCCCGCATTTGCGGCTGGTTTGGAGCGCAGCGGAAAACCAGTCCGACAACATGCGCTTGTTAGGCTTATACTGGCCATGCATTTAGGGCTAAATCGGATAGCTCTTTCTGCCTTTGGCTAATCTCTTCAATACCCCAACTATCGTATTCGCTTAAAGTCGATGTAAGCTGGTACTCGGATTCACTGTAGAAAGGCTTTTTGGCGACGAAACCTTCATTACCTATATCCGAATTCAACGATTTTTTCAGCAATGCCATGTTGCCTAATCTTTTGTAATTAGACTTCGCATCATCAGCATTAATATACCCCCACGCCTGGGATGGATTCTCAGGTAAAATGTGTTCCAATGTGACGATATCATTGGACGTATTAGGAACAAACTCAGGCTCCAAATCCCCCTTCGCAACCATTTCAAGAGCTCGTAAGTAATATCTAGCCAAGTAATTTTTAGAAACTGTCGCGGTCTCAAATGAAGATTTGAACTCACTATCACTTGGCGCTGAAGATTTCATGAAATCTGAAAGTTGTTTTGCTGTAGAAATTTCATTGTTATTAATCTTAAGTGCCCCTTCACAATACTTCTGCTCTAGAGCGCCTCCACCTAGCCCTCCTACGATTAGAAATCTGACGGAAACATTGACAAGCAACTTAAGCGCCTTCTCTACCTCTTTTTCATCAAAATTTTCTAGTACAGACAATATTAGCGGCCGAACCTGCACCATCTTGAAGAAATTCAAAGTCTGCATTGATGTTTTTGCGCTTGAAGGATAATTTGACCAGAAATTGTCGTCGCATGTAATAATTGCTGAGTAAAGCTTGCTAGTATCGAATAAACCAGATGCTAAAGATATTGCTTCCGCTTTGCTGGTTACACTTTTCTTTATTTTTTCAAATAAGTCTTTTTCTCGTACTAGTCCGTGCTTCGAAGACCAGTAATTTCTTATGAAATTTATGACTGTTTTTTCATCTTCGGCTGATTCTATCGTAGATATTACCTGCACCCACTTATATTGCACTTCAGTTACGCGATCTTCAGATTTGTAAAAAAGGTAGTTTTTTAGAAGATCGGATACTGCTAGTGCAAGTCCTCGATCATTGAGTGTTTCAAAAATAGTAAAAGCATTCGATTCATCTGGGACTCTGACAGCGATGACCTTTGCTTTTTCTTTGAGGTAATTGATCCATTGCACGAGGTCTTTTGTCGGGTCTTTAGTGATCCCTGTTAGATTTCGAACATAATTTTTCGCCTGAATGGCAGCTTTATTAATTCTTTCGTGTGACTTCTTTTCTGCTTTAATATTTTTATCAGGTGAGTCAGGGTTGCTGACAATTCGCTTTAGAAAATAGTCATGATCGGAGTCATTAAGACTAAGCTTAGGGAGCAACTCTAGTGTGTCTAGGTCTTTCTTAGCTAGGTATTCACTAAATATCATTTGGGCTCGTTCTTTCCCTTCATCCGTACCCAAGAGAAAGAAATAATCTCGTATCGCTGATAGAAGTATCATTGTAGTAGCCAGTCGTTGTTGTCCATCTACAATTTCTGGTCGGCCTTCTTCTTTTTCCGAAATCACAACTGACCCAAGAAAATATTCACTAGCACCATTATTAATTGCTGTGCCTATATCTTGAAGATAGTGTTCGACATTCTCTTCCTTCCAGGCATAAGATCGTTGGTATTTAGGCACAAAAGAGTTCTTATCCTTTAGAATGCTTGCAATACCACGCAAATCAATTTTTATTTCTTCCAGATTACTCATTAATTATTCCTTAAGTTATTTACGATCGTTTCGCTCGGAAGCCTAACGCCTTACTAATGGGCGCATAAATGCTTGGCTAAAATTAGCGACGGAGGAGCGCAAGCCAAGTGTTTTGCGTCCTATTAAGTAACTTGTTAGTTGCCAATTTGCACCCAAACCAGTGAAATAGCAAACAGAGCCATTATTACAAATGGTATTGAGCAAAATAAGCGGAGCCTTTGGTTTAATTTAGGCCTTGGCCAAATATAGAAATAGATCGCTGAAGGGATAAGCAAAGCACTAAAATAAACACTAAATGCTATAAAATACCACCCCTCATAACCAAAGCGACCTCCAAAATAAAGCCAATAAAGACCGAATAATGAGCTAAGGCTTGGAATTAGCAATAACGCAGAGGAAACTATTAAACCAAATTTATTTCCTTTTGATTCCACTTTATTTGAGTTCAATCGCTATCCTTGCTTTGGCAACTAACGCTTATTATCGAGAATGCCGCATATGTAAATCAGCATCCGCTAAATTAAACTCTTCCACTTAAAATCTAAGGCATTGATTTTAAATGGTTAAGTTTATGCTTTTGTTTTTGTCACGAGCAACCTGGCCAAAACAAAGCGAGACCTGATTTATCGCGACCAAGTTTGTTTCCTATTAAAAGCTGAATGGCATAACTTTTTCAACATGTAATCAATTAGTTAGTGATTGAGGTCATTTTTAGCGAGAATAGGTAGGTTTACATAATAGGAAGCAAAATTTGGCATTTGAGCTAAATGTGACTTATACCTGTATAGATATACAGCAACGGAGCGCTTGTATGTCTAAGTCACCTTTTATTGAATCAATCCGCAACACTATTCGAACTAAACGCTATAGCCTTCGGACCGAAAAAGCTTACCTATATTGGATTAGACAATTCATCATCTTTCATGGCAAACGCCACCCTAAAGATATGGCAGAGTTCGAGGTTGAGCAGTTTCTAACCCACCTTGCCGTCACTAAGAAGGTGTCTCCTCTTACTCAGAATCAAGCACTGTGCGCGCTCATTTTTATGTTTAGGCATGAGGTGAGCAAAGAGTTACATAACATGCAATTTCAATTTGCCAAAACCCCAAAACGTATCCCGCAAGTGCTAACTCACCATGAGTCATTGTCTGTGATCCATCAGTTGTCAGGCATTCATCAACTAGTTGCTGGGTTAATGTACGGTGGCGGATTACGCGTTTCAGAAGCTCTGCGCTTGCGTATTAAGGATTTTGATTTGGAGCGTAACACGGTGTTTGTATTTCGTTCGAAGGGCCAGAAAGACCGAATGACCTTACTACCGGAAAACCTCAAGGAAGATATCGCCATACAAATCGAGCGGGTCAAAGACATTCATGAGCAGGATTTAGTCGATGGCTTTGGCATGACTTCCCTACCAGCTTCGTTGATCAAGAAATATGGCCAAGCGGCAAAGCAGCTTTACTGGCAGTATCTTTTTCCGTCAACAACAAGATGTGAGCACCCATATGATGGTTACACTTGCCGTCATCATATTCATCAAACGTCCTTTCGCAAAGCACTTAAAAAAGCCGTAGAACGAGCAAATATTCCGAAACGAGTCACTTCCCATACATTCCGCCACAGCTTTGCAACGCGTATGTTAGAAACCGGTCATGATATTCGGGTTGTGCAGGAGTTATTGGGGCATGACGATGTAAAAACTACACAAATTTACACGCATGTTTTAGGCAAGAATAAATTCGGGGCCATTAGCCCGATGGATACAAACCGGTAGCATCCCCCAAAGTGCAGGCACAAAAAAACCGCTTGTTAACTAACGGTTTTTTAAGACTTAAATGGATTAAGCTTATTTGGAAGCGCAAATCACGTCGCGCATATTATTTAAGTAAGTTGCTACTTTCTCTCGTCCAGCGAGAGAACTGTTAAACACTTCCAACGGCGTTTTGTTTTCGAAAGACGCTAGTTTCGTATTAACCCAAGACTCTGCTAATTTGTGATCACCAAGCACCTTCCGTGCAAGCTCGATGATGGATGTATTTCTATCCATTGCTGCGGTGTACTCATCAAACTAAAACGGCCGCACTATACATGATTTATGGCGGGTTTCCCCCCGAACGGGGCACAAAAAGCCAGAAAATTTAGTATGTCGTGTACTGAGTTTGAGTTGCCCCTCTATCAATCAGCGGACAGCGCCTTTAACCATTGCTTTTGTGCCTGTTTGCTAGCTTGTTGCTGTAACCCTTGGCGAATTTTGTCTTTGGCTTGCTCAAATGTCACCACATGGGCTGGGTTTATTTCCTGACAATAAAGCAAATGAAGGCCAACTTCGGTCGCTATGGGTGGGCTCATTTCGCCAGCAGTCATGCCAAATAATGCATCATCTAATTCCGCAAACAAGGTGGCTTGCTCTACCCACCCTAATTCGCCGTCATTCATCGCACTTGGGCATTCAGAATGACGTTTGGCAAACCAGCCAAAATGGCTGCCAATATTGCTCTTTTTGCGCAGTTGGCGCTCTATATCGGCAATACGTATCTCAACTTGATCTAAGGTGTTTTCAACAAAGTCATCGTTTACCGTAATGAGAATATGGCGCGCATAACGGCGCTCTGGCTGCGCAAACTTAGCGCTATTGGCTTGATAATAATCGGCCACCTGCGAATCAGTAATGGCCTCTACTTGCAAACCGATGTAATTGAGAATTGCCTCGCAATGCAATTCATCGCGCAATGCCTTGCGTAAGCCAACCGGCTCTAATTGATTAGCAGCTAACGTAGCGATGAAGCTCTCTTCTTTATCAAAGCGCTGTTGTAATGATGCTACTGCCTGCTCAATTTCTTGGCCGGTTAAGTGCACCTGGCTCGCTTCTGGTGACGCCAGTACGATACGCTGCAGTTGCCGTGCATGGGTTGCGGTGCGCGTCACTTGTGGCCACTGTTCGGGCTTAAGCTCCGAATAAATAATGCCAAATTGATCAAGGCTCGATTTCATCATTAAGTAATGAAATGCCGGATCGTGGGATTCGGCCGATGGCAACGCGGTCACTTCCGCTCGTTTATGCGACATGGTCATTTAACATCTCCACCTCTGGCAGTGCGTCGTCTTTTACTGCGCACAACGCGCGCGCGGGTACCATGACATCAAGCTCACCATGTTGAATGCGATACTGGATCGACTCAGGATCATCACGATCAACCGAAATCACAGAAACGACTTGCCCCAGCTTTGCCAATATCACGCCTTGGCTTGCTAAGTTAATGGTGAGCTGAGCGCGATCGCCGTATTCAAATTCATTGTCGATCCATGGCAATGCTGCATCCATTAACTCGGTTTCTTTGCAGCCAACAATGACATTCTGATCAATGAAGTGAACTTGGTAAATCACGTTCTCTTGCAAGTGCATTCCAGCCTGTTGAACATAGCCTTCTGAACCGCGTCGCAGGAGCAAATCACCTTTCATTTTGCCCGGAAAACTACCGTCATTACGGACATTGCTAATGAGTCGAACCTTGGTTCCATATTCGTATTTGGCATCAATCATGTGCGCAGCTCCTAGCTGGTGAAGGCTGGTTGTCGGCCATTGGTTGGTCATCGGTGGGGCAGCCAGAGCAGCTACTGCAAGCGCCGCCGTTGAGCGCCATCACAACATCGCGTTCGAGCAATTTATAAGCGTTGGCCACGGCATGGTAGTAGTCGTTCCAATCTAGCGGCCCTGCGCATTTTTCCAATTGCTGTCGGAACAAGCGCATGAACTTGATGCGCCGCGGCTTTAAATAAAGGGGGTGATATTTCACGTCAAAAAAATCGAGAAAGGACTCAGCACTATTGAGCTCGGCAATGGCCAAATCCATATCGGTTGCTTGAACTTGCATGCAAACTCCTTAATTAACAAATATCTCAGGCTGCGGCACTAGTACCTGAGGTCAATAATTGCTGGTGAAATTGACGCATTTCACCTTCAGTTGGGCAGCGTTTGTGTTGCTCTGCCCAACCTCGTAAACAATGGCGCAGCTGTTGGCATTGCTGGCGATTTAGCTCAATACCTAGCTGCTTATATATCGACTGAATGGCGTGAACCCCAGAATGCTTGCCGAGTACCATTTGATGCTCGCGCCCAACCAACTCCGGATTAAATGCTTGGTAGTTGTTAGGATCTTTCAATAAACCGGCAACATGAATACCCGATTCATGGGTAAATACCCGCTGGCCAACGATGCTTTTTTGAGCCGACAAATGACGACCAGATGCTTGCTCTACCAAGGCACAAATGGCCGGCAATTGGGTTAAATCAGTTGCTGGCGCGCAACGGCCGTCGGCTACTGGTGTAAGCGCCAAAGCTGCCACAACTTCCTCAAGCGGAGCGTTGCCTGCCCGCTCGCCCAATCCGGTAACCGTGGTATTGACCGAATAGGCGCCAGCGCGAATCGCGGCCAATGAGTTTGCGGTGGCAAGCCCCAGATCGTTATGGGCGTGCATTTCAACTTGGATATCGCCGCCTTGAACCAATGCCGTGATCTGCTCATAACAAGCGAACGGATCAAGGATGCCGAGCGTATCGGCATAGCGAATGCGGCTAGCTCCAGCTCGCTGCGACGCTTCAGCAATGCGTAACAAGCTCGATATAGAAGCTCTTGACGCGTCTTCCATGCCGATACACACCTGAAGACCGAGCGACAATGCTGCGTCAACCTGCGATTCGATACGCGATAGCAATGTTGCTTCGGACACGCCCAACTTGGATTGGCGTTGCTGATCGGATGCAGGAATCGACAAATCAACCCAATCCAGCCCTAAGCCTTGGCAGTTCGCAATGTCCTGCGGCAGCATTCGGCACCAGCCCATCGTTTGAGCGTGTTGCAACGTCGAACAAAGGCTTTGAATAACATCGCGCTCTTCCGCGCCCATGGCTGGCACACCCACTTCCAACTCGGCAATACCGGCCTGCTCTAACGCCGTTGCTATCGCTAACTTTTCGGTTGCGCTAAAAGCAACGCCAGCGGTCTGCTCGCCATCCCGTAAGGTGGTGTCATTAATCACGATACTGCTGGCCATACGACTAGAACGGCTCATTGGCAATTACCCGAACGCTGGCTCAAATACTTCTTCGCGCGGCGCATTTTGCTCCGGATCCCAGTAAGGCGAGATCATGCGCAAGCGCTCAACGATACCCGGTAGCTCCGCGAGTACCCGATCAATCATGTCATCGGTGGTATAACGAGATAACGAAAATCGAATGGCACCGTGGGCAGCCGTGTAAGGAATATCCATGGCTCGCATAACATGCGATGGCTCTAATGAACCAGAAGTACAAGCCGAGCCTGAGGATGCCGCCACGTTAAGCTGATTAAGCATCAGCAAAATAGATTCACCTTCAACATATTCAAAGGCAATGTTGCTGGTATTGGGCACTCGCTGCGATGGATCGCCAGTGACAAATGAATTAGGAACTCGCGCCAACAAGCCGTGCTCTAATCGGTCACGCATCATGGCGATGCGCGCAGAGTCGCGTTGCATGGCATCAATCGCTAACTCCGCGGCCATCCCTAAAGCAACGATGCCGCTGGCATTTTCTGTCCCTGCACGTCGCCCTCGTTCTTGATGACCACCGCGCAGTAACGGCCGGAACTTAGCGCCGCGACGTAAATACAGCGCGCCAATACCTTTCGGCGCATGGAATTTGTGACCCGACAACGACAGCAAATCAATGCCGCTACCGGCCACTTGAATCGGTACTTTACCGGCCACTTGTACGGCATCAGTGTGGAACAAAATACCGTGCTTGCGGGCCATTTCAGCCATGCCGCGAATCGGGAAAATGGTGCCGGTTTCATTGTTTGCCCACATCAGACTAACAATGGCGACGCGATCGCTTAACGCGGCCGCGTAGGCGTCCATGTCTATTCGGCCTTTGTTATCAACAGCAATCCAGTGAATGGTGTAGCCCTTGCGTTGCAGCTGTTCACACAACTGGAGTGTGGCCGGATGCTCAACCACCGAGGTGATGATTTCTTTGCGCTCAGGAAAGGCTTCAACGGCTGACAAAATGGCCGTGCTGGTTGCTTCAGTGGCACAAGAAGTGAAAATCACTTCACTGGGGTGCTCTGCGCCCATTAATCGCTGTACTTGAGTGCGAGCATGTTCAATGGCTTTACCCACTGGATCGCCAAACTTATGAATTGATGACGGGTTGCCATAGTGCTCCGTTAAAAACGGCAACATGGTTTCAACGACTTTGCTGTCGACCTGAGTGGTCGCATTGTTATCTAGGTAAGCCGGTTCACAAGTTTTTGCGCCGCTACAACATTTAGCCGGGTTCATGATGCACCTCCAACAACTTGCAATGGGGTGGATGCTGGCGCTGCGCCAACCGGATAGACGGTAATGGGCTCGCCTAACGCCTCGCTCAGTTTTTGCTCAATCATGGCCAGTGTTGCGCCCGACAAACCACAACCAGAGCACGCGCCGGTGAGTGACAAAAACACCATGTCATCTTCCACGTCGGACAGCTTCACATCGCCGCCATCGGCTTGTAGTTGCGGTCGTACTTCTTCAAGTACGGCTTCAATTCGATGAATTCGTTCAACAATAGAGGCAGGCGATTCAGCTGGCTCAGCAACGGCGTTGCTATCGTAGTCCGCCACACATTCTTCAAGCACCCATTCAATTTTTTCATGGCAAGCGGCACAAGCACCGCCCGCTTTGGTGTAATGAATCACATCTTCCAAGGTCGACAGCTTATTCTGGCTCACCACCTTTTTGATCATCACATCGTCAATTGCGAAGCATTTGCAGATCAAATCACCTTCTTCGTGGTCATCTTCAAACACTTCGCCACGGTAATCGGCAATGGCGGCATGAAGCGCTTCCATGCCCATGACTGAGCAATGCATTTTTTCGGGTGGCAGGCCATCTAGATAGTCTGCAATATCCTGATTGGTCAGCGCTAATGCTTGATCTAAGGTTTTGCCAATCACCATTTCAGTCAGCGCCGAAGAAGATGCAATGGCGCTGCCGCAGCCGAAGGTCTGGAAACCAGCTTGTTCAATGGTGTCGTTGTCTGGATTGACTTTGAGTGTTAACCGTAAGGCGTCGCCACAACTGATCGAGCCTACATCACCGGTCGCATTTGCTTGCTCCACCGCTTTAGCATTGCGCGGTGAAAAGAAATGATCTTTAACTTTTTCTGAATAATCCCACATAAGCTGGCCCACGTAATTTGCTGGTAAATGGAAGAACGGTGGTCAGCTGCACTCACAAATCCGGTCTGGGAAATGACTGCGACGCGCATCGAAACAACGTGGGAACCTAGAACACAGGAGATCCGATAACGGTACACGTTCATTTCAACCGTTGACCTGACTAACACAATTTGTACTGACCACCGTCACAACGACTGTTGCAATTATGAGACCCGTCGCAACAAAACAATTAACCAATTGTTTTAAATGGGTTTATAAAAACTGTTCGACGAAAAAACATGAGATATAGATCACATTGAAGGTCGTTTTTGTCAGCTTTGTAACAAAACAGATATGGCCGGTTGTCGAACGCTGACAAATGCTGTCAGGTCGGGCCAGACAGACTTTGCCATGTTTGTTGATCGGGCAAATTTCATAAACCGTTACAAATAGACCTGTCGATACTATTTACATTTTTGTTGGCATTGTTAGTGTGGCGTTGGTGACGTGTAATTACTCTAATTGCTTCAGGTAATTGCTCACTGCAAAACCAAACCAAGACCTAAAACAAAAAAGACCCTGAGTGCCTTAGTCGTGCGTTCAAACTCGATCGTCGTGCTGGCTTTATTGCTCTAAAGGGTCAACATACCGACAGGACAGAAACTAAATGAAAGTTTTAAAATGGATAGGCGGCCTGATATTGGCCGTTATCGTGTTTGGCGGCGGCATTGCTGCGCACGAATGGTATGCCGAGAAGCCATGGTCGTTTCGCGTATTTCTCGACCGTGAAGTCTTAAAAGTTGTTCTCGACAGCCCGGAAGGACTCAGTTCATTAGGCTTTTTAGAAAGCATGGGTATAAAGGGCCACAACGCCAAGCTAGACGATGCCAGCCCAGAAAAAACCGATGCGCTGATGGCCAAAATGCACGATGTGCATAAGGTGTTGGTGAGCTACGACAACCTCGATAAAGATCAACAGTTAAGCTACGACATCGCGCTTTACCTGCTTGACTCAGTCATCGAAGGCGAAAAATTTCGCTACCACGACTACCCCGTCAACCAGCTGTTTGGTGTGCAAAATGGTTACCCTAGCTTTATGCAGGCACAACACCAAGTGAACGACGAACAAGACGCCGATTATTACCTGTCGCGCCTAAGCGCTGTTGGCACTAAGTTCGAGCAAGTGGTTCAAGGCTTAGAGCGCCGCACTGAACGTGGCATTTTGCCGCCAACATTTGTGATCGATCGCGTGCTGACAGAAATGACCGACTTTGTTAACACGCCTGCGAATGAAAACATTCTCTACCAATCATTTGAAACCAAGCTAGACGCCATTGAAGCGCTACCAGAAGCCACTAAAGCTGACTTCTTGGCACAAGCAGAAGCGCGTATTAAGGCTGATGTCTACCCTGCCTATGAGCTGCTCATTAACTATTTTGAGAAAGTGAAACCGCAGTCTAATAGCGATGATGGCTTGTGGCGTTTGCCAAATGGTTTAGACGCGTACAATCACGCACTGGCATTTTTCACAACAACAGATTACACCGCCGAACAGTTGCACCAGCTCGGTTTGTCAGAAGTGGATCGTATTCAAGCGGATATGCTGGCTATTTTGTCAGAACAAGGCATTGATACGTCAAACGGCTTTACCGCCGCCATGGAAGTATTGTCGGAGCGCTCTGAGTTTTACTACGAAGATTCCGATGAAGGCCGTGCGCAAATTCTCGCGGATTACCAAATCATCCTTGATGAAATTAATGAAGGTTTGGATGATGCGTTCCGAATTCGTCCGAAAGCGGGCTTAGAAGTCGTGCGCATCCCGGAATTTAAAGAAAAAACAGCACCAGGCGCTTACTACCAGCAACCGTCAATGGACGGCTCTCGCCCAGGTCGTTTCTTTGCCAATCTATACGACATCAAAGCAACGCCTAAATACGGCATGCGCACCCTCGCCTATCACGAAGGTATTCCAGGTCACCACTTCCAAATTGCCATTGCAATGGAGCTAGAAGGTCTGCCGTTTATTCGCAAAATGGCGCCGTTTACAGCGTACATTGAAGGCTGGGCACTATACTCCGAGCAGCTCGCTTACGAGCTAGGCTTTCAAACCAATCCTTATGATAACGTCGGCCGCTTAACGGCTGAGCTGTTCCGTGCCGTACGTTTGGTGGTTGATACCGGTATTCATGCCAAGCGTTGGACGCGCGAAGAAGCCATTGCCTACATGCTGGCCAACACGGGCATGGCGGAATCAGATGTGGTGTCAGAAATTGAGCGTTACATTGTGATGCCTGGTCAGGCAACGTCATATAAAGTCGGCATGATTAAGATTTTAGAGCTGCGTGAAAAAGCTAAATCTCAATTGGGCGACAAGTTCGATTTGCGTGACTTCCACGATGCGGTACTAAAAAATGGTGCGGTGCCGTTGAGTGTACTCGAACAAATAATTGACGATTATATTCAGCAAACACTTGCCTCTTAATCGTTCTACTTTCTGCAGGAATTAACCAACAAGGTTGATTCCTGCAGCGCCAAAAACCGTCAAATAATTCCCATTCCTAGCCAATAGCAACTAAAGTTTGTGTGACAACTAGTCGCTAACACTATTATAAAACTGTATTCATATTGATCTAGATTGTGATCTACATCACTACAGTTGTTAACATCTAGCCCAAATTCGAGCCGATTTTACATAGATAGTCTGCAGTACGGCCTTTTTTAAACCTGTTCCGCCACACGCATGGATAGCACTGGTGTAACGAAGTAGGAATGAGACTCCATGCGCAGCAACTTGCCTGTCACTCAAAAAGAAGTGACGTATAGTCAAGACACCAACATCCTTTCCACAACCGATCCTAAAAGCCACATCACTTATATCAACGCCGACTTTGTGCGTATATCGGGCTTTGAAGAAGACGAACTGCTGGGCAACCCGCACAACATGATTCGCCACCCGGACATGCCACCGGCAGCGTTTAAAGAAATGTGGGCGCGATTAAAGCAAGGTTCTTCTTGGATGGGACTCGTAAAGAACCGCTGTAAAAACGGCGACCATTACTGGGTTCACGCTTATGCCACGCCTATAAAAGCCAATGGCAGCACCAAAGAATACCAATCAGTTCGGGTCAAACCTCAAAGTGACGAAGTGAGCCGTGCTGATGCGTTATATAAAAAGCTAATCGCACAACCCAATAAGGCTGCATCATCGCTGAAAGGCTTACAAATCCAACAAAAAATGATGCTTCACGGCCTCGTTGGATTAATCGGCTTGTTTGCTATTGGTTTGAATGTGGCAACGTCATGGGCTTGGCCTTTAGCTGCAATCTTGGCAACGCTATATGTTTGTACGGCTTGTATTTGGCAATTCCAACCAATTCGCGAATTAGCCAATGACCTGCGCAAAGAGATGGATGATCCGGTTGCCCGCCATATTTACACCGGTCGCCAAGATGAAGTGGGCCAGCTGCAAGTCGTCTTAAAAATGTTGCGTTCGCAACAACGCGCCATGGCGGGACGAATTAACGACTATTCGCAGCATTTAGTGTCGGCCTCAACAAACCTGAGTGACAATATGAATGTGTCACTCACAGAAATTGAAAAGCAATATAACCAGTCCGACATGGTTGCTACCGCCGTGGAAGAAATGTCGGTCAGCATTCAAGAAGTTGCTTCAAACGCAGTAGAAACATCAGAGCACGCCAAAGTTGCCAACGAAGAAATGGCATCGGGCAAAGACAGTGTTGAAGAAACGTTAGAAGCCATTAACTTATTGTCATCTCAAGTGGGCACTGCATCTGAAGTAATTCATAAGTTAGCCGATGAAAGTGATGAAATTGGCAGCGTTGTTGATGTTATTCGATCCATTGCCGAGCAAACTAACCTGTTGGCGCTCAATGCTGCAATTGAGGCTGCACGAGCCGGTGAGCAAGGGCGCGGCTTTGCCGTTGTTGCCGATGAAGTGCGTACATTGGCAACCCGTACTCATGATTCAACCGAAGAAATCATGGCGATGGTAGAGAAGCTACAAGGGCAAGCGCACAATGCCGTTAAAGCAATGGATAGCGCTGCAAGCAGTGCTGACAAAAGTGTGTCATCGGCCCATGATGCCGAAGAAAACATTGAACAAGCCACCCAGTCGGTCTCTTCGATTAATAACATGAACCTACAAATTGCCGCCGCAGTTGAAGAGCAAAGCCAGGTTTCAGAAGAAATTAGTCGTAATATTATTGCCCTAACGACCTTGGCCGATGAAATCCGCCAACAAGCGATAAGCTCGAATGACGAGTGTGAGAAAGTATCGCGCATGGCCAACGAGCTAAATGTGTTGTCCGAGCGCTACTGGCGGGAAGACTAACTCGCCACGTTCAGTCAACAGATTAGCTCGCCTATTAGTGGTATCAGCGAGCTAAGGTAGCGGTAAAAGCGCCTGCGACTTACATATTAAGTTGAGGCGCTTTTTTATTGCCCGCATAGATCAAATGACGCGTTGAATTGAATTCAAAGCTCGCTACCAATTTTAGGAGAGCGCAGGCGTTCATTGCGCAGCCAAAGCTCGCAGCAGTCTAGTCAAAATTCAAAGCATAGCCCCCAAAAAAGACAGTGCAGCAGCGTCACACAAATTGGCCTGAAAGCTCGTATCGATAAAAAACGAGCGCTATATTTCGCCTCCATCACGGATGATCAATGCGTTACGGACAAGGCTTCACAATGGCAAATCGTTTAAACCAATATTCCACCCCTCACGTGCTCACTCGCTCTTTAAGTCGCTTATTAAATGGCGTGCTTGTCGCCCTGCTGGTTTTGCTACCACTTGGCGCAAAAGCTTCCCAACAAGCAGACTTCAACCAGGCGTACAAAAACTACGTTGCTCAAATTCAACAACAGCATTACGCCGCGGCTCTACCCTTTGCGAAACAAGCCTATGAATTGGGTCAACAGCTCTATCCAGAAACAGACTCGGGCCGGTTAGCAATGACCGATAACTATGCCGTGAACTTGATGGTGCTTGATAAAAATAATGAAGCTGCCAGCGTTTTCACTGAGTTGCTGCGTCTGACCGAAATCGTATATGGCTCAAATGCGGCACAGCTCCAACCTATTCTTGATGATTTGGTGGAAGTTAGTCGTAAAGCGGGTATCGACAAAGAGCAGATCAAAGCATTGGAAGTACGCCGTTATAAACTGTATTTGCGCCATAACAGCTGGGAATTTATCGAGCAGTTTGGGCAGGACGAATTAGCCACAACTCAACACACTAAAAATCTTCAAAGCAAACTTGAAGGTCACTTTGAACAAGACTTTGCCATTTATGAGAGTGTTCATTGGAGCATTGTCTATCATCCAGATTTATCCAAGCAGGTGGCAAAAGTCGCCAAACTGATGGAGAAAACCTACAACTCGTCATTGAGTTACCTGGTCGCACTGAATTTACGCAATAAACCGCTCGATACAAAAATGACTGCGGTTTATTTGAAATCGCGTGCTGATTACATCAGTTACGTTAAAAAAATGACCAAAGACAAGTACGTGGCAAACAAGTCGGGAGGGCTATTTTCCTTTCGGGCCAGAGCCTCGTTCTTTTATGATCGCGGGCTCAAGGACAATGGCAAGCCACGCTACCCGAGCGCCAGCTTAGTGGTACATGAATCGGCTCATCAGGTGCTGTACGCCTTTGGCCTAAACTCCAGCCAATATGTGCAGCCGCGTTGGCTAAAAGAAGGTCTCGCAGTGGCCTTTGAAGCACACGATTTCAAGTCGGGTAAGTTTGGCCCTCACACCAACAACTATTCATTTGGCCGCATGACACAAGTCGATAAACTCATTAATGACTACGAGTTAATGAGCTTATCTGAGCTCGTCACTTTAGATGGTGATGATGAAGAATTTCGTAATGCAGGAAATCAACCCGCTATTTATGCCGTTGGCTCAATGGCAGTACGTTTTTTCTATGAGTACTACCCAGAACAATTTAAGGACTATTTGGTGATCTTGGCCAAGTCGCGCCAGCATCACAACGAGCGCGCTAACTACGGCAAAAACATTCGCTTGAAACAATTCAAACAGGCCTTTGGCGATCCGGCTGCGCTGGATGACGCTTTTAAGCAGTATGTGTACGATACTGTGACCGAAGCAGACACTCGCCGCGTTGAATACAAAAAACAACGCAAAGCGAAAAATAAATCAACCAGTTAGCAAAGTGGGGATTTTTCAAAAACGAATTGTGACAGGCGAACCCTGCCAGCACTTTGGCTAGCGCTGGCGAAGTTGTTGCTCAACGTAAAACACATCACCAACAGTGCTAACTTTGTTCTCTGCGTTGAACCGTTAGTTGCCAGCCTTGCTTTTTACTGGCGCGGCGGCCTAGTCCTAAGCCTATGAGCAAGCCCGAAATAGCTTCAACGCAAATCACCAGATTGTTGTCTTGGGCAATGGCATGCGTCATCACTTCCAGTACAAACGGCATGCTCAACATGCCCAACAATGGCAAGCCAAACAGTAATGAAAAGGCTTTAAGCATTTGCTGTTGTGAGCAGCTAACCGCCACCGCGTCACCAATCAGAAAGGATTCATCTGAAGGCACAGTGAGTGATACTTCAGCATTTGAAGCAAACGCACCAGAGGGGCACTGACTACGTTGCTGACACGAAGTACACCCGCCTTGACGCTGCCCTGAGACAGTCACAAAACCTTGCTGAACAGCACTAACCCGCATGGTTGCCACTGTGTTGGTGGTTGATAACGGCTCAGTAACAGGTTGCGGTTGCTGCATCATCAAACCTCTTACGCAAATGCGCTCGCTGGCTCGTGGGTGTGGCAAGCTTTCGGGCAAACGCGAGCACAAGAGCTACAGCCAATGCAGTCGCCAGCATCTTTGAGCTCCATCACCATCATCACATCGTCTTCATACTCGTCAAAATCATCATCATCTTCATCGATTTCTCGTTCGACTAAGTCAAACACGTCGCGTGGGCATACTTTATAGCAACGGCCACAACCAATGCAGGTTGCCTGGTTGATGTCCGTTACAAATTGCGGCTCCCAACTGTCGCCGCCGCGAGTCTTACCCATAAATTCATCCGCTGGCATGATTATTCTCCGGTTTTAATTATTAGGTTCCTAAATTTGGTGCGCATTGCTCCGGCTTACCATTCATCATCAAGCAATGCATTAAGCTGCTGCTTATGGCTGGTGTTGGAGTCTTGATGCTTCATCGCTTTGGCGAGCCAGCCTCGTGGCCCGTCTAAAAGTTGTTGGTGTAATTCAATCAGCGCCTGATGAATAGACATGCCAGCGCTCACCTTCACCGGCTGCACTCCGGTTGCCAGCAAATGGCCAACCGCCGAAGGGCCTATGGCGTTGCAGTAAACTGCGGCACAATTCTCAAGCGCCTGATAACGCGCCATCAGCTTGCCTTGATCGTGACCAGCAATGGTCGGATTGAACTGAATCACTTCGACTAAGCCCGCTTGAGCGTCATCAAGGCCATACACGGCTAACGCTTTGCATGATCCAAAGTGCTGATTAATGTGTTCTTGATCATTGGTGGCAAAGGCCACATGAAACCAAAACGAATGCGCGGCGCGATCAATCAATTGCAATTTACGTTGAGGGGCACTGTTCATTGCTGACCTCCTGCCACCTTGGTTGTTGGCGTAACCTCCGATGGCTCAAATCGATATTTGGAGTAATGAGGCGCGACTTCATCTTGATGATGCGCCTGCATTAAGTTCGCTAAACCAAACAGAATAGAACGGGCTCCTTGATAGCCAATTTGAACCACATCAGCAACGCCAAAGCGGTCGTGACATGGGTAGCCCGCGCGCATCACCGGCACTTGCGGTTCGCATAGGTTGGCGCAATGGGTATTGCCCACCACCAGCTCAACGTCGTCTAATACCGCTTCCACATCCGATAAGTCGCCCACAATCCAATCTTGCGCTGGCCAGCTGGTGCCACTCACACATGCGCTGGCGGTCACAACACGGCGGATATTCATGCCCTGCTCGGCCACCACCGCTTGGTAACCCGCAGCGAGATCCGTTTCGAGTGCCATGGCAATTGAGCTTTGGCTCAGTAAAAAGTGACAATCCAGCATGGCGTCTTGCAATCGCTTGCGGCTGTGGCTAATCCAATCGGGAACGGGTAGACCACTCAGCTGAGTCAAAAGCTGAATCAGTTGATCGGTTTCTGCAATCCCCATGGTCATGCCGACAAAGTGACACGGCACCTGATGCTGTTGCTGTAACCACTGACCGGTGCTTAGCAGTGACTCACCTATTACCAAGGTTGCGACACTCGCACTCATGCTCTCAATGGCCTGTACTGGTATACCGCCACTGCTGGTTGGCGAGAAGTCGCCGCCATCGACATGGCCATCGAGCGATTGCGACAAGTCAGGCAATATTTTGGCATCAAAGCCAAACGATTCGATGTAACGGCGTAACAAATCAATGTCGGCAGCGGTCAATCCACTGGACGCCAACACGTTCAATTGTGGCTTACCACCAACAGACGCAATGTCGGGTTGAACTAGTTGTTTAACCAGCGCATCAATGGTGACCGCGTAGCCTGTTTGCAAAGAGCCAGAAAAGTCCGGCGTATTCATCACCACCACTCGAGTCGCCGCATATTGCGGGTGCCCCTGACGAAACTCCGCAACCACACGATCAATATCGGTGCCTTGCATTTCGGTTAGGCCTGTCGTCAACACGCCTATGACATCAGGAGCGTGTTTTTCACATAACAAGGCAATGGCACTGGTCAGGTTTTCATCGCCGCCCATGACGGCGGCGACTTGATCAATGGCGGTGTTTTGCAGTGGCACTGGCTCACGAAAATGTTGAATCAAGTACACTTTGGCAAATGCCGCACAGCCCTGAGAGCCATGCATTAAAGGAATGCTATTAGCAACGCCGAGCATGGCTAAGGTGGCGCCAGTCGGTTGGCTCGTTTTCAGTGGTCGCTCAACTAAGGCGCGTTTGTTGGTCATTCGTTTTGCCATGATTACTGCTCCTTATCCAAACACGTGGCGTGCTGGCGAACCGAGCTCAAATGAATTAACTCAGACGATTCCAGCCAAGGAGCAGACGAACGCGCGTGCTGCCAAATTGGGCTTTCTAAGGTGCGGCATAATTCTTTGGCCAAGTTCACCAATCCAGCGTAACCGGCATAGGCATGCTCGCGTTCTTGGTTAATATCGAGAAATGGCATTTTGGCTTTAAGGGCGGTGTACATGTTGCGACCACCGGCAATCATTAAGTCGGCCTGATGATCAGCAGCCACATCGAGTAAATTGCGCGCGCCGCCTTCATCAAGCATTAGCGCATCTTCCCCCATGATCTCGCGAATTCGGGCTTTATCGTGCTCAGTCGATTTCTTGGTGCCAGTTGCCACCACTTCAATATCAAGTTGCTGTAATGCTGCGACGACCGACCAACTTTTTACGCCACCGGTATAGACCAAAGCTCGTTTCCCTTGCAGCCGATCGCGATAGGGAGCTAACAGCGCTTTGGTTTCTAGTTCTTTAAAAGCGATCAACTGCTCGGTTTCTTCGATTAATTTAGGATCGCCAATCAGGCGGGCAAATTGACGCAGTGAATTCGAGGTGTCTTCAAGGCCGTAAAAACTGCCTTCGAACCAAGGAACACCCCACTGTTGCTCAAGGTTTCGAGCAACATTAATTTGCGCTCTTGAACACACCACCATGGCAGCATCGGCGCGGTGCATGGTTTGAATTTCGTGAAAACGAGTATCGCCAGCCATACAGCTCAGCACGCGGTATCCAAGTTGCTCCAATAATGGTGAGACATGCCAGAATTCGCCGGCAATGTTGTATTCACCAATCAACACAATGTCGTGAACTTTGCGGCTCGGATCATGACGCATCTGCGGCTTTTCTGGCGGCTCCGCGCTACCAATCACTTTGCGTACCATGACATCGCCGGCAATACGGTTGCCAAGGTTTTTATTGCCATAAAAGCCGGCAGCATCGACGGCAACAACAGGGCGATTCCAGCGCTCTTGGGCAAGCTGGCAAATGGCATCAATGTCGTTCCCTTCGAGTGCAGGCACACAGGTCATGTAAACAAATACGGCTGGCGGATCGTGACGTTCGATCACTTCTTTGATGGCGTGGAGCAATCGTTTCTCTGCCCGGCCCATGATCACGTCCTGCTCATTGAGATCCGTGGTAAAACCAAGACGAAATAGATTTCGGCCATTGGCGCGCGTGCCACGGTTATTCCAACTGTTACCGGCACAAGCAATTGGCCCATGTACGATATGCGCAACATCGGCAATCGGTAATAAACTGATTTGGGCACCGTCGAAGCTGCAACCTCCGGCAGTATTACCCGGCGTTGGTCGGCTACAGCCGCTTTTATCGCCCTTGTTGTGTTCACATGCCGGTTCATCCAGCAGCTCTGCAATTTCATTTCGTTTCATTCTGGTTCCTCCACGACTGCAATCCGGTTGAACCATCAACTTGTGCAAGAGCTGACCTTCAAGGATGCAAGTGTTGCGATCACGTGGAACCTGCTGCAATCACCATACCCAACATAACCTTTTGATTTAGTTAAATTAAGCTTTGTAGTGTTTGCGACAAAACAAGATTGAGGTCGAACAACCGGACAAAATAGCAAGGCAGGCAGCGCCATTTGTCGACGTGTAAAGCGAAGGAAGACGAATCTTGGGGAAAGGCCACAGAGCTTAACATCGGCAGTTAGAGCAACACCATAACCGCTGAATTATCGAGCCATTGAAGAACAACTTGGCCCTGTCGCGTGTTCATTAGCCAACGGAATAGATAGCCAATGATTCGCAAATACTCAAAAACGTATTGGGGCAATAGACTTAGTTGTGATCAGAGTGGTCAGGCTTCGAAGCCACCACCAGAAATTGGGAGGCAAGTTTTTTCACGCCTAATTTCCACATGGCCCAATCATACAATGCAGACAGTAGGTAAACCGGAAATAGCGCCACATAGTAGCCCGATTGATAATAACGAAAGCGCATCAGGTCAATCTCAAAGCCTTTGCTTTCAAATAGCTTTCTTAAAGCTGGATAAGAGCAGCGGTGATAATAAGCCACAAAACCCAGCTCATCTTGGCGCTCAGGAAATGCCCAAGTCACTAGCTTCTTGGTCCAAGCGTTAGGCAGCACTCGATTGAGCAAAGAAAACGGCGCGTTCTTGCCCGGCAAGACGTGAATGCAAACGCCGCCAGGCGCCTATGCAGTATCAATTGCAGAAGCGCCTGAGCGAGTCGATGAGCAACAGCCCATCGACTCGCTAAATCAGCTTATTGTTGTTCGGCTCGCTGGTAGACCCGCACATAATCAACACTCATTTGCAGCGGGAAAATACGGTCATCAACAGGGCCACCGGCACTGCCCCAGGCACCGCCAACAGCGATATTGAGAATCAAGTAGAACGGATGGTCAAACGGCCATGCTTGCCAGCCAGAATGCTCATTCATGTAGCTGAAGTACAGGGTATCGTCGAAGTAAATATCGATACGCTCCGGCGTCCACTCCATGGCATAAACATGAAAAGCCTCGCTCACATCTTTGCCTTCAACCGCGCCTTTACGCTGCTCCCAGTTCACCCAGTAATAGGCTTTGTTATGAACCGTTCCGTGGACCCGATTCATGTCATAACCAACATGCTCCATGATGTCGATTTCACCGGAGTTTGGCCACGCATCGCACTGGTCACTGCCCTGCCAATCAGCATCAGACTGACAGGTTGTGGCATAGGTAAAGGGATCCGATGGCAACATCCAAATAGCCGGCCAAGAGCCTTGCCCAGCCGGTAATTTAGCGCGAATTTCAGCGCGGCCGTACTTAAAATCACCTTTGCCGTGAGCATGAATGCGCGCAGACGTGTACTCGGCGTTATCATAAGTTTCTTTGTGCGCTTCAATGATCAGATGACCTTGCTCAACCCGAGCATTTTGCAAGCGATTGGTGTACGCCTGTAGCTCCGCATTCACCTTACCTGCAGGCCAAATATCATAGCCCCATTTGGTTGGGTCTGGTGCGCCTTGGTAATCGAATTCATCGGCCCACAAGAGTTGCCAACCTTGCTCAACCGGCTGCTTTTTGCGTACCACTAAACCATTTAAGATGGCCTCGCCCACCGACGCTTCAAAATCAAGATTAAGGACGCCATCGGTCACTTCAACATTGGTTACCGTACGAACCAAAGCAGACTTGTCATTGCCATCTCGCTCGTTGCGTACAGCAAGATTAGCAATGACCACTTGGCCTTCTACTAGCACATCAAACACCCGGCCTAATGGCTCAATGTCATGGGGCTCCGCAAACTTAAATGTAACGTCGTACAGACCATTCGCCATAGGTTGTTGAATGGTTAATTCGCCATGACGATAGCTTTTGAACAATTGTGGATCTTGCGAGCCTAACACCTCAGCAATCTCGGCCTTAGCGCCACCGATACCTGCCACATCAGCTTGATAAACGATGCCGTCATTGCCGTTATATTCAGGCCCGCCAACATTCACGGCCCACACCACACTATCGATGGACGATGCTGTCGATTGTGTTTCGAACAATTGTCCCGCCAGCACCTCAGAATTGCCGGTCGCTTGCGATTCGCTGTCAGCTTTATTGTTGCCACAGGCAAGCAATAACGAGCTTGCAGCAACAATGGCAGGAACAAACAAAGTGGCCTGTTTGATTTTCATAACTACTCCCATGAGAAATGAACCGTCGAACGCGGTTTAATGGGTTATAAAAATACAGCTCAATGTAAGCGCTTACAATGCAATTTAAATGAATTGTGATTTAGCTATCAATTGTGGTGCGTAGGCTCGCGCGTGGAGGGTAACAACAGAAGGGTAACGGACTGATTATTTCGCTTTAGCGCTAAGTTCTTGCTGGGGGGAAAGTCGCTTTGCTACAGCTGCGGCAAAGCGACCTCATCATTGTTTATTGGTCGAGGTGATTCATCAATACCCGCAAGAATTCCGCTTGCAGGGTTTCAGGCGCATCGTAGAACACTAAATTATGACCACGGTCTGGGATGATCCAAAGGCTTGCTTTTGTTAGGTGCTGATATTGCTCCAACGCAGGCTTCAGTAAAAAGTACTTATCTGGCACGCTGTTGATCATCAGTACGTTCGCTTGAATTTTACCCAACAATGGCGGCGTAAAATTAGGCTCTGAGTAGTCAGCAGCGAGTGCATAAAACTGATTAATGAGCGAGACGGCTTTGTCTTCTGTTTGATGCAGACGGATTAACTCCGCCTGCAAGGACTTCGATAAGTTAGTGAAGTATTGAACTTTGCGCAGGTTTTCGCGACCCGATTCCGCCATATAAGGGCCGGCGCCAATTAAGGTTAACTTGCCAATTCGCTTAGGCTGCTCAATGGCCATACGCGTTAAAATCAAAGCGCCTTCGCTATAACCAACAGCATTAAATTTTGTGACGTTCAAGTGAGCCATCAAGGCCGACATATCAGCTGCGGCATCGCGATATGAAAATTTGCCTGACGGGTTAGTCGAACGGCCATGGCCACGAAGATCGGGCACAATCACCATATAGTGCTCGGCCAACAACCTGACATACGGATCCCACAATTCAGCTGAATCTAAAAAGCCGTGGACTAACAGCACAGGGTCTCCCGAGCCCATCACTCGATAGTTGATGGTGACATCGGCCATGTGAAAGCTTTCGTCGCGCGTCGACTCTTCAATACTCTCGATTTCGACGCCAACCACTTCGACGACTTCAACCGAATTAGCCGGGGCCGGAGTTTGTTCTGTGGTTTCAACAGCCGCTGTTTTTTCGTCAACAGCAGGAGATTTTTCGTCAACAGTAGGTGTTTTTGCGTCAACAGAAAGTTCAGCAGCTTGAGATGCAGGTTCTGCAGGAGCCGCTTCCGTTGCCGTAAGTGGTGAATTGGCTTCAATGACTGGTTCGGCTTGTTGCGCCGCTTGCGCCTCAACTTGCGGTTGAGTTGGCTGCTGAGGTTTAGTGTCTTGTCCGTAAGAAAAGCAGGCGCAGAACAACAACGCTGCGCTGATGAACCTAGCTACTAAGGTCATTCGATTATCCTTTAAATCGGCCAGCCACACATAATGGCTTAGCTAAACTACCTAAAACGGCCACACACTACCATACAGCATACAAAATGTGGACATGGCCAAGATCAAACAATTCACCTTTGTTCGCTTGTTAGCAACAAACTTACCAGTGCAGCTGCTTGCACTCTTAATACTTCCATTCTAGATTTATAACCAATTGTACAAAAAGGAATTTAGCCATGTTTTTAACTATGTTACGCGGGCTATCTGTCAGTTTGATATTGATGTTCGCCGTGTCCATTCCCGCGCAGGCAGACACCATTAAAACCGATGCAGAAGTCATTGTTATTGGCGATATTCATGGCGCATTTGAAGAAGTAACAGCGTTGCTACAAGAGCTTGGCGTAATCAACGACAAGCTCGATTGGATTGGCGGTAAGCGCCACTTGGTAAGCCTCGGCGACTTAGTTGACCGCGGCAAAGACTCTCGCCGCGTGATTGAGTTGATGATGCGCTTACAGCAACAAGCTGAAGCGGCAGGCGGTGGTTATAGCCAAATCCTAGGTAACCATGAAATCATGCTGATGACCGGCGATTACCGTTACGTCAGCGAGGCCGAGTTTGCTAGTTACTCTGATCTAGCATCCACCAAACAGCGACAACAATTATTTAAGCAATACAGTAAATTATTCAGCAACCAAAGCGATCTTGAAGCGCAATTCAACGCCAGCTTCCCAACAGGTTTTACCGGCTTAATGAAGGCGTTCTCGCCTCAAGGTGAGATGGGTAAGTGGCTCCGTCAACACGGCCGCGCCGTGGTCAAAGTAAACAATCAAGTGTACGTGCACGGCGGCTTATCGAAGGATTCGCTCAAACACTCCATTGAAGAACTTAACCAAGACACCCAAAAAGCACTGAAACAACATCAACAGGCATTCGCCGAATTGCTGGAATTAGGTGTACTTCCTTTTACCCTTAATGACTATTCTGGCGAATCGGTCGTGCGTACTTTTATCGAAAGTCGCAACGCCAAACGTCAGCCTTGGTTTAAGTCAGCCCAACAATTTATCGATGTGCAAGAGAGCTTATTGTTTTCCAGCACCGGACCATTTTGGTACCGCGGCAATGCCTATTGCCCAGAGTTGCTTGAATCCTACACCGTGGAGCAAGCACAACAACGATATGACATCGACCACATTGTGGTGGGTCATTCCGTTAAATATCGCCGGTTAGTCAGTCGCGTGGGTGGCGCTGTCATTCTGGCCGATACGGGAATGCTCACCAATTATTACGGCGGCACACCGTCAGCGCTGCGCTTTGGCAACGAACACCCCAGCGGACATCACCTTAAACACCAATTCAGTGACACTATCGTTGCTGAAACAGAGCGTTTTCGGCACAACCCCAACAGTATGAGCGATAGCGATGTTGAAGCATTTCTAAAAACAGCAGAAATTGTCAGCAACAAACCCATTGGCTCAGGTATCACGCGCTCCCGTGTCCTAGTTCTCAAGCAAGGCGATTTGCAAACCAGAGCGTCCTTCAAAACCATTAATGACAGCGATGACAGTTACAAATACGAATTGGCCGCTTACAAACTCGATCGCCTACTCGGTCAGCATTTGATACCACCGGTTGTAAAACGCACCATTGGCGGTAGAACCGGCGCCGTACAACTATGGGTTGAGAACGTCATTGACGATAACCATCGCAACGATAACGATATTGCTTACCAAGGCATGTGCGAAGAAGTGGGCTGGACTCGCCTGATGCTTAATTTTGATACGCTGATCTACAACATCGATCGGAATAACGGCAACATCCTGTGGGATGAGGAATTTTTCGGTATCTTCATCGACCATTCTCAGTCGTTTAATAGCCTCGTGCGCGTGCCCAAAATGTACCGTCGCTCAACGTTCCTGCTATCGAAAATGCACAAACAACGGCTCCAGTCGTTAACCCTTGAACAGCTCAACAAAGAATTGGGTGATGACCTCAAAAGCAAGCAAATCAAAGCCATCATCAAGCGTCGCGATTTCATCTTGGACAAGGCCAAATAATTGCAGCGCCCGACGAGCCCCACCTCATCAGATGCGCAATATACGATTGTAGAACGGATCCTGCGCCTAGGCGCAGACGTTAAGCCAGGCGAAGGACTTAAGGTGCTGGCGTTATGCTTCATCTTGTTTATGTTGATGTTCACAGCCTACATTCTCAAGCCCGTGCGAGAGGAGCTGATTTTAGTTCAACAAGGCTCCGAATGGCGTAGCTATGCCACCGCTTTTCAGGCGTTATTATTGCTTGGGTTAGTACCTCTTTACGGATTCTTTTCAAGACGTTATGCCAGTCGCTCATTTATGATGGCGGTCATTGGCTTTTTCGTTGGTTCTTTTTTGTTATTTCTCGCTGCCAGTTATTCCGGCGCAGCCATCGGTATTTTATTTTACGTTTGGCTCGGTGCTTTCGGCGTACTTAGCGTTAGTCAATTTTGGGCTTACGCCAGCGATCAATTAACGGAAGAAGACGGTAAACGTCTGTTTGGCTTAATTGCCTTTGGTGCATCCATGGGCGCTTTGATTGGCGCGTTGACCGCAAAAGCATTGCCACCAGAGCTTGATAGTCGGTTACTGTTGGCAGCGGGAGCCTGTACCTTACTGATCTCCCAGGTGCCGGTATTGTTAGCGCGCAATCGGAGCCAGCGCTCGGTAACCAAAGCCGCTGCTCCGCGCAGCATGTTGAATGCTTTTCGACTTATTCGACAAAATCGCTACTTGCAACTCATTGCCATATTCGTGTTGTTGTTTAGTTGGACCAACGCATTGGGGGAGTATTTGGTGAGCTTGTTGGTCGAACGAAATTACCAAAATGACTTGGAATCTGGCAGCGTGGCACTGTCGCAAAGTGCTTACATCAAGCAGTTTTATAGCAATTATTTCTTAGCCGTGAATATTGGCAGTACCATGCTGCAATTCTTCGTGGTGTCGCGCTTTATCAATGGATTGGGCGTCAAGATTTCACTGTTGATCGTGCCCGTCTTTATTTTCTTAGGCTACAGCTTGGTGCTATTTGTGGGCGTATTGCTGTTGTTTAAAATCATTAAGGTGATTGAAAACAGCCTCGACTACTCGCTGATGAATACGGTCAAGCAAGTGTTGTATATACCCACCTCGCGAGAAGAGCGATATGAGGCGCGAGCGCTGATTGAAACGTTAGGGGTACGTTGTGGCGATATGCTGCAAGCGCTCACCGTCTTTGTTGGATTGAACCTGCTGCATATTGCGCCCAAAGGATTTATCTACTTTATTGCCATTGTTTCAATGCTGGTGATCGCACTGGCAATTGCTATTGGTAATCGTCACAAACAATTGCATCGCCCAGATTAAGGCAAACCGGCGTTACGAGATTTGGCGAATGACACGCGCTGGGTTGCCTGCAATGACCACGTTGTCGCCAAAGCTTTTGGTGACAACGGCCCCCGAAGCGACCACTACATTATCCCCCAATGTAACCCCCGGATTAATGGTCGCATGGCCGCCAATCCAACAGTCGTTACCTATGGTGACGGGCGCCGCAAATTCGACACCACTGACCCGCTCGGCCCGATCAAGTGGATGATTGGCCGTGTAAATACCGACCTGCGGTGCCATCAGACAATTGTCGCCAATCCGCACCTCTGCGACATCGAGAATGACGCAATCGAAGTTAGCATAGAAGTTTTCGCCGACGTGAATATGACGGCCATAATCGCAGCGAAAGGACGACTCGATATAAATTCGCTTGCCGGTTGAGCCAAACAATTTCTTAATTAATTTCGAGCGTTTAGGGATTTCCGTCATGCTCGTTTGATTGAGCGTTTCAAACAGTAATCGTGCCTCTTTGCGAAGTGCGACTAATTCGCTATCAAACGGGTCGTAAATGTCTCCGCCGAGCATCTTTTCGCGTTCGCTTGTCATGATTCGTTTTCCTGCATCAAAAGAATAAAGTAAGTGACTGTTGGACTACGGCGCAATCTGCAAGTTCAGCGCAACTTTAAATCGATAGTTACGCCCACTAAAACGCACTATTTTCACACCAAAAGACGTACTTTTTAAGCAGCATTAAAAGCGCAATTAGGGTACATTAATGACCAAATTGTCTTTAATGTTAGTGCGTTCCCAAAGTCGGGAAGCAGCTTAGCTCATTCAAAGGAAGCTTGTTTCATGTTTCAAGCCTTCGGCTTTTCATTATCGGTTACCACCCCCATTCTGCTGATGATGGTGTTAGGTTACATTTTTCGTCAGCGTGCGATGATCTCACAAGAGTTCATTCGTAGCGGATCCAAATTAGTCTTCAATGTCACCCTACCCTGTTTATTGTTTTTAAATATCGCGACAGCCGATGTTGGCGCCTTAATTCAGCCCAAACTGCTATCCGCCGCAACCGCCATTACGGTTGGTTCATGCTTGCTGCTATGGTGGTATGGCCGCAACATGGGCCCTGCGCAGCGTGGCGTATTTGTGCAAGGCTGTTTTCGCGGCAACATGGGTATTATCGGTTTGGCGACAATCGTCAACGCCTTCGGCAATGAAGCGCTGGCGCCTGCGGGTATCTATCTGGCCATTATCTCGATTGTTTATAATCTCACGGCGATTGTGGTGCTAAGCGCTGCGCAAGAGCGCTCTGAGCAAAGTCTACTGCTGCAAACCATTCGGTCAACCATGACCAACCCGTTGCTGCTGGCGATTGCTGCAGGCTTGGTGTTGGCGCTGCTCGGTTGGCGTTTGCCTGACTGGCTCACCACCAGCGGCCGCTATTTAGCGAACATGACATTACCGCTGGCATTGCTGTGCGTGGGGGGCTCACTGAGCCTTGATCGGTTGAAAGGTAATCGCAGTCTGATCATTCAAGCGTCTGCCGTTAAGCTGGTACTGTTGCCGGCGTTTTCGGTCGTTTGTGGTGCCCTGCTTGGTTTTAGTGGCATGAACCTAGGTATTTTATATTTGATGATGGCGACGCCTTCGGCCACAGCCAGCTTTGTGATGGCGCAACAAATGAATGGTGATGCCGATTTGGCGGCCGATATTATTGCGGTAACCACAGTATTGGCTGTTGTTACAACAACCATTGGGCTGCTGGCGTTACGCGCTTTAAACCTGATTTAACGCAGCTACACACGAACAAAAAAGGGCTAGCGTCTTAATGGTGCTAGCCCTTTTTGGTTGAACGGTGATTTTTTGTATCCCGGCTTATGTTTATGTGGTGAGTTAATCACACCAAAACATCGAGGCGGTTAGTCTTGCTCGGGGCCTGCCAAGTCAAGCTGCACATTATCCAACAGCTCATCAAATGAAAACTCATCAAGACCCAGTTGGGCAATCACATCATCTTGCGCACTTGTCCACTCTTGTTCAATAGCAAAAGCACCGCCAGCATCAGCAACGACTTTTCGGGCGATCTTCAACACAGCCAGCAAGTTTAACGCGGAATCCGATAACTCATCGGAGCCGAACAAGCCCTCAGTGTCGAGTTGGTAATAAATCACTTCAACAAGTTGTGCCGGTAACTTCCAGGTTTGCCCCAGCAATGCACCAATGGTTGCATAACTGGTTTGGTACTGTGCACGTTCTTGTTCAACTACCGCATCCCAACCTTGGGTCTTGGCTAACGCCATGACATCGGCATAATCATCAAACACTTGCATCATGATGGGCACACCAGCCATATGGAACAAACCAAGCATATAAGCATTGTCGGTTAATGCTGGTTTGCCGATTCTTTGGCATACCGCCGCACAGGCCATAGCCATTTCTGACGCCAATTCCCAAATGGCATCCAACTCGGCCGTTGCTTTAACCGAGCTGCGCAATGCAACCGCTTTAACAATAGGGTAGATACGCCGTAAACCGAGCATCATTACGGCCTGATGAATGGATTCAATTTCTTTCGCACGCCGGAATGCTGCCGAATTAACGACCTGCAATACCGCGGCAGAAATGCCAACATCGCTGGCAATTGCCTCAGCAATCACTGACACATCACAATCATCTTTTTTGGCTTCCTCACCAATTTTCAGCAACACCTCTGGGCGAGGTGGGATCGAAATATTTTTGAGTACAGCTTTTTCCTGTGGCGTTACTGATATCGCCATCGATATCCTCCGAAAAAGACAAACTTGAAGCAGCGCTTACGCGCACCACTCTAGGAAACAATAACCGCATAATTTTAGAGTGTTAACGGGGTTGTTTCGAGATAGTTTTTCCGCCGAACAGCGGCACTTGTCACAGTAACCATAACTAATGCTAAAAAGGCCACTGAGGTGCCATTGGAATCATGATGAAAAAACAAAAAAAGCAGTGTTATCACTGCTTTTTTGAAATTAACAGGAGAGCATTACAGATTAATGTAATTTGAGTTTGGGCCTAAATACGCGGCTGATCTTATCTGACAACGCAAGAAAGGCTGTTTTCAAATAACCATGCAACGCAATCTGGTGCATGCGGTACAACGAGACGTAAACCAATCGGGCAATACGCCCCTCCACCATCATTGAGCCTTTGGTTAAGTTGCCCATCAAGCTTCCAACGGTGCTGAACTTACTCAATGAAACGAGAGAGCCATGGTCTTTATACGAGTAATCGAGCAATGCTTCGCCAGCCATTTGAGCTCGAATATTATGAAAAGCATGGCTCGCCATTTGGTGAGCAGCTTGAGCTCGCGGTGGCACGAAACCACCAGCAGTCATGGGGCAACTCGCCGCATCACCAATCACATAAATGACGTCGTCATTAGTGGCCTGCAACGTCGGTTTAACCACCAGCTGGTTATTGCGATTGGTCTCAAGACCCGCAATGTTTTTAAGGAAGTCAGCGCCTTTAATACCCGCCGCCCAAACTTGAAGATCGGCGGCAATGAGCTCGTCATCTTTGGTGTGTAAGCCTTGATCACTCGCTTCAGTGATCATGGTTTTCACCCGAACATCAACGCCAAGCTGAGTAAGTTCATGGTGAGCCGCGGCAGAAATACGCGGCGGCAATGCAGGTAAAATGCGTTCACCGGCTTCCACCAAGGTGACTTTAAGGTTTTTCTGACTGACATGACGGACGCCATATCCAGCCATTTGCTTCGCTGCGTTATGCAATTCTGCGGAAAGCTCCACCCCAGTGGCGCCAGCCCCCACAATGGCAATACGCAATGGCTCACTACCCTCGCCTTGCACATGTAGGCGGAAAAATGAATCGAGCATTTTGCGGTGAAAGCGATGCGCTTGCGTTGGGCTATCTAAAAAGATGCAGTGATCACGCACGCCTTTGGTACCAAAGTCATTTGAAACGCTGCCCACGGCGAGCACCAAATAGTCATACGCTAATTCGCGCTCTGGCAGCACTTCTTCGCCATCTTCGCCAAGTAACGGCGCAAGCACCAACTGTTTGGCAACCCGGTCAATATCGGCCATGGTGCCGAGTTGGAAATCAAAACTATGGTTGGCAGCGTGGGCTCGATAGCTTACTGCATCAACGCCATCATCCAGCGCGCCGGTAGCAACTTCGTGCAATAAAGGTTTCCAAAGATGGGTTCTATTCTTATCAATTAGAGTGACTTCTGCTAGGCCCTTGCGGCCTAATTTACGCCCTAACTTAGTGGCGAGCTCAAGGCCGCCTGCGCCTCCGCCGACAACGACGATGCGTGGTTTGCTCATACTACCTCTACTTGCCCCGCCGGTGACGCAGGGCGGTTGAATGATCCGAGTCGGATCTGCGTGATTATTGGATTTGTTGTTTAAATTCTTTCATCAGCGGCAAATGGCTAGCAATGTTTTTGAACTTGTGTTCTTGCTGCTCGTCCCACACCACCGTGTAATAGGGCTCTAGCTCTTCGGCTAGTGCTTTATTGTCTTGGGTTTGATCGTTAACTGACAAGATACAAAGGCTTTTGCCTTTGTTCTTTGCGCGAAATTCGGTCACACACTTAGTCGCAATATTTGAGTACTCTTCTGGTCGATCAATCTTACCTTCCATGTTCAGCTCAGGGTGCAAGTTTGGGTTTAAAATGACCGAGCGAATACCACTCAAAAAGGCAACACGTTCGCACCAGTAACCACCAAGGCCAACCCCAACCATAATTGGGTTTGGATCATCACAGTTATCGAGCTCCCGCTTTACTTCTTTGAGAATGTGCGACATGTCATGACGCGGGTGCAAGGTGCTGTATGTAACAAAGCGAACATCCGGATCAATAAACTGCAACTGCAGAATTTTTTCGTGGTTACCGGGGCTTGTCGCATCAAAGCCATGCAAATAAATGATCATGCTGCATTCTCCATAATTTCTAGATCAAGTTAGCGCAGTCTAAAGCGCAGGGATCGCCAGTGTTGGGAAGTTCGCTAACAACTGTTTGTAGCGTTCACTTTGATGAAGGTAATCCCACTCAGTTTTTGTGGAGTTTAACAGAGATTTGAGCCTTTGCGAGTGAGGCAAAACATTTTGCCAGCTATCATCTGCCAGCAATTCAAGCACGCCAGCTCTGTCGTTACAGAGCAACACCATGTCACAACCTGCTAATAGCGCGGCTTTGGCTCGTTGCGGATAAGAGCCCATTGGCTCAGCGCCTTTCATGGCAAGATCATCCGAAAAGATCACGCCATCAAAACCCAACTGCTGACGTAAACGATTAAGCCAGTATGGAGAAAATCCCGCTGGTTTATCATCGAGTTGTGGATAGATAACATGGGCAGGCATCATCGCGTCTAGCCGCTTACTGCCGATCAGATCTTTAAACACCACTTCATCTTGCGCAACGTCCGCTTCGCTTCGGTCATCGACCGGAATAGCAATGTGCGAGTCAGCAGCAACACTGCCGTGGCCAGGGTAATGCTTACCGGTACATTTCATTCCCGCGTCATGCATGCCATCAATGAAGGCGGCGGCCAACTCGGTCACTTGTGCTGGGTTATCGGCAAACGCTCGATCGCCAATCACCTCACTAATGCCGTTGAGATCAAGCACTGGCGCAAAGCTAATATCAATGTCGCAAGCCAGTACCTCGGCAGCCATCAGCCAGCCTAGTTCACGGGCAAGTTGTAGCTCACTCCATGAATGTTCGTTGACTAACTCGGCGATTTTACCCATTGCCGGAATGGCTGAAAAACCAGAACGAAAACGTTGTACTCGGCCACCTTCATGGTCAACCGCCAACAGCAGTGGCTTACCTGCCACCTCGCGAATTTCGGCGACGAAATGATTCAGTTGAGTGCGAGTTTCAAAGTTACGGGTAAATAAAATAACCCCGCCAACGGCTGGGTGTTGCAATAAGTCATGTTCATCGGCTTGCAGAGTCTTGCTCTGCAAGTCGAGCATCAGTGGTCCCATGCTCGGTTTCCTTTGGTTCGTATCGTGCGGCTAAATCAGTAAAATCGTCTTGCCATTTCGCCAATGATTTGTCGGCGTAACGTAATTGTTTGGGCGTTAGAGTTTGCTGTAGTTGGGCATATAAACTGGCGTAAGAATATCGTACTTGCGCTAAGTAATCTTGAAAGCCTTCGGCGGTTTGCTCTGGCTCAGCCAACAACAAGTCTCGTAAATCTTGTTCTAAGCCTGCCTCGAACCGCTGCGCCAATATTTCACGTAATCGTGCCATCCAGAATTCGCCTTGACGTTCTATCAACGCCTCATCATAAGGTCGCGTTGTGGCCCATTGCGTCAGAATATTTTGTTGTGGTTTAGTCAGCGAGTCGAGCCACTTCTCCAGCCCCTCTTCGGTGTTATCGTACCAATACTCTAACCATTCCTGCTCTGTTCGCTCTGCCGACTTCTTGCGCGACTTAGCAACCTGCTGCTCAATATTGTCGAACAGTTCATCGACTTGTTCGTCACTCAGGCTACGCGCCAACTTAGCTAAACTCGGTAACGCTTCGGCGAGCAGGCGTTTTTGATGATTGCGCATCTGATCGAGTTGAGCCAGCCATTGCTCGGCCGTCCATTGCTCAGCGGCAAATTGCTCGCGAAAAAGCGCCATATCGGCGGCATAGCGCTCAAGCTCTGTTGATTGATGCCAATTGAGTAATCTCGCTAATTCGTCGTCGAGCAAGCGCTCTTGAATATCATTTAAGCTGACATAATCGTCGACATACCAAGGCACTAACCAGTCGAGAAATTTGTAAGTTGTCTTGAAGCTGCATGCCGAAACCAACCCACACAGTGCAAGCACGCTGAGTATTCGACACCATTTGCTCGCAACAGGGTAAAACCAATTAACCATGTGTCACCAAAATAATAAGTCGGACCAATACCACCAGCCCAGCCATAAAGATCCAAATATTGAGTAACTTGCGGTAATCCTCGCAAACTTGTTGCAAGGTTGGATCGGCGTAAGCTAAATGTTCTTGCCGCCAAACAGAGGTTAACAAGCGGCGCCAACCTCTAAATTCGAATGATTCGTCTTTGAATGCAAGTTGTTTTAGTAAATCACGGCTTTGCTTAATTAAAATGATGGTAAAAACCAGCCATAACAGTAACCAAAACAACCACAGCGAAACGAGCAACGACATAACCGTATCTACCTCATGAGTGCTTTAGTGATTTAACGAGAAATGTGGTGTTTTGGCCGGTTTAGCATCGACGGTAATCACAATGACCGGTTTGGTGCTATTAATGGCCGGTTGGGTTGTTGCAGCAGTTGTTGCAGTGAAAGCAGCATGGCTTGCCATTGCAAATTTTGATTTAACCCCTGAGCACCTAGCGTTTGGCGCCAGTTTGCCAGCCAAGGGCTCCAGTCTGGACATTGGTGATGTAGCTGTTGAGCCAGCGCATTCAATTCAGTCCAATGCTGCGAGAACATTAAGTGCTCAGGCGTTAACCCCAAGGTGACTTTCTGCAAGTCCAGCAACAAAGATGACAACCAATGGTAACTATGGGGGAAGTCATCAACTGCATCAGCCAACAGCTCGTTTGAAATACTGTCACCTTGAAGAACTGCAAATAAACGTACCAGAAATGCATCGAGTTGATGGTGCAAGCCTGATTCCACAAAACTACGGGCTAACAGCGGCGCCCCGCCGTTTAGACGTAAATGCGCCAAGGTCGCAGCGGAGCCCTGCTCGGCAAGCCAATCGAGGGCGACTTGTTCATTCGGTACGGCAACCAAATGCTCCTGACAACGGCTAGTAATCGTTGCCACCAACTGGCCGGCATTGGCGGCACTCAAGAGTAAAAAGGCATTTTGGCCAGGCTCTTCTAGCGTTTTAAGGAGGGCATTTGCTGCGGCTTCAGTCATGATCTCAGCATGTTCAATCAGTACGACGCGAGCACCTTGCTGGTGAGCTGTTTCGGAAAGCGTGGCAATGGCCTTGCGAACGATATCGACGCCAATACTCGCCCCTTCGGTTTGCAAGTTGAGAAAATCAGGATGGCTCCCCGCGCGAACTAATAAACAGCTTCGGCATTGACCACAGGCGCCCAGTGACGTTGGAGACGCACAGAGCAAGCGATGGGCTAACCAATGCGTTAATTGTGATTTACCGGTGCCTTCAGTACCAGTAAACAACATCGCGTGAGGTAAACGCTGTTGCGCAATTTGATCGAGCAGCCGTTGCTGACTGCCACTCAGCCAAGGTAACTGGCTAATATCAAAACTGATGGCGGGTTGTTCGTCTGTTGCCTTTACCATGCTCATTCCTGCCATTGCGCGACGGCATGTTGTAACGCGGCTTCAATATCAGCCTGAACTTGCTCAATAGACTGACTCGCATCAATAGTCACGATACGTTCGTCGGCAGCGGCCAACTGCAAGTAGCGGTCGCGAGTACGGTGGAAAAAGTCGAGTGACTCTAATTCGATGCGATCAAGTTCACCTCGCCCGCGTGCCCTTGCCAAGCCTATCTCAGGCTCGATATCCATATACAAGGTTAGATCGGGTCGAAAGTCCCCTAACACCAAATCACGCATACTTTCGAGGACATGACGATCGATTTGCCGCCCGCCGCCTTGATACGCTTGAGATGATAAATCGTGACGGTCACCTAACACCCAGCCATTGTTGGCAAGTGCTGGTTTAATGCGCGTTTCAACCAACTGAGCACGGCTGGCATACATCAGTAATAATTCAGTCGTTGGCGATGGCGAATCAGCTAAATCTGGCCGTTTGACTAAATCTCTTAGCGCTTCGCCCAGCTCGGTACCGCCGGGTTCACGAACGTGGAGTAGTTCAACGCCAAGACCTTCAATAAACGCCTTAACACACTGACTGGCTGTAGATTTTCCGGCGCCTTCAAGGCCCTCAATAACAATAAATCGACCCGCCAATGTCTACTCCTTATTGGACGTTTTGTTCAGAATATAGCGCCGTACATTGGCGTTGTGCTCAGCTAAATTTTTTGAAAACACATGGCTACCATCGCCGCGACTGACAAAATAATAAAGCTCGCTGGTCTCTGGTGCCAGCGCCGCTTCAATGGCCGCTTTACCCGCCATGGCAATTGGTGTTGGCGGCAACCCTTTAATAACGTAAGTATTATACGGCGTCGCTTCTCGTAAATCCGTTTTGCGAATATTCCCATCATAGCGCTCGCCCATCCCGTAAATAACCGTGGGATCGGTTTGCAGCCGCATATTGGCGTCGAGTCGATTGTGAAATACCGATGAAATCAATGCGCGTTCGCCGTGCTGGCCTGTTTCTTTCTCAATAATCGACGCCAATGTTAAGGCTTGGTAAGCCGATTCCAAATGTTTCACCGCTTCATCATTGCGCTGCTGCCAAGCGTTATTGAGTACTTCGACCATCCGTCGATGCGCACGTTGCAACAATTCCTCGGCAGAGGTGCCTGCGGTGTAAAAATAAGTGTCTGGATAAAGCCAGCCTTCGATGCTCGCTTGCTCGATAGCAAGACGTTGACGCAGCGCCGCCTCATCATCAACAACAACTGCACCGGTTAAGTGTTCTGCTTGTTTAATTTGTGCTTGCCAGTCCCACCAGCGGCTGCCTTCAACAAAGGTAATGGCGAATTGGTGCTCTTGCCCTGCCACTAAATGCTGCAATGCGTTCGCTAAGGTTTGTCCAGGCGTGAGTTGGTAAGTTCCCGCACGAATGGCGCCAAGTTCGGGTTGTTGCCTGAGCAGCCAGCGTAGCCAGCTTTGTTCGCCAATCCACTGGTGCTTTTGCCATTGCTTCACTAGCGCATACACCGATTGCCCTGGGCGAATGGTGATGAGTTCGGCCTGCTCGTTCGTTAGCCGTTGATTGGCAAAGTCATCGATTTGCTGGTTGAGCCACCAGTAGCCAGCCACTCCGGCAATAAGGGCTGCAACGGCTAAGGCCATTGCCAACTTAACAAACTTAGCTTTCAAGAGGGTCGAGTTCCTTTTGCAGTAATCGGCACAGAAAATGAGATGAATAATGATGCTGCTGATAGCCAGTTACCGGCACAGGACCAATAATTCCATTACAAATAAACAGCTCATCAGCTTCTTCTAATTGCGCCGGCTGGACGCGTACCTGATGCACTCGATACTGATGTTGGTGACAAAAATCCAATATTTTCTGACGCATGATTCCTGCAACGCCAGCCAATGACAGATCCGGCGTGTACAGTAAGTCGCCTCTGCGCCAAAAAAGATTTGCGGCATTGCACTCCACAACATAGCCATCCGAATCGCAAAATACGCCTTCAACGGCGCCTTTAGCAGACAACTCTTGTTTGCCTAACACCTGCTCCAGTCGATTCAAGGTTTTGTAACCCGCAAGCTTAGGTTGAATACCAAGTTGGAGCTCTGCTTGAAGTAACTGAATACCTTGCTGACGCCATTTAGCGACGTGACTTGGAAATGGATACAGCGCAACAACTCGAGCTGGCGAGTCGACGCCTTCACAAGAATAGCCTCGGCCGCCTTGGCCGCGACTCACGATGGCTTTTCCGACCATGAGGGGTTGCTGTGCTGAACGTGCAGCGGCCACGAGCTCTTGCTCAAGTAACGGCCAGTCAATGGCGTCAATCGCTAACGCCAGGCAAGCGCGCTGTAAGCGCTCAATATGCGCCTCAATATGCTGAACACAGCCGTTGATCACCCGAAATGTCGTGAATACGCCATCGCCAAAGCTCACTGCTCGCTGTGCTGCGCCAATTTGCTGACTGGTAATGCCGTTAATCCACATCATGTCATCATCCAATGATTGTATTGCTGCGCACGATGCCAAGAACAACACAGAGCAATGTTGCCTCAGCTCGCCATAAAAAAAGCCTGACAGCAGAAACTATCAGGCTTTTGTAGCGTTATAAAGTGAGGCGTTACAGCTTTTTGAACAGCAAGCTGCCGTTCGTACCACCGAACCCAAATGAGTTACATAACGCGTAATCCATTTCATGCTCGACTGCGCCGTTGGCACAGTAATCCAAATCACAACCTTCTGACGGGTTGTCGAGGTTAATGGTTGGTGGGATTTTTTGGGTTTGCAGCGCCATTACCGTGAAGATTGCTTCGACAGAACCTGCGGCACCTAATAAGTGGCCGGTCATCGATTTAGTCGAGCTAACTTTCAACGCATAAGCGTGTTCACCAAAGACTGACTTCACCGCATTGCTTTCGGCAATATCACCAGCTGGTGTTGAAGTGCCGTGAGCATTGATGTAGCCAATCGCTTCAGGTGCAATATCAGCGTCAGCAATGGCATTAGTCATGGCCGCAGCAGCGCCTGAGCCGTCTGCTGGAGGTGATGTCATGTGATAGGCATCACCGCTCATACCGAAACCAGATAACTCCGCGTAAATCTTAGCGCCACGAGCTTTCGCATGCTCATATTCTTCCAGCATCATCATGCCGGCACCATCACCCAACACGAAACCATCTCGGTCAGCATCCCAAGGGCGGCTGGCCTTTTGTGGTTCGTCATTGCGTGTCGATAATGCTTTCGCTGCGCCAAAGCCACCAATACCTAACGGCGTTGATGCTTTTTCACAACCACCAGCAATCATGGCATCGGCATCACCGTAGGCAATCATACGGGCTGCGTGGCCAATATTATGAACACCTGTGGTACATGCTGTGGTAATCGCAATATTAGGGCCTTTCAAGCCGTACATGATTGAGATGTGGCCTGCCACCATGTTGATGATGGTTGATGGCACGAAAAATGGTGAAATCTTGCGAGGGCCGCCGTTTTCCAGCGCACTATGGTTTTTCTCAATCAAACCAAGGCCACCAATACCTGAACCAATCGCAGCACCGACTCGATGTGCGTTGTCTTCAGTGATTTCTAAGCCAGAGTCTTTTAGTGCATCAATGCTAGCGGCGATGCCGTACTGGATGAAGTCATCCATTTTACGAGCATCTTTTTTGCTGATGTATTCAGTTACATCAAAGTCTTTAACGAGGCCTGCAAAACGTGTCGAGTAAGCAGACGCATCGAAGTGCTCAATGGCAGAAATACCGCTTTGACCAGCGAGCAAGTTTGCCCAAGCTGATTCAATGGAATTACCGACGGGCGATAATAGGCCGAGACCGGTCACAACTACGCGACGTTTGGACACATTTTCCTCCTGACTGTACACGTAAAATTAAGGCGGCTGTAAAAGCCGCCTTAATAGAGCAAAAGTTCTGCTGAAATTAGTCTTGGTGCGCTACAACGTAGTCAACAGCAGACTGAACAGTAGTGATTTTTTCTGCTTCTTCGTCTGGAATCTCAGTATCAAACTCTTCTTCCAGAGCCATCACTAGCTCAACAGTGTCCAGGGAGTCAGCGCCGAGGTCATCAACGAAAGAAGATGCAGATTTAACTTCTTCTTCTTTAACGCCCAATTGTTCAACGATGATCTTCTTAACGCGTTCTTCAATCGTACTCATGATAGGTCATTTCCTTTCTAGTAGCGCAATGCGCAAATTTGCGAGTAGTTTATTCAATCGAGTCCAAGATGCAAGATCCGAAATGGACTGAAATGCTGGTCAAACCACAAAACACATAAAATATAGATGTTTTTTGGAATTTAATTGACCTAGTCGCACTTTTTAAACCATGTACATGCCGCCATTGACATGAATTGTTTCGCCGCTGATATAACCTGCCACCGGCGAGGCTAAAAATGCAACTGTTGCAGCAATCTCTGTTGGTGAGCCCAACCGATTTAGTGGGACTTGGCTCATAATGGCTTGTTTTTGGCCATCATCAAGCGCTTGTGTCATATCGGTTTCAATAAAACCTGGCGCTACCGCATTGACGGTAATACCACGTGACGCTACTTCACGAGCTAGCGCCTTAGTGAAACCAATTAAGCCCGCTTTGGCCGCAGCATAATTTGCTTGGCCAGCATTGCCCATGGTGCCAACCACGGAGCCAATGTTAATGATACGTCCAGCACGTTTTTTCATCATGCCACGGATCACAGCTTTTGAAAGTTTGAACAAGGAAGTCAGGTTGGTATCGATCACATCCTGCCATTCGTCATCTTTCATTCGCATAAAAATGTTGTCTTTGGTGATGCCGGCATTATTAACCAACACATCCACGTCACCTTTTGCTTCTTTAATTGCAGCAAAAGCGGCATCAATTGATTCGCTATCGGTCACATTTAACGCTAAGCCTTGGCCGTTGTCACCCAAGTAGTCGCTAATGGCGGCAGCGCCTTTTTCGCTGGTAGCGGTGCCGAATACATAGGCACCTAAAGCAACCATTTGCTCGGCAATCGCCCGGCCGATACCTCGGCTCGCACCAGTGACTAATACGACCTGTCCTGTCAGATCAAGCATGTTATTTTCCTTTTAAGTTATCTAGCTGATTACTCAGCTACGATAGATTCGGCAGCTTCAGCGGTATTAATAGCTTTAATCGTCATGCGTTTTTCAGCACGTTTGATTAAGCCTGTAAGTACGGCTCCTGGGCCCACTTCAAACGCTTCGCTAACGCCCTGATCGGCTAACCATGTGACGGTCTCAGTCCAGCGAACCGGGCTGAACAGTTGACGAACTAACGCAGCTTGAATCGCGTCCGCGTCAGCTTCAGTCGCAACATCAACATTGTTCACTACCGCCACTTCAGGCTGACTAAGCTCAAGTTCCTTCAGCGTTTCTGCTAACTTATCGGCAGCAGGTTGCATCAGCGCACAATGCGACGGCACGCTCACTGGCAATGGCACTACGCGTTTAGCGCCAGCTTCTTTACAAGCAGCTCCTGCACGGGTTACCGCGTCAGCTTCACCGGCGATGACGGTTTGAATCGGTGAATTGAAATTCACCGCAGAAACCACGTCACCATTTGCCGCTTGTTCGCAGCATTCAACTACTTGCTCAGCCGTTAGACCGATAATAGCAGCCATGCCGCCAGTACCTGCAGGTACCGCGTCTTGCATATAACGACCGCGTTGTTCAACCAACTTAACGCCATCAGCAAACGCTAGCGCACCGGCGCAAACCAGCGCAGAGTATTCACCAAGGCTATGGCCGGCCATAAAATCGGGCTTGGCGCCACCGGCAGCCAAATAAATACGATACAAAGCAACACTGGTTGCCAGCAATGCAGGCTGCGCAACGAAGGTTTTGTTCAACTCTTCGACCGGCCCATTTTGAATCAGTTCCGCTAAATCGTAACCAAGTGCAGCTGACGCTTCAGCAAAGGTTTGTTGAGCAACCGGATGATCAACCCAATCACCGAGCATGCCAACGGATTGAGAGCCCTGTCCAGGGAACAAGAAAACGCGTTTTGACGCCATAACAAATCTACCTGATGTTTAATATTGAATGAGCGCGGAGCCCCAGGTGAAGCCACCACCGAATGCTTCAAGCAGCAAGGTTTGGCCACGTTGAATGCGACCATCTCGGATCGCTTCGTCCAAAGCTAGCGGTACAGAAGCGGCAGAGGTATTACCATAGCGCTCGAGGTTCACCACAACTTTGTCCATGCTCATATCGAGCTTGCGGGCGGTTGCGGAAATAATGCGCAAATTCGCCTGGTGGGGCACTAACCAGTCAATGTCATGTTTATCAATCTGGTTGTAGGCCAAGGTTTCGGTGACAATCTCACTGAGCTTCGTCACCGCAACTTTAAAGACTTCATTGCCCTTCATGAACATGTAGTCATCTTCAGAAGGTGCTTTGCCATAGGCTGGCACCGCTGCTTTTAGCAGTTCGGTGTAACGCCCATCGGCGTGCATGTGCGTCGACAAGATGCCCGGCTCTAAAGAGCTTTCAAGAATGACAGCGGCCGCCGCATCACCAAATAAAATAATGGTGGAGCGATCTTCTGGCGCGCACATACGGCTAAGCGTATCGGCGCCCACGACTAAAATACGGTGAGAGAAGCCGGTACGAATATACTGATCGGCCACGCTCAGGGCATAAGTAAAGCCCGAACAAGCGGCAGCAAGATCAAAAGCAGGAATAGCGGGAATACCGAGCTCAGCTTGTAATTGGCAAGCCAAACTTGGGAAAGCCATGGTATTGCTTGCCGTTGCAACGATAATCATATCGATATCGCTGGCAGCAATTTGTGCTGCGTCGATGGCATTTAATGATGCATTGCGAGCCAGATCTGTGATGGTTTCGTCATCACCAATAATGTGGCGTTCTGCAATGCCTGTGCGTTCCAAAATCCACTGATCGCTGGTATCAACCATCTTTTCCAGATCAGCGTTTGTACGAACTTGCTTCGGCGCGTAAGAGCCGGTACCAATAATTCTAGAGTGCATGAAAATCCAGTTAATTGCCTAAAAGTGCTGATTCCAGCATGTCGGCGATGCGTTTAGGAACCTGACGCTCAACTTCCAGCACCGCCTCGCTAATGGCCGCAGCCATTGCGCCGACATCAGCATTGCCGTGGCTCTTGACCACAATGCCGCGCAATCCTAGCAAACTTGCGCCATTATACTGGTCGGGGTTCATCGCTTTTTTTAATTTAACAGCACCGGGAAAAACGAGTCCAATCAACCACTTCTTCCACTTCGGCAATTGTTTCTTGGGGAAGAGTGAAGTCAAAATCAAGCTTGTCAGGCCTTCACATGTTTTCAGGCATATATTGCCAACAAAGCCATCGCAGACGACCACATCGGCGTGCCCCATGAAAATTGCATTGCCTTCAATATAGCCGCTGTAGTTTAGATCATCACAGGACTGCAGCAGTTGAGCGGTTTGCTTAATTTGATCATTGCCCTTGATTTCTTCCTCGCCAATATTGAGCAGCGCAACTCGCGGTTGTGGAATGTTTTCCACCACCTGCGTCATCGCCGATCCCATTAAGGCAAATTGGAATAAGGTTTCTGAATCACAATCAACATTGGCGCCCAAGTCGAGCATATGCAAACGACCACCGTCCATTGTCGGTAGCGCTGTGATCAGTGCTGGCCGCTCGATTCCAGGTAGTGTTTTCAAGATCAGCTTGGACATGGTCATTAAGGCGCCAGTATTACCAGCACTGACACAAGCAGACGCATCACCGGCGGCAACCGCTTCTAACGCTAAGCGCATCGAGGATTGACGTTTGGTGCGCAATGCACTCACTGGCCGCTCATCCATTTCAACGACCTGATCTGCATGTAGCAATTGGCAACGCTGTTGAATTGAGGCGGTTTGGGACGTGAGCCAGGGTTCAATAACGGTCTGTTGACCGACAAGAAGAAGATTTAGATTGGGGTGCTCGAAAAGAGCCTTGGAAGCAGAAGCTAAAGTAACGGAGGGGCCGTAATCGCCCCCCATTACATCTAACGCAATGGTTAGAGAGTTCAAATTAAGTAAGACCTTACTTAACTTTACGACCTTTGTAGTAGCCGTCAGCAGTCACGTGGTGACGACGGTGAGTTTCACCAGAAGTCTCATCCACAGACAGCGTTGGACCACTCAATGAATCATGTGAACGACGCATGCCGCGGCGTGAACGGGTAACTTTATTCTTTTGAACAGCCATAACCCTTACTCCTCACTGTTTTTCAGTTTATTCAATACTGCAAAGGGATTGGGTTTATCCTCTACAGACTCGTCTAGTTCGCCCCAGCTCATGTGACTCGTTTGCTTGCATGAACCTGGTTCATGCATTGGTGCAAAGGGCACCGCTAACAAAACTTCGTCTTCGATAAGCTGATGAATATGCACATCTTCATCTTCAGTCAACATAACAGGTTCGTATATTGAAGGAAGCTGTTCGGCAGCATCATCATCTCTGACCGGACTGTAGCTAACGTCGATATCGACATCTTGTAAGAAGGTGTCGTTACAGCGTTGACAAACTAATTGCAGCTGAGTGCGAACTTGCGTTCTCATTACAGCTAAGTTTTGTTCATCTCGGTCACATGCAAGGGTTACTTCCACACGCCCTTCTGGCACTGCCATCTCTACGAGACGGGGCAGCACTTGCTGCGGTATCACTCCGTCATAGCGCAGTCGCTTTTGAGCAGAGCGCACCGGATCAAGGCGCACAGGAATGTTCACTTTTTGCATAGGGCGCGAATGATAATGATGGAATCCCTCTTAGTCAAAGGAATTTCTTGCTTTGGGCAATAAAAATTTTCAGCACAAATCAGTGTTGTTGTGACTGACAAGCGAATCGGCAATTCGTAAACTGTTAAAACCAACCTATCAAATGATGACAGCGTCATGAAACGCCCAATAATTCTAGGCAGCACATCGCCGTTTCGTAAGGCAATTTTAGAAAAATTAGCCATTCCATTTGTGTGCTGCGCGCCGGATGTAGATGAGTCTGCCAACAACAACGAGTCACCGCAACAATTAGTAGAGCGATTAGCTGTAGAAAAAGCACAGGCCGTTGCTAAGCACTACGAACATGGTTTAGTGATCGGCTCAGATCAGCTGGCTGTCGTTAATGGCAAGGTGCTAGGCAAGCCTCACAGTCACGAAAATGCAGTTGCACAGCTACAGGCTTCTAGCGGCAATGTGGTGACCTTTTATACGGGCTTGAGCTTGTTAGATGCGCAAAGCGGTCAATTTGAGTCGTTGGTCGAGCCTTTTGAAGTGCACTTCCGAACATTGACCGATGATGAAATAGAGCACTACCTAACGTTAGAGACACCTTATAAATGTGCTGGTAGCTTTAAGAGTGAAGCGGCGGGCATTGCGTTATTTGAAAAACTAGTTGGTGATGATCCGAATACCTTGATGGGAATGCCTTTGATCCGGTTAATCGAATTATTGCGCCGACAACAGGTAGATGTGCTCGCCCTTGCTAACGAGCACAACCACTAGCAGCGTCATTAGTATCTAACGCCCAGCTTGTGAAAAATAAAATGCATCAACCAAGCTGGGCCGATGAGCAAAAAGAATACATCTTTAAAGAAAGACGGCTTTTTCCCTTCAATTTTATGACCAATAAACTGCCCTACCCAGGCCGCAACAAAGACCATCAACGCGAACTGCCATAGCGGCATTGTTGTGCTCCAAACGGCACACAAGGCACAGCAAGCCAGGCTGAATAGCAACATTGCCACCATTAACTGTGGCGACAAACGCCAGTAGTAAAGATGAACAGGTAGTAGCAAGACTGTTGCCCAATTAATCCAAGCCGCTTCGGCAAATGGGAACGGAATACTCCAAATCAGGGCAACAACAGTAAAAAATATAACCGGCACACAAATCCAATGAATAAACTTGTTGGTGCCGTTTTGATGGCTCTCGCCGTATTCATCAAGTAATTGCTGTAGCTGCGCCGTTGCCATAAATCCCTCCCACAGGGTTAGTTATCCATTTAGTTGAGAATAAGTTTTATTTAAATGGAAGCGAGAGAATAACGAGGAGAGCTGGTCGGGAACAGCAGCGAAGGTCAAAGATGTTGACCTTCGCACATTTTTCAAACGGTCGTTTGAGTTATCTGGCCGTTTTTGATGGGGTAACTTTAGCGCGAAAGCATAGGCCCAAGATGAACGCCGCCAACTAAATGCATGTGAATGTGGTAGACCTCCTGACCGCCATGCTTGTTGCAATTGACAATCAGGCGATAGCCGTCTTCATCAATACCAAACTGTTTGGCCAGCTTGGCCGCCACCGTAAACATTCTACCTAGCGCTGCTTCATCATCGGCAGTCACATCATTGGTCGTTGGAATTTGATGGTTGGGCACAATCAACACATGAGTTGGCGCACGAGGTGAAATATCAGGAAAGGCTGTCACCAATTCATCCTGATATAAAATTTCTGCGGGGATTTCCTTCGCGATGATTTTAGAAAATATTGTGGGTTGAACCATATCCTTGTCTTCTCGGCAAACAGAGTTTGGATTAGCATAAGCGAGCTAATGCCACGATTCCACCAAAGAGCGAACTCAATTCATGACAACCCCAGCCGTGCACTATCAAATTAAATTCGATCAAGCCAGCAGCCACTATTTTGATGTGTCACTCACTACGCAAGCCAATGGACCAGTAACTGTAACCCTGCCCGCCTGGCTACCCGGCTCGTACATGATTCGAGACTTTGCTCGCAACATTGTGACGCTCGAAGCTCACAGTGGTGACATGCCCCTTGAGCTGATCCAGCTCGACAAACAAAGCTGGCAAACCGAAATGGTCAGCGGAACGGTGACATTTAATTATCGAGTGTACGCGTGGGACTTGTCGGTTCGTGCGGCTCATCTCGATTTACAACACGGCTTTTTCAATCCAAGCAGCTTATGCCTGCAGGTTGTTGGTAGCGAAGAGCTAGCTCACGGGCTAGCTATCATTGCGAGTGACTACGCCAAAGCCAACAACTGGCGCGTTGCCACCGGCCTGATGCCAAGCCAGGTTGATACGGCAGGCTTTGGTGATTACCTAGCGAAAAATTATGATGAGCTACTGGATCACCCATTTGAAATGGGCACCTTTAGTGAAGATTCATTTCAAACCCACGGCGTCAATCACCGCATGATATACACAGGCGCCCAACAAGGTGCCTTAGCGCGAATTTCCGCCGATGTGGAAAAGGTTTGTGCCGCGCAAATCGAAATGTTTCAAGACGAGCCACCATTCGATCAGTACTTGTTTATGACCATGGTGGTTGGCAACGGTTACGGCGGCCTAGAGCATCGTAACTCCACCGCATTAATGACATCACGCAAGGCGTTAATTACCAACGCGTCCGATCCACAGACGGCTGACTATCGCGACTTTCTGGGATTATGCAGCCATGAGTATTTTCATAGCTGGAATGTAAAGCGCATTAAGCCTGCCGAGTTTACCCCTTATCAACTCAGCCAAGAAAGTTACACGCGACAACTTTGGGCTTATGAAGGGATCACCAGCTACTACGACGAACTCATGTTATGCCGCTCTGGCGTGATCACTCAAACCGATTACCTCAACATGCTAGCGGTGACGCTAAGCCGTGTGAGTCGTGGCCAAGGGCGCCTGAAGCAAACGGTAACTGACTCCTCATTTAATGCTTGGAGTAAGTTTTACAAACAAGATGAAAATGCACCCAATGGTATTGTCTCTTACTACACCAAAGGGGCAGAAATAGCCTTGTGTCTTGATTTGCTGCTGCGCAAGCACTCTAACCATCAAGTCTCTCTCGATGATGTTATGCGTATGCTTTGGCAACGTCACGGCAAACCTGAGATCGGCACAGAAGAAGACACGGTGCAGCGCTATGCCACCGAGCTGTTGCTACCTCATTGCCCAGAAGCCAATGCGTTGTTGGCGGTATTCTTTCATGTTGCTCTCGATAGCACCGACGAATTACCAACAATTGAGCTGTTGCAGTGGGCCGGTGTCGGTTATCAATTACGCCCCAGCTATGGCCCTGACGATAAAGGTGGTAAAGCGCCGAGCCAACGCTTAGGCAATCACTTAGGCGCACGGATTAGTGCTGGCGATGGTGGCGCTAAATTAGCTGTGCTGTTTGAGGGTGAAGCCGCCGAACAAGCTGGCTTAGCCGCCGGCGACATCATCGTTGCCATTGGCGGAACTCGAGTTAATGCGGGAAATTGCCAAGCCGTGTTGAATGAATTTGCTACCGGAGAGCAAGTCTCGGTGCATGCCTTCCGCCATGAGCAACTGTTTGAAACTCGTTTAACATTAACTCAGTCTGCACCTTGTTTAGTCGAATTGGCACTGGCCGATCCCAACCTTGCAGAACCTTGGCTCAGCCGACCTGGCGCTTAGCGTTAGCCCTTGAGCGAGCCGACCGCTTAGTTGGCTCGCTCGATATTCGCTTGACTGGCTTTAGTCTCGGCAACAACTTTTTCCCAGCTAAAATCATAAGGCAGCGACGGGTTGGTATGGAGCAACGAAAACTGGCGATAATCGATATCGCCATCATCCAGCGCTTTGATTGCCGCTTTGATTGCCACAACATTTTGCTGATTGGCAGGTGCTAGCTCCGTTTTGAACTGAACCGTTTCTTTCGCAAAATCCGCACCACCAAAATAGTCGTGCACTAACACCATCGCCCAAGCCCCTTCCATGAAGTGACCGCCATAGGATACATCTAATTGACCATCGGAAATGGCAGCTAGGCCAGCTTCACTCCAGTCGACGCCGCCAAACAGCATCGTTGGATTTTTATCGGGAGTCTGCGCAATAGCCGCTTTTCTAGCTTCTAATGCAAGGCTATCACTTGCGGCCCACACTAAATCCGTCTTGGGGAAGCGTGTGAGTAAACCAGTCGCAATGGCACTGGTTTTGTGGGCTCGCCAATCTGTATGTACCAATTGTTTAAGCGTTGTGCTGCTCTGCTGTTCGACCGCTCGATGTAAACCTTTATCTCGTTCAAGCGTGGTGGCAACACTTCGTAGCCCACTTAGCGCGATCAAGTTGGAGTGGGAATGGTCACGCTGCTTATTCATATCAATCAGGTAATTCGCCAGATCAAAGCCGACTTTTTCATCATCCGCAGCCATATTGCCTATCCATTGGCTAAAACGTTCACGAGGTCGTTTTACCTTGCTACGTTCATCAGCCGGCACACTACTATTGATAATGAAGGATTTAACACCGGCGTGTTCAGCGGCTTTAAGCACAACCTCGCCGCGCTGCCGGATATAGATATAAATGAGGACATCAGGAGGCTGGTTTGATTCAATTTCGGCCAACAGGCTGGAAATGTAATGGCCCCGATTACTATCACCGTATAAGATCTTGAGCTCGATCCCGAGGTCATCTGCAGCATGCTGCATTTGCTCCGTTAAACGCCCCCAAAAAGGAACGCTGGGTGAAGCCGGATTGATAAAGGTGACCCGAATTGGCGCATCATCACTGGCTGACGCGCAGTTAAGATATAACAGCGAGCTGATGACAATGCTTTTTAACAACAGTAGCAAGTTGCGGCTAAACACTAAACTCATTGGGCTCCAGTACTTCATTAGCTGTTCGCAATGGCTAGCAGTCTATACAGCTGCCGAGCGACGATCATGAATCACCAATTGAAATTTGTAGCTTGTCACATTCGCATTACCCATTCGGTGTAAATATGAACAAACCATCGACAAACCGAAGAAACATGGTCACCAATTAATTGACGGTTTCACCTTAGGCAGCAAGCTTCGACTAAGCACACCAGAAAGCATGTTGAGCGGTAACATCGCATCTCTTCGCATTCAGTCAATCATAGCCTAGCCTTGAATTTTCACGCCAACGCTGCTGGAGGAAACACAATTTTGCTCACGCATGCTGGCTAGTTGGAGTCACTCTTTTGTGGCATCGGCGGCACCAGTAACTGAGGATCGACTCGAGCCGATTTCCAATTCATTCGCCAATCTAAATGGGCACCAGTAACACGGCCCGTTGCACCGATAAGAGCCACAGCTTGACCTTGCTTAACAGTCGCGCCCTGCTCGACTAAAGCGCCAGACAAATGCAGAAATGTTGAATTAACGCCAAAGCCATGATCAATGATCATGGTGCCGCCAGAATAAAACATGTCGGGTACCCACAGCACCACGACGCCATCAGCCGGCGCCATCACTTCGGTCCCGGTTGGGCGGGCAATATCAACGCCAAAATGCGGCCTGCGCGGTTCACCATTGTAAAACCGCTGGCTGCCATACACACCAGAAATCGGCCCTTCGACAGGCCAGATAAAGTCTTGCATAAAATCGAGTCGTTCGGTGACCGGCGCTCGTGCGGAGGCAACCATACGATTATCTTGCTGGGCGCGTTCAACATCCGCAGGATTGGGATTCATGATACGTTTGGCAATGCCTTCGATACGCTGAATGTTAAACTCACGCTCAATAATGTCGATGGTCGTTCGCGTTTCAACGCCGTTTCGGTCAACCGAAACTAACTCGCGAGAGCCCGTTTCATCGCGCCCTAAGCCAAAAACAAATTCACCGGCGGGGCCAACTTCAAGCGATTGATCTTGATAAGTAACACTTGCGCCGGGCGCTACTTGACCGCGAATTAATGCGCCTTGAATTGGTTTTGCCAACAGCTCTATTTGAGCCGTCGCGACGCTCGACCAGCACAGCGATACAGCCAATAACGTGCGTATCATATTATTCATCACTTGCAATGGCTCCTTTGCCCACACCTTCATAAGCGTAAATGGTAATTGCCCCTGTCACTTCTGGCCATTTATGAGTTTCGCGTAGTAAATAGTCTGCCAAGCATTCTACGGTCGTGTCGGTATCGATTAGCTCAACGGCATTGCGAGGCATGATGAGTTCGAATAAGCCTTGGCCAGAGACATAACTGAATCCGTAGTGACTTTGATCTCCAAGTTGAGATGCTGCATTTGAGCGATGCATATCGGCTAATTGTCTGCGGTCTTCCACACTGGCTAAATAAATATCTTGCCAACGCTCTGCCCAACGCTGCTCCAATAATTCGCTGCGAACACCGGCGTGCCACACTTCAATCATTGAACGATGCCCATGGGCAATACGCTGGCAATTGCCATCATGCTTTTTCAAACCATGGGTATAGTGATAACAGGCTGAATCTAGCTCTTCTTCGCGCAAGGTGAGATCAACTCTCACAACGTTGTCTGGCAAGTAACGAGGGATGATGGCCGCCAAATAATCAGTCACCGAACGCGCCGTAATGGCTTCGGTCGGCAATAATGCAAGGCCTTGTGATGGGCAATACAAGTGGATACTGCCGCCCGCGCCATCAAAGTCGAGCCAGCGCATGTCATGGTCACCTTCGGTCAAGGTGACTGCTTGATGCCCAGCTGGCACCAATAATTTATGATCAACTTCTTCGTCAATAATGGCTTTTAAGCGCTTTTTAACCTGACCAAAGTCCAGCACCATGCTTTGTTGGTCCAATTGGCCATGAAGCACAACGTCAACAATCCAGCTTTGGCCAACCATTCCACGGTTTGGGCACAAATAGGAGGAATCAATAACAGTGAGATCTTTTACAAACAGTTGCATGCTGACCAACTAATAACTTCTTAAAACTCAATGAGCGGTTGCGTAATTGAGGCTCAGTATACAGCGCCAGTCAGCATTTGCGCATTTTAATCGTCACTCACAGCATGACTTCATATTGTGACACATCGCCTTTATCTGTTGCTTCATCCCGATAGATCACAACCCGATTTCGACCTGCCGACTTGGCTTCATACAAGGCTTCGTCAGCCCGCCGAATAATGGTTTCTAATGGAAGGTTAACGCCTGAAACTGATGCCACGCCATAGCTGGCGGTGACTTCAATCTGCTGCGGCATTTGATTACTAATGGTCATCAAGTTTTGACGGCAACGCTCAATAATAGACAGGCTCTGTTGCTGACTACTACCGGGTAGAAAAATTGCGAACTCTTCGCCGCCGGTGCGACCAATAATGTCACGTTTACGCAATGCTTGACTCAGTTGGGTGGCCACGTGCCGCAACACTTCGTCGCCGACTGCGTGCCCAAAGGTGTCATTGACCGACTTGAAATAATCAACATCAATCATCACGACAGTGAAGTGGCTCTGCTCTAACAAGCACGAGCGATAGCGAGCCTCTGCTAATTCTAGAGAGTAGCGGCGATTGAAAATATTGGTCAGCGAGTCCGTTTGCGACAACAAGCGATAATGCTTGTGTTCTTTTCGAGAACGGATCAGCAGCACAAATAAAAGCGCACAAGCACTGCATGTGGCAAACAAACCAAGAATAATTAGCCACCTGTGGTTGATGATGGCTTCTTTTCGCATATCTGCGAGCTCATTTTGGGTGTTGAACAGGTTTATTTTTTGCTGTTCAGCGGTAGAGCTGAAACGGGCTTTTAAGTATGCCAGACGTATCGCCTTCGTTTGCCCGAGAGCCTGCTCTGAGGCATAGAATAAACGACGTTCAAATTCGAGTGCTTTATCCAAATTCCCTTGTCGCTCGGCAACCAAGCTCGCCACTTGGTAAGCGTCCGCTAGACTCTGCCACTGTTGCAACTGACTCGCTAGCAAGATGGCTTGTTGGCTGTGTTCTAAGGCTTTGGTTAATTGCTGTTGTCGTAAATAGAGCTGCGCCAAACTGACTTGAGCCGTAACAATGCCAGCTTTAAAGCCATTGCTTTGCAAAATATCCAAGCCCCGCAACAATGCGTCTAGGGCTTCTTGTTCTTTTTGTTGGTAGCCGAACATTCGCCCCAACCCAATTAAACCCACGCCTACAAACAAGGTTTCTTGATTGGCTTGGCAGAGTTCAATTTGTTGTTCAAACAAGTTTGCCGCTCGGCTCAGCTGCTTCGTCAGATAAGCAAGCTTTGCGCTGACATACATTGACGAGCAGGCAAATTTCGCACTACCAAGCTGCTCAGCAATGAGCTTTGCTTGTTCAATCCGAAATGCTGCTTGATCGTAAATTTGAGCATTGCTGAACAGGTTCCCTGCGGCAGACAGCACATCGTAACGTTGGCGCAAAGGGGTTTCGTCTGACAGCAACAACTCGCTTTGGTAGAGGTATAAAAATGCCGCTTCATAATCGCCGCGAATAGCAGCAAGATTCAGTAACAACGCATAAGCAGACAACTGTTGTGCAGGTAATTCACGTTGCTGGGCAATGGCCGATGCGAGTTGCTCAGCTTCGTTATAATCACCATTGATCAAGGCTAACTGAGCTTTAAACAAGCTTAGCCGAGCTTGTTGCGCTAAGTTCATCTCGTCATGACGCTGCGCCAACTGTTTCAGTTGTTGTTGCTGAACCGACGCACTATGCCATTGAAGCGCTTCGAGCTCTTGGAGCGCAACTTCCACATCAGGCATTGGCTGAGCGTAGCCCAATAATGGCACGGCCAACATGAAGCTAGCGAAACCTGTTGCAATCAGATGGCGGAATAAGTTGCGAAGCATGTATTTCTTAGTCGGGAAGACGAGTTCTTAAGGTTGGAGAACTATCGCATAAATTATACAAGTTTGAGTTGTTACTCAATAAAACTATTGCTCTTGCAGCCGATGAAAGCATCACGAAGTTCAAGCTCGAGTTTTGTTCATCAAGTAAAACAAGAAGTAACGCGAATAAAAAAGCCGGCAATGCCGGCTTTTAAGGTTTTAACGTTATTTGGCGAGCCAAATCATCGCTTATGTCAGTTTGGACGTGGTGTACTTGGCTTTACGAGGAAATGCTTGTTCGTTTGCGTCGAACAAATAACATGCATCAGCCGGAATACCAATTTGGTATTTCTGACCTGCATGTACGTCAACTTCGGCTTCCGCTTTAACCGTAAAGTCTTGCTCATCAATTGTCATATAAATAAATGACTCTGCGCCTAAGTGCTCAGCCACCATGACATCACCAGCAATACAACTGTCAGCATGGGGATGATCGGTGGTGACCAAGTGCTCAGGGCGAATACCTAGCTCAACTTCATCGCCGACTTGCGCTCTAGACGCATCAATCGAAGCGGAAATAATATCACCCGTCGTTAATTTCACCTTACAGCCGGCGTCACTAATTTCCAGCAGCTCACCTTTTAAAAAGTTCATTTTGGGTGAGCCAATAAAGCCACCAACAAACTTGTTGGCAGGATTATGATAAAGCTCTAATGGCGAACCAAATTGCTCTAAATTAGTGGCCGCATTTGGATCCAAAGGACTCAAAACCACAATTTTGTCAGCCAACGTCATGGCTTCCACCTGATCGTGGGTGACGTAAATGATGGTGGACTCCAGTTCTTTATGTAGCTTGGCAATCTCAATCCGCATTTTCACGCGAAGTGCTGCATCCAAGTTAGACAAGGGTTCATCAAACAAAAACACCGCCGGTTGCTGAACAATACAGCGCCCAATAGCAACCCGCTGACGCTGACCACCGGAAAGCGCTTTTGGCTTCCGATCAAGCAATGGCGTTAACCCCAATATATCTGAGGCTGCATCCACGCGCTTTTTGATCTCCGCTTTTTCGACTTTCTTCAGCTTAAGACCAAACGCCATGTTTTCGTACAGATCCATGTGTGGATAAAGTGCATAGGACTGAAACACCATCCCCACGTTACGGCCGACGGGTGGCACGTCATTCATGTGTTTGCCACCAATTTCTAACTCGCCCGACGTAATATCTTCAAGGCCTGCAATCATGCGCAACAGCGTGGATTTACCACAACCGGATGGGCCAACAAAGACCACAAATTCACCGTCTTTGATATTTAGATTAATGTCGCGCAGCGTGTCTTGGTGGACCGCTGGGTCATAATTTTTTCTAACACTATTTAGGACTACTTCAGCCATTTCAGACTCCGAATTCTTTACGATTATTCATCAAATTTGTGCAGGGATTAGCCTTTCACGCCGCCAGCAGTCAAACCGCCGACCAGCCAGCGTTGAGCCAGCAAAAATACAAACGTAATTGGCAAACCAGACATAACCGCAGCAGCGGCGAAGTCGCCCCATAAGTAATTTTGTTCATATAGGTATTGTTGCGCACCAACGGCCAAGGTGTACTTGTTCACATCCGTCATCAACAGTGATGCAACAGGCACCTCAGTAATGGCCGCAATAAACGACAAGATGAACACCACCGCTAAAATTGGCACCGACAGTGGTAACAGAACCAATCGGAAAGCCTGCCATGGCGTAGCACCATCAATCGCAGCAGCCTCTTCAAGCGACGAATCAATGGTTTCGAAGTAGCCTTTGATGGTCCACACGTGCAGTGCAATACCTGATAAGTAAATGAAAATTAGACCGGCATGGGTGTTAAGCCCTAACGCGGGAATATGCTGACCAATTTTGTCGAACATGGCGTAAATCGCCACCAACGCCAATACAGATGGGAACATCTGGAAAATCAGCATGCCGTTCAAAATTGTCTGCTTGCCGGAAAAACGCATCCGAGCAAACGCATAAGCACATGTTGTAGACAACACCACAATCAAGGCTGCCGTAATACCGGCCACTTTGATGGAGTTCCACAACCAAGTCAGTACAGGAAATGGCGGTGGTTTAATTGAGCCGTCTTCCATCACCACAGGTATACCCAGCGCTAAGCGCCAGTGATCCAATGATGGGTTTTCTGGAATAATGCTGCCGATCGCAAAATTACCTTCACGAAACGAGATTGCGATGATCATCAGTAGTGGAAAGATAATCAGCGTTAAAAAGAACCACATAAAGACATGCGTGCCTAAGATGCGATACTTAATTGATTTAGGTTGAACAATTGCCATCGTATCGTCTCCTTAGTTTTCAGCTTTGGTTAGTCTTAGGTTCAAAATAGCGAGCGCACCAACCATGATGAAAATAAGCGCGGCAATGGCACTTGCCAGACCATAATCCTGTCCAGATCCTTCAAATGCGATCCGATAGGTATAGCTCACCAACAAGTCGGTGTGGCCAGCAGGCGTTGTTGCTTCAACAATATTTGGGTCACCTTTTGTAAGTAACAAGATCAACACAAAGTTATTGAAGTTAAAGGCAAATGATGCAATGAGCAGTGGTGTCAAAGGCTTCATCAGCAGCGGCACGGTAATCTTGAAAAAGTTACCTACCGGACCAGATCCGTCCATTGCCGAAGCTTCATACAAGTCCTCTGGAATCGACTTAAGTAATCCCATGCACAAAATCATCATGTATGGGTAGCCGAGCCAGGTATTAACAATCAACACCATGGTTTTCGCCAGCGTCGGGTCGGTAAACCAATCTGGTTTAACCCCAAACAAGCTTTCTAGTGCAAGGTTGATTTCACCAAAGTTTTGATTGAATAAGCCCTTAAAGACGAGAATCGAGATAAACGCCGGTACCGCATAGGGTAGGATCAGCAAGACTCGGTATACCGCTTTTCCTTTGAGCTGTTCCCATTGAACAAGAGAAGCAAGAACCATCCCTAGCGCCAAGGTTAAGGCAACCGAAGAGCCAGCAAAGATAACCGTCCAGACAAAAATCTGTAGGAACGGACCTTGAATCCCTTTGTCGGTCATCACCCGCAGGTAGTTTTTCCAACCAACGCCCACAGTAAACCCTGGCGGTACTCGCTCACCAATGAACTCTAGGTTGTCATCAACGGGTTGGTAGAAACCGGTATTAAAGTTGGGGCGAAGGAACTCACCAGTACGGTTGTTCCGTAAGGTATCGCCGTCTGAAATGATCCGGTGGTTGATTTCCGCGCCGTCTTCCAACAATGAATAAATCGGCTTTAAGGCGGAAAACTTCCGTAACCCGTTCATTGACAGGCGAACATGACCATCGGGAAGATTTAGCTTAATCGCCGATAGGTGATCACGTAATTGAACCACGGTACGAATTGGTTCAGCGGGCGTATCCGGCATTGCCGAGGCCACACGCATGTCTACGCCGCCATCAACAAATGGCAAGTTTTTCACTTGTGTGCGACTAGCCGTCATTGCCTGTTTGTTCATCAACTCTAAGTTGTGAGAAACAAATATCTGCTCAGGGTTATCTTCCGATTGCAAGGCAATCACATAGCGGTCATCGTCACCTTTGTGCAATGAAAAATCGTACGATCCGCCATCTGTTCGATAGGTTAACGATAATAGATAGTTTTGCGTTCTCTCTAACGTCAGCAGGTTCGTACCCGAGTAGTTAGTGAACGAAATAAATATGGTATAAACCATTGGAAAGACGATAAAAATCGCCATACCTGCGACACCAGGAAAAATATATCGGTGCGCATACGTGCGTGGGTTGGTAAATACGTAAACGCCAATTGAAATGAGCAGGAGCGTTACAATTGCGAATATATATTCGCCACTGGCGTACATAGCAATGATTGCATAACCACCAATAAGAATGGTGGCAGCAAGAGCTATGATTTTTAGCCAGAGTCCCACCTTTGAGCTTGATGCAGGGGATGGTGCATCCATTTTGACAACCTTAATTAAACCTTCGCGTTAATAAACACATGGAGGAAGCTAGGCTTCCTCCATTACTGCCGGTTAAATCAAATTACTTCACGATTCGTTTAGCCGCGGTATCAAGCGCATCATCAACACTTTGTGTGCCTGAAGTGATGTTTTTCAACGCCGATTCCATCGCGCCCCAGAATTTACCCATGGCGTTTACATTCGGCATTGGCTCACCCGCTTGGGCATTAGCAAACGTAGCAGCAATATTTGGATTACTTGCCAACTCGCTCATGTACTCTTTGTGAGGAACAGCACCTAGCGGAACGTCGGCGTTAACGGTTGACAGACCTTCTTTATTCAAGAGGTAGTTTTCCAAGAATTCTTTTGCCAGATCTTTGTTCGGTGAAGCAGCGTTAATTGCGCCAGCAACAACACCAACAAATGGCTTAGCAGGATTACCGCCAACGCTTGGGATGAAGGTTACGCCGTAGTTGATACCGCTTTTCTCGACGTTGCCCCAAGACCAAGGACCATTAATCATCATGGCAACTTCGCCAGAATTAAATTTGGACTCCATCACCGAGTAGTTAGCGCCTGTTGGCATCATGCCATCGTCAATCATTTTCTTGATCAGCGTTGCACCTTGTTTAGCGCCTTTGCTGTTCACGCCGGTGTCTGCAACATCATAAGAGCCATTGTCATATTTGAATGCATAGGCACCATTTGCTGCCAGTACTGGCCATGTAAAATAGGTGTTGTTGTAGTCCCACAAGATGGCGTTCTTGCCTTGTGCTTGCAGTTTTTTGTCAAGAGCTGGAAGCTCTTCAAAGGTTTTTGGAGGATTTGGTACTAGGTCTTTGTTGTAAATCAGGCCAATCGCTTCAACAGAAAGTGGGTAGCCATAAACTTTACCGTTGATGGTCACTGCATCCCACGCAAAGTCTTCGATAGAAGCTTTCGTTTTTGGAGATGGTTCAACAGGAGAGAGTAAGCCTGCGCCAACCCAGTCGCCATAGCGGTCGTGTGCCCAGAAAAAGATATCTGGACCATCACCTGTAGATGCTGCTTGCTGGAATTTTCCCGTTGCATCATCAGGGTGTTGAACTTCGACAGGAATACCTAGTTCTTGCTCAAATTTCTTACCGACTTCCGCAAGGCCGTTGTAGCCTTTATCGCCATTAATCCATATGAGCAACTTGCCTTCTTCAATTGCAGCAACAGAAGCTGACATACCTAAGGTTGCAACTGCTACGGCCGTAGCCAACATTGAAGTTTTCATTCGCCTTTTCCTTTTTTGAGATTATATGAGCTTATGCTCTTGATATTTTTTTTTAGGGGTGGCCCCTAACCTAGCCGCCGCAAGTTTAGTTCATGACTAGGTAGAGTCATATGACACAACTCAAACTTTTGAAACCGGCTTTCAATAACCATTACAAAACGGTCAAAATAGAGACAAATAAATCGTGTTTCAGTTCAGAAAGCGCCACTCAAAATAGCAATAAATTTCAAGAAACCGCTTTCACAACATGACGTTGCAAAAGAGTAACAACAAAAGAATGCGCCCCGACCAAACTTTCAGTTTTATGAAAGTTTGTTACCGGTTTCACCAATTCTTGAGTTGTTTGGGGAAGAGCTAGATTGGCGCTATGGCAAGTATGGACGCCAACCTAGAAAACGCAAATGAAACAGGGAGCTAGTTGCTTGAAGAAGTTAGTTTGCGGATTAGCTGATCTTTTAGGTTCGGGGGAATCTCAGTAATGGTTAAGCAATCTGCTTGCGGGTCATATTTCACCCGATTGCCCAACAATGATGCATCGAAGCTAACGGACACGCCTTTGCCCGTGCCAGCAAATCGAGTGAGCTGTTTCAGTGTTTTTAATTCGGGTTCCATTTCCGCAGGTAGCGGCTCTTCGGCGCTGGCAATAAAGTCACTAAATGACACTTCACTTGGCGCACTAATCAGCTCAGAGACACCATGAACGGGCACCGACTCGCCAGCATCTTGGCGTTCTTTACAATAGGCCACCACTTCCTTTTTAATTTCTGCCTGCACTTCTGGTGTTGGCACGTACTGATCACAAAATTCACTGATCGCTGAGCCAAGTTGCTCGGCTTGGGCTTTACGGTCAACTTGTTCTTCAATCGCCATCGCATCGAGGAAGAAGTCGGCCACCTTGCGCCCTGCTCGCCCTTTAATGAACGTGGCAAAATTGTCTTGTTCTGTAGCAATTTGCATTTGGTCGAAGCGTATTGCGAGTTGCAACGCATCGGCGTCTAAAAATCGGAACTTGCCAATTTCCATTTTGTCATTGCAAGTGACCCTTTCCTTTACCGGCACTTCGGAAATCAATAAAAAGTGCTGTGCAACAAAACGGTACTCGGTAAATAGCAGGTAGCATTCATTTGCCAAACCATAATCCGCCATTTTATCGGCGATGAGTTGACACGTTTGCTGCGAGAACTTAATGAAATCTGCAGACGAGTGACTTAACAACGATGGGAATACACTGTCACTGCCTTCAACAAACCGGCCAATTCCTTTGCTGGGTTTGGCGTTGAATTTACGGTGAAGCTCTTCGACGAGTAAGGAGGCAGTTTCAGACAGCACCATTTCTTCCTGCTGAAGCTCAGGTGTTAACTGATCTTGCCCATTATTTTGCAAACGATGAATGATAAAATGTTGTAGTTCTACCGACATAGCTAAGGCTCAGAGATGGAATAGCGGTTCGCTATGTTACACTAGTCGCGTTATTAACAAAGTGATAATCCAAGATGCCAATTCAATCTAAATATACAAATCAACAAGTAGAAGCTCTCATGGTTGAGATCAGTCAAACTTTTCGTGCGCAACAAGCCCCTGTCGATCTTGAGCTTATGGTACTTGGTAACTTAGTTAGCCAACTTTTAAGTGAACGTGTTCCAGCTGCTCAAACTCAAGCATTAACCGATCAGTTTTGTGCTGCGTTAAAACAAGCGGTATCTTGAGCAACAGTTTGAGCCACGAAATTAGCTAACCGTAAAATCTAAACGCGAGATCGAACGTTGCAGACGAAATACAGGGATAAAGTTTCAACCATTGTGGGCTGGGGTCACTGGTTCACTTTTGCCAACATCCTCATAGCTATTGCCGTCGGCATTCGTTATGCCATTGCCGGCGGTTGGCCAACCACAGCACTAGATAACCTCTATTTGGTCACCTACCTTCTCGGTCATTTCGCCTTTGTTTTTTTTGCTGGCTTTGTCGCTATTTTATTTCCGCTCGCCTTTGTTGTGCCGTGGTGGCGCGTCTATCGGACCTTAGCCATTATCGTTGCGACGATAGCTCAAAGCATGTTGTTGCTCGACTGCGAGTTTTATTCAGATTTAGGCATTCACAGCAACCCATTGCTTTATGAGCTGTTATTTAATGCCCAAAGTGATCAACTGCAAATGGTTTGGTGGAAATCTATTGCGGTGGTCGGCATGCTGCTTATTCTGCAAATAGCGCTCGCGAATTGGTTGTCTCGTTGGCGCGAGAGTCGCTCTCGCCGCGCTCTAGGCAAGCGCCTAACGCAAGTCTTTTTTAGCAGCTTCTTTATCTACAATTTTGCCCATGCCGCGGCCGACGTTGTGGGCCATACCGGCATTACACGGCAGCAGGACTTCTTTCCACTGTCGTTTCCTTTGACCGCTAAAACCACTTTAAATAAATGGGGTATTAGTACGGCGCCAGCATCTGCAGATGCCGATGCGGCACTCAATGTTCGTTTTAAATATCCGCTCGTCAAACAATCCGCGACACCGGATAAAGCGACCAATGTCGTTGTGGTAGTCATTTCATCGCTACAAGCCGACATGCTGAACAGTACCAACATGCCTTACACCACGGCTCTGGCGAGAAGCAGCTTATGGGCGAATAACTATTTCGCTACTGCTAAAAGTCATCACGAAGCCATGTTTGGTTTGCTTTACGGTATACCTGCTACTTACAGCAAGCTTGCTGGTTATTCGCAAAGTGAACCATTCATGACCAGTTGGCTGAATGCGCACGACTACGAGTTGGGCTTGTTCTCAACACGAACGGTACCTTCGCATTTACCACATTACCGCGACTTTGAAACCCAATACGTGCCCACCCAGCGCGTCAATGCGGCAATTGCGGATACAGCCACGCTTCATCACTGGCAACAGCATTATCAACAACATACTGATAAGCCAAGTTTCCACTTGATTAATCTAATGGGCGTGGAGCGCTTTGCGACACCGCCAGGGTTCAGCAATCCATTCCAACCTGATCTTGAAGGTGTGTTACTACTCGATGACGATGCTGAAATGGATGAGCAGGCGCTGACTAATCGTTATAAGAATGCAGTGTTACATGCCGATCAGTTAGTCAATTATGTTGCCTCCAATATCGATTTTAGTAACACCATATTAGTGGTCACTAGTGATGCGGGCTGGAGTAGCAATCCGCTGACCATCGGCAAAGAAACGGCGAACGCCCTTGATGACACCATGCACGTTCCATTCATCATGAGTGGCGCAGGTATTCAACCTAGGGTGCTGAGTAGTTTGAGTAGCCACTACGACATCTCTGCCACGCTTGTGCAAATGCTGTCGAGCGAGTCAATCAACCCCAAAGAGATTAGTAGTGGCCTGTCTATGATCGACGGACAAACCCACTCGTGGTTACTCTTGGGTCGCCAAAGTAGTTTTGCCGTGGTTGAGCCAGATCGTTTTACGCTGGTGTATAAGTTTGGTGACTATAAGATTTTTGATAACACCATGCAGCGTCGTCGCAATGAACTATTGCGAATTGCCCCAATGGCGAATGCCGTCCGTGAAATGCAGCGCTTTACTGGCCGCGACACTGACTGATTACTTATTAGCCAAGCAATAATATATGGCAGTTATCTTCTTGCATTTCACTTAAAACTGAATAAGATAGCTGCCGTGTCTCCACGTAGCGCAGCCTGGTAGCGCACCGTCATGGGGTGTCGGGGGTCGCAGGTTCAAATCCTGCCGTGGAGACCAATAAATTCAAAGGCTTAGCTTCGGCTAGGCCTTTTTAGTTTTAACGCTGTAACTAAGTATGCAGTGCATAATCTATATTAAAATTAGTTATTGAAATTAGTTTACTGCTTAACTACTATCTGAGACGAAGGGTGACGTGCAGCAACACGCCTCCCCTCTAGACTTATCAGTTGACAAGCCTCTGAGCTACCTCCGTTAAATTAGGTAAGTTGAACATCGTTAAATAAAGAATGTGTGTTGGGATTGCGAAACTCACGCACATTTTTTTTGATTTGAATTGGATTACCATCTTGGCAAGCCCTCTTCAGCCGTATCAGTCGATTACTTCTGTGGTTGGCCGTATGACCACTCGAAGCATAATTACTCTTAAACATCCTATTTTTCCTCATAATAATTCTTATATGCCTACAGCAAATGATTAACTTGGTGTTGAACGATAATGCGGTTTCACCTTCTTACCATCTGCGCGAACATGCTCTTTTACGTATACCTTTTTCTTACCTTTTTGCGTTTTAGCCATGGGCTACCCCTTTATATAAATCACAATATAAGCCACCAAGAAAACCATAAAAACACAATATGGTGTGCCTGATAGCCAGTTCAACATAATGTGCATACAACAAGATTTCAAGTGCCGGAGTTAACCGAAATTACGCACAAAAATAGTGCGACTAGGGGTTGATATTTCAGAACGGTAGGGCGCTAAAGGGCTTCAGTTCGATGGTTTTGGTCAAGATCGATAAAGTTGATATTGCATTTTGTTTATCAACTCCACGTAAATCAAAAAATGTTTAGAAAGTGTGTTTTCTTCTTGCCAAAACAGGTTGTTTTTTTAATTACCATTTGAGGTTCACAACGCTAATGCTTACCTCGGGTTGCTCTTGTTCAAGCATCCAAGTTCGATAAGCGTTAATCAGTGCGGCTAGTGGACGACCTTGTTCTGTGATTTGTTCTTGGCGGGTAGGACGTTGGCGGCGGCATCCTCACAGCAAAAACCTATCTAACCTGTCGTTGCAACCATCGGCTGAAGTCGTCTCTTAGGATGTCGCGAGCGAATCGCTAATAACAAAGCTAAACACGAGCTAATTAAAGCGATAGCACTCGGCTCAGGAATTGGGTTAGTGACAGCAGGTATGGCGTTTACAGGCAGCAACAGTGGCGCTCGGATGGGAGCGCTAAGAGCAACAGGAATATCACGCACTAAATAAGCAGACTGAGTGTCATAGTGAATTAAGTCCTGAATAGCAGCATTACTATAATATGGGATTAAGTCAGTGGCGCCGAACAGGTTACCGGCGCCATCAAGAAATTGGTGCTCACCCTGCGACAGCAGACCTAAGTAATAATTATCGGTGTCGATATCATCCGCTAAAATTCCCCAGCTCCACATTTCGTTCTGGTCACCATTCACCAACGTAAGGGACGATGTTCGGTTGATGTATGACTCCCACGTATCACCGAGCATATTGATCAGTGCAGACAGTGAGTAAGCTTCCAACCCTGTAGGTACCGAAGGGGTGATGTTGTAGTTATTTGAATACGGATCTGAGCTTGCATTATAACCTGCACTTGATAGCAAGCCGTTAAACTCCGACCGTGTGGCTAGTCGCCATCCATCATAAATACCACCAACTTCAGTATCAGCTAAAATATCTGAGAAGAGCCGCCCTTCGTTATACGTTAGATTCAACCAATCCAGTTCAGTGCCATTGGCATCACGAACAAAATCAAATCGATCGGACATAGCGATAAAGCTGGCTTGAGTTTGAAACGAAGCAGCACACACTAATGCAAAAATTAGTTTTTTCATATTATCCCCAAAACACTGCACAACTATTTTATCGCGCTCATGGCGCTTATTATTTGCCGTTATTATACAGACAGTTATTTTGAGTAAATACGTAAAAAGAAACCTGTCGTCATTTTTTTGACGCGAGACGTTTTTTGTCAATATTAATCAAAGGGGTATTTAACGAATTCTTTAAACAGCGGGTATAGCGCGTAGAGACTCAACATAGGTAAACGACGCCAGACCAACCTTTGCGGATGAGCCTGTTATTCGAATAGGTGCTTGGTGAATAGCTAGACTTAGTATTGGTCTTCACTAAAGCGATGTTTCTATCGCTGCATTCCCCCAAAGCAAAAAAGCCCGCTACATCAGTAGCGGGCTTTGACGTACATGGATGTACTAATGTCGATGATATTCATGGGTGAATGTCTTTCATCGACCTGACTGATTAGAACATCTTTAGGTGTTTATATACGAAAAAACCCCAGTCCATTTGGAC
>NZ_JAHZSS010000026.1 GCF_019457915.1 Neiella holothuriorum
AACAAGTGCACAAAAAAGCCAGCGTTGAAGGAACGCTGGCTTAATAAAAACCGTCAACTTATTTTAGGACGGCACATAACTCGCAGTTTGATGCTGCTCCATCCAGCCTTTTAGTTGCTCTAAAATAGTCAACGCAGAGCGGCCAAACGGTGTTAACTGATAACTCACGGCTAAAGGCCGCTCGCTTTCGACTTGCCGCAATACCAGACCTTCTTTTTCCAATTCTTTTAATCGCTGATCAACCATTTTCTTGCTGGCTCCGCTAAGCATTCGAGCAAGATCATTGAAGCGCACGGGCTTGTCTCGGAGTTGCCAGAGAATCGAGCCTTTCCACTTACCACCAATGAGGCGCATGCCATCCTCAATAGGGCATGGCTTGGTGCAGGCGTTAATAACTTTTTTACGGCCGTTAGTATCTGTTTTAATTGCTGTTTTCATGACTTTCGCCTAGGTTACAAAAAGTATACTAGTTGCTTTATATTTATAGGTTACCAAAATAGACCGCGTTGTCATTCAAAAATATCGGCCAGTTTCAATATGGCGACTGTGATGCTCGTTCTTGGCAACAAGACCAACCAGCGTTGACGAACGACAAACTCAAGTAAGTTGGCGTGGTGATTATTCAGTTTCCAATGCGTTGGTTCGATGTCCGCTAACCTCAAGCGATAACTCAATGAGGTTTATACCTACACTTAATGTTTGATAAAGGCGGCGTTGTGGCTGAGCAAAAAGCCAAAGCTCAATGTATTAAACGAGATGTGAAATCTTAACGAAGGAAATAAATTTATGTTTACGTTACACGATGTTGATAGTGCACCAGAGCAATCCAAACCACTGATGGAGCAGTCATTAAAAGCCTTCGGTATGTTACCCAATTTACACCGAGTGCTGGCTGAAGCCCCAGCTACTTATGAAGCGTATAACACCACCTTTGGTTTGTTCATGCAAAACACCAGCTTGTCGCCGCTAGAGCAGCAAGTGGTGTTCATGACTGCTAATTTTGAGAACAACTGCCACTACTGTGTACCGGGCCATACTTGGATGATGAAGGCGGGCGAAATGCCAGACCAAGTGATTGAAGCGCTGCGTGAGGGAACGGCAATCCCGGATGCTAAATTACAGGCACTGCATGATTTCACTAAAGCCCTGTTAGATAACCGCGGCCACATCGGCGAGCAAGGTTTGAATGACTTTTTGGCCGCCGGTTACACCAAGCAACAAGCATTAGAAGTACTGACCGGGTTGGCTGCAAAGCTGATCTCAAACTTTACCAATGCGTTGGCTGGCACTGAAGTGGATGAGCCAATGAAGCCATTTGCTTGGACTCACCCTTCGCAACGCTAATCCTGTTAGAACTTCGTGTAATGCCTACTGTTGGCGGCTGGCAAACAGTAGGTAATTGACCGAAGAATCATCAGTGATGCGCCAGTTTTTAGTGACAAGATTGTAGCTAAGCCCAACCAGTTGGGTGGTGGAAAACTGGTGTGGTTGCAACCATTGTTCAAGTTGTGAGGGGCGAACAAACCAGCGCCAATCGTGGGTGCCTTTAGGAAGCATGTTAAGCAGGTACTCGGCGCCAATTATCGCCACAAAAAATGACTTGAGGGTTCGGTTTAACGTGGCCATCACCAACAGTCCGTTGCTGTGCGTTAACGATGCACAGGTGTTGGTCAGTGTTTGTTGATCATCGACATGCTCGATCACTTCTGTGTTTAACACAACGTCAAAGCATGCTGATTTTCGAGTGGTTAGCATGTGCTCGGCCAGTGCATGTTGATAATCAATGGAAAGCTTATTGGCACTAGCATTTCGTTTGGCAACTTCAATATTAGTTTCGCTGCCATCTATCCCTGTTACCGTCGCGCCAAGTGCTGCAAGTGCTTCACAGATCAAGCCAGCGCCGCAACCAACGTCTAGGATGTTGAAACCCGCCAAAGGCTTGTCCGACGCAGATTGGAGCTGAAAGTGATCGATGATGCGCTCAACAATGCAGCGAACGCGGCAACGATTAAATGCCGAGATATGTTTAAAGCGGCCATTATCGTTGCGCCATTCTTCAGCCAATTGGTCGAACTTAGCGATTTCATGTGCCTGGCGGTGGCTAGGTGTTGATGATGTTAGGGTGCTTTTATCAAGCATAGATACACTGCTGACTAAATTTCATATAACAGCTTATACGGCCACAACGGCATGAACAGTACAAAATAAAAGGGCGCCGTTAGGCGCCCTATACAATGTAATGCAATGTCATGGAGTCTCACGGCATGACAGCAAAGCGAAGCGAGTGCTTAGCTCTCCGTTTGCTTTTCCACTAGCTCTGGGTTCGCTCGAAGATAACCAGCGGCTTCTTCATCTGTTACGCCTAAGCTATTTTGTTGCGGTGAGTGTTGAGACGCAGCGCGCATTTGTTCATTGACCTGATAAATCTTGCCGGTGTTTTCCAAATCTTTCTCATTGGCAATGTTGGCTATGGACTCGCGGTTTTTCAGGAATGACTTAATTTCATCAACAATGCCGCCCAGCTCATCATCATTTTTATTCATGCCCATGATGTAGCGTGGCGATTCCAAGTTGGTGCCGCCGCTCGTGGCAAAGATGGTACTGTTAATGCGCGAAGTGATAATCCACGGCGTAATGCTGCTTTGTACCACGACGTTTTCTGAACGGGTGCTATCGTGAATCGACATACCCGTTGAAATTTTAGATTCCGTGTATGTACCTTCGGCTTTCAGGTACATCAGTAGCGAGTTAAAGCTCATTTCACCCCAGAATAGATGGGATGCAAATCGCAGCGCGCTTGAGCCAAAGCACAAGGTGATCCAAGCGAATAAGACAAACAGTAACCCGTTAAACTCGGTGACGACTTGGCTTAAAATTTCTTCGTTCATGCGAACATCGCTTACCCAAATCATCATGTTGGTGAAGTCGGCAACGTCGAGACTGAGCGAGTAGAACACGCCAGCAGCAACCACGAATAGCACTTGGCTCAACAAGGTCACCAAGCTTTTCATTGGCTTACTGTAAGCGTCTTGGTTAACTAATGCAGGTTGAGTTTCAATCAGCAATTCACCGGCAAAACTACCTTTGCCCTCTGACTGTTCATTCAGTTTTGGATCAAAAGCACGATAAATCCGATTGGGTACTTCTTTGTAGCGACGATTCGCCAACACAATGTTTTCGATGTTAATGAAAATCTCGTTGGGGTGAATCGACTCTTGCATGTTGTCGCGGTATTCGCTGACCTCAGTTTGAGGTGTCACCTTGCTCATGCGTTTGAACAGCAGTGGCATGACAACGGCAAGCACAACCACGATGGTCACCAGCAACAGCGCTAGGTTGGTCCAGGCAGAGAAGAGCGGCACCATTTCGGTCAGCTTGGTTAAGGTATCAATATCTCGAGCGAAGACTTCATCGAGGTATACGCCGCCGATGACCGGCGCCAAGATTGCTAACGCAAGCAGTGCACCAAACGACACGCCGCCACTTTTAAGCAAACGATGGCTTTGATAGCTACCAATCGCTTTGGCGGTACTGCGCCAGCTGATCAGCAAATAAATTAACAAGATGAGTGACAATATTGGCATCGCCACAAGTTGGGCAATTTGCCCTGCTAAACCCGTGCTGACAATAAACGAAGCAATACCAAAAGCGATTAAGCCAACCACCACTTTAATGGCCATGCCCGCGAGTGATTGAGTTAGGTTACGCAATTGAAATGGTAGGAATACGAGTTTAGGCATGACTGAGTGAATCAATCGCGCTAACCAGCCCTGTGGCTCTATAAATGTCGAGTTCTTGCGGCCCATCAACATCGAATGCAGTTGTTCGTCATCGTAACGAAGCGAGCGCTTTTCTTCCTGTGCGGAATCGCGTTCGGATTCTGCGCGGTTGTAGGCTAGTGATGTTGGTACTGAACGACCAACAAAATAACGAAACAGTTGGAATAGACCAACACCGGCACGATGAGCACCAGCGGAAAGCAAGATGAAACCGACAATGGTATATGTCCAGCCTAGGACTTTGTCATCTTTTAAGGTACTGGCAACCTGTAGAAGTGGTAATAAACCACCGGCCATCACCAGTAAACCGGCAATGGTTTTAAGTAAACCTTCTGTTTTAAAGGGGTTTTTAATGCCTAACGTCTGTGAACCGAAATCATAGGCCATTAGCTACAATCCTTCTTTTTGAGTTGTTTGGCTGTGGTAGTCGTCGTTATTTCAATTGTTGTTATGTGGTTGAAGCATAGGAAGGCACATGAGGCTGGATTCCTTTCGACAACCAGCAAGCGCCTTATACCAACGCTTGAGTGAGGAGCTATTACTCATCGGCCCTCATCATACGGTAGATTTTATTGATTGCTAGCTCAGAAATGCATTTAATAGCTGCCAGCTCAAAGAAATGAATAATCGATAAAAATCTTTACTGGTTAACAGGTTAATAAGTAGTCGCTTGTTAATGTTATGTTGCGGTTTGGGGCTGTTTACAATGCCGATACCCGTGCCAAGAAATGCTGTCAAAAAGACTTTAAATCCCGCCTAAGGAGGCGCCATGAAAACATCTCCCGTGCGATGGCTTATTGGTTATCTTGTTGTACCTTTATTGGCGCTGCAAACCGCTTGGGCTGACGATCGCCAGTTGGCTGAACTGTTTCAACAACAGCAAGTTGACGGCACCATTGTCATTGTCGATTTGGCGGGCACCCAAAAATACATCCACAATAGCGAACGGGCAGCTAAACGCTTATGGCCCGCGTCTACGTTTAAGGTGCCCAATACGCTTATGGCGCTTGATGCAGGGGTGATTGCCAGTGCCGACAGCGTCATCAAGTGGGACGGCCAAGATAAAGGCTTGAAGATGTGGAATCAGGACCAAACCCTTGCAACGGCTTTGTCGCGCTCTTGTGTTTGGTGTTATCAAGGCTTTGCTCGGCAGATTGGCAACCAAGCGTACTTAGACTACTTGCAGCAAATCGATTACGGCAATGGTCTAACAGGCAAGCAGGTGGACACGTTTTGGTTGGAGGGCGATCTGGCGATTTCAGCGCTTGAGCAAGTTGATTTTTTAGCGCGCCTTTATCAGCAACAATTGCCGTTCAAAGCTGAACATTTTGCCGTGCTTAAACAAATTATGTTGGTTGAGAAAGCGGCTAATTATCAACTCTATGCAAAAACGGGCTGGGCCCAGCGTGGCGATGTCGATCACGGCTGGTATGTCGGATACGTGGAGCGTGGTGAAGCGGTTTGGCTGTTCGCCCTTAACATTGATATCAAAAGCCGTAATGATGCCAACAAGCGCATCCTGTTGACGCGTCAGGCGTTGGCGGTCAAAGGGATTATCGACACGCCATAATACCTTGGAAACTTGAGCTAAATGCTGTGCCAAGCGATTTCTGCCTGACGCATGGGCATTCGATCTATTTGCTTCAACAATACTTGCAGTTGTAGCACCTTGTCACGGCGTTTAATTGCACCATCTTTGCCAATCAAAAGCGTTTGAGGCCGCGCCAACGTATTGCTGCGCAACACCGTTTGTAACTGCTCACTTAGCGGGGCTAAAGCATTGGTACTGATGTGCTCTGAGGTGGTAACAAACCAAACGATGTGGCGGTCTTGAACGGCTAGCTCCGCCTGCTCGAGTTGCTGGGTACTGGCGTGTTGGCATTGTACTGAGTCGCACTGCACCAGAATTATACGATTTTGCCATTGTAGCTGTTCTAAACTAACCAGCTTGGCGTCGGCGTTGCTGTTAACCAGCAACGCACATAAAGCTAGTATTCGAATCATAACAAGCCCCCATTTTCGATAAGCCGTGAATGCTTACCTCTGTTGTATGGGAGCTAGCGCTACTCAGATCAATTCAAATGCGTTGGGCTAAGCCGCGTTGGTGTTTAGAGTTTCCGGCCCAAGCGTTTTTCAACTTGCTTTCTTTCCCAGTCAGGGCCAAATAAATTGACCACTTCGAAGACTTGGATGGCATGAAAGACAATGCTAAGCCCCATGCCTAAAGCTGCCCACCAAGCCCAGATGTAACCCGGTGAAATCATATAATTTAAAATAAACAGAAAGGTAATCATGCAGATTGACGTGACTGTATGAGTATAAAAATCTTTCACGTCCTTAACCTGTTCGATAGCTTCTTGCTCGTCGGTAGACAGGCTGGCAGTGGCTTCTGATGGATTGTTCATTGGTTGCTCCTTGGCTGGCTTTTGCAAGTCTTGTACGTCCACTTCAAAAACAGCTGCTAGCGATTTGAGTGATTCTAATCCGGCGGTTTTACCTTGCTCAATACGCTGGATGGTGCGAACACTCAGGCCACTAAATTGCGATAGCTGCTCTTGTGACCAGCCACGCTGGAGGCGAAGTTTACGTACAATCATCAAATGCATTTCCTTGCGGTTGTGATGCCATTCATCATGGCGTTAAAGACCCAGTTAAACCACGACAGTCACCTGTCACCTTGGTGACAGTGCAATAAATTCAACTAGTTACTGAGCTACCCAAAAGGCAGGAGCGCAAAGGAGTGTAGTCCGAAAACAAAAACGGCTCCATTTTAGGAGCCGTTAAGTTGCAATTGAAGGGGGATTAATTTGCCGGTTGTGTCGGAGTTGGCGTAAGTACCGCCTCGAGTTTTTCGTTATCAACATGCTGTTGAATGCCGGCCATGGCGGCTGCGACTGCCGGGCTTGAGAACAACTCTTGGCCGGCAACTTGTCCTAGCACCTGAAAGCCACCTTGAATCGCCAGCTGGCCTTCATAGGCAATTGCATTCTTGGTTTGCTCTTTACATGTCTCTGTCATCAGTTTGGTAAATAGCAGGCCAGTTTGTTTATTGCCTTCATTCACTTGAGCAGCAGAGACATTGGCAATGTCGGCTACCGCAGGGTGATGGGAGGCGGCAATGAACATCCATCGGACTAACGCGGCGCGATCGTCTTGGGTGGTTGATGACACTAAACATTTGGCCAGTTCGTTGGTGTAAACCCCGGCATTTGCTAGACCGGTTAACGATGCGCTTAATACTGCTGCAATCAGGAGTTTGTTCATGGTGATTACATCCTTGTCTCGGTGTTATTGCTTCTTCACGAATTTTGTCAGGATCACGATGCGAACGCCATTGACTCGGCCTTCAATGTGATCTGGATTATCGGTTAGCGAAATACCACGAACTGGGGTGCCACGTTTGGCGGTAAAACTGGTGCCTTTGACGTCCAAGTCTTTAATCAATACAACATTGTCGCCCGCTTCTAACTTGACGCCATTATTGTCGCGCTGAATCACTTGTTGCTCTTCTTCAACTAAACCCGATTCGGCCCAAGTCACCAGTGCGTCATCGAGGTAAAGCATATCGAGTAAATCCTGCGCCCAGGTTTCACCTTGCTTAGTCAGGCGTTTTAGCATGCGCCACGCCATCACTTGTACTGGCGGCTCTTGACTCCACATGGCGTCATTCAGGCCGCGCCACAAGTTTGGATCGAGTTGTTCGCCATTGATTTGCTCGTGTAACTCTTGGCTAATGAGGATGGCACGATCAGCAGATTGACCATCCACTGGAGGCACAGCATAAACGACTAAATCATCGCTGCTGCCAGAGAGCTCGCATTGGTTACCGCTGCGATCTTTTAAAATTTGTTCAATTGACATGAGTTGATCCCAAAGCGGCTGGCAACGCCAGCCGAATGACAAACAAAGATAGTGAGATTATTTGGCCGGAGGCTGATAGCCTTCGATGTGAACGTCTTGACCTTCAAACAAAAAACCAATCATGGCTTGCTCAAGCTGTTCGCGGTGAGCTGGCTCCATCATGTTGAGCTTGTGCTCATTAATCATCATGGTTTGCTTCTTTTGCCATTCAGCCCAAGCTTGTTTACTAATATTATCGAAAATACGTTTGCCGACCTCACCAGGATAAAGTTGAAAATCTAAGCCATCGGCTTCTTGTTGGAGGTACTGACAGAAAACGGTACGAGCCATGAGATATACCCTGCTGATGAAAAACGGCCATTAGTTTAACTCAAAATTGCCTTAATCTGCTGCTTTTGCAGTGTGTTTTTCGATAAAGCTTTTGATTGGCTTGGGCAGGCCTATGGTTGCCAAGGTGTCGAGTGCGAACCATTTGCCACTTTGATGCTCGCTACGGTGCTGCGCCATATTGATGACTTCTGCTGCGAGCTTGTAATGGCTGAAGGTATGACGAAAACGGCCAATGGCTTTCGTTTCCGCCACCTGGTCGAGGGGTTGTTGGTATTCTGGCAGGCACCAAAGGCCGCCCCAAATGCCATCGGCAGGGCGTTTCACCAAGAAAATTTCTTGATCAACTAAGTGCCAGTCAAAAATTGCTGTTTTTACCGGTAAGGTTTTCTTGGGTTTTGGTGTTGGTAGCTCGCTGACGCGATTGCTCGCTAATGCTTGGCACTGATTTGCTAATGGACAAATGGTGCAGTCGGGCGATTTGGGCTTGCACAAGGTAGCGCCCATATCCAATAAACTTTGCGCAAAGCGGCGGTTACTCAACGGCTGATCTGTTGCTGGCGTGAGTTGCTCCGCAAGGCTCCATAAGCGTTTGCTAACTGTGCTGCTTGCCAATTGCCCTTCAATAGCAAATAGCCGACAAAACAGGCGTTTGACGTTGCCATCAACAATCGGCCCGTAGCGATCAAACGCAAACGACATCACCGCGCCGGCGGTATAGCGGCCAACCCCGGGAATACATTCTAAGCCTTTTAAATCCGACGGGAACTCACCATCACACTGCTCTACAACATAGCGTGCCGCTTTGTGCAAATTGCGAGCTCGCGAGTAGTAACCTAGCCCTTGCCAGTGGGCCATAATATGGTCTTCTTCGGCAGCGGCTAGCGCGTCGATGGTCGGGAAACTTGTCATCCATCGTTCAAAGTATGGGATCACCGTGGCAACCTGAGTTTGTTGCAGCATGATTTCCGACACTAATACGGAATAAGGGGTCGGGTTGAGCTGCCAAGGAAGATCATGACGGCCCTGAGTTTCTGCCCAACTGAGCAGGCGATGCTGAAAGCCTAGAATGTCAGTAGCTGACATGGTGCTGCTCGACGAGTCGGTCATGTTGTCCAGATAATGCCTGCAAAAACGGCGCTCAGTGTAGCCATCCGCCATTGACCAGATCAATATCCGGTTGCGCTATTCTTGATAATTACTGAGGCCATAGCGATAATGCGCCGCTATTTAACACAAACGTCAACCAGTTACCGGATTAAACCATGAGTCAGAGCAAAGACGTCAACGATGCCGAGTTCACCGAAGATGGCAAATACATGCGCCGGATCCGCAGCTTTGTGCGTCGCGAAGGGCGCCTGAGTAACCGTCAGCAGCGCGCATTGGACGAGCTTTGGCCAAGCTACGGTTTAGATTACAGCGGTGAGCGCGTCGAATTGTCCGAGTTGTTTGGCCGCCAAGCGAACACGGTTGTTGAAATCGGTTTTGGTATGGGCGCTTCGCTGGTTGCTATGGCGAAAGCTGCGCCTGAAATTAACTTCCTTGGCATAGAAGTGCATCGTCCTGGTGTGGGTGCTTGTTTAGCCGATGTTGAAGATGAAGCGCTGACCAATGTTCGCACCATGGAGCATGACGCAGTTGAAGTTCTGCAAAATACGCTTGCTGAAAACTCGGTTGATCGGCTGCAACTGTTTTTCCCTGATCCTTGGCACAAAAAGCGTCACCACAAGCGTCGCATTGTTCAGCCAGAATTCGTTGCGATGGTGCAACGGGTGCTGAAACCCGGCGGCGTGTTCCATATGGCCACCGATTGGGAAAATTACGCGGAACACATGCTTGAAGTGATGACCGAAGCGCCCGGTTTTAGCAATCAACACCCCGACACAAGTTATGCGCCGCGGCCTGATTATCGTCCGCTAACTAAATTTGAAAAGCGTGGCCAGCGATTAGGTCACGGCGTTTGGGATCTATTGTTTGAAGCGAAATAGTTCGGCTGGTTGATTCGCTCACAAATTAATTTATTTTGATACGAGCCGCGCTTTGATTACGACTGGTAATCAAAGCGCGGCTCTTTTTATTGTTGCAACTGAACTTATCTCTGCGCCAAAGACCAGCCATTTAATCGCTCAATTTGAAAGCTTCTAGTTCACCAATATTGGCCTAACAATTTTCCCATGTCGTAATGTTTGCTGTTGTGCACGAATTCAGCAATTAAACCCACATAAAAAGCAAGTGTTCAGCTAGTGAGCAAAAGCTCTAGTATATGTTGGTGGCAGTTCGTTAATGCTGTATTGAACCTGTCCCGGAGAACCTATCAATGAAAGAACACCAGTTTAGCCGCCGTAAGTTTTTAACTTCGATGGCTAGCCTTTCTGCTGCCTCAGTGCTGCTGCCATTTCACACTTTGGCTGCCTCAGACATGCACAAGGTAAAAATTACCGATGTCAAAACCATGGTGCTGCAGGGGCCAACAACGCCTTACATGAGAGGGCGTACTCATATATTGGTGAAGGTAGAAACTGATGCTGGAATATATGGTATTGCTGAAGCTTATGGTTCGCCGGGGTTAGGAATTGTTGAGGCGATTCATGGTGTTAAAGCAATTCTAATCGGCAAAGATCCATTGCAGATCGATCGCCTATATACCGGCTATCGATACACTGATGATAGTGCACACGCCCAACAACGTGCCATGAGTGGTATTGAAATGGCCCTGTGGGACTTAGCTGGCAAAATCTTAAAAGTGCCTACCCATACTTTATTAGGTGGTAAGTTCCGCGACAAAGTGCGCATGTATGATCACCACACGCCACGCGATTACAGCGACAAAATTTCTTGTCGTGACTGGGCCGCCGCCGCTAAAGAGCAGCCAAACGGTATTACTATTCACAAGCTGGGTGTACCGATTATTGGCGAAAAGGATGACTTTGGATTCGACCCATCTAACCGAGTCCTATCCAGCAAAGCCATGCGTAAGCTAATTGAAGGCTACGAAAATATTCGTGATGCCATTGGCTGGGATCACGACTTGCTCATTGGTTGTCACTGGCAATTCGATTTGCGCACGTCCATAGAGTTGGCGCGAAACCTTGAGCAAATTAAACCGCTTTGGCTGGAAGATCCAATGCCGGTTCCATATAGCGAAAGCTGGCGCCGCTTAGTTGATGCTTCGCCAGTGCCGATTTGTACCGGTGAAAACTGGTCGCGCCGCTCCGACTCGTTGCCGTTTATTAAAAATGCAGCCACCGACATTATTCACCCTGATTTGCGCAACTCAGGTGGCTTCCTTGAGAACAAACGCATGGCCGATCTGGCTGACTTATATTCGCTTCCTGTAGCGAATCACAATACCGGTGGCATTGTGAATGGTATTGCCTCGGTTAACTGGGCGGCTTCCATTCGTGATTATCTATTTTGTGAAACGGTGTTCTTTGATGGTGGCTGGATGGACGATGTGGTTGTGCATGACAAACCGCTGTGTGAAAACGGCTATGTGGCGGTCTCTGAGAAACCGGGGTTGGGGATTGAACTCGATCCCGATGTGGTTAAGCCGAATTTAGTTGAGGGCGAAAAGTGGTGGGGTTAAGTTAATTCTGCCTTGCCTAACAACTCTAAGCCTGCCGAGCTTTCTCTTCGCAGGCTTTGTTCTATGGGCATTTGTACAATACTAGCTTGGCTGGTCAAAACTCAGTGTAAGCTTGCTTAGATACGCCAGTTGTAGGTTAGCGTTAAAGTCTCTGTGCCTGGGTTTTCGTCGCTAATGCTCGCATTTGACAAGTGACCGAATTCTAATCGCAGAAAGCCTTTGTCGCTGGTGTCATAGTTGACGAAAATACGTGAATAGAACTCTAAGTGATGGCCTAAATGGTCGGTGTCGCTGAAGTAGCCAACCACATTACCAAATCCCCAATCCCATCGTTCAGTGATTTCAAACTCTTTTAACCAACCGCCTGCCACGTAGTACTCACCATCTTCGCTAACCATGCCGATAACTGTTGGACGAATCCCCCAAAGTGGCTCATATTCGGCGAATTCATAAGCAACTTGTGCATAGGAAATATCCATATTCTCAGTGGCTTCCCAGACGCCTGCACCAATGGCCCAACGGTGTTGTTGTGCGTCAGTTGCTGGCTCTGCTGCGTTGACCAAGCCACTCATTAACGCCAATGATGCGAATACTGCGGTGAAATAATTCATTCTAATTTTCTCTATCCATTTTGAGATTACAGCTGTTGTTGATATGACGAACGGTTATGAAAAGCAGCTCATTACTTCGTCCATCGCAATGCCTTTTTCTTTAAACATTGAGCGTAATTGGATCAACGCTTTGGTTTGGAAGTGAGCAATGTTTTGGCGCGATACGCCCATTTCTTTGCCGATATCGCTCAAGGTTGCAGGTTCTTGCCCTAATAAGCCGAAGCGGCGGGCAATAATGTTGCGAAGTTTGGGCTCTAGCACATCTAGGCATTCAACTAAAACGCTGTTAACCGTATTGGTCTGTAGCGTTTGATCTGTTTCCGCCTGGTATTCATCAGCAAGCAGATCAACTAGCGGGGTATCTTCGTTTTTACCCACGGTAATATCTAATGAACTGGTGGTTTCATTGAGCTTGAGCATGCGGTGAACATCGGCAACTGGCTTGTCCATTTTTTGCGCTAGCTGCTCTGCTGTTGGTTCGTTGCCAAGTGACTTGGCCATTTCTTTTGCTGTTCTTAAATACACATTCATTTCTTTGATTAAATGAATGGGCAACCGAATGGTGCGCGATTGATTCATGATGGCACGCTCAATGCCGTCGCGAATCCACCAAGTGGCGTAGGTAGAAAAGCGGAAGCCGCGCTCAGGATCAAACTTCTCAACGCCTCGGATTAATCCGATATTTCCTTCTTCGATGAGATCAAGCAATGTCAGGCCACGATTCATGTAGCGGCGGGCAAGTTTCACGACCAAGCGAAGGTTAGACTCGACCATGCGTTTTTTTGCTTGCTCATCACCTTGTTGCACTTTCAATGCAAGGACGACTTCTTCTTTGGCTGTTAGCAAAGGGAAGCGACCAATTTCGTCAAAGTACATTTGATTCGGGTCGATTGTTTTGCGTTGGTTCTGAGTAATGGTGTCTTGAAATTGTTGGTCTAGTTCTTGTTGTTCAAGCTCTGCAAGAGAAGCGTCAATATCAGATAGATTAATGTTAGCAACATGATTTGTATTAAAGCCTATAGTTTGCTGTTCCATGGTTATTCCCTCAATTCTCTGTTCGGTCGCAGAGCCGGTAACTGGCCGGTCAATTTCAATGGTTGCTATGGTATCGACGGTGAGTGTGTGGGTATGTGTGTTAATGGTGTGTGAATGTGTGATCGGAACAAGTGATGTGTTGAGTAAGTTATTCAAATTGACTCTTCATGCTGTGATTTGGAGGGCGATTGTAGCTTAGGTTTTTGAATTAATTGTTAAAAATAGTTAATTATTTATTGCTGCGACTGTATTTCGTACGACCTCACTCATGCCTGAATGATAATTATTATTAGGTAAGTGCCTGTAAGTAAACACAATGTGTGATGCGAAAGGGAAGCTGACAGCAAACGCCAAAGTGAAGCATTTGCGCAGTCATAGAGCTGTGTTGGCCAACGTGTTGATGCAGCTTACGTCTAATCGAGTGGAAGACGGCGTTTGATGTCACTACAGATGATGGCTAATTGGCGTGTCATGGCTTGTAACTGAGCCAATTCAGGAGCAGCTTCTTTCGAGGCTAATTCTATAGCGGCCGCCTGTTTTGCTATTTCAGTGAGGCCTAAGTTAGCAGCGCTGCCCTTCAATGTGTGGATGACGCTTTGCAAATCGCTTTGATGGGCATCGAATCCTCGCTGATATTGATTGGCAAACTTGACCAATAGCTTTTGGTAAAGGGTTACATTCAATCGAGCCCCGATAGGCGTCTAGGTTGCCTATCAAGATGATTGATTTTTAATGATTCTTTTGGCGATAGAACGGCGTGTTTTGGTGCTTATTGACGAGTTGAAGAGCCGTTGCTCGCTTGTCTTCAACGGAACGAAGGAGCAACGGTTATGCCTCATGTAACTAGCGCGGCGGCGCGTCCATGGGCTGGATGTAATCAAGCCAATCTTGTTTGACGACACGCTCGGCAAAAAAGTCGGCGATGCGCTGACCTTCTGAAATGATCTGTTGCCAATAAGGAATTCGTTGAGCTGGCGCCATGGTTTTGAAGTCGTTGCGATCAGAAATTTTACCGTGCGGTAATTGACTAACAAAGTTGGCAGACGGGGCAACCAGCAGCACGTTGCGATAGTTGTCTGCTTGCGCTTTGCGCCATGTCAACGATTTATCAAACCAACCAGGGGTGATACCTGAATAGAAATGCGGGTAGAGCACGATGCCTTGAGTTTTAATATTTAAATCAAAATGATAATCGACGATACCGCCGTCATAGTAATAACCTTCGCCGGGCCCTTGGAGATGACGCTGCGGGTGGATCACCAGTGGAATAGCGCCGGTGGCTAATAAGCCTGCGCGCAGGTTGTGCTGGTTGAGTTGAAAGTTACGGGTCGGGAAGTCGTTTAGCTGTAAGAATGGGCTTTGAACCGATTGCGAACGTTTGCTGTTATGCAACAAAATGCGCTCAAACGATAGGCTCAATAGATTTCGGTGGATCCCATTGAGTGTTGCTGCGGCGGCTAAGGCCAGCATTTGACGATGCTTATTGCCACTGGCTGCTAGGTGTTTACCGCGACAAACGACCATATGCAGGCGAAAACTTGGGTGTGACAAGATTTGCTCGCTACCATGCTCGCCCAACAATTCATCAACCAAGGCGATGGCTTTAGTGGTGATCTCATTAGCATTTGCTTGCGCGGAGTAAACGGTATTCGCGTAATGCTCGACAAAGCGGCGAGTGGCTTCGGCGGGTTGCTGCTGGCAGTAACACGCAAAACGCCAGCCGCCTGCCGAAGTGCCAAGTAAATCCAATGGCTGTTGTCGGTCAGCAAAAAACTCTCCCGCCAAATATTGATCGATGGCAGACAAAATAAACCACTTAGGGCCGCCTGACGCGCCCAACAGAGCGCTGATATCATTCGCGGCTAAACCGTTGGCGGCTATCTTTTGATAAGCCTCGCGGCCAGCCAGTAAGGTCACCGGTACTTGTTTGTTGTTAGAAATAGGCGTCATTACTGCGGTTTATTCCTGTGTTGTATCGCTTGCGGCTAGGTGTTTGCCGGCGTGCCAATTTTGCTCGGCTAATAACGCTTCGCCTTTAGCTTTCGCTGGCTCTTCAATGGTGGTTGCCATTGCATCGTTCCAACGGTTCAGAAAACCATACAGCGAAATCGCCGCGGTTAGCTCCACGATTTGTTCTTCGTTCCAGTGTTGCCGCAGGCTGGCCATGATGGGTTCGTTGACCTGTGCTGGTGCACTGCCCGCCGCCAAAGCGAAATCTAGCGCTGCTCGTTCTGCCGGTGAGAACAGTGGAGAGGTTTGATATTGCCAGAGTTGTTCTAAGCGTTGTTGTTGCTCGCCCGCTAATTCTGCGGCTAACAAAGAGTGTGCTTGGCAGTATCGGCAGCCTGCAGCACTACTGGCCATGTGGGCAAGTAATCGCTTGAAGCCCGCATCTACGCTGGTGGATTGCTCCATCACTGCGGCCGTTAAAACACCAAACGCGTTTAAAATTGCAGGGTTACGCTGCATGGTTAACAGGCTGTTGGGGACGAAGCCAAGAATTTTTTCAAACTGTTGAAATCTTGATTTCAATTCTGGGTTTAAATCAATTGCGAGAGGGTGCAAAAGTGCCATAATGCGCGCCTTTCTGGTGCAAGCCAGATTTTTTTTGGTAGAAACAAGCTACACACTTTAGCCGATCGACCAGCAATAAAACAAAGCTGGCGGGCGAGATTGCAGGTTTAGGAGAAATAATGAAGCACTTAATTTTGGCTGCCACTGCAGCCCTTGTGGCCCCTTTCACTCAAGCAGCAGGTTTAGTTCAATGGCAAGACAACAGCTTGTCGTATCTTTACGGTCAAGACTTTGAAGTTAATCCAGAGATTCAGCAAACCATCACTTACGAGCACGTGAGTGGTTGGAGTGTTGGAGATCTGTTCTTCTTCACCGACTACACCATGTACAACGGTGAGAAAGACTTCTACAACGGCGAAAGCGCCTACTACGGCGAATTCAGCCCACGTTTCAGCTTTGGCAAAATCTTCGACAAAGATCTGTCGTTCGGTATCGTTCAAGACGTACTGGTTGCGACGACCTACGAATTTGGTGAAGGCGATGTAGAAAGCTACTTGGTTGGTGCAGGGTTAGACTTGGCGCTGCCTGGTTTCGACTTCTTCCAATTGAATGCTTACCAACGTCTACCTGAAAATGGTGACGGTGACACTATCCAAATTACACCAGTATGGAAAATGACATTCCCTGTTGGTAACTCTGCGATCGTTTTCGATGGCTTCATTGACTGGGTCGTAACCAGTGATGGCACTTACGAGAAGAACTTCCACTTCAACCCACAAATCAAATATGACGCCGGTGTGCACTTCGGTCTGCGTGAGCGTTCGTTGCTGATGGGTGTTGAGTATGATTACTGGAAAAACAAATACGGTATTAAAGACAGCAGTGCATTTAAGACCGACCAGAGCGTTGTAAACCTCTTGGTAAAATATCACTTCTAATTGTCATGCTGCGGCAAGGCAAAATAAAAGGGGCCAGCAGGCTAATGCCGATCAGTTAGGTTTAATTTGAACGCTCATCTGAGCCTGAGAAAAATCCGGTACAACAATTGTTGTATCGGACTTATTGTTCGTGCAGTTATAAGACACTCCTGCATAATCTGTAGCAAGGAAAGCCCTTCAGTTTGAAGTCATTTGTTCGTTAGAACGGCAGGATAAACAAGTTCGCTTAACGACAATGTCACAAGCTCTTAAGAAGTTCAGGCGTTATGGGGATTATTACTTTCTTACAACCTAATCCGCTATGTCATGACGCAGGTGGCATGTTGACTTAAGGGCATATGGCCAAATCAGCTGAACTTTGACAGTTATTCAATACATAAGATTGTATTTTTAGTGACAGGCCTCTGAGCTCACTAGGCACATGGCCCAAGCTGGATGAGGTGCTATTAATTCGGCTACTTGATTCTGCCAACTCGAAGGTGGGAAGGTTTACCCAAGGTGTGTAATAAAACCAAAGCCGTCGAAATCTCCCCAAAAAAGTAATGCCAGCCAGATTAACTGACTGGCATTAGCCAATCGAAGGACTTTGTCATTCAGGCCCTATTTGCTATGGCAGCTAAATACCATTTTGAAGATGGTTTCGATACTGTTGCTGATACCGCTCGGTAAATGTTACGAACGCCACATCACCAAATGCCTCGCCACATTTCTTGAGCGCAGACATGAAGGTCAATGGATGCTGGTGATAATTTTCGTTCAACAAATCACAGTGCCACCCTTGCTGCTTAACGTAGCTCGCAATAACGTGTTGCTCTTGGGCTAAGTAATTGAACTTTCCTGAGGGCAAGGACTTGTTTTTCGCCTGTTGCTGTAATTGCGTAAAACGTTTGTCTTTGTCGCGCAGCAGTGTTGCTCGGTCAGTGCCAACAATTTCCTTAAAACGAGCATTGTAGTTAGCTATGACCATGCGCTCGCCAATTTGAAACAGTGAATTGCCATCATAGCCATTGATGAACCTAATCCCTTTCGCTTGGAGGCGTTTGCTCAACAAGTCTTGTATTTGACTCAGCAAATGCCTCATTTGCCCCTCATAGATTTTACTTTGGCGATCCTTGGGCAATGACTCTTTGGCCTGCAGTTGCAGTTGTCGCTCTTTCTTGATCGATGAACTCTGAACCAGATTTAGACTGCATTTCAAGCCAGTAGCAGTGAGCAATAAAAATTGTTCACCGGACAATCGCTTGGGATTTGATAAAAAGGTTTCGAGCAAATTTTTACGATCAATACAAGCGGATAAACCGAACAGGGACGATGAGCTGAACAAAGCGATTTGGTCAGAAAACCCTGAGTTACTATTTGTATTCACGGCGTCATACATAAATGCGGGTTGCGCCAATTTGATAGCCCGACTCGCGAACTCGCCAGTCACGTGGTTGACCTTCCGCTGATAGTTGACTGCCGCGCCGTTGTTAGTTAACCATGATGGTGCTTTCGCGATGTCTACCGCAACAGGATATTCGGCGTTAACCATAGCAATGATCTTCTCGATTTCTTTTTCTTTGGCAAGGACTTCTTGTCTTTGCTTTTCAGCCTGTTCCAATTTTGCTTGTTCTGCCACTTGTTCTTTTCTGGCTTCGGCTAATTGCTGTTTTGCGAGGTTAAAGTCAGCTTGTCGCTGTTGTGAGTATCCTACCCACTCCGGTTGCCATAGATTTGGCCGTAAATATCCTCTGCCAGGAACACAAGTCAGGCAATAGGATGTCCGATCGGTTACTGCCGCATCAGCGACATAAATTTGGGCCAAATCGGCCAACTGTTGCGGGTTTTGAGCAGCATCAAATTGCGGCTTTAGTGTTGCAAACTGCTCAGCAAAGCAAAGTCGTTGTAAATACTGAACCGGCACGGCATATTCCATTTGCTGGGCCTTGCTAGACCGGTTGCCGTAAACGTCAGGTGAATAATTTGGGAGAGTCCAACCGCTCGGATGACGATACTGTTTCAAATAGTTTTCGTCACAAGTTTGATTGAGGGCGTCATACAATTCCCGCTGGATGCCGGCTTCCCCTATTTGTAAAGCTTTCTTTTGCCATTTGTCGGCTGGGACCGATGCTTTTTGTTGTGCCAGTTTGGCGACAGTTTTGCGTAGCTGTAAGAGACTAAACTTGTTCTTGTTGACCGCTTTTTCCAAGCGTTTGTAGTCGTCTAACCCTTTAAGTAATTGCTGAGCTTGCTCAAAACTGAGATCAGAGATGGCTGTTGCTGCGGTGACAGACGCCGTCACATCGGCTGGTTTTTGCGAAGGCTCATCGAACGCAAGATCTAAGGTTAATTCTGGCTCTGGTGGCCATTCTCCAGCCTCCAACGCTTTACCTGCTTCCAACACCGCGAGATATAGAGGATTATTTTCTATCTCTCCCTGCAGTGCTAGTTTTGTCTGCATTGGACAACCTAAGTTGCTTGTATAGCTCTTCGACATCACCAACATAGCCGGTTGAACTTCGCCATTGGATTTAAATTGCGAGTTTGCTTGATTGAGGTTTTCGAGGCCTTGCTTACAGCCGATATTACAGCTGTACTGCATCGTCGAAGGCGCGGATTCGCAATAGGTTGCGAGCTTTTGATAGATAGCGATGATCTTATCCATATTGACACTGCCATCTTCATCTCGGAAGTTGGCATCTATCGGAGCGCTCGATGCTTGTTTGCTACCGCCGGTTTGGCCATGGTTTTGTTTGGCTATTGCTTGTTGCAAACTGGCTTGAGCTTTCGCTTTGAAATCTGTTGTTGTTTTGCTGTTGGTATCCGCTGACGTTGGTTCTTTTAATTGCGAAGCGGTCATTATTAACGGCATCAGGTGAGGATTTTTGGAATTGGCGCGATTCATTGCAGTCACGGAATAGCAGTTCATCATTGACTGCTTAATAGCCACTGCATTGCCACTGAGGCTATCGAGTTGTCTAATCTTGTTTGCTTCTGTTGCGCACTTGTCAACGCAGGCTCCTTTACAACTATTGGCGACAGCTTCAAGTTGCAAAACGTACAAATCAACGTCGCTAGCATGTGCTTTAGATAGTGCTGACGCAGCTACCCACAAGAAAATAGCAATCTTATAAGTGAAAAAATTCATCATTCCTCTTTAAACGTGGTGGATATTTCAGGTTTTTAGATAGGAATAAGGAATCCAATCTCTCCCCTACATTAGTTAACATTGAATCAACAAGCCAATAAGAATTCGAATCATTAGTGTCAACTTGTTTAAATAATGAATATTTTGTTCTTACTGTTAAATGGACATGTTGTGCCGTGGGTTATCATGGGGCCACTGTGGTCGCGGAAACTGATAATAAAAAGGCCTCAAATCGGAGTAATGCCGAACAGTTAAGTTCAATTTGAACGCTCATCTGAGACTGATAAAAATCCGGTATAACAATTGTTGTATCGGACTTATTGTTCGTGCAGTTATAAGACACTCATTGCATAACCTCTGGCAAGGAAAGCCCTTCAGTTTGAAGTCATTTTTTCGTTACAACGGCAGGGTAAACTAGTTCGCTTAACGACAATGTCACAAGCTCTTAAGAAGTTCAGGCGTTATGGGGATTATTACTGTCTTACAACCTAATCCGTTATGTCATGTTGCAGGCGGAATATTGGCTTAAGGGCATATGGCCCAAGCTGGATAAGGTGCTATCAATTCGGCTACTTGATTCTGCCAACCCGAAGGTGGGAAGGTTTATCCAACGCAATAAAACCAAAGCCGTCGAAATCTCCCCAAAAAAGTAATGCCAGTCAGCTTAACTGACTGGTACTACCCAGCAGGCCCCTTTTTTAATACCTGCGTGATATGGATTAGTCCGCTAGGTAATACACCACCGTTGAGACCACCCGAACTTTCTTGATATGAGGGCTATTTTTGTCTCGCGATGAAATAGAAAACTGGCCTTGCGAAGCGGTTTTGATTTTGCCTAATTGACTGTTGGAGTCGGCGGCAAACTTTTCCGCCACTTTGCGGGCATTCTGAGTTGCTTGCTCGACCATCTCGGGTTTAATTTCATTTAAACCGGTAAATAAGTAGTCGGTTCGGTAACTACTATCTTCCAGCGTGATGCCTTGTTTTCCTAATTCTAAGAGTTGGCCCATTGCTGATCTGACCTTGGCCACATTAGTGCTGTAAACCGTTAGGGTTTGCTGTGCGCTAAAGCGAAATGGTGGTCGATCGCGGCCATAAGTCTGGGCGTGGCGATCTTGCATGGCAGGTGGCGCGAGCGTTAATGACTCTTCATCCACGCCATTGAGCAGCAAAAATGCCCTAATCTTGTCGGCGTTATTTTGCAGTGCTTGATATACCGCTTGTTGCTCATTGCCGGCAACACTAAAGCGAATGGGCCAAATAACAATGTTGGCTTCAACTTCCTGCTCCGCTAGCCCTTTTACCGTCACTGTGCGATCAAAGCTGCGATATTCCCGCACGGCATCAGGCAGAGCCATCGCCAATAGCCACAAACCCACAACAATTGAGATCGCGATGAGTCCCGCGGCGAATGGATGTTGTTTCATTAAGTACTCCGAATGCTACGTTAAATGAGCTGCGGTTTAGTGTAGCGGTATTTATAAGCATGCAGTGACCACTGATGGTGAGAATTAATTGGTTGAGTTGGATCACGCCGCTGAATGATAACGTTTTCAATCTGGCGTCAAATCGCTTTAGAATTAATGAAAGCGTTTTCATTTTGACTTCTGAAAAATTTGTGCTGGTAGCAAGGCAACAACTCTACAATCAATAACAATGATCATCGGCCATCGGTGACGGAGAAAATCACATGAAATCCAATATATTATCGCAGCGCCTTAGCGTTGCATTAATCGGACTGGCTGCGGCTGGCGTGGCAATGACGGGCTGCTCAGGTGGTGGATCGGAAGCACCAGCGAACCAATCGGCGCAGCAAGCAACGACAGCTGACACGATTCGACTCAATCAGCATGGCTATGCGCCCGCTGCGACCAAACGAGCCACCATTGTGAGCGAGAGTAAGTCGCCACTGACTTGGCAGATTATGTCTGCGGACGAGCAGCAAATGATCAGCGGCGTCTCGCAAGTGTTTGGTGCCGATGGCGCTTCCGGCGAACACCTTCATCAAATTGATTTTTCAGCTCTACAGTTGCCCGGACATTACCGCTTAGACGTTGCTGAACATGGCAGTCGCGAAGTCTCAGTCAAAACCCAGTTGTTCGATAATTTATATGTGGATAGTGCGCGTTTTTATTACTTTCACCGGATGGGCGAACCTGTCCTTGCTGACTACTTGCATGATCCAAAACATGCTCACGACGCGATTCACCCCACAGACAACGCATTGCCGTGTTTTGATAGCTGGTGCGGTGATGGGGTGACGTTAAATGTCAAAAATACCTGGTATGACGCCGGCGACTTTGGTGCTTATCCGGTTAATGCTGCGATATCTGCTTGGACCTTACTCAATGCTTACGAGTTTGGTGCGCGGGTATTTGAGGACGATGAACTCACTATTCCTGAAAGTGGTAATGGTACGCCAGATCTACTCGATGAAATACGTTTTGGTAGCACCTTTATGGCGGGCATGTTGCCACCGGAAGGTCAGCTTGCGAGTCACAAAATTCATAATCAGGAATGGAGTGGTTTTGAAGGCGATATCGTAAAAGAAAACGCGATGGAGCGTTATGCTCAACCACCATCAACCGCAGCAACCTATGCAGTGGCGCGTAATGCAGCGCATTTAGCGCGTGTGTTCCTGCCTTATGATGAGTCTTATGCGCAGCAGCAATGGCAAGTTGCCAATGATGCGTGGCAGCGAGCCGAGTCGAACCCTGTTGTTTATTACTCATCGGACACGGTCGACTCGAATGGCGGCGGCGATTATGACGACAACAATGTGGTGGATGATCGCTATGCTGCCGCCGCTGAATTGTGGATAAGCGCAACCGTATTGGCTGACGATAGCCGCGAATCATTTGCCAGCACTGTGCGCCAATCTCCAGACTTTCTAACCTTTGATGACGATGGCGCGCAGCAATGGCAGTGGGTACAAGGCGCTGGCTCATTGAGTTTATGGTTGCACCGCGAAGCAGTCGGCCTGACCGTAGATGAAATCGCAACGTTGGAAGGGCGTATCGAAACTACTGCGACGCTGGCTGCCGCGCGTTTGCAAGCTAGCGGTTACCCCATGCTCTACAATCCAACCGCTGCGGAGCCTGAGCAGATCTGGCCATGGGGCTCCAATTCGTTTGTACTCAACCGAATGATTGTTCTTGCCTATGCGCATCAGATTACTGGCGATATCGCTAAGCTCGAAAATATGCACCAAGGCATGGATTACTTGCTGGGCAATAACCCACTAAACCTGTCATTTATTACAGGTTATGGTCAGCAGTTTGAGGAAGATTTACATGACCGAATTGGCTTCCCTTTATTGCGTGATCAGGGCGTAGCATTTCCGCCGGGCTGGGTTGCTGGTGGACCATTAACGGGTTGGAAGGGCTGTGATTCGGCTACGCCTGAAACCGTGGCACCAGCTAAGCGTTATGGGCCGGCTGGTACGGCGCCAGAAGCTTGGTGTTCAAAGGAAGTAGCCATTAACTGGAACAGCCCGCTGGTGTGGGTAAGTGCTTACCTCAGTGTTAACCCTCTGAATTAATTTGAGATACAGATAATGGTTTACAAGGCTAATGTAAATCATTCTCATTGTGCTCGTTGTATTTTTTGAATGTCTCAGCATACAATGACCTACTTTCCTAAAGGGTTTTGGCGTTACAAGGGTTTATGTTTAAGAATTTAGCCACCAGCTATGCGGTAAAAATCAGTCTGTATTACCTGATCTTCGGGTTACTGTGGATCTTGTTTTCCGATTGGTTGCTCAACGCATTGGTGAAAAACCCAGACCTAAACGAGCGCCTGCAAACCTTTAAAGGTTGGGTTTACGTAAGCCTGACAGCCTTTCTTTTTTATGTCTGGGCAAAGCGCTCACTGACAAAAATTCAGCAACTCACCATTCTTGATAGTTTAACGGGCCTAAAGAACCGCCATTGGGCCATTAATTACGGCCAATCTTTAGCCTCAAAAGATGCCCGTTATTATCTGATTGTGGTGAATATTGATGACTTCAAACTAGTAAACGATTCAGAAGGGCATGCCAATGGCGATGCCATGTTAGTTCACCTAACTGAGATCCTACAAGAGTGGGCGCCCGATCCCGATAAAGTAGCGCGTATCGGTGGTGACGAATTTTTGATTTTTGATACCGTCTCGGACTATACCGAATTACGGACATCGCTTAGTCTACTTGCCGTTAAGTTGCGGCAGTCACGCCACTTTATCAGTAAGACCATGCCATTTAGTGCTTGTATCGGCGTGGTGTGTTTCCCCGATGATACCAACTCCTTCAAGCAGTTGCTCTCTGATGCCGACGCCACCATGAGCCATGCTAAAAAGCAGGGGCATGGCCAGATCAGCTATTACCATTCCTTTATGAATGAACAGCTCAAGAGCAGGGTTAATCTGATCAAAGCGCTCCATGAAGCCGTGGAAAAACGCGAGTTTGATATTCATTATCAACTTCAGGTCGACACTCAGACTAATAAGGTGTTGGGCGCGGAAGCGCTATTGCGCTGGAGCGTGATGCAGGTACCCGTCCCGCCAAGTGAGTTTATTCCCTTGGCTGAAGAAGTTGGGCTGATCAATCAAATCAATGAAATTGTAATCACCAAAGCGATTCTGCAGCTCAAAGATGCCGGCTTGTTAGGGGGAACGATTCCCAAAGTGGCGATTAACTTGTCACCCATGCAATTTCAAACTTCCTCTGATGCTCACGCATTGCTTGAAATCGCCAGCCGCTTTGCGAGCGATTTGCCTTATGTACGTTTCGAAATGACCGAAACAGCGGTCATGGAAAATGTTGATGAGGCGTTGGTGATCCTGAATCACTTGGCCAAGCTAGGCGCGTCGTTGTCGATTGATGATTTTGGTTCAGGCCATTCTTCGTTGGGTCGTTTACGTGAGCTGCCGATTGATGAAATTAAAATTGATCGCAGCTTTATTCGAGATATTCCCGGCGACCCTCAAGGCGAAGTGATCGTAAAAACCATTATTGCTATGGTCGAGACCATGGGGTTGGATTTAGTGGCTGAAGGCGTTGAGTTAAGTAGCCAGGCCGCTTTCTTGATCAAGCACGGCTGTTCGGTTCATCAAGGGTTCTTATATGCCCGCCCGGTTGCTTTAACAGAGTTGCTTGAATCTGAACCCTTAATGAAGTTACTGGGTATTGGCCAAGAAAAAAGCGGCAATGTTACGCCGCTTTTTCGCAATACCTAAACCAGGCTTTTAACTTACCGCTATTGAGTGCTGTCGCTACTCTCATCTTTTTTACGAAGCGATAACGCCAGTGCCTTGGTGTGCACTACAACAACTTGATCGCCAACCGCGACTTTATCTAAGTGCTCGGGGTGACGTCTTACTGGCAGCGTTGACACCGCTTGGTTTGGTCCGCGTAACGTGACGGTTTTGTTTTCCAAATCGATGGCAATAATGTCTGCAATAAGCTCCGTTGTGTCGTGCGCTTCGATGTTTGGATTCGCACCTTGCTCTGCCATATCGAGCTGCTCAGAGCGATTAACGCGAGGGGAGCCGTCGTTAGCCTGAACATGAACCACAACCGATTCGGTGTATTCGGTATCTACTAAATCGCCAACTGCGAATTGATCAAAGTTATTCACGGCTTCTGATGCCACTAGCGTAACTTGCGAACCCGCGCGTTCAATGGTGAAGGTGCGCGATGGTTGGTCAATACCAATAATTCTTGATGTGCTCGTTGTGGTACTGGTTTGTATTACTTCTGGCCCCACGATCTTTTCGCCTGGCTCCGGCGTTGTCGAGCATGCGCCCAGCGCTAGTGTGCTTAGGCCAGCTAAGCAGGCTAACAGTGCTTTATTCATAGTTCCCTCGTTAAAACAGTGCGATTGATTGGTCGGACAACCGCAAGCCTATTTAGTTTCGAATTGGCTAATTTATTACTTGAATTGATTAGGTTTTCACCACTACTGCGAGTGCTGAACGAGGCAAGTATGGCGCAAAAAAATAGTTTTGCTGATGGTTTCGGAAATTTACATGGCTAGTCGGCCAGCGGTGCGATCACCTGATTGAAGAAGTTCAGGCCTTTGTCTGTCATTTGCCAGTTGTCTGCGGTCAGGATCATGGTGTCGTTACTTTGCTGTTGCTGCAAAAATGGTTCAATCGCAGAGATTGCTAATCCGGTGCTTTGTTCAAACTCGGCAAATGGGGCAGGCTGCCGCAAGCGGGCCCGATTCATAAAGTACTCAAATGCCACCTCGTCTTTGGCAACATCATGCACGTTCAAGCGAACATTCGGACTTGCCGCTAAATAGCTATTAGGTGCCGTGATCTTGACTGAGCGAACGATGCGCTGCTGCTCCGGCAAGGTAATTTTCCCGTGGGCGCCACAACCGATGCCAAGGTAGTCACCAAAGGTCCAATAATTGAGGTTATGGCGACATTCAAATCCGGGCTTGGCATAGCCCGAAATTTCATAACGCTGGTAGCCTGCTTGCTCTAATAACTGATGGCCTTGCTCGTTAATGGCATCCAACACATCATCGTCTGGTAACGCTGGAGGTTGGCGATAAAATGGAGTATTGGGCTCTAAGGTCAACTGATACCAGCTTAAATGGGGCGCACCTAAATCAATCGCTTGTTGTAAGTCGGCAAGGCCGCCATCAAGTTGCTGTTGTGGTAATCCATGCATCAAGTCGAGATTAAAACTGTTGATAGGCAATTTGTTAGCGAGTTGGGCTGCACGCACGGCTTGCTGAGGATCGTGGATTCGGCCAAGCAGATTGAGTTGCTCGCTTTGCAGACTCTGTACACCGATGGATAGGCGATTCACACCAGCTTTTACAAACCCTGCAAACTTGTCTGCCTCGACTGTTCCTGGGTTGGCTTCCATGGTGATCTCGCAATCATGGCTTAGTGCTACTGTGTTGCGGATCCCCGACAAGAGTTGTTCGATGGCATTCACTGATAACAGACTTGGGGTGCCGCCGCCAATGAAAATTGACACGATCTCACGGCCTTGAACCCAATTTAGATCGGTTCGTAAATCGTTCAACAAGGCTGCCACATAGGCTTGCTCTGGTAACTCGCCACGCATGGCATGGCTGTTAAAGTCGCAGTAAGGGCATTTTTCAACGCACCAAGGTACGTGAATGTACAGTGACAATGGGGGAAGTTGCAGCAAGCCTGCCGGGGAGTTCCGCATTACCACTAACCAAGCTGCAGAAAGTTGGGTAGCAGCTCGGTGAGCTGAGCCAAGGCTTGCCCGCGATGGCTGACGGCATTTTTTTCTGCTTTGGTCATTTGGGCTGCCGTGGTGTTTTGGCCATGGGGTATGAATACAGGATCGTAGCCAAAGCCGCCTTCGCCAAAAGCTTGTTGTGCAATTTGGCCTTGCCATGTGCCTTGGCAAATGAGCGGAGTTGGGTCTGCGGCGTGGCGCATAAACACCAGCACGCAGCGAAAACGGGCGCTGCGCTTGTTGTCTTCTGTGTTTGCCAGTTCGCTAATGAGCTTACTGACATTGTCACTGTCGTTGGCGTGCTCGCCAGCGTAGCGTGCAGAATAAACACCGGGGGCACCATTCAATGCATCTACTTCAAGGCCTGAGTCGTCGGCAATGGCAGGAAGACCGGTTAACGCCGCGGCGTGGCGTGCTTTGATAATGGCATTTTCCACAAAGGTGGTGCCCGTTTCAGCTACTTCAGTTACCTGAAAATCACTCTGTGGACGCAATTCAATATTCAGTGGCGCCAGCATGGCTGCCAGCTCTGCTACTTTACCGGGGTTACCGGTTGCCAATACCCATTTCATTAAGACTTGCTCCGCTGCACATTTGAGTGGCGCGAATCATAGCAGTGAGGCGGGCGCTAGTTCACGTAAAACTTTTTCATGAATTCTACTGGGTACGTCCCTTCCGGCGTTGTTATTTCTAACTTGAAGCGAAAGGTTTCTTCGTTGCTGTAACGGATTTGTTCTAGGTAATACACAGCTTCGCCTTCTTTTACTTCTTTAAAATCGAGCGGCACGTTGTGGCCAATTAGGTTTTTGGCGTCACCGGTGATTTCTACTTCAGTGGGTAAGTTACCACTGCGAGTATCGAGCACGGAGATATTAATCACGCCGTTATAGCGGCTGCGAGTAATGTTATAAGTTTTGGCTACCTCAGGCGTCAGAAACGTACTTTCAAACGCTGAAAAGTGGACTTGGTAGGGGCCGGCATTGTGCACTTCGGCCTGTGCAGCGGGAAACCAGCTGAGGCTGCTAATCAGTAATATCAGCGCAAAGTTGAATGGTTTCATCAGATGCTCCTATTGGTCACTGACCAAAAGTGGATTTGTATTCATTATAGGAAAGCCTGCGATGGTGAAAAATTTCACCATCGCAGGCTTTCAATAAATGGTTTGTTAGAGGATTTGCTGGAACAGCAATACTTGGAAAAACTGCAGGGCGACGAGTAATACCAGCACTGACAAATCCAACCCACCTAACGATGGCAATATGCGGCGAATGGGGGCCAGCATTGGTTCCGTCAATTGGTGCAACGCAGCCTCAATGGGGTTGTAACCTTGGCTGACCCAGCTAAGAATCGCACGGATCACCAGAACCCAAAATACAATTTGAAAGACTTCCTTCAGTAACGTTAAGCCGCCGACAATCACAATCGCTTGTGGATTGAGCTGGCTGCCTGACATGGCCAACAATATGGCAATTTTGGCGCAAGCCACCACAAAGGCAAACAACACCGACGCGGTATCAAGGCTACCGAGCGGTGGGATGATGCGGCGCAGTGGACCGACGACCGGATGCGTTGCTTTTACGACAAATTGAGCAAGCGGATTATAAAAATCTGCTTTTACCAACTGCAGCCAAATGCGCAGCAGGATTACCATTAGATACAAATTAAAAATGGTATCAATCAAAAATCCGAAAGCGGATTGAGTTGCCATAGCTGGTCCTTCCCAGAAAAATTTAAATACTAGTGAATTAAAATTGTTTTTCCATTTGCTCTGCGCGAGCCACGCAGTTTCGCAAAGCTTGGTCCACCAAGCCGGCTAAGTCACCGTCTTTAAAGGTTGCCACGGCTTCAGCTGTGGTACCACCTTTTGATGTGACTTGAGCGGTCAACTCAGTAAAGGATTTGTCCATTTGTGATGCCGCTAGCTGACTTGAACCGATTGCCGCTTGTTGAACAAACTGGCGCGCGCTGACGGCATCTAGCCCCATGGCTTCGACACTTTTTTGCATGGCGTCCATGAACATAAAGAAGTAGGCGGGCGCACTGCCGCTGGCGGCTATGACATGGTTTAGCCCAGCTTCACTTTCAACCCAAGCGGTTTTTCCTACAGCTTGCATGAGCGTTTGTGCGGCATTGCGATCGGTTTCTGAAACTTGTTCATCGGCATATAAGCCGGTCATGCCTTGTCCAATCAAACATGGTGTATTCGGCATGGTTCGCACCACGCGCTGCGCATTGCCGAGCATTTCTCGCAGGCGGGCTACTTTAATGCCAGCGGCAACAGATACGATCAGCTTATTGGCTAATGAAGGCTGTGCGGCGAGTAAAGGCTCACACACCGCCGCCATAAGCTGCGGTTTGACAGCCAATACCACTACGTCGGCATTGGCAATACACGCGGCGTTGTCGGTGTATGTATTGAGCCCGGTGAACTCGGCGGCCAGCGCGTTTAGTTTTGGTTCATCAAGGTCGCTCACATGCACCTGTTGTGCGGGGTGGCCTTGCTGAATAAGCCCTTTCAAAATTGCGCCTGCCATGTTGCCGGCACCGATAAATGCAATCTGTTGTGACATTCTAATTCCTATGGTGTTAGCCCGCGGCTCGTTTAATTCGACTGGCGGGGTTGGCGCGCACCGAAAATTGCTGTGCCAATGCGGACCATGGTACTGCCATGATTAATGGCATGCTGCAAATCCTGACTCATCCCCATTGATAGGGTATCAACATTGTCGTAGCGCGTTTTTAGTTGGTCGAAAAGCGTCTGCATGGCAGTGAATTGCTGCGCAAGTTTGGCTTCATCCGCAGTATTTTCAACAATGGCCATCAAGCCGCGCAATTCGATGTTAGGTAACGTCTGGATTAAGGCCGCTAGGTCTTTAACATCGGCAGGCATCGCGCCTGATTTTTGTGGCTCGGCACTGATATTCACTTGAATACAAACCTGCAGCGGTTTGAGTTCTGCTGGCCGTTGCTCGCTCAAACGTCGGGCAATTTTGTCTCGTTCAACCGTATGGAGCCAATCCATATGCTCGGCCAATGGCCGCGTCTTATTGGATTGAATGGGGCCAATGAAGTGCCATTGCAACCCTAGGTGGGCTAATTTTTGTGCTTTCTCGACCGCTTCTTGGGCGTAATTTTCACCAAAGTCGGTCTGTCCTAACGCGGCCACGGCTTCTATGTCTGCGATGGGTTTAGTTTTTGACACTGCCAGCAGTTTGACGCTGTTTGGTACTCGTTCGGCTTTTTCGACGGCAACTTGAACTTGGTCGTAGGCAGCGGCGAATCGCTCTGCTAGGGTTGGCATAATTTTGTCACGGCTTAATCTGGAGTTTCAGGCCATGGATATTACCGAACTTTTGGAATTCAGTGTTAAACATAACGCCTCGGATTTGCATTTAAGTGCTGATATGCCGCCACTTATTCGGGTAGACGGCGAAGTTCGCAAGCTTAACATTGCTCCGCTTGAGCACAAGCAAGTGCATGCGTTGATTTACGACATTATGAACGATAAACAACGCCGTGATTATGAAGAACAGCTAGAGAGTGATTTCTCCTTTGAAGTACCTGGGCTGGCGCGTTTTCGTGTGAATGCTTTTGTGCAGAACCGTGGTGCCGCGGCAGTATTCCGTACCATTCCTTCGAAAGTGTTGACGTTAGAAGAATTGGGCGCACCGGATATTTTTCGTCAGGTGAGTGAGAAGCCACGCGGCTTGGTGCTAGTGACCGGACCAACGGGCTCGGGTAAAAGTACCACGTTGGCGGCGATGATCGATTACATCAATTCGAGTCGTTTCGATCATATTCTGACCATTGAAGATCCCATCGAATTTGTTCATGAAAACAAAAAATCACTGATCAATCAGCGCGAAGTACACCGCGATACCCACAGCTTTAACAACGCCTTACGTTCTGCGTTGCGTGAAGATCCAGATGTGATTCTGGTGGGTGAAATGCGTGATTTGGAAACTATTCGCTTAGCCATGACCGCAGCGGAAACCGGCCATTTGGTGTTTGGTACGTTGCACACCACCTCCGCGCCGAAAACCATTGACCGGATCATTGATGTGTTCCCAGCTGAAGAAAAGTCCATGGTTCGCTCGATGTTATCGGAGTCGTTGCAGGCAGTTATTTCGCAAACACTGCTGAAACGAAATGGCGGCGGCCGAATTGCAGCCCATGAGATCATGGTGGCAACACCGGCGATTCGAAACCTGATCCGTGAAGACAAGATTGCTCAAATGTATTCGGTGATCCAAACCGGTATGGCGCTTGGCATGCAGACCCTCGATCAGTCGCTGCAAGATTTACTGAACCGTGGTTTGGTTGCACGTGAAGAAGCCGTTAAGAAAGCGGGCGGCAAGCAAGCGCTGTAATGTTTCATCCCATTTGTTATTGCTGTCTTAAAGCGAATACAGAGAAATTAAAATGGAATTACTGACTCCTTATCTTGAAAAAATGGTGGCGCAAAAAGGTTCCGATATATTCGTCACCGTTGGCGTACCGGTCAGCATGAAAGTTCATGGCCGGGTCGAACCGCTCGATGCTAACCCGTTAACTCCGGGCGCTGCGCGCCAGTTGCTCGACAACACCATGAATGCGTCACAACTGGCTGAATTTGAAGAAACCAGTGAGTGCAATTTTGCCATTGCGGTTGATGGTGTTGGGCGTTTCCGGGTGAATGCTTTTTGTCAGCGTGAACAGGTTGGCATGGTGATTCGACGTATTGAAACCACTATTCCTGATGCCGACGACCTCAATCTGCCGTCAATTCTTAAAGATATTGTGCTGTCTAAGCGCGGTTTGTTTTTGTTTGTTGGCGGTACGGGCACCGGTAAATCAACGTCAATGGCGGCATTGTTAGGGTATCGAAACCTGAAAACCTCTGGTCACATCCTAACCATTGAAGATCCCATTGAGTTTGTTCATGACCATCGGGGCTGTATTGTGACCCAACGGGAAGTGGGCATCGACACGCCAAGCTTCGATTCAGCGCTGAAAAATAGTTTACGACAGGCGCCAGATGTCATCATGTTGGGGGAGATCCGTACCTCTGAAACCATGGAATACGCGCTTAGCTTTTCCGAAACGGGCCATTTGTGTATCGCCACGTTGCACGCCAATAACGCAAACCAGGCTCTGGATCGCATGCTTCACCTGGTACCCAAAGAAATGCAAGATCAGCTGCTGTTCGATTTGGCGCTCAACCTGCGGGCCATCGTTGCACAGCAATTGGTGCCGACCAAAGATGGCAAAGGCCGTCGAGCTGCCATTGAAATTTTGATTAATACGCCACACGTGTCGGATTTAATTCGGCGTGGCGAAGTACACAAAATTAAGGAATCGATGGCGAAATCGCGTGAGCAAGGAATGCAAACCTTCGATCAGGCGCTGTTCGACTTATACAAAAAAGGTGATGTGACTTACGCCGATGCTTTGCATGCTGCTGACTCACCGAATGATTTACGTTTGATGATTAAGTTGGATGACGGTGACAAGGCGTCCAAAGGAATGCTCGACGGTGTTTCTATCGATTTGGATGACTAGGCCATGTTGATATCGTGCGGCTTAACTAGGCCAATTCATGAGCCCTGAATTCATCATTTTGTTGCTGAACGGGGTATTGCTAGTGGTTGCTTACTTCTGGCTTTACCCATCGTTTGTAAGTAGCGACCTTAAGCGACTACTGATCAACGACGTGTTGGCATCAGGCGTTGCCATAGTTATTGCAGGGGTGTTGTTCTATGGCAAGGGCGTGGTATTTAACGCAGTGCTGTTTGAGGCCAATTGGTTTTGGTTTACCTTGTTGAGTTACTTTGTGCTGGAAATTCCATTTTCTGTTGTTTACTGCAATAAATATGATTTATGGCGTAAATTCTAGCGCTAACAAGTTGCCTTATATGGTATTTATTGACTATAGCTTACGTATTCTGTCATTCATCTCAGGTCGTTAGTTTGTCTATTTTTGAGCAACGCCATATTACTGATGGCGACGTTATCAATGAAATCATCTCTTATCTTAAGCCTGGCAACCTGCTCGACTTTCAACTGAACGCACCGGTTAAAATTCGCACCAAGCTTCGATTGATCGGAGTGGAATCAGAAAGTTTTTTCGTCTGTGCGCTTCCAGCTTCTGCTTATCGGACTCACTTAGAAGAATTTAACGCTGGCCATAGTTGCGTGATACGGGCTGTGGTGGGTGGCGATCTCGGCCATTGCATTGCATTTCAAGGCAATGTGATTTCAGTGCAAAAATCGCCAAAGCCTATGATGTTTGTCAGCTGGCCAAACAAGCTGGAGAATTTCCGTCTTCGCAAAGAGCAGCGCATTGGCACTCGAATCCCTGCGACATTGATGGACAAAGAAGGAACAGCGCAAGAGCGCAGTAACTATCATTTGATTGAAGGCACCTTGATGGATTTGTCGGTCGGCGGCTGCTTGTTGCAAATCCCCTGGTCAGTGCAAGCGGGGGCGATTCCAATCAAGCGGGGTTTGCTTAAGATCAACTTCCCATCTCGACCGGATGATCCCTTGTTTGTTCCGTGTGAAGTTCGCCGAGCAACCCGACAAAACCAAGAGAATATGCATGTAGGGCTGCAGTTCGAGCCGGTTGACGAACTAATTGAGCTGTTTCACCACATCAATATGGACAACCGTAACTGACGTTTTATTCGCGCCAGAGGTTTTCAAAGTAGCTTTCGATAATCAGCACGGCTGAGACACTATCGACCTTGCCTTTGGTCAACGCCTTGTAGCCACCGAATTCGAATAAACGGGCTTTGGCGTCCACCGTTGTTAATCGCTCGTCTTGCCACGCCACTGGGTAACCAAATCGACCATGAAGCCGGTTGCCAAATTTCTTAGCGCGTTTGGTTAATTCTTGCTCCGTCCCGTCCATGTTGAGGGGAAGGCCAATCACCAAAAGGTCAGGTTGCCACTGCTTGAGCAAAACCTCGACTTGTTGCCAATTAGGAACGCCGTCATTGGCTGGCAGTGCGGCTTCTGGTGACGCGGTGCCGGTAATTTCCTGACCGATGGCAACACCAATACTTTTGGTGCCATAGTCAAAACCGAGAATGGTGCGTTGACCTTCAGGTTTGGTCATGGCTTACGCATGACCGGCTTGCGGGCTGATATTAGCAATATCGATGCCTAGCTTTTGGCCGGATGCTTGCCAGCGCATGTCCGCATCAACATCAAAGATGATGGCTTGGTCTGCTGGGATCATTAACCAAGAATTTTCTGCAATTTCTTGCTCCAGCTGGCCTGCATCCCAGCCGGCATAGCCTAAAGTCACCAGGTATTTGCTTGGCTCGAGATCAGTACCGAGGATCTGCAAAATGTCCTTGGAGGTCGTGACCATCAGATCATTGTCTAATTCCATACTTGAAGACCAACCGGGTTGCGCAGTATGTAAAACGAAACCGCGTTCTTTGGCCACCGGCCCACCGGCAAAAATAGGTTGGCCGAGATTGTCCGACGCCAGGTCATCACGGTGTAGATCATCAACCTTAGATAACAGCTCAGACAGGCTTAGATTTTTAATGGGGTGGTTAATCACCAGACCCATTGCACCTTGATCGTTATGCTCACAGACATAGGTCACTGAACGCTGAAAATACGGATCTTGCAGCGACGGCATAGCGATTAGTAATTGACCTTGAAGACTTTCCATACAACTCGTTTCTGGCTCACTCATAGGCTTATTATGGCAGTTATTTGGCAACAGCCCCTAGGGTTAGTTTGCTAATTTATCGGCAATGGCATCCATTAACCGGTCGGCAATGCGAACGTCAAAAGCCGCTTCAATTTCTCGAATGCAGGTTGGACTGGTGACATTAACTTCTGTCAGCTTGTTGCCAATCACATCAAGGCCGACAAATAGTAAGCCGCGCTTTTTCAATTCTGGTCCGACTGAGTTGGCGATTGCCCAATCATCATCCGATAGTGGTCGCGCTTCGCCGCGGCCGCCGGCAGCTAGGTTGCCTCGGGTTTCACCGCTGGCAGGAATGCGGGCTAAGCAGTAGGGGACCGCTTCACCATCAATCATTAAAATACGCTTGTCGCCTTGCTTAATTTGCGGAATGAAGTTCTGAGCCATGGCATAGCGTTGACCGTGCTCGGTTAGGGTTTCGGTGATTACGCCAATGTTTGGATCATCTTGCTTCACCCGAAAGATTGACGCGCCGCCCATGCCATCAAGAGGCTTGAGAATAATATCGCCATGCTCAGTCAAAAATTCTCGAATATGACTCGCTTCTCGGGTGACTAAGGTGTCTGGAGTGTGCTCAGAAAACCAAGCCGTGAATAGCTTTTCATTACAGTCGCGCAAACTAGCAGGTTTATTCACCACCAGAACACCTTGTTCTTCAGCTCGCTCTAGCATGTAGGTTGCGTAAATAAACTCAGTGTCAAATGGCGGATCTTTGCGCATCAAAATGGTGTCGAGATCGGCTAAAGGGCGAGCCTCTGGTTCGCCAAGGGTGAACCAATCATTCGGATCTTCTTGTACATGCAGTTTGCGCATGGTGGCATAAGCCGTTCCCTGGCGCAGATACAAGTCATTCATCTCCATGTACCAGAGTTGCCAACCGCGCGCTTGGGCAGCCAACAACATGGCGAAACTTGAATCTTTTTTGATGTTAATGCCTGCAATGGGATCCATCACAATGCCAAGTTGTACCGTCATTTGGTGTCCTTATCCTAAATCGCCGAAGCGTGTTTGCAGTGCCGTTAAGGCGGTGAGGGCGGCGGTTTCAGTTCGAAGCACCCGTGGCCCCATCAAGATACTTTGGTAACTGTGCTGCTGGGCCGCTTCAATTTCAATGTCGCTTAAGCCGCCTTCCGGGCCAATTAACAAACGTACGCCGCTATCGGGTACCGTCGTCAGGCCATTAATGCCGTGGGCAGCTTTGGGGTGTAGATTGAGTTTGAGCTGATCACTGGGTTGCTCCAACCAGTGTGACAAGGTCAGCGGTTGGTGAATGGCTGGCACTTTGTTGCGACCACATTGTTCACAGGCACTAATTGCTATTTGTTGCCAATGCAGCACTTTCTTTTGCCAGCGCTCTGCTTGCAACTTGACGCCACAGCGTTCGGTCAGCAATGGGGTAATGGCATCAACGCCCAACTCCACCGCTTTTTGAATGGTGAAATCCATTTTGTCACCGCGGCTTACGCCTTGGCCAATATGGACTTTGAGCGGGGACTCACGATCGTGCTCGGCTGCAGTGGTAATGTTGGCAACTACTCGACGCTTTTCCACCACGGTTAGCTCTGCTGAGTAGGCAAAGCCGGAGCCATCAAACAGTTCAACCGCATCACCAACACGCATTCTCAGCACTCGGGCTACGTGGCCTGCAGCACTGTCAGATAATTGGATCTGGGTGTTGGTGTTCAGAGGTTCTGGATGAAAAATTCGGGTCGTCACTTGGCTTCCGCTTAATCAAACGTTATTGCTCTAGATGATGGGGGCTGTGGCTGATATTTCAAGTGATTAGCGAGGGTTGAGTGTAAATCTGCCAGCCAACATAAAAAAAGCCCGAGCACTTGGCTCGGGCAAATTCGATTATGGATGTAAACGTGCTATCTAAAGCTAGTTCAAAGTTTCACTAACGCAAACAGTGATTACAAACCGGCGCTGGCACGCAGAGCGGCAACTTTGTCGGTCGCTTCCCAAGGAAACTGCTCACGACCGAAGTGACCGTAGGCGGCAGTTTGTTGGTAAATTGGTTGGGCTAGGTTGAGCATTTCGGTCAAACCATAAGGGCGTAGATCAAAGTGCTGACGTACCCAAGCAACTAAGGTTGCTTCGTCAAACTGGCTGGTACCAAAGGTTTCAATGCTGATTGAAGTAGGCTCAACCACACCGATGGCATAAGACACTTGAATTTCACAACGTTTGGCTAAGCCCGCCGCCACTAAGTTTTTGGCAACATAACGTGCAGCATAAGCGGCACTACGGTCAACTTTAGAAGGATCTTTGCCTGAGAACGCACCACCACCATGGCGGGCCATGCCGCCATAGGTATCAACAATAATCTTACGACCAGTTAAACCACAATCCCCCATAGGGCCACCAATGACAAAGCGCCCCGTTGGGTTAATGAAGTATTTGGTGTCCTCGGTCAGCCACTGTGCAGGCAATACGGGTTTAATGATTTCTTCCTGCACCGCTTCAATTAAGTCGGTTTGGCTGATGGTGTCACAGTGTTGAGTTGAGAGAACAACCGCGTCAATGCCAACCGGCTGACCATCTTCATAAACAAATGTGACCTGACTTTTTGCATCAGGGCGAAGCCAAGGCAGGGTGCCGTCTTTACGAACATCAGCTTGGCGCTTCACTAATTTGTGTGCGTAGCTGATAGGAGCAGGCATTAATTCTTCGGTCTCATCCGTGGCGTAACCAAACATCAGGCCCTGATCGCCAGCACCTTGTTGTTTTGGATCGGAGCGATCAACACCTTGAGCAATATCTGGCGATTGCTTACCAATGGCATTTAGCACGGCGCAGGAGTCGGCATCAAAGCCCATATCCGAGTGAACATAGCCAATATCGCGCACGGTTTTACGCGCCAGTTCTTCAATATCAACCCAAGCTTCGGTGGTGATTTCACCGCCCACCATGACCATGCCGGTTTTGACATAGGTTTCGCAGGCAACACGCGCATTGCGATCTTGTTCTAATATTGCGTCCAGCACAGCGTCGGAAATCTGATCCGCGATTTTGTCTGGATGACCTTCAGAAACGGATTCGGAGGTGAACAAATGTTTTGCCATGTTGCCTATCTCGATATTAAGGATGTTTATACGGATTTACGTCTAGACGTCTATTCTAGATTAATTCTGCTAAATATTGCTAGCCTAGATTGATTTTGCAGATAGCATGCGATGATTTCCGCTTAGCCCTTGTGGCACGCACGATGGCAGCGACTCGTAATCGATGGTTTCCAGCATTAGAGAGAATTGATAATTAATTTGATTGAAAAACAAATTGGCGTAAAATGGTTGGGCTGGTTGATATTCTGGTTTTAAACCCAAGATAAATGAGTGTAGGTAACCACCCGAAGCTTGTTACAGGCTAGGGTGATGTAAATCAAATTGCTGATAGTTGGCTTATACCATAATGCGCGGGCTTCGCCAAAAGACCCGTTGCGCGTTGAGGCTCGTTTCTCCGCGCGGCCAATGATGACTGGTTCAGCTCAAAGTAAGGTCGATAACGCAGAGTTTTTAACAGCGCACTATAATGCGTTGAGCTTGTTTCCGAACGCTGGTGAACACCGGCGTTCATTCAAAATACACAAAGCAATTCTAGAGGAATAATCATGTCCGTATTGAAAATGACAGATCTGGATTTGGCCGGCAAACGCCTGTTCATTCGTGCTGATCTAAACGTGCCAGTGAAAGATGGCAAAGTCACTTCTGATGCTCGTATTCGTGCATCTATCCCTACCATTGAGCTAGCTCTGAAAGCGGGCGCCAAGGTAATGGTGACTTCTCACCTCGGTCGTCCAACTGAAGGCGAGCCAGCGGATGAGTTTTCTTTACAGCCTGTTGTGGATTACCTCAATGACGCGTTGGACGTGCCTGTTCGTTTAGCCAAAGATTACTTGTCTGGCGTTGCGCTGGCTGAGAATGAAGTTGTTGTGCTGGAAAACGTTCGTTTTAACAAAGGCGAGAAGAAAAACGAAGAAGCATTGTCAAAAGCGTATGCCGCTTTATGTGACATCTTCGTAATGGACGCCTTCGGTACAGCGCACCGTGCCCAAGCATCAACTCACGGTGTTGGCATGAATGCTCCAGTGGCCTGTGCTGGCCCACTGTTGGCTGCTGAATTAGAAGCCCTAGCAAGTGCGATGGACAACCCAGCTCGCCCAATGATCGCCATTGTTGGTGGTTCTAAGGTGTCGACCAAGCTGACCGTTCTAGAATCACTTTCTAAAGTTGCGGATCAATTGGTTGTTGGCGGCGGTATTGCAAATACGTTTGTTGCTGCAACTGGCAACAACGTGGGTAAATCACTGTGTGAAGCAGACCTGATCCCAACAGCTCAAAAATTGATGAAAGAGTGTGCTATTCCTGTTGCTACCGACGTAGCCGTTGGTAAAAACTTCTCTGAAGACGAAAAAGCCGTGATTAAGTCAGCCTCAGATGTTGAAGATGACGACATGATTTTCGATCTGGGCCCAGACTCAGCTGCAGAGTTGGCTGAAATTATCAAAAATGCTAAGACCATTCTGTGGAATGGCCCAGTTGGCGTTTTTGAATTTGACGAGTTTGCTAAAGGCACTGAAGTTATTGCTAACGCCATTGCCGAATCAGAAGGCTTCTCTGTTGCTGGTGGTGGTGACACCCTAGCGGCAATCGACAAATTCGGCATTGCCGACAAAGTCTCGTACATCTCCACCGGTGGCGGCGCTTTCTTAGAATTTGTTGAAGGTAAAGTGTTACCTGCAGTTGCCATGCTTGAAGAGCGAGCAAAAGCTTAATTTGCATGCAATTATCAACGGGAGCCTAGCGCTCCCGTTAATTTATAAAAAAATTTTGACTTGCGTGACTAACAGCGTGAATCATCTACAATAAATATCGAAAAATTATTAACCCACAGGATCAAATCATCATGTCTCAGAATATTCTTGATGTTGTTAAACCGGGCGTAGTAACTGGTGACGACGTAGCTAAAGTATTTGCCATTGCGAAAGAAAAAGGTTTCGCTTTGCCAGCTGTTAACTGCGTGGGCACAGATTCTGTGAACGCGGTATTAGAAGCAGCAGCTAAAGTGAAAGCGCCTGCAGTCATTCAATTCTCAAACGGCGGCGCTGCGTTCTTCGCGGGTAAAGGTTTGAAGTTGGACGGCCAGGAAGCAGCTATTCTGGGTGCCATCGCTGGCGCTAAGCACGTTCACACTATGGCTGAATCTTACGGTGTTCCAGTTATTCTTCACACCGACCACGCAGCTAAAAAACTATTGCCTTGGATTGACGGCTTGCTAGAAGCCAGTGAGAAAGAGTTTGCAGCTACCGGCAAACCACTGTTCAGCTCTCATATGATCGACTTGTCTGAAGAGTCTCTGGAAGAAAACATCGAAACATGTGCCAAGTACCTTGAGCGCATGAGCAAAATCGGTATGACGTTGGAAATCGAACTGGGTTGTACCGGTGGTGAAGAAGATGGCGTTGATAACTCCGATATGGACCAATCGTTGCTTTACACCCAGCCTTCAGAAGTTAACTACGCGTACGAAACGTTGAACGCGGTTAGCCCTAACTTCACCATTGCAGCATCATTCGGTAACGTACACGGCGTTTACAAGCCAGGTAACGTGAAACTAACACCGACCATTTTGCGTGACTCACAAGCTTATGTATCTGAAAAACATAACTTGCCAAACAACTCGCTGAACTTCGTATTCCACGGTGGTTCTGGTTCATCACAAGCTGAAATCCAAGAGTCTATCAGCTACGGTGTGATCAAAATGAACATCGATACTGATACTCAATGGGCAACTTGGGATGGTATTCGTCAGTACGAAGCTGACAAGCACGATTACTTGCAAGGCCAAATCGGTAACCCAGAAGGTGACGATGCGCCAAACAAGAAATACTACGACCCACGTGTTTGGTTGCGTAAAGGCCAAGATTCTATGGTGACTCGCCTAGAGCAAGCTTTCGCCGATCTGAACGCAATTGACGTACTATAAGTGAGTTAACCACTCATTTATTAAAGCCCGCCGACCGGCGGGTTTTTTTGTTGCTGAAACGTCCTTGTTTCCTGCCCTTAATTTTTTATAGAATCACCGGACCGCTGTTATTTTTTGCCCTCAAATTTACTGGCCTTAGAGATTGAACATGTTGGAATTGCGTCGACGTCTTGCTGTTTTTGCGTTGTGTTTTGCTCCGCTTTGCCCAACTGCTTTCGCTTTGGACATTTCTGATGAAGATCTGATCAAACAAGGTTGGTCCGCCGAAATTGAAGGCGGAATCAGCTACTCAACCGGTAATACCGATGAATCCGCCATGCGCTTTCGCGGTGAATTTGATTATTTTTGGGCAGACTGGCGTCATTTCCTAAAAGCTGAAGCCAATTCTAGTAAAAGCAATGGCCAGAACAGTGCTGAGCGGTATCGTGGTTCATACAAAGCTGATCGTGACTGGACCGATGTGGATTATACCTTTGGCCTCGTAACCTACGAAAATGATCGGTTCAATGGTCTTGAGGATTTGTTTTCGCTAGTGGCCGGTTGGGGGCATCGCTTTTTCCCGGGTGAAGGCATGGAGCTTTATACCGAAGCTGGGCCCGGCTACCGTTGGAATAACTCACCAGGCTCCCAAGATAGCGAAGCCATTTTACGTGGCGCCAGCCAGTTCGACTGGACCATTAGTGAGAACAGTACCTTTCGTCAGATCGTCACCTTTGAAAGCGGTGAAAGCAACGTTATTAGCCGTTCGGAAACATCGCTGACCACCAGTATCATTGGTTCACTGGCATTGAAAGTGAGTATTTCCATGACACACCAAAGTCAGCCAGAAGAGAACGATGACGGCAGCAATAAAGATAAACTCGATACCATTTCGGGTGTTACTCTCCTTTACCGCTACTAATCTCGCCTCGTTACTCAAACAATTTACTAAGCAGTTGATTCTGATCCCATTGCTCAACTTGGACCGGCACCGAGCCATGCATTGAAAATTTGGGTTGCAGGGCAAAGCGTCTGGCTTGCTCTACATTCATGTCTGGCAATACGAGCTGATAACGCTCATTTGCTGTGGCATCAAACTTGACGATATGAACCCCCGAATTAACAAACTCATGTTGCTCAAATCCATACTCGAATAAATCATGGTAGCGCAGCGCAATGACTTGTGCGCCAGAGGCGAGAGTGACGGTGCTTGATGGCGCCGTGCTAATCGTTTGGCCATTGATTGCCAAGATCTGAATGCCATCATCTAATTCTAACGTGGCGGCAGACAGCGAAAAGCTGGCGCTGGCAAATAACGCGCAAAGATAGGTTTTCATGCGGCTTCTCCTGTTGGGCTTATTGCAATAGACCGCCAGGCGCAGCATTCGATTTCAAACCGAGTGCAAGATGGGTATCAATTCGCTTGGGACTCGCTCGCAGCTTCTTGTTGAGCTAACCAATCTGCAAAGTCCGGCAGGTGATCATTAAAAGCATCGGGGTGCACTAGAAGCCCTGTGTGATCATAGTCTTGGCGATTGCCATTGTGTTGACTCAAGACGCTGAGTTTAGCGTTGTGATTATCGCTATCGCGCAAAAAAGCGCGCACATCATTTTTGTTGCCTAAAACCGAATCCCCTTGTCCTGCGAAAAACCAAGATGGTGGCCAGTCAAATTGGCGGGACGCTGCGTGATAGCAAAAGCCATCTTGATCGCGCCATTGCGATGAGTTGACCCATTCAACATTTGCCAGCAATGATGCCGTTGTTTCGTTATCCATGCCTAACTTAAACCGCTTGGCAGGAAAGTAGCCGTAGCGTCGGGTCAGCATTGGACAAAATCGATTCCAAATTAAATTCACCATGAATTTACGTTTTAAATGATTGGAATAGATTGTTTTTTTACTAGCGAAGCCCGATAGCGTTTGCACCTGTGGCCGCCGTTTTGGGAAACGCACTAAATGACTGGCTAGCAAAATAGTTCCCCAAGAATGGCCAAGCCAATGCAGTGCTTGTTGGTGTCGTTTCACGATCCAATCATGAACTAAGGGGATTTGTTCGGTGATCACTTCAGTTTGGCCAAACTCTTCTCCGCCGGTCAGTCGCGGCTTACTTTGACCATTGCCAAACACGTCCATTACATATACCGGGTGGCCGCGTTGTGCGAGCAAGCAGGCAAGGCCCTTTCCCGATTCGGTGTAGAACACTTTGCCGTTGCTCATTGATCCGTGCAGCATCAATACAGGTTGGCGCGGTTGCTCGCCTGAGGGGGCAATTTCACGCAGGTGTAATTGACCATTCCTGTACGGTAAGAAATGCGAATGCTGTTGTGGCAAAGCCGATTCTCCAACTGAGGGTAGGCTCTAAGTTGTAAGTTAATCTTTCTGGTATGACCAGTGATGTAGCGATAACAAAGAGGAAGTTGTGATCTAGTTGGAGGTTTAACTGAGTTGACCTACAAACCATATGGAAATAAAAAAGCCAACCGAAGCGGTTGGCTTTTAATTACGCGATAGGGCAATCGCAGATTTGATCGCTTAGTGCAGGATGCGAGTCTTAATTGTGCCATCAATTGCTTTGAGGTGCTCAAGTGCCGTCTGGGCATCTGCTGTGTGCACATCAATCACGACATAACCTAACGCATCATCCGTTTGCAGGAACTGGGCGGCAATGTTGACGCCTTTTTCCGCAAAGGTCAGGTTAATCTGGGTCAGAATACCAGGTTTGTTCTCGTGCACGTGTAGCAAGCGGCTACAGTCGGTATGCTCTGGCAGTGATACTTCTGGGAAGTTAACTGCTGACAAGGTGGAGCCATTGTCTGAGTATTTGGTGAGCTTACCGGCAACTTCAATACCAATGTTCGCTTGCGCTTCTTGGGTTGAGCCACCCACATGCGGGGTAAGGATCACGTTGTCGATGCCGCGCAGCGGTGATACAAATTCTTCCTTGTTGGATTTTGGCTCAACTGGGAATACATCAACCGCGGCGCCTGCGATCTTGCCGCTGGTTAGTGCTTCAGCCAAGGCATCAATCTCAACCACGGTACCGCGAGCAGCGTTGATGAAAATAGCGCCTTGTTTCATCGCGTCAAATTGTGCTTTGCCAATCATGTCTTTGGTGGCGGCTGTTTCTGGAACATGCAACGAGACAACATCGGCTTGATTCAGTAAGTCGTTAAGGCTACTAGCAGGACTTGCGTTACCTAACGGCAGCTTGGTTTCTACATCGTAGAATTTTACCCGCATACCCAACGTTTCCGCCAAAATGCCCAATTGAGTACCAATATGGCCGTAGCCAACAATACCTAAGGTTTTGCCGCGAGCTTCATAGCTACCAACAGCGCTTTTCAGCCATTCACCACGGTGTGCTTTAGCGCTTTTGTCAGGAATGCCGCGCAACAACATGATGGTTTGTCCCAGCACCAACTCGGCAACACTACGGGTGTTTGAGAACGGCGCGTTGAACACTACAATGCCGCGCTTTTTAGCCGCTTGCAGATCAACCTGGTTCGTCCCAATGCAGAAACAGCCGATGGCGATTAGCTTTTTGGCATGTGATAGAACTTGCTCTGTTAAATTGGTACGCGAACGGATGCCGATGAAGTGAGCATCTTTAATTTTTTCAATCAGTTCAGCTTCCGGCAGTGACGTTGAAAGCGATTCAATGTTGCTATAACCGGCGTCACGAAATGTTTGCTCTGAGCTTGGGTGCAAGCCTTCCAGCAGTAGAATGCGAATTTTATTTTTATCGAGCGAAAACTTTTGCATCAGTGGGTTCTCTTTGAGCTAGCGATTTGGGAAATAGTTGAATTTATGGTTCTAGTGTAACCACGCCGGTATCGGTACCGAGTAAACAAATATCAGCACCGCGATAGGCAAATAGGCCGTTGGTCACGACACCAGTAATCATATTGATGTCATGCTCCATTTGTTTAGGCTCCATGATCTTCATGTTGTACACATCAAGGATCACGTTGCCGTTGTCGGTAATCACACCTTCGCGCCACACTGGATCGCCACCAAGCTTCACTAATTCACGAGCAACATAGCTGCGAGCCATCGGGATCACTTCAACGGGCAGCGGGAATTGGCCTAATACTCCAACTTGTTTACTGGCATCGGCCACGCAAACAAATTTTTTGGCGACAGCGGCAATGATTTTTTCGCGAGTTAGCGCGGCACCACCACCTTTGATCATGTGCATATGCTTGGTAATTTCATCCGCGCCATCAACATAAACTTCAATGCCATCAACAGCATTCAATTCAAACACGGGGATGCCATAACTTTTCAGGCGCTCAGTCGAGGCTTCGGAGCTCGACACCGTTCCTTCAATTTTATGCTTGATGGTTGCAAGCGCGTCAATGAAGTGAGCTGCAGTTGAGCCGGTACCAACACCAACGATGGTGTCTTGCGGAACATATTCCAATGCAGCCCAGCCGACTGCTTTCTTTAGTTCATCTTGAGTCATGGCGATTACCTTTACGGTACGCATCGATAAATGCAGTACCTAAATGTAGGGAGGGCGAATTATACCCAAATTCGGAGCCTCCTGAGAATAGCCGTTTAGACGTCTTTTTGCAGAGATTGTATGAATCTGTCTGACAAGCCAGCGATGCGGGCTTTAATCGGCCTAATTTGCTTATAGCGCTCGGTGATACGTTGATGGCGTAACAATGATATCGAGTGGCACATCCCAACTTGCGATAGGCAGCTCTGGCACTTGCTGGCAATCGTGTGCCACGCCGATTAGCGCGGCATTGACGTGGCGCTGCAACTGCCAATGGGCCAGTGTTCGATCGTAAAAACCGCCGCCCATACCGAGTCGATTGGCATCGCCATCAAACCCAACCAGAGGCAACAGAATTGTGTCCAGTTGTTCAAGGGGTACCACTTGAGGAGCAGCCAATTCGGGTTCAAAAATACCAAACCGATTGCGGTGCATTGGGCTATTCGGCTGATAATTTAAAAACAGCAAGTGATGTTTGCTAAACGGATGCAGTACTGGCAGGCAGAGTTGCTTGTCATGATGCCAACACCAATGACAAAAGCGAGTTAGGTCGATTTCACCATCGTTGGCTAAATAAACTGCAATAGTCTTGGCGGCTTGAATTTGAGGAAGTTGAATGAGCTGTTGTTCGAGCTGAACGCTGGCCGATTGTTGTTCCGTGGCGGAGAGTGCTTGGCGTTTTTGTCGAAGGAGTTTACGAAGCGCGGCCCGTTCGGCCATTAAATTTATCATCTAACTGCTCGTGTGATAGGTGCCCCAGAGTGCCGCTGCATTGGTGTCTGCCCTTGAACCATTCGGTTCAAGGCGGAACAACATGCGTTTACCGTAGGCTTCTCAGTTTATCTGAGCTTGCACAATAGTAACCGATGTTATCCCTTAAAAAAGTGAATATCGGCTCAGGGACGTAACCCGCTGGCAAACACCCCAGGGTAGCTTGTCAAGGCACAACTGATATCTTAGCAATGAAGATAAACAGCGTTTGCGCCGCTGACATCTCTAATTGTTCTGACTTTGCCGTTGCTTGTCAACCGAGTTATTGCGTTCGTTCAGCGCGCGTTCAACCGTTGCTTGCAAGACCTTCATCCGGCTATCCATGGATTTGGCTAAACGCTCAGCACGCCGCTGTTCAATTAATAAGTCATGGCACAGATTTAATGCCGCCATCAGGGCGATTTGCTCATTACCTTGGTTGATTCGGCTGCCTTGTAATTGGGTAATTTTTTGTTCCAGTAATTCAGCAGCTTGTTTTAAGTCTTCAACTTCCTCTGGCGGGCAGCTAAGGGTGTAGCTTTTACCGAGTAACTTAATTTTTATGTCCTGCTCTGCCATGGCGAATCATCCTGTTTACAGCCTGCAACCACCTTAGCGGCAAAACTGATCGACTCTAGATCTTTATGTGCTTTTTGCCGAAATTTTATTCAAATGAACTGGTCTGCTTTGCCGGTTCGCAATAAATCTAGCGGACGAGGTTGGTGCACATCAGCCGCGGTGTTAGCATGAGGCGATTCAGATAGTTCGGACTTTTTCTTATGTATCAGACGCCAAGTTTGTATCAGGCTTTAAACGAAGCCATTGAAGCCAAGTCAATGCTGACCGACGCTGCAGAGGTTCACGGCATTTTAGTTGGCCAATTGTGTGGCGGTATCGCGCAAGATAGCGATGATTGGTTAAGCAACCTCTGCGACTTAACTAATAATGGCGAAGCAATGCCAGAGCAAGTGCAACAGCTCGTTGACGATCTGCGCCAGGTGACGGCTAAAACCTTACTGGATGAAGAGCTAGGATTTCGTTTGCTGTTGCCTGATGACGAACAGCCATTTGATCTACAAGCCGAAGCAACAAGCCAGTGGGTTCAGGGCTTTTTGGCCGGGTTTGCCTCGGCTAGCCCTAAACTCGATGATGCCAGCGATGAGCTAAACGAATGCATGCGCGATCTCAGTGAAATTGCGCTGCTGGAAGTGCCTGAAGACGGCGACGATGAAAACGACATCGCGTTGACCGAGCTGCAAGAATACGTTCGTATTGCCGCCATGATGGCCTTTGCTGAATTTGGCGTGCCACCACAAGCGCCCGAAGTTTCGCCTGCGCTACACTAAACCCAGTCATTCCGGCGCTGCGTTATTGACTTCAAAGTCACGCTGCGCCGCTTGTAAGAGAGATGTTTGATGCCTGCCGTGCATATACCTACCACTCAATACGTTGAACGCCGCCGTCAATTGATGGCGCAGTTACCAGCCGATAGTGTTGTGCTGATCCCCGCGGCCAAAGAGCTGACCCGTTCTGCCGATACCGAATTCATGTTCCGTCAGGACAGTTACTTCTATTACCTGACTGGTTTTAATGAGCCCGACGCGTTGCTGGTATTGAAGCCAGATGCTGAACAAGCGGTCACGCTATTCTGCCGCGAGAAAGATAAGCTAGCTGAGGTTTGGCAAGGTCGCCGATTGGGCGTTGAAGCGGCAGTTGATACGCTGCAAGTTGATGCAGCTTTTACGCTTGCCGAAGTTGACGAACAACTGCGTGAACTGGTGAACGGAACCTCGCAATTGTGGTACCCCGATGGGCTATATGCCGACTGGGACGAGTACGTTCAGAATCTGATTAAAACCTTGCGGCAAGGGCCTAAACGTGGCTGGCAAGCGCCATCAATGCGCCGAGATGTTCGCGGTTTGCTTGATGAAATGCGACTCTACAAAGACCAACATGAGCTGGCCATCATGGAGCAAGCGGCAACGCTTTCTGCCAACGCTCACTGCCGTGCAATGGAAAAAGCCTACCCGGGCATCCATGAATATCAGCTCGAAGCTGAAATTCATCATGAATTTGCTCGTAACGGGGCTCGCTTTCCGGCCTACAACAGCATTGTTGGCGGCGGTGCCAATGCCTGTATTTTGCATTACACCGAAAATCAGGATGCCATTGCTGACGGTGATTTAGTGCTTATTGATGCCGGTTGTGAGCTGGCAGGGTATGCCGCTGATATTACCCGCACCTTTCCCGTTAACGGTACTTTCAGTGACGAACAAGCTGCTTTGTATCAAATCGTGCTGGAAGCGCAATATGCTGCGTTGGCCGAAGTTAAACCCGGTAGCAATTTCCACCAAGCGAATCAGGCAGCCGTTGCCGTGGTGACCCAAGGTTTGCTGAGCTTAGGAATTCTGCAAGGCGAACTAGACGACTTGATTGCCAATGATGCCCACAAGCCATTTTTAATGCACGGCATTGGTCACTGGCTGGGGTTAGATGTGCACGATGTAGGGGATTATCAGCGAACCGATGGCAAGCAGTTACGGGCATTTAAAGCCGGTATGGTGCTTACCATTGAACCTGGAATTTATATTGATGACAGCCATGATGTTGATCCCAAGTGGCACAACATTGGTATTCGAATTGAAGACAATGTGGTGATCACCGATAACGGCCATCAACTACTGACCGGCGATGTGCCCAAAGACATTGATGCCATTGAGCAGTTAATGGCAAGCGCCAAAGGCGCTTAATCACCGTTTCTAGTTAAGGATTAACAACCATTACCATGAGCGCGACCACGTCTCCTGCAGCAGCCAAGCAACCTACCGATTACGATGTGATCATCGCCGGCGGCGGTTTGGCTGGGTTGTCGCTGGCGTACGCGCTACAGCAGGTGTTGCCTTGGCGAATCGCCGTTATTGAGGCGAAGCCTCTACCAACTGGCGCTGTGCCTGCAACACCAAGCAGCCATTATGATGAGCGAGTGTTAGCACTATCAGCCATGACAGTGCGCATATTAAAAGCACTTAACCTCTGGTCGACGTTAGCCAATAAAGGCTACCCGATTCGACACATTCACGTGTCTGATGAAGGAAACTACGGCAAAGTTCGGCTCGATGCAGAACAACAAAGCGGTGCCACTGAATTTGGCCAAGTGCTAGCTGCACGCCATCTCGGTGAGCATTTACAACATCAGGCCGAACAGGCTGCCCTCGACTGGTTTCGCCCCGCTCATATTGAATCAACCTCGGTGCTTGCTGATCATCGAGAGGTGAAACTCAACACCGGCGATACCCTAAGGTGTCAATTGCTGGTAGTTGCGGATGGCGGTGAGTCTAATACGTGTGACGTGTTGGGAATCGAAGCTGAAGAGCATGATTATCAGCATGTGGCTGTCATCGCCAATATCACCACCGATAAACCCCATAATGGTTTGGCGGTAGAGCGCTTTACCGCCAATGGCCCGCTTGCTTTGTTACCCATGACCGAACAACGCCGTTCGCTGGTGTGGACCTTGCCGCCAGAGCGGGCAGCTGAAGTGGTCAAACTTTCCGAACAAGCATTCAGTGAGCAACTACAGCAAGCCATGGGGTATCGTCATGGCTTAATTACGCAAGTGGGCAGTCGACAGAGTTACCCGCTCAAGCGTCGCTTAGTCACTCATGCCGGATTACCGCGCGCAGTGATCATTGGTAATGCGGCGCACGCGCTGCATCCGATTGCAGGGCAGGGCTTTAATCTTGCCCTACGCGATGTGATGGAGCTGGCCATGCAACTGAACAAGCGCGGCGTCCAAGCCGATATTGGTACGCCCTCGGTGATCCAGCATTACCAGCAACAACGGCAGGGCGACCAAATTAAAGTCGCCAATGCAACACATGCGTTGGCAACACTATTTTCCAATGATTTGCCTCCACTCAAGTGGGCGCGCAATCTTGGCCTGGTGGCCATGTCACATGTTCCGCCAGCACAGCAATGGTTGGTGAATCAAGCCATGGGTGTTTCGGCGCTTTCAGAAATTGTTGAAGGCTGGTCCACCGGTAAATCTGAAAATGCGAAAGGAAGCTAATGCAAAGCGTTGATATCGTCATTATTGGCGGCGGTATGGTGGGCTTGAGTGCCGCCATTGGCTGTGCTCGTTTGGGTTATCAAGTGGTTGTGGTCGATCAAGCAAAGCCACCACAAGCTGCCAGCGATGTCATCGCCAACAGAGTGTCAGCCATTAGTGCCGCGAGTCAGCGTTGGCTTACCCAGCTCGATAGTTGGGCCGGAATTGAAGCGCAGCGGGCAACGGCCTACCAAACCATGGCGGTGTGGCAAGCGGATCAGCTAGGCGAGCTGCACATGGATGCCAACGAGTTGGGGCAACCTGCCTTGGGCCATATTGTTGAAAACCAGGTGGTGACCTATGCCTTATTTCAACAAGCGCAGCAGCAAACCAACTTACAGTTGCTTTATCAAAGCCAGTGCCAGCAGTTACACCTGAACGAGCGAGAAGCATGGTTGGCGTTAGAAGGCGGCCAAATGATTGGTGCGCAACTGGTGATCTGCGCCGATGGAGCAAATTCTTGGGGGCGACAACAAGCAAACTTGCCGCTCACTTTTCGCGATTATGGTCATCATGCCATTGTTGCGACTGTGCGAACTGAGCAGCCGCATCAACACTGTGCTCGACAAGCCTTTACTGCCGCCGGACCGCTGGCATTTTTGCCTCTGCATGATGAGCATTTGTGCTCCATTGTTTGGTCTATTCCGCCCGCGCAGGCTGAGCAATTAATGGCGCTGCCAGATGACGGCTTTAATCGTAAGCTTACCGCGGCGTTTGATGCCCAGCTTGGCTTGTGCCGCGTTGAAGGTGAACGTGCCGCCATTCCTCTCACCATGCGTTATGCTCGCCGTTGGTTGAAACATCGTTTGGTACTCATGGGCGATGCCGCTCACACCATTCACCCGCTGGCAGGGCAAGGTGTCAACTTGGGCTTTGCCGATGCCGCTGCGTTTGTGGCGGAATTAGCTCAGTTGACCGAAGCGTCAGCAGAATCATTAGACTTGGGCGAGCAGCAGCACTGGCGCTCGTACGAACGTCAACGCAAAACGGCGGCCGTTGAGATGATTGCGGCAATGGAAGGTATTAAGCAGGCCTTTTCATTACAAGCGTCACCGTTGCGAGGCATCATTGGCGCGGGCATGAATCTCGTCAATCAACTCAGCCCGGTTAAAAATGCCTTAGTCAAAAAGGCGATGGGGCTTTAAATAATGCGCATTGAATTGCGACCCGCTCGCTCTTTGCTCTGAGCCTGTCGAAGGGGGCAAAGCGCTGCTTATCAACAACTCCCAACTCTACCCCTGCAATCGAAGCTTAATGAATTGCGCTAATTTCTCGGCCGCTTGTGGGTGCGACGTTTTTTGACTAAACAAACAAATCTTAATTTTGCCAAGCTCAGGCAGGCTTGAGTGATGAATTAGTTTTAGTTCTTTCGGCACACTGGTTCGTGCCAGCGCTGTGACTCCCAAACCCTGTTGAATCGCCGCCGTTAAGCCATATAAGTCCGCATTGGTATAAGCAATGCGCCAGGCCGTTTTTTGTTGCTGCAAGCGGTTTAAAGCGCGGCTCCGGTAAACGCAACCATCGGGAGCCAACACCAAGGGTAATTGATTTTTCGGCAACGAATGGCGGCCTGAGCCAACCCACACCAAGTCGTCTTCCAATACCAACTCACCATCGGTTTGTTGTTCCGGATTAAGCAGCGCAAGAATCAAATCAAACTGCTCGCTTTGTGTGCCAACGGGCGCCTCGCTTAATAAGTCTCGGCTTAGTGAGGAGGTGATCTCAAGGGCAACATCGGGGTAAAGCTGATTAAACTCACCAATAATGCCGGGCAATAGCGTGGTCGCAAATTCACTCGGGATCCCCAGTCTTAATCGGCCACGAAGCGGCGTTTCACGAAAGTGATTAAACAATTCATCATTCATGGCCAGCATGGCGTGTGCTTTTTTATAAAGGAATAAACCGTCTTGATTGGGCACATGACGCTGGCCTTGTTTGGTAAACAAGGCTTTGCCTAGCTGCTCTTCGAGCTTTTTTATTTGCAGACTAATTGCGGGTTGAGAGCGCCCGAGTTTATTCCCAGCTTTGGCGTAGCCACCCAATTCGATCACGGTAACCAGGGTTCTGAGGTTGTCTAAAGAAAGTGGGCGCATAAGTAGTGCAGCTTTTAATAACAAATTTTAATGAAGGGATTGTCATACATTAACAAAACTTATGTAAGTATAAAAACTTCCAATTTGTTTGCCACACTAGCCATTCATATACTTTTCGCCCTAATCCTTGTACGAGTAACATCATGACGCAACAAACCGCCTTGTATCAGCAGCATGTTAACTGCAACGCCAAACTGGTTGATTTTCATGGCTGGGAAATGCCAATTCACTATGGCTCTCAGCTAGATGAACATCATCAGGTTCGTAACGATGCGGGCATGTTTGATGTTTCCCACATGACCATCGTGGATGTTAAAGGCGAGCAGGCCAAAGCATATTTGCAGGTGCTGCTGGCGAATGATGTTGCCAAACTAAAAGTGACCGGCAAGGCGCTGTATTCCGGCATGCTCAACGAGCAAGGCGGGGTGATTGACGACCTCATCGTGTACTTCTTTGCCGATGATGATTATCGCGTTGTGGTTAACTCGGCCACGCGTGAAAAAGATCTGAACTGGATGCTCAAGGTTGCCGAGCCGTTTGCCGTTGAATTAACCGAGCAAGCTGATCTGGCAATGATCGCGGTGCAAGGCCCAAATGCCAAAGCAAAGGCGCAAACCGTATTCTCCGCCGAACAACAAGCTGCCGTTGCTGACATGAAGCCATTCTTTGGTGTTCAAGCTGGTGACTTATTCATCGCCACCACCGGTTATACCGGTGAAGCTGGCTACGAAATCATCGTACCCGCCGCTCAAGCAGGTGACCTTTGGCAAGCCTTACTCGATGCCGAGGTAAAACCGGCTGGTTTAGGTGCACGTGATACCTTGCGCTTAGAAGCTGGTATGAACTTATATGGCCAAGACATGGACGAAACTGTGTCGCCACTGGCTGCCAACATGGGCTGGACAATTTGTTGGGAAAACCCACAACGCGCTTTTGTTGGTCGCGCCGTGCTTGAAAAGCAACGCGCCGAGGGTACGGACAAATTAGTGGGCCTCGTGATGACAGAAAAAGGCGTGCTACGCGCCGGACAAGCCGTGCGCTTAGCCGAAGATCAAGCGCCGGTTGGCGTGATCACCAGCGGCACTTTTTCGCCAACCTTAGGCCACGCCATTGCAATGGCTCGCGTGCCAGCAGAAGCCGGTGAAACCGTACAAGTGGAAATGCGCAAAAAGTGGGTTACAGTAAAACGAGTCAAACCTGTCTTTGTGCGAAACGGCAAAGCCGTCTAACTAATTTACCGGCCTCGGCCACATCAATTTAAAAGCATATTGCTAAGTAAGGAAAACAACCATGAGTAGCATTCCAGCTGAGCTGAAATATACCTCCTCTCACGAATGGGTTCGTAAAGAAGAAGATGGTAGCTATACCATTGGTATCACCGAGCATGCACAAGAGCTGCTGGGCGATATGGTCTTCGTTGAACTGCCAGAAGTTGGTGAAGAAGTGAATGCCAGCGACGACGTTGCCGTTGCTGAATCTGTTAAAGCCGCCTCCGACGTGTACTCACCATTAACGGGTGAAATCATGGCCGTGAACGAAGATCTGGAAGATTCACCCGAGCTGGTGAACTCAGACGCTTTTGGTGATGGCTGGTTGTTCCGCATTATGCCAACTGATTTAGCTGAGCTTGACGATCTGCTTGACGCCGATGGCTACCAAGAAGTGATCGACGACGAGTAATCGCCGACTCGAATTTAATGTTGTAACCCCAGCCGCTTGGCTGGGGTTTTTACATTCTTACCAGAGCTAACACCTAAATAACTAAATACATTCGTTGGCTTTATTGCTGTTGGAGAGGAGCAAGCCAAAGGCTTTGCTCCCAGTTTTTATGACGGGTAGTACCATGACAAACGCTTCGCTTTCTGCACTTGAACAAAAGCAGGATTTCATTCGCCGCCATATCGGCCCAGGCGCTGCTGAGCAGCAAGCTATGTTGGCTAATTTAGGCGTAGACTCGGTTGATGCCTTAATTGAGCAAACTGTGCCTGCTGACATTCGCCTGCCAGCCCCTTTGCAAATTGGTGAGGCGCGCACAGAAGTTGAAGCGCTGAGTTACCTCAAATCACTGGCCCAGCAAAACCAAGTGTTTCGTAGCCACATCGGCATGGGCTACCACAACACCCATACGCCCAACGTTATTCTGCGCAACGTATTAGAAAATCCAGGCTGGTACACCGCTTACACGCCATATCAACCAGAAATCGCCCAAGGCCGATTGGAAATGTTGCTGAACTTCCAGCAAATGACCATGGACTTGAGCGGCTTAGATCTGGCCTCGGCCTCATTACTAGATGAATCGACCGCCGCTGCCGAAGCCATGGCGCTGGCCAAACGCGTGTCAAAAAACAAAAAGTGCAACACCTTCTTCATTGCCGATGATGTGCACCCGCAAACCATTGATGTAGTGAAAACCCGCGCCGAAGCATTTGGCTTTGATATTGAAGTTGGCCCGTGGCAGCAAGCCGGTGAGCACAATGTGTTTGGTGCCTTACTGCAGTACCCAGGAAGCACGGGGCAGGTGAATGATCTGACCGACGTGATTGCCGCCGTTCAGGCACAAAAGGGTATTGTTGCCGTCGCTGCCGACATTCTCGCTTTAATGCTGCTCAAATCGCCAGGTAGCATGGGCGCAGACGTCGTGCTGGGCTCTGCCCAACGCTTTGGTGTGCCTATGGGCTACGGTGGCCCACACGCCGCCTTCTTTGCCTCTCGTGATGCTTACAAGCGCTCACTACCGGGCCGCATCATTGGCGTGTCTAAAGATGCCTCTGGCAATGTGGCTCTGCGCATGGCAATGCAAACTCGCGAGCAACACATCCGCCGAGAAAAAGCCAACTCCAACATTTGTACGGCGCAGGTACTGCTGGCCAACATGGCCGCTTTTTACGCCATTTATCATGGCCCCGAAGGGCTCAAAACCATCGCCAATCGGGTACATCGCTTAACCAGTATTTTGGCATTGGGGCTAACCCAAGGTGGCCTGAAACTCGCCAACACGAGCTGGTTCGACACCTTGCTGGTGGCTGTAGATGATCAAGGTGCCACCATTGAAGCTGCCGCCGCCAAACGCATTAACTTACGCGCTGATGTGGCCGGTCATGTGGGTATTTCACTTGATGAAACCACCACCGCCGCAGATGTAGCCGAGTTGTTTGATATTTTACTGGCTGATAATCACAGCGCCTCGGTACAAGTGCTCGACAGCCAAGTCATAGCCGGCGCTGATGTGATTCCGGCAGCTCTACAGCGTCAAGATGACGTGCTGACGTTGCCAGTATTTAACCGCTATCACTCTGAAACCGAGATGCTGCGTTACATCAAGCGCTTGGAAAACAAAGATCTGGCACTCAACCACTCGATGATCTCGCTTGGCTCTTGCACCATGAAGCTCAATGCCACCGCAGAGATGATTCCAGTGACCTGGCCTGAGTTTGGCCAACTGCACCCATTCTGCCCACGTGAGCAAGCCAAAGGCTACGACGCGATGATGGAAGAGCTGAGTGACTGGCTGATCAACATCACCGGTTACGATGCCTTACTGATGCAACCAAACTCCGGTGCTCAGGGCGAATACGCGGGTTTGTTAGCCATTCGCAAATACCATGAAAGCCGTGGCGACAGTCACCGCAACATTTGTTTGATTCCGCAGTCTGCCCACGGTACTAACCCGGCCTCGGCGCAAATGGCCAGCATGAAAGTGGTGGTGGTTGCCTGTGATGGTGACGGTAATATCGACTTGGCCGACTTGCGTGAAAAAGCCGAGGCCATGGCCGATCAACTCAGCTGTTTGATGGTCACCTACCCATCAACTCACGGTGTGTATGAAGAAACCATTCGCGAGGTGTGCGACATCGTTCACGCCAATGGTGGTCAGGTTTATCTCGACGGCGCCAATATGAATGCGCAAGTTGGGCTTACCTCGCCGGGCTTTATCGGTGCCGACGTGTCGCACCTGAACTTGCATAAAACCTTCTGTATTCCTCACGGCGGCGGCGGCCCGGGCATGGGCCCAATTGGTGTGAAACAACACTTAGCACCGTTTGTTGCCGGTCATGCCGTGATCAAAATGGACGGCGAGCACAAAGACAACGGCGCGGTCTCTGCCGCACCATATGGCTCGGCCAGCATTCTGCCAATTAGCTGGGCATATATTGCCATGATGGGCAGTGAAGGGCTGAAACAAGCTACGGAAATTGCCATTTTGAACGCCAACTATCTGGCGAATCGACTGAAAGAGCACTTCCCAATCTTGTACACCGGCACCAATGGGCGTGTGGCGCACGAATGTATCCTAGACATTCGCCCGCTGAAAGAAGCCTCAGGCATTACCGAAATGGACATTGCCAAGCGTTTGATGGATTACGGTTTCCACGCGCCAACCATGAGCTTCCCTGTTGCTGGCACCTTAATGGTTGAACCTACTGAATCTGAATCGCAGGCCGAACTAGATCGCTTTGCCGATACCATGATTGCCATTCGCAATGAGATCAGCAAAGTTACATCAGGTGAATGGTCGCTAGACGACAACCCGCTGGTTCACGCACCACATACACAACAAAATGTGATGGGAGACTGGGCGCACAGCTATAGCCGAGAGACTGCGGTGTTCCCATTAGCCGATGTGGCCAATAACAAGTTCTGGCCAACAGTTAACCGCATTGACGACGTTCATGGCGACCGGAATTTAGTTTGCTCGTGCGCCCCCATCTCGGACTATGAGTAACGTTGAGTTTTTGACCACGACAATTGAAATTGGAAGCTGACTTATCCTTGGTTTCTACAAAAGCGAGTACTGCGAAAGTGGTACTCGCTTTTTTAATGCACTTTGCTCCAAGCCGCGTTACAGAGCTAGCTCGAACAACATCTCGTCACGCCGGATAGCCGTGCTGATAATAGGCGGCTCAATTCAGGTATCAATACAGCTGCATGTACATACAGGTATATGTTGCATTTGCCCTCTCTAGCGAAAATCGCTTCCTATTATGTAAAACTGCCCGTTCTCGATAAAAATGACCTTAATCACTAACTGATTGATTAACCGTTGAAAAAAACTTAGCGTTGAGCATTTAATAGGAAACAAATTTGGTCTCGATAAATCAGGTCTCGCTTTGTTTTGCAAAGATTGTTCGTAGCAAACGAGTTGGAACCACCTTAAGTACGAAGAATCAGTGGGTTAGGGTTGAGACGAAAAGGGTTAATTTAGCGGGTGCTGATTTACATATGCGGCATTCTCGATAATAAGCGTTATAAAGCAAGGAGGCATCGGAGTTTTGGAAACGCATTTTGTATTTACTTCTTCTAAAGGACTAATTGAATCAGCAGAATATCTTTTGGCACACACTGAAGATAACGACGCACTCTTTAATTCTAATAAGTACTCCTTTATCTTAGTTGCAGCCGCTTCATTAGAGAGCTTACTCAATGAAGGTATCATCTCATGGGCTTTTCAGCTTTTCCCTAAAGGGGATCACAAAAGACATGCAACTGCATTCCTTTCAATGAACTTAGGTAAAAAATTAGATGCACTAGGGTTCCTTTTATCATCCGGTAAGTTCATTACAGACAATGAAAGTAAATTTTATCAAACGTTAGTTAACTTGATAAAACTTCGAAATGAAGTGGCGCATAGCAAAGACTTTTATAAAGAAGCGGACATTGATTATGGTGAGCCAGATGAAGATGGTGGCAGAAGTTTTCGTTTACCTTATGATATTTCCAAATTAATGAATAATCACCCTCTAAGTATTGAGCAAGAAAAATGTCAATTCATTGTGTCGTCATTGAAGCACTTAGAAGCTGTATTACGTGAAGAAATAGAACATTCAAAAACAGAATTGTTTAAAGCTTTATAACAAGCCAATTAAGGCGGGACTGCTAACAGCTTGCTCAGTTTCGCTTCGCTACACATTTTAGCAAGCTATTATCAGCCCCTTATTGGGGCGTTATAAGCCAAGATGAATCGTAAAAAATTATTACTTCAATATTTGCTAATTTATCCAGCATACAACGTATTGGGAATGGCCGTTGGTACAGTGATTTTGTATCTTTTATTCTCTTGGAGCGTTGATTATGCAAAGACATTTTTTTATGTATCATCGGTTGTTCTGATTGTAATATTTTATGCCTTAAATATTTCCACCATTATTCATATGCTTGTATCTGGTGGCAAAGGTAGTTTTAAGTAATGGCTTATAACAAACCACTTAAGGCACTCGCTTTGCTCGTTGGGACGCTAACACATGGGCTGCGTCACTTCGTTCCTAATTTTAGCCCATGTATTAGCGCCCCTTAGTGGGGCGCTGGGGGATCCCCTCATAATTTAGGCATTCCCGTTTGATGAACCAGCCTGATGTAATGCCCAATTGCCCAGCGTATATCTGCGCTGCTAATTGGGTAATCCCGCCATCGTTTTCTTACCTCCCGCCCTAGCCGAATCAAAGATAAAACTCGCCTGTGGCGTATCGT
>NZ_JAHZSS010000027.1 GCF_019457915.1 Neiella holothuriorum
TGAATTGTATTCAGCAAAGGCAAAGACACGCTCGTAAACCGTGACCGAGCGGCCTTCAAAACTCACCGAAGCGCGCAAGGTTTGGTGGCGCATTTGCTCTCGAACATCAGACCAATCCACCAGAATAATTGGCATAGGATTAGCGCCACACAGAAGCTTGGCATGCCAACGGTAAATGGCTAATCGCTCTTGGTGAAGTGCCGAGTTTCCGAGCAACCGGTCAACACGCTTTGATGTTGTGCTTGGCGGCGACAGCGCCCGTGATATTGCGCCCAAGCTCGGTCAGTGAGAGTTGCTGGCCGTCTAACAAAGATTGAACGGCAATCATCAACGAATTTAATCGCTTGTTGTGGACTGAAGGGCATTGATTTTTAAGCAAATCATGTAAGATAAGCGTGTCACGCATGGGGTGTAGTTCTTGTTGTTTTTTGGCGAAAGTAATTAGATTAAATCGCCTCATGCGTGTCTATCTTATTGAAAGGAATCAATATTATGAGGGGATTCCTTAGAGAGTTGCGTTAATCTTTGCTGAGTTGTTAAACAAGGGCGGATTAGAGGCTGGCTATTGTAATAGAGCCGAAATTTAGTGTGCCAGCTCAAGCATAGCCAAGCTTTAGATATGCTTGAGCTGGCTTATGAAAAGCTTAGAAATTACAACTTACGAGTAGTCTACGAAAGACTGGTCAATTCAGCCCGCACTACAAAAATTGCTGGATTATTAACCCCTTTTAGGGGAAATGGGCACTTTATTTTGTCGTAACCAGTTAATTTGACCCTGATCGTAGAATTAGTTTTTTCGAATGGATAGTGTTAGAGCCTGTTTCAAAGGAATTGATACTACTTCAAAACTGCTTCTTGCGATCGATGGAAGGAATTCGCGAGTGACACTGCTCAGTTTCCGTCTCTTTTCTGGTTGAAATCTAACTTTACCTTTTTGAAGGCTTTTTTAGTTATGAAAAAATACATAGCTCCAATGTTTGGAATTATCGTTGCTCTAGGGTTAAACGGTTGTAGCGCTGGCTACCATAAAAACCAAGTGCAAAATGAAGGTGAGCGTTTAACGGTTGGTGTCGTACAAAAAGAAATTACCATTGGTATGAGTGGAGGGGACGTCGCGGCCATATTGGGCTCACCAAACATTGTCTCTACAGACGACAAACGCAGAGAGGTTTGGGTTTACGATAAAATAGCCACTGATGTTTCTTATTCTAGAAGTAGCGGTAGTGTCGTTGGTTTGATCTTCGGTGGTAGTGGAGGTGGATTAGGAGGCGTCGGAGCTGATTCTGGTGCTTCGTCTAAAACCCAGCGAACATTGACTGTAATTATTAAGTTCGACGACGAAGGACTTGTCCGAGACTTTGCGTACCACACTTCTAGATTTTAATTAGATCAAGGATTGATATGAAGATTATTAAGTATATTTTAGCCATTTCCGCAATTATTTTGATAAATGGGTGCGCTTCTACGATACCTAAGGAGGCTTTGGCTTTAACATCATCGTCTCTAGAGGAAAGACAACTGCAATCACGAATTTATGAGGATGTAACCGAGCAACAAGTTTTGTCTGCGGGGGTTCACATTTTTCAAGATTTGGGAGCAAAAATTACCGAAACTGAGACGGATTTGGGACTCATTGTCGGAGAAAAAGATCGAGATGCAGTGGAGGCTGGACAAGTCGCAACTGTAATCTTTGCTGCTTTGTTGGGAGTTAATGCAGCGTACGATACAAATCAGAAAATCAAATTCTCTCTGGTGACAACTCCTGTAAAACTTGGTCAAGACGATAAGCGTTGGATTGCCCGATTAACAATACAGCGGCTTGTTTGGAATTCTCACAATCAACTCTCGAAGATTGAAGCAGTTAAAGATGAAGAGGTATACCAAGCATTCTTTGAAAAAATGAATAAGGCATTATTCTTGGAGACGAATTCATGAGAATTACATTTAAGCAAGTTACTGGTTTAGTTTTTATTGCTCTACTAATGAGTGGTTGTGCGAGTTCCAAATCCCGAATAATGGAAGGTGGTAGCCAAGTAGAGTTAAGAAGTTACCAAACTCGAAGCTATGAATCGGAATCGAAATTAAAGGCGATGCGAGCAGTCATGGCTACTTTGCAAGATTTGGGGTTTGTAATCGACAAGGCTGATGACGTAATAGGAATTGTGTCTGCAACAAAGCTCGATGGATATGCTCTTCAAATGAGTGTTTCTGTTAGGGAAAGAAGTTCAAGTGTTGAGGTTAGGGCAAATGCTCAATACAACTTACAAGCTGTGGAGGATAGAGAGCCTTACCAGAACTTCTTTACAGCGTTAGATAAGGCGATTTTTTTAGACGAGAATTTGTAACTCCGTCGTACGTTCCCCTGAGTAGCCCTATACCTACCTACTCAGGGCAACGGACTAAAGCCTTAGCTCCTCAGGGAGTTCAATAACTTTTCAGTGATTAGTTTTCCGCTGCTCACATGTGTGGTTGGCCGTAGCTCAATAGGTGCGGGACTATTTACACTTATTGGGATTACAGGCGTAGCTTTGTTTTGTCCATAAACGTGTTAGAGGTGGTCTGTTTCAAACAGCCCACGCTAGAACTTCCCGCGTTAGTACCTAGTTATTAGTGAGCCCAAGTGCGTCCCTGTATCAGGTGTGATTAAGCGTTAGTCGAGAGCTGACGATCTCATCTTGACCAAAATAAATCTCAAATTGAGTGCCAGCCCCAAAAAAATCTCATCTTGCCGCCAAATCTCAAGTTAAGTGGCCCTACACACAAAATCATAAATGTGATCTAAATCGACACTTTACTTGTGAGATATGTCTCACAAGCATGTGAGATAAACTCACCATAAAAGTCGCATTAAAAATGTTGCTATTATGTTTTTATCTATAAAAAACATGGTGCTATGTTTTATTTGGCGATATTTCAATTATAAGACATGTTTTTTTGTTCTAGAGAGGCGATTGCAGCTAAAAGGCATTCAGGTATCTTAATAAGCGTTGGCAGGATGCTTACACGGATATGGCTCAGGATGGCCCGCAGGATGCGTAGGATTATGTTGGCTCTAGATGGAGCTTTGCAAGGACTCTAGGACGATTCGGGACGAATCTAGGAATGATTCACGGACGAACATCGCGATGGACTGTGAGAGGGATCGCCAAGCAAAGCAGGAACTTGCACACGATGTAAATAGCCCCGGCACTTAGGTGCCGGGGCTTTCTCGTTTTTTGGGGGAGCTAAATGAAAGACTCACCTTCATAAGCTTGCGCCTGCTTAAAAGCTATGGCAAAACAGGCATCAATTATGACTATCTGCAAAAAGTCGTCTGCAGCCCCCTTCTTGAACCTCAATCTGGTGAGCCGCCATTGTCAGATAAACGCCGAAAAAGTTGCCATCAGATGATGGTATTGCCTCTAAATTCAGTTATGAGCCTGCTAATTCAATGAGTAACCAAGTAACCGTTTCCTACTTACAGATGACCTGCGTCGATCAATTAAAAGGCAAACCAGCACCTTCTGATGATGCCTTGGTGGTGGAATGTCAGTCGCCTCAATTTGAATTGAATCGATTTTTCTACCAATACGTGGGAGCGGCTTGGCAGTGGTTTGATAAGGCCAACTGGACCGAACAACAATGGCGGGACTATGCGCTGCGCGACGAGTTGAAGCTATTTATGTTGTTGTGGCAAGGCTCTCCGGCTGGTTACTTTGAGCTCGAACGGCAGCGTGACGGCAGTGTCCAAATTGCTTATTTTGGCGTTGCCCCTGGTTTTCTCGACAAGGGCTTAGGTGGTTTCTTGCTTACCCAAGCGCTACAACATGCATGGCAATGGGGTACCGACCGGGTTTGGGTTCACACGTGTGATTTAGACCATCCTAACGCGCTAGCGAATTACCAAGCTCGCGGCATGACGGTCTATAAAACCGAGATAGAGTGCGACTAATCCGGGTTTTCTGACGGGCTTTTTTCGGCCTGTTTGTTTGGTGATTTGGGGCGCCAGCGGCCTGCATCACGAATTCCACGCCGAATGCTGCTCGACAGTAAAAAGCCTGCAATGACGGAAAATAGTAAGGCTAGGCGAATTTGATCGTCGAGTTGCCGGCTTTGGTTATGGGTATCGCGCTGTAAACTGGCGTATGACAAAGTCAGCTGAATGAAGCCAACAACTTCTTGTTGGTCATAAATGGGGGCCACTCGGCTACTCAGTTGAGTCTCTTTATCTGTGGTGGTTAATTCCGGTAAGCGTTCTCGCAATGATGTGTAGTCGGTATTAGTCGCTAACAAAATCCCTTGATGATCATAAATCGCCACATCAAAGATTGCTGGGTTTTGAATGAGGGTGTTTGCCATTTCATGGAGTGCGTCGTCATCTTCATTACGCAGAGCGGGTAGCGCCGCGGTTGCACTTTGTTCAACAATGGCCCGCGTTAGGCTGAATGATTGAGATTGCAGCATGTCGTTACGTCCTAATTGATAGAAACGTAAAATTTGGAAGATCACCATGATTAATACGATCGCCAATAAGAGCTGCCAAAGGCGGCTTTTGCGTCGTGCCGTTAAGCGAATGGTCGAATGCGACATTTTGTCCTTATCTGTTGTCCCGTAGAGGTTTACGCACCTTGTTAAGCCTACTACCATATCGCCACTGAATAAATCATCTTCTGCGGAGCTACTCTTGAATTTTCGTTTCCAGCTCGCCATTGATCCGGCGACATTGCCTAACTCGGCCAGTCTCAGCGCTGTTCTTGACCAATACGGCCCTTGTGCTGTGGTTGCTTGTACTCGTGAAAACGTTGAGATCGTGTCTGCTGTTGTACCGCAACACACTGGCGTTACCGAGGCCGCTGAACTTGCTGCTGAGCAAGCACGTCTAGTGATCCAAGGAATGTTATCGTTTGCCGATATGGCTGATATTTATCGTTGCCTGAATACCCAAGTGGTTCGCACGGCTTGGATTCCGAGTTTGTATCAACCGAATGTCATGGGGGCGTTGGTGTTAGGTTTAGCCGAACAACCCGATGCAATCACTGAACTGCAAACGCTGGCTGATAGCAAGCAATGGGAACTGAACCTGCTCACTCAGGCACCTACGATTACCGAGCCTGGGTTGTTGCTAATGGATATGGATTCCACAGCCATTGAAATTGAATGCATTGATGAAATTGCCAAGTTGGCCGGCGTGGGAGAGCAAGTGGCTGAAGTCACCGAACTAGCCATGCAAGGCAAACTGGATTTTGCAGAGAGTTTGCGCGCACGCGTTGCTACGTTGACTGATGCTGACGAGTCGATATTAAATGCCGTTCGGACTGAATTACCAATGTCACCAGGGTTGCCTGAATTGGTCAAAAAACTTGCCGACAACAATTGGCGCGTGGCCATCGCATCGGGCGGATTTACCTATTTTGCTGATTATCTGAAAGAAACGTTACCGTTGGACGCCGCGGTGTCTAATCAATTGGAAATCGTTGACGGCAAGCTGACGGGCAAAGTCTTGGGCGACATTATTGATGCGCAGCGCAAGGCATCCACGCTATTAGAGCTGGCTGAGCAATTTGGTATTGCCAGTAGTCAAACGGTAGCGGCAGGTGATGGGGCTAATGATTTAGTGATGATGGATGCTGCAGCCATGGGCGTTGCCTACCATGCCAAGCCCGTCGTAGCTGAGCAGGCATCGACGACCATCAAATTCCATGGTTTAGAAGGTGTTTTCTACCTGCTAGCAAGTTAGTCAAGTTATGCGGATTGTTGATCCGAGTTGTGTTGATGTAAGCCTGCTCGGATTAACATTTCATCTGTAATATCAATGATCTCACCAACGCCCATGATGGCACTTAACTGCTTTTCTAATGCCTGAGCCTTGTGCGTGGCATAGTCACTGATGTAGTGCAACTCGCGGTTTATCGACATTAAATCTGGATCGCTATACCGTGATAGGGTAAGCCGAATAGCAAATATATCTGATTTATCTTTGGCGCCTTCAATAAAGGCTTTAAGTTGCTCTGGTGGCGTGTTGGGCATGATGTAAAGGCAATTAACTTGTTCCACTTGGCTTTGGTAATTGCGCGTCGCGGAGACTAAGCATTCGACATAGCAAATGCCCGCACCTTCCTGAAGTACTCGCAATGGCCGGAGCATGGTTTGATTAAAACGTTCTCCGCGCTGCAAAAACGTCAAGTTCACTCCATCAGTAAACTTAGGTTCTGTTTGCGAAAACAACTGCTGTAAAAAGCTGACCAAGCCATTGTCATCATTACTGTTGGCGGTGTGGCTAATACTGACGCGTTTTTCTACTCGGCTGACAAACATGGCTGGGTGTGGCAGTGTTGGCACCATCATATTACGCAAGCTGCTGATGTATTCGGGCAAAGTGAGATTTTCAGCTGCTTTTTTCAGTTTGTTGGCATTGTTTTTCAGCAGGCGTTTCATAAAAGGTACCACCGTTGGATGCACGGTGTCGGAGTTAATCCGCAAACTAATCAGTGTTTGTGATTGGTTCATCGCCACGACCCGATAAGGGATATCTGTGAGTTTGATTTTGCTATCAAGCTTTTGCAGCTGTGGCAAGCTGACCCTCATCAAGTCACCCATGGCCATGGGTAAAGGTTTTTTAAGCTGTATTTGCAGACCTTTACCTGACATATTTAGGGTGGTGCCGCTCGCCACGCGTTCAGCGATTTTTGCTTCGGCTGATGTGCGATAGAGGTATCGAACTTCGCTGCGTTGATGGCGAAATTCAAATGCCTCTTCGCGCAAATTGATTTTTCCGGTTTGGAGTTGATATCGCTTGAGATCGTTGGGGTTACCACCTGATGCGTCGAAGTTATTGCGATAGCAAGCGGTGCCGCTGCGGCTCGTCACATCAAACAGGTAGATGACCGCTTTGAGCGGCTTGAGTTTATTACGAGTAATGCGATCAATTGGGCGATGACCTACATCGGGCTGATCATCTGGCAATGATAAGGGGCGCTCGGCATCATCAATCGATAAGGTATGAATAGTGGCAGAGAACACCCGAAAGCTATCACGCTGACTAGCAAACCCTAAAAACAAATCAGCAAGGCCATGATCGAGCAGCTGCTGATGGCTGGCACAGTAATAATTCAGTTTGCCTGCTGATAAGTGATTGAAGCAGAAAAATAGAGTGGCTTGACCTTTGCGTGCATTAGCCGCCATTTCCCGTAAGCGAGCAGGGGTAAACACATCACCCAACCAGACGTTGCCATCAAGGCCGCGCCAATAATCAAAAATTGCTTTATTCGCTTCGCTACGAATTGAGATTTGTGGCTCTAACCCATGTTCGCCCAAGCCAATTAGTACCGGCGCCGCCGACATCTGTCGAAAATAAGCATCTTCAAAACCGCGCGCTCGAACGGACTCTACGGATGCGTCAGTATCAACCGTTAGTCGCTGGTGCTGGGCATCAAAGTAGCGTTGGATGCGCTCGCTCAACTGTGCATCGTTATCGATGCGCTTTAAGCGTAGCCATTTGTACAAATTATTTTGTTTGTGTACGCCTAACAAACGGTACGTGGCTTGCCAACTGCCTGGTTTGTGATCGTCTCTGGCACGCATAAAGCCCAAATCAATGTGGATTTCTGCGTTGTCGATGATGTAAATGTTGGCATTAACTCTTAGCTTGAGACCTTGAATCGAAAAATCTGAGATGGAGGCTTCGACTTCCCTGTCGGCGGGGAGCATGGCCATCACCTTTGTAGACAAGATTAGCCGTTCAGACTGTCGCTTAATATTCTTACCAAAGCGCAGTAAGGGTACATTGTAAATGGGCGAGATAGCCTGTTGTTGATCGTCAACGGCATCATCGCTGGTTGCGCTAGACCGTTGCATTTTACTTGATGCTTTGAGCGCTTTGTCTTTTGCGATGACGGCTTCATAAACGCCCATGGTATAGCGACCAAAGATTTTGAGTTGGCTATCAAAAATCGCACGGGTAGGGGCATCTAAATAGTGGGTCATGGTACCAGCTTTGATTTCTTGACTGGCTTCGCCTGATCGGCTGCGGGTATCAATGACGCGAATACAAGGCTCGGCCAACCGCTTCAATTCCATTTTAATCAAGAATTGCTTTTGGGGGGGCTCTGAGCGCAGAAAGCGCGACAGTAGCTCCTCGAACTCTGGATCTTTGACCAGCGGCTTTAGTTGCTCGATTATCGGGCGGTATTCTTCTATGTCCATCCAGCAGTGCCTAGGGCGTCAATAATCTGTTGTCATTTCATTAGCTAAGCACTTAGTATGCCAGCATCGTAACGGAGATGACACATGGCTAAATCGAAGACTGCTTATGTCTGCACCGAATGTGGGGCAGATTTTCCGCGCTGGCAAGGGCAGTGCAGCGAATGCAATGAGTGGAATACCATTTCTGAAGTTCGCTTAGGCGGTGCTTCGAGCAGTGCTAAAACCGCAGCACGGCAGGGCTACGCGGGTGTGGTTGCAGCTAAAGTACAAACATTATCAGACATCGATTTACAAAAAGTCCCTCGCTTTAGTAGTGGCTTTTCGGAACTGGACCGAGTTCTTGGTGGCGGCATTGTTCCTGGCTCAGCCATCCTCATCGGTGGTAATCCCGGCGCCGGTAAAAGTACCTTGCTGTTGCAGGTCATGTGTCAGCTTGCCACACAGCGCAATGCACTGTATGTCACCGGCGAGGAGTCATTGCAACAAGTTGCCATGCGCGCGACTCGCCTAGGATTGCCTGCCGATAAATTACGGATGTTAGCTGAAACCAATGTTGCTGATATTTGCCGTTTAGCGAATGAAGAAAAGCCAGACATCATGGTGATTGATTCCATCCAAGTGATGCATTTGGACGACATTCAATCGGCCCCTGGTAGCGTCTCTCAAGTCCGTGAATCAGCGGCGTACCTGACTCGTTACGCAAAGCAATCGGGTGTGGCCATCATCATGGTGGGGCACGTCACGAAAGACGGCGCACTGGCAGGCCCGAAAGTGCTGGAGCACTGTATTGACTGTGCGGTCATGCTGGATGGTTCGGCCGACAGTCGTTTTCGGACGTTGCGGGGCACTAAAAACCGTTTTGGTGCGGTTAATGAACTTGGTGTATTTGCCATGACCGGCCAGGGCTTGAAAGAGGTATCGAACCCGTCGGCTATTTTCCTGTCTCGTGCGGAAGAACAATCTGCAGGTAGCGTGGTCATGGTGGTTTGGGAAGGAACACGCCCATTACTGGTTGAGATCCAAGCGTTAGCTGACAATTCACCGCTGGCAAACCCGCGTCGAGTCTCTGTTGGTTTGGAGCAAAATCGTTTAGCCATGCTATTGGCGGTGATGCATCGTCATGGTGGTTTGCAAATGGCCGATCAAGACGTCTTTGTGAACGTAGTTGGTGGCGTGCGAGTCGCTGAAACGGGCGCTGATTTAGCATTGCTGCTGGCGTTAGTGTCGAGTTTTCGCGATCGCGTGATCCCGCATGATTGGGTGGTTTTTGGTGAAGTTGGTTTGTCCGGTGAAATTCGACCGATTGCTAACGGCATTGAACGTATTCAGGAAGCTGCTAAACACGGTTTTAGCAAAGCGATTGTGCCCTATGCCAATGCGCCTAAGCAGACGATTGCTGGCATCGAAGTGGTGGCGGTGAAAAACTTGGCGGATGCACTGGAACAAGTGTAAAGCAACAATAACTAGAGTAATGGGAAAACTTCCGTTTAAATACTAGAAGCGAGTGCGTTAGGTCACTAAACTGGCAGGCGGAAGGTGTTATCGCCATTGCTAATCAGTACATTTAACAAGTGCTGAACGTAGCTAAAAATCCCTCACTCCGCTGAAGTAGCCGTATTTATGTATATCTATGTCGCAAGACAGCCCATTGTTGATGTTGAGCGTAATCTCGTTGGTTATGAGTTATTGTTTCGCGATAGCTTGAGCAATGTATTCCCTCAAATTAATGCGCATGAAGCGACATCCAAATTAGTAGCCGGTAGTCACCTGCATCTAGGGATCGATGAGATCACTGGCGATGCCCCTGCATTTATAAATTTCCCTGAACTTTCGTTACTCGTACGAGTGCCTGAACTTTTGCCCAAAGAGGGCGTAGTGATTGAGTTGCTCGAGGAAATTGAACCCGGCCCTAAGCTTGTTCAAATCTGTAAGAAGCTCAAAGAGCTCGGTTATCGCATTGCTTTAGATGATTTCGCGTACAAGGACGCATGGCGTCCTGTGCTGCCTTATGTCGATATGATTAAAGTCGACATTCGTGCGAGCTCGCCGAAAGAAGTGCTCGCCATTAAAAAATTAAAGCTGGATTTTGATATTGACTTGCTGGCGGAGAAAGTCGAAACCCACGAAGAGTTTGAGAAATTCAAGCAAATGGGTTTTCGCTACTTTCAGGGCTATTTCTTTAGCCGGCCAGAAGTAATCCAACGCCGTGGTTTGAATCCATCACAAGTCAATTTAGTGGAATTACTGGCCAAGCTTGCCCAGCAAGATTGTGATTTTTCAGAGCTGAATAGCATTATTCAGCGCGATGTGTCGCTCACCTATAAATTGCTACGATTCGTTAATTCGTCATTTTTCTCACACCAAAAAGAGATCTCGTCAATTAAGCAGGCGTTGGTCTATTTGGGTGAAACCGAGTTGCGTAAATTCTTAGCGCTGATCGCTGCTGCTAACTTATCGGAAAACAAACCCGATGAGTTGTTGCGATTGTCGATAACCCGAGCTCGCTTTTGTGAGCTCATTGCCGCCACCATGAATCCTAAGCATGAATCGCGGGCTTTCTTAGCCGGGTTGTTCTCATTGATTGATGCGATCCTTGACCAACCGATCGATGTCATCATGGAAAAGGTACCGCTGGCACAAGATATCAAAGAAGTGACGGTCAGCCGACAAGGTCCTCTTGCGCCTTACCTGAACCTCGCCGTGGATTATGAGCGTGCGGTTTGGGATAGCATTCCAGAGCTGTCCGAACGATTAGGGATCTCCGACAAAGAGTTGCCGGAGTTCTATCAGCAAGCCATTGGTTGGAGCAATGCCTTGCTGAAAGGAACATCGACTGCTGATTAAGTCTTCTCTGCGTTTATGCGCCTAACGCAGGGTGCGTCAACTGCACTTCAGGCACGGCGGTGTGGTTAAGGCCGCGATACCAACTCAATTGTTTGGGTGAAATGTAGCCGCTGACTGATTCCATTTCTGAAAGTTTCAACCCTTGTTCCGCGATAAAGCACAGGTAGCTGTGACGAATGACCGCGACGGTCACTTCGGCCGGATTACTGAGAGCTGCATCCTCGGCGGCGATGAGTAAAATCGCATCAATGTCTTCAACCGTTAATTGACTACCGTCTTCTTGCAACCATAACGAAGCCTCAAGCGACAAGGATTCGGGTAACAGCGCAATGACCGATGCGGGCAACGTTAACGAGCGTTGGAATCGCCCTGAAAGATGTAACATCTGCTGCGCTGAGTCGAATTGTGAGCCTTTTAACGCACTAAATTCAGACGGAGCGACCCCTGATAACATAAGACCAATTGCCAGCTGGATATCGGTTGGGGCTTGACTGAAAAGATTGCTGAGCTCAACCGTGGATAGTTGTCGTGGCGTACTCGTCACGTTTGGAAGCTGTGACGGTTGCGGGGCTGCTTGTGCTATCGCTGGCGTTGTGACGTGTTGGTTCTCGAGCAACTGATTCTGTTGATGCTCAAGTTGTTGATTAGTCGATTGTCCTAAACCCGGAGCGGCGTTGCCTGTTTGTACCACGGTGTAGTTGGCTGATGTTGGACCGGTTGGTCGACGCACCGATACCATGGCGAGTACTTTAAAACTCAGCAGCGCACCGAGTGTTGCTGCCAGCAACACCCACAGCGAATCAAGCCAGTAATTAGGCCCAATCGGATAGGTAGGAGCGGCAGGGTATTCGAGCACATCGATGCGAGGTACATCCGATTGAACCACTTCAATATCAAGCAATTTAGCTTTGTGGGCGCGAGCCTGATTTTCCAAGATGTCTAATTCGGCAACAAGGTTGCGGTAGTCGCTCAAACGCTCTTTGCTGGCAATGGTTTCATCCCGAAGCGCCTGACGCTGTGCTGTTAGAGCGGTGACTCGGCCTTGTGCGTCAAGCAATGCTTGCTTGGTTTCGGTTTCGTAAAGGGCTGCACTTTGCGTGGTTAATTGATCCAATTCTTGCTGCTGCGAATCACGCTTGCGCGTTTTTTTGACGATATCAGGATCAAGCGCCATGTACTTATCGGTGTAACGCTCACTGAGTTCAGCCAGCTCTTGCTCGATGCTTAAAATGGAAGCACGAAGCCGCTGTGCTTGTGCTTTTGCATCTGGACTCGCGATCGGCGAGCCGAGGCGCTTAGCTTCTTTGATCGCATCCAATTGGGCAGCGGCTTGAATTTGTTGTTTTTCGGCTTCGTTTAATGCCGAAGTGACGTTTTTCATTTTGTTGATGGCACGATTCTCTTCCTGTTGAATCGAGCTGACGTCATATTGGGCGCTGAACTGGCGAATCGACTCACGTTGCTTGCTGATCCGTGCTTCTAAATCTGCCAATTTATCGTTTGTATGCTGCTGGTTTTTGTCGGTCCGTTCGCCTTGTTGCTGCTGATATTCGGCCAAGTACAGACCTAGCCACTCATTAATAACGGGGAGTGGCAAATCTTGATGTTCACTTTGCACAAACAAGGTCAGCATTCGGTCGGCGGGCTCGCCGTGCGAGCTCAGCATGGCATTAAGTTGTTCGCCGCTTAGCTCGAAACCACCATCGTTCAGGCGATTGAGAAGATTGGTTTGTACGCTTTCGCTCGTCAGTTTGCGCTCGCTTACCGCAAATGCCCGTTCGGCCATTGCTTCTGGCGCCAATGTACCCACGTCGGGAAAGGTTAACTGAACCAGTGCAGAGCTTTGGTAAACAGGCGAGCGGAGCCAAACAAAGGCTAAGCCGAGCAACAAGATGGTGGCAAAACTAATGGCTAGCACCCGTTTTCTCATACGGGCGTCATTTTCTTCATGCTGTTGTTGCTGGAGATTTGATGATGCGGCCGTTACGTCGATTTCCGGTCCGAAAGCCATTGAGTTAAACCCTTTGTCTGAGCGCATTAAAGTCGACTGATAGGCATCAGTCTTCATTACAAAACATGAATGTAACAGCTCGGGGTAGAGGTGGCTAGTCGCGGTGGACGGAGATGATAACGCGTTGGCTGGGCGGTTATAAATTGTGGCGCCAGTTGAGCCGGCGCCACGTAAGGGTTGTCAGCAGTGTGGCTTAACCCGCGTTAACGAATGGCTTACGGGTGCTGCTGTCGCCATCTAAATTACGCATCAGCAAACCATGGCTCACATCAATTTCTTCTGGCACCGGTAAGTACACGGTATAACCGTTGCCTGGTGCCACTTCCATTGCTTCGCCTTTGTTATTTTCCAAGTGTTCTAAGGTAAAGCTGACATTGCCTTTGGGCGTCATTAGCTCAACGCGGTGGCCTTTGTCGAAGCGGTTTTTGACTTCAACTTCCACCAAGCCGTTTGGCATTCTGCCTTTTATTTCGCCAACAAATTGCTGGCTGTTGCTCACGGAGTAGCCATAGTCGTAATTCTGATAGGAATCGTGAGTATGTCGGCGCAAAAAGCCTTCGGTATAGCCTCGGTGTGCCAAATGCTCGAGCGAAGCCAGTAGGTTGGGATCAAACGATTTACCGGCAGCGGCGTCATCAATGGCCTTACGGTAAACCTGAGCGGTTCGAGCACAGTAGTAAAATGACTTAGTACGGCCTTCAATTTTAAGCGAGTGGACGCCCATTTTGGTCAATCGCTCTACATGTTCAACGGCACGCAAGTCTTTTGAATTCATGATGTAAGTGCCATGCTCATCTTCAAACGCTGGCATGTATTCACCGGGGCGATTGCCTTCTTGCAACAAGTACATTTTGTCTGTCGGTAAGCCTTCACCTAGAGTTGCTGGCACTTTTTCAAGTTGTTGCTCAATTTGCTGTTGAGCCCGTGGATCAACGGCAACCACATCGCCAACTTCGTTTTCGGTGGCTTCATGGGCATCATATTTCCAGCGGCAAGCATTGGTACAGGTGCCTTGGTTTGGATCGCGCTTGTTGATGTAACCAGATAACAAACAGCGGCCAGAATAAGCCATGCACAATGCACCATGAACAAAGACTTCCAACTCCATCTCTGGCACACGTTGACGAATTTCCTCAATTTCATCGAGTGAAAGCTCACGTGACAAAATGGTTCGAGTGATCCCCATTTGTTGCCAAAACTTCACGGTGGCCCAATTTACAGCATTAGCTTGCACTGATAGATGAATCGGCATATCGGGAAAATGTTCACGCACCATGGAGATCAAACCCGGATCGGCCATGATTAACGCATCAGGCTTCATGTCGATAACAGGTTGGAGGTCTTTAATAAACGTGCGTAACTTGGTGTTATGTGGAGAAATGTTGTTTACCACATACAACTTTTTGCCAAGAGAGTGCGCTTCATCAATACCTTTTTTAAGGTTTTCGTGATTGAATTCGTTATTACGAACTCGAAGACTGTAGCGAGGCTGGCCCGCATATACTGCGTCTGCACCATAAGCAAATGCGTACCGCATGTTTTTTAAGGTGCCCGCAGGCGAAAGCAATTCAGGGCTGAACATGGAGCCTCACTCAATTAAAGTTGAACTATTGAACTATATTAAACCGGCGCGCGATTCTACGTCTGAACCCGTCGCCATGCAAATTTGATGATAGTTTAACCACTGTGAGCCTTCTCTTCGAATCACAGAGCAAGCGGAGTTCAGTCCACAACTGACTGGCCAGACAGATAAAAAAGATAAAAAGGAAATTATGTCTACTGAAAGTGCATTACTCGGTATTTTAACCGAGAAGATTCGGCAGGATGCCCTAGTGTTACCCACTCTTCCTGAGGTTGCGGTAAAAATTCGAGATGTTGCTGATGATCCTGCAAGTACGTTGCATGACATTGCTCGGGTCGTGTCGACTGATACGGCGTTGTCGGCTCGAATCATTCGCGTGGCGAGTACAGCCTATAACAGCCGCTCTGCCAATATCGACTCGGTTTCTACCGCGGTATTTCGGATTGGCTTGCGGGCGATTAAAAATGTCGCCATTGCCATGGCGCTTGAGCAACTGTTTATCTCGTCAAATCAGACCATAAAAAGTTGTTTGCGTAAGGTCTGGCATCAGAGTATTTCCGTCTCTTGTGCCGCAGTTGCTGTTGCTGAAGATTACCTCACGACCCACAAGAAAAGTCATATTTCCCGTGACCGATTGGCGCTAGCTGGTTTGCTTCACGAAATTGGTGCTTTGCCGATTTTGACTGAAATTGAAGTTCAAACGCCGGACATGATTTCTACCGCATTTTTGGAAAACGCCATTGAACAATTAAGTTGTACGGTGGGTGTCCATATTGTGCGTCACTGGAATCTCGGTGAAGATTTTGCTCGTGTGGTTTGGCAGTGGCGTAACCAGAGCTTCCAAAGTGATGAGGTTGAATACTTAGACTTTATCCGTTTGGGACACTTGTATTTGCAGTACAGCGAACATCAGGTCGATGTGAAGGAAGAGCTAGAGTATTACGTTGATAAGGGCGTGATTAATTCGACGGACGTTTTCCTAAGCCCTGAGTTTGTTACTAAATTAGCGCAAGAGCGCACCTTGTACGAATAACATGCCGGCCGTTTGAATTACTCAAACGGCCATGCTGTTGGTCTTAGCGTTGCTCGGGTAGCAATTCGCCGCCCATGGCGCTGAGTAAGGCTTTGATTAAGTCGCGGATCTCTGCGCACATTAAGGTAAAATCGGCATCTAGCCGCGCTAGCGGATCATCTGTACCGACTTCTTCATTCTCATCGGTGATGATTTCCGTGAACTTCAAGCGCTTGACCGTTAAATCATCCTGAATGATAAATTCAGCGCGCTCATCGAGCATCAACGAAAGTTTCACCACTTGCTTGCCTGCTTCTAAGTGAACCTTCACTTCATCGCTATCTAACGGCTGACGTTTGAAGCGAACCAGTGCTCCTTCATCGCCAATCTCTGACAACTCGGCTTCTTCGGTGACTTGAAGTGGAGCAGGGCAGGTGCCATTTTCTAGCCACTGAGTCATCACGTAGGCGGGCGCTTGCATCACTTCGACAGGTAATACTGGCAACGTACCTAAACTCTTGCGCAGCAGTGCCAATAACTCTTCAGCTTTTGTATGGCTGGAGGCGTCAACGACCAACAAGCCTTCTTTCTTATCAATAAACGCAGAGGTTGATGAAAAGCGACTAAACGCACGTGGCAGCAAGGTGGTGATCACCTCGTCTTTCATTTGCTGCTTTTCTTTGTTGCTGACTTTGCGCTGCTCGGCATCTGAGATTTGAGCGGCTTTGTCTTCTACTTCTTCTTTCACCACTGACGCTGGAATAATTTTTTCTTCTTTGCGTGCGCAGATCCAAAAGCAATCGTTGGCCACATGCATCAAGGCATCTTGATTTTGGCCAAACGGTGACGTCCAACCGTACTGGCTGATGTCTTGTGAGCCACATGGGTGAAACGCAAATTCGTTCAATGCTTGTTCGAATTTGTCATCTGACAAATCAAAAGGTTTGGTAAAACGATAGAAAATCAGGTTCTTAAACCACATAAGGAGCCTTTGCCAGTTGCCAAAAAAGGGCGGTTATTGAGCCACAAAGTTGCTGCTGTAACAAGCATACAACCCAGTGATTTGATGTTGTGAGAGCTAACTCACTAGCGAATATAAGGATTATTTTGTCGCTCGCGAGCCACCGTGGTGGTTGGGCCGTGTCCTGGTAACAAGGTCATGTCATCGGGGAGCGATAAAATTTGCTGCTTGATTGCGTTAATCAAGGTGGCGTGATCGCCTTTAGGAAAATCGGTACGACCAATAGAATTCTTAAATATCACATCGCCAACAATGGCAAACTTCGCCGCTTGATCGACAAACACCACATGACCCGGAGTATGCCCAGGGCAATGACGCACCTCTAATGTGTGTTGGCCAACCGTGATCTCATCGCCTTGATTAAGCCAGCGTGTGGGTGAAAAACCATCGACTTTCGGAAAACCAAACATTTGACTTTGCTGGGGTAAGGCATCAATCCAAAACTTGTCGTCTTGGTGAGGGCCTTCAATGGGACAGTCGAACTTTGCTGCCAACTCTGCTGTTGCTCCCGCATGGTCAATATGCGCATGGGTTAGCAGAATTTTTCGTACAGTTAATTGCTGTTGTTCGATATAGGCCACTAAACTTTGGGCGTCGCCGCCGGGATCGACAATGGCAGCATCTTTGCTTTGCTCACACCATAAAATGGTGCAGTTCTGCATAAAGTCGGTAACTGGAATGATGTGGTAGTTCATGAGGTTATTGGTCTACGTTGTTCGAGCCGATGTTGTGAGGGCAGCTTAACAAAAACAACCCGTCTATGTAGACTGGCGGCATCAATTGGCAGTTAAAAATTCAAGACAAGGATCAATGGAATGATGAGAGTAGAGAATTTGTCGAAGCGCTTTAAGGTCGACAAAAAAGCAAATGTGCCGAAGGATCGGCTTGATGGTAAATGGTTTCAGGCCCTGTCCAACATTAGTTTTGATGCTAAATCTGGTGAAGTCATCGGTTTGCTCGGCGCTAACGGCGCTGGTAAAACAACAACCTTACGGCTACTTTCTGGCATATTAAAGGCCGATTCGGGCAACATCGAAACTGATTTAGCATCGGCGGAAGGTGACAGCCGCGACTATCGCCGCCAGCTCGGTTTTCTGAGTGGCAGTAAGGGGCTATATGAGCGCCTCACGGTACGTGAAAACCTCAATTTTTTTGCCCGCAGCTATGGTTTAACAAGCGAGCAAACCAATCAACAGATCGACAAACTCAGCCAGCAACTCAACTTATCCGATTTTATCGATCGCAAAGTCATCGAGCTTTCAACCGGAATGCGTCAACGAGCCGCCATTGGCCGAGCGTTGGTGCACGATCCGCAGCTGGTTATTTTTGATGAACCCACCACGGGTTTAGATATTGTTGCCACTGAACAAGTATTGTCTTGCATTGAGCAGCAAAAACAGGCCGGTAAAACCGTGCTGTTTGCCACCCATCACATGGATGAAGTGCAACTTTTGTGCGACCGCATTTTGGTGATTCATCAGGGTCAGCGTAATTTTTTTGGTACCGAAGCAGAATTCTTAAGCCAATATCAGGCCGACTCCTTAGTGGCGGCGCTTCGTGGGTGCTTGCAATTGGGAGTAGCGAAATAATGTGGCAGCTTTACTTAAAAGAATTACTTGAACTAACCCGTGATCGCCGCGTCATGATGACCATGATTCTCACGCCGTTAGTGATTATGCCGGCTTTAATGGCCATAGGTGCCGGTGCAACTGCAGCAATTGCGAGTTCAAAGCAACAGCAGGCCATCAACTATGAAGTGCGGGGTGAGCTTGACGGTTATTCCGTGGTGGCTGCGCTTAACAAACAGAAGGGCTTGCAGCGGCAAACCTTAGCGCCAGATTTATCGCCTCAAGAAGCTCTGCAGCAAGGTACGGTCGATATCGTATTGGAAGTGTCTGGGGAAATGCCGAATGCCACTTGGTTATTGCATTACAACGGCGCAGAAGTGTTTTCTCGTGGCGAACGGCTGGTAGAACGCGTCAAGGCTGATTTAGCCAAAAGCTGGCATCGTAAGCAATTGGCTCAGCAAGGCATGACCGATGATCAACAGGATCAATGGCTTGAGCCCATTAAGTTGCAAAAGCAGTCCATTGCTGATGAACGCGAAACCATTGGTGAAGCTATTGGAGGCATCTTGCCTTACATCATGCTCCTTGTTGCCTTATCGGGCGCGATTTATCCGGCCATTGATATTGGTGCTGGTGAGAAAGAGCGCGGAACCCTCGAAACCTTATTGATGCTGCCATTAACCACCGCTGAGTTGGTGATTGCCAAAATCGCGTTGGTGGCGACCACGGCTTTTGTTGCCGCGGCGTTGATGTTGATTAGTTTGACGGGCTGGAGTGCCGCTGCGGCTTATGGTTTGGGCATAGAAGTTGTGCAGGAAGCAATGCAAAGCTTTCAGATTGTCGATCTGATGTTGATCCTGCTGACCGTCATGCCCGCCTGCGTCATCTTCGCATCGTTGATGATGGCGATTTCATTTTATGCGCGCAGCTTTAAAGAAGCGCAGAACTACATGGGATTTGCTTTCACGATTCCATTTTTACCTCTGCTGTTGGCGTCTTTGCCGGGCATTGAAATGGACTTCGTCTGGGCCATGATTCCATTGTCGAACGTTGCGCTCGCTATTAAGGAATTGGCCAAGGGCACGATGAACTGGGGTTACTTGGTACTCATTTGGCTAAACGCCGGATTCATTGCTTGGGTGCTAGCAAAACTTACCATCGGATGGTGTCAGCGCGAGCAGGTTTTATTCCGATAGGGCTAGTGTAAACGTTAGCCATCACGCCATACCGATCGCACTGGGCAGCAGTGCGATCGCAAGCAACTTCTCGCCCTATCTCATTCGCAGATAGGGCCTTTTACTATACCGGTCAGTATTTTTGCCGGTTTCTGAAGCCAATTTGATAACAGCAGGTTATCAATTGCTGTTGTTTTTGTTGAATGTCAACGTGTTGGTTTTTATTCACTCTGTTGAAATAAAAATGTCACATAACTCTGCGACTATCTGCCGCAAGTTAGAGTTTCGACTTGGAACTCTTCTTCTTTTTTTGACGAACAACAAACGAGTATGTGCGATGAATCTAATCAAAACCTCTGCGGCTTTGGCCGTTGCGGCCGGTTTGGCTGCGCCTGCGTTTGCCCTGGAGCCGATCACGGTCTACGGCAAAATCAATACCTCTGTTCAATCTGCAGATGACAAGGGCACTGATGGCAGTGAAGTTGAGCTGAAATCAAATGCTTCTCGCTTCGGTATCAAAGGCGGAGCTGCGGTCAACGACTCTCTAGACGTTATTTACACCTTGGAATTCCAAGTCAATATTGCTGACTCTGAAGGCGATAACATTGATGCGCGTAATCAATGGGTTGGTATTCAAGGTGACTTCGGTCAACTGCTCGTCGGCCGAAACGACACCATGTTGAAGCAATCGCAAGGTAAAGTGGATTTGTTCGGTGATTTGGACGCGGATATCAAATCGTTGTTTGAAGGCGAAAACCGCTTAGACCAAACCGTGACTTACAAGTCGCCTAAGTATAATGGCTTCCAGTTTGGCGTTACCTACGCGACTGAAAACTCCAACAAGCAAAACGACGAAACGGGCTTCTCTACAGCCGTGATGTACGGTGATTCGTCGCTGAAGAAGTCTAACTTCTACGCCTCTGTTGCGTACGACAGTGAAATCGATGCGCACGACGTCATCCGCGGTACCATCCAAGGTAAAGTTGGTAACTTCGTATTGGGCGCTATGGTTCAGAACGAAGAGCCAGTTGATGGTGATGACGACTACACCGGCTACATGGCCAGTGTTGCCTACAACATGAATGCATGGACATTCAAAGCTCAATACCAAACCATGGAAGAGGCGAGTGCCGATCCAACATCAATCAGCTTGGGTGCCGATTACAAGTTGGCTAAGCCTACCAAGTTGTTTGCCTATGCAACGCTGCGTGATCTCGATAAAGACGCGACCAACGATGCGGGCAAAACGATCGATGAAGAAACTTATGTGGGTTTAGGTATTGAACATAAGTTCTAAGCCAAAGGCCTAGAAAGCAGATAAATACAAGCGGAGCTAAGGCTCCGCTTTTTTGTGTTCGCTTGATACTTGTCAAATGAAAACGAAGCTTAGCCGAGATACACTGTGCGCACTTTTAACAAAAGCGAAACATAATTATGAAAACACTTTGCAGCGCCCTGATGCTCATGAGCCCTCTTGCAGTGGCGGCTCAAGCTGATTTAATGCCAACCGTATATGGCAAAATCAACGTAACCGTTCAATCGACTGATGAAGGTAGCTCTACTACTGAAGTAAAAAGTCACCACTCGCGCTTTGGCCTCAAAGGCGTCGCGCCTGTGAACGACGATTTGTCTGCCGTTTACTTGCTGGAATTCAAAGTAAACATTGATGAAGATGAAGACAACATTAAAGCGCGTAACCAATACGTTGGCTTGCGTAGCAAGAAAATGGGTGAGCTACTGTTAGGCCGTAAAGACAGTGCTTTTAAAACCGCTCAAGGCAAGATTGACCGCTTTGGCGACATCAATGGCGATATTGCAGGTCTGTTCGCTGGCGAAAACCGCGTCGAAGAAAGCTTGCACTACACGTCTCCTAAATGGGGTAAAGCGCAGTTTGCAGCGACTTACATCCTCGAAGGCAACTCGAAGCAATCTGATGCCTCAGACAACGGCGCGAGTAGTGATGCGTTCTCTTTGGCCGTTAGCTACGGTGACAAAGGCTGGAAGAATGGTAACTGGTATGCGTCTGCTGCCTATGATGCCGAAGTCTTTGGTGTAACGAGCTTCCGTGTTGCAGCATACGGTCAATGGGCTGACATTCAGCTGGGTGCCATGTATCAAGATTCTGAGTCAGATCGTTCTGACAAAGTTGACCAAGATGGCGATGGCTATCTGTTCAACGCAGGCTACAAGGCTAGTGATGACTTACTGTTCAAGGTTCAATACCAAGATTCTGATATGGACTTAGCTGGCAAAGGTTCTGCCGGTGAGGCAATCAATGTTGGCGTTGATTACAAGCTAGCGAAAAGCACAACACTGTACGCCTTCGGTACTTCATTCGATCTTGATGCCGAAGAGAAAAATGATGACGAATACTTTGGTGTAGGTCTAATTCACCTATTCTAAATCGAGCCATCGTTGCCCGAAAGCCTCGCTGAAACCTTATTCTGCGGGGCTTTTTTGTGTTTGAGATCTGCAATACAGCGCGACTTTGACTTGGCGTCTGAGCGGTGCAATTTCATCATTTTTCCTTCAAGTGGTTTTGAATATCGCTAAAATCTGTAACAACTGTCATAAAAGTGACATTATTCAACCGAATAATACGGCAAGATTTATAGATTGCCGCTTACCTATATTCGGTACGCGAGCGTAATTGCTGAGGCTAAGTGACATATTATGGCTAGACGAGTGCTGGTAGTGGAAGATGAAGCACCTATCAGAGAAATGCTGACTTTTGTACTGGATCAGCATGGATATCAAGCAGTTGAAGCAGAAGACTTTGATGAAGCTCTGCAACAGTTAACAGAGCCCTACCCGGATCTTGTGTTACTCGACTGGATGCTACCCGGCGGTAGCGGTATTCAGTTTGCCAAAAAATTGAAAAAAGACGAATTCACGCGTCATATCCCAATCATCATGCTGACCGCTCGGGGTGAAGAAGAGGATAAGATCCGCGGCTTGGAAGTTGGCGCGGATGACTACGTCACCAAACCCTTTTCGCCACGCGAGCTGATGGCGCGAATCAAAGCCGTGATCCGTCGGGTCAATCCAACTGGCCTCGATGAGCAGGTGGAAATCCAAGGGCTACGCCTAGACCCTGTTAGTCACCGAGTGACTTGTGGTGATGATGCGCTGGACATGGGGCCAACGGAATTTAAACTGCTGCACTTCTTCATGACTCACCCTGAACGGGTTTATAGCCGTGAGCAACTGCTCGACCAGGTTTGGGGCACAAATATTTATGTTGAAGATCGTACCGTAGACGTTCATATTCGTCGTTTGCGAAAAGCGATTGAAGACAATGGCCACGACAAAATGATTCAAACGGTTCGTGGCGCGGGATACCGCTTTTCAGCGCGCGTTTAACACACGACGGATTCTTAATGAGAGAACGCTCAATTGGCTGGGGAACGCTGGGCACTGTATTGCTAATGCTTGCAGTGGCTGCGCTCTTCGGTTTGCTGTTTGATGCGCCTGGAGTGCTGGCAGGCTGCACTGCACTTGGCCTGTTAGTTTGGCATTACCGCCATATGAAGCGCTTATCTTCTTACCTTTGGCGCGACAAACGGTTTGCTCCTCCGGCTGGCTCTGGCTCTTGGGGAGTTATTTATGATGGTCTCTATCGACTACAGCAACGTAATCGCCGCCGCCGCAAAGATTTAGCTCGCTTACTCAAACGATTCCGCCGCGGTGCAGAAGCGCTGCCTGATGGCGCCGTGGTGATCCGCAAAGACCGCTCGATTGTTTGGTCGAATCAACTGGCGCAGCGCCTGCTTGGCCTCCGTTGGCCGGAAGATGCGGGACAGCGCATTGATAACTTGATCCGTAATCCTGAGTTTATCGAATACATCAATTCGAAAGATGGCCCCGATCTGATGGTATTTCCGTCACCGGCGGAGCCAATGCGGATGATCGAGTTTCGTCGCATGCCCTACGACAAGAAGCAGATCTTGCTGGTGGTACGAGATGTCACCCAATGGCTTCGCTTAGAGCAAATGCGCCGCGACTTTGTTGCCAATGTCAGCCATGAATTGCGCACACCGCTGACGGTGGTGCAGGGCTACATTGAAATGCTTGAAGATCCGCAAACCATGTCACCGGAAATGTGGAAAAAAGCGCAGTCAATGATGCTAGAGCAAACGCATCGTATGGACTCGTTGGTCTCTCAACTATTAACGCTATCAAAGATTGAAGCCAACGATCGGCCTGATACCAGCCATGATATTGATGTGCCGGAGTTGCTTGCGGTCATCGCCAAGGAGGCGACAGCGCTAGCCGATGAGCACAAATTGTCGATTCAGCTAAATGCTGAGCCGGGCTTGATAATGCGCGGTGATCTCATGCAGATGCGCAGCGCCTTCTCGAACCTTATTTTTAATGCGGTGCATTACACCCCTGATGGTGGCCAGATTGATGTTCTTTGGCAATCAACACCTACCGGCGCAAAGTTTTCGGTGACCGATGATGGCGACGGTATCGCGCCCAAGCATTTAGCGCGACTTACCGAACGCTTCTATCGGGTTGATAAGGCTCGCTCGCGTAAAACGGGTGGTTCAGGTTTAGGCTTAGCTATTGTTAAACATGCCTTAAGTCATCATGACTCTAGTCTTGATATTGAGTCTGAATTAACCGTTGGAACCACCTTTAGCTTTGTCATTCCAGCTTCTCTTACCTTTAAAAAATAACAAGTTAGGCTATATTTTTCACTGAAACAAAAGTGTCATAAAAGGTTAATCTAACTGTCATGGCGCCGCGTAATACTGAGCCCGAATTTTTTCAAATGGAACATTTCCAGACGGAGTCCCTATGAAACTCAAACAAGTTGCTGCAACACTTGGCCTAACTGCTGTTGCAGTATTCTCGGCTAACGTTGTTGCTCTAGATAAAGACTTACCAGACTACAAACAAGTAAGCGGTATTTCGGGCAAGATCTCATCAACAGGTTCTGACACACTGGCAAACATGATGTCATTGTGGACCCAAGAATTCCGTGATGATTTCTATCCAAGCGTTACCGTTGAAGTGACTGCGGCAGGTTCTTCTACTGCTCCACCAGCACTCGAGAAAGGTACTTCAAACTTCGGCCCAATGAGCCGTAAGATGAAAGCCGGTGAAATCGAAGCATTCGACAAAAAATACGGCTACAAGCCAACGCCGGTTCGCGTTGCGATTGATGCCTTGGCTGTATTCATCAACAAAGATAACCCAATCGACGGTTTGACCATCAAGCAAGTTGACGCCATCTTCTCAAGCACTGGCAAGTGTGGTGGTTCTGAGGTTGAAAACTGGGGTGATTTGGATCTGGGCGGCGATTGGAGTTCACGTGACTTCCAATTGTACGGTCGTAACTCTGTATCGGGCACTTACGGTTACTTCAAGAGCAAAGCCTTGTGTAAAGGTGACTTCAAGTCGTCTGTAAATGAGCAACCAGGTTCTGCTTCTGTTGTTCAGTCTGTATCTGCTTCTTTGAACGCCATTGGCTACTCAGGTATCGGTTACCTGACTTCAGGTGTTAAAGCTGTTCCTCTGTCTAAGAAAGGTGGTCCTTTCGTTCCTGCGACAATGGAAAAAGCCTTGACTGGTGAGTACCCTCTATCTCGCTACCTATACGTTTACGTGAACAAGCACCCGAACCGCGATCTAGCGCCTTTGGAAGCTGAGTTCATCAAGTACATGTTGTCTAAGCAAGGTCAGTCTGTTGTTGAGAAAGACGGCTACATTCCTGTACCTGCTAAAGTGGCAAATGCCGACCTGAAAAAGTTGGGTCTGCTGTAATTAACCCGCTCGGGTTAAATTGAAAAAACCGGCTTCGGCCGGTTTTTTTGTATTTATGTTTTAGCTGAATGCGGTAGTCGTAATACGTTCAGATCACAAGTTTCAACTTGCTGGCCCAACCTGTCTGACCAATTTCGTTCGATTTGATCGGGATCAATTAGGTCGACTGGTGTAAGAAACCCCTCTTTTCTATGTTCAATACACGAACTGCTAGACGTTGTTTCACCAAGCTTGAATAGGCAGGTGAACATCAACCATGCCAATGTACTCAGTTCGGCTAAATATAAAAAAATAGGGGACACACCCATGCACACGCCACCACAAGAACTATTGCCACAACTCGTGAAACTGGCTGAAATATTTGAGTCTATGCGGAGCTGCCGCGAGCATTATGTTTCACCGCAGCAAGCGTTACCCAATTTGCCTTTAGCCCACCAATGTAGCCAAATCAGCCGTATCTTCACGGCGTTAGAAACCGTCGAGCAAGTTCACCTGGATAATGCGTTGTGGACGTTAGAAAACAGCTATTTGCAGGCCGACAAGTTTTCGATGGTTGCCGGCTTGAGAGCGGCTCGGCGAGCACTCAACGAGCAGATTGAGCACCATAATCACGAAGCCGCTTGAGGTTGCTTAACCAGCGAGATAATTGAGGGAAAAGCCCGCAGCGCTGAGTTGCATGACTTCCCGATCAAGATCCATGCATAACAGTTGCTGGCTTTCCAAGGTTTCCTGAGCGAAAGTCAGCGTCATGCTCTTACCATCCACAGCCACGTTGCTAGGTTGTGCATAGCCTTGTCGACCAAGGTTTAGTAGCACGGCTATCCGTAACAGACGAATCAAGCGAACGAGTGTTTTGTCCTTCATTAACTGCTCTATTGGCAGCAATTGATTCAGTTGTAGACGCTTGCGGTGGAATCGGACAAGATTTGCGAGCACTAACTGCTCATCGCGGTTAAAGCCGGGCAGGTTGGTATTTTCAATGATATAGGCCGAGTGTCGCTGAATAGCCGACGAGTTGATATTCAAGCCAATTTCATGAAGATAAGCGGCATGCCGAATTAAACTTAACGATGAATCCGGCAATGACCAGTCTTGTTTGACTTGCTGCCACAGCCAGATGGCAACTTCAGTAACGCGCTCAGCTTGTTGCTGATCAACGGTGTAGCGCGCCATTAAGCTCTCGCGAGTGCGACGGCGCACATCACTGTGCTCCATGCCACCATGCATCTCATACAGTACACCTTCTCGCAAAGCTGCAGGTGAATATCGAACCGACTCAATTCCTAGTGCCGCGACGATGGCTGACATAATGGCAAGGCCGCCGGCCAATACTTGCATGCGATCGGCGGAAACACCTTTGATAGTTACATCCGTTTGTTGATCGATCAGCACCTTTTGCAGTTCTTTAAGACTGTCGGAGGAGATGTCGCCAAAGCCCATTTCCTGTGCGCAAGCCGCCAACGCTGACGCGGTGCCAGAAGTAGCGAGAACCTGCGACCAACCGGTACGCCTGTAATGATCGATAACGGGCTCAAGCTGCTGCTGTGCCGCTAAGATGGCTTTTTTGAACGCACTTTTGCTAATGCCGTCGGCAAAAAATTGCTGGGTATAACTGACGCAGCCCATGGTGCGGCTAGCCAGTTGCAATACATCTTGCTGTAAGCCCAGCGCCAACTCGGTACTCCCGCCACCAATATCAATGATGAGCGTTTTGTCCTCAGTTACTTCTGCATGTGCCACGGCTTTTAAAATCAAACGGGCTTCTTCGTGACCAGAAATTACTTCAACCGGGTGTGACAGTACGGTTTCGGCTTGACGGAGAAAGTCTCGAGCATTGCTGGCTTTGCGAAGGGTGTGGGTGGCAACAATGCGCACCTTGGTGGTGTCGAATGGCTGAAGCCGCTCATTGAATCGGCTTAACGATTGCAAGCCTCGTTGCATGGCGGCATCGTCGAGATGATTGTGTTCATCAAGGCCGGCGGCAAGGCGAACTTTTTCTTTGTGGCGAGAAAGAATTTGTAGATTGCCCTCAACAATACGGGCAATCACCATATGAAAACTGTTGGAACCCAGATCAAGTGCGACTAATACATTGTCCGGGCTGTCAGTAGTAATTGAGTTATTTTCCACGACCTTTAGACTTCTCTTCGTATAGCTTTAGGAAATCGTGCGTCGCAATTTGCGAGCGGATTTTCTTCTTGTTACCTCTAGGTTTATACGGATTTGTTTGCTCAATGTCGATCACGCGGGCCTTGGTTCGGTCCGACCACTGCAGCTCAAGAATGTCTAGAATCAGTTTTTTCAGACGCGGATCATAAACCGGTACACCGACCTCAACTCTATTTTCAATATTTCGAGTCATCCAATCCGCCGATGAAATAAAGGTTTCGTGAGTACCATTGGCGCGGAAGCTAAATACCCGAGGGTGCTCTAAGAACCGATCGACAATACTAATGGCCTGAATGTTGTCACTGTAGCCGGGCAGGCCAGGTATCAACGAACACATGCCGCGAACAATAATGCGAACTTTGACGCCTGCATTGCTCGCTGCGTACAGTCGATTGACGATGCCGACATCAACCAGGTTGTTAATCTTGATGAAGATTTCAGCTTTCTTGCCGAGTTGGGCAAACTCAATTTCTTGATCAATCAGCTTATACAGCCTGCGGCGCGTATCGTTGGGGCTGACGATCAGGTGCTTAAAGCGGTAACGCTTATATGCATGAAGAATGAAATCAAAGACGTTGTTAACTTCATCGTTAATTTCTTGATGCTTGGTAAACAGGCTGAAGTCGGTGTAGATCCGGGCTGTTTTCTCGTGGAAGTTGCCGGTACCGATGTGACAGTAGCGGACATCTTTGCCGTTTTCGCGCCGAGTAATTTGGCATAACTTGGTGTGGCACTTGAGTGCCGCAATGCCAAATTCAACCTTAATACCGGCCTCGGTCAGGGTGCGTGCCCAATCAATATTGGCTTCTTCGTCAAATCGAGCTCGCAGCTCAACAACGACGGTGACTCGCTTACCGTTCTCCACCGCGTCAATCAGCGATTTAATGACCTGACTATTTTTGGCAACTCGATAAATACTAATCTTGATTGATTTGACGGCGGGATCAAACGCGCCTTGGCGGAGGAATTCCGTGAAGTAACGAAATTTGTGGTACGGGTAGTACAACAAAATATCGCCTTCATTGATGGCTTCAAAAGCCGTGGTGTGGCGATCGAAATCAGCGCTATCTAAGGCACGCAGTTTAGGGTTTTCTAAGTAGGCTCGGCCAACATTCGGAAAGCCAATGAAATCACGGAAGTTATGGTACCGGCCACCGGGGATCACCGAATCAAACGAGGAAATACCCAAACGATATTTAATGAATTCCACCATCGACATGGGCATTTCGCGGTCATGAACAAAACGCACCGGCTTGCCGGTTAAGCGTTGTTTTAAGCCGCCGGACATTTGCTCCAATATCGATTGATCAACATCCTCACTCAAATCAAAGTCGGCATCGCGCGTCATTTTGATGGAAAAGGCTTGAGCCGAGTCATATTCGAAAAAGCCTTGGAAAATATCATCAAGGCAATAGCGAATCATATTGTCGAGCAAGATCATGCTCTTCTTTTTACGGCCCTTTTCGTGCGGCAAGTTAACAAAGCGCGAGACACGATCCGATGGGACTTCAATTAGTGCATATTGCGTTGAGTCTGACGATTTTAATGACACGACTAAATACGTGAGGTCGTCTTTCAATACCTGCGTCAGATCGACTTTGTCGGTCACCACAATGGGCGCAATTTGCGGTAACACGTTATCGCGAAAGTATTTGCGTAACCAACGGCCATGCTGATCGGAGACCTGTTCTTCATTAATAAGAAAGATATTGTGGCGTGCTAAACCAATGATGATATCCATGTAGATTTCATCAAACGCTTGATTGAGCTTGAGGACTTTGTCTTGAATGGCGGTAAGCAGTTGCTTGGTCTTGTCACTTTTGGCGCCGGGGCCTTCAATCAAAATCCGGCGACGCACATTGGCAACTCGAACTCGGAAGAACTCATCGAGGTTATTGGAAAATATACCCAGGAATCGGACACGCTCAATGATAGGAACATTTTTATCGGCCGCTTCTTGCAGAACCCGCTCGTTAAATGACAGCCAACTTAATTCCTTTTCAACGTGCAGCTTAGGGGTATCCATAACGTCCTCTTGATGTAGCAAAAATTACCGGCGTATTTTACGCTGAGCCAGCGCTAGTTTTGTGACACTTATGTGTCACGGTCGATCTTTATCGAGCATCAGATCATCTGATAGGGACTCCAGCGCATCCCAGACGCTAGATTCATCCACGCCTTCGGGTAGCGCCGCAACAATGCGCGCCTGAAATAAATTGCCACCAAAATGAGCCGCTGGTTGGCATTCGGTTTCGAGTAACAGCACGTTGACGTTGAGCTGGGCTAAACAAGCGGAAACTTGTTGAACAATGCCGGGGCGATCATTGGCCGTAACGACAAATTCAAGTGACGTGGTTGTTGAGCTTGGCTCGGCACAACCGTCGGCAACATGAACGGTTAAGTTGGCAAGTTGGCCCAGCGCTTGTTGCAACGAGGCTAACTCTGCTTCTGGCACATTTGCTTCAACAATACCGGCAAAGTGACCCGCCATAAGGCTCATGCTGGAGCCGAGCCAATTACCATGGTGCGCCATTAAGCTTTGAGAGATGTCGTCAACGATGCCAGCTCGGTCTGGCCCTAAAATTGAAATAACGATAGTTTTCATGGCGATTTCTCCGGCACTTTTGTTCGGGTTGTGGCCAATTGCATCGAATTAGCCATCAAATATTACAGTGTTCGGGTGGTGACAGCATGATTTGCTAACGATCTGCTGACTGAACAACGATTTCAGTCTAATAGATTTTGTAATAAAATCAGCATGATTTCGCATTCTATTTGATGTGATTGCAGTAACTCGTAATAAACTTCTATTACACCCCTCTTTGTAACAAATCTGTCATATTGCAAAAATATAATCTGCGCAGCTTTATTCACTTTGAGGTTTAAGATGGCCGACTCCGCTCATAACTTGTTAGCGGCCAGTCGTGTGCGCCTTTTAAAAGACCAAATCGCTCGCTACGGTGTTACCGCTGGCGGTGTAATGGTTCTGGTGGCACTACTGCTGATTTTCTTCTATTTGCTCTATGTTGTTTTCCCGGTGTTCCGGCCCGTTACGCTGGAACAGCATGAAACATTTGCGATTCCTGGTGCTGGTAAAACGCTGGCCCTAGGTATTGAAGAGCAAAATGAAATTGGATTCCGTTTGACGTCGAATGCAGACGTTGTGTTTTTCGCTGCACGCCAAGCCAATAAAGGGTTTGATAGTGGCGAAATCATTGCTACAGAAGCGTTACCGCAGCTGCAAGGTGAGTTGGTCTTAGCGTCCACCACGCCTGCGATGCAGACCTATGCTATTGCCGACGAAACCGGTAAGGCAATGGTGGTACGGCCTGATTTTCGTACCAGCTTCCCAAATGACGTACGCAAGTTGACGCCTTACATTGGTTACCCGCTGGGTGAAGAACCCTTTGTGGTTGACCAACAAGGTCAATCGCTGAAGCTGTTTGTGTTTGAGCGAGGCGAAGAACAAGCAACGTTTGCTGGTGTAACTGCCGATGAGCGCTTGATTGTGACGCGCCTGCTTGGCGAAGAAAACTTCATGACCGAAGAAGTGGAGTGGACTGCTGAGCACTATGCCGTTCGTGCACAAGCGCAGAATATTGACGAGCTGAAGATCACACCCGATCACCGGATGATGTTTGTTCGCCATGACAATCGCGTTGACGTATACGATATCAGCGAGCCTGAATCAGGCATTAGCCGCATTCAAACCTTGGACTTTGGTAAGAAACAACTGACCGCAATGGGCTTGCTGTCGGGCGCTTCGTCCATCTTGATTGCGGAGCAGGGTGGTATTATCAGCCAGTGGTTCCAGGTGCGGACTGAAAACGGCCGTGAATTCACTCGTATTCGTGATTTTGATGCTGGCGCCAATGTCAGTGTGTTGGCCTCTGAGTTTTTCCGCCGTGGCTTCTTGGCCGGAACGGATGACGGTAAACTGTCGCTATTTCATTCCACCGGTGACACCCGGCTGGTGACCCAAAAGTTGGCGAATGACGCGATCGACCAAATTGTGTTTTCGCCACGGGCTGATTCCGTCCTCGTGGAAGAAGCCGGTCAGATTAGTTATGTGGAAATCTACAACCCGCACCCAGAAGTAACCTGGAATGCGTTGTGGACTGAGGTTTGGTACGAAGGTTACAGCGAGCCAGACTACATTTGGCAGTCCACCTCTGGTAGTGATGACTTTGAAGCCAAAATGTCGTTGGTGCCGATTTCATTCGGTACCATCAAGGCCGCCTTCTACGCCATGCTCTTTGCCGTTCCGTTGGCGCTTGCCGGTGCAATTTATACGGCGTATTTCATGGCGCCGGAAATGCGCACTTATGTGAAACCAACCGTCGAAATCATGGAAGCGCTGCCGACCGTTATTCTGGGTTTCTTGGCAGGCCTGTGGTTAGCGCCATTAATGGAAAACAATTTGCCGGGCGTAATGACCTTGTTGATTGTCCTTCCTACTGGGTTCCTGGCTGCAGCTTATGGTTTCCATAAAATGCCAAAACGGCTGAAGCAAAAGATTCCTGAAGGTTGGGACGCTGCATTTCTCATTCCGGTGGTTATTTTCCTCACTTGGTTCAGCTTTGCCATTAGCCCAACGTTAGAAGTGTGGTTAATGGGCGGCAATGCTCGCAGCTACATTACCAACGAATTAGGCATTAGCTTCGACCAACGTAACTCGCTGGTGGTCGGTATTGCGATGGGCTTCGCGGTTATTCCAACCATTTTCTCCATTGCGGAAGATGCGGTATTTAGTGTGCCGCGCCACTTGTCGAATGGTTCATTAGCACTGGGTGCAACGCCATGGCAAACGATGACTCGGGTCGTCATATTGACGGCGAGTCCAGGTATTTTCTCGGCCGTGATGATGGGCTTAGGACGTGCTGTGGGTGAAACCATGATCGTACTGATGGCAACGGGTAACACCCCGCTGATGGACTTCTCGATCTTCCAGGGCATGCGTACCTTGTCCGCTAACATTGCGGTGGAAATGCCTGAGTCTGAAGTGGGTAGTTCGCATTACCGAGTGTTGTTCTTGTCAGCATTTGTGCTGTTCATTGTGACATTTTTCTTCAACACGATTTCTGAATTTGTGCGCCAACGTCTGCGCGACAAATACAGCAATATGTAAGCTGACCAGACGGAGATTTATTAGATGAAAACTTGGTTCAAGTCTGGTTCGCCTTGGATATGGATGACCGCGGGTACGGTAAGTATCAGTTTGGTTGCTGTACTTGGCTTGCTGTTATTAATTGCTTGGCGTGGCCTGATTTACTTCTGGCCTGCCACCATCTACGAATTTGATGTGCGCGACCAGTTCGGCAATATCAATACCGTGGTCGGTGAGATTCACGATCGTGAGCAAGTGAGTGTGGTTCAGTTGCGCGAATCTGGCCGTGAGATTGAAGGCGAACCAACCGATATGGTGACGCGTTACTTGGTAAAAACGGGTAACCGCGAATTTGTTGAGTTGGACTTTCGCTGGATATTGGAAACCGACATTATCGAGCGCCGCACGCCGGAAAATCTGGCCAAAGTAGAGCGTCAGAAAAACGGTAACTTCTATGGTGAAGTTGTTGAGGTGCTCGACAGTGGGCAACCCATTGCTGGCGATCTCATGGAGGTGTTATTTGAGCGCATTGACCGGGTGGCTGATTTAAATAGTCAGATGGCAGCGATTCAACACAGTGACATTGGTAGCATCAACTACAAGCTGGAGAAAATTCGTCTGCGCGAGCGTGGCGATGAGATCCGTGATCGCTTGACGCAAGAGCGCATCGATGGCTACAACGCCGAGCGTGAAGCACTGCGCAATGAGTATCTGGGTTATGAAAAGAAGTTGTTTGCGCTGCGCGATGAAACCACTCGTGACGCAGTTGTGGTGAAAGACATGCGCGGTGAACTGGTCACCATCTCCATGAAGTATGTGTTGGATGTGACCTTTCCAAATCGCATGGGTGTGTTTTCAAAAGCAGCACATTGGTTTGTGGAAGTTGGCAAGTTCATTAGTAATGAGCCACGTGAAGCCAATACTGAAGGTGGCGTATTCCCGGCTATTTTCGGTACCGTGTTCATGGTGATGTTGATGGCTGTTGTGGTCACCCCATTTGGTGTGGTTGCCGCTATTTACTTACATGAATATGCTGGCAAAAATGCCCTCACCAAAATTATTCGTACGGCCGTGATTAATTTGGCCGGTGTGCCATCCATTGTTTATGGTGTCTTTGGTTTAGGCTTCTTTGTGTATGTGATGGGTGGCAGCATCGATCAGCTGTTTTACCCGGAAGCCTTACCGTCACCGACATTTGGTACGCCAGGCATGATGTGGTCGGCATTAACGCTGGCTATTTTGACCCTGCCGGTGGTTATTGTCTCAACCGAAGAAGGTTTGTCTCGTATTCCGTCAACTGTCCGTCAGGGTAGTTTGGCGCTGGGGGCAACCAAAGCCGAGACACTGTGGCGTATCGTCTTGCCGATGGCATCACCAGCAATTATGACAGGTTTGATTTTGGCGGTTGCTCGTGCCGCCGGTGAGGTTGCTCCGCTAATGTTGGTCGGTGTAGTGAAAATGGCACCGACTCTGCCGGTTGATGGCAACTTTCCATTCATTCACTTAGACCGTAAGTTTATGCACTTGGGCTTCCACATCTATGATGTTGGCTTCCAAAGCCCCAATGTTGAAGCCGCTCGACCGCTGGTGTACGCCACCTCGTTCTTGTTGGTGACCGTGATTGTTGGATTGAACATCACCGCCATTGGCATTCGTAACCACTTACGTGAAAAATTCCGCTCGCTTGAGCACTAAGAACAGTATTTGATTAGAGGACATCATCTGATGATCACAGTAACACCAACTGGCTCAGCAGCGACCCGAGATTTATCGGCTTTAACTGACGCCGAAACTGCGTTGGAAATTAAAAATTTAGATTTGTATTACGGTAGCAAGCAGGCGTTGTATGACGTCAGCATGAAGATTCCTAAGAATCAGGTCACGGCATTCATTGGCCCATCGGGTTGTGGTAAATCAACGCTGTTGCGTTGCTTAAACCGAATGAATGATCTGGTCGATATCTGCCGTATTGAAGGTCAAATCTTATTACACGGCCAGAATATTTATGACCGCAAGGTCGATGTAGCATCGTTACGCCGCGGCATTGGTATGGTATTCCAGCGCCCGAACCCGTTTCCGAAAAGCATTTACGAAAATGTCGTGTACGGCTTGCGCTTGCAAGGCATTAAAGATCGCCGCTTGCTAGATGAAGCCGTCGAGCGTTCTTTGCGTGGCGCCGCGTTGTGGGATGAAGTGAAAGACCGCTTAAATGACAACGCCTTTGGCCTCTCTGGTGGTCAGCAGCAGCGTCTCGTCATCGCACGCGCAATTGCTATTGAACCGGAAGTTTTATTGTTGGATGAACCAACTTCAGCATTGGATCCAATTTCGACGTTAACCATCGAAGAATTGATCAATGATCTGAAAAAGCAATTTACCGTTGTTATCGTAACGCACAACATGCAACAGGCTGCTCGTGTGTCGGATCAAACCGCCTTTATGTACATGGGCGAAATGATTGAATATTCAGATACTAATACGCTGTTTACGACACCAGAGAAAAAGAAAACTGAAGATTACATTACTGGCCGTTACGGTTAATCGCCGTAACCGTTTTGCAGAATAGAGGACATACCGTGGATACAGGTAATTTAAATAAACACATTTCTGGCCAGTTTAATGACGAGCTAGAAAACGTCCGCAGTAAAATTTTGGCGATGGGTGGTTTGGTTGAGCAACAGTTAATGGATGTGCTGACCGCTGCGCGTGACAAAAATACCGAGTTAGCCCAAGACGTCATTAATACCGACGACAAGGTCAATAACTTTGAAATGGAAATTGATGAGGAATGCACACGCATTATCGCCAAGCGTCAGCCGACAGCGAGCGATTTGCGGTTGATGATGACCATCGTCAAGACCATTACCGATTTAGAGCGCATTGGCGATTTGGCTGAGTCCATTGCTCGTGCTGTGTTGCGCAATCAATCAAGCGTGCCTGACGTGGTTAAATTTAACCTAGAGGCGATGGGAGAGCAGATTGTTAAAATGCTGCGTAACGTCCTCGACGCGTTTGCCCGCATGGATCTTAAATCGGCATGGGACGTTCATCAAAGTGACCGTAAAGTAGACTCGTTGCACGAAGGTATTGTGCGTCAATTATTGACCTACATGATGGGTGATTCGCGCTCAATTCCAGACATGCTTGAGTTACTGTCAACGAGCCGTTCACTCGAGCGTGTTGGCGATCACTGTACCAATATTGCTGAATACGTGATTTATAACGTTACCGGTAAAGACATTCGTCATACTTCGGCGGCTCAAATTGAGCAAGTCGTTAAATCGCGCGCAGAATAACTGTAAGCGACAAAACTACAAAAAAGCCCCGCTAATGCGGGGCTTTTTGCGTGCAGGCTCTGATAAATGGTGTAGTATGCAACAGAATCAATTGGTTACTGAATGGTTTTGGTAATCGAGTAAGACTTTGCTTTTATACCAAGCTGTAATCATTTGGTATAGTAGTTGTTAATATCACTAAGCTAATGGCTAGCAGGGAACAACCATGGCTAAAAAACTCTACCTAATCGTCTTTTTATTTTTGACCGGCTGCAGCGGCACACCTGAGTTGGGCGGCTTTTTCTCGGTTGACGATTTTGAAGGCGCCACGGATGGTCGGGCAAGAATCGTCTTTTTAAAGCATGGCGAGAATGCGCTGCCTAACTACGCTGGTTCAAACGTTGAAGTGTCTGTGAATGGCCAATGGATCGGTGAACTCTATGAAAAATCGTATTTCGTTTACGACATTTCGCCGGCAACGTATGACTTAACCTTTAGCGTTCCTTTGTTAGAGCGGCCAATCATTGGCATGCATCTATTTGCTGACAAGCACGTCAAGCTGAAAGTCGAAGCAAATAAGGTCTATTACATTCATTATGAAGTGGTGGCTGAGCCGCCAACAGAAGTATGGACTGGCGAGTATTACGAGTTATCGCAATCATTTACCGGCGTTGGTGTCTTCCCCATCGAAGCTGAGCAAGCACACCCTATATTGTTCGAATGCCAGAAAATTATAGAATTTGATTAATCGTTACGGTTGCCTCAGTTGCGCTGAGTTCAACTGATAGATAGCCAATAAAAAAGCCCGCTTGCGGGCTTTTTTATTGATGCATGAAATCTGCAATCAACACACATCTGGCACTAGAGTTTGATCGTCGTGTGGTGCCCGCACATAGCCACTCTTATCGATTTTAGGCAGTTTAATGTCGTCGTATTTAAGCTTCTTATAGGGAATTTGCTGGATGAAGTGGCTGATGCAATTTAGCCGTAAACGCTTCTTATCGTCAGATTGCACCACAAACCAAGGGGATTGCTTGGTGTCTGTGTACTTAAACATGGCGTCCTTCGCCGCTGAATATTCGGCCCAGCGAGCGCGAGATTCTAAATCCATAGGCGAAAACTTCCAACGCTTGATGGGGTTGGCAATTCGTTCTTGAAAGCGCTTTTCTTGCTCGTCATCTGACACCGAAAACCAGTACTTGATGAGGATAATGCCGCTGCGAATCAACATCCGTTCAAACTCAGGGCATGAGCGCATGAACTCATCGTATTCGTCATCGCTACAAAAACCCATCACACGTTCAACGCCGGCACGATTGTACCAAGAGCGATCAAACAGCACGATTTCACCTGCGGCAGGTAAGTGCGATACGTATCGCTGAAAATACCACTGGGAGCGTTCACGCTCGGTCGGTACCCCAAGTGCAACCACGCGGCAAACCCTCGGGTTGAGCTTTTCGGTAATACGCTTGATGGTGCCTCCTTTACCTGAAGCGTCTCGACCTTCAAACAACACCGCCACTTTCAAACCCTGTGTTTTGACCCATTCTTGCAAATGGACCAGCTCAACCTGCAAGCGAGCAAGCTCTTCTTCATATTTCTTTTTGTCGACTTTTGGTTTTTGCTTCTGCTTTTTATCGCCTTCCATCTCTATTTCTCCTGCAAATCAAACCCTGAAGTTGAATTCTAAAATGGTTAAATCACGCTTTATAACAGTGTAGTTGCCACTGATACATTGCCGCCTGTTACAACCACATGCTGAGAGCTGCGGCATAAAAATACAACGTCTGTAAAATTTTACATGTGTAACTTGTCAAAAAGGATGAGCTCATTATTGTTTTAGATTTTTTACTCTAATTTGTTTTGTTGAAGCGATAAAACGCATTAATACCAATAAAACCAGCTGACTATAGGCTGCGACTTGAGTGCATTCAGACAATCATCATGATCGAGTAAGCGTTTGAAAATGACAACGCACAAATCTCTCACTGTAATTTAATTACGTAATTTAATTTAATTTTAACAAAGTTCTTGCCAGCGTAATTCTTCCAACTTATAACCTTTGAGCAACAGGAAATTGATTTTAACTCGCACGTGAAAATATATATGTGAGTGAAAAATAATAAATTAAATCGACATTTCTGTTGTTGTAACTCTTTAGGTTGTTCGACTAAAGACTAATGGCATAAATTAGGCTTATCGGCAATTTTGTAGTTGTAAGGTTACAAATGTTTTGACGCGACGATAAATACTCAGTACTCGAATGCCCAGTTTAGAGGCATGTACAACACAAATAATGAGGACGCATCATGTCTTTGACACGTGAACAACAAATCGCATCAATTGAGAAAGACTGGCTCACCAACCCTCGCTGGAAAGGCGTGACGCGCACGTATAGTGCTGAAGATGTGGTCAACCTGAGAGGTTCGTTTGTACCGCGTAACGATCTGGCCGAGCGCGGCGCCAATAAATTATGGCAATTGATAAACGGTGATGCCAAGAAAGGCTACGTTAATTGCCTTGGCGCATTAACCGGAGGGCAAGCAGTTCAGCAGGCCAAAGCGGGTATTGAAGCCGTCTACCTATCAGGCTGGCAAGTGGCTGCCGATGCCAACCTTGCTCAGAGCATGTACCCAGACCAATCGCTGTATCCTGCCAACTCAGTGCCTGCCGTTGTTGAACGCATTAACAACTCGTTTGCCCGTGCCGACCAGATCCAATGGTCTAATGGTCAAAGCCCGGAAACTGGCATCGACTACTTTTTGCCAATTGTCGCGGATGCAGAGGCTGGCTTTGGTGGCGTACTTAATGCTTATGAGCTGATGAAAAACATGATTAGCGCGGGCGCCGCTGGGGTTCACTTTGAAGATCAGCTCGCTTCGGTTAAAAAATGTGGCCACATGGGCGGTAAAGTTTTGGTTCCGACCAAAGAAGCGGTGCAAAAACTAATTTCGGCGCGACTTGCTGCTGATGTTGCGGGCACCACAACCTTGGTGATTGCTCGTACCGATGCTAATGCTGCCGACTTGCTGACTTCTGATTCAGATCCGTACGATCAGCCATTTATTACCGGTGAACGCACGAGTGAAGGCTTTTACAAGGTAACGCCAGGTATCGATCAAGCGATTGCCCGAGGCTTAGCCTATGCACCATATGCCGATCTGGTGTGGTGTGAAACGGCAACGCCTTGTTTGCAAGAGGCCAAGAAATTTGCTGAAGCCATGAAAGCTAAGTTCCCAGATCAAATTCTGGCGTACAACTGCTCGCCATCATTTAATTGGCGCAAAAACCTCGATGATGCAACCATCGCCAAGTTCCAACAAGAGCTGTCGGATATGGGCTACAAATATCAATTCATCACGCTCGCTGGGATCCACAATATGTGGTTCAACATGTTTCAACTGGCTCACGCTTATGCTCAGGGCGAGGGCATGCGCCACTACGTTGAAATGGTTCAGGAGCCGGAGTTTGCCGCTGCTGATAAGGGCTACACCTTTGTTGCGCATCAGCAAGAAGTGGGCACAGGCTATTTCGATAAAGTTACTAACATTATTCAGGGTGGCCAGTCATCTGTAACAGCATTGACCGGCAGCACTGAAGAAGCTCAGTTTAGCTGAGCAACCTCGTTCAGCTCTGAGGTTTCTTTAAGGCCTCAAGCGGTTCATCTCGTGCACTTTGGGTGGCTTCACAGCCACCCTTTTTTGTGGTTTTTGCGTTTTACTGGGCGGTCGACAGCCAGTCTTGCAGCTGTTGTTGTAGTTGCGGGTAATCTTCAAATAGCGCTTGTTCTAACAGCGAGTAGTGATGGGTTAAACATTGTTGACCAATGGTAGCCAACGGAGCGGACTTTTTTAACCGCAAACTAATGCGTGAGAGGGCGTGCACTATTTCTTGCTCAGTACCATAACGCGCTAACCAATTGCCTTCACTCATGGCAACACGCACGCGCTCATAATTTGAAAATGTGCCAGCAAATGATTGCAGTTGTTGGTAAACACTTTGGGCGTATTGCGGTAGTGGCTGCGGATAGAACTGGTGCCAGTGCTTGCTTAGCAAGTGATCGAATAGCATGTCGGTAACAATGCCAATATAGCGCCGCTGCCCCTGTTCAAAGTGTTGCCGCAGTTGTTGAACGCTAGCCATTTTGTCGCTGAATACATCGACTTTGCGATGCATCATCACACCAAATCGGACAGTTTCATCGAGCGCCATGTGTTGCTGGCCGCGAACAAAATCGCCTATCAGTGCGCCGGTGAGACTCGTTTGAGTGAGGCTGGCAAGATGAAAATGGGCAAGAAAATTCATGCAGCAGCGTTGAGCAAGGGAACGATGCTAATCATCATAAATTGTGTGGGTCTGCGTTGGCAAAGACGTTGCAGCTGAATGACAAAATAAAGACAAAAAAAAGCCCGCGACTTCCGTTGCGGGCAAACCAGAAAAGGCTTCAATAACTATGATTCAGCGAATCAATTGGGGGGAAAAGGCGAACCGGCGAGGTGGTCACCAGCACGCACAATTTACTTGCTCTTTGCGTAAGCGAAGTTGTATCGCTTAGTGGCCGGAGCTAGGCCGTTGGAAACTTCTGTAACAGTTGCTTGGTTGCCAGAGCGCACCTTGCTGAACAGTTTTACTAATGGTCGCATTGTGTCCTCCTGAGGAACTGCGTGAATCGTCAATGGGGAAATAATAATGTGACGCAGGTCACGCGTCAACTATTTTATGTAATTTAATTACAGTGTGAGGCTGGTTTTTTCGTGTAAAAACGAAAAAATAGTGACTGTTGTCACTCTTTCATGTTGATTATTGAAAGTTTTTTACTTTAAAGGTCGTCGATGGGATCAGGTGTTGTTTCTTCTGCGATAGTCATCAATTGAATTGCAACCTCAACGAAATCTGAGCCTGTTACCATTCCAACGAGGATATCTTGCTCGACAACGGGTAGGCAGCCGAATCGTTCTCGTTTTAGTAATCGAGCGGCTTGAATGACGCCAGTCTTCGGGCTGATTGAGTATGGGTGATCCGTCATGATGGTGGCGATATTGGCCTGATCTCGGTCGTTAGATTGCATGGCACCATGACTTAATACGTCACGTTGACTCACCACGCCTAATAGCCGATTTTGAGCATCAACGATGGGGATGTGGCGAATCGGATGCGCCGCCATTAGCTTTTTAGCTTCTGCGATTGATGCTTCGGGATTCAAGGTAAACAGATTCGTGTTCATGATTTCATTAACTTGAATAGTCATGAGGTTCTCCCAGTAAACCGTTACAGGTTCAAGATTATGACTGAGCTTTGTGGCAAAGTTTGATTTGATGCAATAAAACCCGCTATAGCTTCAATTGAGCGGTAACAAAACCTCGATGTGTATCAGTGATCATAAAATGAGAAAATATTTAGCTTTATTTGTAGTGTTCGCTTGGTTGGCTTTTAGTGCCCAGAGTTTTGCAACCAGCCTTACCGTCAAAATTATTGGCGGCGATCCAATTGGCGTTGATGACTATGGCTGGCTTGCATCACTGCATTACATTGGTCCAAACGGACAATTTATCGAGCAATCTCAGCATTTCTGCGCAGGCATGCAAATTAGCGAAAGCTGGGTGGTGACGGCTGCCCATTGTACTGAAGCTTGGGGCATGACGCCGTCCGACATAGGTGTGGCAATCGGTATTGAGCAGCAAAGCGATATTGATGCAAGTGACTTGGTGTTGGTGTCGCAGATCATTGTCCACCCAGATTACGACGATGTATTGAGTGATAACGACATTGCTTTGCTCAAGCTAGAGCAAAGCAATGAACTGAGTGGTTATGCAACATTGGCATCTGACAGCCAAACCTCAGCGCTTGATGATGGTGAGGAGCTGATCATTATCGGCTGGGGCGATACCGAAGATGAAGAAGGCCCCGTTGATCAACTGATGCAAGCCAATGTGGCTTATGTTGGCCCGTCGCAATGCCAAGCGGCTTTTTCCCGCACGGGCTTGGACGTTACTGACAACATGATCTGTGCTGGCGGCAATTATGACGCCGATAGTTGTTTTGGCGACAGTGGAGGGCCGCTCATGGATGCTGACCTCGCGGTGCACGGCATTACCAGCTGGGGCGTTGAATGTGCCGGTGAATACCCTTCTGGTTATACCCGAGTGGCAAATTACAGCTCTTGGATTGAACAAATCACGGCAGGGCTTTCGGCAACCTCACCGGAATATTTTGGCTTGGTGCCATTTGGCCAAGGAGCGATGAAAACACTCACCGTGACCAATCATTCGCCGACAGCGACTATTACCATTGGCGAAGTTAGCCTTGCTGGCAGCGCGTATAGCCTGGTAACGGATGACTGTTCGTCGCAAACATTGGCGGCACAAAGTGAATGTGTATTGGAAGTGGCGTTTGATGCCCAAAGCCTGAATTCAACCGCAGGCGTTATTAGTGTGCCTAACGCTCTGGATTCGGTTGCCTTAACCACGCTGACCATCAACTTGACTGCTGACGTTGCGGCTCAAGCGTCGTTTTCCAGCACGGTTGTGCCAACGGAATTAGCGGCGTTCAGTTATGGCCAAATCACTTTTGGTGAAGACGGTAGCGAGTTAAAGGTGTCATTGAGTGAGTCGTTACAAGAAACCACCGACTTGTTATTGCAGGCTGAACAAGATGGCACGTTGAGCTTTGATGTTGATTTGAGTGACGAAGATGGGCAAAGCCTATGGGTCAGTGAGCTCAACGGAGAGGTGCTTGCCACTTACTATCCTGACTCGAGTGCTAACGACTTTAGTTACCGCTTAGCAGCGGGCGATGTGATTCATCTTGAGTATTCTGTCAGCTCTGTGGGCACTGCGACCTTGTCGAATATTAACTTTGAAGCCGACCAAGCCTCCTCTGGTGGCTCTAGCGCTGATTCGTCCAGCAGTGGCGGCGGCGGAGCAATACAATGGGGCGGCTTATTGAGCCTACTATTCTTGGTTGGCTTGCGTCGCCGATTAATGCATTACAGGCTTTAATGAAGCATCGCGTGAGATCTACTTGATCCGTTGGCGGCTGGGCTCTAGACTAGCCGCCGCTTATGATGAGTCCGCCTCAATAGTTAGCCTTCCAGCCTTTTTCATCCCGCAGAACGCTTCTGCGTTGAGTAACTATCGAAACGGATTGGTATCATTCCACCCCATTATGTATAAGACGCCTAGTTAGCGCCGGAGAGCCGGATGAAAGTAGCTGATTTCTCGTTCGAATTACCGGATGAGCTGATTGCCCGTTATCCTCAGACTGATCGCAGTAGCAGCCGTTTATTGTGTTTGGATGGTAATAGCGGCGCGTTAGCGCATCGTCAGTTCACCGACATCATTGATCAAATTCACCCCGGTGACCTGTTGGTGTTTAATGATACCCGTGTGATCCCTGCTCGTGCTTATGGCCGCAAGGTCACGGGCGCTAAATTAGAGGTGCTCATTGAGCGTATCGTGTCGCCTCAGCAAGCATTGGCTCATGTGCGATGCAGCAAAGCCCCTAAACCCGGTAGCCAGATTATTCTGGAAGATAAAGTCGAAGTTGCGGTGACTGGCCGACAAGATGCTTTGTTCGAGTTGCAACTTAGTGGCGAGCAAAACTGGCTTGATGTCCTTGATGACATTGGCCACATGCCACTACCACCTTATATCGATCGACCCGATGAAGATTCTGATCGGGAACGCTATCAAACGGTTTATAACGATAAGCCGGGCGCGGTTGCTGCGCCAACGGCGGGCTTGCACTTTACCGATGAGCTTATGGCCGCAATAAAGGCAAAGGGCGCCGATATTGCATTTGTCACCTTGCATGTTGGTGCAGGTACCTTTCAGCCGGTGCGCGTTGATGATGTCAAAGATCATGTGATGCACGCTGAGTGGGCTGATGTACCGCAAGCAACCGTTGATAAAATCAATCAAACTCGTGCTAACGGCGGGCGAGTGATTGCTGTCGGCACAACATCGGTTCGTTCTTTGGAATCTGCCGCACAAGCTTGTTTTGTTGAGAACAAGGATCCGAATCAGCAGCAACTCAAGCCGTTTTGCCAAGACACCAGTATTTTCATTTTCCCTGGTTATCAATTTCAATTGATTGACGCCATGGTCACCAACTTTCATTTGCCACAATCAACACTGATCATGCTGATCAGTGCGTTTGCTGGCTATGATCATGTCATGGCTGCCTATAAAGCAGCTGTTGACAACCAATACCGCTTTTTTAGTTACGGCGATGCTATGTTCATTACCGGTAACAAAAGCTAATCACCACCTATTGCAACGAGTCAGCACCGGACTGTTTTTCCGGTTAGCGAGGACCTATGAAATACGAATTGATCAAGACCGACGGCAAAGCCCGTCGCGGCCGTCTGCATTTTGAACGCGGCACTGTTGAAACCCCTGCTTTTATGCCGGTTGGCACCTATGGCACTGTGAAAGGTATGACGCCAGAAGAAGTAGCGGGCACAGGCGCAGAAATTTTGCTGGGCAACACCTTCCACCTATGGCTTCGTCCGGGCATGGAAATCATGGAGAAGCATGGCGACTTGCATGACTTCATGAATTGGCAAGGTCCAATCTTGACCGACTCCGGTGGTTTCCAAGTCTTCAGTTTAGGGGCTTTGCGTAAAATCACCGAAGAAGGGGTGAGCTTCAGCTCGCCAGTCAACGGCGACAAGATCTTCTTAACACCAGAAGAGTCGATGGAAGTGCAGACCTCGCTGGGCTCTGACATTGTGATGATCTTCGACGAATGTACGCCGTACCCAGCGACATTCGATGAAGCGAAAACGTCAATGGAAATGTCATTGCGCTGGGCCGAGCGCTGTCGTACTCACTTTGACAAAATTGAAAACCCGAATGCCTTATTCGGTATTATTCAGGGCGGCATGTACGAATCACTGCGCGAAGTGTCACTCAATGGGCTGACTGATATTGGCTTTGATGGCTATGCTATCGGCGGCTTATCGGTGGGCGAACCGAAACAAGACATGATCCGCATATTGGATCACACCACCCCCTTGATTCCTGACGACAAGCCCCGATATCTGATGGGAGTCGGCAAGCCAGAAGATTTGGTGGAAGGTGTGCGTCGCGGCGTTGATATGTTTGATTGCGTGATGCCGACCCGAAATGCGCGTAACGGTCATTTGTTTGTGACCGATGGCGTGGTAAAAATCCGCAACGCCAAACATAAGCTAGATACTGGGCCGCTTGACCCTGAATGCGACTGTTATACCTGTAACAATTACAGCCGCGCTTATTTGCACCATTTAGACAAGTGTAATGAGATTTTAGGCGCTCGTTTGAACACCATTCACAACCTGCGTTTTTATCAGCGTGTGATGGAAGGTTTGCGAGGGGCCATCGAGCAGGGTAAATTATCCGACTTTGTAACTGATTTTTATGCTCGCCGGGGGCTACCAGTGCCGTCGCTTGAGCCAACAACTGAATCCACAACTGACTAACTGTTAAGGAAGTAGTAATGAGTCTGTTTATTGCAGATGCCTGGGCCGCACCAGGTGAAGCCGCACAAGGCGGTGGTATGGAGTTGATTTTCATGCTGGTGATGTTCGCCGTGATCTTCTATTTCATGGTGTATCGCCCACAATCTAAGCGTGTGAAAGATCATAAAGCTCTGGTTAGCGCGCTGAAGAAAGGCGACGAAGTACTGACCAACGGTGGTCTGGTTGGCAAGATTGCAAAAGTGAGCGACGAGAAAGATTTCGTTGTCATCTCTTTGGCTGAAGGCCTTGATGTGACAGCTCAAAAAGCGGCTATTTCAGCGGTGCTGCCAAAAGGCACAATGAAGTCCCTGTAATAAACTCGGCAGGAGCCGATTGTGTTAAATACTAACCCTATTTGGAAAGTCGTATTGGTGATCTTCGTGGTCGCCATTTGCGCATTATATGCTTCGCCGAATTTATACGGTGAAGATCCAGCGGTGCAGATCTCTGCGGCACGTGGTGCCACGGTAGAAACGCAAACCTTGGATCGAGTAAAACAGGTTCTTGACGCAGAAGGGGTTGAATACAAACGCCTGAGCTTAGAGGACAATCAAATTGAATTACGCCTCAACGACTCCGATCAACAGCTGCCAGTTCGTGAACTGGTTGCCGAAGCATTGGGTGACCGCTTTGTTGTTGCATTGAACCTAGCTCCGGCTACGCCGTCTTGGTTAGAAAGCGTCGGCGCGGGTCCGATGAAGCTTGGATTGGATTTGCGCGGTGGTGTTCACTTCCTCATGGAAGTGGATATGGGCGCAGCGGTTGCTAAATCTGAAGAGCAAATGGTGCAGGACTTCCGTTCTGATTTGCGCGAAGAAGGCATTCGTTATAAAGGCATTCGTCAACGCTCTCAAGGTGGTGTCGAATTGCGTTTTCGCGACGAAGATGGCCGAGATAATGGTACACGCGTGCTGCAGCGCAAATACCCGAATCTTGTGTTCACTGATACCGACAGCGACACCGATACGATAGTCACGATGAGCGAGCAGAAGCTCAAAGAAACACGTGATTACGCCGTTCAGCAAAACATCACTATTATCCGCAACCGGGTTAACGAACTGGGTGTGGCGGAGCCATTGGTACAACGCCAAGGCGCTGACCGTATTGTGGTGGAATTGCCGGGTGTGCAGGACACTGCACGTGCGAAAGAAATTCTAGGTGCGACAGCAACGCTTGAATTCCGCATGCAAGATACCAAAGGTGACGTTGCCGCAGCTGTTGCTGGCCGCGCGGTACCAGGAAGCCGTTTGTTTAATGACCGTGATGGCCGTCCAGTGCTGCTGAAAAATCGCGTGATCTTAACCGGTGACCATATCGTTGGTGCTCAATCTGGCTTTGATGAATACTCTCGTCCGCAAGTGAATATCTCGCTTGATGGCAAGGGTGGCAACAAGATGGCGGCATCAACAAAAGATGCTGTAGGCCAACCGATGGCAACCGTATTCATCGAATACAAGCCAACGGGCAAGCGTGACGCCGATGGCCGACCTATTTTCGACAAGCACGAAGAAGTGGTGAATGTGGCCACGATTCAAGCGCGTTTGGGTCGTAGCTTCCGCATTACCGGTATCGATTCTCAAGCCGAAGCGCATAACCTTGCGTTGGTCTTGCGTGCTGGTGCGTTGATTGCGCCAATTCAAATTGTTGAAGAACGTACCGTTGGCCCAAGCATGGGTGCTGAAAACATCCAGCGTGGTTTAACCTCCATCATCTATGGTTTAGGCGCAACCGTTGCCTTTATGTTGTTCTATTACCGCGGCTTTGGTCTGGTTGCCAATGTTGCCTTGGTGATGAACTTGGTGCTGATTGTTGGTGTCATGTCGATGCTGCCGGGCGCTACATTATCACTACCTGGCATTGCCGGTATTGTTCTGACTATTGGTACTGCGGTGGATGCCAACGTACTGATCTTTGAACGAATACGGGAAGAGCTCAGGGCAGGGCGATCGGTCCAACAGTCGATTCATATGGGTTATTCCAACGCATTGTCATCCATCGCTGATGCCAACATCACGACCTTCATTACGGCTGTGATTCTGTTCTCCATCGGTAGTGGCCCAGTTAAAGGCTTTGCCTTAACGCTGGCCATTGGTCTTGCTACGTCGATGTTTACCGCCATTGTCGGTACGCGTTTGGTAGTTAACTCAGTTTGGGGCGGTCGCCGTCTCGAAAAACTGCCGATTTAAGGAGTCAGTCATGTTTCAGATCTTAAAACTCGACAGTGACATTAACTTCATGCGCTGGCGTGGACCGGCAGGCATTTTCTCCATCATTTTGGTGATTGCCTCTCTGGCATTGGTTGGTGTTCGTGGCCTGAATATGGGGCTCGACTTCACCGGTGGTACGCTGGTTGAGCTTGAGTTTTCTAAGTCAGTCGTGGCTTCGGATATTCGCGCCGTGTTGGATCAAGAAGGCTTTGAGTCGGCAACGGTTCAGGCTTATGGTTCAAGCACCGATATGCTGGTGCGTTTACCGCCCGTTGAACAAGCTTCTGCAGAGACGCTCAACAACAAGATCACGCAAGTGCTGAAAACGCAAATGGATGATCAGGTTGTCATCAAACGAACTGAGTTCGTTGGCCCTGTCGTTGGTAAAGAGCTGATGGAATCAGCCTTGCTCGCGATGGTGGTGGCGCTAATCTGTATTTTGATTTACGTGGCGTTCCGCTTTGAATGGCGTTTAGGTGCCGGTGCTGTGGCGGCCTTGTTCCATGATGTGTCGTTGATCTTCGGTTTTTATGCGTTATCGCAACTGGAGTTCAACTTGACCACCGTGGCCGGTGTGCTTTCGGTTATTGGTTACTCGCTGAACGATACCATTGTGGTGTTTGACCGTATTCGGGAAAACTTCCGCAAAGTGCGTAAGCAAGCAGAGATTGCCATTACCAACGCATCGCTAACGCAAACCCTGAGCCGGACTTTGATCACCTCGTTCACAACGTTGGTGGTTTTGTTTGCGCTGTATTTTGCTGGTGGTGAATTGCTGGCGACCTTCTCTGCATCGTTGATTGTTGGTGTGGTTGTGGGTAGTTATTCGTCTATCTACATCGCGACAACAACTGCACTGGGCTTAGGTTTGACTCGCGAGTCACTAATTCCAGAAGAGATTGAGAAAGAAGGTGCTGATCAACAACCTATGTTGTAAGCCTTCGCTTGAGCGCAGCTGATAAATGAAAACGGCCACAAGATGTGGCCGTTTTTTTTTGACGAATTTAGTAAGGCACTGATGAGTGTACACCGTTGTTTGGACGCGACAATTAGGTGATAAAACGCTCGATTGGTTGTGCTGGCTGGCAACTTCGTCTTTGATTTGTGAACCCAATAAACTCTTAAAGCGTTCCGGTGTTTAGTGGGACCCTTGCAGGCTGCTCCGGCCGAGATTAACGCCAGGCGGGTGACTAGTTTATAGCAGCAGTAGCTGGCCTTCTATGCCGCGCTTGCGCCTAAGACGTGACGCAACGGATAGGAAACAAAGTAAACAATGACGCAAAAAGCCGCGAGTGTCTGTTGATTGAAGACGCGCAGCGGCAATCGTTGGGTGAACATTTTAAGCATAAAAAAACCGGCGAATTGGCCGGTTTTTTTGTGGCCTTGGGCGGCCTGTATACCACGCGCACTTGGTTGTGCAGTGGTTGTGTCGATTAGCGACTAGTTTAGCGTTTTAGCGCTTCGCCCAAATGCGGTTGCATAGTTTTCAGCAAACGTTGGGTGATGCGTGGGTTCGCTGCAACAACGTTGCCGCTTTTCAGGTGGTTGTGGCCACCGGTGAAATCACAGACTAAACCGCCGGCTTCACGAACGATGAGTTCGCCAGCGGCAATATCCCAAGGCTTCAAGCCGATTTCCCAAAAACCGTCGTAACGGCCAGCTGCTACATAAGCTAAGTCCAGTGCGGCAGAGCCAGCACGGCGCATGTCGGCAACTTGTGAAAACAAATCAGTAAAGATTGCCGTGTAAGCAGGCAAGTGGTGTTTGGCTTTAAATGGGAAGCCAGTGGCAAGAACATTGCCGGCTAAATCTGGTTTGTCAGTGACACGAATACGATAGCCGTTGAGCTGAGCACCAGCACCACGACTTGCAGTAAATAATTCATCTCGGATTGGATCGTAAACCAAGCCTTGGTCTAGGCGATCTTTGTATTTCAATGCAATTGAAATTGCAAAGTGAGGCACACCACGCATGAAGTTGGTGGTGCCATCGAGTGGGTCGATAATCCATTGGTAGTCGCTGTTGTCAGCGCCACTGATGCCGCTTTCTTCGGCCACAATGCTATGGTCCGGATAAGCTTTCAACAGATGTTCGATAATGACTTGTTCAGCATCCTTGTCGATATTTGTGACGAAATCATTCGCACTTTTTGTCTCTGTTTCAAGACGGTCCAGTTTTTCGTAACCCTGAAGGATCACACGACTTGCCGCTCGTGCTGCACGCACGGCGATATTCAGCATTGGATGCATTCCACTACCACTCGATGTTTTGTTAAAGAACTAGGTCGGCGGCGGAGTATACACAGAGTGCGGTTATTATTCCAGCATTCTTGCCTTTAAAAAGTTTGTTTTGCCGTGATAAACTCCTTGCCCCTGCAAAAAAGCGAACCCTCTTCTGATGTTAGATCAAGTACGAATTGTGCTGGTAGGCACTACTCACTCGGGAAATATCGGCTCAGCCGCACGCGCCATGAAAACGATGGGCTTGCGTCATTTGTACTTAGTCGATCCGCAAGCCGTGGTCGATGGTAAGTCTGTGGCATTGGCGGCCGGTGCTGTCGATGTGCTGGAAAATGTGACAATTTGCGATTCGTTGCAAGAAGCTATCGCTGACTGCGGTCTAGTTGTAGGGACCAGTGCGCGCAACCGCACCTTTAGTTGGCCGATGTTAGATCCGCGCCAATGTGGCGAGAAGGCGATCGCTGAAGCGCCTAATTACCCCGTTGCTGTGGTATTTGGCCGCGAAGCCCACGGGCTCAGTAACGAAGAGCTGCAACAATGTCATTTTCATGTGTGTATTCCGGCGAATCCCGAATATAGTTCCTTGAATTTAGCCGCTGCCGTCCAAACCTTATGTTATGAAGTGCGAATGGCTTGGTTAGCCCAACAAAACGACGGCGATCAGCAAGGTGAAGCTGAACAAAGTGAGGCTGCGGACTATCCGCTTGCAAGCCAGTTAGAGCAGTTTTATCAGCATTTAGAACAAACATTTCGTGAAACCGGCTTCATCATTCCGCAACATCCGGGCGCGGTAATGACTAAATTACGTCGGCTGTTTAACCGGGCGCGCCCGGAAATGACCGAATTGAATATTTTGCGCGGCATGCTTAGCTCCGTACTTCGACCAACACCAAAGCAGGCATCCAACGATGATGGCAAGGATAACCAGGATTAAGGAGCGTCAAACGAATGTTTAGTCGCATGAGAGAAGATATCCGCTGCGTGTTTGGCCGCGATCCCGCGGCTCGTAATACTTGGGAAGTATTAACTTGTTACCCAGGCCTGCATGCGCTTTGGCTGCACCGCTTGGCTAATGTATTTTGGCGTAACCACCTGAAATGGTTAGGGCGCTTGGTGTCGGCATTTTCCCGTTGGATGACCGGCATTGAAATTCATCCGGGCGCAACCATTGGTCGCCGCTTTTTTATTGACCACGGTATGGGAATCGTCATTGGCGAAACCGCAGAGATTGGCGATGATGTAACGCTTTATCACGGCGTCACGCTAGGCGGCACGAGCTGGGATCCGGGCAAACGTCACCCTACGCTAGAAAATGGTGTGGTGATCGGCGCTGGCGCTAAAGTATTAGGGCCGTTTACAGTGCGTGAAAATGCCCGCATTGGCTCCAATGCTGTGGTGGTTAAAGAAGTGCCGCCAGGCGCTACGGTTGTGGGTATTCCCGGCCGTATTGTCAAAGCACAAGCCACCAGTGACGAACAGCGCAAGCATCGTGATGCGCTTGCAAAAAAATATGGCTTTAATTCCTATGCGGTGTCACCAGACAACCCTGATCCTGTTGCTCAGGCCATTGGCCAGTTAGTTGATCATATTCATTTAATGGATGCCCGGGTCAACGACATGTGTGGTGCGATTAACAACTTAGGTGGCGAGGTTTGCGGTGACATTCCAGAGCTCGATGTTATCGAATTGGCCGAAGCTGAGAAGCAAGCCGAACGGGCCCGTCAGCGCGATCAAGACGCGTTTGATCCGAGCATCTGATCCGCGCCGATTAAACTTGAGTAAAATGGTATGTTATTTACTTGACTGTTTTAGTCGGGTATGTGACCATTCCAGTATTGCTGAGAGATACCGGAATAATAAAAATGCGATTGACCTCGAAAGGCCGCTACGCGGTAACCGCCATGTTAGACGTGGCATTGCACTCAGAAAATGGCCCCGTACCCTTGGCCGATATTTCTGAGCGACAGGACATTTCTTTGTCATACCTAGAACAATTGTTTTCGCGTTTACGTAAGCAAGGTTTGGTTTCTAGTGTACGTGGTCCCGGCGGTGGTTATCGACTCGGCAAAGAGTCACAAGAGATCTCCGTGAATATGGTGATTGCGGCGGTTGACGAGTCGATTGATGCGACTCGCTGCCAAGGCAAAGGCGATTGCCAAAGTGGCGATCGCTGTTTAACGCACTCCCTGTGGCTTGGGTTGAGTGAGCGAATCGAAAATTTCTTGGCGGGAATTTCACTGGCCGACTTGATGCAAGAGCATGAAGTAAAAGGTATTACCGAACGCCAAGATGCAAAATTAAATAATGACAAAATCAACATACCGCTCCACATGGTTGGTTGATTGCCTGCTAAGGCATAAGACGAGATTTTTACGGAGTAACCAATGAAGCTTCCGATTTACCTGGACTACTCAGCAACAACCCCGGTTGATCCGCGTGTTGCCGACAAAATGATGCAATGCCTTACCACCGATGGTGTGTTTGGTAACCCTGCTTCACGCTCGCACAAATTTGGTTGGCAAGCGGAAGAGGCAGTTGATATTGCCCGCAATCAGATTGCCGATCTGATCAATGCCGATCCACGTGAAATCGTATTTACCTCAGGTGCGACTGAGTCAAACAACTTGGCCATTAAAGGTGCCGCTCACTTCTACCAGAAGAAAGGCAAACACCTGATCACCTGTAAAACTGAGCATAAAGCCGTGCTTGATACATTCCGCCAACTTGAGCGTGAAGGCTTTGAAGTCACTTATTTAGAACCAGAAAGCAATGGTCTGATTGATTTAGTGAAACTTGAAGCGGCATTCCGCGACGACACAGTCGTCGTCAGCATCATGCACGTGAATAATGAAATTGGCGTGATTCAAGACATTACTGCAATTGGCGAATTGTGCCGTGAGCGTAAAGTGTTATTTCATGTAGACGCAGCGCAAAGCGCGGGCAAAGTGCCAATTGATATTGTTGAGCAAAAAGTCGACATGATGAGCTTCTCTGCTCATAAATGTTATGGCCCTAAAGGCATCGGTGGCTTGTATGTTCGCCGTAAACCTCGGGTTCGTTTAGAAGCGCAAATGCACGGCGGCGGTCACGAGCGTGGTATGCGTTCGGGCACCTTACCGACTCACCAAATTGTGGGTATGGGCGAAGCATTTCGCATTGCTAAAGAAGAAATGGCGCAGGAAAATGAACGTGTGCTGGCGTTGCGCGAGCGCTTGTGGAATGGCATCAAAGACATGGAAGAAGTTTATGTCAATGGTGATCTGGAGCAGCGTGTTGCCGGTAACCTCAACGTAAGCTTTGCCTTCGTTGAAGGTGAATCGTTAATCATGGCGCTAAAAGATCTGGCCGTTTCTTCGGGTTCAGCATGTACCTCGGCCAGTTTAGAGCCGTCATACGTGTTACGTGCTTTAGGATTAAATGACGAGTTGGCCCATAGCTCAATTCGTTTCAGTATCGGTCGTTTTACTACCGAAGAAGAAGTGGACTACACCATTAACTTACTGCAAAACGCGATCGGCAAATTACGCGATATGTCGCCGCTTTGGGAAATGTTTAAAGACGGCGTGGACCTCGACAAAGTCGAGTGGGCCCATCACTAATTGCGTTCGGATAAGTAGGAGTAATAAAACATGGCTTACAGTGAAAAAGTAATCGATCACTACGAGAACCCTCGCAACGTTGGTTCATTTGATAAAAACGATCCACAGGTCGCTACTGGCATGGTCGGTGCACCAGCTTGTGGTGATGTGATGAAGTTGCAGCTGAAAATTGATGACGAAGGTGTCATTGAAGATGCAAAATTCAAAACTTATGGCTGTGGTAGCGCAATTGCGTCATCATCACTGGTGACCGAATGGGTTAAAGGTAAGACCCTTGATGAGGCTGCGGCACTTAAGAATACGACCATCGCCGAAGAGCTTGCTCTGCCGCCAGTGAAGATCCACTGTTCTATCTTGGCAGAAGATGCGATTAAAGCCGCTATCGAAGATTACAAAAGCAAGCAACCAGCATAATTTCAGGAGACTTAGGACATGGCAGTAACAATGACTGACGCAGCAGCCGAACGAGTCAGTGCATTTTTGGCAAACCGAGGCAAAGGCGTTGGCTTGCGTCTGGGCGTTCGCACCACAGGTTGTAGCGGCCTTGCCTATGTCTTGGAATTTGTTGATGACTTGGAAGATGGCGATGAAGTTTTTGAAACTCGCGGCCTGAAAATCATCATTGATGGTAAGAGCTTGGTCTACCTCAACGGTACTGAGCTCGATTTTGTCAAAGAAGGCCTTAACGAAGGCTTTCAGTTCAACAACCCGAACGTCAAAGACGAATGTGGTTGTGGCGAGAGCTTCACTGTTTAGCGACTGGTTCGCGAAGGCCCAAGCATAATCAATGAACAATTACTTTCAGCTGTTTGGTTTGACTGAGCAATTCAGCCTCGATCAAGCAGCGTTGATGCAAACCTACCGCGATTTACAAAAATCGGTTCATCCGGATCACTACGCTAATCAGGGCCAACAGGCTCAGCGTTTGGCTGTGCAAAAGTCGGCGCAAATTAATGATGCCTACCAAACACTAAAGTCCCCATTGCTGCGCGCGCAATACATGCTGCTGTTAGTTGGCGTTGAGCTTAAAGGCGAACAGCAAACGCTGCGCGACCCAATGTTTTTAATGCAGCAAATGGAATGGCGTGAAGAGTTAGACGATCTTAAGCGCTCGCAAGATATCGATAAACTAGAGGCGTTTTCTGACGCCATTAGCGCTGAGCGAGCGGCGTTAAATAGCAACATCGCCAGTGCTTTTGATGCTGGCGAACATCGACAAGACGTGCAGACCTGGGCGAATGAAGTGCGTAAACTATCGTTTATGGATAAGTTGCTAACGGAAATCGCGCAAGCTGAAGACGCGCTCGATTACTAATTTTATTTACTGAGAATTCAGGCAGATTACATGGCATTGCTGCAGATAGCTGAGCCCGGCCAGAGTGCCGCTCCCCACCAAAAGAAACTCGCCATTGGCATTGATTTAGGCACCACGCACTCATTGGTAGCGACGGTTCGTAGTGGCCAGTCGGAAACCTTGCTCGACTCACACGGGCGTGCCATTTTACCGTCAGTGGTAGGGTATCAAACCGAGCAAGTGCTGACCGGTTACGATGCGCTGGCTAACAGCGAGCAAGATCCGGCCAACACTATCGTGTCGGTCAAACGCTTTATGGGCCGTTCATTGGCTGACGTTAAAGCACGCGCGCAATCTTTCCCATATAACTTCACGACGACTGACAATGGTTTGGTGGCGTTCAATACCCCGCGCGGTAAAGTGAATGCGATTGAAGTGTCGGCGGAGCTACTGTCCCAGTTGAAACAACGCGCACAAAGCGCGTTAAGTGGCGACATCGATGGCGCGGTTATTACCGTGCCGGCGTATTTTGATGATGCTCAGCGCCAAGCAACCAAAGATGCTGCAGAGCTCGCTGGCTTGAACGTTCTTCGGTTAATCAATGAGCCGACAGCAGCAGCGCTGGCCTATGGCCTCGATAGCGGCGATGAAGGCGTGATTGTGGTGTACGATCTTGGCGGCGGCACCTTCGATGTGTCGGTATTGCGTTTGCAAAAAGGCATTTTTGAAGTGCTAGCAACAGGCGGTGATTCGGTCCTCGGTGGTGATGATTTTGATCAGCTTCTTGTTGCCGATTTTATTCGCGGTGCTGGTTTAACTACGGCCCAACTATCTTCATCAGACGTCCGCCACTTGGCGAATGTTGCGCGCCAAACCAAAGAACAATTGAGTGACGCCGCCAGTGTGGTTGCCGAGCTGATGTTGTCGACCGGAAAGTATCAAATAGACGTATCGCGTCAGCACTTTGAAAGTTTAATCGATAGCCTTGTGCGTAAAACCTTACGGGCCAGTAAGCGGGCTCTTAAAGATGCCGGCATTAATCTCGATGAAATTTTGCAAGTGGTGATGGTTGGCGGCTCAACTCGTGTGCCTAAGGTTCGAGCTGATGTCGCCGAATTATTCGGCAAGCAACCGTTAACGACGATCGATCCAGACCAAGTGGTAGCACTTGGTGCGGCTATTCAAGCCGATGTATTGGTTGGCAATAAAAGTGCTGATGACATGTTGTTACTCGATGTCATCCCTCTGTCGCTTGGCCTTGAAACCATGGGTGGTTTGGTCGAGAAAGTTATTCCGCGCAATAGCACCATTCCGATTGCCAAGGCGCAAGAATTTACCACCTTTAAAGATGGCCAAACGGCAATGATGATTCACGTGCTGCAAGGCGAGCGTGAATTGGTTGATGACTGTCGTTCTCTGGCGCGCTTTACCTTAACGGATATTCCGCCGCTGGCAGCTGGCGCAGCTCATATTCGAGTAACATTTCAAGTCGATGCAGACGGGCTGTTAAGTGTTTCCGCGATGGAAAAGTCAACGGGCGTTTCCGCTTCTATCGACGTCAAGCCTTCGTATGGGTTGAGCGAAGATGAAATTACTCACATGATTAAGTCGTCAATCACCCATGCCGAGCAAGATATGGGCGCGCGCATGCTGGCAGAGCAGCGGGTTGAGGCTGATCGTGTGCTTGAGGCGCTAATCGTGGCGTTGGCCGCTGATGGTGACAAACTGTTGAGCTGTAGCGAACGAGAAGCATTAGAAGCCGGCATGCTTGAGCTTAAGCAAATAGCCGATGGTGATGATGACAAAGCCATCGAACAAGCTATTGAACAAGTGAATCAATTATCAGAACAATTTGCCGCACGGCGGATGGATCTATCGATCCGAACGGCGTTAGCAGGTCACAAAGTGGATGAGGTGTAACATGCCGAAGATCGTATTTTTGCCGAACGAAGAATTATGCCCAGAGGGGATGGTGGTTGAGGCTGCCGAAGGCGAAACAGTATTAGATGTGGCGCTGCGCAATCACATTGACATTGAGCATGCCTGTGAAAAATCTTGCGCGTGTACAACTTGCCATGTGGTGGTGCGCGAAGGGTTTGACTCGCTTGAAGAGAGCGACGAGCTCGAAGATGACATGCTGGATAAAGCGTGGGGCTTAGAGCCCGAGTCTCGATTAGGATGTCAGGCTAAAATAGAAGACGAAGATTTAGTGGTAGAAATCCCCAAGTACACCCTCAATATGGTGTCTGAACAACATTAACCTGAAGGAGATGCAAGGTGTCATTAAAATGGACCGACTCGTTAGAGATTGCTTTGGCGCTCATCGATACCTTTCCGGATGAAGATCCTACCAAAGTGCGTTTTACCGACTTAATGCAGTGGGTGATGGATTTAGATGAATTTGATGATGATCCTGACCATTGCGGAGAACGCATTCTAGAAGCGATTCAGCAACACTGGATTGACGAAGCAGATTAATTAAAACGGCCTTTGGGCCGTTTTTTTTGGCTGATGACTTAATTTCTATGTGCCGTTAGCTTTATGATGGGTAAGTCACATCTGATGAGTTTTTAGCGCTGTTCATTCAGCTTATTGGTTGCGTATAATGCGCCCCGATAATTACCTCAAGAACAACCTGTGACAACAACAGGAACCTACGTACCTTCTCAAGGAGAGCTGAAAGATGGCGATTCAACGCACATTTTCTATTATCAAACCTGATGCTGTAGCTAAGAACTTAATTGGTGCTATTTACAGCCGTTTCGAATCAGCAGGCCTGACTATTCTGGCTTCAAAAATGATTCACATGAGCCAAGAGCAAGCTGAAGGCTTTTATGCTGAACACAAAGGTAAGCCATTCTTCGATGGCTTGGTCGCGTTTATGACGTCTGGGCCTGTTATGGTTCAGGTGTTAGAAGGCGAAAATGCCGTGCTTGCCAACCGTGAAATCATGGGCAGCACAAACCCTGCTGATGCGGCTCGCGGTACCATTCGTGCCGACTACGCCACGGAAGTTAGCGAAAATGCTGTTCATGGCTCAGATGCCACAGAGTCGGCTGCGCGTGAAATTGCTTACTTCTTCACTGATGATGAAGTTTGCCCACGCACTCGCTAAGTGTGAACTTTCTATAGCCTTCAAACTCACTCACATGAAGGCTGTGCCGTCCTAAAATAAGTTGACGGTTTTTATTAAGCCAGCGTTCCTTCAACGCTGGCTTTTTTGTGCACTTGTT
>NZ_JAHZSS010000028.1 GCF_019457915.1 Neiella holothuriorum
GTTCGTCAGCAAGTTGGCTAATCGGCAGCATCACCTAGGATACTTGCGTCACAAGCAATGAATTGATCAACAACGCCTAACCATACAACTACACCAGCACTTCTTGTTGGGCTATATTACTGTTAAATAAGATTTTTACTGTGGATATTATATGCCTTTTAAGTACATAAAGTACGACATGCCCATCACGGAAGCAGAAGCGTTTGTTGAGCAATATGCAGATGAATTGAGTTCGATCTGGAGGGCGTCTTCTCCTGCATCGGGAGATAAAGGATGGGCTTGGCGTCAATTGTGGGGGAGACCACAAGATATAACGCCAATTACTCTATTTCTCCGCCAGCAAGTGGAATATTTAAAAGGTGATCGGGATCAACTAAGTAAAGAAGAGCAAAAGCAGCGGCAGAAGCTGCGAAGGCAACAGGCTGAATTTGCTAAGAGAGAGTCTGAGCAAGAGCGAAAGTTGGCTGAGCAGGCAGATGAAATAGCCCAAAAAGATAAAAAAATTTCTCGTCAGCAAGACCAAATAAAAGACCTTAAAGCAGAAATAAAAGAAATGATTGATGAGAGCACCTGTGCTGCTTTGGTTCAATCTATAGACTATTTAGTAAAGCTAGTGAACTCACCCATTGATCTGCGTAAGTTACCTCATTATCAGAAGTTATCTAAGGAACAACTGGCATATTTGAAGAAAATAACCCCCAAGGAGTAGCTTCTTTTTTAGGTACTTTATGATGAGGTCATAAATGTAGCGGAGTGCCTCGGCTGTAGCCGTAGATAAATATATAGGCAAAGGCCGTAACAGTAATTGACTTGGGAATATCTTGGGATATCTATTTTAAAGAGGATTAGGTAACCGATGAAAGGGTTTAATAAATTACCAGTTGCTTTGGGTTTAGTTAATTCGTTAGATAAAAAAGAAAGGAAAGGGTTAATTGCTGCAGTAACATTAATACGACGACATCTTAAAGGGTTTGATATTTACCCTGCGTATAATATGGGAGGTGGGACTCACAAAATCAGGGTTGGAGTTAAGGATATTGAGACTCAAAAGGCGCTCCCCGGCTCACTTTTCACTTTTCGTCAGACTAAAGGCAGTGAGAGTGCTCACATAGGTGTAAATTTGGAGTTTAGCGAACTTTGCGAACTCATTGAACAGAGGAACTTAGAGGAGCGTTATTACCTAGAGAAATTAGATGAGTCGAGCTTTGAAGCATCTCTTCTTGCGATTGCTGAGTCTACTCTGTATCAAAAACTAAAAAGAGAAGAGGGCGAAGGTTACCTACCGGATGATTACTACGAAGAAAAAGGTGAGACAGAAACAAAAGAGGATTTACCAGAAAAGGCAAGGATTAAGCGGGTTTATCAACATAAAGAGTTTTATGCCAACGATGCCGAAAACGATTTAACTATAGATTTTGTTAAATGGTGCAATACCTCTAAAGATTTTACAGTGAAGGAGTTAGAGAGTAGAACCTCTGAAAAAGACAGAATAGATGTTGTCTTAGAGGGTAAAAGCGGAACGGTATATGCGGAGCTTAAATCCATATCAAGTTATAGAAATGTTAAACGGGCTATCAGAGCTGCCCTAGGGCAACTAATAGATTACCAATACTATGATGATAAAATCCAAGCAAGTGAGCTTTGGATTGTTCTGGACGCTGAAGTTGATAATGAAAATGACATAAGATTTATTAAGCGGCTCAACAATGAATTTAACAACTTAAATTTAAAATTGGTGTGCAAAACTGGAAGTGCTAAATTCAACATCAATTAAATTATATCAAAATAATATAATACACCTCATTCTTACTCGGCAGTCACCTTAATTTTATACGGTGACTGTCGGGGTCCCCTACAAATAATCAATTCTCGCTAGTTCTACATCCACATTGTCATCGGCGGTTACAGTTAAACTGGCAGCCATACCTAAACAATAAACAACTTTGTCTTGGCTAAATTGGGTTGAGTGATAAAAGCGGGTGATGGCCAACCACTCCATTGTTGAAGTCGCCAACGATTCGGCCTCTGTCATACATTTTACTGCACAGTGCTTATCATCAAGTAACTTTAGCCAATCATGGGCGCAGCAGATAAGTTGGCAAGTATTAATGCTATGCACCATTGCATTATTAAGTGATGAACGACAGCTTTCCCAATTGCTCAGCTTGTTTGCATAAAAACCGGCGCACACTCGCCAGTCCCAAGAGTTTTTGGCAAGTTGCTCCGCTCGTATGATTGCTCTGAGCGCATTGTCATGAGAGGTATCAATGTTGAGCAGGTTGTTGGCAAACCATACCCATTCTGAAAAGTACTCAGGAGGCCGTTCAGATACCATTGTTTGATATTGGGTTCGCATTTATGTATTAAAAACAGCCTCTTGCTCCAATGCTGAGCTATTAACCGGAGTAAGGGATTACGCTATTTTGCTGGCAAACTCGCCAAACATGACGGGTCATCTCACAGTCTGCGACTGCTCGGTGGGCTGTTAATTCTGGCAGTTGTATGTTTTGCTGAGCAATGGCATTGACTAATGTTTGGTATCGGAAATTGCCTCTGCTGTTGGGTTGTCGGTAAAGATCTGCATATTGGAGCATTACGCAGTGGGTACTTTCTAGCGCTTGTATTAGCTCATCATTGACTAAGCCGAATTTGTTCGCCGTTTGGTAGATTAAGCGTGTGTCGAATTTTTTATTGTAAATGTGTACTTCACCACCTTGTAGAATATCTAAAAGCTGTTTATGCACCTTGTCGTAACTTGGAGCATCGAGCAGCATTGAACCGCTAATACCATGAACCTCTTGAGCTTTTGAACCTATCTCAACAGTAGGTTTTACCAGAGTTTGGAGTACAACTTTGCCGGTATCCGCTTCAATTACTCCTATCTCAACTATTTCTGCTTGATCATCCAATCCAGTTGTTTCGGTATCTAATATGTAGTGTTTTGTCATCTCAAATCCTCTATTGAATAAATCCCATGGGGTTGTGTTGGGTTGTTTTGGCTGACTGCTCTTGCAGCAACCATTGGGTTAATAGGTCGACATCCACCTCTGCTCGGAAACGCATCTTACGTTTGAGCTGAGAGAAGTCTCCTGGAGTCAACTGGCTTAGTGCAGCAAACTTTCGCTTAATATGTGCTGGTAGGCGCTTTTTGCCGACAAGTTTCAGAAACATTTGCTCAGCCTGATGTTGAGTGAGGTAGTTAAAATCAAGGCTGAAATCGAATCGGCGACGCACTGCCGGATCGAGTGCATCAGGCCGGTTGGTGGTAGCAATAAGAATACCGCTATAACGCTCCATGCGAGATAGCATTTCATTGACCTGAGACGTTTGCCAGTTGGCATGATGACCAGCTCGATTGCTCAGCAGACTGTCGACTTCGTCAATTAGTAAAATAGCGCCTTGTTGCTGAGTGTCGTGAAACATTTGAGCAATGTTTCGTTCTGTTTCACCTATAAAAGGGCTTAGTACGCTTGATGCTGTAATTTCCACCAGTGGCTTGTTGGTATATTCAGCTAGGTGGTGAGCGAAACCTGTTTTGCCGCAGCCAGGGGGGCCAGACATCAATAAGCGTCCTTCATCGTTTGCAGCAAGAGCGTCACGGATTAGGCCTAAATCATCACCTTGGGTGTTAGTAAATTGAGTGTTGTAATTAAGCTCCATTGAATACTGGCTAGGTGAAAAGTCGCAGCCGATTGCTTGCATTTTTTCTGAAAGAATTTCGCTGAGCGCTTGTTCTGCTCGATCGCCTGCCAGTTGCAATGAGTTTAAAACCTTGGTTGCGCTAGCGACTTGGGCAACCGTCATATCGGCATGGGATGCCAGCTTATCAACGTATTGCTTTGATACAGCATATGCATTGAGTTGCTCACGAAACAGCCGAGCCTTCACCGATTTGGGCGGGATTGGTACCTCAAGGATCAGGTCGAAACGACGCATAACAGCTTTATCAATCGAATAGATGTCGTTTGCTATCCAAATAATGGGGACCTCATTAGACTCAAGTAGCTGATTTAAAACGTACTTAGAGTTCAGCCCATCGAGAACGTTCTCGCACTCATCAATACTTAAAACAACATTGCTATTGTGTGTAGCCAACAGTTTTAGGCCAAATCGAGTTGCTTTTAACCGGTTCTCACTTTCGTTAGGAAAAATGTTTCGATCATTTGCAAATTTCAACCCTTCATTTACTTCAAATAGCGTCGACTTTGTTGCTTTTGCCAGCCAACGACTCAACTGTGTTTTACCCGTACCTGGAGGGCCATAGAGTAAAATATTGGTTCCAATGAAGTTGTTGCTAACACTTGATTTTAAATGTTTTTTTAATAAGTCAGTGTTGAGGTGTTTAAAGTCTTGAGCTGTCATCAATGGTTCAGGTGCTGCGATTAGCGCTGACTTTATCAAATCTTGCTGGGAAACATTTTTGCGATGACGAATAGCCCAAGCCACATGAGTATTTAACTCAAACTTCTCTGTTATTGGAGACTTCGAGCTTAATAATTCCTCTGGGCTAACATCAAATATGATGATGCCTGATTTGACTAGTGCGCTTTTCTCGCCACACGTGTTGAACAGTTGTTCTTGGGAGCAATTGAGCCACTCAGCAACTATTAACTCGTTCGCTTCGAAACAATCAAAAAACGGCCTTCCAAAATGAGTGTCTTTTGCAACAAAGAGAAATTGCGTGAAAGCTAATTCTTCGGGGGTTAGATTGAATGACTGGAGTGCATGCTGAGCAAAAGATACCAGCTTCTGGTCTAATTGCGGCCGAACAACCAGGCTGAACGCATATTTCAAGTAATCGAAATCGTTTAACCAATTCAGCTCGTGAGCTTCATAGGCAAACCCAAGCAATTGCGTCACCCTATCGATAAATTCCTGCCGTGAGAAATTGCACCCTTGGCGCCAAGATGAAGCAGCACAAGACGTCGACATAAACTCAGTACAAATCGACAATGCGAGCCTTTCTGGGGCGGGAAGGCTTGATAACTGTTTCGGACTCACAGCAGCTAGGGCCTGACGGATTGTTCTTTGCTCTTCACTTGATACCTTCTTTTGCTTGAACAGTCGGCTCAAGGTTAAGTTGGATTGAGTCAAATTGCTTCTCCTGTGAAAAGTCATTTAGTTAACTAACGTGACTTAGTGATTAGCTTTTACTCTAAGTCTCGGGGCGACAGCTAATGTCGCTTCGCTAGTTGTTACTTCGATCGTTAGATGATTCGAACTCTGCTAGCCATTTCTTTACCAATAAAGGCACAAGCTCTGTTGCATCTCCCGGCCGATACTTAAAGCCAAAGGGGATTTTGGCTATTGATTTGGTCACAAGGACTTTCTCTGCATCATAGCGGGCATGTTTTAGTAGACTCGCTGCTGGTTGAACGGTTAGAGAGGTTCCTATTACTAAGACCTTTTCCGCTGTTTTCATGTGATGTTTCGCTTGCTCAATGTGTAATGGGGCTTCGCCAAACCAAACGACATCGGGTCGAAGCGGATGCCCATCGGGAGTGGCAGAGTTGAGGCATAAATCCGAATTTAGTCGAAGCCTTGACTGGTCTTTCCCTCGGCTACGCGCATGGTGAATTGATCCGTGTAGGTGGAGCACCTCGGTGCTTCCTGCCTGCTCATGTAAGTCGTCCAGATTTTGGGTAATAACTATTACTTTGTAATTGGTCTCTAGAGCAGCAATTGCCGTGTGAGCTGCGTTTGGCTTGGCCTGAGACATCAATTGTCGACGCTGATTGAAATGTTTGAGAACAAGCTCGGGATCTTCTTTCCACGAGTGAGCTGATATGGCCGGTTGCATTCGTTGGCCATCGTTACTTTGATAAGTTGGTATCCCACTTGCCGCACTAATACCTGAGCCGGTAAACACAACGATCTGTTGGTGGTTAATAGGCGGCTTCATTTTAGCTCTTTGCAATCCGCTTGGTGTGGAAGTCAGATATTACTTTTCAAGCCGACAAAGGCTGTCGATAACCCTAGACCTTTCAAATTGAGATTTACATTTTGGAGTTTGGGCTCTGTAGTCATGGTCATAAACGTGGAGCCCGATTGGGGTCCAAAGTTGGCTAATAAAGGCAATTACTAGAAATTAATGACAAACCCGATCTAATCAAATCAGTAAGTTAGCTGTCCTTAATTGCCTACTTTACTTCCCGATACAGAAACTACCAAAAATGCGACCAAGCAAATCATCGGAGCTGAATTCGCCAGTGATTTCATTTAATGCTTGTTGGCATTGGCGTAGGTCTTCTGCGAGTAGTTCGCCGGCACTAAACCCTTGCAGTTGCGCAAGCCCCTGATCAAGGTGTTCGTGGGCTTGGCTCAGTGCTTCCAAATGACGCTGGCGGGCCATGAATTTGCCCTCAGTGGCGCTTTGGTATCCCATGCTGGTTTTCAAGTGGGCGCGCAGCTGTTCAATCCCTTCACCTGATTTAGCCGACAACGAAATGACCGGCGATTTGTTCTCGGCGGTGTGCTGAATTTGTTCGCCTGATAAATCGGCTTTGTTGCGGATCACGGTGATTTTCATGGTGTCTGGCAGTTTGTCGATAAACTCTGGCCAGATGTCGTGGGGATCGGTGGCATTGGTTTCGGTACTGTCGATCAGGAACAGCACTAAATCGGCTTCATCAATCTCTTGCCAAGCGCGCTCAATACCGATTTTCTCTACGGTGTCTTCGGTATCGCGTAAACCTGCGGTATCGATGATGTGTAGTGGCATGCCGTCAATATGAATATGTTCACGAAGTACATCGCGGGTGGTGCCCGCAATTTCGGTCACAATCGCCGATTCGCGGCCAGCTAAGGCATTCAACAGGCTGGATTTGCCGGCATTGGGGCGGCCGGCTAAGACGACTTTCATGCCTTCTCGCAGTAGGCTGCCTTGCTTGGCTTCCTGCTGAACCGCTTCAAGTTGACTAATGATGGCTTGCAGCTTTGATTCGACGTTGCCTTCGCTAATGAAGTCGACGCCTTCTTCATCAGGAAAATCAATGGCGGCTTCCACATAGAGGCGCAGGTTAATGACTTGTTCTACCAGCTGATGCACTTCATTGGAAAAGGCACCTTGCAGCGAGTGCAAAGCGGAGCGAGCGGCTTGCTCAGAGCTGGCATCAATTAAGTCGGCAATGGCTTCCGCTTGCGCTAAATCGAGCTTGTCATTTAAAAATGCTCGCTCTGAAAACTCACCGGGGCGAGCCATACGCACGCCTGGAATGTTGCAGATAGCTCGGATCAGCATATCAATGACCACTGGGCCACCGTGGCCTTGCAGCTCCAGCACATCTTCGCCAGTAAAGGAGTTGGGCGCTACAAAATACAGAGCAATGCCCTGATCTAACACCTCACCATCGGCACAAAAGGGTAGGTAGTCGGCATAGCGGGGCTTAGGTACTTTGCCGAGCAACTGCGCGGCAACGAACGACGCCTTTTTGCCGGAAACCCGAATAATGCCTACACCGCCGCGGCCCGGAGGTGTTGCCTGCGCAACGATAGTGTCTTGATCCAGCATGTACCTTAATCTCGCTGATGAAATGACTGCGGCAGTATACCAGCAGTTCGGCTAAGCGGATTCGTTGAGCCCCAATCTATCGGCAAATTTGGTTTTCCAGCGGCGGAATAGCCAGCGTTCGAGGGAGTGCGCCACGATCACGATGTAGCTGCAGGCGAATAGAATTTGAATCAGTCGATCCCACGACTTGGTATCAATACTGTTGTCATTCGATAGTGCGAGCCCGCTAAATAAGACTAAGTAACCGGCAATGGCGCCTGCGTAAACCTTGCCTAGCTTGGAGCCGATAAATATCTCACGTCCAAAATAGATTCCGACGGTTGCCATAAACAGCATTAGGTAAATCAAGCTAGGGATCATGACAAATAGCTCATAGGTCGCGATGGCAAATATCGCAGAGACGATGTTGACGATGAAATAGAGCTTTAAGGCCTTGAGCGACTCTTTGGTTGATACCTGCATTAAGAACATGGCGGAAAAAATTAATACCAGCAATGCATGCGACGGCAGGAAATAGAGATAAAACAGCAATAGCGGTAGCAACACAATGACACTTTTAATCGCAATCAAGGCGCGGGCAAACTCTGAATAGGGGCTTGCCGGCAGTTGAAAATCTTGACGTTTTTCAGGAAAAAAAGTGTGGGCAATGATGTAAATGAGCAAAGCAATAAACGTGGCTTTAATTAAATTCTCGGTTAAAGCTGTGACGGCAACGCCATTGAGCACGCCAAAGAAGCTGATCAACACCAAAAACACAATGCCAAAGGTAGCAAGCAACACGAATTTTTGTTCGGTGCCTAAGTAGTAAAACCACATCAGTATGAGCGAGAGCATGATCACCATGATTTGTGGTTCAAAGCCAAACAGCATGACAAAGGCCGAAAACAGTAGCGGCATAATGATCAGGCTGATCACTAATACCAAGAGGCCTTTGAGGCTTGGTGCGGCGGGAACGGTAAGGAATTTTGCGGCCAGCACCAAAATTAGATTACTGAGTGGAAAGTCTAAGGTAAATGCCGCGTAGCAAGCCACCACCATACCAAATGTCAGGCGATAGACGCGCTGCTTTAGCAGTTGCTCGGGCGACATGTCCTTGATCATCAGCGGGCGTAAGAGAGCAAAGCCACAATATGAATCCAGATTGAGCCTAAGGTGTTGAGGATCCAACTATCACTGGCATAAATAATGACATCAACCTGACCGCCGTGGCGCATTAATCCTTTTAATTCATCTTTGTCGTCAAATGTGATTGTGACGGGGAAGCGCTGTGGGTCGCGCATCCAGCCCTTGGCTTGTTGTGACTTGGCCAACTTGGACGGATCGACATTGTCGCCAAAGTCTACTGCCCAAGAAATGTTCGACACTTTGCCGTCAAACACCCGCCCAGGTGCATTATCGAGCACCATGGCCACTGCATCACCAATATTGATGTGTTCTAAGTTATTTTCTCGAAAGTAAGCTTCAACCCAAACTTGCTCGGCATTGATGTAGCTGGCGATGGGTTGGCCTGCTTGGGCGTAGTAGCCTTTTTCAACTTGCAGGTTGGCAATGCCGCCAACGGTTTTGGCGTGTATTCGAGTTCGTGCTAAATCGAGTTGAGCATCTTCTAACTGTAATAGGGCGGCTTTGATATTGGCGTTATCGGCACCCGTTGCCCCAAGTGCTTGCTTGGCTTTTTGTAAGTCAGCTTCGGCTGTAATGACTCGGGCTTCGGCCGCATCAAGTTTACCTTGAGCGTTGTCAGCATCGGCTTGAGAGACGATGCCTTTGCCGGCCATGGAGAAAATCCGATTGGTTTGTTTCACCATGGTTTCAAGCTGGGTTTTGGCATCCGCAAGGCGGCTTTGGGCCACCTCAACATCGGTCATTTGTGCACCCACTTTACTGCCGGCTAAACGTAAATTTTCTTGTGCTTGTTCGACGGCCACAAGGTAATCGGTTGGGTCGATGGTGAACATGATGTCACCCTCTTGCAACCGCTGACTTTGTTGAACATGGATTTGCTTAATATGGCCAGAAACTTCAGGAGTCACCGGCGTTATGTACACCTTAACGCGCGCTAATTCGGTGTCTGGTGCAAAGCGGTCCATGATCAAATACAAAATAAAAAAGACCACGCATAACGCCAGCAACACTTTGCTGATTTTTTGCAGCACATCGCTTTTTGCCGGCGCAGGCTCTGGTTGCTTCTGTTCGGTTGTGTCCGTCATTTAAGTCGTTACCTCGTGAGTGACTTAACTTTGTTTTTCTAAGTTCAACCAGTGAACGAAAATTTCATAGGTAATCACTAAGATAACCGCGCCGGTAAATAAGCCAATAATGCCAGAGCTGATAAAGCCACCGATGGCGCCAAGGAAAATCACCAGCATTGGCACGTCGACGCCGCGGCCCATCAATATTGGTTTCAATACGTTATCGGCCAGAGCAACGACGATCATGGCAACGGTATAAGCAATGGCCGCTGCCATGGATAAGTTGGAAAACGCCCAGCTGGCGGTGGCAATCACAATTAAGGTGATACCAATACCAAGTTGAATGGTACTTAAGATCATGATGGCTAATGCCCACAAACCAGCAGCAGGTATGCCAGCAAGAATCATCACTAAGCCGCCGGCCATGGCTTGAATGAACGCCACACCAAGTACCCCTTGTGCCACGCTTTTAATGGTGGCGCTGGCGAGCTTGGTAAACTTGGTGCCAGATTTTCCTGCCAGTCGATCGCCAACTTTACTGACGGCGGACTCACACCCTTGAGCAAAGGCCATAAACACGCCACTAATGATAATGGCCACTAAAAACATACCAATGCCCGCACCTGCGCCAGATACTGCGGCAATGGCTTTGTCTTTGAGCGGTTCAATGGTTTTCTGATGGCGCTCTAGTGCCATGTCTAAGTCTTGCGAAGCGTCATTCCAAATTTCATAGACTTGCTCGCCAATCACCGGCCAGTCTTTTACGCCTATATCGGGCTTGGGAACGTTGAGTTCGCCCGCTTCGGCTTTGGCATGCAATTGTTTTGCTGAATCTACTGTGGAGTTAACCAGCATTGCCGTAGGTGTTAGCAATATGGCGAGTGCGATTAAGGTGAATAACACGGACGCAAGTTTATTGTTGCCGCCCAGCAAGTTCCGAAACTTGAGAAATAATGGGTACAGTGCCACTGCAATAATGGCGCCCCAGACAACCACCAAAATAAATGGCTGGATAATGGTGAATGACCAATAAATCAGTAGCGCGACTATGCCAATTCTTAAAGCTGCTTCGACATAGGTAGATATTTGTTGTTGGGCAGACATGGCGGAATCCTTGTTAAAGCGACAAACAAGCCAATGGTGTTGGGCTCTGGAAATCAATACGGGTTGAGCAGGCGCGTAATTCACTGCTCAATTGAGCCTAATAGTAGTTCACCGTCAGTTGTTAGCAAACATAAAAAAACCGCCATAGCGGCGGTTTTTCAGAGGCTTAAGTCAAATTACTCGGCGGCTTTTTTAGCCTCAATCGCGCGATTGATCATTAGCTGTTGAGCAATTGAAATCAGGTTCGATACGACCCAGTACAACACCAAGCCCGATGGGAAGGTGACGAACAAGAAAGTCATAAACACTGGCATCAACATCATGATTTTCTGCTGCATTGGGTCGGCAACAGTGGTTGGCGACAACTTCTGCATCAGGAACATGGACGCGCCCATCAAAATTGGCAGTACGAAGTACGGGTCTTTGACCGACAAGTCAGTGATCCACAACATAAAGCCTGCATGGCGTAATTCCACACTTTCGAGCAGCACCCAGTACAAGGCGATGAAAATTGGCATTTGCAGCAACAATGGCAGACAGCCACCCAGTGGGTTGACCTTCTCTTTCTTGTACATTTCCATCATGGCTTGCTGAAGCTTTTGCTTGTCTTCGGCGTAGCGCTCTTGCAATGCTTTCATCTTCGGCTGGAGTACTTTCATACGGGCCATGGATGTGTATTGCTTTTTGGTCAGCGGATACAGCAAGGTTTTGATAATGATGGTGACCACAATAATGGCCAAGCCCCAGTTCACCACAAGGCCTTGAACCAGTGTCAGCAGCCAGTGCAGCGGTTGTGCTAACCACCACAAGAAGCCGTAGTCCACGGTCAGGTTTAAGGTTGGCGATAAGGCTGACAGTGTTTCTTGATCTTTAGGGCCAGCATAAAACGATGCAGTTACCGATTTGGTTTCGCCTGCAGCGATCACCAACTGCTCGCCCTTCATACCAACAATGCCGCTACCGCGTACGTTGTTGGTGTAGAGCTGGTTGCTGCTAGCAGCTGCTGGTACCCAAGCGGAAACAAAATAGTGTTGCAGCATTGCAACCCAGCCGCCCTGAGTGGTTTTGTTCAGCGCTTTATCAGACAAGTCATCGAACGTGTACTTACTGTAACGCTCGTCTTCTGTTGAATACGCTGGACCACGGTAAGTCGGCATCATCATGCTACCGGACTCGCCTTCCATGGTTTGTTTCAGCTGCATGAACGGTTGCATCACCAAGTTCTGGCTTGAAGTATTGATGACTTCAATGTCTTGCTGAACGGTGTAAGAACCAGCGGTCAAGGTCAAACGCTTAACAACGGTAATACCGGCTTCAGTGACGTGCTTAAGGTTCACTACCAAGGTGTCGCCATTCATAACGAAGCTATCACCATCGGCTTGGTAACTTGGGCGCCCTTTTGAATCGGGGCCATCGTTGCCAATCAAGCCGCTCTGAGCGATGTACTCAAAATGACTGTTGCGATGCAAAATTTGAATGGGCTCGTCACCGCCTTGTTCAACTGGGTAAGCCAACAATTGCGTTTCAACAATGTCACCTCCAGCTAAATCAATTTTCAGGCGCAACACATCACTTTCTACGGTGATGATGGAGCCGCTTGTTGCATTGACCGACGGAACAGCAGACTGCGCCGAATGTGATGCTTGAGGAACATCATCAGAAGTTGCCGGAGCATCAGAGCTAACGGTTTCCGAGGCTACCGTTTGTACGGGCTGAGGGCCATACATGCTTTGCCATTCTTGATAAAGCAGTACGCTGACCAACATCAGGCCGACGAGTATAAAAATACGTTGTGATTCCATAGTGTTATTGATTCTTTGATGGCTTTTCCGGTACCGGATCGTAACCGCCGGGGTTAAAAGGATGGCATTTTAATATGCGCCGTGAGGCCAGCCAACTTCCTTTTATTACACCGTGGGTTTCAATGGCGCCAATGGCGTAGTGAGAGCAACTCGGATGAAACCGACAGCGTTGCCCAATGAGCGGACTAATCAACCATTGATAAAGCTTTATGGGGACTATTGCGAGTTGCGACAGCGTTTTTTTAAACGAGGCCATAGCTGCTTTACCAGTTGCTGAAGTTCGGGTTTGGAGAGTGTACCAACTCCTGGCTTACCGATCACCACGATATCAACGCTTGGTAGCTCATGTTTGAGCAATCGAAAGCTATCGCGGAAAACTCGCTTGATACGATTTCGTTGTACGGCCAACTTGGCTGACTTTTTAGAAACCGCGAAACCTAACCGAGGATGGTCAAGATTGTTTTGGGTTGCGAGTAGGGTAAGGTGAGACGAACCAACGCGAATTGGCTTGCCTTGAAAGACAGAATTAAAATGGGCGGGAGTTAACAGTCGTAACTCCCGCCCATATGAATAAGACGACACTGTAAGAAGCGTGTGCTTATTTGCTTAACTTAGCGCGACCTTTAGAACGGCGACGTGCCAAAACTTGGCGACCGTTTTTAGTGGCCATACGAGCACGGAAACCGTGGTTACGCTTGCGCTTCAATACGCTTGGTTGAAATGTTCTTTTCATGGTTCTACCTAAACTATTTTGCTTGGCTATTGAAGCCTGGACAGACCACTATGTTCAGTAAGTACAATTAGCAGTCCCCTAAAAAATGAGGGCGAATTTTATGCGACCGCGACGGCAGAGTCAATCACTATCACTGAACAAATTTTGATCGCGTTATTAATCGATCCCTGTGCGATCCCTGTTCAATTGTTGTTCAAAACAGTTTTATAACCTGTTGATAGTGTCGTTATCCTTATTTTATTCAATTAGTTATGGTTGTTGATAAGCTCTTAATAAATGATCCAAAACGATCTGGAAACGGGCAGCCAGATCCCGCATAATGTCAGCCCTGCTAATCACGACGATCCCTCCCTTTTTCGACTGCTGTTGTCAGTTGAGATGCGCCTGTCTTACTCAGGCCATGGTGGTGATGTTGACTTATCAAAGGAGAAGGCATTGAGCGCGTCTTTATGGCAAACCTGCGTTGAAGCCCTCAAGCACGAGTTGCCTGCCTCACAATTTAGTACCTGGATTCGTCCGCTACAGGCGGATTATGACGGCGAGCGTTTAGTGCTTTTTGCGCCGAATCGTTTTGTGCTGGATTGGGTGAGCGATAATTATCGGACCCGCATCAATGAATTACTCGCCCAAGCTTGTGGGGCAGATGCTCCAGCGCTGCATTTAGATATTGGCAACATTGCGCCTCCTGCCCCTGTGGTTGATACCAGTGTGGCACCAGCGCCTAAGCCCGCTGCGCCAACAACTAGTAATCCATGGGATCGCGGCAATAAACCCAAACCGGAAATTCGTCACAAGAGCAACATTAACCATACTTACATTTTCGATAACTTCGTTGAGGGTAAGTCCAACCAGTTAGGCCGCGCGGCTGCAACTCAAGTTGCCGAAAATCCTGGCGGCGCCTACAACCCGTTATTTTTATACGGCGGCACTGGTTTAGGTAAAACCCACCTATTGCACGCGGTGGGCAATGCCATTTTACAAGGCAAAGACAACGCTAAAGTTGTTTACATGCATTCTGAGCGCTTTGTGCAAGACATGGTCAAAGCGCTGCAAAACAATGCCATTGAAGAGTTCAAGCGCTACTATCGTAGTGTTGATGCCTTGCTCATCGATGACATTCAGTTCTTTGCTAATAAAGAACGCTCGCAAGAAGAATTCTTTCATACCTTCAATGCACTGCTCGAAGGTAATCAACAAATCATCCTCACATCTGATCGCTACCCGAAAGAAATTGATGGCGTTGAAGATCGCTTGAAATCTCGTTTTGGCTGGGGACTGACCGTTGCTATTGAGCCGCCAGAATTAGAGACGCGGGTGGCTATTTTGATGCGCAAAGCGCAGGAAAGTAATGTTCACCTTCCTGATGAAGTCGCCTTCTTTATTGCTAAGCGTTTGCGCTCGAATGTGCGTGAGCTCGAAGGGGCACTTAATCGGGTGATTGCTAATGCTAATTTCACCGGTCGAGCCATTAATATCGATTTTGTGCGAGAAGCACTGCGAGATCTCTTGGCTTTACAAGAAAAGTTGATCACCATAGACAATATTCAGAAGACGGTTGCTGAATATTACAAAATCAAGTTGGCTGACTTACTGAGCAAACGTCGTAGTCGCTCGGTGGCACGGCCAAGGCAACTCGCCATGGCGCTAGCCAAAGAGCTAACTAACCACAGCTTGCCGGAAATTGGCGATGCATTTGGTGGGCGCGATCATACAACTGTGTTACATGCGTGTCGTAAGATTGAACAGTTGCGCGAAGAAAGTCATGATATTAAGGAAGATTATCAGAACCTCATACGGACTCTGTCTTCCTGATAATCTGTCTCATGAGTTAAGGTGCGATAAAGGGATTGAATATGAAATTCACGGTTAATCGTGAGCAAATTCTAAAGCCGCTTCAGGCGGTGTCCGGGGCAGTAGAGCGCAAGCACACACTACCCATACTTGCCAATATTTTAATGCGCGTAAGTGATGGCTCACTTACCATGATCGGCACGGATTTAGAGGTTGAGCTTTGCGCAACATTGCAATTGGCTGACCCTGACCTGACCCCTGGTTCGATTACTGTACCGGCTAAAAAGCTGGTAGATATATGCCGTACATTACCCGATGGCGCGGTGATCGAATTAACCTTAACGGGCGAACGCCTCATTATTAAGTCTGGCCGTAGCCGCTTTAGTTTAGCGACGCTACCTGACACGGACTTCCCGCAAATTGACGAATCTACATCGTCAATGCAGTTCACCACCACGCAACAAGAAATGCGTCGGTTAATTGAATTGTCGCAGTTCTCCATGGCTAACCAAGATGTGCGTTACTACCTAAACGGCATGTTGTTTGAAATTGCTGATGGTACGCTCACTGCGGTTGCAACCGACGGTCACCGCTTGGCGTTATCGCGTATATCGGTGCCTGAATTACAAGATGCGTTCCAGTGCATTGTGCCGCGTAAAGGCATTCTGGAGTTGATGCGCTTGTTAGAGCAGGACGACAACCCTGTCACGGTGCAGCTGTCAGATAACCATATTCGAGCTGATATTGGCGACTACCTGTTTACATCTAAGCTGGTGGATGGTCGCTTCCCGGATTACCGTCGTGTATTGCCTCGTGGTGGTAATAAATTGGTGGAAGGCGATAAAGAAACCCTCAAACAAGCTTTCTCTCGGGTCGCTATTCTATCCAATGAAAAGTTCCGCGGGGTTCGATTGCAATTGGCTACTGATGAATTAAAAATCAGCGCCAATAACCCTGAGCAAGAAGAAGCTGAAGAAGCAATTGCCGTTTCTTACCAAGGCGAGGAAATGGAAGTTGGCTTTAACGTCAGTTACATCCTCGATGTGCTCAACACCGTCGATGGCGAAAATGTTCGTTTCACCCTCAACGACCCCAATAGCAGCGGGTTGATTGAAAACGCAGACGATGACAGTGCGCTATACGTGGTAATGCCAATGCGACTCTAGTAGAGGCTCGTGATGGTAATAAAAAGGTCGCTTAGCAAGCGGCCTTTTTTTGTTTAAAAACAACGATCTCGTCGTTATATTGTCAGGCTAATTTAGAATTAGTAACTACACTTCATCTACATCTTTTGTAGTCGTATTTGGCGCCGCCATGCGTCGTAGGGTCAGGTTATGTTCAAACAGAATTGCTTAGCGTTGGTTGTTGAAGACATGGAAGCCATGCGCAAAATTACCGCGCAACAACTACGTCAGTATGGCGCCAAAGAAGTGTACCAAGCGAGCAACGGTGCCGAAGCACTGCGAATTCTTCGCAATCATCGCATTGAGTTGATTTTGTCAGACTGGAACATGCCAGTGATGACCGGCATTGATTTTCTGAAAGCGGTGAAGGCCGATGAAAACTGGCAACGCATTCCTTTCATTATGGTGACCGCAGAGGCAGAGCGAGATAAGGTTCGGGAAGCCATACGTTTTGGTGTGAGCGAGTTAATCATTAAGCCGTTTACGCCGAATATGATGCGCGAACGTATCGAGCGTGCATTTAAACGCCCTGTACGAATTCCATCTGAGATAAAAATCAGCGAGCCCGCGGAGGCTCCCGTTGCCGTTAAGCCTGATTTAGATATTACCTCGCTTGATGACCCCGGTAATGCTGAAGACGCCGCCAAATTAAAAGATGGCAACATTCTGATTGTTGATGATACCCCCGACAACCTTCGTTTGATGTCCGACTTGCTGAAAGACGATTACCGCGTTCGGCTAGCCAATAATGGCAAAAAGGCGCTTGAGTTATGTCAGGGCGACACGCCGCCCGATTTGGTGTTGCTCGACATTATGATGCCGGAAATTAGCGGATACGACGTGCTTGAGCAGTTGCGGGAAAACCCTGCCACAAGTCATATTCCGGTGATCATGGTAACGGCAATGACCGAACAAGAAGCTGAAGTTAAGGGCATTCAAATGGGCGCCATTGAATTTATCACCAAGCCCATACAGCCTGAGTTGTTGCAACTACGGGTTCGCAATTTCATGCGGCAGGTGTGGCGTATTCGCGACATCCAAGCCAGTTACGATGACATGATTGAAGCGGCACAAGCAAAAGAAGCCGCAGAGCAGATTGTGCGACACGATATTAAAGGCCCGATAGCTGGGATTTTAGCGGCCGCGGAACAAATCTCAGCGAATGCCCGGCGCCCCGAGTTGGTTGCTGATCTTGCCGGTGATGTCGATAGCATGGCGCGGCAGTTGTTAAACCTGATCGAGTTGACCCAAATCGTCTACAAGATTGAAAGCAACCAATACGATTTAAAAGCCGTGCCGGTGAACACCGTTGACTTACTCCAAGACGTCACGGCGAGTTGTAAGCGGATATTCGATGCCAAACGCATTACTTGCAACGTATTCTGGCCAAAAGCACAGGGAGCCGAACTGCTCGTTTGCAAAGGCGAGGAAGTATTGCTGTTTTCGGTGTTCAATAACTTAATTAAAAACGCCTTTGAAGCCGCGCGACCGAAAAGTGCCGTGCGTGTCCATATTGAAAAAACGAACGCCAATCAGATCGAAATTTTAATCAGCAACGATGGTGTTGTGCCTGAAACCATTCGCGAGCACTTCTTTGAGAAATATGTTTCTGAAGGAAAGGCCGGCGGTTCTGGGATTGGCACGTACTCCGCTAAATTACTCACCGAAGCCATGGCGGGCGAGATCGATATGCACGTCGATGACGAGGCTAACTTGACTACTATGACGGTTACGCTTCCTTGCCCTTAACCGGGTAGGGCGGTTAGGCACGAGGGCTGAAACAAGGTACACTAGCCCTTTGTGTTAACGAGTAGCTTTTGGCTGAATGACCATTTCCAGGCTTGCCATTCAGGCGGTACGAAATCTCTCTAGCGTTTCTTTCGATCCGAGTCCCGGCTTTAACTTTATTTACGGTAAAAACGGCGCAGGCAAAAGTAGCGTGCTGGAAGCGATTCATATGCTCGGCTCTGGTCGCTCGTTTCGAACGCATCGCCACAAACAGCTGATCCAGTACGAGCAAGCCGACTTCACCATATTTGCCGAATTAGAGCGGCGCAATCACCATTATCGCGTTGGCATGAAGCGCACTCGTAGCAGTGAGCCGGAAATTCGAATAAATGGTGAATCAACGCAGCGTTTAGCCGAATTAGTGGGCTTGCTGCCCATTCAGATCCTTACGCCAGACAGCCCTGTGCTGCTGACGAGTGGTAGTAAAGTGCGTCGGCAATTTCTCGATTGGGGCCTGTTTTACCGGCAAGAATTGTTTTATCCGGCATGGCGACGCTATGCCCGATCACTCAAACAGCGCAACGCCCTCGTGCGGCAACAACTGCCTTATCGGCAGGTCGGCCCGTGGGAGCATGACTTTGTTGAAAACGGGCGTCTGATCACTCAAATGCGCACGGAATTTGTTGCTCAATTGCAGGCTGCCTTATTAACATTTACCGATCAATTTTTGCCGGGTAGTGACGTTGAATTAAGTTATCAATCAGGTTGGCTTGCTTCGGCTGCTGGCAACGATGATTACCAGGCACAATTGCAAGATCATTATGACCGCGATATAAAAGTTGGTCATACCCAGCTCGGCCCACATCGAGGTGGTTTTAAATTGAAAGTTGATGGCGTTGCTGCAGAAGAAACCTGCTCGCGCGGTCAATTAAAGCTGCTTGTGGCAGCTCTTTTATTAGCGCAGGGATCGCTGTTATCTGATTCTCAGGGAACTTCCTGCATTTATTTGATTGATGACTTCGCCGCGGAGCTAGATGAAGCCCGCAGGGCACTATTAATTGAGTGCCTAATCGCGATAAAATCACAGGTCTTTATCACCGCTACGGACGAACTGTTTGTAAAACAAGTTCGGCCACAGTTGGAAGCGGCGAAACGGCCCTTTAAGCTGTTCCACGTGGAACGCGGGCAATTAGTAACTTCATAAGAGTGACCCTATGTCTAACGAGTATGACTCTTCCAGTATTAAAGTATTGAAAGGCCTCGACGCCGTCCGTAAGCGTCCAGGCATGTATATCGGCGATACCGATGACGGCACCGGTTTGCACCACATGGTGTTTGAGGTTGTTGATAACTCAATTGACGAAGCACTGGCGGGGCACTGTAGCGACATCATTGTCACCATCCATGCTGACTCATCGGTCAGTGTTAGCGATGACGGCCGTGGTATTCCTGTGGGAATGCACCCAGAAGAGGGCGTATCCGCAGCCGAAGTGATTATGACCGTGCTGCACGCTGGCGGTAAGTTTGATGACAACTCATACAAAGTCTCAGGCGGCTTACATGGGGTAGGTGTTTCGGTTGTAAACGCCCTGTCAGAAAAGCTCGAATTACACATTCGTCGCGAAGGCAAATTACACGAGCAAGTTTATAGCTTAGGTGTGCCAAATGCACCGTTGGGCGCGATCGGCGAAACCGAGAAAACCGGTACGCGCATTCGCTTCTGGCCTTCAGATGTAATCTTCACTGACACTAATTTCCACTACGACATTCTTGCGAAGCGTTTACGCGAGCTGTCGTTCCTTAACTCAGGTGTTTCCATCAAGCTTAAAGATGAGCGCGATGGCCGTGAAGATCACTTTCGTTACGAAGGCGGTATTCAAGCGTTTGTTGATTACCTCAACCAAAATAAAACGCCAATTAACCCCGACGTATTCCACTTTACCCATACTCGTGAAGAAGACGGTATTGCGGTAGAAGTTGCGATGCAATGGAATGATGGCTTCCAAGAAAACATTTACTGTTTCACTAACAACATTCCTCAGCGTGATGGTGGTACTCACTTGGCCGGCTTCCGCTCGGCGTTAACTCGTACTCTCAACACCTACATGGACAAAGAGGGCTTTTCTAAGAAAGCCAAAACCACCGCGAGTGGTGATGATGCGCGTGAAGGTCTCACCGCTGTCATTTCGGTGAAAGTGCCAGATCCTAAGTTCTCTTCTCAAACCAAAGACAAGCTGGTTTCGTCAGAAGTGAAGCCTGCGGTAGAAACCGCCATGGGTAGTCACTTATCTGATTACCTGCTAGAAAAGCCAAACGAAGCCAAAATCATCGTTGGCAAAATCATTGATGCCGCGCGTGCGCGGGAAGCGGCGCGTAAAGCCCGTGAAATGACCCGTCGTAAAGGCGCTTTAGACTTGGCTGGCTTGCCCGGTAAGCTGGCGGATTGCCAAGAAAAAGACCCTGCACTATCTGAACTATACATAGTGGAGGGTGACTCAGCGGGCGGTTCTGCGAAGCAAGGCCGTAACCGTAAGAATCAGGCGATTCTTCCTTTGAAAGGTAAGATCCTTAACGTCGAAAAAGCACGCTTTGACAAGATGCTCTCTTCGCAAGAAGTAGCAACGCTGATCACTGCGCTCGGTACCGGTATTGGCCGCGACGAATACAACGCCGATAAATTACGTTATCACAGCATCATCATCATGACCGATGCCGACGTCGATGGCTCGCACATTCGTACGCTGCTGTTGACCTTTTTCTATCGTCAAATGCCAGAGCTGGTTGAGCGTGGCCACATTTTCATTGCGCAGCCGCCGCTATACAAAGTTAAAAAAGGTAAACAAGAGCAGTACATCAAAGATGATGACGTGCTTAATGAATACCTTACATCGCTTGCGTTGGATAAAGCGTCATTGTTCGTCAACCCTGATGCGCCAGCGATTGCTGGTGCGCAGCTCGAACACTTAGTGAAGCAATACCAAGACGTGCAAGTTATCCTCAAGCGCCTTAAGCGCTTGTGGCCAACCGAAGTTCTAGACCGTTTGATTTACACGCGCCCAGTATTGCAGGCCATGCTTGATAACCAAGCCGGTATGCAAGAGTGGGTTGATGACTTCCAGGTAGAGTTAGACACCTTGGCAGCCGGCGGTACTGTGTATACAGCAAGCGTGGTTCAGGACGATGAACTGCATCAGTTCTTGCCTAAAGTAACGGTTCGCCAGCATGGTATTGATACAGACTATTTGTTCTCTTCTGACTTTATTAAGTCAAAGGACTATCAGCAAATCACCTTGCTCGGCGACCAAATCTCGACCTTAATCGAAGACGGCGGTTTTGTGCAGCGTGGCGAGCGTACGCGCCCTGTCACAACGTTCCTTGAAGCGCTTGAGTGGTTGATCAGCGAATCGAAACGTGGCTTGAATATTCAGCGCTACAAAGGGTTGGGCGAAATGAACCCTGAGCAGTTGTGGGAAACCACCATGGATCCAGGCACGCGCCGGATGCTGTGTGTCACTATTGAAGACGCCATTGGCTGCGATCAGCTATTCACCACCTTGATGGGCGATCACGTTGAACCACGCCGAGAGTTCATCGAAAACAATGCATTGAATGTAGAAAACCTCGACGTTTAATCGCGTCGGATGGGGGAGGCCTCGTCCAAGTTGAAACGAAAAAGGCAGCCAATTGGCTGCCTTTTTATTGCGAGTTTTGAGCTTAAGGTGAAAATATATAACTCATAGGCTAGGGTAGCGGGTACCCCTTATTGCTGCTGAGTAAATTGAGCAACGTTTGTTTTCAACGTGGCTGACATTTCTGATAATGCGTGGCTTGCGTTCGTTGCATTGGAAATGTTGTCCACCGAGCTATTCGACATATCGTTGACGCGAACAATGCTTTCGTTAATTTCCTCGGCAACGCGGCTTTGTTCCTCTGATGCGCTGGCGATTTGGTTACTCATGTCGTAAATGCGCTGTACCGCGCCGGAGATGATTTCAAATGCATCGCCGGTGTTTGAGGCTTTTAGGATTGCTACCTCCGCGTGAGAGCGGCTCTTTTCCATAAGCTCTACGGCTTGCCTTGAGCCAGATAACAAGCGCTCAATCATCTCATTGATTTCACCCGTTGACTGCGCTGTTCGGCTCGCTAAGCTTCTCACTTCATCTGCGACTACCGCAAAACCTCGCCCTTGTTCGCCTGCGCGCGCGGCTTCAATGGCGGCATTGAGTGCGAGTAAATTAGTCTGATCGGCAATGCTTTTGATGACCTCTAATACGCTCGCGATCTCATCACTATCTTTACCGACCTGGGAGATGGTTGTAGACGCATCGTCAATCTGCTGAGACAGAGCGTTAATGCCCGATATTGCTTCACCTACAACGTCTAGGCCGCTGCCAGCAGCAACATTTGCCTGTTTTACTGACTCGGCGGTTTGGGTCACGGTGTCAGCAATTTGATGGCTCGAAACCGTCATTTGATTCATTGCGGTCGCCACTTGCTGAATCTCTGAGAATTGTTGTTGAAAGTTAGAGTTTGTGGTTTCGAACAAGTGATCGAGCTCGGCCGATGTATCACTAAGCTCTTTAGTGGAAGTTGTAATACCTTTGACCATATCAAGCAGCCTATCTCGCATCGATTGCATTGAGTGCATGATGTCACCCACTTCATCGGTCCGAGTAATGTCGAAGCGGCTGGTGATGTCGCGCTTGGCCATGTCAGCAACAAGTTTAGGAATGGCGACAATTGCTTTGGTCACGCTCGTCGCTATATATGCCAAGAAACCGATGATTACGATAAAGCTGAGCGCGGCAATGAGTTTCGTGTACTCGATGGATTCCTGTTGCAGTTGGGTTGAGTCATTTACTCGAACCTGCGAATTTTCGAGGAACGGATCAATTTGAGCATTCAGCGATGCCGCCGCTGTATCAAACTGTGCCATGGTTTTGTTGCCTCCCGCGGGCCCATGTTCAACATAGGCTGTCGCCATCATTTTCCCCACGCTGTAATATGCCTCGAATGCAGTGGATATTTGGTCGTACTGACTTCGGTTGTCGGCGTCTAGCTGCTTTAGCTCCTGCACAATACTACGAAACAATTTGGCGTTGTTTTCTGCTTCCTCAAAACCGTCATTTAAGCCATCTTGACCGCGCGTTGCGCTAATATCTGTTAGCCACTGTTGCACTTGTACAACGGCTAGTTTCAATTTATGGGCGTGGTTAAGGATTGGAATTTGCACTTGGCTAATGTTGTTGGCATTACCCAGGATCGCTGAATTACTGGAGAATAGAACAGCGCCTTGGCTGGCGAGCACTACTGCCATGATCGCTGACAGCAACAGCATACGATTTTTTAGAGACATCATTTTCCTATAAGTGTTCGTTACAACGACATGAGATATGAATTATTAGCTATCTAGTAGGTGGCGCAGCAGGAGTGACTTCCCCAAAGCCCTAATCGAAAGGGTCATACCATCTAGCGGAAAGTAGTAATTTTAACTCATTTGATTGCTTGGGCGTTGATCACCGCCCATTGTTTTCCAGTTAAATCGTTGTTTGCTTATGTCACTGCGTTACATAAGTAAGAGCGGGTGAGGGACGCGTGTTTATGTGAGATTTTCTTCTGTTGGTTTTACCTGTTTTTATGGGTTCATTTGAACAGGCGGCGAGTTGTTGTGGAGCTTGGAATTTTCTAGTGGCTAGAATTTTAGACTAGCTAGCCACTAAAATACTTAACGATGTTTCACGTGAAACAGTATAACCCTAGAACTCACAAAGAAGGCTCCAAGTGTCGTTAACTAGGCTTCCGCGTTGTTGACCTCTTGAAGTAACTGATCCATCAACTCAGCCAGCGAGTCCTCGCTTAAGCCATACGTTTCTGCAGTCGCTAAGAAAATATCACTGACAGTTTTTGCCACTCCAGCAAAAAACTCCTTTGACTCTTCAAGTTCGCTAATCATCAATTCGCGGCCACTGCTATTCATTAGCTCGATGGAGCGGTCAACAAAATATGTATTCACCAGCCAATTTCTGGTGGCTTCTGCTTTTTCGAGATCTGTTTTTAACTGGTCAGTAGATACCCCGAGTTTTTCGAGTAACTCTGTCAGTTGTGATGCCACGGATAGGGATTCGTCGGACGTGGTTGTTTGCTTTTTGTCGCGGGGAAAGTTTTGCAGAAAGACGAGCGTTCGGGCAACACCTTGATCCAAGCTTTGAGCATAATATGATGCCAAACCATAGTAGGCGTATACGTCTTTGTATTGCTGTTCTTGTTTGTCCATTCGTTCCTCGGGGCGGTAGTCAACTGAGAAGCTAATTAATGCCCTGATATAAACATATTTTGACCAGCAATTGTGTGGTTGTGGTCAAGAAGATACTAACAGTCAATCTCGAAGGTCAAAGACGAAGAGCGCAGGGGAATGTTTCATGTGAAACAATTGGCTTTGAGCATCAAAGCCTGTGTGAATTGATGCGGAGTTATAGTCGTTTAATATAAACCTGTGGGGTTTCGTTACGCTGATCGAAGTAGAAGCCAAAGGTACCGGTTTTCGTAGGCTTGAATCGGAAGTAGGAGCCATTAGAACTGCAGTTGGCGTTAACGGGCGCTGCGTCTTCTAGTACATTCTCATCGGCTTTAGTTAAGAAGCCGCAGTTGGTGCCTGGTGACCAGCCTGCGTCAGCAAATTTAAAATCATAATATTCGCCATCCGCAACCAGCCTGGCTTGTGCTTGGTATAGATCTGGACCGACACGTTTGACCTTGTACGGCTCCTCTGCATCCCACCAAGTAAATACGCCGCGCAAATATAATATCTGATCCATGGAAGGTTTTGATGGTGCTTTTGGCGGCGCTACTTTGTTGGCCGACTTAGCACTGGAAGGCGAACCCTCCTCTTGCTTATCGGTCTTGGCTGTACTTTGACAACCACTAACGACGCATAGTGCTGCAGTGATTGCCAACGACGGAACAAGGTGACTTAAACGCATGGGAAAACCTGTTCAAATTAAAAAACGAGCAGGATGAATTAGTTCAGCCTGATGAAGATAAGGCTAGCCAAGTTGGGTGAAAAAGTCATATGAAAAAGCCCATGCTGTTCACAGCATGGGCTTTTAGTTGGTTCAGTGTGATCGGGCGGTTATTGTAACAGTGAGATATCTGCTGAATAACTGAAGACCTGATGTAACTGCTGAAGAATAGCCTGTCGGTTAGCGCGCACTGCAGCATCGTCAACATTGACCATGACTTCATCAAAGAACGCATTAATGACCGTATTTAAATCGGCTAGCTCAATTAAGGCTTGCTGATAATTGCCTTGGTCAAACAGTGGCGTGACCGTACTTGTTGCTGAAACCAACGCGTTGGCTAAGGCTACTTCTGCGGTTTCACTGAGCAGGGCATTATCAATGTCTGCTGGAATGTCGCCTTCAACTTTCGCAAGAATATTACCAACACGCTTGTTGGCTGCGGCAAGATCGGCTGCTTGTGGCAACGTTTTAAAATGACTGACGGCTTTGATGCGAGCATCAAAATCAGCTGGCCTTGTTGGGCGTTTGGCTAATACAGCCTGAATGACATCTGCTGTGACGCCTTGTTCTTGATACCAAGTGCGGAAGCGACCGAGAGCAAAACCAACCACATCATTGACCACGTCGGCGTTTGACAGTTGTTTGTCAGCGTAGGTCGAAAGCGCAAATGTTGCTAAGTCAGCGAGATCCAATGGCAGTGACTTTTCGACCATAATACGAAGTGCGCCAATGGCAGCACGGCGTAAGGCAAACGGATCCTTATCACCTTTGGGGGCTTGGCCAATGCCAAAAATACCCACAAGCGTGTCAACTTTTTCTGCAATCGCCAGCGCACAACCGATTTCTGTTGATGGCAATTGGTCGCCAGAGTAGCGCGGCATATATTGCTCATTAAGAGCGATTGCCACTGATTCAGGCTCATTGTCATTGCGCGCATAATGCATGCCCATTACACCCTGAACATCAGGGAACTCCATGACCATTTCGGTCATTAAGTCAGTTTTGGCAAGCAATGCTGCACGTTCGGCTTCGAGCTTGTTGGCGTTTAGCGCTTCGGCAATGTGACCGGCTAATAGAGCAACGCGTTCCGATTTATCTTTCAGCGTGCCTAGTTTTTGTTGGAAAACCACGGTGGCTAAACTGGCGATGCGAGACTCGAGTGTTTTCTTTTTGTCAGTTTCCAAGAAGAAGCGCGCGTCGGCAAGGCGAGGGCGAACGACTTTTTCGTTACCAGCAATGACTTGAGATGGATCGGTACTTTCAATGTTCGATACAAAAATGAAGCGCGGCATGAGCTCGCCTTCTTTGCTTAGCATCGGAAAGTACTTTTGGTTATCCTTCATGGTGTAAATGAGGGCTTCTTTTGGCACCTCGAGGAAGTCATCTTCAAAACTACCCACAAAGGTGACTGGCCACTCTACTAACGCCGTCACTTCATCAAGTAGCGCCTCGTCAATGTCAGCAACCCCGCCTTCTGTTGCCGCTGCGGCTTCAACTTGCTGCTTAATAGTGGCCTTACGTGCCGCGAAGTCGGCAACGACTTTGCCTTCAGTTTCGAGCTGCGCTAAGTAACTATCGGCGTTGTCGATGCTGATTAAGCCTTCACTGTGGAAGCGGTGACCTTGTACTAAGCGATTTGATTGGATGCCCAATACGTTGGCCGGCACGATGTCGGCACCATAAAGAATGGTAATGGTATGCACCGGACGAATGAACTCGGTGTCATAGGCGCCCCAACGCATTGGCTTTGGAATCGGTATTTGTTTAACGGCCAGATTAACCAGCTCGGGTAATAAGGCTTGAATGCTCGCACCTTTCACCTCTGCACGGTGAAGTAACCACTCACCTTTGTCCGTTTTTAAACGCTGAGCTTGATCTATGGTGATGCCATTACCGCGCGCCCAACCCAGCGCTGCTTTGGTTGCTTCACCATTTTCATCAAATGCGACGGATACTGATGGGCCGCGTTTCTCTTCCACGCGATCAGGTTGCGCTGATTCTAGCGCGTCAACCAACACACCAATACGGCGTGGGCTGGCAACCCATTTTACGCTGCTAAAACCGAGGCCGGCTTTAGTTAACGCAGCTTCAAAAGCACTCGCAAAAGATGAGGCGAGTTTAGGTAACGCTTTCGGTGGCAGCTCTTCGGTGCCCAATTCAATCAGGAGGTTTTCGGTGTTCATTAGTTGTCTCCCTTGGTGGCACTTGCATCGGCCGATTTGCATAGCGGGAAGCCGAGGGCTTCGCGTGCTGCGTAATAAGCTTCAGCAACAGCTTTGGCTAACGCCCGAACGCGTAAAATATAACGTTGACGCTCAGTTACTGAAATTGCATGGCGGGCATCGAGCATGTTGAACGCATGGCTTGCCTTCATCACTTGCTCATAGGCAGGAAGTGGCAAACCCGCTTCAATCAGTTTGTTGCTCTCGGCTTCGCACTGATCGAATTGGGCAAATAAAACGTCTGTATTGGCGTGTTCGAAGTTATAGGTTGATTGCTCAACTTCGTTCTGATGGAACACGTCGCCGTAGGTCACTTTACCCAGTGGACCGTCTGTCCAAACCAAGTCATAAATGGAATCTACGCCTTGCAGGTACATCGCAATACGCTCGAGTCCGTAGGTGATCTCGCCGGTGACAGGCTTACACTCAATACCGCCAACTTGTTGGAAGTACGTAAATTGAGTTACTTCCATGCCGTTGAGCCAGACTTCCCAACCAAGACCCCAAGCACCAAGCGTTGGCGATTCCCAATTATCTTCCACGAAACGAATATCGTGAACGTTGGTATCTAAGCCAAGCGCACGCAGTGAATTCAAATACAGATCTTGAATATTGTCTGGTGATGGCTTCAGTACAACCTGAAATTGATAGTAGTGCTGAAGGCGGTTTGGGTTTTCGCCATAGCGACCGTCGGCTGGACGGCGGCAAGGTTGCACGTATGCGCTGCTCATTGGCTCGGGGCCAATTGAACGCAAAAAGGTTTGAGGGTGGAAGGTGCCAGCACCTACCTCCATGTCCAATGGCTGAACTATGGTACAGCCCTGCTTAGCCCAATAATCCTGCAGCGCGAGGATCAGGCCCTGGAAGGTTGAAACGTCGTATGCCTGTGTCATGCCTGGATGGTTCCAAGAGAGTTAACGAGAGATTAAAAAAAGACCGTAAGTATACCGTTTGAACGGCGATGAATGTAGGCTAACTTCAACTCCAAGGGTGGTTAATTAGTAATTTGAGGTGAAAAATGACCGTATTGCACAATCAAGGTGACTGCCATTGGCCCGGAACAGACTCACAATATCGGGCCTACCATGATCAACATTGGGGTGTTGCCGAATACAACAGCCAGCAGCTGTTCGAAAAATTGTGCTTAGATGGTCAGCAAGCAGGCCTTTCGTGGCTAACGATTTTACGGAAACAAACGAATTTCCAACTCGCTTTTGCCAATTTTGATCCGGCCATTATTGCCAAATGGGGCGATGCTGAAGTCGATGTCTTGATGACCAATGCGGGCATCATTCGCTCGCGCGCAAAAATCAATGCGATTCTAACGAATGCCCGCGCTTACCTTCAGATCGAAAAGGGCAACGGCGAATTTGCTAAATGGCTGTGGGGATTTGTCGGGCATCGGCAGATTGATATGGCGCTGATAAAAGAGAGCGAGATGCAAACTGAGTCGGCTGAATCTGTCGTTATGGCTAAAGCGTTAAAGAAAGCAGGCTTCAAATTTGTAGGCCCAACGATCTGTTATGCCTTTATGCAAGCGGTTGGAATGGTCAACGATCACCTGGTGACATGCCATTGTTACGAATCTTGCAAACCCAGTGTTTATCCTTGGTAAGGCTATGTTTCACGTGAAACACAAGGCTGCAAAAAAGAGCGTGAGCTAGCTGGCGCCTTTTTGAATCCAATACCTGTAGGGCGCGGTCGCAACGTCTTTCTGAATGAGACGATGCTCCATAAATTCGCAGAAACTCGGAATGTCGCGCGTGGTGGAAGGATCATCGGCGGTTACCAATAATATTTCACCTGCAGCCATATTCCGCACTGTTTTACGAACCATCATGACGGGCTCCGGACATCGTAAGCCGATGGCATCAAGGCGTTGATGTTCAGTTGGGAGAGGTGATGTTTCAGTCATGGCTCAGTCGTTCAGCTGAAAGGGAACCCGATCATATCAATTTGAGATCAGAAGAAAACTGAAGCAGCGCAAAAGCAATAGAAAAAACGTAAACAAAGCAGCGCACTGTAACGCCTGCTGGCGAGAAGTGCGCTAAATGCAGTGTTATTTTACCCGTTCAAACACAGTGGCTATGCCTTGTCCTAAGCCAATGCACATGGTGGCTAAGCCAAATTGGGCATCTTTTGCTTCCATCAGGTTAAGTAACGTGGTGGAGATGCGTGTACCTGAACAGCCCAGCGGATGACCCAAAGCGATGGCGCCACCGTTAAGATTGATCTTGTCATCAACCACATCGAGCAAGCCCAAATCTTTTACGCAAGGTAAGCTTTGTGCTGCAAACGCCTCGTTCAATTCAACGACATCCATGTCGGCCACGGTAAGACCTGCACGGGCCATTGCCTTTTGCGTGGCGGGCACTGGGCCGTAACCCATGATTGATGGATCGCAGCCAGCCACTGCCATGCTTCGTATTTTCGCTCGAACAGGAACGCCAAGCGCAGCGGCTTTTTCAGCTGACATGACCAACATGGCTGAAGCGCCGTCGGACAACGCCGAAGATGTACCCGCGGTAACGGTGCCATTAACGGGATCGAAAACAGGTCGCAACGCAGATAAGGTTTCGACAGTTGTTTCTGGCCTAATCACTTCGTCGGTATCGAATAGGCTCAATGCGCCATCGGCATTGTGACCTTCGGTGGCATAGATCTCTGCGGCAAAGCGGCCTTCAAGGGTCGCTGCATGTGCGCGTTGGTGAGAGCGCGCGCCAAATTCATCTTGTTGTTGACGACTAATACCATGCATTTTGCCGAGCATTTCTGCGGTCAAGCCCATCATGCCCGCCGCTTTGGCAACTGATTTTGCCATGCCGGGGTGGAAGTCGACACCATGACTCATTGGTACATGGCCCATGTGTTCGACGCCCCCAACAATAAACACATCGCCCATATCAGTCATGATGGCGCGTGCCGCATCATGCAACGCTTGCATGGAGGAGCCACATAAGCGATTAACCGTGACGCCTGCTACCGACTTGGGCAGTTCGGCGAGCAAGCTGGCATTGCGCGCAATATTGAAACCTTGCTCTAAGGTTTGTTGCACGCAGCCCCAAATGACATCTTCAACATCGTTTGGGTCGAGATTTGGATTCCTTACGAGCAGCCCCTTAATAAGGTGAGCTGACAAGTCTTCGGCCCGGACATTACGAAACATGCCTTGTTTAGATCGGCCCATCGGTGTGCGAATGCAGTCAACAATAACAACATCTTTCATGATTAACGTTCTCCGAATTACTGTTTGTTGCTGGCTGCTTGAGCCGTTAAATAAGTGCGACCACTGGCGGCGAGTTGACGCATACCTTCGGTGACTTGATACAAAGGACCTAAGTCGGCTAATTCATCGGCCATGGCGATAAAGGTTTGAAGCCCAACGGTTTCCAGATAACGGAACACGCCGCCTCGGAATGGTGGGAAACCTAGGCCGTAAACCAAGGCCATGTCGGCTTCGGCAGGGCTGGCCACAATCCCTTCTTCGAGGCAACGAACAGTCTCGAGCACCATAGGGACCATCATGCGCGCAATGATTTGTTCGGCGGAGAAGTTTGTCGGCTGAGGCTGTTGCACCAGCTCGATTGCATCCTGACAGATCTGCTTTTTAGGCTTCCCTTTACGATCGATGGTGTATTGATAGAAACCGGAGCCATTTTTCTGACCAAAGCGTTGTTGTTGGTACATCAAGTCAATCGCATTGCCCGGTGTTGCACTCATGCGTTCAGGAAAGCCTTCTTCCATAACCGCTTGGGCGTGGTGGGCAGTGTCGTTCCCGACCACGTCCAGTAAGTAGGCAGGGCCCATAGGCCAGCCAAACTGATTTTCCATGATCTTGTCGACCTGTTGAAAGTCGGCGCCGTCAGCCAATAATTTAGTAAAGCCGCCGAAGTAGGGGAACAGGACTCGATTGACAAAAAATCCAGGACAGTCATTAACCACGATAGGCGACTTGCCCATCTTGGCGGCCCAAGCGACAACGGTGGCGATTGTTTCTGCTGACGTATGTTCGCCTCGAATGATTTCTACCAAGGGCATACGGTGCACGGGGTTAAAAAAGTGCATGCCACAGAAACGACTCGGGTCGCGCAAGCTTTGTGCTAACTGGTTAATTGAAATTGTTGAGGTATTCGAGGTAATCACACAGTTGTCTGTAACATTGCCCTCGACTTCAGCAAGGACGCTCGCTTTGATCTTCGGATTTTCAACCACGGCTTCAACCACAATATCGGTATGCTGCAACGCCGCGTAATCAAGCGAAGGGACGATATTATTGAGCACTGCGGCCATCTCGGAGCCGGAAATTCGACCTCGCTCCAATTGCTTATTCAGTAGCTTACTCGCTTCAGTGAGGCCGAGTTCAAGCGCACTTTGCTGAATGTCTTTCATCACCATTGCGGTACCGCGGCTGGCGCCTTGATAAGCAATACCACCGCCCATAATACCGGCACCCAGCACGGCGGCTGACTTGACTGGCGTGGCGAGCTTGGTCGCCTGTTTGGCTAGGCCTTTAATATGCTGATCGCTGAGGAAAATGCCAACCAAGGCTTGAGCAACTTCACTTTTAGCCAATTTGATAAAGCCAACCTGCTCATTAGCGAGTGCTTGCGTGCGGTCGCATGAGGCCGATTGTTCAATGGTTGAAACGGCCATCATCGGAGCTGGGTAATGGGGACCGGCTTTCATGGCGACCATCCCTTTAGCCGTAGTAAAGCTCATTACCGCTTCGGTACGACTCAAATGAAGGGGCGTCAGTTTGGCCTGACGCCGAGTTTCCCAGTCGAGCTTTCCTGCGATGGCATCTTGCAGCATGGCGGTGGCCACTGCGGTCAATTTTTCGGGGCGGGTTACGGCATCAACGGCGCCAACTTTTAATGCGTCGGCGGCCTTGTAGTTCTTACCCGTGGTGATCCATTCAAGGGCATTATCAGCGCCAATTACGCGAGGTAAGCGAACGGTGCCGCCAAAACCGGGCATGATGCCCAGTTTGGTTTCTGGTAGCCCGATCTTGGCGGATTCATCGGCCACCCGAAAATCGGTTGAAAGTATGGTTTCCATGCCACCGCCCAAGGCAAAACCTGACACCGCACTGATTGTTGGAACCGGCAAATCTTCGAGCTTATTGAAGATGTCGTTGGCCATAGTCAGCCAGCCGGCAAGCTCTTCATCGGGCAGGGCGAAGAGCCCTAAAAACTCAGTAATATCTGCGCCGACGATGAAGTTATCTTTGTTGCTGGTGAGCAGCACACCTTGTACATCATGATTTGCAGCAATGGCATCAATGGCTTGGCCGAGCGTATTTAAGGTGGCTTTATCGAGTTTATTGACCGATCCGGGAGCATCAAAGCATAGCTCAGCAATCCCTTGCGCAAGCAAGGTTACCCGGATTGAATCCGATTCAAATATCATGCGTGTCTCCAGCATTTTGCAGTGCCTGTTTCAGGCTTATTGTTGTGTAGGGGGAGCGTACCAAATTAACTGGTCAAACCAGATGTTTGGTCGTTAGTGTTGTTGAGTGTGGTCGAAAATTCAACTGCTTTTTAAACGGCTGTTTAATTTTTTGATCGGGGTAACATCAAATAACAAGGGGCCGTTGCTGTGGTATGGTATGCCGGTTTCTTCTCGTTCTGTTTTTGGAAGCGATTATGTCCAGTTTAGAGGCGACTTACGCCAATCACATTGAAACCTTGCAACGTCGTACTGCTGAAGCCCTAGCGCGTGCAGGCTTAGACAAACTCATCATTCACTCTGGCCAAACAAAGCGACAATTTTTGGATGATATGGATTACCCGTTCAAGGTGAATCCGCATTTTAAAGCTTGGTTGCCGGTGGTTGATAACCCCAACTGTTGGCTGGTCGTTGACGGAGTGAGCAAGCCTAAACTTATTTTCTATCGGCCCGATGATTTTTGGCATTTGGTGCCAGAAGAGCCGCATCAATTCTGGGTCGAATCGTTTGAGTTAGTGCTGTTATCGCAGGCCGACCAGGTGTTTCGTCATTTACCGCGTGACATGGCCAACATGGCATATATCGGCGAGTATGTTGAAGTTGCCGAAGCGCTCAGTATTGGTCATTTCAACCCTGACGCGGTGCTGAGTTACTTACATTATCACCGTGCCTATAAAACAGATTACGAACTGCTATGCATGCGCGAAGCCAACCGCATTGCGGTTAAAGGGCACGAAGCGGCACGTCAGGCATTTCTTGATGGTGACAGTGAGTTTGATATTCACTTGTCTTACCTTGAAGCGGTTGGCCATGCAGAGCATGAATTGCCTTATGGCAATATCATCGGCCTTAACCAAAATGCGGCTATTTTGCATTACATGCATCAACAGCACACGGCGCCTAAGGAGCACTTGTCGTTTTTGATTGATGCAGGCGCAACCTATAACGGTTATGCCGCAGATATTACCCGAACCCATTGTTACCGAGGCCACGGCACTTTTGCTGAGTTGCTGGCAGCAATGAATGAGCTTGAACGTGGCTTAGTGGCTCGCGTTAAACCAGGTCAAAGTTATGTTGATTTGCACATTGACGCTCACCGTCGAATTGCCGCGTTACTCAATGCGTTTGGTATTGTCGAAATGGAACCCGAGCAGATGTTGTCTGAAGGTTTGAGCCGAACCTTCTTCCCCCATGGTTTAGGCCATTCAATTGGTTTACAAGTGCACGATGTTGGCGGCTTTATGGCTGACGATCGCGGCACTCACGTTTCTGCACCCGATGAACACCCGTTTCTGCGCATGACCCGCAAAATAGAAACGCGCCAAGTGGTGACAATTGAACCTGGGCTGTACTTTATTGACTCGTTGTTAGAAAAACTCAAAGCGACCAAACACGGCGATGCGGTGAACTGGAAGTTGATTGATGCCTTGCGCCCTTATGGCGGCATTCGCATTGAAGACAATGTAATTGTCCATCAGTCTGGCCCAGAAAACCTCACCCGTGATTTGGGCTTGAATTAACCCGCCCGTGTCGAAACTTACTTACTGGCGCCCCGTGGCGCCAGCTGAAGCTGAAATTGAAGTCAAAAACTCCCGCTTCATTGCCTATTTAGAGCCTGTTGAAAATTTACAACAAGCTGATCAGGCCAAGGCAAAAATTCGCGAACTTCACCCCAACGCGCGCCATCATTGCTGGGCGCAATTGGTCTCTGCGCCGGATGACGTTCATGGCGCTGGCGCGAGCGATGACGGCGAGCCCGGTGGCACTGCTGGTCGCCCGATGTTAGCCGTGTTAACCGGTAAGCCGGCAGGCTACTTGATGGTCATGGTGGTGCGCTATTTTGGCGGCGTGAAATTAGGTACCGGTGGTTTGGTGCGCGCCTATAGTGGGGCGGTGCGAGCCGTGTGTGATGTGGCCCAGTGGCAGCAATGCTTACCGATGGCTAAATTTCAGCTGGTACTTTCCTATTCCCAGCACCAAAGTGCGCTGCATTTGTTGAATCAGTTGAAAGGTGATGTTTGCACAAGTGATTTTACCGAGTTGGTTCAATTGAGTGTGCAATTACCGCAAACTGAGGAGGTTGAATTCACGCGTCAATTAGAAGAAATGGGCGCTGGCTCGATACAAATTAAGCGACTCGACTAAAGGCCCCTTGCTTGCGGCTGCAATTGTCTTCACACTTGCTACTAATAACTAACAAGACCAACAAACTGGCGCACCGCCTCTGTAATTGAATTTAATGGATTTTCGTTCTCTTGGCCGCATCTTAGGGATCCTCGTCACCATCTTTAGTGTGACCATGATTCCGCCCGCTCTGGTTTCCCTCTATTTCAAAGATGGTGATGGCCTGGCGTTTACGTTGGCGTTTTTCATCTGCTTGATCATCGGCTTTGCCTTTTGGTTGCCGAATCGCAAAGCCAAAGCGGACTTAAAAGCGCGCGAAGGCTTTTTGATTGTGGTGCTGTTCTGGACCGTACTGGGCGCCGTGGGTGCCGTTCCCTTTTTAATCAGCAACTCTGTTGAAATGAGCACTGCTGATGCCTTTTTCGAATCATTTTCTGGCTTAACCACCACTGGCGCAACGGTATTGTCGGGGCTCGATGAGCTGCCCAAAGCGCTGTTGTTCTATCGCCAGCAGCTGCAATGGTTCGGTGGCATGGGGATCATCGTGTTAGCGGTGGCTATCTTGCCGTTGCTTGGTGTTGGTGGCATGCAGCTTTATCGTGCAGAAACGCCGGGGCCAGTGAAAGATTCGAAAATGACCCCGCGAATTGCCGATACTGCGCAGTATCTTTGGTACATCTACCTGTCGCTTACTGTGGCATGTGGCTTGGCCTACTACCTTGCCGGTATGACATGGTTTGATGCCATTTGTCATAGTTTCTCAACCATTGCGATTGGTGGATTTTCAACGCACGACGCCAGCATGGGCTATTTCGATAGCGCGGCCATTAACCTGATTTGCGTGGTGTTCTTGTTAATTTCCGGCGTTAACTTTGCCTTGCACCACGCTTTTGTGGTGACGCGCTCGCTCGGTATGTACTGGCGTGATCCAGAGCTGCGTGGATTTTTGGCCATTCAAGGCGTATTGGTGCTGACCTGTTTCTTGGTTCTTTTTGGCGACCGGGTGTATGGAAGCGTTGGCACCACCATCGATCAGGCACTATTCCAAGCTGTTTCAATTAGTACCACGGCAGGTTTCACCACCACCGACTTTGCGGCGTGGCCGCTGTTTTTGCCTATCTTGCTGATGTTTTCATCGTTTATTGGCGGCTGTGCTGGCTCGACTGGCGGTGGCATCAAAGTCATCCGTATTCTATTGATGAACTTGCAGGGCATGCGCGAATTAAAACGATTAGTGCACCCAAAGGCGATTTATTCCATTCGGTTAGGGCAAAAACCTGTTTCTGAACGCGTGATGGATGCGGTATGGGGCTTTTTTGCAGCGTATGCCTTGGTATTTGTGGTGATCATGCTGGCGTTGATGGGCAGCGGCATGGAAGAGGTTAGTGCATTCTCGGCAACGGCGGCAATGCTCAACAACCTTGGGCCTGGGCTGGGGGAAGTCGCATTGCATTATGGTGAAGTGGCTGACTCCTCAAAATGGCTGCTTATCATTGCCATGCTATTTGGCCGTTTGGAAGTGTTTACCCTGCTGGTGCTGCTGACACCAACGTTTTGGCGCAATTAAGGATTTACTATGCCGTTAAAGGTGTTGCTGATTTTCACCTCAAGAGAAGGTCAGACCGATAAAATAACTCAGACTATGGCCGAGCAACTTGAAGCGTTGGGGCATCACGTGGAGCGTCGACTGCTTACGGCCAACACGGCGCCGATGAGTGATTTGTCTTCATTTGACTGGGTTGTGGTGGGTGGCTCCATTCACTACGGCAAGCACGAAGCGTTTTTAGCGAATTTTATTCAGCGCCACTTGAGCGGTTTAAGCCAAACGCAAACGGCATTCTTCTCCGTAAATTTAACAGCCCGAAAAGCTGATAAAAACACGCCTGAAACTAACCCTTACCTCAACAAGTTTTTGTCTCAAGTTGGCTGGGTGCCAACGCGCACGCAAGTGTTTGCAGGTGCGCTGTTGTATAGCCAATACAATTGGCACGACAAGCTGATCATTCGCTTTATTATGTGGCTGACCAAAGGCAATACGGACACCAGTAAGGATATTGATTACACCAACTGGCCATCCGTTAAAGCTTTTGCCAGAAGCTTGGTCGAATAGCGCGAGCTTGGCGTTATTTCGCCCAAAACCTTGGTAGCAATAAGATAACCACCGTGGTTATTTCCAGTCGTCCAGCTAACATGCCAAAACCGAGCGCCCACTTGGCTGGATCGGGCAGGCTGGCAAAATTACCTGCTGGCCCAATAATCTCGCCTAACCCAGGCCCAACGTTGCACACCGCGGTAACGGCACCAGTCAACGATGTCATCACATCAAGCCCTTGTACGGCTAGAAATAGCGCCAAAATTACAATGGTGAACACGAACAAAAACAACAGCGTGAGTACCGATGTGATGACGTCATCATCGAGCACGCGCTGGTTGTAACGGGCAACGAATGTACCGTGAGGGTGGATTAGGCGCCGCAAGTGCCGCGCCATGACTCGCCAGGCCACCTGAAAGCGGAATATTTTGATGCCGCCTGCGGTTGAGCCAGAACAACCACCACAAAAGGTCAGAATGAAAAACACCATGGCGGCAAATTGGCTCCAAGCACTGTAGTCCGTTAAGGCGAAGCCTGTTGTGGTAATGACTGAAATGGTATTAAACAGACTCAGCCGAATAGCGTCTAACCAATTGAATTGTTGCGCCCACGAGAGGTGAATAGCCAGCATTAAACTGCTAATTAATACGAGCTTGGCGTAGCCAAGGATCTGTTCGTCGTGCCACGGCCGCCAACTGCGGCGGCGTATGGACTGCACGAAAATCAACAATGGAATTCCACCAACAAACATGAACAAACTGCCCACCCAGTGGCAAGCCTCGGGAAAGGCCGCCATGGAGCTATCCGACGTTGAATAACCGCCGGTGGATAATGTGGTTAGTGAATGATTAAACGCATCAAACCATGACATGCCAGCGAGCCGATAACAGAGCAAACAAAGCAGGGTAAGCCCACAGTACGCGCCAAACAGCAGCCGAGCATATTGCTTCAGGTGAGGGATTTGTTTGTCGCTCCAATCTGACGATTCGGTTTGAAACAGCTTCATCCCGCCAACATTTAAATACGGCAAAATGCCGACGCCCATGACGATAAAGCCAATGCCGCCAGCCCACTGCAGCAACGAGCGCCAGGCTAAAATTGCTGGCGAGTGATTAGCCAAATCAGATAGTACGGTTGAGCCCGTGGTTGTCAGGCCGGATATGGTTTCAAAAAAAGCGTCAGTAACCGAAATGTGTTCCACCAGTACTAATGGCACTGATGCCACTAAAGCCATAAACAGCCAGATGAGGGTGGTTAGCAGAAACATATCGCGCGGCCGCAACCGCGAATTAAGTGGCGTTGGCCGAAACTTGGCAATGCCTGCCAAAATACCACCGAGTGCTGCGGTGAGGCCGGTAGCAATTAGAAAATCGAAGCTCGAATGGTCGTCGAAATACCAGCCGACCGACACTGGCACTAGCATGAGCAGCGCCAGCTTTGAGAGAAACAACCCTTGCACCAAGATCAGCAAGCGAAGGTTGAGCATGTTGGCCTCTGCTAGAAGAAGAAAAACGGGCTAGGTTCGAACAGCCGCTCTACATCGGTAATGTACTTCTTATCAACCAAGAACAAGATCACGTGATCATCTTGCTCAATGCGGGTGTCGTCGTGGGCAATGAGTACCTCTTCGCCACGCACAACTGCGCCAATGGTTGTGCCCGGTGGCAGTTTGATTTCACTGATCATCCGGCCGACTACTTTCGATGTTGATTTATCGCCATGGGCAATGGCCTCAATGGCTTCTGCTGCGCCGCGACGTAGTGAATAAACGTTAACAATGTCGCCTCGGCGAACATGGGTAAGTAGTGATGAAATGGTGGCTTGCTGTGGTGAAATAGCAATATCAATATCGCCACCTTGCACCAAATCGACGTAAGCGCCGCGTTGGATCAGCACCATCACCTTGGCCGCGCCCATCCGCTTGGCGAGCATGGCCGACATGATGTTGGCTTCATCGTCATCGGTTACGGCAATGAATAAATCCGTTTGATCAATGTTTTCTTCGCTGAGTAGCTCTTGGTCTGACGCGTCACCGCAAAAGACCGTGGCCTTTGCCAGCTCTGAGGCAACGTATTCGGCGCGCTGAGGATTACGTTCAATCAGCTTGACTGACGGATGGGTTTTCTCCAACGCTTGCGCTAGCCCTAAGCCCACGTTACCGCCGCCAACAATAATTATTTTCTGGTACGTTTTTTCCAGCCGCTGTAACTCGGCCATCACGGTACGGATGTATTTGCTATCGGCAATGAAAAAGACTTCATCATCGGCTTCGATAATAGTCGTTCCCTGCGGCCGAATGGGGCGCCCTCGCCGGAAAATGGCGGCAACTCGGGTATCAATGTGCGGCATGTGTTCACGCAGCGTTGATAGCGCATGGCCCACTAGCGAACCGCCGTAATAGGCCTTTACTGCCACTAAGCTAGCCTTGCCTTCGGCAAACTCCATCACCTGCAAGGCGCCCGGACATTCAACCAAGCTACGAATGTAATTGGTGACCAATTGCTCTGGCGCAATAAGGTAGTCCACGGGTACGTCTTGGCTTTGGAATAACTTTTCTTTGTACTTTAGGTAGTTAGGTGAACGGATCCGAGCGATTTTAGTGGGAGTATGAAACAACGAGTAGGCAACCTGGCAAGCGGTCATGTTGATTTCATCGCTGTTGGTCACGGCAATCAGCATGTCGGCATCTTCGGCACCGGCTTTTTCCAAAATATCTGGATGAGAGCCGTGGCCTTCAATGACTTGCAAGTCAAAGCGATCCTGCAGTTCACGTAGGCAAGTTGTGTCGCAGTCGACCACGGTGATTTCATTTTTCTCACCGACTAGGTTTTCTGCCAGCGTACCGCCAACTTGGCCAGCGCCCAAGATGATAATCTTCATGCGTTAAGGGGTATCCATTTTTTGCAGGCGCGCGTAATAAAACCCATCCATTTGCTGTTGCCCCGGCAATATTTGCCAACCTGGTGCATCCGGCGTTTCATGTGGCTGTATGGGGATGAGTTTCGCATCCGTATGTGATGTAAGAAAATCGCTGATTTGCAACTGATTTTCAACCTTTAATACGGAACAGGTCGCATATACTAAAGTGCCGTTTGGCTTCAGCATAGACCAAACATTGCGAATGATTTGCGCTTGTAACTCGGCTAATGCTGCAATGTCTTGTTTCGTGCGCAGCCACTTAATGTCTGGGTGGCGGCGGATCACGCCGGTGGCAGAGCAGGGCGCATCGAGCAAAATGGCATCGAATAATTCCCCATCCCACCAATCAGCGCTGCTGGCATCGGCGGTAACAACGTTGGCGTTCAGCTGCAGTCGCTGCAAGTTATCACTGACGCGCTGTAACCGGCTGGCATCAATGTCGATGGCCGTCATAGCCAGCTGATTGTCATTGGCTTCAAGCCAGTGGCAGGTTTTACCACCCGGCGCGGCACAAACATCGAGCACTTTCAGCCCGCTACCTTTGGGTAGCAAGTGAGCCGCTTGTTGCGCGGCTAAGTCTTGTACGGCAAACCAGCCTTCGTCATAACCGGGGAGGCGAGTCACATCGGTGGGCTGCGTCAATAACAATGCATCTGGCCCACTTTCCGTCGCTGTCGCTTCAATCTCCGCGTTAGCTAAAGCCTGTTGAAAGCTGGTGGTGGTTTGCTGGCGTTGATTTACCCGCAGCCACATAGGCGCACGCTCATTGTTGGCATTGAGTACCTGCTGCCATTGTTCGGGGTAGTCAGCTTGTAGTGCTTTAATAAGCCAATTGGGGTGGGCGTACTCAACGGTTGGTGCGGGCCACGCGTTGTTATCATCCTGTCGAATGACGGTGCGAAGAACCGCGTTAATCATACCGCTAAATGCTTTGCCGTTAAGTTGACGACTTGCCGCGACAGTTTCTGACACGGCGGCATGCTCGGGAATACGGGTATGCTTGATTTGATAAATGCCAACCAAGATCAAATGATGAATGACTCGGTAGCGGCCTTTTAAGGGCTTTGCAATACAAGGTTGGGCGAGCGTGTCCAGTTGCGGTAGCCAGCGCAAGGCACCGTAACTGAGTTCGGCCACTAACCCCTTATCTTTGGGGTTATCCAGTTTGGCTTGTGCCGATTGCAGTGCGTCGGTTAATGAGCGGCCTTGCTCCAGCACCCAATAAATAGCCTGAGCTGCGCAGGCACGGGCATTCATGACTGACCTGCAGCACTGAATTGATTGCCGGCAGAAAACCAATCTGCGCGAGCATTAAGTACATCTGCAGCCGGCATGGCTTTTTTGCCCGGCAATTGCACCATGGTTAAGCGCAGAGCCCCGTCACCAGTGGCAACATCAATGCCTTGCTTGCTGGTGGCGATAATGGTGCCGGGAGCCGCTTGAGTGGCTTGGTTCAAGGGCTCGACTTGATGCACTTTAATGGTCTGTTGGTTGAGCGCAGATTGGCTACCGGGCCAAGGCGTAAAGGCACGAATTTTTCGATCAAGTACAGCGGTTGGCAGTTGCCAATCAATCACCGATTCTGCTTTGGTCAATTTCGCTGCGTAGCTCGCTAATTCATTGTCTTGTGGTTCGGCAACTGCGGCGCCTTGGGCCAGAGGGATTAGCGCATCGAGCAGTGCCGTTGGGCCTAATACCGCAAGCTTTTCGTACAGGCTGGCACTGGTGTCGTTCGCTTCGATCGCACATGCGGCCTTGAGCAGCATGGCGCCGGTATCTAAGCCTTCATCCATTTGCATGATGGTGACGCCAGTTTCGCTATCGCCAGCTTCCAATGAGCGTTGAATCGGTGCTGCACCGCGCCATTTAGGCAGTAGTGAACCGTGAACATTAATACAGCCCAGCGCCGGTGTGTCGAGTACCGCTTTTGGCAGTAGTAAGCCATATGCAACCACCACCATGATGTCGGCGTTGAGCGCAGCAAGCTCCTGTTGGGCTGCTTCATCTTTTAGGCTAATTGGCTGAAAAACGGGGATGTCAGCTTGCAGGGCCAATTGTTTGACCGCGCTAGCTTGTAACTTTTTACCCCGACCAGCAGGGCGGTCAGGCTGAGAGTAAACCGCAATCACATTGTGATCGCTATCGAGCAGGGCTTGTAAATGGCGCGCGGCAAAATCAGGGGTGCCGGCAAATACAATGTTTAATGGCAAGGGAGTGTCCTTCAATTAGGCCTGTCGATCCGCTAAGCGGGCTTCTTTTTCCAGCTTCTTTTTAATGCGTTCGCGTTTTAGCGGCGATAAGTAATCAACAAATAATTTGCCCTGAAGGTGATCGAGTTCGTGTTGAACGCAAATCGCAAGTAAACCTTCAGCTTCTTTTTCGTAGGGGGTGCCATCGCGATCCAGCGCTGTAAACTTGATGGTTTCTGCGCGTTCGACATCGGCGTAGTGAGTGGGGACTGACAAGCAACCTTCTTGATTGATCATGCTGCCGTGCTTCTCGGTAATTTCCGGATTGATCAGCACCAAAGGCTCATCACCTTCGTCACTAACGTCCATCACCACAATGCGTTGGTGGATATCAACCTGAGTGGCGGCCAGGCCTACACCTTGTTCGTGGCGCATGGTATCAAACATGTCGTCAACAATTTTACGAATGTTATCATCTACTTCCGCCACAGGTTTTGCCACTGTGCGGAGCCGTTCATCGGGAAATCTTAGTACTGGTAGTAATGCCATAACCTTGCCATTAAATTCTGTGAGCCGGTAGGGCTGCGCTAGAGATTGTGTTGTAATAACCTGTCAGTTTAAATGGTAGCCTGTTGTTGGAACAAGGTTTTGCCGTACTTTGCTAAAACAAGGAAGCTTGCATGAGCAAAAAATGTTGGCCTGCGCTACTTCTCGCGCTGCTGTTAGCCCCTATTGCCCTCGCTACAGAGCTACAGGTGCGCGACGACTACCCTGAAGTTTATGTAGTGAAAAAAGGTGACACCCTATGGGATATCTCGGAACTTTTTCTCGCCACCCCGTGGCTGTGGCCGCAATTGTGGCAGGCAAACCCGCAAGTTGATAACCCTCACCTGATATATCCAGGCGACCACCTGTATTTAAATTTTATCAATGGTAAGCCGGTTCTGACCAAGAAAAAGCGCATTAAATTGTCGCCAACGGTTCGCAATGTGCCGCATGACCAAGCTATTCCAGCACTGCCACTGGCCGATGTGAGATCGTATTTGAAACGTGAGCAGGTGGTAAACCAGAAGCAACTTGAAAAGCTACCTACAGTGCTTGGTACCAGTGATGGTAACAAGCGCGGCTACGCCTCGCAGCTTTGGTATGCCGAAGGTAAATTAGCCGATGCTCGCCAATACGGTATTTATCGGGTGCTTGATCCTTTTCGCCGTCCAGGTACGCACGAAGCATTAGGTATTCGCTTAGCCTTAGTTGGCATTGCCCACGCTAGCCCTGCTGAAGGTGAGAACATGATTGCGCTGGAGATAGAAACCAGTTTGCAAGAAATCAAGCAGGGCGACCGTTTGCTGCCATTGTACCCAGCTGAAAATTTTGCCGCCGTTTTTCAACCTGCCTTTCCTGAGCAAGAGATTGAAGGGAACATCATCGCCACACATAGTGGTGCAGATTACTTCGTGGCGCACGAAATTGTGGTGATCGATCGTGGCACAGAAGATGGTCTAGCGGCCGGTCATTTGTTGAATGTGATTCAAACCGGCAAAGTGATTGTTGATGGCGACTCCAGCCCGGTTTATTTAGAAGACACCAGTAGCTACGACAAATTGGAAGGGGCGGTTATTAATGTTGGTAAAACCAAGCTGCCCGATGAGATACGTGGCCACCTTATGGTGTTCAGAACTTTCGACAAAGTAAGCTACGCTATGATCATGGTTGCTGATCGTCAGTTACAACGGTTCGATAAAGTGGTCAGCAAAAACTAACCTTTATTTGTTAGACACAGGAGGTTGTTCATGGATGAACAACACCAGTGGCTGAACTTGCTCACGGTACCGCGCTGCGGCGCCATGACTATTGCTAAGTGGTACCAGCAAAATCTCATGGATGAGGTGTTCAGCCAGAACCCAAAGACACTCCAAAAGCTCCGACTGCGCCCAGAGCAACAACAGGCGCTGCTTCACCCGAATCAAGATTTCATTCGCCGTGTTGATCAGTGGTGCGCACATAGCGGCGGCCAAATTATTCACCGTGCTTCGCCTGATTACCCAGAATTACTTGCCTGCATTGACGATCCGCCGCCAGTACTATTTTGTCTTGGCGATCGCGCAAGGTTGTACGATCCGCAGCTTGCTATGGTGGGAAGCCGTCATGCGAGTCCTGCAGGCCGAGCGCTAGCGCGCCAGTTCGCCAAAGAAGTAACAACCGCAGGTTATTTAGTTTCGTCTGGCTTGGCGCTAGGCATTGATGCCTGTGCCCATGAAGGCGCACTGCAGGTAGGAACCACATTAGCTGTACTTGGCTCGGGTTTGGCGCAGGTTTACCCCAAACGTCATCAAGGGCTGGCACAAGCGATTATCGACAGCGGAGGCTTATTGTTAAGTGAGCAGCCGCCATGGGTGAAGCCTCAAGCTTTCTTATTTCCTCGGCGTAATCGTATTTTAAGTGGTTTAGCCGAAGGCGTGCTGGTTGTAGAGGCTAGCGAACGTTCGGGTTCGTTAATCACCGCACGACTCGCGGCTGAACAGGGGCGAGAAGTGTTTGCACTGCCGGGCGCAGTAGGTAATCCAAATGCCAAAGGCTGCCATCAACTGATCAAAGATGGCGCCACGCTCGTTGACCAAGTCGAAGATATTTTTTCGACGCAATGTTTAAAAGCGGCAAGCGTGCCCCCAAATAGTTCTGAACAAGCGTATCAACAAACATTGCCAAACAGTGTTTTGTTGGATAACGTTAGAGACAGTGCTACATCAGTAGATGAATTAGTCCAACAAACCGGTCTAGCCGTCGATGTAGTGCTGTCAGAGCTGCTGACACTTGAGCTTGAGGGTCGAGTAGCTGCCGTTCCGGGAGGTTTTATCCGTTTACGGGGGAGCTGACATGTTCGATATTTTGATGTACCTGTTTGAAAATTTTATCCACAGTGAAGTGGAAATTATGGTCGACCATGAAGAGTTGACCGATGAGCTCACCCGCGCAGGTTTCCATAAAGAGGAAATCCTCAAGGCGTTGGCTTGGCTTGAGCGTCTTGCCGACTTGCAAGATAGCGACAAGCACCCGTACCTGTACAAGCAAACTCAACCAGCTGTTCGTATTTACACGGCCGATGAAATGGCCCGAATCGATACGAATTGCCGAGGTTTCCTGATGTTTCTTGAGCAGGCGCAAGTGCTAGACAATAGCACTCGTGAAATGGTCGTTGATCGTGTGATGGAGCTTGATATGGCTGAAATCACACTGGAAGATCTAAAGTGGGTGGTACTCATGGTGCTGTTTAATGTACCGGGCAAAGAAGGTGCCTATTCACAAATGGAAGATCTGTTGTTCGATATTAACGAAGGTTACCTCAACTAAATGCCGCATTCTCCGAATGAGTAGCGGCATTGACCACAAACTATTTAGCCAGCATGAGCATGCGTTAGAGCAGGATCATGGTGACTGTCCTCAGTGCGGCCACAAATTGCTGTTAAAACATGGCAAGCGTGGCCCATTTATAGGCTGCAGCCAATACCCCGGTTGCGACTACTTACAATCACTTCATCACCACTCCGACTCCAGTATTAAACAAGTGCTTGAAGGCACTAGCTGCCCAGAATGCGGCCAACGTTTAGCGCTAAAGCAAGGGCGGTACGGCATGTTTGTCGGTTGTACTGGATTTCCAGACTGTCATCATACCGAGCAAATCGATGAAACCCCGTCCACAGAGTTGACTTGCCCCGCCTGTCAACAAGGCCAATTGATTGAGCGGACATCGCGCTATGGCAAATCATTTTACGCGTGCAGTTGTTACCCGAAATGCCAGTTTGCCGTGAATCATCCACCACAGTCCGGAACATGTCAGTTTTGCGGATTTGAATTGTTGGTGGAGCGAAAGTTAGCGGGTGGCCGCCAACTTCAATGTGCCAATAAAAAATGTGGTAAAAAACAATAGATTTTAAGTTCGTTCGAGCTCAAACATCGAGCCTTCATCGCTATGTAGGCGCCTGCAAACCACAACACGTTTATTTCTTCTTTCGTTTTTTATTACAAATGCTTAGTATCTCTTTCCTGTTGTAGGCAGGTTCGATGTGCGGCTTGTTTCAGCGGTTTTCTAAAACCACGTTGTTGTTCTTAGTTATTGATTCAGGATGAATCGAATTAAGCGATGTAGCTGGTTTTCTTACATTTCAAGGGGTTTAAAATGGCGCGTTATATGAAATACGTTGCGGCTTTGGCTTTCACATTATTATTAACAGCCTGCGGTGGTCATGGGTATGAAGGCACTTACAAATTAGAAGCTGAAGGGGCGATGGCTGGGCTACTGAAAATGGCGCAAGGCATGAGTGGCCAAGAGGGCGACATTACCATCGAAATCGGATCTGATTACCTCATTTCTGAAGGCGAAAAAATTGAAGTCGATGAAATCACCACGCGCGTTTCAAATGGAAAAAAATATTTGGTGATTGTCGATGAAGGCAGCAGTGAAGACGCATTTGAGATTGGCGACAATGGCACGCTGATTCAAAATGTTGGTTTTGGCTCGTTGGTCTACACCAAGCTTTAAAACGCTTTGTGCCTGCTTGCGGGCGCTGCAGCGATAAAAAACGGCGCGATATCGCGCCGTTTTTGTTTAGTGAGTTACTGCTTTTATCGCGTTGGCCAAGCCGGGAAAGTCGTGTTCTGGCAACAGGGGTTGTAACGCCTGTAGCTGCTTGAACATACTCGTGCTATCTAAGCCTGCCACATTAATATGCCCCATTTTTCGGCCGGGGCGCTTATCTTTGCCGTACCAGTGCAGATGCACGCCAGCCAAAGCATGGGCGTTGCTATCAATATGATCGCAGCCGAGGATGTTAATCATCCCGGTTGGCCGAACAAGCTCAGTGCTACCAAGTGGTAGGTCACAGACTGCACGCAGGTGGTTCTCGAACTGACAAACGTCGGCACCTTGCTGAGTCCAATGACCGGAGTTATGAACGCGCGGCGCTAATTCATTCACTAATAACGAGCCTTGAACGTCAAAGAACTCAATGGCTAGAACGCCAACATAATCGAGTTCATCTGCAATCTTGCTGAATGCATCGACGGCTTGTTGCTGCAATTCGCTCGACGCTGCGGGTGCAAACGAAAAGCTAAGTACGCCGTTTTCATGATGATTTTGGGTGATAGGATAGACATTCACATCACCATTTTTGTTGCGAACGCCAATCACCGACACTTCGCGATCGAAAGGTACCCACTCTTCTGCAACCATCGCTTGATTCGGCGAACTGTCACCTAAGAATACTTCGATTTCTGCCCAGACCGCGTCGATTTCATCGGCTGATTTCAACCGCCACTGGCCTTTACCATCGTAGCCTTCAAGCGCGCTTTTAAGCACTAATGGCAAGCCGATGTCGACGGTCGCTTGTTGCAAATCGGCTTTGCTGGCGAGCACTTTGTATTTGGCGTTGGCAACAAAAACCTGATCGAGCAGCTGCTTTTCCAGTCGGCGATCGCCGCCGACTCGGATGGCGCGCTCGCCCGGCAAAAATTTCCCGCTGGCTTGGCTTTCAATCAGAATATCATTCGGGATGTGTTCAAATTCTGCAGTAATCACATCACAATCTGCTATGCCGCTTGCCAAATCTTGTTGATAATCGGCCAGAGTAACCGGATGAACGACTGAGTGGCTGCGTACATCATAAGCGCGAACAGATATCCCTAGCGGCGCACCGGCTAGAGCCATCATGCGAGCCAGTTGCCCAGCTCCCAACACCAAAACCTTCATTTATTAACCCTCAGATGGATCAGGTTGACTCAATACCGTATCGGTCTGAGCCTGGCGGAAAGCGTCTACTTTAGTCATGACTTCAGGATCAAAGGCACCAATGATCTGTGCCGCGAGTAAGCCAGCATTCGCCGCGCCCGCATCACCGATAGCCAGCGTACCGACAGCAACACCTTTTGGCATTTGTACAATCGATAGCAGTGAGTCGATGCCCTTGAGCATACGTGATTGAACCGGTACGCCAAGGACTGGCAGGCTAGTGAATGCTGCACACATGCCCGGCAAGTGCGCCGCGCCGCCTGCACCACCAATAATCACTTTCAAACCGCGCTCGTGGGCGGAGGCCGCATAGTCGGCTAACAGTTGTGGGGTGCGGTGAGCGGAAACAACTCGGGTCTCATACTCAATGCCAAACGTGTCTAACATATCGGCGGCGTGCTTCATGGTGGGCCAATCTGATTTTGACCCCATGATGATTCCAACTTGCATGGTGTTTTCCTGCTCTGTCTGCAACGGTGTAACAAAAGTGGCGGAATTATAGCGATTTTAGTCGATAAGTTGAATTGATATGGGGAATCAGGCGTTCAGCCTTGGCCCATACGTTGGTGGAGTACCCTAAATATGCGATTTGCGGTAAGCTCCGGCACATCTAAGTGCAAATAACTATTACTTCGGAATGACCAAGCAAACTCCTGATCCAATCGCGGCGCTGCACCAAAGTGGCGTTATTGCTTACCCGACAGAAGCGGTATTTGGGTTAGGCTGCGACCCTGATAATGAAGCTGCCGTCATGGCACTCTTGGCGATTAAACAGCGACCTGTTGAAAAGGGATTAATATTAGTTGCGGCTAATCGTGAGCAGTTGGCTGCTTATGTCGATTTCGCTGCACTGACCTCGGCGCAATTAGCGCGCGTTGAGGCAACATGGCCGGGGCCTCACTCGTGGGTAATCGCCAAGCAGCCAAAAGTACCGACCTTTTTAAGCGGCCAATTTGATTCGCTAGCGGTGCGTGTGAGCGCCCACCCCGAAGTGCAAAAACTCTGCTTAGCATTTGGCAAGCCCTTGGTGTCGACCAGTGCTAATTTCACAGGCCAGCCACCTTGCCGAACCACGGCCGAGGTAGATACTCAAATGGGGCACTTACTGGCCGCCATTCAGCCTGGCGACTGTGACATCAATGCGAACCCCAGCCAGATTCGAGATGCCAAATCCAATCAAATTCTTCGCCCCAGTTAAAGGAATAGGCCAATGAGCAGTATTCAAGTGGAATCCGTTAAACAATATTTGCTGCAATTGCAGGACACTATTTGTCAGCAATTGACACAAATGGATGGCAGCGCTGAGTTTTTAGAAGATGCGTGGCAGCGGGATGAAAAAACTGAATCACTTGGCGGTGGAGGGCGCAGCCGAGTGTTGACGGGCGGCGCGGTTTTTGAACAAGCTGGGGTTAACTTTTCCCATGTGACCGGTGCGCAAATGCCAGCATCTGCCACGGCTCATCGGCCTGAGTTAGCGGGTCGCCGTTTTGAAGCGCTCGGGGTGTCGCTCGTGGTGCACCCAAACAACCCGTATGTGCCAACGTCACACGCGAATGTTCGCTTTTTTATTGCCGAAAAAGACGGTGCCGAGCCCGTTTGGTGGTTTGGTGGTGGTTTTGATTTGACGCCGTTTTACCCGTTTGATGCGGATTGCCAGCACTGGCATCAAGTTGCACATGATCTATGCGTCCCATTCGGGCCAGATGTTTACCCGCGCTACAAAACATGGTGTGACGAATACTTTTTCTTAAAGCATCGCAACGAGACTCGCGGTGTGGGTGGTTTGTTCTTCGATGATTTAAACCAACCCGGATTCGAGCAAAGCTTTGCTTTTATGCAGGCTGTCGGTAACGGTTACCTCGATGCTTATTTACCCATTGTGGCGGGTAGAAAAAATACCGAGTTTGGCGAGCGCGAGCGTCAATTCCAGCTATATCGTCGCGGTCGCTATGTTGAGTTTAATTTGGTGTTTGACCGTGGCACCTTGTTTGGTTTGCAGTCTGGCGGTCGTACCGAGTCGATATTAATGTCGATGCCGCCATTGGTTCGTTGGCAATACAATTACCAACCAGAGGAAGGCTCCGCCGAAGCGCGTTTGAATGACTACCTGAAACCGCGAGAGTGGCTATCCGTCTAAATCCGCATTGCGCATATGATCGGCTAATTGAAAGAACGACTGACGCAGTTGCATGCGAGTAAGAGGGCAGGTTACGTGGGTATCTAACGCTCGGGTCATGCACAGCATCCATTGATCACGCATGTTCGTATCAACAGTGAATGGCAAATGACGAGCGCGTAGGCGCGGGTGGCCATACTTTTGCTCAAATAAAGGCGGGCCGCCAAACCAGCCACTTAAAAACTCGAAAAAGCGTTGGCGTATTGAATCCATTGGCTGTGGGTGCATAGCGAGCAGTTCTGCGGCTTCTGGTAATTGCTCCATATTGTCGTAAAACGCGTCAGCCAGACGTCGCACTCCAGCTTCACCACCAAGCGTGTTGTAAATGGATGATTGTGTCGGTACTTGCGATTTTGTTTGCCCAGATTCGCTGGTTTGAGCGCCGTGCTTTAACTTGTGTTTGAGCCAATTCATCACTATCGTGTCCTCAGTTTTCCGCGCGCAGTGTAGCAGAACTGATTGCTCGCCGGCGCCTACCGATAAAATCGAGGCCTAACTATGGATCAGTACGCCGTTTTTGGTCGTCCTATCAAGCAAAGCAAATCACCTTTTATTCATCGCTTATTTGCCGAACAAACCCATCAACAGCTGACCTATGGCGCTATCGAGCCGAGTGAATCGGAAACCTTTTCTCAGGCCGCTGCAAATTTCTTCGAACAAGGTGGCAAAGGTTGTAACGTCACCATGCCGTTTAAGCATGATGCCCACGAATTTGCGACACAGTTATCTGAGCGAGCTAAGATCGCAGGTGCGGTGAATACCCTTAAATTGCTTGATGATGGCGGAATTCTCGGTGACAACACCGACGGAGCCGGCTTAGTTGCAGACTTAAAGCTCAATCATGTTGAGCTGAACGATGCGCGTATTTTGATTATTGGAGCGGGTGGTGCAGCGCGCGGAACACTCCTTCCGCTATTACAAGAGCAACCCAGCCAGCTCGATATTGTTAATCGAACAGCCAGTAAAGCTCAGGATCTGGCAGACTTATTTCCTGACCATAGCAATATTGCCGCGCTGGGCTTTGGGCAACTTGCTGAAAGTTATGATGTGGTGATTAACAGCACATCTGCCAGCATGACCGAGCAGCTACCACCCGTGCCAGGCTCCATTATCAGCCAACAGACCGCTGTTTATGACATGGTGTATCGCCAGCAACCAACGGTGTTTATGGCGTGGGCGAAGCAACAGGGAGCCCGCAAAGCGATTGATGGCTTAGGCATGTTGGTTGCACAAGCGGCCGAGTCGTTTGCTGTTTGGCGTGGCATTCGCCCTGGTATGCGGCAGGTATTGCGGGAGTTGAATAAGAATTTAGGGCGAATTTAGCCTTTGTTCTAAATGCGGTAACGTCGTTGCCTCCTCAAAATTACGTCAGTCACTTAGTCAGCTACGCCTTAGGCTAAACTGGCGAGATTAAATTCGTTTGCCGTCTAGCCACACTATTTAATAGCCTTGGTTAAAACGGCGGAGCGAGCGACGAGCTAACAACCGTTCCTATTGAGCCTGTCGAAATACGAACGGTTGAACAGCTTTTCTACTTTATTCTTCTAAATAATCATTCTTCCACTGCACATAGTTATCAGCTGATTTCTGCAGGCCTGCAATTTCTTGTTCTGTCAGCGGACGTTTTTTGTGAGCAGGGCTACCTACATATAAGTGGCCACTTTCGAGACGCTTACCTGGAGGGACGAGGGTGCCCGCACCGATCATCACATCATCTTCAACAATGGCGCCGTCTAAAACAATTGCGCCCATACCGACTAAAACACGGTTACCAATCACACAACCATGCAGTACAGCTTTATGCCCAACTGTTACGTCGTCGCCGATAATCAGCGGATAGCCTGCGGGATTGCTTGGGTTTTTGTGGGTGACGTGAAGAGCTGAGCCATCTTGTACGTTCGAGCGTTGCCCTATGCGAATAACATTCACATCACCGCGCGCAGCAACAAGGGGCCAAATGCTACTGTCATCGCCTATATGAATATCGCCCATCAGCACACAGCTCGGATCGATATAACAATTCTGACCGAGGGTTGGTGTAACACCTTTATAAGGACGTAATGGTCCTGATTGAATACCTGTCTTATCTTGCATAAAAATCCCCTTGGTTAATTGCTGGCCTAATTTCACGCAATTTTTACAAATTTGTACGTTTGATCGCCTATAAACACAGGCTTTTCAGTATAAATGAATTAAAACTAAAAAAGTTCAAAAAAGCCCTTGACCGAATTCAAAGACTCCCTATAATGCGCCCCCACAGCAACGGGGAACGGCAACGAACTAAAGT
>NZ_JAHZSS010000029.1 GCF_019457915.1 Neiella holothuriorum
GGACGCGTAGCTCAGCTGGATAGAGTACCTGGCTACGAACCAGGCGGTCGGAGGTTCGAATCCTCCCGCGTCCGCCATCTTTTTTGCCAGTCGGCACCCCTGTATTTTTTCCTACATTTTTTTAACTTTTTTGATTCCCGTAGAAAATCTAAAATGTTGTCATCTTGACACTGCTCAAACAATGCGCGAATTTGATCTATCTCATGACCATTTCTTAGCATTGTAGGCATAACTAGTACCAGTTTAAAAATCACACAGCAACGTCTAAAAGGCTTTAGGTCACAACATGATACAAGCCGCAACATGCTTGCTATCAATCGCTAAAGTCGTATTACAGCCATTATTTTTGTAAGTTAACTACTCCTGCGAAACAGGGTTGTTCGAGAGTTGTTGAGGGTTTGCGTAAAAATCAAGCGCAAAATCCTATTCACAGAAAGACTAGATCTGCATTATTATGTAGAAAAATTACATAAATATACTTAAGGGGAGATCATGGCTGACCTAACCCAGCTCGTAGCCCAAGCCGCCAATATCATGGCTTTAGGCATGATTATCGTATTCTGCTTTCTCACGTTTTTGATTTTATGTGTCAACGTGATGTCTAAGGTGATCAGCCAATATTTTCCTGATGCACCCGTACCAGTAAAGAGTAAACCAGCGCCACCAAGCACTGCGACTTCTCCTGTTGTGCTGGCAGCTGTTGCCGCCGCGGTGCAACAACACCGAAATCAAGCAAAAGCCTAAATTCGAATAAAACAAAACGAGAATTAATTATGAGCAAGCCATTAGCAATTACTGATGTGGTGCTGCGTGACGCCCACCAATCCATTTTGGCTACCCGTATGCGGGTAGAAGACATGCTGCCTATTGCCGAAAAGCTAGACAAAATTGGTTATTGGTCGATCGAATCTTGGGGCGGCGCTACCTTTGACGCCTGCATTCGTTTTTTAGGTGAAGATCCGTGGGAGCGACTCCGCCTATTGAAGCAAGCGATGCCAAATACCAAGCATCAAATGCTACTACGTGGCCAAAACTTGTTGGGCTATCGTCACTATGCTGATGATGTGGTCGAAAAGTTCGTTGAGCGCGCACATGCCAATGGCATGGATGTGTTCCGAATTTTTGATGCCATGAACGATACTCGTAATTTCCAAACGGCAGTCAAAGCTGCGGTTAACGTGGGCGCCCATGCGCAGGGCACGCTGTCCTACACCACGTCACCATTCCACACCGAAGCAACGTGGGTGGAACTTGCTCGTAAACTCGAAGATTTGGGTTGTCACTCGCTGTGTATTAAAGACATGGCGGGTTTGTTGCGACCATACGAAGCAGAAAGCCTCATTAAGTCGTTGAAGGCGGCAGTAGACGTGCCGATTGCATTGCACTGCCATGCCACTACAGGCTTGAGCTTGATGACCCATCAGAAAGCCATTGAAGCCGGTGTAGATATGATTGACTCGGCTATATCGTCAATGAGTATGACTTACGGCCACTCACCAACAGAAACCTTGGTGGCTGCGCTGGAAGGGACTGAGCGTGACACCGGCTTGGATCTCACTGAGCTTCAAGAAATTGCGACTTATTTCCGTGATGTGCGGAAAAAATACGCTAAGTTCGAAGGTGCATTGAAAGGTGTTGATTCGCGTATTCTACTGGCACAAGTGCCAGGTGGCATGTTAACCAACATGGAAAACCAACTGCGCGAGCAAAACGCCACCGACAAGTTGGATGAAGTGTTGCTTGAAATTCCTCGGGTTCGCGAAGACTTAGGCTACATTCCTCTGGTTACGCCAACCTCGCAAATTGTTGGTACGCAAGCGGTGATCAATGTGTTGATGGGCGAGCGTTACAAGAGCATCACCAAAGAAACTGCGGGCGTTCTCAAGGGCGAATATGGTGCTGCTCCAACCGAAGTGAACAAAGAGCTGCAAGCAAAAGTACTCGAGGGCGGCGAGCCAATCACATGCCGCCCAGCCGATCTGATTGACGACGAACTTGATTCATTGGTCACCGAGCTGAAGGAAAAAGCAACGGCCGATAGCATTGAGCTTGCCAAAGATGAAATTGACGATGTGCTGACCTACGCCTTGTTCCCACAAGTTGGCCTTAAATTCCTTAAAAACCGTAATAATCCAGATGCCTTTGAGCCTGCCCCAGGTAATGAACCTGAGCCAGCTCCTGCTGCGGCACCGGCTGCTGCTCCTGCCAGTGGACCAAGTGTGTACTCGGTGAAAGTTCAGGGCCAGCAGTTTGTGGTGGAAGTTGCTGAGGGGGGTGACATTAGTTCGATTGCTCCGGCCGCAGCATCGGCCAGTCCTGCGGCAGCGCCTGCTGCACCAAGCGCAGGTGAAGCTGTAGCAGCACCGTTGGCGGGTAACATTTTTAAAGTGAATGTTGGACCGGGCGAAATGGTTAAGTCTGGAGATGTCATTTTGGTACTTGAAGCCATGAAAATGGAAACTGAAGTACGCGCGCCGCGCGATGGTCAGGTTGTCAGCGTTGATGTCAAAGAGGGCGACTCCGTTGCCGTTGGCGACGCCTTAATGTCGCTGGCATAACGGGAGTTTTTGATGGAAGCATTGCACACGCTATGGCTTGAGACGGGCATCGCTAACTTTACCGGCGGTCAGCTGGTGATGATTGTCGTTGGCCTGTTGTTGCTGTTTTTGGCTATCTCCAAAAACTTCGAGCCATTATTGCTATTGCCAATTGGATTTGGCGCTATTTTGGCAAATACGCCCGTTGCCGGCTTTACCGAGCCGGGCGGTATTCTTTATTACATATTTGAAATTGGTGTCAAAACCGGTGTTTTCCCATTGCTCATCTTTATGGGCGTTGGGGCGATGACTGATTTTGGCGCACTGATTGCCAACCCTAAAACCTTATTGCTCGGTGCTGCCGCGCAGTTTGGTATTTTTGCGACTCTGTTTGGTGCTATTGCCCTGAACGCATTGCCGGGCTTTGAATTTACCTTGCAAGATGCGGCGGCCATTTCAATTATTGGTGGTGCAGATGGGCCCACGGCGATCTTCGTTGCCTCGCGGCTGTCACCCGACTTACTGGGGGCTATTGCCGTAGCTGCGTACTCATATATGGCGTTGGTACCGATTATTCAGCCGCCAATTATGAAGGCGCTAACCACCGAAAAAGAACGTCAAATCCCAATGGGGCAGCTACGTGCCGTTTCTCGTAAAGAGAAAATTGTATTCCCGCTGGCCGTGCTTGCGTTGGCAATTTTGTTCTTGCCTGCGTCAGCGCCTTTAGTGGGGATGTTCTGCCTCGGTAACTTGATGCGTGAATCGGGAGTGGTTGATCGTCTATCAAAAGCCGCACAGAACGAGATCATCAACATTGTCACCATTATGTTGGGCTTGGCGGTAGGTTCTAAGCTGTCTGCCGACAAGTTCCTGACTGTGGAAACTTTGGGCATTCTGGCGCTGGGAGCTGTCGCATTCTCAATTGGTACGGCATCTGGTGTACTGATGGCTAAATTGATGAGCCGTTTGACCGGCGGCAAGATTAATCCGTTAATTGGTGCTGCGGGCGTTTCTGCTGTGCCAATGGCGGCTCGTGTGGTTAATAAAGTTGGTTTGCAAGCCAATCCACACAATTTCTTGTTAATGCATGCCATGGGGCCAAACGTAGCAGGTGTTCTAGGCTCTGCAGTTGCCGCAGGTGTCTTGTTGGCACTGGTTGGCTAAGTTACTCGTTGTATTTAAAAAGGCTGCTTCGGCAGCCTTTTTTTGTGCCCGTTGGTTAAGCATCGTTTGGAGCTCGTTTTAGTGCGGTGTGAAATTAATTGAACCGCCTGCCGGTCTTTTGAAGCGTATCTCACTGATTCAGGAGTCCCAGTGTTCAATTCAATCAGCAAACATGTCATGGCCGGTTACGCGGCAGTATTAGTGCTACTGTTGGCAACATCACTACTGCTGTTTCGCACCAGTGAGCAAATTAAAGAGAGCAACAACCAATTCATCGATAGCACGCTACCCACGCTCGATGCCGTTAAGCGCATAGAAACTATGATTGGCGATATGCAGATCAGTGCGTTTGGCATTTATGGGTTAACGGTGACATTGGACGAATTTGTTGAACAGTGGCGGGCGCAGCAACAGCTCATTTCGCAAGATTTAGAGCTGCTAGAGCTGCAGCAAATGAATACAGGGCAATTAGCTCAAAGCGTCGCTGCTGTGATTGAGCCGATTGGTTCGCTGTACGATGTCATGGCTGCACGCAGCCGCGATTGGGATCAAGCGCGAACTGAGTTGGCGCGTATTACATTACGAATTGATGAGCTCAATTTGATACTCGCTGACTTGCAGCGACAAACGGCCAGCAATGCTGAGCAAGATTCGTTATTGGTTTCGTCTCGACTCGTGGATATGCAACAACTGATTGCGATTACCTTACTGTTGTCGGTGTTGATCACCGGCTGGGCGTATTGGATGGCAAGGCGGCGCATCGTAGCGCCTGTCAGTCAGCTGGCCTCTGAACTCGATAAAATTACCGCTTCTTCTGACCTAACCAGCACAGTGGATACCTCTGGCTCACGAGAAGTGGCCAATACCGCAACGAGTGTAAATACGTTGCTGGCTACCTTCCATCAAATCGCCGTTGATATTCAGCACTCCTCGCTGCAGTTAGGCTCGTCGGCAGAACAATTATCTGGCTCGGCATTGGCCACTGATGATCAAATTATCCAGTTTACGGCCCAAATAGAGCACCTGATCCATACCATCGAACAGATTGAAGGCAACATTACGCAAAGCTCGGATCGTTCGATGAGTGCGTCTGAGATTGCGCTTGTCGGTGCGAAGCAAGTGAATGACGGGGCTCAACAAGTCACTGAAAATGCCGCCTCAATTTCCAAACTAGCCGATCAGATTGAAGAGTCGGCCACCATGTTGATTAGCCTGAAGCAGGCCGGCGATCAAGTGAGCTCTGTGGTAGAAACCATCGCCCAAATTGCCGAGCAAACCAATTTGCTAGCGCTCAATGCGGCCATTGAAGCGGCTAGAGCGGGTGACTCGGGGCGTGGCTTTGCCGTAGTTGCTGATGAGGTAAGAACCTTAGCGTCGAGAACCTATGAGTCGACCCACGAAATCAATAGTATTCTGGAAACGATCGTAAGCGCCATTTCCACAACGGTAGCAGCCATGGATCATAACAAATCGGCAGCGCAGCAAACGGTGGTGCAAACGCAATCGACGGTGCAAGCACTCGAACAGCTTCAGCAAACAGTGGTGCAATTGAGTGACGAAAACAAGATTCTGGCACAACTGTCTGAGCAAAGTAGCGTGAGCGCAACGACCATGCGTGAGCACATTGAGGCCATTAGTGAAGGGAGCGAGGCGGTGAGTGTTGCCAGCAAGGAAACCAAAGAAGCCTCTGGCAATTTGTCATCGCTGGCAAACTCGTTAAACCTGAGTGTTGCGAAGTTTCGGGTATAGCTTCAAGCGAGGCTATTGCATGAACCACATTATGATCGTGAGCATTAAGCCAAAGGCTCCGCAAAACGCGAAAATTGCGTAGAAGCCTTTGGCGCCTTGTTTAATGGTTAGCCCGTGATAGTTGAGAAACAGCCACCATAGGGCTGACAGAACTAACGGAACTAAAAATAATCGTGTCATGCTTGCTCCTCAGATATTACCAGCGCAGGTTTTTCGTCACTTGCTTGCATCAAGCCTTCTTGTTGGCCAATGGCAAGTGCAACGGCTGCATCACCAGTAACATTGGTGGTTGTACGCATCATATCAATGATCCGATCGATAGCGGCAATAAAGGCGATTCCTTCTAATGGCAAACCAGCGGCATTTAATGTCACGGTTAACATCACCATGGCAGAGCCTGGCACTCCAGCGGTGCCCACAGACGCCAGCACGGCGGTCGCCATGATCAATACATATTCGCTAGCTCCGAGAGGTATGCCGTAGAGCTGGGCGATAAAGACCGATGCAATGGCCGGATAAATGCCGCCGCACCCATCCATATTAATGGTTGCGCCCAGCGGTAACACAAAGCTCGAATACTGTTTAGACACGCCGAGGTTTTCGGTCACACATTGAGTGGTTACTGGCAAGGTTCCATAACTACTAGATGACGAATAGGCCACCAATTGAGCAGGGAAGATGCTGCGGAAAAAGCGCACTGGTGACGTTTTTCCTAAGACCTTAACTAAGGTGCCATACACCAACAGCATGTGAATTAGACATGCCGCATAGATGGCACCAACGAATTTTAGTAGCGGCACCACGGCTTCAAAGCCAAAGCTGCCAAACATCCAAGCAATCAAGCCAAAGACACCAAATGGTGTGAGCTCCATTACATAGCGGGTGATTTGGAACATCACTTCGGCACCGCTAGTGATGGTGTCTTTCAAGGCTTTTGCTTTGTCACCTACGGTGTTAATGGCCACGCCGATTAAAATTGCAAAGCACAACACTTGCAGGATATTACCTTCGGCCATCGCCGCAATGGGGTTGCGCGGAATAATATCGATCAGCACTTGCGCGGCAGTTGGAATGTTGCGCTCTTTTACCGAATCGGCAGCAACCAGTTGCAAACCGCTGCCCCAATCAATACTAAGTGCGATGGTGAGGCCAATGGCCGATGCTATAAAGGCCGTGAGCAAAAACAGGCCAACGGTTTTTAAACCTATTCGGCCGAGGTTTTTCCCTGTGTATGAAGTTAAGGCAACCACCAGAGTACAAAATACCAATGGGACAATGAGCATACGAATGGCGTTAATGAACAAATCGCCCAAAGGTTTGACGATTACCGCCTGCTCGGCCAGCAGTAAGCCTGTGGTGGCCCCTAATATAAAACCGGCTAAAACACGCTGCCAAAATGGAATGGCGAACCAAATTGTAAAAATCTTCATGAATATCAGTTTATCTTATGGCTGAGCTGGGTATCCTATTGATTATTGCGCGTTCGGCCCAACAAGGTAAACCTGAGGATGCTAAATTATTGCCGTATCGACTTAACTCACTTCGGTGAGGTAGACGGCCTTCAGCTAAATCGATATCCCATGCCATCGCTGACCAAAGGTCAGGTACTGATTAAAACTCACTATTCAGGTATTAATCCCATTGATGTGAAAACCCGAGCTGGCTTAGGTTGGGCGGCGCAACAAAATGCAGATCGCCTACCTTGGGCGCTTGGTTACGATGCCGCAGGGCAAGTCATTGCGGTAGGCGAGGGCGTTGATGAAGCTTGGCTCGGCCAGCCCGTCTGCGGCATGCTCGGCTTTCCCCTTGAAGCGGGTTGTTATGGCTCGGTTCGAGCGACCGATGTTAGTGACTTGCAAGTCATCCCCCAGCGGATCCATCCCATGCAAGCTGCCGCGCTACCACTAGCCGGACTAACGGCGCATCAAGCACTATTTGAGCATGGCCAAGCAAAAGCAGGTCAACGGGTGCTGATCTTAGGGGCTTCCGGAGGGGTTGGTCACCTTGCGCTACAATTAGCGGCTGATGCAGGTTGTGAAGTGATCGCCGTGGCATCGGCACAACGAGGACCATTGCTTCAGCAACTCGGAGCCAATCAAGCGTTAGACTACCGCTCCGACTGGCTTGAAGGGCTGGCGCCGGTCGACTTATTGCTCGATTTGGTAGGAGGGGACGCCGGCATTCAGGCTGTTGCTAAGGTCAAAGCGAGTGGGCGCGTGGTGACTGTGCCGACGGTGACGGCCGACGATGTGATTGCTGCGGCAAAATCGCGGACGATTGACGCCACCGGTATGCTGGTTCATCCATGCGGTGATTCGTTACAACACTTGTTACAACTTGTGTCGGACAACAAACTTACCATTGAGGTTGACTCTTGTTACCCTGCTCAGTCTGTTGCTGAAGCGCACCTTCACCTCGAACAAGGACAGGTTTGCGGAAAGTTGGTGTTAAATTGGTGCCAGTGAATTTGACTGGCAAATGGCCTGATGCGGGACATTATCTTTGTTTGATAAGGACATTTTATGAATAGAATTATTTCTTTATGCTGCGCACTGACGCTGCTCTCCGCCTGCTCTGTTAGCGAGCAGAAAACCACAACACCAGAAGGCGTTAATTGGGTTGAAAGTCATGCCCCAGTTGATGGCGAACTGGGGATCAGCTACGACAAATTTACTTTAGACAATGGCTTGACCGTTATCCTCCATCAGGATGATTCGGATCCATTGGTGCACGTGAGCGTCACCTACCACGTTGGCTCGGCTCGTGAAGAGCCCGGTATGTCAGGCTTTGCGCACTTTTTCGAACACATGATGTTTCAAGGTTCGGTTCATGCACCAGATGATTTGCACTCCAAGCTGATCGACAGCATGGGGGGCGATCTCAATGGTGGCACCAACAGTGATACCACCAAGTACTACAACACGGTGCCAGCCAACGAGTTGGAAAAAGTGCTGTGGTTAGAAGCCGATCGTATGGCGTTTGTGCTGCCTGTCGTCACTCAGGAAAAATTTGAGATCCAACGGGCAACGGTGAAAAACGAACGTGCGCAGCGATACGACAATGCGCCTTATGGCTTAATGTGGGAAACCACGGGCCGCGCTTTGTATCAACCAGAGCACCCTTATTCTTGGCCAACGATTGGTTATATCGAAGATCTCAACCGCGTCACGGTTAACGATCTCAAAGCCTTCTTTTTACGTTGGTATGGTCCTAACAATGCCACCTTAGTGGTTGCTGGCGATTTCGATAAACAGCAAGCCATTGACTGGGTTGATCAGTATTTTTCCGATATTCCTGTTGGCCCTACGGTTGAAAAAGCAGACAAGCAATTAGTCGCGCTTGAAGAAGACCGCTATGTGACGCTGCCTGATAATATTCATTTACCGCTGCTTAAAATGACTTACCCAACGGTCTATGTGCAGCATCCAGACGAAGCGCCCTTGGACTTCCTATCGCAAATCATTGGCGATGGTAAAACCAGCGTGCTGTACGAAAAGCTCGTAAAAACTGGTATTGCGGTGGAAGTGGGCACTTCCCATCCGTGCCAAGAGTTATCCTGTACCTTTAACGTGTTTGCGGTAGTCAACCCGGCTGCAGGTAAATCGTTAGCTGATGTTGAAGCCATCATTCGAGACAGCTTTGCCGAATGGCAGCAACAACCTGTCGATCCTGCGACTCTTGAAAAATTCCAGCGAATGTTCAAAGCCGACACTGTGTTTGGTTTAGAGCGCGTTGCTGGTAAAGCTAATCAGTTGGCTTCTGGTGAAGTGTTGTTCGAACGCCCAGATAACATCGCTTATGATCTTCAACGCTATGACGCCGTGACCGAAGCCGATATTAAACGCGTCTTCAATCAATACATCGACCAAAGCCACGCCGTGGTGCTGAGTATTGTGCCGCATGGCGCCGAAGCAATTGCTGCCAAGCCACAAAACTACCAATTACCAGAGCCGCAACGCCCGCAGCCTGAACAATTGGTGACTCACGATGTTATCGCACCGACGGTGAACAGCGACTTTGACCGCAATGTGATGCCAGCAACTGGCGCGCCAATTGCGATTTCTATGCCGAGTAGCTGGCAATTCCAGTTAACCAACGGCATTAATGTGAAGGGAATTTCTACAACTGAAACCCCGACGGTCTCGTTGTTGATCGACATTGAAGGCGGTCCACTGCTCGATCCACAAGGTAAAGAAGGCCTTGCGTCGTTGACTGCATCCATGATGAATGAGTCGACTCAAAATCGTTCATCTGAAGAACTGGCTAACGCCATTGAAAGTTTGGGTAGTAGCATCAAGTTCAGCTCGCAAGGGCGCTCGACCCAAATCTCGGTGTCTAGCTTGGTGGAGTTCTTACCTGAAACCTTGGCGCTGCTAGAAGAAATGCTCACTCAGCCAGCATTTGCTGAGGCTGACTTTATGCGTTTGAAGCAACAGACTTTGCAGTTTTTACATCACGCTAGCAAAGATCCGAAGAGCGTTGCTAGCAATGCTAAACGACAGCTGTTGTGGGGCAAAGACAGCCGTTTAGGCGTTGCAGACAGCGGCACCTTGGCAACGGTTAGTGCTATCGAACTAGCCGATTTGCAGGCGTTTTATCAAGCCAACTATAGCGCGGCAATGGCATCAGCCGTTGTGGTTGGAGATATCAGCCAAGCCGAGACGAAGCAAACACTTGCCTGGTTGCAATCTTGGTCTGGAGACCCCATAACTCTGCCAGATGCAACACCGGGCCAAACTCAACATAAAGGGCAAATTATTCTGGTTGATCATCCAGAAGCGGCGCAAGCGGTGATGATAGTGGGCCGGACAAGTGTCCCGTTTGATGCCACTGGCACCTACTTTAAGTTGGGACTGACTAACCACCCATTCGGTGCCAGCTTTACCAGCCGCGCGAATCAGCTGTTGCGAGAGCAAAAAGGTTACACCTACGGTGCATTTTCTGGTTTTGCAGGTGGCAAACAGCAGGGTAACTTCAGTTTGTCTGCCAGTTTGTTACAAGCCGAAACGGCCAATGCGGTTGCCGATGCCATTAGCTTGATGACTGATTATGCTGAGAACGGCCCAACCGATGACGAAGTCGCAAGCATGCGCAGTGCCGTTACTCAAGGTGAGGCACTTAGCTATGAGTCGGCTGGGCAAAAAGCATCATTGCTGCGTCGAATTCAGTTGTTTGATTTAGCCGACGACTTCCCGGCCGAGCAGCAAAAAATAATTGCTTCGATTAGTAAGCAAGAACTACAAACGCTAGCCAAAGAGTGGCTCGATCCGAAAACCATGTGGGTCTTGGTCGTCGCAAACGCCGATAGTGTGAAAGACGATCTGGAAGCCATTGAAGGTTGGACGGTTACCAACTGGCAGCCATAACAAATCACTTTGCAAAGCGGCCTGTGCGGGCCGCTTGATTCATTAGGATATTACGTTGACTGACTTGATTACCCAGCGCCTAACGCAACTGGCTGAAACTGACATTGGCGAAACCTTACAACCGATTCGCCGCGGGATTGAGAAAGAAAGCTTGCGCATCGATAGCCAAGGTACGCTGGCTCAAACCCCGCACCCCAAAGCGTTTGGTTCTGCGCTGACTCACCCTGCTATTACCACTGATTTTTCCGAGTCGTTGGTGGAGTTCATTACGCCGGTGACGAGCAGTATCGACGCGAGTTTAGCGTCGTTGGCCGATGCTCATAAATTTGCCTACAGCAATATGGGCGATGAACAGTTTTGGCCGCTGAGTATGCCCTGTTATGTCGATGACGAAACCAATATTCCGGTGGCTCAATACGGCTCATCCAATACGGCCCAGATGAAAACCATCTATCGCAAAGGGTTGCACTTGCGCTACGGCAGTATGATGCAGGTGATCTCCGGTGTGCATTACAACTTTTCTATGCCAGATGCTTTCTGGCCGATTTGGCAGAACATATTAGGCGATACCAGTGATGTGCAAAGTTTCCGCTCGACGCAGTACATGGGCTTGCTTCGTAATTACTACCGCTATGCGTGGGTTCTGCCATTCTTGTTTGGCGCATCGCCGGCGCTATGTAGCTCCTTCTTGCAAGGCAAAGAGCAAGACTTGCCGTTCGAGAAACTGGGTAAAGGTACTTTATTCCTGCCGTATGCAACTAGTTTGCGGATGAGCGATTTGGGCTACACCAATAGTGCTCAGTCCGATTTGTATGTGTGTCATAACTCGCTTGAAGACTATGTGAAGTGCCTGCAAAAAGCGATTTCTACGCCTTCAGACGCCTTTGCTCAGTTTGGTTTGAAAGATGCTGACGGTAACTACCGGCAGCTCAACACCAACGTACTGCAAATTGAAAATGAGCTGTATTCGCCCATTCGACCGAAACGCGTCGCCTTGCCAGGGGAAACACCTACGCAAGCGCTGCGTCGTGGTGGCATTGAATACATTGAAGTTCGTTCATTGGATGTGAATCCATTTTCACCGGTGGGCGTCGACAAACTCACCATCGCGTTTATCGACTTACTCTTGTGTCTGTGCCTGATTGAAGAAAGTGGTCCGCGCGATGAAGCCGATCAGCAACGTGCGCGCGACAACATGATTAAAGTCGTGCATGAAGGACGACGCCCAGGCTTGATGTTAGAGCGCAGTGCTGGCCCCGTCAGCTTGCGGGAATGGGGCGAAGATATTGTCGAGCGGTTGCAACCGATTGCCAAATTACTCGATCAAGGTCAGCGTCAGCGTACCTACCAACAAGCGCTATCGGCGCAATTACGCCGTTTCCAGCAGCCTGAGCTAACAACCTCTGGGCGCTTGATGGAACAATTGGTGAAGGGGAATCTGGACAACGGTCAGTTTGGCTTGCATTTAGCCACGCAATACAAGAAGTTATTGACCGATGTGCCGTATCAAAATCAGTCAGATAGCTACTGGCAACAGTTGGCGAGCGATTCTATTCAGCAACAAGCCGATTTAGAAGCTGCATCAGCCCCATCGCTGGATGAGTTTTTGAGCGATTATTTTGCGCGTAACCAGCAGCCATTTTCGCTGTAGTAGTTGCTGAGAGTAAATTTTAGATAAAAAAAAGAGCCGCTGTTGTCAGCGACTCCCACATACCCAGGGGAAAATGAAAGGGATATAAAGATGAACAATGCGATAAATCCGTTCACTTATTAAGACGCGGGCTAACGCGAAAAGTTCAGAAACTTTTTAATTTTTTTTAGGTTTTTTTAGGGATAACCAGCGCTAATGGGAAAAAACTACTTAAAACAGTTCGTTATGTGCTTTTTTGTGTTGGCATTAACGGCTTGTTCTAACACGCCGCCGGCTAATCCGGAAAATCTATGCGAAATTTTTCGCGAAAAAGATGATTGGTATGACGATGCCGTGGACATGAACGAGAAGTGGGGCGTGCCGATCCAAGTGCCAATGGCCATGATGTATCAGGAATCGTCGTTCCGTCATGATGCGTTGCCACCAAAAGACTACATCTTTTTCGGCTTAATCCCTTGGGGCCGCGTCAGCAGTGCTTATGGTTATTCGCAAGCCAAAACCATGACGTGGGAAGATTACATGCGTGAAACCGGCAACTCTGGTGCCGATCGCGATGACTTCGGCGATGCCATCGACTTCATGGGTTGGTTCATCACCAAAACCCACAAAATCAACGGCGTGTCGCGCTGGGACGCCTACGGTCAGTACTTGAATTACCACGAAGGTTGGGGCGGTTACCGCCGTAAAACCTACAACAGCAAGCCGTGGCTTAAGAAAGTGGCTAAGAAGGTAGAGCGTCGCGCGAGTAACTACGGTAGCCAATATCGTAGTTGTAAAGACGAGCTTAAAGGTGGTTTTCTGGATTGGTTGTTCTAAGGGGCGTTTAACGCTTGAACAGGGTTAAATCGTGACTGAACAAATCCGAGCGAGCGTTAAAGGGGCATTTCCCTGTGCCCTGCAAGCTTGGCATCAGCACGAACAGAGCTTACTCCAATGGCTGTTGCGCAAAACTCAACGTCCTGCGCTATCGCAAGACGTGCTTCAAGACGTTTTTATCAAATTGATGCAACAGCGCGAAGCGTTCTGCTCTGTCACTAACGGCAAAGCCTGGCTGTTTCGAGTGGCCAAAAATTTGTTGATTGATCATGTCCGAAAAGAGCGCTTTGTCGATCTTTTGGATGATGAACTTCTCGCTGAAGCGGATGAAGAAGAAAATGCACATGCCGCGGTCGATCTGCTTGCCCTCAGTTGTTTGCCCAGAGTGTTATCTGAACTCGAAAATCAATATCAACACATCATTACCGCGTGCGATCTACAAGGCATGACGCAACAGCAATTTGCAGACTCGCATGAATTGTCCCTTCCTGCTGTTAAGTCACGATTGCGTCGGGCGCGGCAAAAGCTAAAACGACAAATCGAATCCTCATGTCAGGTTCGTCTCGACGAACAGTTGCGCGTTTGTTGTTTTACTGCACGTGGAACAAAAAAAGAGTCGGATTAAAAAAATTAGGATCCTTTTGAGACTAGCTACGTCTTATCGATAGGTAAGTGTAGAAAGACTTAATAGGCTCATCATGTTTCAAGTGTTTACTGATCTTGCGTCATGGCTGGTGTATGACGTGCTTGGTTTCTCGCCAGAGCAAGGATTTGCAGCCGCACTCCATTTTTTCATCGAAGATACCAGCAAGATTTTCTGCCTCTTAGCGGTGATGATTTACGTCATTGGTTTTATTCGGGCAAGTCTCGATGTGGAGCGGGTGCGTGACTATTTAGCCGGCAAAAACCGCTTTTTAGGCTACGTGCTCGGCGCCAGTTTTGGCTCGATTACGCCGTTTTGTTCCTGCTCTAGTATTCCTGTCTTTCTAGGATTCACCTCTGCCGGCATTCCACTCGGTATAACCATGGCCTTTTTAATCACATCGCCATTGATTAATGAAGTGGCGGTCTTGCTGCTCGCCGGTTTATTGGGTTGGAAATTCACAACGCTTTACATCACGGTTGGTATTTCCATCGGTGTGCTTGGCGGTTTGTTCCTCGATGCGATTGGCGCGCAGCGCTGGCTTCAGCCTTTTGTGGCAAAAGCTTTAGAAAAAGGGCAAGCCGGCTTACCTACGGAAGTTAATCAATCATCCCCGCTCAGTGCGCGCCAGCGCCATCAATTTGCCAAGCAAGAAACATCGGTCATTTTTCAACGCGTATGGAAGTGGGTGTTCATTGGCGTTGGGTTGGGTGCTGCGCTTCATGGCTTTGTGCCCGACGGCTGGATTGAAAACCATTTAGGCGGCGGCCAGTGGTGGTCGGTACCGGCGGCTGTGTTGGTTGGTATTCCGCTTTATTCGAATGCAACCGGCGTTATTCCGGTGATGGAAAGTTTGATCGTTAATGGCCTTCCCATCGGTACGACCTTGGCTTTTTGTATGAGCACGGTAGCGGCCAGTTTTCCCGAGTTTGTACTGCTAAAACAAGTGATGCGTTGGCCGTTGCTAGTCACGCTATTCGCTGTGTTGCTGACGGCATTTACCTTGGTCGGCTGGTTATTTAATTTTATTCCCACTCTGTAAGGATTTGATATGAAAACTTTTAAAGTGCTTGGCTCTGGCTGTAAGAGTTGCCAAACATTGGCGACCATGATTGAACATGAAGCGAGCCGTCGCGGGGTTGAATATGAATTGGTAAAGGTCACGCAACCTCAAGACATCATGGCTTATGGCGTTATGAAAACCCCGGCTGCAGTGTTAGATGGGCAGGTTATTCATAAAGGTAGCGTGCCAAGCAAAGAAGCGGTTGAACGTTGGTTTGATTAAGGTGAAGGCAAAAAATAAGCGGCACGAATACGAGTGCCGCTTATTTTTTGTAACCGCTGAGCCTGTTAAATCAGTCGTTTCTTACCGGTGCGAGTAAGCATACGCACTTGCTTGACCATGTTGTCGGCTACTTCCAGTATTTCGATGGTGTAGTCACCAATGCGCAAGCTAACATTGGCATCGGGAATATCTTCTAAGTATTCGAGAATCAAGCCGTTAAGGGTCTTCGGCCCATCGGTTGGTAGGCTCCAACTCAACTCTTTGTTTAAGTCGCGAATGTTGGCGGTGGCATCAACCAATACACTGCCATCGTCTTGCCGTTCAACCTCTTCACTTGGCGCAGGAGCCATCGTGGTGGTGAAGTCGCCAACAATTTCTTCCAGAATATCTTCCAGCGTGACTAAGCCTTGAATGTCACCGTACTCATCGACAACCAAGCCAATTCGTTCTTTATTGCGCTGAAATTTCAGCAACTGCACATTCAGAGGCGTACCTTCTGGAATGTAATACAGTGGGCGTACGGCGCGCAGCATGGACTCTTTCTCAAATTCGCTTTTGGCGAGTAAGCGCAAAGCATCGCGGCTATGAACAAAGCCCACTGCGTCATCAATGGTGTCGCGGTAGAGCAAGACCTTGGTGTGTGACGTAGAAATCAATTGCCGAGACAGCACTTTCCAGTCGTCGTTGACATCAAAACCTATGATTTCGTTACGCGGCACCATGATGTCTTCAACGGTGACTTTTTCTAAATCGAGGATCGACAACAACATATCTTGGTGGCGCCGAGGGATCATTTTGCCGGCATCATTCACCACCGAGCGCAGTTCGTCAGAGCTTAAGTGCTCGTCCTGATCATCGCCGGTTTGGATGCCAAACAAGCGCAGCAAACCATTTGAAATCATGTTGACCGACCACACAAACGGGTACAGCACATAACTCAGCGGCTTAAGTATTGCCGACATCGGAAAGGCAACGCGCTCAGGATAAAGCGCCGCAAAGGTTTTTGGGGTAACTTCGGCAAATACCAAAATGACAACCGTTAAACCCAAAGAGCTAATGGCAATGCCGTAATCACCAAACCAGCGGGTACAGAGAATCGTGGCAATTGAAGCGGCGAAAATATTTACCAAATTATTGCCAAATAAGATCAGACCGAGCAGCCGATCGGGTCGTTCTAACATGTTCAGAACGCGGCGAGCAGCGCCATGCTTTTGTTTCGCTTGGTGTCTTAACCGGTAGCGGTTTATCGACATCATTCCGGTTTCTGAGCCGGAGAACATTGCGGACACAACGATGAGGGCAATGAGCACTCCTACCAGAGTGCTATTCGATATGTGGTCCAAAAAGGGAAGTCCTGTATGACTATTGAAGGATCATTTGGCCGCAATTGGTCCCCCGGTGTCAAGAGGAGGAGCCCACCAGTCACATTTCCTTAATAAAATCTTTTAGCCCAGCACGACTTCTCGAACTAATCGACTACCAAAATAGGCCAGCGTTAACACAGAAGCAGACACTATGCTCAAAATCGCCATTCGCTTGGATGACATGCCCGAGCGCCAGTCGATCCAAAGGACGTGGCCATAGATGAACCAAGCAATAATGGTCAGGATTGCTTTGTGGCCCTGACCATGGCCGAAGAAGCTTTCGAGGAAATACCAACCGGACAGAATGCTGGTGGACAACAACACAAAGCCCACCCGTAGCAGCAAACTTAATTGGCGATCGACCACCATTAGCGGCGGCAAGCCGTGTAATGGGCCATGTTGTTTCAGCCGGTGGTCAATGAGCCAGACTTGCACCGCCATTAAAGCCGCAATAAACATGCAGCAATAAGACAGCACCGCTAATGAAATATGAATGGCTAAACCGGTACTGCCCGTAATGCTGGTGAAGTAGTGCGCTGTTTCGGTCATCGCTGGAATGTTTGCAGCGGCACACAATAAATACACGGGGGGTAACAACAGCAAGGATTTTAAACTGTGGTGCGCCAACGTTAATATCGCGGCGACTAGCAGTAGCACCAGCGAAGCAACGTTGGGCAGGCTAAAGTCGAGCAACCCACCCACAGCAAAGAGCTGCCAACTGAGCAAACCTGTGTGCAACAACAACGCAGGCGCAGCTAGCAACATCGGAGCCAGTTGCCGTTTGCCTGGGCGCACCCACTGCTGCCAAAGGATCAGCGCAATTGCGACATACAAAACAACAACAGCTATAGCTAATTGCGGTGGTTGCAACATGCTTAGTGGACTCCTGATGGGCGGTTAAATAGTCCAAAGAACTTATCACGCAATGGTGTAATGGCGGCAATAATTAATAACAGCAAGCAGCTGGCGCTAAACCAAACCGGAAGCCAATCGGCATGCTGGTGTTGTTCGGTAATCACTATCTGTTGCTGAGCTAGGACTAAATCAAGCAACACGCCGGCGGCCAATGCCAGCGCCATAACGGTAATAATATATTTAAACATAATGCGCTGACCAAGCTCGTTACGCAGCACTGCAATGGTCGACATATTGGTAGCTGGCCCCGCCAACAAAAACACTAACACGGTTCCCGGTGATACGCCTGCTAGCATTAACCCCGCGGCAATCGGCGTTGAGGCACTGGCGCATATATACATGGGAATGCCAATCACCAGCATGATGAGCTTTGCCGTCCAACCGCTGCCCCAAGATGCAAGCCATTCGGTTGGAATAAATGTTTGAACTGCGGCGGCTATTAACAAGCCTGCCAATAACCACATGACAATATCTTGATATAGCTTACCGAAGGCAAATTGAATGCCGTCCAGTACAGGGCGTGATTGTGTTTGATTGCTACTGCAGCACGAAGAGGTCGTCGCGGGCGTAGCTACTGATGCGGAATGAGTGCTTGGTTGCGATGAACAACTGCTTGTGGCTTTGGTCGTGCTACTGCAACAGCTAGTTGCTTCGGCTTTTGAAGGTTCCGTTACTGCGTCGCTGCAGCTTGATGTTTCAGCTTGGGCTGGCTTACTGGATGTGCTGCAACAACTTGTAGCTGGCGCCGGCGTCACCGTTTGAGCTTGTTTGCTGCTGCAACAGCTCGTCGCTGGCTCAGGCGTTTTACTGCTGCAACACGATGAGGATGCTTTGGTGTTGTTGTCGTTAGAACTTGTTGCATGCTGTTCTGTGTGTTCAGACTCAGTGGCATTCACCCATAACCCTGCGGTTAATGCTGTAGTGATTGCCGCAAAGGGGCGGACTATGGCCATTATTGGCCCCATCATCGCGTAAGTTAAGGAGATGGAGTCAACGCCGGTTTCTGGAGTAGAAACTAAAAACGATACCGTTGAGCCTTTGCTAGCGCCGTTGCGGCGAATGCCGAGCGCGACGGGGATGACACTACAAGAGCACAGCGGCATAGGCGCACCCAAAAGTGCTGCTTTTACAATTGGTTTACTGCCTTTGCCACTTAATTGTTTGCGCACCCAGGATTCCGGTAGCCAGGCTTTAATTAGACCCGCAACAATCAGCCCGAGTAATAAGTAGGGCGCCGCTTCTAAACTCAAATCAATTAAGTGATTGAAAAAATTCATTGAAAACTCCGGCTGCGAGTTGTCGATTATAGCCTTAACCGAGCTTGAAATTAACCCGCCCCTTGATACGGATAATCACTGCCCCAATTTCTTTGAAATCGCGTATAATCGCCTGCTCTGATCCTGCTGCTGTCGCCAAATGGCGTCATAGTGGGATACTGCAAAAGATTCAGGCAACTGACGATCAACCAGATAATTCGGTACCTAGCATGTTTGACAACCTGACTGAACGTTTATCGCAAACGCTCAAAAATGTAACCGGCCGTGGCCGTCTGACAGAAGACAATATTAAGCAAACGCTGCGTGAAGTGCGCATGGCATTGCTTGAAGCTGACGTGGCATTGCCGGTGGTGAAAGATTTCGTCAACCGAGTGAAAGAGCGCGCGGTTGGTCAGGAAGTATCGAAAAACCTCAACCCAGGGCAGGCCTTCATCAAGATCGTTCGTGATGAACTTGAAGCCACCATGGGGGAGCAAAACGAAGACTTAAATCTTCGCGCGCAACCGCCAGCCATCATCTTAATGGCGGGTTTGCAAGGTGCCGGTAAAACCACCAGTGTGGGTAAATTGGGTCGCTTCTTAAAAGAGCGCCAGAAAAAGTCAGTGTTGGTGGTTTCAGCTGATGTTTACCGCCCTGCGGCGATCAAACAGTTAGAAACGGTTGCTGGTGAAGTTGGGGTTGAGTTTTTCCCATCGTCTGCCGATCAAAAACCCATTGATATTGCTAATGCCGCAGTAGAGCACGCGCGTAAAAAATTCATTGATGTGGTGCTGGTGGATACCGCCGGCCGTCTGCACGTTGATGAAAGCATGATGGGCGAAATTAAAGAGCTGCATGCCAGCATTGAGCCGGTAGAAACCTTGTTTGTGGTCGATGCCATGACCGGTCAAGACGCGGCGAATACAGCCAAAGCGTTTAATGACGCCTTGCCGTTAACGGGTGTCATTCTGACCAAAACAGATGGTGACGCCCGTGGTGGTGCTGCCCTTTCGGTTCGTCATATCACCGGCAAGCCGATTAAATTCTTGGGTGTGGGTGAGAAGCTTGATGCCCTAGAGCCATTTTACCCAGACCGTGTGGCATCACGCATTTTGGGCATGGGCGATGTACTGTCGTTAATCGAAGAGATCGATCAAAAAGTTGATAAAGACAAAGCCGCCAAAATGGCTGCCAAGCTGAAAAAAGGCAAAGGCTTTGATTTAGAAGACTTCCGCGATCAGCTATCGCAGATGCGTAACATGGGCGGCATGATGGGCTTGATGGACAAAATGCCGGGAATGGGCGGTATGTCTGAGCAAATCAAAGACAAGATGAGCGACAAGATGACCGTTCATATGGAAGCTATCATTAGCTCAATGACGCCTGCTGAACGCCAACGCCCAGATATCATCAAAGGCTCACGTAAACGCCGCATTGCTGCTGGTTGTGGTCTACAGATTCAAGACGTCAATAAACTGCTTAAGCAATTCAATCAAATGCAGAAAATGATGAAGAAAATGTCGGGTAAAGGCGGCATGAAGAAAATGATGCGTGGCATGGGCGGTATGTTGCCGCCTGGTATGGGCGGTGGCATGGGAGGCCCCGGTGGCGGCCCAGGCGGTGGCGGTTTCCCGCCGCGCTAAGCCATAACGTTGCAAACCATTAAAATAAAAAAGGAGCTGTGTTGGGCTCCTTTTTTTGTGCCCGTAAAGAGCCTGTTTGCTTGCTGTAGGAAGGCTTGGTGGTTGCTTAATGAAACCTAAGACAAGGTGTTCTGTAGTGGCAAACAGCATTCGGCAAACTGAGGGCCTCAGTCGTTCCGTGTCGAGTCAGCTCTAGTAGAAGCCACGGGCTTGCTCACCTCATATATAGCGGTCAGATTCGGCGCTAGCCTCACTCTTACGTTAATGCTTACCACAAGGAATGCCGCTCACGTTAGAATGCGCTCAGCATATAAAGGAATACAGAGTGACTAATGACATTATCGACTGAGCAGCGATCTACTATTTGTTTGGCTGCTGGTTGCCAGAAGATTATTGACGAGACGCCCATGCAGTCACTTTGGGCGGGGAAGGGCGAATTGACTCGGTTAACTCTTACCGGTTTAGCTGAGTCTAATCAGCCCGTTCATTCGTTGGTGGTCAAGCAAATCGCCTATAACGCGAACGGAGAGCACCCCAGAGGTTGGAATACCCAACAGTCTCAACTGCGTAAACGTCGCTCATATCAGGTTGAAATGGCTTGGTATCAGCGTTTTGCGCCATTGGTGAATCAAGCCGCTCGCGTTCCTCATCTAGTTTATTCGGAATCATCCGAGTCGGGTCTTTTGTTAGTCTTGGAAGATTTGGCTATTACTTACCCAGATCGCTTTACAGCGGGCAAAGATGACCGACCAACCACTCGCCAAATACAATCCTGTGTTCGCTGGTTAGCAAAGCTGCATGCACGAACGCTGAATCTTGATATCGAAGAAATGTCGCACCATCAGGTGCAACAAAACCGCGCCACCCATTCGCCAAATGCGTTGGACGAATCGTTGCCAAATCACCCATCTGACTTGTGGCCAATAGGCGGCTATTGGCATCTTGATACACGACCTGATGAATGGCAGTCGATGACCGATGGCAAGCTTAAACAAGCGGCTCAGGCACTCGATAACGAGCTTCGCAACTGCCGTTTTCAATCCTTAATCCATGGGGATGCCAAGCTCGCTAACTTTTGCTTTGCCAATCCCGCTTTGGATGGTTGCGGCGAACAGGTTGCGGCTGTCGATTTTCAATATGTTGGACAAGGGCCTGGCGTAAAAGATTTGATGCTACTGCTCAGCAGTGTCATGCCCGATCAAGGTTTAGTAACTCATGCGCCAGGTTTTGTTGATGACTACTTCGAACAGTTAGTCGTCGAATTGAACCGGTGGCAACCGGCGATCGGTGCTGAGCAAGTCGTTTCTGCGTGGCGACCGCTGTATGCCGTTGCTTGGGCTGATTTTCATCGCTTTTTGGCTGGCTGGAGTCCGGGCCATTGGAAAATAGGTGACTATTGCCAGCAACAAACTGAATTGGCACTTAGTGCATTGCCGCCTCAACGGGACCATAAGGTGGATTAACGGATGTTAAATTCACAACAGCTGCAGCAACTATCAGCATTAGCGGCGAACGCAGCACAGCAAGCCGGTGATTACATTGCCGCGTTTGACCGCCGTGCCATTGAGGTCAACTGCAAGTTGGCAGGTGACAGCATCGCTTCTCAAGTTGTGACGCAAGTGGATTTGGCTTGCGAAACGATTATCCACAATGTCTTACAGCCCTCGTTTGAGCTGTTTGATATTGCTTTTCTGGGGGAGGAAAGCTCGTCCAGTTGCCCTATCGAACAACACCCAAGACTGAGTCGGCCGTATTTTTGGTGCGTGGATCCGCTCGATGGCACTTTGCCGTTTACGGAGAACGTGCCCGGTTATGCCGTATCGATTGGCTTGGTTCGCCAAGATGGCGTGCCGCTTTTAGGCGTCATCTACGATCCGGTAACAGCAACCTTGGTACAGGCAATTGCTGGCCAAACTGATGTGGACGTGAAGCCCTCGTTGCTCAAACAAGGGAAACCTTGGTCTCCAACGAGCCGCTCGATTATTGGCGCAAAAACGCCGGTGCTTTCAGTGTTCTTTGATCGAAGTTTTACGGCGTTACCGACATTTCCCGATGTTATCAATGCCACAGAGCAGTGCGCTATTCGGCTCGGTTACGATGGCATTGAAGTGCATCACCAAGCCGGCTCGGTGATGAATGCGTTAAGCGTGTTGCAACATGGCCCTGGCTGCTATTTTAAATTCCCCAAAGCAACCCGGGGCGGCGGCAGCCTATGGGACTTTGCAGCTACAGCTGCTGTAGCAAAGGCTGCTGGAATATGGGTGACCGATATGATGGGTGAACCGCTGCAATTGAATGCGGCCGATTCGCTCTTTATGAATCGGCGTGGGGTGTTGTATGCCAGCGATGAACGTTTGGCACATGAGTTAATGGCCTTGTATAAGGCGTTTTGTTAACGGGCAAAAGGTTCACTACACACGGAGCGTCGCTGTTGTGCCAATGCTAATCCAGGTGCAGAGTTGCGCCGCTCGCTGTATACTTCGGCCGCTTTTAACTTGCAAAGAGTTCAACCATGGCCAAGCGCATTCATTACACCTACAAAGGCAAAGATAAAACCATTTCGTTTGCTCAAGACCGTTTTAACAATATGTTTGAAGCCATAGCGGCAGAAGAAGGGGTAGATTTGACCCGTTATCTCGCCATGGAGCAGCAAGTTGAAATGGTGTCAAAGCACAACAAAGCAGTGCGCGACTTTCGTGATAAAGAGTTTGCTCGCATGGGGTTTAGCCAAGTTCGTTTCGTTAAGGAATAAGTTTACGGAACAAACGCTCGTTTGCCGCCTGTTCGCCGTTTATACCCGAAGTTCTGGTGTCGTTCCTACAACCGAACTTTTGCCCAATAAAACCTACAACTGTCACTAAACCTAGCCCCTTCACGTTTGTGGGATGGCTCGCGGAATTACTTCAAGAAAGCGCTTACAATTCGGTTCACTTAAACGATTTTCCGGCAAGCGGACGATATAACAAGCCGCAATGGTTTAGCGTTTAAGCGTGATTATTACAATTATTCCGTGAGGACATTATGAAGTTAGTCTGGGCCACTCTATCCACTGCATTGCTTATTACAGCGTGCTCTAACAATGCCGACACCGACACGACGGCTGAACAGGCATCTGAAAAGGGTTGGCAAACCACCTTTTTTGATGACTTTGAAACCTTTAATACCGATAACTGGCAAGACCAAATCTTGTGGGTCAATAACGAAGATCAGTGCTACGTGCGTGATGGCGCGTTTGATACCCGAGAAGTGAGCAATGGCACGTTGAAGTTGCGGGTGGTTGATCTTGGCCAAAAACGTCCTTGCGACAATATGAACAAAGCTGGCGAGCAGCATCCTGATACCCAGTATGTTGCCGGTCGTATTGCCTCAAAAAACAAGCAAGAGTTTGTTCAGGGCAAGTGGACGGCTCGTTTGCGCGTCCCTAACAGTGGCCAGCCCGGCATGTTCCCAGCTTGGTGGTTATTGGGTGCCTACAACAATGAGCCGCCAGTACAAGAGGCTGATGAGACTGTGTGCTGGCCAATGACGGGCTCAGGCGAGTTGGATATTTTTGAACACCACAGCGATGGTGGGCCGAATCACTACGCTGCGCGGATTATTAAAAATGAAGGCCATTGTGGTGGCGGTGATTGGCAGTCACAAATGTTAGTGCAAGAAGCGACCCTTGATAAGTTTCACGAGTATTCGGTGGAGTGGATGAATAATGACGTCATTTTCCGCCTCGATGACGTGGAAGTGTATCGCATTAAAGATGAAGGCCACCTGTTGCCTGAGCCGTTCTTTGCCATCCTTAACTTCGCCAAAATCAATGACTCGCCAATGACCAGCAACTGGACCATGGAAGTTGATTGGGTCAAGCACGAAACTTGGGTCGAATAACCCCAGCTTAACGCGGCAATAAACAACCACTATGCGCCCTTAGGTTTACAGGAAGTAACCGAAAGGGCGCTACGTTAGGCCGATACTAGTTGTTGTTGACTGGCTCGGGTACTTCATCTTCGCGCTGTAAGCGCTCTTCCTCTTCCTCTTGCGTCTCTATCACATCTTCTTCAATGTGAATGACCTCATCAACACTGAACATCATACTCGCTGGCTGCGAGTAGTTAGGTACATCATCGTAGCTAAAGACCGAGTAGTACTTGGGAATGTTTGCGTTGCCAAAAGAGTCGTAGGTATAACCGTCTTTGCCGCCGTATAGTTTCACGCCATCAAATGGAGAGCGGGGCGGATGGAAGCGATTGCGGACCACATAACAGCCTACTAGATCTTGGTGTGATGGTGATGTCCAGCTTAGTTTGACCTTTCCGTTCTCTATTTCAGCTTTGAAATCTGTTGGTGGCGGTAACGGTTGCTTGCGTCGCTCAATGTATTCAATGACGAGTTTAGCTTGCTTATTATCGCCTTGAGCAAACCAGTCGATCAGCGCATTTTTTTCTTGTGATGGTGTGGTCGGGCGCAGCAACAAAAACACATCTCGATTGTCGCTGTGGCATTGCTCCAATTGGTTCCGGCAATAGCTATCAAAAACAAAGTCGTGGCTACTATTTTCTTTGAGCTGGGTATTGCTGACTTCATAGCCGACAAATTCGATTTGATCCCGTGAGCGAACGCTTTGGTAATCTAAATCCTCTAGCTCCGCCAATTCCATGGTAAAGCGAATATCTTTGTTGGTGTTGAGTTTGTTTTGCGCACTGAGTTTGACGTAAGCCGTGGTGATCACCGTTTCGTCCGGCTTTGGTAATCCCGCTAGTGAGAACGCTAAGCTACCGTAAACTTTATCGCCTTGGGCATCAAAACCACTTTGTAGTTGCTCATGTTTAACACCTGCTTGCGCAATGGTGCTTAGTGCAGCCGGAGAAAACTCCATTGTTTTGGGCTGTTTGGTGTAAATAAGTTGCAAGCTTGGACGATAATGGATGCCGCCGCCAAAGCGGCCATAACCTATATCGAACTGCATCATCTGCGAGTCATGGCCTTGTGGCAATGATGTAGGGCCTTCAATCCGCAGAATGACTCGACCCGAGGCAAATTGCTGGCTCAAAATACCTCGCTCGATTTCGGTGAAGTTCCAGCTGCTCCAGATCCCTTGGGTCAGCTTGTCAGACTCAATGGCATTGCCGAGGGTTTGCAATGCTTGCGCGTTGGCAATCTGATCGTAGCTGGTAATATCGGTGATTTCGGCTTCGTCCAGAATCGAAATAGACCATTCACCATAGCGCTCAATTTTAGCGTTGACGCGATCCATTGGGTACAAAGCAAGTGATGCTTTGCGCAATAGTACGTCTATTGGCAGACTTCCAAATTGGAACATGATGACGCCAAAACAACAGCCTTTGTTGCGGTTTACGCCAACAAATAAAGAGTTGTGACCAAAGTGCTCAGCATTGCGTTTTAACGTGCGTTCACCAACGTAACCCACCTGAGCTTTCATTGGAAAAGCGGTGTGGGAAAACTCATCTTTAGCAAGCAAGGTTTTAAGCTGAACCTCTGGCGCCCATGGCGATTTAACCTTGCGGACGCGATCCACTGCGCGAATGTTATAAAAGTAGCGGTGGCCACTTTTGAGTTGAACATCGGTATAGCTTTGGGTACGTGTGATTGCGACTAAATTTTCATCCACACATGGGCTTTTGCCTCGTTCAGCTCGGTAAATTTCGAAATACAAATCGGGGGCTGTTTCGGCATCCCAACTGAGCGTCACTTCATTAGAGCCGATATTTTCAACAGTGAAGTTCTCCACTCGCTTAGGGGCATGCTTGGAGTAATTCGTTGCCGATTTTAACGCATACAAGACTGCTGGAATGTTCTCATCAACACTTTGTGACATGTTGATGAGGTAGTCAGGAATGTTACGAGTACCAACTTCAACCACGGTACCTATGATGCCCTGCGAGTAGTAATATTCGCGGCCGCTGCCATGAATGAGATTTGTCGGGGGTTTGCCACGATGAATACCGTAGCGACGGCCTGTAACTCGTTCAATTTCACGAGCCATATTGGCGCACAGCACGTTTAAGTCCGTGCCTTCAACTTCAGCTTCGTGATTGAATTTGTGAGCCGGGAAAAAAACATTCCCTTGGGAGTGATAGTCCAAAGCAATGGTTATGTTCGGGTGGCGCTCCACAAAGTCTTTAATGGCACGCGTTTCTGGCTCAGAGAATGGCGCAGGGCCACCGTATGTGTTGACGCTAGTATCATTACTTTGTTTAAAGCGAACGCCAAAGTTGCGGTTTAAATCTACGCCAAAAGTACCATCACCATTGTCGCGGCGATTCTTGCGCCAGAATGAAAAGTGATTGCGAGAATATTCAAACCCATCTGGATTCAAGCACGGCACCATGTACAAGGTATTGCGACTTAGTGTGTCTAGTAACTTTGGGTCAACTTTATAGTTATCAATAACATGCTTAATAAAGGCAATTGACAACTCAATACCAATCCACTCGCGAGCATGAATGGTACCTGTGTAGAGCAACGCTGGTTTTTCATCTGCGTAGGCAACATCGAGCGACATTGTCACCATGATAATCGGGCGGCCTTCCCATGTTTCACCAATGGTTTGCAAGCGAATTAGATGTGGGTGCTCGCCCATTGCTTGTTTGAGGAAATCGATGGTTTGCTGATAGGAAATATATTGTTGCTTCATGCGCGGATGATCCGTGTAGAGACTGATGTCTGGCTCAGCTTGAGAGCTGAACTCATCGAATGAGAGGTTAGAAGGTTGATTGTTGCGGTTTTGAAACAACAATCAACCCTTTTCTGAATTTAACTCAGGCTTTGATCTACTTTGTGCCATTGCTCGACAATACTGTCGAGCTTTTTCTGTTTGATGCTTTTAACTTGGGTCAGGCGCATCGGATCTTCGCGCAGAGCTTGGACAACACCGTTTGATGTCAGCGTGCCAATAATCTGCTCGGCAGTTTTGTTACCAATACCGCTGATGCTTAATAGAAAGTCGCGCACCTGTTCTTCCGCCCATTCGGCAGCTTGAACAACGTCTTCTTCGGCTTGAGTTGGAGCAGTATGACTCGCGGTTACTACAATGGCCACATCTTCACTACTTTCAGCTACCGGCTTAGCCTGCTGGTGTGTTGCCGATTTAGGTTTGCGACCGAGTAAATCTTGGAAGTTCCAAGTTTCGCTTGGCCACTCTTCAACCGAGCTATATTGCACACTTAAAATCGGATAGCCGCGAGGGGTCATTTGCTCAAACATTTCGCCGCCATCGGTTTGTGGGTAAACCTCTGCTTGTGAGCTGAAATTCACATGACGTAAGGTGCGCAGTACGTGGGTTGATATCTTGCCCAGCTCTTCCCAGTTGTAGTCAGGAATGTGTGGTTGGCGCAGTTTACCGTCTGAGAAGTGCCAGCATAAGTATTGGCCAATCCAATCACGAATATACGGGAATGCAGCAAAAGCTGTAGCGCATTCAAGGATACGGAACTGGTCGTCATGCCCGAGTGCAATATCACAAGCCCAATATTCGGCATTGGCGGCTTGTGATGCGGCAACAGCAATATCTAAAGCCTCTTGCGGAACATCCTGATAATCCATGCTGCCACCTTGTGATGTGTTGGTTAGCCATTCACCTTCTGGTGGGCGACGCCAAAACGCACAGACAGGCTTATGGCCAATTAGCATGACCCGAATATCGGCTTTCATCGGCACAAAATCTTGCACATAGGCGGGTAGATAACGCTTTTTATTGAGCAACGTTATCGCTTCGTCATATGAATCCACTTTGTGGACGTAGTAGCCACCGTAGTTAGACGGTCCGTAACTACGCTTGATGATTTTTGGAAATTCGCTCTGTTGCAAGTACAAATCAGCTTGCTCGAGATCGTAAAATATTTTGGTGTCTGGCACGGGCAAATCGTATTTGTGGCAGAAGTGCGTCACGTTCTCTTTTGATTTATTTGAAAACTGCGTATCAAGTGATGGAACAAAACGGACACCCGGCAATGCTCGGGCGATTTCACGAAACGTTTCGTAGGCAGTGGCAGGAACATTACCGATTAGCACTTCAATTTTTTTACGTTTCACTTCATCAATGAAACGTTGTTTGTCATTGCCCCATCGGTATGTCACATGCTCAATGCGATCAGGCCAAGATTTGAAATTTGAGCGATCGAAAAAGCGCAGTACGTGTGTCATGTACAGCAGGCCTAACTTAGGTAAGGTTGAGCGTGATTCAGGCATTTGTATTCTCGTTAGTGCTAGTGGTTAATTGGCGATGATTGCGTTGGTCTGGGTGTTGCACGAGGCGCTCAATCAAATCGACAATCAGTTCAATTTTGCGGTTGTTAAAATCAAGCCCGTTGGCTTCTTGTTCTGGCGTGGCAAAGGCGGGAATACCATTGACTTCCAGAACGACATACTCTTCGTGTTCGCGGTCATACAGTAGGTCAACACCGGCGATCTCTAATCCTGTGGCCGCTGCAGCTTTGAGGGCAATATCGATCACCTCATCGTTTGCTTCTCGGTTGATTACCTGGCCACCACTGGTGATATTGGTTTTCCAGTGATCTTTTGGTGCTTGGCGACCATAGCAACCGACAAATTGGCCATCGACAATGTCGATACGAAAATCTGTGTTGTCGTTGTCGATGTAGCGTTCGACAAAAAAGTGCGGCACGTCTAATTGGTGTAAGAAAGGTTGCAGCATGTCTAACGATTCTTCGTTTTCTAAGCGAACAATACCAATGCCACCCCAACCATCGGTTGGTTTGTATACAGCGCGGCCTCCCCATTCACGCATCGCAAGGCGTAGGCTGTCCAGATCATTCCGGTGACAAAGTCGGTAATCTGGTGTTCGTATATTGTGTTGGCGCAGCAGGTGCGTGGTTTTGAATTTATCTTCGGTTAGCGCAAATGAATTGAAGTTGTTAATCACCGGAATTAGGCGATCAACCATATCGTATAGATAGATTTGATACTGTGTTTGTTGACCCGCGTTGTAGGAAAAATAAAGTGATAATTCTTCCATCGAAACGCCGTTACACAGAATTGTGCCGCTAGATGCACTTGCTTCGCGCAAATTTAAGTCGGGCACGACTTGTATATCGCGCTCTAACAATTGTTCTTCAAATTTTTTCTGGATGGCTAAACCACCACCATTTTCATACAACCAAAAACCAACCTTATGCTTTGCCATCGATCCATTGTCCCAATACGAGGTGATGCGGAAATTTGACGTGAGGTTCCCGCGTTAGAAATTACTCCGTTGTCCTACTAGGTTTCGTCGGCGCCTTTTTAACCCAAAAATGTTGCAAAAACTAGCTTCAATTGTGTGAAAATTGCACATTTGTTGCTTAGTAAAGAAAGTGCCATTTTTCAGGCTCAAATTTGGCCAAAATGGTGCAATGTTTAGGTGGATTTTCTAGTCAGTTTTATTTTTTTGTCTTATTTGGTGCGTAACTAGGTTTTTATAATGGATTTTAAAGAGTTATCTTCAATTATTGAGTTAAATTCTCACACTAGAAACAAGTCCGGAGTGGATGAAAACGGTATCATTTTCTCAAGCTGGATGACCGCGCTTGGTTTTAAGGCAGAAATCTTCGAACGAGATGCCATTGGCAACCATATTAAGTTTTTTTCTCAATCTTCAAACGAGCGTGATAATCGCAAGCGAATTTTACTACTTGGCCATTTAGATACGGTATTTCCGATTAACTCATTTACCGACTTTCGCGAAGATGAAGAATGGATTTATGGGCCCGGTGTTTGTGACATGAAAGGTGGTAACTATATCGCTCTGTGCGCGCTACGCAGATTACATGCCGAATTGGGTGAAATACGCAATATCGATATGTTACTGGTGAGCGATGAAGAAACCGGCAGTGATGACAGCAAATACTTAACAGCAGAGCTGGCCAAAGATTACGACGCTTGCTTGGTGTTTGAAGCCGCAGGGCCTAACCATGAAGTGGTGATTGGCCGGAAAGGCGTTGGTACCTTTAAGGTGCAACTGACCGGAAAAGGTGCTCATGCTGGTAATCATTATGCTGATGGTTGTAATGCCAATCTAGCGGCGGCACACCTGCTGGTGGCGTTGCAAGGATTAACCGACTTGGCGCAAGGTACCACGGTTAATGTTGGCAAAATGTCCGGTGGCATTGGCGCTAATACCATTTCGCCAAGTGCTGAGCTACTTGTCGAAATGCGTTATACCCAAACTTCCGAGCGTGATCGGGTTTTAGCTGAATTAGAACGGTTAGTTGCAACACCAGCTATTGCGGGGGTGAAAGCGCGTTTATCAGGCGGTATTCAACGCGATGTAATGCAGCCTAGCTCGGCACAAGCGCAACTATTGGCAACCATTGAATCGGTACTTGGCTATTCCTTACCAACGGAGCAACGAGGGGGCGTCAGTGATGCCAACATTGTTGCGGCAGCAGGCGTACCCACTCTTGATGGCTTTGGCCCATTCGGCGACGGTGATCACACTCCGAAAGAGCGGGCACTTAAAGCAAGTTTTGAGCGCCGCATTGATGAAACGACTCAAATCCTTCGCCATTTTGAGATGGCTCGTCCAGATGTCTCGTCTGGTAGCGTTTCGCCCGTTGCTGCGGCAGGCTAACCGCAGCGTGTGATCGTTTCTTGCGATTAATAACCATGAGCGGCGGCTACTTGTTGCGCATGGTGCCATTAAAGATGCTGAGCAATTTAAGTAACCAGCGTTTGTTTTTTTGCTGCTGACTGCGGTCTTTCGGTTTGGCAATTAACCCTACTTTGGCGGGTATCAGTGAAGTTTGAATATATTCCATGATGTTGGCTCCCTTTCGTATTTGTCAGAGTTGCGAATCAGAGTGATGAACCCGTGTTGTGATTCCATGTTTTGAATCTGCCATCAAGCATAAAACCTCAAGTTAAGTTGAGGTAAAGGGCTTTTTTCTCTAGCATGACTAAAAAATTATGGAGTGGGTTATGGCTGACAAAGAGTTCAGTGTTGGTCAAGTTGCCAAGCGCTGTGGGGTTAACGTCTCAGCACTTCATTTTTATGAACAAAAAGGGTTAATCAGAAGTTTAAGAAACCAAGGGAATCAACGGCGGTTTAAACCCGATGTGCTTAGGCGAGTGTCTATCATCAAAGCGGCTCAGGCGATGGGGATCAGCTTAGAGGAGATTAAAAGCGCGTTTGACGCCTTGCCCAATAGCCGGACGCCCAACAAGAACGACTGGGAAAAGCTCTCTGCCACTTGGCAAGCAAAGCTAACTGAAAAAATTCAATACATGGAGCGGCTGCGCGATCAGATATCGGGCTGTATTGGCTGTGGGTGTTTATCCATGGAAGCTTGTCCGTTATATAACCCCGATGATGAACTTGCCGAACAAGGGCCTGGGCCTGTTTTATTAGACCCGCGTTAACGGCTCAAGTAGTGCTTCAGTGCATTTAATTGTAACCCCTGTACGTGGCTAACAACCGGCGCAAGCTTGTCAAAACCGTCGGGATCAATGCCGCTGACGCGATAAGTCAGGGTTACTTTTGTGTTTAAGCCTTCATTGGCAAGCTGCCAATCGAGAGCTCCATGCATCCCCATTCCTTGCAGCGGCCCTAATCCGCCCGTCATGCGTAATAACTTGCGGGGCTCAACAAAGCTAATTCGCATATGCTCGGCTGATTTGCCACCACTGATTTCGCAAAAGCAACCGCCAGCCTTGGCGTCGATTGAGAACGTACCCTGCCACCAACTATGATCTTTGGGCCACCATTGATCGACATCTTCGATTAATGCATGCCAAACTTTTTCGGCTGGTTGATTAATAACAACTTGGTTTTCAACGATAAAACCATGCGGGGCGATATGAACTACCTGAGCGATAGCAGAGCTGGTCATCATCATCAATGATATACAAAGGACTATTCCGCGCATGTCGTCATCCGTTTTTTGCTTTGGGGGTGAATAATAAAGTTTGATTGATAAAGGCTCGTAGTGCTCAACTTTAGCATGTTGATTTCGCGCCTTTAAATCGATTTCAAGTGATGCTTTGTCAGCTGCGCTTCTGGCCGTCATGGGGCCTTTCAATAACTTGCTGCACAGGCCCTTTTCAACTTGCTCTTTTTCTTGGTTTTGCTTGCATTCTAACCAGTTTCTAGTAAGATCCGTCCGCTTTCCCGCAGGGGGCGCAAGTTTCTTGTGGGGAACACTGGAACCGCAAACCCCTATTTATAGAGATAGAGGACGGTATGGTAACCATTCGTTTACAACGTGGCGGAGCTAAAAAAACTCCGTTTTATCAAATCGTAGTTGCAGACTCTCGTCGTGCGCGTGACGGTCGTTTCATTGAAAAATTGGGTTTCTTCAACCCTGTTGCTCGTGGTAACGCTGAACGCCTGCGCTTAGATCTGGAACGCGTCGATCACTGGGTAGGTCTAGGTGCACAAACCTCTGACCGTGTTGCTCAGTTGGTTAAAGAGCTGAAAAAAGCTCAAGCATAAGGTTAGAGAGTGGTTATGTCCGCTAATAAAGTTGTTGTGGGGAAAATTGGTACGCCCTACGGCATCAAGGGTTGGGTAAAAGTCCACTCCGCGACCGATGCGACTGAAGGCATTTTCGACTACGCCCCTTGGTATATCCAAAAAGGGAGTAACTGGCAGGAAGTGACGATTGAAGCTTGGCGCTGGCACAATAAAGGGCTAGTGGCAAAATTCGATGGCACTGACGACCGCACCGAGGCAGAACGCCTGACTAATGCCACTATTGCAGTGGATGAGTCTGTTTTGCCTGAACTCGAAGGTGAGTTCTACTGGCGTGACCTCATTGGTTGCGAAGTGGTGACGGACAAAGGTTACAACCTAGGCAAAGTTGAAGGATTGATGGAAACCGGCTCAGCTGATGTGCTGCGGGTGAAAGCCAATCCAAATGATGGCTTCGGTCAAACAGAACGATTAATCCCGTATATCGACGGTCAATTTGTTCTCGACATTAATATTGCCGAGAAGAAAATTACCGTGGATTGGGACCCTGGCTTTTAGTCAGGTATGTGATCATGTGGTTTGGTGTTGTTAGCTTGTTTCCGGAAATGTTCCGGAGCATTACTGATTATGGTGTGACTGGCCGAGCAGTCCGCAATGGGCTCATTGAGTTTCATTGCTGGAACCCGCGCGACTTCACCCATGATAAGCATCAAACCGTGGACGACCGGCCTTACGGCGGTGGTCCGGGCATGTTAATGATGGTGCAACCTCTTCGTGATGCCATTCAAGCTGCGCGAGCAGCGGCAGGCGAGGGAGCCAAGGTGGTGTATTTATCACCGCAAGGGCGTAAGTTGGATCAGCAAGGCGTTTGTGAGCTTGCTCAAAACGACAAACTGATCTTAGTTGCTGGCCGCTATGAAGGCATTGATGAACGCTTAATTGAAGCGGAAGTTGATGAAGAATGGTCGGTTGGTGATTACGTCTTAAGTGGTGGTGAGTTGCCAGCAATGACATTGATTGATTCAGTTGCTCGGTTTGTTCCGGGTGTGCTGGGTAAACAAGCGTCAGCTGAGCAAGATTCATTTACCGAAGGCTTGTTAGATTGCCCACATTACACACGACCTGAATTATTAGACGGGAAAAACGTGCCCTCAGTGTTACTGAGTGGCAATCATGAACATATTCGTCGGTGGCGACTTCAGCAGTCCATTATTCGGACTTATGAACGGCGGCCCGACTTAATTGAAGGTCTAGCTCTGACTGACGAGCAAGCCAAATTGCTTGCGGCTTATCTCGATGAGAAAGCTTAGTTTCAGTTACCTAGGGTGGAAATCTTATGAGCAATATCATTAAGCAGCTCGAAGAAGAGCAAATGAAAACTGATGTGCCGGCGTTCTCGCCAGGTGACACAGTTGTCGTACAAGTTAAAGTAAAAGAAGGCAACCGTGAGCGTCTACAGGCGTTCGAAGGTGTGGTTATCGCTAAGCGTAACCGTGGTCTTCACTCAGCCTTTACCGTTCGCAAGATCTCTAATGGCGAAGGTGTTGAGCGTACTTTCCAGACTCACAGCCCAATGATTGATAGCATTGACGTGAAACGTCGCGGTGATGTTCGTCGTGCTAAGCTGTTTTACCTGCGTGATCGTTCAGGTAAGTCTGCACGTATTAAAGAAAAGCTCAACTAAACCCATTTTTAATTCGGTTTCCGGTTCCAGTGCCAAGCATGAAAAAGCCCGCAATAGCGGGCTTTTTTATACCTGAAATTTAGCGTCCTACCACTTATTCGGCATTGGGAGTAATTGGCGGCAACGGCAATTGCTGTTGGTCGAGCAGTTGTTGCAATTCACCACAGCTAACAGGTTTGCCCATTAGATAACCCTGTGCCAATTGGCAGCCATTTGTTATCAACCATTGGGCTTGTTCATCCAGCTCCACGCCTTCAGCGATAACCTCTAGCTGCAGTTGCTTACCTAATTCAATAATGATGCGCGCAATCACTTGATCCATTTCTGAATGGTGCACGTCGGTAACAAAGCTGCGGTCGATTTTTAATTTATCGATGGGAAAGCGGTGCAGGTAACTCAATGACGAATAGCCCTGACCAAAGTCATCGATGGCCAGTGATACCCCAATTTTCTTGAGATCATGGAGCGTTGCTAAGCCGCCCTGAGCATCTTTCATTAACACGCCTTCAGTGATTTCAAGCTCGATGAATTTGGGCGGTAGTTGAGTGATGTTAAGTAGCTGTTTGAGTTCAGAAATAAAGTCGGGATGTTCAAACTGCCGTGGTGAAATATTAATGGCAACTTTGACCGGCTGATTATGGTGATACCAAAACGCCGCCTGATGAATGGCGGTTCTAATTACCCAACGACCCATTTCAATGATTAGGCCTGTTTGTTCGGCAACTGGAATAAACTCAGCCGGCGAGGCAACGTTTTTGCCGTTTATTTGCCAGCGCAGCAGTGCTTCAACCCCCATTAGGCGGCCACTTTTCATTTCAAATTGGGGTTGATAATGAAGCGCGAGTTGATTTTCGCGCATCGCTTGCCCTAGCAGCTGCTGCAGTTTCCAGCGTCGCTTACGCTTATCTCGCAACGCTGACGAGAAAAACTGGAGCGAGTCTTGGCCTTCGTAGCCTGCTTCGGCTAAAGCGGCATATAGCTGATCAAGTGCCTTTTCTGGCGCAGTGTTTGGTGAAATGAGTGTGGCACCACGATTCCAACGCGGGTGATATTCACCAATGCTGGTTGAAATGGGTTTGATAAGCGCAGCCCGAATACGTTTGATCACTTCGGCAACTTTGTTCTGATCGGCCACGCAGCCTTTGATCAAGTAGATCCCTTTGCCGCTGCGGTACACCTGAAAATAATTAAGTTCAAGCTGCGCTAGGACATTCAACAAATGGTGAGAGAAGGACTGGTGGATCTGCTCGATAATGTTGTAACCCTGACCTGCAACGTAATGTTCAATGTTATTGAGCTCCAGTGCGAGCAGCAGCATGTTGCCATGGCGTTTTTGGTGAAGATCTAACAACATCTTCGACTGATTAGGCAAACCGGTGACGCGATCATGAAAAGCTTTATGGCGATAGAACTGGCTGGCTCGAAAATACCGATAAAGCACTGCGAAAGCTAAGATCACTAGCAGCAAGGTGGCGCCGTCAAGGTACAACGATCGTTGTTTGGCATCGTCGATGAAACGCTGGTTTTGAGTGCTTTGCGCCTGAATGAGGGCAAATAGTTCAGTGTTTGATTGGTCAAGCGCTAGGTGTACGTCGCGCAATGTTGCATTGAGTTTGTTGACGAGTGCTAGCGCTTGATTACTGCTCGGTTCGGCCACTAGTTGTAGCTGGTAGTCGAGCGCCAGCACTTGTTGCCAAAGTTGCGAAACGTGTTGCTCATCGAGTTGCGCCAGTTGCTCATTGGCGGTGGCGCGAGCCTGCTCAAGTTCAGTGTCGGCTTTCAATGATTTGAATTGGGGCCAATTTTCTACCAGCAGTTGGTATTTGCTGAGATGAAATTTACTGGCGCTGAGTGCCTCCAATTTAGCCTGATGGGTGATCACCGCGTGCTGACTACTTTGCGACAGTTGGTGCTGCAGTTGGTAGCTTTCAAATAGCATCATCAGCAAAGCGCCAACCAATAATAGCGCGAGCGTTCGGCTATAACGTTTGGGGTTTTCGCTGAACGATACAAAGGCTCGATAAGCCCTTGCTTTGATCGTCACTTTATAGTGCTTAAAGCGTGCTAGCACACTGGAATTCAACATCTCTACCCGCTTATCTATTCGCTTAATTTGGGTGTAACGTAAAATTTACTGCTGTTTCGTTTGGTGTACACCTTGATTTTTTATTTCATCTATAACACACTTGCGCCCCACTGTTTATGGTTATTTGGCAAAACTGGCCCGTTTTGCGTTGAGGTGTAAATTTTGAAGGACACAATTAACGACATTCATATTCAATCTGAGCACGTGATGATTACGCCGGCTCAATTGAAGGCTCAATTCCCTGTTTCTGAAACTGTATTGGACGCGGTTAAAGCGTCTCGCAATACCATCGCCGATATTATTCATCATCGCGATCCTCGGCTGCTGGTTATTTGCGGCCCTTGTTCTATTCATGATGAAACGGCGGCATTGGAATATGCGAAGCGATTGCGGGATCTACAGGTAGCATATCAAGATTCCTTATACATAGTGATGCGTGTGTACTTTGAGAAGCCTCGCACAACTGTTGGCTGGAAAGGCTATATCAATGACCCTCATATGGACGGTACGTTTGCCGTTGAAACGGGTTTAAAACGCGCTCGTAAATTGTTAATTCAAATTGCTGAAATGGGCTTGCCGATGGCAACCGAAGCGCTTGATCCGATCAGCCCTCAGTATTTATCTGAATTATTTGCTTGGTCTGCCATTGGTGCTCGTACCACCGAATCACAAACTCACCGCGAGATGGCGAGTGGTTTGTCGATGCCAGTTGGTTTCAAAAATGGTACTGACGGTAGCCTAACCACTGCAATTAATGCGCTTCAGTCGGCGTCAAGCGGCCATAGCTTCTTGGGTATCAATACCATGGGGCAGGTTGCCGTGATTAACACGGAAGGTAACCCAGATGGACATGTTATTTTGCGTGGTGGCTCGAAAGGACCGAACTTTAATGCTGAAGCCGTTGCTGAGTGTGAAGCTGGATTAGAGAAAGTAGGCTTAACGCCAAGCTTGATGATCGACTGTAGCCACGGTAATTCCAATAAGGATTACAGCCGTCAGCCAATCGTTTCTAAAGATGTGCTCACTCAAATCACCAATGGCAATCGTTCGATTATCGGCATTATGCTGGAGAGTCATTTGAGCGAAGGCAATCAGTCGAGCGAGCAAAAACCAGAAGACATGGTGTACGGTGTATCGATCACGGATGCCTGCATTAACTGGCAGACAACAGCAGACTTGTTAGAGCATGCCCACAAGGTAATGGCTGACGCCTTGCCCGATCGTAGGTAATATCCGCAAGTTAGCTGTAAACAAGGATTCGCTGTATGAACATTTCACCTGCAAACCTAGATCAACTCCGTGATCAGATTGATGAAACGGACCAAGCTTTATTGTCGCTGCTTAAACAGCGACTAGCGCTGGTTCATGCGGTTGGTGAATATAAAAGCCAACACGGTTTGCCGGTGTATGTGCCTGAGCGTGAGGCAGCGATGCTCGCTAAGCGTCGGGCGGAAGCGGAAAAAATGGGGGTGCCAGCAGATTTGATTGAAGATGTGCTGCGCCGCGCCATGCGTGAATCCTACGCCAGTGAAAATGATGCAGGTTTCAAACAGGTGAACCCAACGGCTGGTGATGTGGTTGTAGTCGGCGGCAACGGCAAACTAGGCCGCTTGTTCGTCAACATGTTCCGCTTATCGGGTTACAGTGTGAAAATACTGGGAAGCCAAGACTGGGATCAAGCTGAAGCGATTGTGGCGAATGCATCCTTGGTGGTGATTTCGGTTCCCATTGATAAAACCGTCGTAACCATTGAGCGTTTACCCAAGCTGCCTGCTGATTGCGTGTTGACTGATTTAACCTCGGTTAAGCAAGCACCGATGAAAGCCATGATGGCGGCCCACGATGGCCCAGTTGTTGGCCTACACCCGATGTTTGGTCCCGACATTGCAAGTTTTGCCAAGCAAGTCATTATTCATTGCGATGGCCGCGGTGCCGAGCAATACCAGTGGGTGTTGGATCAAATGCGCTTGTGGGGGCCTCGTCTGCATGAATCAGATGGCCAAGAGCATGATGAAACCATGTCCATGGTTCAAGCGCTTCGTCACTTCACGAGCTTTGCCTACGGCATGCACCTGCAGAATGAAGATGCCGATCTGGCTCGCTTGTTGGCATTTAGCTCTCCTATTTATCGCTTGGAATTGGCCATGGTCGGGCGGTTGTTCGCGCAAGACGGTGAACTGTATGCGTCCATTATTACCGCGGCGCCAGAAAACATTAAAATGTTTAAACGTTACCTGCAGAACTTTACGTCAGCATTGACCTTGCTGGAGCAAGGAGACAAGCAAGCTTTCGTTAAGAAATTTAACGAAGTGGCTCATTGGTTCGGAGGTTTTGCTACGCAATTCCAATCCGAAAGCCGCGACTTACTGCTTGCTGCTCACGACCGCGTCACCCATGACTGAACAGCATCAAGCGTCGCCAACATGGACTGTGCGGATCCGTTATTGTACCGGCTGTCGTTGGATGATGCGTGCAGCCTGGACGGCACAAGAGTTACTAACGACGTTTGAAAATGAACTTGAGGAAGTGGCACTTGGACCTGGCCGCAAAGGGCAATTTGATGTTTGGCTGAATGATGCGCTGGTGTGGTCTCGTAAGCGCGAAGGTGGTTTCCCTGAGCTCAAAGTGTTGAAGCAACGCCTTCGTGATGTGATGAATCCTGAGCGCGACTTAGGCCATTCCGACACACCTTAATTGTTCGCTGGCACAGAACGTTTACCGGTAATAACAAGGCCTATTCCACCCAAAATTAATGCTGCGGCAATGAGCAGTTGCACCGTAATTGATTCATCCAATAACACCACACCAAAGACCGCAACAATCAGCGGAACCAGCAATTGAAGGCTACCGCTCAGGGTGGTTGATAACTGTGGCTGCACGGCATACCACAGCGCATAGCCAACGCCTGATGCTAAAGCCCCCGAAGCGATCGCCAACACCACACCTTGCCACGAACTATGTAACGGCATGGCAATTAGCACTAATAGTAAAGCGAACGGTATGGCTTTGATGAAGTTAGCGGCGGTGTCTTGCGTCGGCGATAAGCTCCGTTGCCCCATCAGCGTGTATATTGCCCAGCTCACGCCAGCAATAATCATCATGGCGGCAGACACAAGCCCTGGCGTCGTCGCGTGTGGCAGCAATAAGTAAACTAAGCCGGCGAGTGCCAACGCCGATCCGATCCATTCTGTTGTCGCGAGTTTTCGCTGTTTAACCCAAGCAACGAGCAGCATGACTAACTGTACGGCCGCAAATAGCAACAACGCCCCCATTGCGGCACCCAATATCAAATACGCATATGAAAATAGTGCGGCGTAGCTAAATAAAGCCATGGCCGCAACCCAGCTTCCGCTGCGCCAAAGACTTTTATCATGCTTGTTACGGTGACGGTTGGGCCACCAACACAGGATGGCTAACAAAATGGCTCCGCTGATCAAACGAATTCCGGTAAAGCTGGCTGGATCGATGACCTGATCGGCCAAGGCAAGCCGGGTTAGTAGCGAATTTGCTGCGAAAGCGAGCAAGGCCAATACCGTCAATAGGATTGTTTTGGGTTGCAGAGGCATGATCATTAATACAACGGAACGTTACGGGCTACCATGCCTTGCTGGTCGGCGTGATGCAACTCAGGCGAGGATCACGTAAGCTGCCAGTCATTAAATGATCCAATACATCGCGAACTGGAACGCCTAAGCCATGAATCGAAACTTTCGCTGGAATCTGATTTCATTAACGTTTCTCTGTTCACTACTTTGCTTTCCTCTGCAAGCTGAGTTGCAGCCTTATACCATTTACTTGGTGCGCCATGCTGAGAAGGTCGATAATCCACAAAGCGGCAAGGATCCTGACTTAACTGACTGCGGTCAGCAACGAGCTAGTTACTTTGCGACTTGGTTGCAAAAGACCGCAACTAAATACCTCACAATCTACAGCACCGATTATCGTCGAACACGTCATACAGCTGCGGCTAGTGCTGGATTATTTAATACCGCTATCGAGTCTTATAATCCGCGAGATTTGGCTGGGTTCGCACAGCAATTGAAACGCCAAGGAGAGGATGCGTTAGTGGTCGGGCACAGTAATACCACGCCTGAATTGGCAGCACTGTTAGCTAGCCAGCCCGTGCCAGCAATCGAACATCATGAGTTTGATCGGATCTTGGTTGTTCAGATCAGCGATGATGGCGCCGAGTTAACATCGCTGCGAATGGACTTCGTCTGTCAGCCGATTTAAACCTACTTAAGCCTGTTTGGGCCAAGTTATAAATTTTGTCGTTGCTTTCGATAAGCCTGACTATACTGTTGATGTAATTTAAAAAAACAACAACAAGGAGTGACCATGCGTCGTCTTATTATGTCCGGCCTCGCCAGTTTGGTACTGGTTTTCAGTAGCTTTGTTGCGCAAGCCGATCCTGCTGAAGAGCGCACTGAAATTAATGAAGAAAGCCAAAGTATCCTGCAAAAAATTTACAAAGAAGACCCTGCTGCCAAAACGCTGGTGAACTCCAGTGTTGGCTATGCAACGTTTTCTAATGTGCAGGTTAATTTAATCTTTGTAGCAGCCGGCGGTGGCTCTGGTGTGGTGGTGGACCGCAGCAGTGGCAAACGCACTTATATGTCGATGGGTGAAGGTGGCATCGGCTTGGGTTTAGGTGCGAAAGATTTCCGAGTGCTATTTGTGTTTCACACCAAAGAAGCGATGGAAAAATTTGTTGATGATGGTTGGGGATTTGGTGCAGAAGCCGACGCCGCGGCTAAATCGGGCAAAAAAGGCGGTGAAGCCGGTGCCGGTACTACGATCGGTGATATCACTGTTTACCAGCTAACCGAAAATGGTCTTGCTCTACAGGCTACGGTAAAAGGCACCAAGTACTGGAAAGATGACGATCTGAATTAACAAGGCAGTTGCCTCTTGCCTCTGCTGGCATCAAAAAGCCAAAGTAAATTGCTACTTTGGCTTTTTTGTGGCCGCTATTGTTAATAATAAGCTGGATTTTTATGAGCCAATTTTTAGCTGTTATTAAGCTTAATTTTCATCGTGTTATGGTTTGTTTGTCGATATGTACTAACCTCCATACAGCTGGCTGTACGACGCAGCCTCTTCTCGTTAAAACAACAATCTTTTGAACAAGGAACTTCATATGCAGCAATTACAAAAATTTAGCTCGATTTTAGTGACGGGCTTGATGTTGGTGTGCGCTTTGATGGCAATGCCAGCAAAGGCTGAGCAAGCGTCATTACTCGATACGGTAACGAGCCAGCTGGGCATTTCAAGCGAGCAAGCTAGCGGCGCGTTAGGCAGCTTATTTAGCATGGCGCAAAGCAGCATGTCGGGTGGTGACTTTAGTGATTTGTCGAGCATTGTGCCGGATATGTCTGATTTGCTAAAAGCAGCTCCAGAAGTTGAGTCTTCGGAAGTTGGTGGCTTACTGGGTGGTCTTGGTGGCGACTTAGGTAAAACCGCGGGGAATCTGGATATGCTCAACTCATCATTGTCTGCATTAGGGCTCGATCCAGAATTGGCTGGCCCGTTAGTGAATACGGTGTATGAGTATGTGCAGACCGAAGGTGGTCAAGCCATGCTTACGTCGTTGAAAAACTCGCTTGGTTTGCCGTTCTAAGCGGCTCCAATCAGCCAAAAAAGCCAGCGGTTGTCGTTGGCTTTTTGGTCGCTTTTTAATGTCCCGTCCTGAAATAGGTTTACACATTGGAGACCTATGATGGAAAAGCGAATTCCTTCAATAAGAAAGCGGACTCAGCGCGATTATTCACTAGCCTTTAAATTGTCTGTTGTTGAGCAAGTTGAAAAAGGCGATATGACCTATAAACA
>NZ_JAHZSS010000002.1 GCF_019457915.1 Neiella holothuriorum
GACCTGTCCCATCTGTAAGTTCAGACGATCAGATCAAAGCCTGCTCCAATAGTTCAATCGATTTAGGCAACAACGCCGTATGGTCATTCAATTGGTTTATTTAGCTCTATTCCACTGACTAACCGCCGATAAACTTGCTCTCTTAGCTCTTTGGGCTGCACAACTTCTATTGCTTCGGCGAATCGGCAAATCCAACCTATTAAGTCGTATGTCAAATGTGTTGTTGCATAAACTTCAATCCAACCGCCCTCCAACTGTTTCTCTGTCTGATCTGAACTCAGTTTATTGTTTGATAGTAATCTTGCTGGAACCCACTTTGCCCGGAGGCATACCTTGATTAACTCATCCTTCAGCATGTAACCGGTAGGGTTTCGATTGATCGCGTCATCGAAGGAGTATTGGCACCCATCATCAACTGGTTGATATGTTCTTTCTGCTGATATTATTTTTTCCAACAAAAATGTTCTTTGTTGGCCCAGAGCTTCTGACTTGGTAGCGATCAAATACTGATTATGGTCTCTTACTATCAAACCTTGAGGGTTTAAAAGATACTCCAAGGGTTCGTGGTTTACGCGTTTTCGGTAAGTGATGGTAATTTTTTCGTCTTTTAAAATGCATTCGTAGATTGTGCTGCGTATGTCCTCATCTGTTGAGTTGGGAATCAACTCAAGTTCCCCACTAATTACCTTTAATTTGTTACGCCATTTTCCTAAATTTTTATCCTTGTCTAACGTTGTTTTTGCCTTTTGTAGCCGTGGTTCTAACATTCTGAGAGACTCTAATGGCAGCACTCTTGTTAGAAACTCTTCGGCAATTACGAGCAATAAAGCCTCGCTAGGGCGCATATTTGGCAGCATCTCAGTATTTACTCTGGCATAACGCCATTTATACCCCTCAGGACTATCACAGCAATCAAGCCCCATAAGATCTTGCATCGATCTCAAATCTCTTTGGACAGTTCGAAGATCAACCGAAAAGCCCTCTTCTTGTAGCTCGGATTGAAGGTCTTTCACCAGAATAAACGATGGGTACTTCGGCAGAATCTTCAACATCATCAGGTGACGAAGGGTTGTGCTTTTGGACATAACGCCTGTATTCCCAAGGTAAGTTTTTGTCACTTAGTAGATGATAACTAACTAAAGCGACAAATAGTGTCGCCATGCTCTCACTTACCTCTTGCTACCTGAACGACTTAGCCAACCAATTAATTGAATTGCATTATCTATTTGATATTCATGGTTATTGGCATGAAACGCCAGAGTAACGGATTGTTGACTGCCATTTGGGAAGCTCACCGATAACTTCAAATTAACGCTCTCTGAATCGCCCTCCCCAAACGATACGAGATAGTTATCTAATTTGGGAGCACCGTCCATCCTTACGGAATAATAGGAATTGGTCTTATGCCGAATGAAGGATGTATTCTGCAATAGTGCTTTCAATGCTTGGTGCGATAAATCACTACGATCCAGCAGAGCGCTGCATACATCTGGATCATGGTCATGGGCTAACTTAACCATTGCCTCTTCCTGCAGCTCTTCATTAGACGCTAGTGCCTTCCTGACCTCCCACGCTTTATCCTGAGCTAGCTTTAGTTGCGTACTGCTCGATATGCCTTTTCGAATCGCTAATGACTCGCGAATCTCATAATCGTTCGAGCGTAAAACATCCTTCACGAGTTCATCATCTAGTTGGCTCTGACAAATGATTTGTTGTTGCACAGCCAAGTCGGAATCTTCACGCAGTATCTGCTTTACATCATCAACCAGCCCTTTGTTGGTCGCTAAGGCGAGCCGGATAGTTAGTGAGCCTTCGTGGCTCAGAATCACCTGAACTTCACGACAAATATGGCAATTCTTAGCAAGACTATGCCTGACTTGCTCAGACTCATCATCAACCAGAACCAACTGAATATCCTCATGAAGAAATTCGTTTGCAGCTAGACGAATTCTGATTCGTAAGTCTGGCGCTGCGGCCAACATCATTTGAACAGTTCGTTCTTTGTTGGTCCCAGCAGATCGATAGTTTTCAATAGTCGTTGGCAGCATTGGTTTGTCCTTTTGTTGACCCTTAAATGCAGCGTAAACGCCAGGGCGACAAGGCATGTCGGCATGCCGGTTTAGCCTCCTTTTTCAACTAAGGAGGACTTATGTTTGACGAACAAACCATGCTCAAAGTGGCTAACTGGTACAGCAGACAAGGGAAGCGTACTCACCCTCACTGGCTTCCTAAGCATCACTTTGGCAGCTTAGAGACAGTATCAGTAGCTCATATTCAAACACATGATTCGATTTGGATTATTTGCTGCCTATTGTTGCTCAATAAGGAGCACCGCAGTATTGCCATTAGCGAATACTCCAAGATCTATTACCAAAAGCATCAATGTCACCCGGTTAGTTACCAAAAAGATGGCATGGCCAGAAAAATTGCAAATGCTCATATACGCCAATTTGTCTGTAAGAAACAAGGTACCAACTCAGCACCTAATCTATGCCTACAAGCATTAGAGAAAGTAAAAAGTCTGACTAAAAAGCAAAGGTCTTAGAGCCGACACCAGCTGTCGCACAGCTAATTACATTACCCAGAGAAATCACTGGCAGGACATAACAATGACGGAGTATCAAACAAATAATTCAACACAATCAATCGCTGTCGTTGGCGTAGGAGGGTGCGGTTGCAGCACATTACAACGTATCTATAAAGAGGGCCCGAAAGAGCAAGTCCAACTGGTAGCTATCAACACAGATCAGCGCTCACTTCGCTCTGACCGTTATGATAACGCGGTTCAAATAGGACCATCTTTAACATCAGGACTCGGCGCTGGAGCAAAACCTGATGTAGGTCGATCAGCAGCCAAAGAATCAGAAAACGACATCTTAAATGCTCTGAAATCAACTGAAATTATATTTCTCACTGCCGGAATGGGTGGAGGAACGGGAACAGGTGCCTCTCCAGAGGTAGCACGTGTAGCTCAGTCTCTCGCTATTCCGGTAATAGCCATAGTGACCAAACCATTTAACTTTGAAGGCCAACAAAAAGCGAGATATGCCGAAGAGGGAATATTAAAGCTGCAGCAATACTGCAAAGCTGTGATCGTACTTCCTAATGATCGACTGGCGAAAGTACTTGGCGGTGAGTTTCGCTTGGTTGACGCGTTTGACCATAGCAATCAATTGCTCGTCGATAGCTTAAAAGCCCTGACCACCATGCTGTCTGGAACGGGCATGATTAATATCGATATGAGTGACTTTAAAGTGCTTTTCAATCAACCAGGCAAGGCAGTAATGGGGGTAAGGAAGCTAGATACCTCGGATACGATAGAAGATGCAATTGCCGACATATTGTATGCTCCACTATTGGAAGAGGCAGACCTAACCAAAGCCAATGGCGCAATCGTACATATTACGGCAAGAGAAACCATTGAGCTGGGTGACTATCACCAAATCGGAGAAAGCATTCAAGCTAGCCTTAACCCGAACGCAATGGTCATCGTTGGTTTATCTTTGCAGGCTGAATTATCACACGATTTTGAAATAATGATTTTCGCCACAGGCATTCCTTATGACTGAAGTCGTGACCAATTGTTTATCGGAAGAAGAGATCCGTAAATGCCAACACTATTTGAGCAAGCCGCCGCTATCGTTAGCCAAGCAGATGCAATTTTGATTGCTGCGGGAGCAGGAATGGGAGTGGATTCAGGCTTGCCGGACTTCAGAAGTAAAGACGGCTTTTGGGGCGCTTACCCTCAGGCAAAACAACTAAAATTTGACTTTGAAGCGTTAGCAAACGGAGCGGTGTTTCCATATAGAGCGCGACAATTGTGGTGGTTTTACGGTCATCGGCTGGCGCTTTATAGAGATACTCTACCCCACAAAGGGTTCCAAATTCTTAAGCAGTGGGCAGCTCGCATGGGTGACAACTACTTCATTTATACGAGCAATGTCGATGGCCAGTTTCAAAAAGCAGGCTTTGCTCCCAGTCGCACTTACGAATGCCACGGCTCTATTCATCACCTGCAATGTGCAAGCGAATGCCAGTCTGATATTTGGCCTGCAGGGGAACTGAACTTCACTCGACGCAAAGAGCAAATGGCCGTAGATGGCGATATACCTTATTGCCCCAGCTGCTGCGGCCCAGCTAGGCCTAATATATTGATGTTTGATGATCCGTACTGGGTAGAAGACAGAAGTGAAGAGCAGCAGGAGCGATTTGAAGTTTGGCTCGCCAAAGCTCAGCAGAAAAGCCTTGTTGTTATCGAGATTGGTGCTGGAAATGCTGTACCAACTGTACGCCGTTTGAGTGATAGCTTGACTAACGCGAAGCTAATTCGCATTAACCCCAAAGATACGGATGTCCCACCCCACGGGTTAGCACTAAAATCGGGGGCGTTAGAGGCGTTGATTAATATTAATGAGATCATCGAATAGCTAATACTGCGAGCCTGCCTTGTATTTGCTTAGCGACAATTCGTTGCTGTAAGTTGTAGGCTAAAATCTAACTAAACCTTGGCCTCGAAAATCATCCATTTTTACGATTTGGGCCCCAATCGGGCGCCAAGGTAAGCTGAAAGCCACTGTCTGTGGGCACCTTCACTTTCTGTATCGGTAAATAGTTTTTCAATAGCAACGATCGAGCGGCAGCCCCATTAAAACAAGCGCCGCTTTAGACTGCCTGTCAAAGCGAACACAACTCCGCCGCGCCACTTAAATCGCTAGGCCAGTAATGCCACGGCGTCGGCGGCCATGCGCTTTAATTGCGCCAAGTCGAGATTGGGGATCTGGCCATCTTTCACCACCACCCGCCCTTGGCACATCACAAGTGCCGGCGTTGCTTGGCCACAAGCGATTGGCCCATAAACAGGTTCATGGAGGCCAATATTGCTAAGTTGGTCGAGCCGGTACAGCGCCAAGTCAGCAGCCATTCCTGGCGCTAAGGTGCCAATGCTGTCCAGCCCCAACACTTTTGCGCCGCCCGCGCTTCCCCAATGAATGACCTGCTCAATGGTAATTTGGTCGGGTCGCCGTGTTACGGCGCGCTGCATCAACCAGGCCAACCGTAGCTCGGCCAACATGCTGGCCTGCTCATTGGAGGCGGCTCCATCAACACCAATCGAGATTGTTGCTCCGGCCTGTTGCATCGGCCAAATTGGCGCAATACCGCTACCGAGACGGCCGTTAGATGCTGGGCAATGAGCAATACCCGTTTTCGTTTCGCCCAATAACTCAAATTCAGCTTCGGCAACATGCACCATGTGAGCAAACCAAACATCATCACCAAGCCAGCCATGGCGAGCAACAAACTCCACCGGCAAACAACCATGTGTTTGCTGGCAAAACTCAACGTAATTTTCCGTTTCAGACAAGTGCGAATGCATCCGTAACCCTAAGCTACGCGAGAAATCCGCCAAGCTAGCAAGTTCATCGGGCGTCATCGAAAACGTCGGCGTGTTCGGGGCCACCACAATACGCCGCATGGCATCCCCTTGGGGCTGATGGTAATGCTCAGTGAGGCGCTTAATATCATCTTGATACTGAGCCATGGTTTCAGGTTTGGTGCGGCTGGGATACTGGCGATTGACGTGTTCTTTAAGTTGGCCACCGCGACACAATACCAATCGCATACCGAGCTGATCCGCTTCCTCGAACAGCAGATCAGCCATAAGCGGATCAAGCGCTTGATGATAAATATAATGATGATCGGCACAGGTGGTGGTGCCACTCAATAGCAATTCTGCTAATCCTAAGCGAACGCCTGCTCTGAGCGCTTGCTCAGTAACTCGGCCAACGCGAGGAAAGGTGACATGATTGAGCCAGCCAAATAAGCGCTCATTAATCCCAATAGATAGTCCTTTGAGTACCGACTGGAACAAATGATGGTGGGTATTCACCCATCCCGGATACATGACAAGCCCGGTTGCATCAATATGCTCATCACCGGGTTTAGCTAACACCGATTCACCGACCGCTTCGATAACGCCATCGACGATACGCATGTTGACGCCCACAGCATTGCTCACCGCAGGACTTCCTGAGCCATCAACAAGGTACTGAATGTTACTGATATGAATTGCTTTCACAGATATGCCACTCCAACTCAACGTGACTAATGTCAGAGCAAAAACTAGGCCGCCTATCCCCTCTCAATAAATTATCCCGACAAAGCGCCAAATTCCTGCCTTAACGGTCAACTAAAAAGATGAGCAGCCAACACAGCTTCGCTGCCGGTCAGTTGAAGTGATTGCCCTATCCCTATAACCAAGCCCAATAACGGATACATGCACCAAATGTTAACAAAAAGTGACAACGCAAATTATTCTCAATTAATTAACTGACTAATTGAACAGCTTTGTGAGTCACTAAATTCGCGGGTTTCACGTGAAACCGCCTCACATGCTCATTTTTTAGGCATAAGATTTGCTCCGCCGCCCTTGGAGAGTTTTAAACAACTAGGGGACTGTGAATGACTAATTATCCAAAAAAGAAACTGGCCAACGCCATTAAAGCAGCTCTCGTTGGGCTTGCGTTTCTACCCATGGCGTCGACATTAGCGCAGGAACAAGGGGACGTTGCTGAGCTGGACGATTATGTGGTTGAAGATGTTACCGACGATTTTTCGGTGCTGCCCACTGAGCCTTCTGAAGGCGCATTTGGCTTCAGCAAACCATTACTGGAAACACCGCGATCAGTCTCTGAAGTGACCGCGGAACTAGCCAAAAATTACGGTTTGCGTAGCGTTGATGACTTGGTTCGCATGACACCTGGCGCATTTACCAGTTCATTTTTTGGTATTCAGGGGGCAATGGATTTACGAGGCGAACCCGCCGATAACTTTTTCCGCGGATTTCGTCGCATTGAAAACCCTGGTGCATTCAAAACCAATATTCGTGGCGCCAGCAAACTTGAGATTTTACGTGGGCCTGTGTCCCCCTTATATGGCACCGGTAGTGTGGGTGGCCAGCTAAACTACATCCCAAAATCAGCTCGAAGTGACACCGCGAAATACATCGAAAGCCCAACCGGCCGAGTCGATGTAACTGTGGGCAGCTACGATCAAAAAATCATTTCTGCGGAAGGCGGTATGCCGTTCACCTTAGCGGGGCGCCAAGGCGGCGTGTATGCGTTTGCTGAATATGAAAAGTCTGATTCGTTTTACGATGTGTATTCACCAACCAGTAAAATGGTTCAGGTGGCGGTAGATTATGACTTGGCAGATAGCACCACCATGGAGTTTGGTTTTCAGTGGCAAAGCTCCGATCACATTCAGGTGCCCGGTTGGAACCGCGTGACTCAAGATTTGATCGATCACGGCATATACATCACAGGAGCGCCACCAGTTCGCAATAGTGACAACCCGATTGGTGCCGATCGATTATTGCCGCAAGAATCCGGCTTCATCCAAGACGGCATTACCAATGGCGCACCGAATGCGTCCTTCTCGAATGTTAACACTTGGTGTATTCCAGGCGATGGCGCAAGCTTTAGTTACAACGGCTCCCCGCTAACGTGTTTCGGCCCAGCTTATGGGTTACAAGAAGAGACCGTTGGCACCGCTAAAATTGGCCACGAAACCATCTTCATCGACTCCATTGATTATGCCGATTCCGATGTACTGACCTTATATCTCGACTTCATCACCGAATTTGATAATGGCATGACGTGGAAAAACCAATTTTTCATGGACTATATGGATCATGAAAAATTCCAAAGTTGGGGCTTCACCGCAGCTTATCCTGACGCCAAAGTTTATGAACTGCGCTCAAGCTTGACGTTTGAGTACGAATTCAACGGCATTACAACCGAGAACATTGTTGGCGTCAGCGTTCGTAAAGATGATCTGGATTTAAACCATGCGTGGTACGACGAAACCTTTGATCTTCGCGACTTAACGGTTGGGCCAACCCCGGACGATCGCTTTGACTGGGCCGTGTCTGATCCCTACTTAGATGACGGCACCTTGCGCCGTAACTTCAACGAAGAGCAAGTATCGGAAAACATCAACTCAGGCTTGTTCATGCTATCGGATATTACTATCGGCCAGTTCAGTCTATTACTGGGCGCCCGTTACGATTACTACGACATTGAAGCCTATGAAGAGGCGCGCGACTTAGTGGGCGCGCTGATTGTCGATGCCGACGGTGACAACAAACCCGATGTGAAGAGCGATACCGACAGCGCCATTAGCTACAACGTCAGCCTGTCGTACAACTCAGACATTGGGCTGGTGCCATATATCACCTACGCCGAATCGAATTCGCTAAGTACCAACCAGCTCGGCGGGGTTATTTCTGCCACTGTCGACAGCGGCGAATGGCTACAAGAATCCGAGTTATTTGAAGCTGGTATCAAGTATTCAGGCTTTGATGGCCGCCTCTTTACCGCATTAGCCTACTTCGATCAGGAAAAAACCTACCGAGATGGCCAAACCGCTGCCTTAGTTGCGGTCTATTCCGACGGTGTTGAATTTGAAGCACGCGCCGTAGTCACCGATAACTGGTCTGTGACCGCAACGGCAACCCACATTGAAACCACCGAAGTCAGTGATGGCGCATTGGCCGTGTTGAATGGTGCTGATTTTGCCGAACAAAATGGCTTGGAAGCTTGGGAAGTTTACGGCGGTCGTTTTGCTGGCTCTCGCTCAACCTTTCTTGGAGCTGGCGCAGAAGTCGATCGCGGCGGGTTACCTGACAATACCGCCAGCCTTTATGCCAACTATGTGCAAGAGTTAGGCGATGGCCGAGTCACCGGTAGTTTAGGTTTCAGCTGGGTCGACAGTACCTACACCGATATCTTTAAGACCGTTGAACTACCGAGCTATTCGGTGTGGACGTCTTCCGCCGGTTACATTACCGACCGTTACGAGCTGCTACTAAGCGTCAACAACTTACTGGATGAGGACTACTACACCTCAGCCGACTTGTTTGACTCCGTAGTGGTTAAACCATCTGAGGGGCGAACCTTTTCAGCTACCTTTGGTTATAAGTTCTAACCCTCTGGAGCCGGTTTTTCGAAACCGGCTCTTTTTTTGCTTACCTGTGTAATCACCATTATAAGAAAATCTTGGAGCACGTGATGTTTCGCAATTTGATGCAATCACTTGGAGGGGACGCCAAACATACCACCGGCTCCCGAATCATTTATGGTCTGGATGACAACCCACCCTGGTCTCGCAAATCATTAGCCGCAGTTCAACACCTGCTGGCTATTTTCGTCAGCATTATCACAGCACCGCTCATCATCGCTAACGGCATGGGCCTTTCCGCCGCAGAGACAAGCTATATGATCAGCTGTTCATTAGTGGTATCAGGGCTTGCGACGCTCATTCAGGTTCGCCCTATTGGCCCTATTGGCTCCGGCCTATTGGCCATTCAAGGCACCAGCTTTTCGTTTATTGGCCCGCTTATTTTTGCGTCCTCAGAATTGCGCGGCACGGTTTCCAATGAAGAATTGCTGGGCATTATTTTTGGCTCCGCTGGCGCCGGCGCCATTGTGGTCATGATACTGAGTCAATTTCTGCAATCGCTGCAACGCGTGATCACCTCAACCGTTGCAGGAACTGCGGTGATCTTGTTGGGCATTACCTTGGTGATGAAAACCGGCCAAAATTTAGAGCGAGCCTACCAACAAAGTATTGCCAACGGTGAAGCGGGTTATCTGGTGATTGGTTTGGCAGTTGCGGTTGTAGGGCTGATCTGCTGGTTTGCCACCCGCAAGAGCGCATGGCTTCGATTAAGCTCCATCAGCATAGGGTTAGGTATTTGTTATCTGGCTGCGCTACTGTTAGGGCAGGTCAATTTTTCCATATTTAACGAGTTACCGAGCTACTTCTACCCTCAGCCACTGCAATACCCAATTGGCTTTGATTGGGCCATATTCTTTACGCTGCTGCCAATATATTTGGTTACGGCAACGGAATCAGTGGGCGATTTAACCGCCACGTCCAGCTTATCAAGCCAACCCATTCGCGGCCCCAAATACTGGCGCCGAATAAAAAATGGCGTCCTCGGCGATGGCTTTAATTCATTATTGGCGTCGGTGTTTAATACCTTTCCAAATACCACCTTCAGCCAAAACAATGGTGTCATTCAGTTAACCGGCGTAGCTAGCCGCCACATCGGCAAAGTGATTGCGGCGTTGTTGATTGTTATGGGGTGCTTTCCGGTCTTTGGCGGCATCTTTCAAACCATGCCTGCCGGACTGTTGTTTGGCGCGACAGGCCTTATGTTTGCCTTGGTCGGCCTATCGGGCATTCGGATTATTCGCGGTTCGCCGTTTCCGACTCGCTCTTGGCAAATCGTCGCCTTGGCAACCCTGTGCGGCTTTGCTTTAACGCTGGTGCCGGCCTGGCTACCAGAGCTGCCGCAAACGCTCATCATGTTGCTCGGCTTCCCAGTAGCCGGCGGAACGCTCGTTGCCGCGGTGCTCGAGCTGGTTATTCCCATTGATGAGTCAAAGCGGATCCAGCCGGCAGCGGCCAACTAGAAGCAACGAGCAACCTTGGTAAGAGCAGTCAGCCATACATGCCAAATCACCCGCTTGGTTTGGCATGTTTTATGGCTCTGACTGCGGCTCTTGTTGATGCAAAAACAACAGGCATGCAAACAACACCATCGCAAACCGAAACGCCGGTTGCTGACCATTCCAAATTTGTGATTGCCACATTAAAAACCACTCAGCGCCAACCGTCATAAAGCCACCAAACCACAGCAAAATGCCAAGCACCAAACCGCATGTTGCTACTCCTTTGGCAGCATTAAATTCACCATTAGTTGCATTCAGTTGGCGCCACAATAAAACGGCACCAACTGAGCACAACAAACCAACCGCCGCTTCAGCCACAATGATCAGAGCATAAGCAGCATGATGCAGAGTTGGATTTGTAATGGCGCGACCGGTCAGCTGATTGCCCTCAAAGGTGGTATCCATGGTCAGCACGTGCTGCACAAAAGCGAAATTAGACCCGTAGTCCACCACATTGTTGTAAGCCACCAGCCAAGCAAATCCAGCCACTGCCGCCACTAAGCTAATTTTGCACCATCGAGTCAGTTTTATTGTTTGCATGCTTTAACCTGTTCCCTTCTGTTTTATGTGCAATTTGTGATTCTTTCGAAAGCCAGTTCAATGCAATTCAAGCGCCATGCTAGTTGCCCGATGCTGCCGCCCGACTGGGCAGTTAGTTGACCCAAAAGACAACATTTTGAGCACAATGTCAGTGCTGCTGAGCTAATTTGGCGCTAGCCACCAACGCATACTCGTACGCCAGAGCTGACTGGTATTGGCTCTCCGAACACACTAAAAATGTGCCCGCTTTTTGCTAGTAACAATGAGCCTGATTGAACGACACAGGCGATTGGGGTAGAAGCAGTCAGGCACCAGCTATTGGCGTCGGGTCATTGCTCCTGATGAAAGGCCAGGAAATGGGTACTTTCAGCACGACTAGGAGCAATCGTAATGACAACATCCCCACACAATCTGCAAGAGCTACAACTGGAATCAACCCTCGGTGCGCTTGGCGAAGAAAACCAACAACGTGCCATTCCAGTCATCGATTTAACCGACTTTGATAACCGCAAATCGGTCATCACCGAGCAACTCTGGTTAGCCGCCACCGAATGTGGCTTTTTCCAACTGAGCAACCATGGCATTGCACTAAATCGCATTGAGCAGGCATTCACTGATGCCGAATCATTTTTCGCATTGCCCTCAGCGGACAAGCAGCAATTGCCGCTGCGACCAGGCACCAATGCTGGCTGGGAATCGATGGCGCAAGTTCGACCATCAACCGGCACGGCGGATCAAAAAGAGTCGTATCAAATTACTCGGCCGAGAATGACGGGCCTATGGCCCCAGCAAGCACTGCCTGCATTTGAATCCGACATGTTGGAATTTGAAGCCAGCTGCTGGCAACTGGGCATGAAGGTGTTGTCTTGCTTTGCCGACAAACTTGGCTTTGCCAGCAACTTTTTTGCACAGGCTCACCAACCCGATCAGCCAAGTTATCAGTCAACCCTTAGGCTCTTACATTATTACGCGACCAATGGCCCTGTTGCGGTGGATGAAAGCCATTGGCGCGCAGGAGCGCATACTGACTTTGATTGCTTGACCCTGTTGTTTCAGCAAAGCGGCCAACATGGCCTACAAGTTTGTCCCGGCAAAGAAGCTAGCTCGCAACAATGGACGCCGGTGGAGCCACAAACCGGCTTGGTGACATGCAACATCGGCGACATGCTGATGCGCTGGAGCGACGATCAACTCAAGTCGACCCTGCACCGAGTCCGCATGCCAACGCCGAAGGAATACCAAGGCGCGCGATATTCCATCGCATTTTTCTGCCAAGCCAATAAAGATGTAATGATTCAAGGGCCGCTGGGCAAGTACCCAGCCATTAGCGCTGATGATTACCTACAGCAGCGCATACAGGCGAACTTCGCCAATAAAAAGTAACGCTCGGTTGCCGCTAAGGCTGCAACCGAAACTCCGCCTGAGCACCGCTGGCATGTGCCACCGGCAACAGGTTTTTAGGAGCTAACGCTTTGGCAACTGGCGACGTTTGGAAAATCACGTTCGCCTTGCCAAGGTTGTTAGCAAACTGCCAGTTTTGATCAATCGACGCGTCAAATTGCGCTGACGCCAAATACTGCGCCACCACGGCGCGGTTTTTATCGGGCGCGTGAATCACCGTGCGCGAACCGTCCATGTTCGGAAACTGGCCGCCGCCACCCGCGCGATAGTTATTGGTAACGACCAAAAACCACTGCGTGTGATCGAGTGGCTTGCCGTTAAAGCGAGCATTGACGATGCGGTTGGCGCTTGGATTGATGAGCGCGCCCTCAACGTCATAACGACTTGGCTGGGTGATATCAATTTCATACTCAATGCCATCGATGACATCGAAGTTGTAACTAGGAAACGCGCGATTAACGAGTTGCTGCGGCGCTGATTGTTGCGGATCTATTTGATAAAACTGACCGGCAGAACGCTCCAGCCAATCCAACACTTCAGCACCGTTGAGTTTCACCACCTTCAAATCATTGGGGTAAACATACAAATCTTTTAGGTGGATTAACGCCACATCGCCAACGGCAATATCGGTGTAGTAATCAGGGCCGGCTCTGCCGCCACTTTTAAATGGTGCGGCGGCAGACAATACCGGCAGGCCATCAAATTCAGTGGCGCGAATTGCTCGCTGGGCATACCAGCGCTGGGCATTATTAACGAGTTGCACTGACGGATCATCAGCAGCCAGAGCAAAGTAGCTGTGAATACGAACAGAGGTTTGCCCCACCTTTTGGCGCATGTAGTTAAGCGTTGCCTGATGTTCAGGCTGAACCAATTTGTTGATTGACGCATCCGCCTCAACCAATGGCTGAAAACGACCATCGACGCGCTCAGCAATCGCACGCACGCTAGTGTGGCCCGCTACCCGCTGCCAGCGACCATTTTGTTGCTGCAGGGTTAAATCAACCAACCCGAGGTGGCTGCCCCAAAAGCCCGGCATCACTGCCGGTACGCCAAACACGGTACCGGCCTGATTATCTACCCCAGGATAAGCGGCAATTTCCGGATCACCCGGAAACACTCGGTGCGAATGACCAAATAAAATGGCATCGATACCCGCCACTTGCGCGAGGTGGTAAGTAGCATTTTCATCCATGCCTTTGCGTGGCGTGTCATATAATCCGCTATGCGGAATAGCCACCACAATGTCTGCGCCTTTCGCCTTCATTTCAGGCACCAGTTGGCGCGCCGTTTCAACAATGTCTTTGGCGATGATCTTGCCTTGCAGGTGATCCATATCCCAGAAGGTAATTTGCGGCGGAGTAAAGCCGATATAACCGATGTTGACGGGGTAAGCGTTACCATCGGAAGCCATCAGCTCTGTGGTAACAATGATGTAGGGGTCAATGTAATGCTGATTGTTGCTAGGGTCATCGTCACCATCATCACGATAAACGTTGGCCGAGACATAAGGAAAGTTAGCGCCCGCTAACGACTGCTGCAAAAACGGCAAACCAAAATTAAATTCATGATTGCCTAAATTCGCCACCGTATAACCGAGCTGATTCATGATCCGGTACACCGGATGAATCGTGCTTTCAGGCAAGCCGTTTTCGTAAGCCACGTAATCGCCCAGTGGCGCACCTTGAATCAAATCGCCGTTATCAACTAGTACCGAGTTGACCACTTCATCTCGGGCCTGATGAATCAGGCTGGCGACACGAGAAAAGCCGATGCTGACACTCGGCTCATCACGATAATAATCGTAATCAACCAAATGCATGTGAATGTCCGTCGTTTCCAAAATTCTCAATTCAATTGAGACCGGCTCATCCGCACTGCCAACAGGTGACAGTAACGATGCAGCGAGAAGCAGAAAAATAGAGCGGCGAAAATGCGCCATGGTGAATCTCCGATTGAACAGGTTAGTTCGCTTGAGTTTGTTGGCCGAGTTGCAGCAAGGTTTCTAGCAAGGTATCAAAGGCAACCGCCACATCAGCAGAAGTGATGGATTCATCCGGGTGATGGCTAATGCCGCCCTTACAGCGCACAAAGTACATGGCAATATCTGTCATGTCGGCAAACGCCATGGCGTCGTGCCCTGCACCACTCATCAGTACCAATGGTTTCAGCGCGAGCGACGCCATGGTTTGTTGTTGCAATTCAAGCCACCAAGGCGCACATTTTACGGCGGGCGCCTGATGAATTTGATGCCACTGACAGGTTAAACGACGTTGATGACAAATCTTCTCTAGCTGCTGTTGTAGGTGACCAATGGCTTCATCACGAACAGCGTCATCAACACTTCGAATGTCCAAAGAAAAGCGCACATTGCCCGGAATAACATTGACCGCGCCCGGGCCACAAGTCAGCTGACCGACAGTGGCAACAACGCCAAATTTTTGCGCCGTTTGTTCAATCAATAACGCCGCTTCACTAGCGCCCAACAAAGCATCTTGCCGCATGGTCATGGGCACGGTGCCGGCATGCCCAGCTTGGCCTTCGATGTCAATTTGAAAACGGCGGGCTCCGGCTATTGCCGAGACAATGCCAACGGGCAATCCTTGTTGCTCAAGCACTGGCCCTTGTTCGATGTGTACTTCGAGGTAACCCAGCAATTGCTCGGCAGCATAGGCCGCTTGAGTAATCGCATCAGGATCTAATCCAAACTGGTCAAATGCTTGCGCTAATGAGGTATCCGCTCGATCGTTTAACGACCACCAGTTGTTATCCCATGTGCCAGCGACAGCTCGGCTACCAAGTAGGGTCGCACCAAATCGAATTCCTTCTTCATCACCAAAGCCAATCACATCAATATGAAATGGCAACTGAATGCCTTGTCGCTGCAACAGGTCAATTACCGCAATGGGTAACAACACGCCCAAGATGCCGTCATAACGGCCAGCATTGGGAATGGTATCGAGGTGCGAGCCGATGATTAGCGTCTTAGCATCAGCTTGGTTGCTGGCATAGCGACCGATTAAATTACCAGCCTGATCAACGTGGGTTGTCATCGTCGCTTGGCGCATCCACGTAGCGACTCGCTCGTTGCAAGCATGGTGTTCTGGTGTCAGGTAAAACCGGTGAATGCCTTCAGATTCTGCACTAATGCTAGCTAGCTCGTCACACCAGGCCATGATTTGTTCGGCCATCGCGTGACTATCGATGGCTACACTAGTTTGCATCTCAGTCATTAGTCAGCCCCTTGATAAACCTCAAGGGCCGCAGCCACACCGCCATTAGGCGGGAGATCATGTCCTTGCAGGCGTAGCACAGCTTCAAGCGCCGTTAAGGTTTGTAACACCGCATCTTTGCGGGCGTTGTAGCCCATGGTGCCGATGCGCCAGATCTTGCCGTGTAGCGGGCCAAACGAGGTACCAATCTCAACGCCAAAATCATGCAGCATGGCATGGCGAACCGCTTCACCATCGACTGCTTCAGGAATATAAACGCCAACAACATTGGTCATCTTATGGCGCTGATCGCCAAATAACTTCAAATTCAGGCCAATCGCGCCAGCAGCCATGGCTTGGCCATGAAGTTGGTGGCGTTCAATGGCGTTATCGATACCTTCTTCCAATAAAATACGAGCACATTCGCGAGCGCCATAGAGCATGATTGTCGCTTCAGTGTGGTGATTGAGGCGCTCGTCACCCCAATAATCCATGATCATCCCTAAATCAAAATAGTTGGAACGAATACGCTGACCACTGCCATCAACATGGTGCGCAGCACGAATACCGGCTTCAACGTGTTTACGTCGGCGAATCGTGTCGACAGCTTGTTCACTCAGAGTAACGGGGGCACTGCCAGATGGGCCGCACAAGCACTTCTGCAGACCCACAGAAACAGCATCCAAGCCCCATTCGTCCGATTTAAACGGATTGCCGCCTATCGAAGCGGTGGCATCGGAATACATCAGTACGCCGTGACGCTGGCAAATCGCGCCAAGTTCGTCCAGCGGTTGTAGCATGGTGGTTGAGGTGTCGCCCTGTACCACCGCAAGCACTTTCGGCTGCACTTGCTTAATCGCTTGTTCGATTTGCTCAGGGCTGAAAACTTGACCCCACTCGACTTCAATACGGTGAACTTCGGCACCGCATCGCTCAGCAATTTCACATAACAAATGACCGAAGCGACCAAAAATAGGCACCAGCACTTTTTCACCCGGCTCCAATAACGACACCAGCACCGCTTCAATACCGGCACGCGAGGTGCCATCAACCAACATGGTCCACTGATTTTGAGTTTGGAACACGCCGCGGTACAGCGCCATGGTGTCGTTCATGCACTGAGTCATGGCTGGATCATATTGCCCCACCAACTGCGCCGACATTGCGCGTAATACGCGAGGATCAACGGTGATGGGGCCCGGCCCCATTAACAAACGAGGCGGCGGCGAAAAGGGTTGCAGTAACTGTGCGGCAACGGCAAATGGGTCAGACATATCAGGCTCCAAACACTTGTATCAGCATGCGACCACCGCTGACACACAAAAACACAGCAAATAACTTTTTCAGTAAGACAGCATCAAGCTTGCTGCCAATCCAAGCTCCAACCGGCGCAAGCAATACAGTTAATGGAATAATGGCCGCAGCAGCGGGTAGGTTAACCAAGCCCAGCATGCCCGCAGGGGCGCTGACCGGCGTTGGCGCTAACAGCATGGTGGTTGCGCCAGGTAAGCTAATCAGCAAACCGAAAACAGCAGCGGTGCCAACAGCGCGATGGGAGGGGTAATTACAAGACGTCAACGTGGGTACACCAAGTGTGCCGCCACCAATACCAATCATCACCGAAAAGAAACCAATCCCCCCGGCCATCACGCCCTGCCCTGCGGTACCCGGCAGTTGTTGCGCCAATGGCGGCGACTTAGCGCGGAATAACATATTGAGGGCGACCAAAATGGCAATCACCCCAAACACACTACTGACCATGACACCATCAATCACTAACGCGGTTTGGCTACCAGCAATAACACCAATAACCATCACCGGCGCCCAGCGCTTAATGAGCGCCCAGTCGACATTGCCCCGTTTGTGGTGCGCCCGAATAGACGAAATACTGGTGGGAATGATCACCAGAAGCGAGGTACCAGTAGCAACCAACATGGCACTCGCTGCAGGCACATCAATTGACAGTAAAACGAAGTAAAAAACCGGCACAATAACAATGCCGCCACCAACGCCCAATAAACCAGCCAATAGGCCAGCCACAACACCTGTGCCAACCATGGCGGCAGCTATCGGCAGCCAATCGCTGATTAATTGCGAAACATTACCTTCCATTAACCAGTCTCCTCGATAGAGTCCACCAAGCCCGCGCCATCGCTACGTGGATCGGATGCAGCTTCTAACTGCCCATTTGCATGGCGAACAATGGCACCAGCATGCCCCATCAATTCATTGCAACTTGGTACGGGTCGAATCTCATGGCCCAACTGCGTTAACTTGGCCGCTTGTTGATCATAAAGCCCTTGTTCCATTTTCAGGTCGTGGTCGGTATCGCCCCACGTTCTGCCTAGCAGCCAGCGATCTTGAGCAATAGCTTGTTGAATATTTAAGTCATCGTATAAATAACGGCTCAGTAACGCCGCTTGAGTTTGCGGTTGGCCTTCGCCGCCCATGGTGCCGTAGCTAATGCGGCGGCCATCTTTCAGTTCAGCCATGGCAGGATTAAGGGTATGAAATGGCTTTAAACCTGGGCCTAGAGCATTAACATCGTCGGGCGCCAAACTAAAACTCGCACCGCGGTTATTCCACACCAGACCGGTGCCGGGGATCACCACCCCAGAACCAAACTCCCAATACACGCTTTGAATAAAACTCACCATAGTGCCTTGTGCATCGGTACAGCCCATCCACACGGTATCGCCGGGCTCAGCAACGTGCGGCCACGGCATGGCGATGTCACTGATATTGCTCGCCAAAGTTTGAATATGTTGATCGGTCAGCAATGACGGCCAGCGCTCACTAACACGGCTGGGGTCAGTCACCTCGGCATCGCGAACTAAAAACGCTTGCTTAGTCGCTTCTAGCAAGCCGTGAATCCGCGCAGTTTGGTCCCAATCAGTTTGATAAATGGCATCGTAGATCGCCAAGATCAGTAGCGAAGCTAGTCCTTGCGATGGTGCCGGCAAATTGTACAAGGTGCCTTGGCTAATCGAGGTAGAAAGCGGCGTCACTTCGCTAGCAACATAATTGGCCAAGTCACTGTAGCGAATCGGGCTCCCCTGTTGCTCGAGCGCGGCTGCAATATGAACGGCCAATTCACCGCGGTAAAAGGTATCCGTGCCCTTACTCGCGATGGTGTCTAACGTTTCAGCTAATGCGCTATTGGTAAAAAGTTGACCGGCAATCAAAGGCTGCTTGAGTGGCATAAACAGCTTTTTGTAGTCGAGCTGGGCAGCCATATCGTACTCAACTTTACGGCTGGCCGCCGCCAAACTATTGGTAACGCGAATGCCTTCGCGGGCGAGCTTTGCTGCCGGAGCGAGTAGCTCTGTTAGTGGCTGAACGGTATTAGTTTCGGCCATGATCTCGCGAGCAACACGCCAACCATCCAGCGTGCCTCCGACCGTCAATGCTGCCGGAGCGCCTCGACCGGGGATTTGGCTGTAATTGCGTTGTTGGTACCAGTCAATAGTTGCCAGCTTGGCACTACAGCCACTGGCATCAATGGCTCTTGGCGCTTCGCCGGGCCGTTGGATAAGCCAAAACCCGTCACCAGCCAAGCTATTCATGTGCGGATATAACACAGAGATGGCGGCCGCGGCTGCGACCATAGCATCAACGGCATTGCCGCCTTGTTTGAGAACGTTCAGACCAATTTCGGTCGCACCATGGTGAGGTGCGGTAAAGGCAATATCATGGGCCATGACTGCCTCCTTTATTGTTGTGGGTGGGTAATTTTTCACAGAGTTTGGCAACCAGCGCCAGTAACGCCAGATCCATGCCGCTGCGACCAATTAGAGAAATCCCCGCGGGGGCACCATCTATTGTTAGCAACGGTAAATGTACTTGCGGTAATCCAGCTAAGCCTGCGATGGCCGTTAGCCCCATCAGTTGATTGCGATAGCGGCTCAGGTAATCTGCGCTGGCGTTAAGCAATGGTGCAGGGCCTGGTGTTGTTGGCAATACCAGCACTTCGCTGTGACGAAACCAATCAAGAATCACTTTGCGATAGGCGCGCAGATGAATTTCAGCTTGCTGTTGATCCTGCTCGGTGAGGCTCGCAGCCCAATCAAACCGTTGCGCAATATCGGCAGCAAAGGTTGGTTTAATTTTGCTAACCCAATCGCCGTGGGTGCGCCAAATATCACGCCCCTGCAATACCCGAAAACAATTACTGGCACCGTTGAGCCAATCTCCTTCGAGCGGAACATGCTGTTGATGGGTGGCCGGCATGAGCGCATCAAGTGACGATTGATGTGCCTTAGTCCACAACGGCTGGCCATCCATGATCGGCTCTAACACGGTGATATTTAGCGATTGCGGCTGATAGATCGGCGTTTCGGCCAGTAAAACCTGACCCACTTGATATAAGGTTGACGCATCGCGGCACAACCAACCGACCGTGTCGAAGCGAGGCGCCAGTGGCACCATATTGGCCGTCGAAATAGCACCGTGACTGGTTCTAATGCCAAATAAGCCGTTGTAGCTGGCGGGTACACGAATCGAGCCACCAGTATCGGTTCCTAAGCCAATATCGACTTGTTGGGCTGCGGTTGCGACCGCAGAGCCAGAACTAGAGCCGCCAGGCAGGCGATCATTGGCAACCGGGTTCAGCGGCGTGCCGAAATGATGATTCTGACCATTCAAACTATAAGCCAGTTCATCGGTTTGGGTTTTGCCTTTTAAGCTAGCCCCCGCTTCCATAAGTGCTGTCACCACAGGGGATGTAACGTCAGGAGTTGGGTGGCTCAGCCCCCAGTCAGGATTACCGGCAGTGGTGCTGACGCCGGCAATATCAAACAAGTCTTTTACGCCAAGCCTCAGGCCTGATAACGGGCCACTTGTGGCGCTTACCGACTCTGGATTTAACCAGCTGAACACAGCTAAATCAGAGCATGAACCCATAATTACTGACTCGCTTGTTCGCTAGGTATTTGCTCGGAATACTTATCCCAGTCAGCCAAAATGGTGTCCATGACTTTGGTACCCACCAAATAAGCAGATTCCAACGACGCATCGAGACCGGCATACCCTTCGTTTTCCATTAATAGATTATCAACCGCTGTCACACCCGGAGGCGGTACCGTGTAGTTACTCCCCGTACGCAGCACCATCACGCGGTTTTTATCAACTTTGCCAATGTTGTGCAGGAAGCTGAGCGACATAAAGGTACCTGTATCTTCCATCGCCGAAGTCACGAATTCGCCTTTACCATCACTCCAGTAATCCACCCATTCATTGGCCCAGTCGTTCAATAACTCACCATGCCAAAACGTCATACCCGCCAGCTGATCGCCCTTTAAAACAAACGGTTTTTTCTGGGCATTGGGGTGCTCAGTATAAAGTGACCGCGTGGCTTCTAACCCTTCAAAGTCAGGTAGTTCCATATCTTTGGTAAGCTGATACGCCCACTCGGTTAGCTCGCCGTTAAGCTGAAACACTTCACCAGCCGACTTCGGCTTGTTCGGATCATTGGGCATGGACGTATGACGAGCGAAGTAACCCGTGCTCCAACCTTCAGGGATCTCGCGGGCATCAATTTCGTGCGCTAAATCACCATCAACTAAATACTCAGCCCATGCCGCCGAACCAATCGACGCATCAGCCGGATCAATACCAGCAATACCAGCGACCAGCCAATACGCTTTAGAGAAATCGAAACGCGGATCTAAACCCAGCGCCATGGCGGCACCAGCAGAATGCGAGGTACCGATCCCTGTGACCATGGCTAACACGCCGGTCTCTTCATTCATGAATAAATCATGATGGGAATGCTTGAATTCAAAGCGCGTATCGAGCTTTTGGCGCTCTTTCCAGAGTTGAAATTCGCCAGCTTTATCGCCGCTATCTTCACCAATTTCGAACATGGTGACGATGACAAACTTCACTTCGATGGGTTGTTCTTCTGCCACTTGCGATGGTGTTTGAGTGCCGGTTGGTTCGGGGCTGCAAGCAGTAATTAAGGCAGCGGCAACGGCGCTGAATGACAGGCGCAACAGCGCCTTCAACGAAACCTTCATGGTGGAATCCTTCTCTCAGCAAATCTAAATGCCAAGCCATACTTTGTGGCTTGGCGAATGATTAAACGACCGTCTATGCGGTCATTTGAGCCGGCCGTTGGCCGACTTTATTGTTATGGAAACCAAGCGCTCTATGACGCGTCGGTGTCATTTTGGTTGCGGGTTATCCAGTTATGTTGGCGCTGTAAATCGCCAGCATATTTAAGCCAGCTTTTGGCTTGGCGGGCTGAGTCTTTAAACGCACGAGCCTTTCTAAACGCATCCATACCACTACCAAATTTCTTTTGTTCGGTTAGCGCAATGCCGAGTAGTAACCAAGCTTTACCGGGCTCATCGACTTTATAATCCAGAGCTCGATTAAGCGCAGACTCTGCTTGCGACCATTCCGCTTTCTCAATATGGAGGTTGGCAATTTGCATAAAGGGGTCGCCTTTTTTGCTGGTATTGGCCAACAATGCAAATGCCTCAATGGCCGGCTCTTGCTCACGCGCGGCAACCCAGGCATTCGCCAGCAAATCTAAATACATCTCGTCGGCAGGCAGTACCTCTTTATCGATTGCACTTTGCAGCAAACGCGCGCCATGCTCTGGCGTTCCTCTGGAAACAGCCAATTGAATCATCGACTTAACGGATGTTTCTTTGGTGAGCACTTGCTGTTTCCAAGCAAGTTGCAAGGTGGCGAGCGCTCGTTTCTCGTTGCCCAGCACCACATACACACTAGCGAGCTGCTCCCAATAACTGGCTTTCTCTGGCCAATGGGAAATGGCATCGGTTAGCGCCTTGGTAGCAGCCTTGTATTGCTTTAACTCGAAATGGCTGGCGATTAGCAATTGATACCAGCTTTCTTTAACTTTGGGCGCCTTGGCAATTGCTTGCTCAACATAAGGAATGGCATCTTTGTAGTTGCCCGTTTGAGCAAAAATGTTGGCCATAAAAATGTATTGATCGGGCGTTGGCTGCTCTAACGTCTTAAACCACTCCGCGGCGAACGTTAACGCGTCATCAAACTTTTCCTGCGCGGCATAGAGCTGCGCCACCATGTAGCCCACGTTGTACTTTACTTTTTCCGGCAACTTGTTGAGTGCGAGCGAACGGCGCAAATAATCAACGGCTTCCGGGTAGTTATTGCGGGACATTTCGGTATAGCCCAGCATTTGTAAAACCAAGGCTTCATCTAATGAATCTTCAGCGACTTCAGCATGGAGTTCTAACAAAGCTTTATTGGCTTCATCGACTTGGTTATTGCCAATTTGTTCCTGAATCGATGTCAGTTCTTTGTAGGTACCAGGACTCACTGAGTTAGCGGCCCCCCACGCTGGGGCTGACGCAATAAAGCCTGCGAGCAACACCGGCATGGCTATGCGCCGCGTTGCACGCGAGATCACCTGATGTAACTGTGTTCGAACCATCATAACGGTGTCCTAACTAGCGCGAGCACAACGATTGCTCGCGTCATTGTTTACTTTCCAAGTTTGAATTCAATGGTCTGTCGCGCCCGTTGCGCAGTCGGTTTACCATTGACAATCTTGGGTCTGAATTTCCAGCGCTTCATTGCTCTCACGGCAGCTTTAGTAAAGAGTCGAGGCGGATTTTCCTCAAGCACTTCAACGTCAGCCACGGTGCCATCTGGACGAATAGTGACAGCCATGGTGACATGTCCTTCAAGCTTGGCTGACTTGGCTGCTTTCGGATAAGCCGGCGGAACGCGAACAATTGGAATCACATCGGTGTCAAACCCAGCCATTCCGTTACCCGCTTGCAACGAGCCAAGAAATGCCCCTGAGCCTTTATTCATCGGCACGCCAATTTTGGGCATATTCATACTCAAATTGGCATTCACATTAGTGAACTGCTGACTCATATCCGGTGCATCTGGCGGCGTTTCCGGTGGCGGTGGCGGATCGGGCAAACGGCGGTCTTTGGTATTGACGTCGTCATTGGCCGGATCGACCCGAACAAAGTTCAAGTAGGTATTGCTGCGATCCGGCTTTTTGAACAAGCCATCATTGGCAATCAGGAATTGCATGCCAACAAAGGTCGCCAAGCCAAAAATGGTAGCGGCGACTAAACTGCCGAAATACTTAACCGCCATTATTTATCCTCCGACGCCACCGATACCGAGGTCGCCCCGGCCAGTCGAGCTTGATCCATAACTTCAATCAAGGTGCTAGTGTTAGAGTCCTGATCGGCGACGATGATGACCGCGGCGCCAGGGTTCTCTGCCAGTGACTTCTCAACGTTGGCGCGAATCGCGCGCTTATCAATCTGACGCTTGTCCATGAACACCTGATTGGCTGAAGTAATGCCAATTTGAATGCTATTGGACTCTGTAACCACAGCCGTTTCTGCTTCGGGCCGGGTCACATCAACGCCAGACTCTTTAACGAAAGTTGAGGTCACGATAAAGAAAATCAGCATGATGAACACCACGTCCAGCATTGGCGTCAAATCAATCTGACTCTCTTCTTCTTGGTTCATAAAAAATGAATTGTCATTCATACTCGTTCACCTTGTGCTGATGGCGGCGCCAACGCGCCTCTCGCTTTAATAAGCGCCATCAGCTGTACGTTGGCATTGATGATGCCGCTTCGCGTTTTTTGCGGCGATAACGACGATCTAGTTCAGTAGCAAAGGGAATCGCTAGCAGCGAAATCACCATGCCGGCCATGGTTGGAATAGTGGCAGCACTAACGCCATTGGCCATGGCTCTGGGGTTACCTGAACCCAAGAAAGCCATTACTTCAAACACTTGAATCATGCCGGTTACCGTGCCCAATAAGCCGAGCATCGGTAACAGCGCAATGAGGCCGACAATCAGCTTTAAATTGCGGAGCATCATGCAGTCCAGTTGCGACAACAGCTGTTTGCGGTGTTGCACGGCAATCCAAGATGATTTGTCGTCTCGTTGCTGCCATACACCGACATTGGTTTTTAACTGCGGTTGATACTCACGAAGAAAAAACCAGTAGCGTTCGAAGATCAAAAACCACAACCAGATCGTGACGGCTAGGATGGCCCAAAGGACATTGCCGCCAGTGTTCAGGAAGTCGAGTAAGTAGGAGTTAATATCCATACTGCGCTCCGGTGGTTAGGCTTTGGCGCTGGCTATTTCGACGGCTTTTTGAGCCACCATGCCAGTTGCCTGCTCACCAACCTCTTTACTGAGTTGTTGTGCGCGACTGCTGAGAATAGTGCTAGCCAGCAATAACGGAATGGCCACACACAAACCCTCAACGGTTGTGATCAATGCCTGAGAAATACCGCCAGCCATTAATTTCGGATCACCAGTACCAAACAAGGTAATGGCCTGGAACGTGCCAATCATGCCGGTTACCGTACCCAACAGACCCATCAGCGGCGCAATGGCAGCCAAAACTTTTACCGTTGCCAGCCCTTTACGGAATTCTGCCAAGTCTTTAAACACCACTTCCTCAAGCTTTTTACCAATAACATCAAGATCTTGAAGGTGCTTGTTTTCATAGTAAGCCAACAACATTCGGCCCAATGGATTGTCGTCAGACGGGTGATCCATTGTTTTCAGCTGCTTGCGCATACGCTTGGAAATAGCGGCAAGTTTAAGCATCCGTTCAATCACCACCAGCAAGCCAAAAATACCAACAGCAATGATGGCGTAGCCCACTGATTTACCCTGTTGCACACGCTCAACCAAGCTCGGTGATTGCACCAATAGGCCGAGTAAAGCACCGCGCGAAGGGTCAACACCGAAACCAACAGAGCCCGTGCCACTTGCTGCACTTAAGTCAGCAGCGGTGCTGCGTAAACTACTGGCAGGCTGGCGCGCGAGTTCTACTAATTGTTGAGTGTCCGAAGAGAAGTTGAGGTATTTATCATCACTGATGATGTTGAACGTACCAACGCGAGTCACCTCAGCGTCATAGGCTTCGCCACTCGGCTTCACCACTTCAGTAGTAAACCGGGTCACACCAGCTGACTCGGTGATTTCCTGCAACATGGTGGCCCACAATTGCTGCATTTGGGCAATGGTTGGTACTTCTTTGGTTGCCGCTAGCGCTTCGATATCGGCTTTGCGGTCGGGGTATTCAATACTAATTAACGAATCAAACAGTAGCTTTTCTGTATCACCCGCCATTTGGCGGAACACCCCAAATAGCTCACCTAAGTTACCGGTACGGCGATCTAATTGTGTGCTTAACTCAGACAGCTTTGTTTCATTCTGATCGAACGTTAATTGCATGTCTTCACGCAGCTTTTCTTGCGCAGCTAATTCTGCTTCGACAGCCGCAAGCATGGATTTTTGCTCGCTAGCGGCGGCCTTAAATTTTTTCTCGCGTTCGCTGTTATGTGCAGCTTCTGCACTCACTTCTTTGCTTACCTGCAGGTATAGATCTTGGAGTGGATCGGCCTGACTCGCGGCAGAAAAGCCTAGGCATAAGGCCACAAGGCTCATACTGCTGAATTTTGCGCAGTTAGAAGAGATAAATTTCACGTTAAGACTCCTTAGCTGGCAGGGCTATTAACCGGCAGGGTAAGTAATTCAGGTGGGGTTTGTTTGCGGGCCATGCGGAGGCCATCGCGAATACTGGTGCGGTAAGTGCTGTCCAGTAATTCCCACGCTTTGAGGTTGCTATTCCAGCGGCCGCTGACGTTGCCGTCTAATGTTTGGTAGTACAAGCCAACTCGACCCAAGCGAAGGAAATCAACGGTCTTAGGCTCACCCGATGTAGCCAAAACACCGCGGTAGGCTTCAATGGTTCGGCCATACTCCATTTCAACTTGATAGGCTTCCATGATGCGACGATATTTTTCACCTGCAGTAACATCTGCGCGGTCAATCAGGGCGCGTAAATTTTCCAGTCGCTCTTCGCGCTCGTCTGTCAAAAACGGCACATCGGCTTCCAGCAGTTGCCCCAAGGTATCGGTCATCTTCAACATCAGCGGCAATGCGCCAGTTTCGATGTTGTCGATTTCCGCAATCTGGCCAGAAATACTGCCAATTTCGTCCTCTTGTGATGAAATCAGCTTGGCCATCTGTTGGTTGTAGATGGTTAAACTTTCCAATCGCTGGGAGGCAATTCGATAGTTTTGTAAATCACTAGAGGTCTGCTCGACCATCGAGTCAATTCTGGTTTGGCTGGCAGCAGCGCTTTTATCAATGGCTTCCTGCTTTTCCAAGCTGTTATCGATGGCTTGAACTGAAAAGGCTAAAGTCAATGAACTGAGCAGGGCCAGACTTAGGGGCTTACGAAAAAACATAGTAAAACCTCTGTTGCGCGGAGCCCGTTGCCGGGCTCCGCTTCTCACGTAGTTAAATGATTAGAATTTATATGAGGCTGTTGCTACCCAGTGACGCGGTAACTCAGGCAATACAACCGTGCTACCGAACAAATCAGGGAAGTTCGAGCGGAAGTAGGTTTCATCGGTCAAGTTTTTAGCCTGAACACGCATGGTCCAGTCATCGGTTGAATAGCTAACACCAGCATTCAATACCGTGTACGACGGCAGCTTCACTGACTTAGAAAAGCCCGAGTAGGTTGAATCTGCGTGTACTGCACTAGCCGTGGTGCGGAAGCCATTCTGGAAGTCATATGCAGCGGTTAAGCTGTACATGTTTTCCGGAATACCAGCTTTCTTAGCATCATCGCTATTGCTAACCAACGTTAAACCTTGCATCACATAGCCATAGAACAGCGATGGATCCGAGATACCCGTCATGTCTTCAGCACCTTGGAAACCAAACTGAACTCCGCCTTCCTGCGCGGTTAAGTTAGTTACTTCGATGTGGGTCATAGCGGCCGTAAAGGTCAAATTCTCGGTCGCAAGGAAACGTGCTTCAAACTCGTAACCTTCACTTTCAGTGGTGTTGTTACTTACCAAATCCTGTGCGTTTACGCTGGTGCGCTCTTGCTTAAAGTAAGCGGCAGACATATACAAACGGTCGTCTAACAAGCTGCTCTTAACACCCACTTCGGTCAGCTCGGAATCGGCCAACGCATTACCGCTTTCAATGTTGCCCACTGAAATTTCAGAGCCCTGCCCCATGATGATGGTGGTTTGCTCTGACACAGTTGCATAAGGGGTAAAGCCCCAAGGTGTGTTGTAAGAAACACTCAAGGTCCAAGATACACCATCATCCGAGTCCGATGCTTTGGAATCTGGATCATCTGGTGAGGCAAAAGCAGTCTTGCTGACTTTCTCGGTGCTAGACATATCAACGTAGTCGTAGCGGGCACCAACCAATACATTGAGGTTTTCGTAAATAGAGAAATCAGCTAAGAAAGCCACACCGTAATCGGTGTAATCACCAACGGTATAACTGGAATAGCCTTCATCCGATACTGTTGACAGTAACTTGCGATCAAGTGCTGTTGAAGGTCCGGTTAAATCGCGGCGATCAAAGTATTCGAAGAAGAAGTCATCACCGTGTTTAAAGTCGGTGTAGCGAATACTTGGAGATACCTGATAAGCACCGCTCAACCAATCTGTGTGCTCGGCTTCAAGCGCCAAAATCAACTGGTCTTCAACGACATAAGTGTCTGCAAACTGCGAGAAACCATAGGCATTTTCATTCAAGTTTTCTAAGTCTTCAAAGAACAACTTGTTGGTTAAGGTCATGCCGTTATCAAATTCGTGGATGATATCGAAGTACAAGGTATTCACTTCGGTTTCCAGTACATCTTCTGGCGAAACCAGTACCTGATCACCACTCAGTTTGGCAGTACCAACATCTTCCAACGCCCAAAGCGGATCCATGGCTTCGTCGGTACCGGTTGAGGCTGGTACCCAGAAGTTGTTTGACGTGTCTGAGAACTGAGACTGCCAGTCGAGGAATTCTGCTGTTGAGTTGTAGCCATCACCGTCGGTATCAATCGATTGAGCTGAACCTGTGATGTAGGTGCCGTGGTCAATCAAGTCTTGGGTGACACGGTTCCAACCGGCAACCTGATTACCATCAAAATCATGGTGCATACCACCAAATTCAATACGCGTAGAATCGGTCAGATCCATATTGAATGAGGCTTGGAAAATTGTGTTGTCGGTGGTGGAGTTTTGGTAGTAGCTGTCGGAGTTTTCTACTTCTGCATAAACGTAGTAACCCAAGCTTTTACCAAACGCTTCAGCAGGGCCGCCCACTTCGGCAGTCAGAATGCTTTTATCCCAGCTGCCGGTGGTGTAAGACATGCCGCCAGTTGGTTTATCCAAGTACTGACCAGTTTCAGCACGTGCCGACTTGGGCTGGAAGTTGAGGTAACCACCAATTTTAGATGGCCCGTAAATCGGTGACGCTGGACCACGAACAATATCAATTCGATCCGTTGCACCAATTGGGGTTGGGTAGTTACCGGGGTTATTCACCCGACGCACGCCACGAAAGTACACTTCTCCAGGAGTACCACGTACGTCGAGTGAACCCGCAACACCGAAGAATGATTGGGTAAAGGCACCGGGAGATACCAGCACCAAATCATCGATGTCTGTAATGTTGTATGCCTCGAGCATGTCAGAGCTAACTGATGTCACGCCACGTGGAGTTTCAAGAATCGTTTTACCAAAGCCAAACACAGACTTAACTGGCTCGGTAGGCATAATGCCCATGGTGTCTTCAACCTGCCCTTCGGCAGTATAGGTTTCCAATTCCACCACTTCTTCAGTCGCAGCCGCTTCTTCAGCTTCCTCTGCTAATACTGTCATAGGTGATGCGCAACTTAGCCCCACAAGCAAGGCGAGCTTGGTCAACCGAAATGGTTTGTAATCCAACATCTGTGTGCTCTCCAATAATGCAAATTAGTCTCAATGTTAAAAATATTTTTGTTTTGCCAAGGGAGTTCAGCAATCGCTGTGCCAATTCATGTCCAAATGGTTAGTAATTGGCGGTTAAATATAATTTATTTCTTATTTAACAAGTTTTTATTGTTTTGTGTAATTCTGCCCAGAAGATTAATTATTGTTTTATTCCGACAACAGTAGGGCCCAACGCACCTTTTTGAGTCAGAGCGATCAACCATGTCAGTGCTCAGCGCGAGGCTGAGCCAAACTGACACAACTGATATTGCTTACAGATAAAGCTGTAACTAACTGGTTTTACATCCTTTAATGCAGCCTTTTGATTGTCCTCAACGGCATTCTCAAAATCAGCAAGCCGTTGATTAAGGCGCTCAACCAAGCGGGCTTTGCTATCCGCATCGATAAAGCTGTAGGCCAGCGAGTTGTGGCTCAGTTGCTTTAATTCGTCCCAGCTCAAATTGAATTCTTTTACCGCGACAAAAAACTCATCGGTGATGTTGGAGTCCCACATGCCTCGGTCGTCGGTGGACAGAGCAACAGGCACCCCGAGGCGAAGGTATTCAGGGAAAGGATGTTGATCGTAGCGTTCGATATATTCCAGCAACAGATTTGAAATTAGATTAATTTCAATAAGGTATGGGCCATACCTGAGTTGCCGTAACAGTTCATCATCGTCAATGAGGTTTACGCCATGACCGATGCGGTCAGCGCCTAGCAATAGCGTGTCGCGAATATGGAAATTGGGTTCATCCACTTCGCCAGCATGAATAGACAGCTTCACATTATTGTAGTGACGACGAAGCTCTCTTAAGGTGTCTTTGAAGCGCAGTGGGTGGCCTTTGTCATTGTCTTCACGCCCCACCATATTGACTGCAAGATAAAGATCGTTGTTGCGGCTGACAAAATCGAAATAGTGGCGTAATTGGTCCTCGGCATTGCCAGCAAACCGCAAGATAGACTCCTGCATTCGAACGGTTACGCCGGTCGCTTTGGCATCTGGCTGCTGCAGCCTATCGCGGTAGATATCCGCTACGGTGTCGGGCGATATCGGTTTTCCGTTCGGATCGGTGTAACCCGATGCGCCCATCATGGACTCCATGTAAATCAGCCCTTCTGCACCGAACGCTTGCATGTTTTTGACCAGAATATCGGCAATGAGATAAGGGCTTCTCATCAGTTCATCGAGGCGTTGCCAATGGGTTTGAAAGAATTCGTCGCGGCCTTCGTGGGCGGCATCCAGTCGAATGCTGTTTAGCCAGGCTTGCTTTTCGACTGCGTTGAGTTGTTCCAGTCGTTTGTATTCAGACTTTTCGCAGTCCGAAAGCTTGTTATAGCTCGACTCAAGAACATTATGAAAATGGAGAAGGTAAGGGCTGAAGCTAAATTCGTTGCCACCATAGCCGTTGCAGTTATTTATGGTGACTTTGGTGTAGTAGCGATAACCATGCTCTCGTTGTTTAAGGGCGAGTTCATACCACCATTCAGACAGCGCTGTACCAGTAATATGGTGGTGTAAGTCACCGCCTTTGGGCATGGCATAAAGAAACGTGTACAAGTCAGCGTCTGATGCTTCAGCCTTGAACTGCTCAAACCAATGCGTGTCCGGCGCAGCCATTAGGCCACCGTGCCACACACCCATGACCAAGGTCACTAGCTTCAAGCCTCGAAAGGCTTTGATTGCCGACATATAAGCTCCTTTGCTTCGTACAACCGGTGCATTGCCATTGATCGAAAATGAGTTCGACTGGTCATTGCTGCTGGCAACCAATGCAATAGTGATACCAGTCACACATCTCCCTCGTAAGCCCCGTAAATTAGCCATCAATAAACTGACCATTTGGTTCAGAAATGGATTCTTTTGGTGCGTAGCAATGATAATTGCTCTTATTTGATGCGGCCTGCTGGCTTGATCTGCGAGCCAGCCACAACATTGGCCGATGGCATAAATATTGAACAGGTAAGTCTGAGCGCTGCATAAATTTGCCTAGCTGGTCTGCACAAGAACGGCATTCCACAGCAAATTATTGAAGTGACATGCCGCCATTAAAATAATGACTGAAATGGAGTTTGAATGAGCCGCCCAGATGTTTTTGAGCCAGATTATCCTCGCGACATGGTTGGTTACGGGGAGCACCCACCTTGCGCCAACTGGCCAGGCCGAGCTCGCATTGCTGTTCAGTTTGTATTGAATTACGAAGAAGGTGCTGAAAACAATGTGTTGCACGGTGATGAAGGATCAGAAACGTTTCTGTCCGAAATCATCGGCGCCAAATCCTATGCTGCTCGCCATATGAGTATGGAAAGTCTCTATGAATATGGCTCTAGAGCTGGGTTCTGGCGCTTGTATCGATTATTTCGTCGTTACAATTTACCTGTCACCGTATACGGCGTAGCCATGGCATTAGCCCGCAATCCAGACGTTGTTGAAGCCATGCTGAAGGCCGACTGGGAAATTGCCAGCCACGGTTATCGTTGGATTGATCATCAATTTATGCCGCCCGAAATGGAGCGCGAGCACATTGAAAAAGCCATTGAGATTCACACCCAAGTGACAGGCTCGCGACCATTAGGCTGGTACACCGGTCGCGACAGCCCCAACACCCGCAAGTTAGTGGTAGAGCAAGGCGGCTTTTTATATGACTCCGATAGTTATGCCGATGATTTGCCCTATTGGAGTCAACAGTTTGAAAAGCCCCACCTGATCATTCCCTATACCTTAGATACCAACGACATGCGGTTTGCAGCCCCGCAAGGCTTTAATTGTGGTGATCAGTTTTACACCTACCTAAAAGACAGTTTCGATGCGTTGTATGCGGAAGGATCGTCTGCGCCCAAAATGATGAACATCGGCCTCCATTGCCGAATCATCGGTCGGCCGGCCCGTATTCAAGCGTTAGAGCGATTTATCCAGCATGTCATGGCCCATCCTGATGTCTGGATTTGTAAGCGAGTCGATATTGCCAAACATTGGCATGAGCATCATGCGCCGGAGTAACAAACCATGACCGCATTAACTAAGTTTGCCGGCGTGTTGCTGACCACACTGACCATCACAGCAGCGGCACAGCCCCAATTGACCACCCAGCAGATTATTGATGGACTGCAACTTGAAGCACATGTTGAAGGCGGTTATTTTCGCCGGACTTATCAAGCCGATCATCGCCAACAACTTGAGACCAACCACGGTGAACGGTACTTATTAACCTCGATATTTTATTTGTTAACGGCCGATGCACCGGTGGGACATTTCCACAAAAACCGCTCCGACATTCTCCACTTTTATCAAGCAGGCGATCCGATTCGCTACACGCTTATCATGCCTGACGGCCAAGTGAAGCAGGTGGTAATGGCCACTGATTTGGCCGCCGGCCAACAGCTGCAATTAACGGTCAAAGGTGGCATTTGGAAGTCTTCAGAGCTGCTGGCAGGAGAGCATGGTTATGGGCTGATTAGTGAAGCGGTTAGCCCCGGCTTCGATTTTGAGGACATGACCCTTGCCAACGAGGCGCTGTTAAACGCGGAATTCCCGCAACACCAGCAATTGATAAAGCGTTTCAGCAAGCACCAATAATGAACTGCCGCCCAAACGGGCGGCAGCATTCGATCATTGCCTCAACAGGCTACGGCGTGGTCTTCAGGCAACCATCAACCTGATTCAGATAGCTGGTTTTCTCAGCATCACTCAACCAACTCACCTCAAAAGCATTTTTGACCAGCGTTGCAATCTCAGCCGAGCTGAAAGCCGCTTCATTCACTAGAGCGCGAAAGTTGTCATTCAAATAAGCACCAAAGTAGGCTGGATCATCGGAGTTAATGGTGACCTTCAGGCCATGCTTCAACATGGCTCGAATTTCCGAGGTGGTATAACTTTGCACCACGAAATGATTCGATACTGGACAAACCGTTAAGCCGAGCCCAAGTGACTTAATTTTGTGGATCAGTGCCGGGTCATCGAGGCTATTAATGCCGTGATCGATTCGGTCAACGGCAATCAAATCAAGGGTTTCATGCATGTGTTCAACAATGTCTTTTTGGTTCACATCGCAATGCATGGTGAGCTTGAACCCCGCAGCTCGAGCCCGCTCGAACACCTCAGCAAACTTACTCGGCGGATTATCTTTTTCATCGGAGTCTAACCCCACCCCAATGATCCAGTCTTTATAGGGGAGCGCCATCTGCAAATGCTCTAGCGCACTGTCGGCAGACATATCGCGCAAGAAACACATGATGAGATTCGACTGCACCCCTAATTGTTTCTCAGCATCGAGCTGCGCTCGATGAATCCCGCGGATCACCGTATCAAACGCAACCCCTCTCGACGTATGGCCCTGTGGGTCAAAAAATGGCTCAACATAAACCACATTTTCAGCGGCTACTTTTTCGAAATAGGCATAGGTTAAATCGTAGAAGTCTTGCTCAGTTTGCAGAGCATTCATGGCCGCATAGTAAAAACTGAGAAACGAGGGCAAATCATGAAAGTCATACGCTTCAACAATCGCCTGAGGGCTTTCATAGCCCAGGTCGATGCTGTTCCGTTGCGCCATTTGATATATGTGTTCTGGCTCAAAGGTGCCCTCTAAATGGACATGAAGTTCTGCTTTCGGTAGCTGCTGTATTAAGTCTGTCATTGCCCCGCTCCTTGGTTTGCGGCGATGGATGGCTACAACTGGCGTTGAAACCAGTCTTGCGTTAATTGCAGTAGTTGTTCGGCTTTCGTTTGATCTGGGTTGAGGCTGTCGCCAGCGCCAATCACGTTAAACAAGTGATTCGCTCCCTCAACAATATGCAGTTCAGTTTTGGCATTGGTCGCCGCTTGTTGCAGCGCGACTGAATGTTGCGGCGTAACGACGTCATCGGCGCCACCAGCAATGAGTAGCAGTTGGCCTTGGTAGTCGCGCATGCGGTCAAAGCTGGTATTAGCGGCAAGTTCTTCAAACCACTGACGACTGAAGTTCAGTGGTGCATCGCGCCATTCAAATTTAACACTGGCAACACCGTTGCGCTTGGCTTCGGGATAATACGTTTGGTAAAAATCAGCAAACGAGCTGACGCCATTACCAGTCATACTCGACCAGCCCGCCAACACCTTAATTGCCGATGGCGTTGCGGGATCGGTCACCAATAATTGCGCAATCAAACCGCCCTGACTAAAACCAACCACGCCCACACGTTCGCCATCGATAGCAGTTAAATCTAGACAATATCGCAACACAGTTTGTGCATCGCCAACGGCACTCGTTAGCGTGTAGTAGCGATAGTCGACGGGGCTGTCGCCAGTGCCCGCGAAATCAAAGCGAGCACTGGCAATGCCTTGCGCTGCCAACCGTTCAGCTAATCGTTGGTATAAGTTACCCACTTCATTTTTTTGTCCCGCCGTACCGTGCAGCATGAGCACCAAAGGTGCTGGCCCTTTGGTGGCAGGCGTATTCACAATGACCGGGATCTGATAGGTGCCGTTATCAAGCAAAATTTGCCGTTCGTCGGCCACGGCGAACTTAGTGAACACACCAACCCAAAGAATCAGTAGTGCTGCGTTCATCGCGTATTTAAACCATGCTGGCTTCATTATTCTGCCTCTTGCGTTGACGTGACGTTGATATCTACTTGGCCATCAATAATAACCATGTTGGCTTTCGCATACCGGTTGCGCAGCGCATGAATGGGGGCATATTCGCGACACGTCGCCCAATGCTCCGCTGTTGCTTTATCGGGAAATTCCATCATCACCAAACGATTGGGTTGCCAGTCACCGCTGAGCACTTGAATGTCTGCATCGCACGCCAAATATCGACCACCACACGCTGCCACCGTTGGTGTAATTTGTTGCACGTATTGCTGGTATTTTTCACGGTTGTCGATCGCAACATCCACCACCACATAAGCACTCATGAATACGCCTTCCCAGCATCGAGTGAGGCTTGAATCTTGTCCTGAATATGTTGCCCTGCGGTTGTTGGCGGAAATTGAGCCGGATGTGTGGTGCTGACGCAAGCTGGTAACGCCTCAATCGTCACATCGGAATCAGGATCGACAAAAAACGCTATCGCGTAACGGGCTTGATCGGCTCGCGCCGGTTTGACGCGGTGTAATGTGGAGCGATATTTACCATTGCTCCAACGGTGCATTAAGTCGCCAGTGTTAATCACAATGGCATCATCAACACACGGCACATCCACCCAAGTCTCGCGACTGTCGAGCACTTGCAGGCCGCTGACGCCGTGCTGAAATAACAAAGTAATGGTGCCGTAATCAGTATGCGCACCTGCTCCTAGCTGATGGTCGCTGGTGGGTTGCTGCCCCGCAGGATAATGAAGGTACCTCAGGGTAATGTTTTCACCTAAATGGCGATGATTAAAGTAATCACCCGGCAAATCTAATGCTAACGCCATAACCGTCAGAACTTTTTGCGCACCAAAGAGGCATTGTTGGTAAAAGCTTTGCGCATGGTTGCGAAACTCGACATCTGGCCAGTGGTTGTATTGGTGCAAGGCGTTGCGCATGGTAAAGGCTTCTTTCAGATCAGCCGGCGCCGTGGGATCAAGGTGTTCGCCTAGCAGCTGTTGATAGCCAAAATTGGCTCCGCTGCCTTCGTATCGACAACTATTTTTAACAGCTTCTGGGTTAGCAAAAAACTGCTTGGCCGAAGCAAAAGCATCAGCCTCTGCGCGCTTTGCCAGCCCCAGCCCAGTGATCATCATAAAACCGGTATTCGATAAGGCTCTATCAACCTGCTCGGCAAGGCGTTTTAACGCTCTAACATCGGCGCTATCAAAGCCAGAAAAATCAATCACAGGGATAGTCATGGCTTAACGTCCTTGTTGCTGCAACCAAGCAATGAGCACATCGCGCTCATCGGTTGTCATGCCGCTAAAGTTACCCAGTGGCATATAGCCCGACTGCAATGCAGGCGTTGCCCGCACAGCGGTCAACGCCAATTCAGTTGGTGAGGTCAGTAAAATTCCACCCGGCGCAGCAGTAAAGCCCGGTTGCGTCGGTGTGGCAGCATGGCAATTGGCACAGTGCTGCGTGACTATATGTGCCACTTGCGAATCATCAATGGCGGCCACATTGGCTTGCGACGACGAACGAGCCGCTGTGCTGAGCTGCATCGCCACAGCAACCACAATGACGCCAGCAGCCGCGCTAAACAAAATAGCCGGCCGTTTAATACCTTGGTGTTTCAGGTTAAAGAAATGACGCCCCCAAGCCAGACAACCGGCCACCGCAATTAATGCCAACCAACCTAACGGATGGCCATATAAGAACGGGTAATGATTACTGATCATGCAAAAGATAACGGGCAAGGTCAGGTAGTTGTTGTGCGTTGAGCGCAACTTGGCAAACGCAGCAATGCTGGCATCGGGCTGTTGCTCGGCCTCGACTGCCGCAATGAATTTTTTCTGTGCGGGAATAATGCCCCAAAAAACGTTGCCAGCCATCCAGGTGGCCATTAGCGCGCCAACATGCAAGTAAGCGGCTCGCGCCGCAAAAAGCTGATGCGCCAGCCAACTGGCAAGCGTTAACAGTACAATTAACGCCGCCGCAAATAGCAGCCCGCGTTTAACCAGTGCAGTTCGTAATAAGCCTTCATAAAGCAACTGGCCAACGGTGATAAAGCCAATACTGGCCACTACAGCCACAACCGGATCGGCCAGCCAACGGTCAGGGCCCACCAAATAGCTCTGCGCCTGCACGTAATACAACAAAATCATCAAGCCGGTGCCGCTTAACCAGGTGCTGTATGCCTCCCATTTAAACCAATGGAGCGTGCCGGGCATGGTGGTTGGTCTCAACTGATACTTGGCCACTTCATAAATGCCGCCACCATGAATGGCCCACAAGTCGCCTTTGACGCCTTGATCGAGCTTCCATTGAGGCGGTGTGCGTAAGCTGAGATCAAGCCAAATAAAGTAAAAAGAGGCACCAATCCAAGCAATGCCTGCCACCACATGAAACCAGCGCATGGCAAGATTCAGCCATTCAATGATTAGCGCATCCATTGCATTTCTCCTTGGTTATGGCCGTGACGCTGAAACGCCAACTTGCCCATGATGTAGGTGCGATCAACATTCATTTCATCACCCAACATCATCAGTGCGAATAGCGTATCTTCTAGGCTGGAGGCCACTGCCTGACGCGCTTTTTGAAGTCGATTTGGCGTTAAATTAAGTAACACAAAGTCGGCTTCCTTATTGGTTTCAAAGTTGCCAATGTAACCATCGAGCATGAGCGATCGCGCATTGCCCAACGTCGCCATGTAAAGCCCTTTGAGTGGATTTAGGTTTTGCTCTTGAAGCTGCAACACCTTGTAGGCTTCGGCCAAGGTTCTGAGCAATGAAAAGCTGGTGCCGCCACCAACATCGGTAGCAACGCTAATGGGAATACCCGCATCCTCTAGTCGGGCCATGTCCATTAAGCCACTGCCGATAAACAAGTTTGAGGTAGGGCAAAATGCGATGCCTGATCCGGTTTCTGCCAGCCGAGATACTTCCCGATCGCTAAGATGAATGCCGTGGGCAAAGACGCTACGGGTGCCAAGCAAACCGTATTGGTCATAAACATCAAGGTAATCTTTAGCCTGCGGAAATAGCTCCTTTATCCAAGCCACTTCTTTGATGTTCTCGGATAAATGGGTTTGCAGATACAAGCCTGGGTAATCGCGGTATAAACGACCCGCCACCGCAAGTTGTTCGGGGCTACTGGTGGGCGCAAATCGCGGCGTTAAGGCATACCGCATGCGCCCCACTTTGTGCCATTTTTCAATTAATGCACGGCACTCGCGCTCACTTTGCTCTGGGGTATCGCAAAGCCCTTCGGGTGCATTGCGATCCATCATGACTTTACCTGCCATCATCCGCATATTGCGCTGCTGCGCGGTTTTGAATAACGCGTCGGTGGACTGAGCAAATACGGTGGTAAAAACCATGGCGCTGGTGGTGCCGTTTTCCAGCAGAATATCGAGAAATTCGCTGGCCTTTTGTTCACTGTGTTGAAAGCAAGAAAACTTCAATTCATTGGGAAAAGTGAACTTGTTCAGCCAGTCGAGTAACTGTTCGCCGTACGATACAATCACGTCGGTCTGCGGCGAATGAATATGGCTATCAATGAAGCCGGGCATCAACAAATGATCAGGAAAGTGCTGGCATTGGCTTAAATCAAACCCCTGAGCGGCCATGTTAGCGGCACTATCTAGCGAACGAATACGGCCTTGTTCAACCACCAGCACGCCGTCCTCGAAGTACTCAAAACCAGTGCCATCGCTAGGGTTTGGAATATCGGTAAAATGTAAGATCCGTGCTCTAAAAGCATTGCAGTTGGATGTCATAGTCACTCCGCTTAACTGCCGCGATAGGTGCTATAGCCATGGCCACTCAGTAGTAAGGGCACGTGATAATGGCTTGCGGTATCGGTGACGATGAAGTCGATGGTGGCACGCGGGTAAAAACCGCTGCGCTGTTGCTGCTCAAACCAAGCACTCAGTTCAAAACAAAGTCGGTATTCGCCTTGTTGTAAGGCAAAAGATTGTGGCCACACTATGATGCGACCATCTTGATCGGTCATCCCTTCGGCTATCGGCACCGACTCATGGCTACGGTAAAGTGACACTGCAATGCCACTGGCCGGGCAACCCTGCTCAGTGTCTAGAACATGCGTGGTGATAGCGGATTTAGTCATCTCGTTCTTCTCGTTATGTCGTTAATCTGTAATTAAATTGCGTAATCGTAATTTGGTGATTTCGCCCTGTTCGCGCGCACCATTTTGAATCTCTGCATCTCGGCTGTTGTGAATTCGAGCCTGCAACAACGTCAGCATTTGCTGGGCCGACTTACCGCTAGCGCAAACGATGAAAATAAAACCATTGCGTTCAAAATACTCATCATTCAACTGCTGAAGCCGCTGTAACACCGCCTCGTCAGCTGCCAACACCTGGCCTTGCTCCTCGCCTGCTTTACCGGCAAATTTTGAGCGCAGCAGCTCAATATCACCAATTCGAGCATGACCAGAAAAAGCTTCCAAAATTTGTGCCTCGTCGGCCATTTGCCAAAGCTCTGCGGCCTGCTCAATAAGTTTTTTGAGCGACGAAAAGGGTCGCATATTGGCAACAGCAACAGCCCACTGATAGCAATGACAGCATTCTTGTAGGCTCTGTAATGCTTGGGCATGGGAAAGATTATTGAACTGACTCAGGCGCATGTTGATTCCTTGTTGGTTGGAACTTGGATCAGTTTGCGAATATCGCGCCATGAAGTGGTATCGCGGTGGTGGCGCGGTTGCGCTTGGTAATACAGGCTTTGCAACTGAGCCGCTATCGACACTGCCACTTCCATCGGTCTTTTTCCGCGCACCGCTGACAAACCGATAGGGCAAGTCAGCGCAGTATCATCCATGCCATCAGCGCCTAATCGCTGACGAAATCGCTGAGCTTTGGTTTTGGAGCCAATCAAACCAATAAATGCCCAGTGTTGTTGGCCCAGTAACTCGCAACAGAGTTGGTAGTCGAGCTGATGATCGTGGGTAAAAATGATGTTCCAGCTATGGCTTGGCAGCGTAGCAATAGCACTTACCGGATCATCACTATGAATAAACTCGCAGTTTGGCGGGTAAAGGCCATGATCAAACTCCTGCCGGTTGTCGATGATACGCACCTGACAAGGAAGCTCTGCCAATATTTTGCTCAGCGCCTGACAAACGTGGCCAGCGCCAAACAAATTTATTTGCCAATCTACCGCCGCAAAGCATTCGAGCATCACCACAACATTGCCACCGCAACATTGAGCCGCCTCTGCGGCTAGTGGTATGGGTTTTACCAATTGGCAATGGCGATTGCTGCTAAGCAATTCGCGCGCCTGCTGAATCACCAAAAATTCTAACTGACCACCACCTAAGGTGTCGTAGCTATGGTCGCCATCAATCACCATTTTGCTGCCACCGTCGCGTGGGGTTGAACCTTGCGTATCAATCAAAGTAGCAATTACATAACCGCGGCCTGCTTGCTGACAGGCCACGATGGCTTGTGACCAATTGAGTTTGTTCATGGCGTCTCCTGTTGGCGATTGAAGGCGGCACAATCTTGCAATGCCCAGAACACGCGCTCCGGTGTTGCCGGCGTATCGAGTCTGGGGCTGTGTTGATAGTTGGTGGTACTGGCAACGGCATCGCGCAAGGCTGACCAAACGGCAATACCGAGCATGAGCGGTGGCTCGCCTACCGCTTTTGACAGGTGTATCGTTTCTGCTTGGTTCGCTTGTTGATAAAGCGCCACATTAAATTCATAGGGCACATCAAAAGCCGTGGGGATTTTGTAGTTAGCGGGGCTGTTGGACATCAAATGACCATTGTCATCCCACAGCAACTCTTCGGTCGTTAGCCATCCCATACCCTGCACAAAACCGCCTTCAATCTGACCAATATCAATGGCTGGGTTTAACGATTTACCAACGTCATGAAGGATGTCGATGCGCTCGACCTTATATTCCCCGGTCAGCACATCAATACTGACTTCGGCAGCCGCGGCGCCATTGGCGTAATAAAAAAATGGTTGGCCGGAGCCTGTTGCTTTGTCGTAATGAATTTTAGGCGTGCGATAAAACCCGCTGGCTGCAAGCGAAATTCGATTCATATAAGCGAGTTGAACAAACTCATTAAACGCCAGTTTGTTGCCACCGGCATGAACATAACCCTTGTCATAATTGAGTTCATAATCGGCAATATTGAAATGCTCAGCAGCAAATTTTGCCAACCGTTTCTTGATTTGATTGCAGGCATCGAGTGCCGCCATACCATTGAGATCGGTACCAGAAGAGGCGGCGGTTGGTGACGTGTTGGGCACCTTATCAGTGCGCGTTGAACTGACTTTGACCATAGCGGCCGGAACATCAAAGGCCGTCGCAACAATTTGCTGGATCTTGGTATAAAGACCTTGCCCCATCTCGGTCCCACCATGACTAATGAGCATGGTGCCATCGGTATAAATGGTCAGCAATGCGCCAGCCTGATTGAGATGCTTGGCAGTAAACGAAATACCAAATTGAACCGGCGTTAATGCTAAGCCTTTTTTTACAAACTGACTGCTGCGATTAAATTCAGTAATCGATGCCCGCCGAGTGCGGTAGTCGGCATCGTCTGCCAACTTTCGCATTAAATCCGGCAGCACATGTTGTGTCACTTGCTGGCCATATGGGGTCATGTCCTGCCCCGGCTGGTATAAGTTCGTCAGCCGCACATCGAGCGGATCTTTGGCCAAGGCGCGAGCAATATCATCCATCAATGTTTCCGCTGCCATCATACCCTTGGGCCCACCAAAACCACGAAATGCGGTATTCGAGACGGTATTAGTTTTACAGCGTACGCCAACAACTCGGGCACTATTAAACGAATAGGCATTGCTGGCATGAAACATCGCTCGATCGACAATGCCCTCTGACAAATCCGGTGAGCAGCCGCATTTGCCAGCCAACAACATATCAACGCCTAACAGGCGGCCGGCATCATCAAAACCAGCAGACCAACTGTTTTTAAAATCATGTCGCTTGCCGGTTTGCACCATGTCATCTTGGCGCGGCATACGGTATCGCACAGGTCGTTGCTGACGAATAGCAAACAATGCGGCCATACAAGCCAGCGGCGCAGCCTGACTTTCTTTACCACCAAAGCCGCCGCCCATGCGTCGTACTTCGGCAACCACTTCGTGCAGCGGTAAATCGAGCACTTCCGCAACGAGCTTTTGAATTTCCGTTGGATGTTGGGTTGAGCTGATGACATGAATGCCACCATCTTCGTTGGGCCAAGCTTGGCTAATCTGCCCTTCTAAATAGAAGTGCTCTTGCCCACGAACATATATCTCACCCTTAATTTGATGTGGCGCGCTAGCAATGGCTTGGTCGGGGTCGCCCTGCAGGTGTTGGTGCGGCGGCAATACAAAACTCTCCGCTGCTAATGCATCATCAATGGTTAACACGGGTGATAGCGGTTGGTAGTCAATATCAGCCAAGCGCACAGCGCGCTGAGCCGCTTCAAAACTGGTTGCTGCCACAGCAAAAATGGGTTGGCCCACAAAAATCACGGTGTCACCAGCCAGAAGCGGATCACCGCCATAAACAGGGCCAACATCAACCTCACCCGGTATGTCTTGCTGAACAATGACATCAACAACGCCGGGCGCTTTCCTGACGGCATCAAGGTTCACTTTGGTAAGCTTGGCGTACGGCTGGCTTGATTTGCCAGTCGCGACGTGGAGCAACTGCGGTGATTGCGGCAAGTCATCTATATATTGCGCGCGACCGGTTACGTGCTTGATGGCCGATTCATGTTGCAATGAATGACCAACGCCGGTTGATTTGAATGGGCGATCCGCCTCAGTTTCAACCAGTTTACGCATGGGCAAACACTCCTATGGCTAACGCTGGCTGACACAATTCTAAACAGGCCTTTTTCAACAAATTAGCCGCTACCTGGGTACGATAATCAGCAGAGGCACGAACATCGCTCAATGGCGAAAACTCATTGGCTAACGTCACCGTCGCTGCTGTCACCATACTCGGATCAAATTGACCATCAGCGCCAAGTTGTAACGATTTCTCAGTGATCACCGCTCGTATAGGCGTTGCCGCCATACCGCCAAAGGCAATCGTTAGCTGGCCTTCAGGGGTTAAACTAAACGCCGCCATGACCGCTGAAATATCGTCTTCATAGCGCTTGCTTACTTTATAGAGTCGGATTGGTTGGTTTAATGCGGCTCGACGAACTTCAATGGCGGCTAAATACTCGTCAGCGGCCATTGCGGTTTGTTTGTAGCCCAAATAAAACTCAGATAACGGCAATTGGCGGCGTTGCCCTGCAGCATTAACCAGATGTAATTGAGCGTTCAGCGCCAACAACACCGGCGGTGTATCGGCAATTGGGCTGGCATTACAAATATTACCGCCAAGCGTGCCTCTGTTGCGGATCTGGCGCGAACCAAGCCGATGCAACAACGCCACAAACTCGGGTGCGAGTTCGGCAAATTGCTGTTCTAATTCGGTATACGTTACTGCAGCCCCAATCAAGATGGTGTCATCGCCAAAGGTGGTCTGAGTTAGCTCCGCCACTTGGCTAATGTCAATTAATTGCTCGATAGGCTGAAATTGCTGAGTGACCTCCAACATTAGGTCGGTACCACCAGCGATGAGTCGCGCTGATGGATAGTTTGTCATTGCTTGTTGTAACGCCACTTCACTGTTTGGTTGAAGGTAAGTTTGGTCAGCTTTCTGAACCGAGGTTGTGCTCGAACACGGTGCACTTGAGTCGTTACCGTGCACAAAGTTGAACGGTTGGGCAGGTTTTTCTAGCGATTGACAGCCAGCCGCTACGATAGGTCGGTAGCCAGTGCAACGGCACAGATTTCCAGAAATAGCATCCAATACCGCTTGGCGCTGTTGTTCTAGCGGTGCGCTTGCCAGATCCGGCCGCTTAGCCTTGAGCGCCGCAATACTCATCACAAAACCTGGTGTACAAAATCCGCATTGAGAGCCATGACACTCAACCATGGCCTGCTGTGTTGGGTGGAGCTCAGACGCAGGGCCTTGAGATAAACCTTCAACCGTCACAACTTGTTGATTTTGTAGGCTAGAAACAGGGCAAATACAGCTGTTAATTGCTTTTACATTGGGCGTTTTATGGCAGCCATCAATCACCATCACGGTACAGGCACCACAATCGCCTGAAGCACAACCTTCTTTAGTCCCTGTGAGCTGCTGTTGTCGCAACAGCTGTAACAAACTGGTATCTGCCGGTAGTTGGCTTATATCGATAGCTTGATCGTTGACATAGAGGGCCATTTAATCTCCTTCTCGATATCAGTCAGACGCAATTGGTCGACTGCTTCGAACCACTATTTCCTCTCCATTGATGTAGAGCTAAAGCAAAAGTTTGGCCAACTAGACAATATTTATAAAAATTGGAATTAGTCTCATTTTCAAAATCATCTGGCACACAAATTGCCTTTTCAACTCTTATCGTTGAACCGCCTGTCTACTTAGTCAGGTTTATTTTATGGAAGAGAGATGCGGTTAGAGCTATTAGGTCTGAGTAAAAGATATCCGGGGTGTGTAGCCAACGACGCCGTCAGTTTGAAAGTAGAGCCAGGCGAAATTCACGCCATTCTTGGCGAAAATGGCGCAGGCAAAAGTACCTTGATGAAGATGATCTATGGCGTTGTGAAGCCAGACGATGGTCAAATGATGTGGAATAACAAAGAAGTAGAAATCAAAGGGCCTGCCCATGCGCGTCAACTAGGCATGGGTATGGTGTTTCAACACTTCTCCTTGTTTGAAACCCTTACTGTCACCGAAAACATCGCTTTATATTTAGAGCCGTCAGAAGTCAGCAGCATGGCCGCCTTACGGCAGCATATTGAAGCGGTGGCGCAAGAATATGGTTTAGCGATTAATCCCGATAGAAAAGTTGGTAGTTTGTCGGTGGGCGAACAGCAACGGGTGGAAATCATTCGCTGCCTTATTCAAGACATTAAGCTGCTCATACTTGATGAACCAACGGCGGTGCTGACACCGGCCGAAGCCGATCACCTGATCCAAGTGCTCAAACAGCTAGCAAGCAAAGGCTGCAGCATTCTGTTTATTTCACACAAGCTTCATGAAGTGAATGCCCTATGCGATCGAGCAACAGTTTTACGGGCAGGTAAAGTGACTGGAAGCTGTGTTCCCCGTGAAACATCACCAGCTGATATGGCGCGGTTGATGCTGGGTGATGAACTAACCCTCACCGAAACATTTACTGGCGGCAAAACAGCCGACTTATTACTGCAACTCAAGCAAATAGAGGTGGCACCAAACGATCTATTTGCCATTCACCTCCGAGATATCAACCTCAACTTACACCGTGGTGAAATTGTTGGCCTTGCTGGTGTTGCCGGCAATGGTCAAGACGAATTAGTCGATCTGCTCAACGGTGAAATCGCCGCAAACGCAGGCCAAATGACACTGTCGGGCCAGAGCATTACGCCTTTGTCAGTCCAACAACGTCGCCGCCTTGGCATGGCAGTCGTGCCAGCCGATCGCATTGGCCGCGGCGCCGTTGGCACCATGAACCTGACCGAGAACAACTTGTTGACCGCGAGTATCACCCACGGCACCAAGGGCGGTTTGATTAACTGGCAAGCGGTCAGTCAGCGCACCAAACAAATCATTCAGCGCTATAAAGTGAAAACCACCGGCGAACACGAGCAAGCCGATAGTCTGTCGGGCGGCAACTTGCAGAAATTCATTCTAGGCCGAGAAATAGAACAAGCGCCGCAAGTGCTCATTTGTTTCCACCCAACTTGGGGGGTAGACGTTGGTGCCGCCAACCTCATTCATCAGCAACTCATTGCGTTACGCGATCAAGGCGCCGCCATTTTGGTGTTGAGCGAAGATCTTGATGAACTTTATTTATTAGCCGACCGACTGGGAGCACTGTGTGCCGGTCAACTATCACCGGTCATTGCCAAAGATGAAGTGTCACTAGAACAACTCGGCCAATGGATGGCGGGCCAGTTTGACAGCAAGGAGACCAGCCATGCGCATTGAAAAACGACTGCAGCCATCGCGCACCATGGTACTGATGTCTCCGGTACTGGCTTTGGTATTAACACTGCTTACCGGCGCAGCGCTGTTTAAACTATTGGGCCACCCCGCCGGGCTGAGTTTATATAACTACTTTATTAACCCAATCAGCGACTGGTATGGCGTTTCTGAGCTACTGGTTAAAGTCACCCCGCTTCTTCTTTGTGCGATCGGTTTAATGCTGTGCTTTAAGGGCAAGGTATGGAACATCGGCGCCGAGGGCCAATTCATTTTTGCCGCTTTAATTTCTGGCTATGTGTCGTTGCAACTATTGCAAGCAGAAGGATTCTGGGTATTGCCAGTCATTATTCTGTCTGGCGCGCTGGCGGGCATGGCATGGGCAGGCGTTGCTGCGTTGCTGAAAACTCATTTTGGTGCCAGCGAAATCCTGACCACCATCATGCTCAACTACATCGCCCTCAATTTATTGTTGTGGGGCGTTCATGGGCCGCTTAAAGATCCTGATGGTTACAACTTTCCTGAATCGGCATTGTTTACCGACCAAACCTTGTTGCCGTTACTGTCTGAAGACTACCGAGTCACCGTAGCCATTTACATTGCCTTATTTATGTTGGCCGTGGTTTGGTTTGTGCTCAGCAAAACCCTATTCGGTTTTCAGATTCGCGTGTTAGGTGAGAGTGCCAGAGCTGCCAATTTTGTGGGTTACAACAGCAAATTATTGATTTGGATGTTGCTCCTGTTCAGTGGCGCAATGGCTGGGGTCGCCGCGGTGTCAGAAGTGAATGGGCCTGTAGGTCAGCTCATTCCAACGCTCAATTTAGGCTACGGCTACGCCGCCATTATTGTGGTGTTTATGGGCCGAATGCACCCTGTTGGCATCTTGATTGCCAGCTTCTTACTCGGCTTAACTTATGTGGGTGGCGAAATGGTGCAAATTGAGCAAGGAATGCCAAAAAGCATTGTTGGCTTGTTTCAGGGGATGTTGTTGTTCTTCCTGTTAGCTTGCGATTTATTGATTCACTATCGATTAGTGTTGCCCAACTCGGCTATTCCCTCTTTTTCCTCGCGTCGCTCTAAACAGGTAGTTTCCTAATGGATATCGCTTTTATCGATAACGTGTTGTTCGCCACCGTGCGAACAGCAACACCACTGTTGTTAGTCGCGCTGGGCGCCATGATGTCTGAACGTGCTGGTGTGCTCAACTTGGGACAAGAAGGCATGGTACTGGTGGGTGCGGCGCTGGCTTTTATTGCCGCTTACGTCACAGGCAGCATGGGCTGGGGCGTTTTGGCTGGGGCATTTGCCGGTATGTTGGTGTCGGTTTTGTTTGCCTTCATTGCGTTGTCACTAATGGCCAACCAAGTGGCAACCGGATTAGCGCTGACTATCTTTGGAACTGGCCTTAGTGCATTCATTGGCGCCGACTATGTGGGCCAATCAATCACGGGGTTAAGCCCTATTGCGATTCCCTTACTCAGCAATATTCCGTTAGTAGGAAAAGCGCTATTTGCCCAAGATTTGTTGGTGTACCTAAGCTTCGGTTTATTCGCAGGATTATGGTGGATCATGCGCTCTACTCGCCTTGGTTTGATTATTCGAGCCGTTGGAGAAAACCCTCAAGCCGCCCATGCGCTGGGCTATCCGGTCATCAAAATTCGTTATCTTGCAGTGCTATTTGGCGGCGCGATGGCGGGGCTAGCTGGCGCCTATTTATCACTTTCTTATACCCCAATGTGGTCAGAAGGTATTGCTGCAGGTAGAGGCTGGATTGCGCTCGCGCTTGTGGTCTTCGCCAGCTGGCGCACCCAGCGAGTATTGCTTGGAGCTTGGCTGTTTGGCTTTGCCAGTATTTTACACCTGCTTCTACAAGGCTATGGCTATGACATTAGTCCAAACCTACTCGGCATGTTGCCGTATCTAGTAACCATTATTGTGCTGGTGATCATGATGCGCCGTAAGCAAGGGATCGGTGACGCACCGCGCTCCCTTGGTCGACCATTTTCACCATCGAGATAACAGCCTGAGTGCTATTAATCATTACAAGGAACAATCCATGAGACGTATCCGATTTAGCCCATTACTGGCAATCCTAGCAATACTCTTTAGCGCATCATCATCTGCAGATCCGCTAAAAGTCGGTTTTGTTTATGTATCACCCGTGGGCGATGCAGGCTGGACTTATATGCATGAACAGGCACGGCAAATTGTCAGTGAAGAATTTGGCGATCAAATAGAAACTGCGTTTGTTGAAGGCGTTGCCGAAGGCGCCGATTCAGAGCGGGTTATCCGTAAAATGGCAAAGTCAGGCTATGACCTGATTTTCACCACGTCATTTGGTTACATGAACCCGACTATTAAGGCAGCAAAACGCTTTCCCAAAGTAACCTTTGAACACGCCACCGGTTATAAGATGGCGAAGAATGTGGGTAACTACATGACTCGCGATCACGAAGCTCGATACCTTGCGGGTATGGTAGCCGGTGCTATGTCTAAAACCGATGTACTAGGATTTGTTGGCGCTTTCCCTATTCCCGAAGTGGTGCGTGGCATCAACGCCTACATGCTTGGCGCCCAACAGACCAACCCCGATATCACCATGAAAGTCATTTGGGTCAACACCTGGCATGATCCAGCGCGCGAACGAGAAGCGGCAGAAAGCTTGATGCTACAAGGGGCTGATGTATTGGCCATGCACACCGATTCTCCGGCGATTATTCAAGCCGCTGAAGCCAACGGTAAATATGCAACAGGGTTTAATTCGGATATGAGCGTGTACGGTCCTAACGCTCATCTGACCTCTGCGATGCAGCATTGGCATAACATGTACCGCGATAAAATTCAGGCCGTTCTTGATGGTAGCTGGAAACCAACTTCGGTTTGGCACGGCCTTAAACAAGGCGCTAACGATATTGCGCCAATTCATAGCGATGTCCCCGACGAAATTGTTGCCCTGGTGGAGCAGCATAAGTCACAAATCGTTGCCGGCGATCGCAATGTTTTTCAAGGGCCAATATACAATCAACTCAATAGCATCATGGTGCCAGAGGGTTCACAAATGAGTGATGCCGAATTGTTGAAGTTCAACTGGTATGTCCAAGGAATCGAAGGAAAGATCCCTCAATAAATAAAGGTGAGTATATCTGCTATGTCGCCAACAAAATTGCAAACTAAACAGGATTTTGACCCGTCGGAAACACCGACGGGGAAGTACAAGCCCGGCAAAATTCGGGACAGAAATCTCAATAATATTATTACCGCAGCAGCTGAAGAGTTCGTGCAAAACGGCTACAAAGGCGCAAGCATTCAAGCGATTGCAGATAGAGCGGGCATTCCCAAGGCGAATGTTCACTATTACTTCAAGAGCAAATCGAATCTGTATGTAGCAGTGCTCGATAACCTGATCTCGCTGTGGAATGATTTTCTCAACTCAATTACTGAAGATGATGATCCGGCTGTGGTGCTGGATGCCTTCATCCGCAGAAAAGTCGAGATGTCCTATACCCATCCGCGTTCATCAAAGCTGTTTGCGATGGAAATTATTCAGGGTGCGCCTCATTTAAAAGAGTATTTGCGTACTGATTTACGCCAATGGGTTCGCGATAAAACCCATGTTTTCAATGCTTGGATTGAGCAAGGGCGAATGGAGCCGGTCGATCCGGTTCATCTCATCTTTCTGATTTGGTCATCAACCCAACACTATGCCGATTTTGATGTCCAAATCTTGACCATTATGAATCGCGCCGAATATGAGCAAGATATGATTGATGGTATTGCCGACTTCCTAAGCGGCATGATTCTACGAGGTTGTGGCTTGCAACTACCCGCTAAAGCAGACCAATAGAGAGTTCGACAGTGGCAACGGATAGCAATCGATTATGGATAAAACAGCCTCTCGCCTGCTGGACAGGTAACGATCAAGACGCCAGCAATGGCGCCTTGATTGAAGGCAACACAATTGTCGAGCTAGTAGGTGCAGGTCAAGAGCCTAAACTCAGCTATAGCAAGCAATTTGACGCCTCTTCTGTCGTATTATTACCGGGCCTTATAAATTGCCATCATCACTTTTATCAAACCCTGACCCGAGCCGTCCCTGCCGCATTAAACAAAGAACTGTTTCCGTGGTTGCAAACCCTCTACCCCATTTGGGCCAACTTAGATGAACAGGCAATTTATCTATCGACTCAATTAGCATTGGCAGAGTTGTTATTGTCGGGTTGTACCACGGCGGTTGATCATCACTATATATTCAGCAAGTCATTAGCAAATGCCACCGATATACAAGTTGCTGCGGCTAAAACGACCGGTGCGCGCGTGGTTCTAACTCGTGGCTCTATGAGTCTCGGGCGTTCTGCTGGTGGTTTACCACCAGATAGTGTGGTGCAAACAGACGATCAAATATTGGCTGAAAGTGAACGGCTCATTGGTCAATTTCATGATCCAAGTGACGACGCCCTGTGCCAAATCGCATTGGCACCCTGCTCACCATTTTCGGTCACACCTGAGCTGATGAAACAAACCGCCCGATTGGCGGCGCAGCAACAGGTTTTGCTTCATACCCACTTGGCTGAAACCGAAGATGAAAACCAATTTTGCTTACGCCAATTTGGTCTACGGCCGCTAGATTATCTTGAGTCGGTCGGCTGGCTTCACCAGCAAACGTGGCTGGCCCACGGCATTCATTTCAATGCGGATGAAATCAAGCGCTTGGGTGATGCTCAAGTCGGCATCAGTCATTGCCCATCATCCAATATGGTGCTGGCTTCCGGCATTTGTCCAACGCAAGAATTAACAGCCGCCGGTGCTCATGTTGGTTTAGGGGTTGATGGTTCAGCATCCAATGATGGCTCAAACCTAATTCAAGAAGCGCGTCAGGCCATGTTGTTAGGCAAACTGAAATACGGCGCCGCTAATTTTAGTCACCATGATGCATTGCAAATGGCAACGGCCGGTGGTGCATCCTTGTTACATCGGCCGAAACTAGGCAGCATCGCGGTCGGCCAGCAAGCCGACTTAGCCTTATTTGGCCTCGATGAGGCGCGTTTTTCTGGCGCTGGCGACCCTGTTGCAGCCTTGCTTTTATGTGGTTCCCATAAAGCCGAACATGTCATGGTTGCAGGCCAATGGCAGGTGTTACACGGTCAGTGCTGCCAACTCGACTTGGAAGCATTACGCGTAGCCCATCATTTGGTGGCACAACAGTTATTACAAAAAGCCCAATAAACAAAAGTTTGCTTACTTACGTCAGCGTAAGGCTAAGCTGATTTATTTTCGGGCTCCCCCATTCTGTCATCCAGCAATCAGGCATAACCGTTGCAATAACGTTAATGAACCTGAGCATTTTCAACTAAATAACCAGCATTGTTAACGCAAGCCATTACTACCGCACCAATAAATGCTGTCTCAATGGTCAGGTTACGTGCAACCGCACCGCGACTGTGCGGTTCGGCAGTCACTCAATAATAACAAGCACTATCGCTGGAGATATGACATGAAACACCTACTTATATTGGCTGCAACAGCCATGTTGGGCGCTTGCAGTTCAACCCAAACAACACCACCGCTAAGCCAACAAGGCTCAGCTAAAGTTGGTGTGGTCGTTCTTGTCGACGAAGCACCAACCCACATTCATCACGGCAGTCTGGCATTTTTTGACTTTGCCAAAGCACAACCCACCGAACACAATTATCAGCAGCAACTGGGTGATGCGGTTAGCCAATTACTTGAGCAAGCAAATCATCAAGCCGTCGCACTCAGCCCAACTTCAACCCTCATGGCTGAGCGCAGCAATCTATTTACCTATTTGTCAGCTGACATGGCATTTGAGGCCGATGTGGCGTCAGAGTTGAACACTATGGCAAGCGCCAATCAGCTTGATTATGTCATTGCAATTTATCCAAAAAAGGTAGCGGTTGACCCCAAATCCAACGATTACGTTGCCGGCTTAGGCTTGTACAGCTACTGCAATTTTGGCCATTGTAATGCGGCAGTATTAAGTAGTGTTGACGCCAGAATTTATGATGCCTCCGCTGGCAAAGCCGTGGCTATTTCTGCACTTGAGTCGTACCAGCAAATCAATTTAAACACCATTGAGCTCGCTGATGATCCATCCAAACTAGCACCAGATACCATAGATGCCGCGGCACAGCAGGGTGTTGATGCCTTCGTTAAACGTTTAACAGTGATGCTGCAACAGGCCGGCATGGTGTAAACAATCCCCACAGCAACGAATCATAAAAAAGCCCGCATTCAGCGGGCTTTTTTATATCAGTAACAACATTATGATCGATTAAGCGTTTGATTAAATTCGCTAAAGATACGCTTGGGTTGCGTGTTAAAACACACTTTTATGGGGTGCAAACCTGCCTCAGCAGAAGCTTTCATCATCACGCCTGCCGTAGCAGCATCCAGATGCTGGCGCGGGCGACCATCCCAGCGGGTCGTTGGCATAGATAAATCCGATGTCGCTAGGTAAGGCTGGTCGGTAACTTGGTGGCCAACCTGCAGTGCTAACTGTTCGCCTTCACACAGCAATGGGTTAACAGCAATGAGCACGGCTAAGGTATCCCAAAAGTAATACTCACCGGATGCAATAAACCAATCATTTTTATCCAGTACCCTATCCCAGAATTGACTCGCAGGCGTCTTAACCTGCTGTTTAAATTCTGCCGCAACGGATTCGGTGACCCTAACGGAATTAGTCACATCTAAGCCAACCAACTCAATGGCAAGGCCAGACTGCAGCACCAGATCAGCTGCCAGCGGATCAACGAATATATTCCATTCAGCCTGCTTATTAGGGTGGCCATCGGTGAAATTAGGCACAATGATGTTGCCTTTCTCGTGAACGTTGCCGCCCATGATCACCAGTTTGTCTACTTTGGCTTTGTCTTCAGGATATTGGGCTAACCACTGCGCAATATTAGTCAGCGGACCGGTAGCAATCAGCGTGGTCAGCTGCGTTTGTTCCTGCAACGTCTGATGAATTAATTCAGCAGCATGTAATGGACTCGCCACTCGCGTACTGGCTGGAATCTCTACTCCCGATAAAGTGTCGGAATCGACGCGCCAAGGCTCAGGAAAAACTGCATAACCATCCAATGGATAAGCATCGCCACAGGCAAAAGGTAATTCGCTCGGTGCATCGGCAATCAAATCAATTAATGCTGCCGTATTGCGCAAACCGGGCTGACAACGACTTTCACCACTGGAAGAAATGGTAATGGCTTTAACGTCTGCGTCTGGGTGTTGCAGCAAGTACAGCAAGGCAGCCCAGTCATCAATGGCCATGTCGTTATCAAAGATCACCGGCTTGGCAAAACTAACGGTGCTCCACAGCACCGTTACAACGATAAACAGCAACTTCACTGCTTAGCTCCAGGCAAGGTATCCTGATAGGTTTGCCAGTCAGCTAACAAGGCATCAAGCACGACCGAGCCCATTTCATAGGCGGCTTCAATGGCAGGAAAGCCATCATCCGGGTAATCAGCGGTGGTAGACCATGCTGCTGTTTTACCTTTAGGCGGCATCGAGTAGTTGCTGACGGTTCGCAACACTAAAACACGTTCGGCATCCACCAGTCCGGTTCTGTCCAAACGATGCAATGCTGTAAGAGTGCCGTTATCTTCCATGTTGGTGGTCATAAAGGATGACTCTTTACCCGCATGAAGTTGCATCCAATCGTTTGCCCAATTATTGAGTAATTCACCGTGCCAATAGGTACTTGAGCCTATGGTGTCACCAATAGTGACGAACGGTTTTTTCTGAGCATTGGGGTAGCCGTTGTACATGGCTCTAAATTCGGAAATTGCCTTGGTATCGGTCACCGAATAATCTTTGGTTAACTCATACGCCCAATCCACCATGGCTTCATTCAAACCAAAGTGAATGGTATCAACCGTCCAACCCGTGGCTTCTTGATTAGGTTCGTACGCACCCAGTGGGATCAAGCCATATTCCCAATCTTTAGGAATTTCACGGCCATCAATTTCATACAGTAAATCACCATCAACCACATGCTTGGCCCAAACGCCGGTTCCCAGCGATACATCTTCCGGATCGCCGCCGCCAATACCTGCAATTAACCAATAAGCTTTTGATAAATCGAATCTTGGATCCATGCCAAGCGCCATAATTGATGCTGTGGCATTGGTAACACCACCACCAGTGCACATTGCTAATACACCAGCATCATTAATGTGCAGAGGATGCTGCCCCATAGGGAAATCAATGGGCTGGTCAATTTTTCCGCGTTCAATCCAAAGTTGATATTCGCCTGCGCGATCGCCTGTCAGCTCGCCGCTTTCAAACATCGATACGACAACGGCTTTAATTTCAATTTTTTCAGCAGCTTGAGTCTGCATTACCAATCCAAACGTCAGAGCAAGGGTGGCTGACATTGTTTGCAACTTCATGTTGTACTCCATAACCCATAAGAAAACGCTTCACGGATCAGAAATGCAAAATATTGGCCAATCGGTTATTTTTTTAGAAGTATGCAGCGACTGTTGGCTGAAAACTCAGCGCAGGAACAGCCATTGATAAAGAACAAGTAACGGGATGGGTCAAAGGGAAGTCGTGCCGACAAATAAAAAAGCCACCTTTAGTAAGGTGGCTTTCATTAGTACACAGCAAACTGACTTAGAACGCGTAGCTCAGCTTCACGCCGTATTCTGTGTTGGTTTTTTCTGCTTCTTCAAAAGGTTCAGAGTCATATTCAACTTCAGCATCAAAGCTAAGTGACATGGCTTCCGTTAAACCAAACTTAATACCACCGTTGGCGGTGGCACGGAGATCACCCAAATCATCTAATACTGGTTGCAAATACATGCGGCCATACAGTTCGAATGGGAAATCACCTTTACGATTCCAAACCCATTTACCGTAGAAATTACCACGCCAGTTAGACTCAGTTTCACCAGTGCTTTCTGACTCTTCTTCTTCAACAAAACCGCCAACACCAAATGTGGTATTCAGCAAACCTGTTTCTGTTTCACTCGCAAAGCGCCAACGAACACCAGTACCTGCAAGCTTACGGCTGTTTAAGTCGTCAAATTTGTCATATTCGTATTGAACGAAGTTTTCCCAGTCGAAACGCTCGCTGAAAAAGTTGTTTTTGATCCAGCGACCGTGAACAAACAAATCATCTTCATCTTTTTTGTCGTCGGTTTCGCCATAGTTGTAATTAACAATCAGTAAGGCAGTGCGTTCGCCAGCAACATGGCGGCCCAGCAGGCTAACTGAGTATTCTTGTTCGTCTTTGCTGCCCGACTCACCACTCAAGCCCAAACCAACGGTGCCGCTAAAGCCTTCGTTTGGGGTACTTGAAGTATCAATTGGGGTGATCGCTTGAGCAGCAAATGAAGCGCCGAGCAACGCGCTTGCGATTAAACTTTTGTGAATAAGAGACATACCTTCTCCTTGTGGAAGAGCACTGAAAAATAAAACTGAGGCGAACCGCTGCAACAGTTCGCGCAAACCAGCAAGTTGTTATGGCGCTATTAAAACAACAGACACAGCGCGGCTCAATGCTTATTTTCATTGGCTTGACGAGATTTTTTGAGAATATAGTAAAGTTAGCGCTCAACATGACGCCTAAATGCATACAAAGATGCCAACGCGTCATTCCAATTAACTTCCACAATAACGAATCAAAATGACAAAAATTAACATCATGGTCGGCACAATGCTCGGTGGTTCTGAATACGTAGCCGACTGTTTGGCCGATGATTTGAAACTCGCCAACCTCGACAGCACAGTGCACTCTGAATTTAATGATCTAGCTGATTATGATCTCAATGATATTTGGCTGATCTGCACATCAACACATGGTGCCGGCGATTTACCCGACAATATTGAACCGCTGGCTGAGTTATTACGCCAGCAACCGGATTTAAGTTCATTGCACTACGGTGTTATTGGAATTGGTGATACCAGTTACGACACCTTTAATCAGGCCGCCAAAACCCTCGATCAACTGCTCCAACAATGCCAAGCCAACCGACTTGGTGAGCCTTTATATATTGATGTTCAAGCCAATGATTTACCCGAAGAGCCAGCTCAACAGTGGTTAAAGTCTTGGATCGAACAAAATTCAGACAAATTAAACTGTGGATAACCCCATTAATATCCATTGTTTCTATCTTGGTTATTCACTGGATAAGATCGTTCACTCGTTCACCTGTGGATAACCCACTCTTTTGATCACTGGATACACAAGGCTAGATCCCAGTTAGATCACAAATTTCAAAGCTTATTACTTATTGATTAATAATATAAAAAGTTAGTTACCCACAAAGATCTGGTTCCTTAATAGTAATAAAAATAAGATTATATAAAGATCTTCTTAAAGATCATTAAGGATCGACCAAACGATCTAATCTGATCCTTTGCTTTCTCTTCTGACAGTTCGCAGTTAAAATACCCGGCTACGTTTTACTAGAGGATTGATTCATGGATCTCGCCCAACATTTTGATGTCATCGTCATCGGCGGTGGTCATGCGGGAACAGAAGCCGCATTAGCGGCTGCTCGCACAGGCCGTAATACGTTGCTGCTGACGCACAACATTGAAACGCTTGGCCAGATGTCTTGTAATCCAGCCATTGGTGGCATTGGCAAAGGCCATTTGGTAAAAGAAATTGATGCCTTAGGCGGCGCCATGGCGTTGGCAACCGATCGCGCCGGTATTCAATTTCGGACGCTAAATGCCAGCAAAGGGCCAGCTGTTCGCGCCACTCGAGCGCAAGCCGATCGCGTACTCTACCGAGCTGCAATTCGAGAAATCATTGAAAATCAGCCAAATCTTCAAGTATTCCAACAAGCTTGTGATGATTTGATCGTTGAAGGCTATCAGGTCAAAGGCGTTGTCACCCAAATGGGACTGCGGCTAAGCGCATCCACCGTGGTGCTTACCACTGGAACCTTCCTTGCCGGTCAGATCCACATTGGCTTAGAAAATTATTCGGGTGGCCGTGCTGGCGATCCGCCTGCGATCGCATTGGCGCACCGGTTACGTGAATTACCACTGCGAATCGATCGTCTTAAAACTGGAACACCACCACGGATTGATGCCCGAACCGTTGATTTTTCAGTGATGCAGCCACAACCTGGCGACACTCCAACGCCGGTATTTTCGTTCATGGGCAATGGTTCAATGCATCCGCGGCAGATCCCGTGTTACATCACGCATACCAACGCTCAAACCCATGACATCATTCGTGCTGGCCTCGATCGCAGCCCCATGTTTACTGGCGTGATTGAAGGTGTTGGCCCGCGTTATTGTCCGTCGATCGAAGACAAAGTAACGCGCTTTGCCGATAAAAATTCTCACCAAATTTTTGTTGAACCGGAAGGCCTAACTACCCATGAACTCTATCCAAATGGCATTTCAACAAGCTTGCCGTTTGACGTTCAGGTGAGCCTGGTTCGTTCGATGAAAGGGTTTGAACAAGCCCATATCACACGGCCTGGTTATGCCATTGAATATGACTTTTTTGATCCTCGCGATCTGAAAGCATCACTGGAAAGCAAAGTCATTCAGGGTTTGTTCCTAGCTGGCCAAATCAACGGCACCACAGGCTATGAAGAAGCTGGAGCGCAGGGCTTGATTGCTGGTCTTAACGCTGCTCGCCAAGCTGCGGATCTTGATCCTTGGTCACCCACACGGGATCAGGCTTACCTTGGTGTACTGATCGATGATCTGGCAACTTTGGGTACCAAAGAGCCTTACCGCATGTTTACCAGCAGAGCTGAATACCGACTGCTGTTGCGCGAAGACAACGCCGATAGCCGTTTAACCGAGCAAGGTCGAGCACTTGGCTTGGTTGATGATGCACGCTGGCAACGTTTCTGTGAAAAACGAGATGCTGTTGAGCTTGAAAAACAGCGTTTGAAAGACAACTGGGTGCACCCAAATCATCAAGCTGCTGAGGCACTTAATCCGTTATTGAAAACGCCATTAAGCCGCGAGCACAGCCTAGAAACGCTGTTACGTCGCCCCGAAATGACTTACCAATCGCTGATGTCGATAGACGGAATTGGCCCCGGGATCGACGATGCCGAAGCGGCCGAACAGGTTGAAGTTCAAATCAAATACGCCGGTTACATTGAGCGTCAGCTCGATGAAATCGCAAAACAAAAACGTCATGAGCAAACCTTGCTACCAACCGATCTCGACTTTGCTCAAGTACCGGGCCTTTCCAACGAAGTGGTGGCTAAACTGAACGACACCAAACCGCAAAGCGTTGGTCAAGCTTCACGGATCTCTGGCATCACACCGGCGGCGATTAGTGTGTTGTTAGTTCATCTGAAAAAAATGGGATTGCTAAGGAAATCTGCGTAAATGAGTCAACTCGCCAAACTGCTAAAACAAGGTCTTGCCTATCAACAGCTTGAACTATCTGATGAACAGCAAAATCAGCTAATAGGCTACGTTGAGCAGCTAAACAAGTGGAACAAAGCTTATAATTTGACGTCTGTGCGTGATCCGAACGACATGATGATTCGTCACATTCTTGATAGCTTAGCGCTTGCTCCGCACCTCGATCCAAATGGCAATTACATTGACGTTGGCACCGGCCCAGGCCTGCCGGGTATCCCATTGGCAATTGCCCTACCCAATGCCAACTTCACTTTGCTCGATAGCCTGGGTAAGCGCGTTCGGTTTATGACCCAAGTTCGCCACTTGCTGAAACTCACAAATATTGAGCCAGTTCAAAGTCGAGTTGAAAGCTTTGAGCCTTCGCAACCTTTCGATGCAATTGTCAGTCGCGCGTTTGCCTCAATCAATGATATGCTCGGCTGGTGCGGTCATCTGGGAACTCAATTTTTGGCCATGAAGGGTCAATACCCTACTGAAGAACTTGCTGAATTGCCTGAAAAATTTTCGCTTTCAGCCAGTCATCAGCTGGATGTTTTTCAGCTCCCGGAAGAGCGTCATTTAATCGTTATTGAGCAATCATCCACTTAATCCAAAGCCGGAGTACCCGTGGGCAAGGTAATCGCAATTGCCAATCAGAAAGGTGGCGTGGGTAAAACAACCACAGCCGTTAATCTGGCAGCTTCCATGGCTGCAACTAAACGAAAAGTGTTGTTAATCGACCTCGATCCGCAAGGTAATGCCACCATGGGCAGCGGTGTCGACAAGTACGATGTTGAGCACACCGCTTATGAGTTGCTGGTGGACGAAAAGCCGCTTCAAGAAGTGGCGATTAAAGAAACTGCCGGTGGCTATGATTTGATTGCAGCCAATGCGGATGTTACCGCCGCTGAAATCAAACTCATGGAAGTGTTTGCCCGCGAAGTGCGTCTTCGTAATTCGCTTAAATCGTGCATGGATCATTACCAATACGTATTCATCGACTGCCCGCCGTCATTGAACTTACTGACAGTCAATGCCATGTCGGCCGCTGATTCCGTACTAGTGCCAATGCAATGTGAGTATTACGCCTTAGAAGGCCTTACAGCATTGCTCGAAACCATCAACCAATTGGTGTCGGTCGTTAATCCAAACCTACATGTCGAAGGTATTTTGCGGACCATGTTCGATCCGCGTAATCGACTGGCCAACGATGTGTCCGATCAGTTGCGATCACACTTTGGTGACAAGGTTTACCGCACGGTGATCCCGCGTAATGTTCGTCTTGCCGAGGCGCCTAGTTTTGGAGCCCCTGTGATGTATTACGATAAAGGTTCTACGGGCTCAAAAGCTTATTTGGCATTGGCTGGTGAAATTTTACGCCGAGCTGAGCAACCATCGGAAGATGACTCACCAAACAACGAAACAGCCGCTTAACCAAGGAGAAGCTGCAATTCATGTCTGCTAAAAAACGAGGCTTAGGAATGGGGCTGGAAGCACTGCTGTCCAACAGTCAGGCTGCCCGCGATAAATCCTTAGAAGCAAACGAATCAGAAGTGAACGTGTCTGAATCGGCTAATGAATTGAAAAAGCTGCCTATCGAATTATTACAGCCGGGTAAGTATCAGCCTCGAAAAGACATGTCTGCTGAAGCGCTGGAGGAGTTAGCGAGCTCCATCCAAGCACAAGGCATCATCCAACCAATTGTCGTTCGCCCTATCAGCCCAGAAAACTATGAAATTATCGCCGGTGAACGACGTTGGCGCGCGGCCCAGCAAGCGGGCCTAGACGTTGTTCCCTGCTTGGTCAAAGAAGTGGCCGACAATGCGGCAGTAGCGATTGCTCTCATCGAAAATATTCAGCGCGAAGATCTCAATGCGATGGAAGAAGCCATTGCACTTAACCGGCTGATGAATGAATTTGAATTGACCCATCAGCAAGTTGCTGAAGCGGTGGGTAAGTCTCGTACCACAGTCACCAATTTATTGCGTCTTAACAGCCTGCTAGAGCCCGTTAAAACCATGCTTGAACATGGTGACCTAGATATGGGCCATGCACGCGCTCTGTTAGCCTTAGAGGGCGATGTTCAGGTTGATGCTGCACGCACAGTGACGGCCAAAGGTCTTTCGGTCCGAGAAACCGAAAAACTTGTTAAAAAGTTGCTAACTCCAGCCAAACCAGCCGCGGCAAAAGCCATCGATCCAAATGTTGAAGCGTTACAAAATGCATTAAGTGAACGCTTAGGTGCCAGTGTTGCGATTAGTTGTAATACCAAAGGTAAAGGTAAATTGGTCATAAATTACACTAGTTTGGACGAGCTAGATGGCATTTTGGGACGAATAAACTAAGGTTATGGCGCGAATGTTTTTGTTGTTTCTTTGTGCACCAGTTGTTAACGATATGTATCGCCTCTTAAATGCGATGTTAACTGGTTGCTTTTTGGCTGCGGAAAGACATAGAATCCGCCAGCTTTGTTGTAATAGTTGATGCAGGTCAATGTTTAGCTTCGTGCTTTTACGAGAAGGTCGGTCTGCTCCGAAGCATGCAAAGCTTCAGATGCAGATTGCTGGATTAAATCTGGCAAAAAAATTGTTACGAGCGCAAGTGGTAGTAGCAGTCGCAATGACGCTTCTGGCTCTGGTGTTTGGAGTCCAATTGGCAATAGCCGTTGGTTTGGGTTGTCTAGCAGCCTTGATTCCTTACGCCTTGTTCGTTTATCTTGCTTTTGCTTTTTCAGGCGCGCGGATGGCCCAGGCCACTGTGCGGGCTTTTTATCTTGGCGAAGCAATAAAAATAATATCCAGTGTGGTGATTTTAGTTGTCACGCTGCTACTATTTAGGCCCTACGCAGAATGGGTATTGGTTGCATTCACTGTAACCATGGTACCGGTTTGGCTAGGTCCTTTATTTTTGAAAACTAGATAGAAATCGGGATGATTTATGGCTGCCTCAGGTGAAACTCTGACTTCTGCAGGGTACATCAAGCACCACCTAACGAATTTGCAGTATTGCTCTGCAGAGAACATGGTTGACGGACACTGTTCAGGCTTCTGGACATTTAATGTTGACTCGCTGTTCTGGTCTGCTGTTCTTGGTGTTGTTTTCCTGTTCCTTTTCCGCTCCGTTGCCAAAAAAGCCGATACCGGCGTTCCTGGCAAATTCCAATGCTTTGTTGAAATGATCGTTGAGTTCGTTGATCAAAGCGTCAAAGATACCTTCCACGGTCGTAGTCGACTCATTGCGCCATTGGCGCTGACGATTTTCGTCTGGGTATTTTTGATGAACTTGATGGATTTGATCCCAGTTGATTGGATCCCTGAAGTGGCAATGATGGCTGGTATTCCTTACATGAAGGTTGTGCCGCCAACAGACTTGAATATTACCTTTGCGCTGGGCTTCAGCGTATTCTTCCTAATCTTGTTCTACACCGTCAAAGTGAAAGGTGTAACAGGATTAGTGAAAGAGCTAACACTGCACCCGTTTAGCTCTCCAAACAAATTCGTTCAGGCGTTATTCATTCCAGTCAACTTGTTGCTGGAAAGTGTCACCCTGATCGCTAAGCCTGTATCGCTTGCCTTACGTCTGTTCGGCAACATGTATGCAGGTGAATTGATCTTCATCCTAATTGCCCTGATGTATGGCGCTGGCGTTTTGCTTGGCGGCTTGGCAGGTGTGTTACAGCTTGGCTGGGCCATCTTCCACATTCTGGTGATTACGTTGCAGGCCTTTATCTTCATGATGCTGACCATTGTTTATTTAAGCATGGCCAGTGAAGACCATTAATTTATAAGTAATTTTCATTTTCACACATAACAACCATTTGATTGGAGACACCAATGGAAACTGTACTGGGTCTTAAATTTATCGCCGTAGCTCTGCTGATCGGTTTCGGTGCCTTAGGTACTGGTATCGGCTTTGGTTTGCTGGGTGGCAAATTCCTGGAAAGCTCTGCCCGTCAACCTGAACTGGCGCCTAAACTACAAGTACAAATGTTCATTGTTGCGGGTCTGTTGGACGCTGTAACCATGATCGGTGTAGGTATCGGTCTATACATGCTGTTCGCTCTTTAATATTTGAAAAACATTGTTTTTCTACTTAGATATTAACCAGCGGATAGAACCAACGAAGGAGGAGCGGTCGTGAGTATTAATGCTACCCTTATCGGCCAAACCATTGCCTTTTTGATTTTCGTTTGGTTCTGTATGAAGTTTGTTTGGCCGCCATTAATGGCTGCCATTGAAGAACGTCAGAAGAAAATTGCTGACGGTCTCGCGGATGCAGAAAAAGCTGAGAAGCGTCTTGAATTGGCCGATGTGAAAGCAAAGGATCAACTCAAGCAGGCTAAATCAGAAGCAAGCGAAATTGTTGAACAGGCAAACAAGCGCAAGAACCAGATCGTTGATGAAGCGAAAGTTGAAGCCCAAGCTGAGCGTGAAAAAATTATCGCTCAAGCCCAAGCTGAAATCGAGTCAGAACGTAACCGCGCTCGTGAAGAGCTGCGTACACAAGTTTCTGCTCTGGCAATTGCCGGCGCCGAGAAAATCTTGGAACGTTCCATCGATCCTGCCGCCCATAGCGACATCTTGGACAAACTGGCGTCTGAACTTTAACGGAGGGTTGACGAATGTCTGAATTGACAACTGTCGCCCGTCCGTATGCGAAAGCGGCGTTTGATTACGCTGTTGAGCACAAGACGTTAGACAAATGGTCCACCATGCTGTCCTTTGCGGCAGAAGTCGCCAAGAATGAAACAGTTGCCAAGATTCTGGCAAGCGGTGAAGCGCCTGAGCGCATTGCCGATCTGTTCATTCAGGTGTGTGGTGACGAAGTTGATGAACAAGGTCAAAACCTGTTGAAGGTAATGGCTGAGAATGGTCGTCTGGCAGCGTTGCCGGAAGTTCAATCGATGTACGTGCAACTGGTGACCGAGCATCAAAAACAAGCGGACGTGCATGTCACATCTGCTGCTGAATTGACCGATGCTCAACAGAAGCAAGTTATTGAAGCGATGACCAAACGCTTATCGCGTGACGTTCGTCTCCACTGCACTGTAGACGCCGAGTTAGTCGGCGGCATGATCATCAAGGTCGACGACCTGGTCATTGATAATACAGTGCGTGGCAAACTGGAGCGCATGGCAGAAGCGCTGCAATCCTAATCGGGGAATTAGAGCATGCAACTGAATTCCACAGAAATCAGTGAACTAATCAAACAACGTATTGAGAAGTTCGATGTAGTAAGTGAAGCTCGAAACGAAGGTACTATCGTTTCAGTTTCCGACGGTATTATCCGTATTCATGGCCTTGCTGATGTCATGCAGGGCGAAATGATTGAATTGCCTGGCAATCGTTATGCAATTGCACTGAACCTTGAGCGTGACTCGGTTGGTGCGGTTGTAATGGGTCCTTATGCGGATCTGGCCGAAGGCGTAAAAGTTAAATCCACCGGCCGTATTCTGGAAGTTCCAGTGGGTCGTGGCCTGTTAGGTCGTGTTGTTAACACCTTGGGTGAGCCAATTGATGGTAAAGGCCCAATTGATAACGACGGCTTCTCGCCAGTTGAAGTGATTGCACCGGGCGTAATTGAACGTCAATCAGTATCTCAGCCGGTAGAAACAGGTATTACCGCAATTGACTCGATGATCCCAATCGGCCGTGGCCAGCGTGAGCTGATCATTGGTGACCGTCAAACCGGTAAAACTGCCATTGCTATTGATGCTGTAATCAACCAGAAAAACTCTGGTATTTTCAGCGTATATGTAGCGATTGGCCAGAAAGCATCAACCATTGCTAACGTTGTACGTAAGCTAGAAGAACACGGCGCATTGGATAACACCATTGTTGTTGTTGCCTCTGCTTCTGAAGCGGCTGCGTTGCAATACTTGGCACCATACTCTGGTTGTGCCATGGGTGAATACTTCCGTGACCGCGGTGAAGATTCATTGATCATCTACGATGACCTGTCTAAGCAGGCCGTTGCATATCGTCAAATCTCACTGTTGCTGAAACGCCCACCAGGCCGTGAAGCATTCCCAGGTGACGTATTCTACCTCCACTCCCGTTTGCTTGAGCGTGCTGCTCGCGTTAACGCTGACTACGTAGAGAAATTCACCAAAGGTGAAGTGAAAGGTAAAACCGGTTCTTTGACCGCCCTACCAATCATTGAAACCCAAGCTGGTGACGTATCTGCATTCGTACCAACCAACGTAATTTCGATTACCGATGGTCAGATCTTCCTAGAATCTGACATGTTCAACGCCGGCTTACGTCCTGCTGTGAACCCAGGTATTTCGGTATCTCGTGTTGGTGGTGCTGCTCAGACCAAAATCATCAAGAAGCTCGGTGGTGGTATCCGTACCGCACTGGCTCAGTACCGCGAAGTACAGGCATTTGCCCAGTTCGCATCTGACCTTGATGACGCGACTCGTCGTCAGTTGGAGCACGGTCAACGTGTTACCGAACTGATGAAGCAGGCTCAATATGCGCCACTGTCCACTGCTCAAATGGCTGTGACTCTGTATGCTGCAGAGAACAACTACCTGGACAACGTAGAACTGGCCAAAATCAACGATTTTGAAGCCTCTCTACACTCGTTCGTAAGCAGTGAGTACGGTGAGTTGATGAATACCATCAACGAATCGGGCAACTACAACGACGACATCGCCGCCTCTTTGAAAGAAGCGCTCGATAAGTTCGTCGCAACACAAACCTATTAAGAAGCGGACCGCAAGGTCCACTTCCAAGTTTGGAGTAGAAGATGTCCGGCGCAAAAGAGATTAAAACGAAGATCGCGAGTGTAAAAAACACTCAGAAGATCACCAGCGCGATGGAAATGGTCGCAGCCAGTAAAATGCGCAGAGCGCAGGATCAAATGGCTGCATCTCGACCATATGCCGAAAATATGCGCAAAGTGATTGGTCATATTGCGCTTGGTAGTTTGGAGTATCGCCATTCCTATTTGGAAGAGCGTGAAGCCAAGCGTGTCGGCTACATTATCATTTCTACAGACCGTGGCTTATGTGGCGGCCTCAACATCAACTTGTTCAAGTCAGTCATCAATGACATGAAAGCTTGGCAAGACAAAGACGTTGAAGTCGACATGGCACTGATCGGCAGCAAAGCAACTGCGTTTTTCAACAGCTTAGGCGGTAACGTAATTGCACAAGCTTCCGGCCTGGGCGACAGCCCATCGGTACAGGACCTAATTGGTACTGTGAAGGTGATGCTGGAGAAATACGATAATGGTGAAATTGACCGCCTCTACGTGGTAAGCAACAAGTTTGTGAACACGATGAAGCAGGATCCGACCATTGATCAGTTGCTGCCTCTACCTAAGTCAGATGACGACGATTTGAAGCATCGTTGGGATTACATCTACGAGCCAGATGCCAAAGAACTGCTCGATCAGTTATTGGTACGCTACACCGAATCACAGGTGTATCAAGGCGTGGTAGAAAACCTGGCATGTGAACAGGCCGCACGAATGGTAGCGATGAAAGCCGCTACTGATAACGCAGGCAACCTAATTGACGACTTAACGCTGGTGTACAACAAAGCCCGTCAGGCTAGTATTACCCAAGAGTTGACCGAGATCGTCTCCGGTGCGGCTGCCGTGTAGGTAGAGAATCAAACGAGATTCAGAGGAAATACAATGAGTAACGGTAAAATCGTCCAGATTATCGGCGCCGTTGTGGACGTAGAGTTCCCACAAGAGGCCGTGCCACAGGTATACGATGCGTTAACTGTGACTAGAGTGGATCTGGTATTGGAAGTTCAGCAGCAGCTGGGTGGCGGCGTTGTTCGTACCATCGCCATGGGTGCTTCTGAAGGTCTTCGCCGTGGCGAAGAAGTAGTTAATACCGGCGAAGGCATCAAAGTACCAGTAGGTACCGCGACCCTCGGCCGTATCATGAACGTCTTGGGTACGCCTATTGACGAATGTGGCCCAATCGGTGAAGACGAGCGTTATGTAATTCACCGTGAAGCGCCAAGCTATGAAGATCAATCAAGCTCAACTGAGCTACTCGAAACAGGCATTAAGGTTATTGACCTCGTATGTCCGTTCGCTAAGGGTGGTAAAGTTGGTCTGTTCGGTGGTGCCGGTGTTGGTAAAACCGTAAACATGATGGAGCTGATTAACAACATCGCCCTGCAACACTCTGGTTTATCAGTGTTCGCTGGTGTAGGTGAGCGCACTCGTGAGGGTAACGACTTCTACCACGAAATGCAGGAAGCTGGCGTTGTTAACATTGAGAAGCCAGAAGAGTCAAAAGTAGCCATGGTATATGGTCAGATGAACGAGCCACCGGGTAACCGTTTGCGCGTTGCATTGACTGGCCTAACAATGGCTGAGAAATTCCGTGACGAAGGCCGTGACGTACTGCTGTTCGTTGATAACATCTATCGTTACACCCTAGCTGGTACTGAGGTATCTGCACTGTTGGGTCGTATGCCATCGGCGGTAGGTTACCAGCCTACTCTGGCCGAAGAGATGGGTGTTCTTCAGGAACGTATTACTTCAACTAAAACTGGTTCGATTACCTCGATCCAGGCGGTATACGTACCAGCGGATGACTTGACTGACCCGTCTCCAGCAACCACCTTTGCTCACTTGGATGCAACGGTTGTACTGAGCCGTGATATTGCTGCTCTGGGTATTTACCCTGCGATTGACCCACTGGATTCTACCTCTCGTCAGTTAGATCCATTGGTAATTGGGCAAGAGCACTACGAAGTAGCCCGTGACGTACAGTCTCAGCTACAGCGTTATAAAGAGCTAAAAGACATTATTGCGATTCTGGGTATGGACGAATTATCTGAAGAAGATAAGTTGATCGTAGCCCGCGCTCGTAAAGTTCAGCGTTTCTTATCACAACCATTCTTCGTAGCTGAAGTATTCACCGGCTCGCCTGGTAAATACGTAAGCTTGAAAGATACTATCCATGGCTTTAAAGGCATTTTGGCTGGTGAGTATGATCACTTGCCAGAGCAGGCTTTCTACATGGTTGGTAGCATCGACGAAGCGGTTGAGAAAGCGCAAAACGTTTAAGCATACGACCATTAGGAGCAAGCTATGGCTATGACGGTACACCTCGATGTGGTTAGCGCTGAAAGCGAAATTTTCAGTGGCCGCGTTGAGAGCCTGCAAGTTGCTGGTAGTGAAGGTGAATTGGGAATTAATGCCGGTCACGCCCCACTACTAACACAGCTTAAGCCTGGCATGGTTCGCATTGTTAAGCAGCACGGCGAAGAGGAAGTTATGTACCTCTCCGGCGGAATGCTTGAGGTTCAACCAGGTAGCGTCACCGTTTTGGCTGATGTTGCTATTCGAGCCACTGACATTGATGCGGCCGAAGCGGCCGAAGCAAAACGTCGCGCAGAAGCGCAAATTGCCGATCAAAGTGCTGACTTTGATTACGCAAAAGCCGCGCAAGAGCTTTCAAAAGCAATTGCTCAGCTACGCGTGGTGGAATACACCAAGCAACGTTTTGGTTAATACCAGCTCAGGTATGAAAAAAGGCTCCTTCGGGAGCCTTTTTTGTATCTGTTGTCTGCTCATATTTAGTCTTGCCGTTCGTCCTGAGTTTGTCGAAGGATGAACAAACCAACCTCTACTGCTAAATTTGTCCATCCTAATCAGAACAACAAACACGAAACTAGCTTCTCCCCTCGCCTCCAAGTAGGATAAAAACCAGCTAATTCAAAAACAAAGCAAAGGCATCACCCATCATGACCAGCGCCAAAACTATCAAGCTGCCAATTACCAACGTCTACGCCAGTGGTGATTACACCGCCACATTCCACATTGGCAGCGAGAAAAGCCCGGTCAACTTGTTGCTCGACAGCGGCAGCTCTACCCTAGTGCTTGACCACCAGTCGTACCATGCCGCGCAAGACTCCTTGTTAGAGGCCACTACGCTGGCACAAGAAGTCACCTATGGCGTAGGTGGCTGGGACGGCCCGGTTATCAAAACTCAAGTAACCGTAGAGCACGCAGAAGACGCCATTACCTTACCCGAATGCCACGTAGCGCTTATCTCTAACAAAGAACAACACGCTACCTTTGGCAAAGGAAATGGCATTCTAGGTTTGGCCTATCGCCACCTCAACAAAAGCTATGACTTAGCCCACTACATTGAGCAACATCAAGTACAACCGCCCCACACTTACCCGTGGCCATTTGGTACCCCAGAATGTGTTGAGCTGGGCAATGCTCACTTCAATAGTGATGACTTAAAACAGTTCAAAAAATTCCTCTGGCAGCAGCCCGAGCAAGATCTAATCCCTTACTTTACTCAGATTGAAGAGCTCGGCCTTACTGCCAACAAATGGTCGTTTTACAGCAAGCGATCCAGCATTCATGTAACTTGCGAAAAAGCCGATGATGAAGCGCTAAAAGCCGATCCGCTCAACCAAGGCTATTTGGTACTCGGCGGGGGCGAAGAGCACTCAGAACTATATCAGGGCGACTTTAAAACCATTGATGTGATGCACGACTGCTACTACAACGTGGTACTGACCAAATTTCAGGTTGGTGATGGTGAACCAATAGCAGCGGCACCAATTGATAAAGCCCATGAGCACAACTACTTTACCAACGCCATTGTTGATACCGGCTGCTCAGTTTTGGCCCTAACCAATGACTTGTTCCAACATCTTGAGCAAAGCCTTAACGCCATTTCCGCAGAATTTGCTGAGCTGATAGCGCCGTTTAAAGACATGCAATTTATGGCAACAGGTATTGATGCCAGCAAGTTAGATTTAAGCAAATGGCCCGATCTACATTTTTACTTTGCCAGCGCCGAGCACGGTGATCAGCGGCTTACCTGCAAGCCAAGTGATTACTGGCAAATCAACAGCCCAACGCCGGGCAAAGCAGTGTTTAAAATAATTAGTCAGTTGCCGAATTGGCCCAACCAAAGCTTAATCGGCTTGCCGCTATTAAATGATTACTACGTGGTATTTGATCGTGCCGAGCATGAGCTAGGTGTGATTCGTTTTGCTCAACAAAAATGACCGAAGCTGTTTATGACTAACGAATTAGCGAGCGAGCGCTTGCGTCTAATCCCACTAGATGAGTCGCATCTGAATGTGTTTCAGCAGCTCTACGGTAATGACAAAGTGATGCGAAACATTGCCCCTCCGTTGGATGAGGAAGGGTGTGACAAGCTATTTAATAAAACCTTGCAAGCTTGTCAGTCGGGTAAAATCATTACCTGGGTGATTATTGAAAAATCATCGCAAAACTCTATTGGCATCATCGGTTTGTATCAAATTTGTGCTGCAAAAAAGCAAGCCCATATCGGCCTAATGTTACTTCCCAGCGCCAACGGCCGACTATATCCGGAGGAAGTGATGGCTGCAGTAATGGATTATGGTTTCGGTAAATTAAGTCTCAAAGCTATTGATGCGGAATTTAAAATCAGCAACTTGGCTACCAAGCGTTTTCTCAAAAAATTAGGTTTTGTTGAGCAGGAAGCAGCTCAGAAGGAAAAGGGTGAATCCTCAATGCAGTGCTACCAAATGAACGAATCCAAGTGGTAGATCCGGCAAGTGACTAATTAATGGTCAAATATACTTTGCCAGTTGTCATTATCTTGTTAAGTTAACGCAGTTAAAATACGGAGAGCACACCATGTCAGGCAGTCTTGTTTGTGTTGGTATTGGTATGAAGCTTGGGGCCCACATTAGCCCTATTAGTCGCAGTCATATTGAACAGGCCGATGTGGTTTTTTCAGGCGTATCCGACGGCATTGTAGAGCTTTGGCTAAAAGAAATGCATCCAGATGTGCGCAGCTTGCAGATGTATTACGCCGAAGGGAAAAATCGCAATATCACCTATAACGAAATGGTTGAAGCCATGTTAGCGGAAGTGAGAGCTGGCAAAAATGTAGTTGGCGCTTTTTACGGTCACCCTGGCGTGTTTGCCTTAGCCCCACACAAATCTATTCAGCAAGCCAAGTTAGAAGGTTTCGAGGCTTATATGGAGCCGGGAATTTCAGCTGAAGATTGCTTAGTGGCGGATTTAGGAATCGATCCGGGTAAGTTTGGTTGCCAGCAATACGAAGCCAGCCAGTTTATGTTTTATAAACGCAGACTTGATCCATCGGCTTATTTGATTTTGTGGCAAATTGGCGTGGCTGGTGACAAAACACTTGGCAAATTTAATTCCGACAAAAACAAGCTTGCTCTGTTGGTTGGCTTGCTAGCCAATGACTACCCAAGCGATCATCAAGTGATTTTGTATGAAGCGGCTGTGCTGCCTATTGATATGGTTCGAGCAGAGCACATTGCGCTGGCTGACTTGCCAAATGCCGAACTCCACCAACACACCACCTTGGTGATTCCGCCGGCAAAGCCAATGGAGAAAAATCAGCAATTACTTGAGCAAATTAGACGCTTAGATGAGCAAGCTCAATTAGCACCATGCTCGGCTTAGCAACCATTTTTATAACCCGTGTTGATAGATGATTAACACGACTTTTTGTAGAGGGAAACTTATGTCAGCTGTTATTGAACTGCTCGAAAAAATGGGCGCCGACTCTTCATTAAACAATGCCGAAGCCTTTGATGCGGCCATTGCGCAATCAGAATTATCTGTCGAGCTTAAAAATGCCTTAGTTAATAAAAATGTAACGGCGCTTGAGCGCCAATTGGATGTATGCCCAGATACTGTTTGTATGCTAATACCTGCAGAGGATGATGATGGCAGCGAAGAAAGTGACGCGAAAGAAGAATAAATGCTGAAACAATACATCTTTTGTTTTTGCATGTTTTTTATATTCAGCGGAGTAGGTTACTCCGCTGAACAGACTGACTCGTCTCAACTTATTGATGAAGCGGTCAGTTTACGCTCATCAAGCAAGGGCAGGCTTACAGAAATCGTTCAGGTACTCAAATCTAGAGATTTATCCCGAGAAGAGCAGGAGTACCTTACTTACCTTGAAGGCTACTTGTTAGCAGCCCAGGGTAGCTTCAAAAACTCAGGTAAAGTTATTGAGGGGCTACTGGAAACCTCAGTTGTTGCTGAGGTTCGGGTTTTATCGACAACTCTTTTAGTCAATGTGAATGCGGCTCAAGGTAACTGGTCGAAAGGTTTGGCATCCACTCAAGTGCTGACCTTGCATATGCAAGAGCTGAATAAAAGCTCGAACCTTTACCAAAATGCCCTTGCTGTAAAAGGCGTTTTTTACAACCAAATCGAGCAATTTGAGCTTGGTTTGGCCTCAGCATTGGAGTTGTTTTCTATCGCTAGTGGCGATAGGCAGACCTGCGCTGCGGCTAACTTGATTATTGAGTCCTCTAACCGGTTAAACAAACCTCTTCCCGATTCAACTATTCCGGCTAGCGCTTTCGAAGCATGCCAATCATACAAAGTACTCGAAGCTTTTACTGCTACTTACATGGCTGAACGCCACTTACTCGAATCAAAACATTCGGACGTGATAGCTTTACTCGAATCCAGAGTAACTTTTTTTAACCAAACAAAGTATCCACCACTTATTCTCAATGGTTTCTATGCCTTGGCGAAGGCTTATTGGCAACAAGGGCTGGTAGCTAAAGCAGAGCAGCTACTAGAGCAGCTCTTAGCAATGGACGTTGCCAACTCCAATAAAGCTAAATTGGCAGACGTCTTATTACTATTGGCCAAGATTCGTTACTCCCAAGGTCAATTGGGTAACGCCTTCGAACTGATGCAACGTCACGTAAAGCTTCGTGAACAATACCTTAATGACGTAACGGCAAAGCGTTTAGCATTCCAGTTAGCGCAGCAACATAGCATTGAAAAAGATAATGAAATTAAGCTACTTGCTGCCAATAAACTGTTGCTTGCGGCAGAGACTGAAAATAATCGATTGCTTATTTTATTGTTATCTTTGGTGTTAATTCTGCTTTGCCTTTACGTTTTCCGCTCGCACCGCAATCAACAACGTTTGCGCCAGCTTGCCGAATTTGATGCCTTAACTGGTGTTCATAACCGTGGTCACTTTACCCAACTAGCCAAAAGTGCTCTGCAATTTTCTCAAGACAGCAAGAAGTCAGTGGCTGTAGTGCTATTTGACCTCGATTTATTTAAGAAAGTAAATGATACCTATGGCCACGCCTGTGGTGACTGGGTGTTAAAACAGGTTGCTGGCGTATGTCAGGAATTAACCCGTAAAAACGATGTGTTTGCTCGGGTTGGCGGAGAAGAATTCTGCTTCTTGCTACTTGGCTGCGACAGCCATACAGCATTAGACGTTGCTGAAAAATGCCGCCGTGCTATTTACGGCATTGACACCAAAAAGTCCGGTTTTGATTTTAAAGTCAGCGGCAGTTTTGGCGTGAGTGACAATCAACTCTCAGGTTACAATTTAGACCGCATTTTGGCTGATGCCGACGAAGCCCTGTATTGTGCTAAGTCCAGCGGTCGCAATACAGTTTATCTTTATGATCCGGGCGCTGAACAAACCGCCCTACTCCGCCCAGACGGCTCACTTGTTAGTTAAATTACTATTTGAACGTTAGTGTCTAAGCTCTCGAAACATGAACACTTTCTTATGCCGACTCACCTCGACCACTCCGCTAGAGCCACTGTGTGAACGAGGAGGTGGTTGTTCTTTTGTTTGCGACACCTTGGTGATTTCTTCAACTTATCTAATTAGTCTGACTGTTGGATTTTTGGCAAGCGCCAAGAAAACCTCGTAGTTTGTATGCAATTTGTTCCTTTCCCTTAGTTTTGTTGGTAGTTTGTACAGAATGGCAGGGCAACATGGTTAATGCCCTGAGCGGTAGAATTTACGATAAGACTCATTGAATGGTGCGATTTTTTAGCTACATCTGCATAGGTTGGTTGGTGCTTTGTAGCGGCGTAAAAGCCGAGGAGCAAATACCAACAAATGAGCTTATCGCACAAGGCTTACAAGTTCGCTCCGAAGATCCCGCTCGCATGGCGATAGTCATTACCGAGCTTGAAGCCCGCTCTCTTTCCTCAACTGAAACGTATTACCTCACGTTTTTCCAAGGCTACTCCGAAGCATTACAAGGTAACTTTGACGGCGCAGAAGTCACTTTAGAACCATTGTTCGAGCAGCCCATTCCCCATGACTTGAAGGTGTTGGTAACCAACACGCTTGTAAACGTGTACAGCGCTAGAGGTAATTGGTTAAAGGGACTGGAAACAATAGATGTACTCACCCAGCTGATTGCTGGCGCTGAGAAAACGTCTGAAGATTATCAAAATGCTTTAGCTGTAAAGGCTATTTTCTATAACCAAATTGAGCAATATAAGCTGGGCTTAACTCATGCTACAGAGTTGTTTGGCTTGGCTGACAATACCCGCCGGCGCTGTGTTGCAACCATTTTGATGATTGATGCGTTGAACAAGCTAAATCTTCCACTTTCACCAAATACCTTATTAACTGACTCCAAAGCTGAGTGTAGTGGTTTCCCGATGCTGTCAGCTTTTGCAACAGCTGTGCGGGCTGAGCGTCACTTGGTTGATGGGGCCTTAGATATGGTGGTGGCGATACTCCAACCAAAAATAGCTGAATTTGAAGCTGCTGACTACCCGCCATTGATTATTGATGCCAACTACGTGTTAGCTAATGCCTACTGGCAATTAGAACAAAAAAATCAAGCAGTTGCCTTGCTTAGCCGCTTAACCGATTTTGATATTGTGGATGTGAATAAAGCACGTTTGTCGAGTGCTTATCAGTTACTTGCGGATATTCGCCGCGCCGAGGGCGACTTGAATGCTGCCATTGAGTTAATGGACAAACACGCAGAGCTGCGCCATAGCTACTTGAATAATGTCACATCCAAGCTGATGGCTTACCAACTGGCACAGCAGCAAATCACCGAAAAAGAAAATGAGATTATGCTGCTTAGCAGCCAGAACGAGTTGCTGGAAACCAAAGAAAAATTACTTGCTGCAAATGTTGAAAATGACCGCCTGTTTATTTCGCTGCTGTGTTTTGCCTTGTTGGTGCTTTGCATGTTTATGTATCGAACCCGCCGCAATCACACACGCTTAAAGCAGTTGGCGGAATACGATGCACTAACCGGAGTATTTAACCGAGGTCACTTTACGCAATTGGCCGGTACGGCGTTGGAGTACGCTCAGGACAGTAAGCAAGCTGTGAGTATGGTGCTGTTCGACTTGGATTTGTTCAAAAAAATAAATGACACTTATGGTCATGCCTGCGGTGATTGGGCGCTGAAACAGGTAGCGGAAGCTTGCCAACAAGTGGCGCGCCACAATGATGTGTTTGCCCGTATTGGCGGCGAAGAATTTTGTATTCTGCTGTTAGGTTGTGACTGCGATGTGGCCATGGATGTGGCAGAGAAGTGTCGTGTTGCCATTGAGCAGATCGACACCAAACCGTCGGGTTACAATTTTACTATTCGCGCGAGTTTTGGCGTGAGTGATAACCAACTATCGGGCTATAAACTAGGCCGAATGTTAGCCGATGCCGATGAAGCCTTGTATTGCGCTAAGTCGAGCGGCCGTAATACGGTTTCTCTTTACGATCCGGGCGCAGAAGAAACCGCTCTACTCCGCCCAGACGGCTCGCCTGTTACTTAAACTAGCTGGTTATTGTCGCTACTCTTTTCTTTTTTCAAGTTACCCGTGCATGCTTCGAAAGCCTCAGTACGAACTGAATTAGACTTCTTCCTTCGATATCTCAGTACAAACGGAATGATGCGTTCGCCCAGAGCTTGTCGAAGGGTGGCTCTCGAACAGGGCTAGCGAGCTAGCCAGCCGCCATCAACGGCCATGGTGTGGCCATGCATGTAATCGGATGCCGCCGAGGCAAGAAACACCACAGGGCCTGCTAAGTCGGCCGGTTGACCCCAACGTTCGGCCGGAATGCGCGCTAGAATCTCTTGGTTGCGTTGAACGTCTGCTTGCAGCGCGGCGGTATTATTTGTGGCCATATAACCGGGCGCAATGGCGTTCACGTTAATGTTGTATTTTGCCCATTCGTTGGCCAGTGCGCGAGTTAGGCCCAGTACACCACTTTTAGAGGCGGTGTAGGACGGAACCCGAATGCCACCTTGAAACGACAGCATGGAGGCGATGTTGATGATTTTTCCCTTGCTGTGTTGACCAATCCAGTGCTTCGCGGCGGCTTGCGAAAGCAGAAATAGTGATTTGATATTCACGTCCATCACGGCATCCCAATCGGCTTCGGTAAAATCAACCGCATCGGCGCGGCGAATAATACCTGCGTTGTTCACTAAAATATTGAGCTGACCAAACGCTTCTACCGCTTCTGATACCAGTTTGGCCATATCATTCACCTGTGCCAGATCCGCATGAATCACATGGCAACGCTGACCGGCCTGTTCTATAGCGGTTACCGTTTCTTTGGGATCAGAAACTCCTATCGCAACGATGTTGCAACCAGCTTGCGCCAAGGCTATGGCCATTGCCTGCCCCAAGCCTGTGCTGCAACCGGTCACCATGGCGACTTGGCCACTCAAATCAAATAGTTGTTGGGACATGGTGGTACCTATTTAAGCCAAACATCCGATAAAAGGCAGTATGCCGAAGATGCTGATAAAGGCATATGACTTGATACGACTATTGCAGATTTGGCTAGAAACAATCAGGCCGAGCATATTGCTCGGCCTGTCATCATGTTACGAGAGCTGTGCTTAATGGTGGTGGTGGCTGCTCTGCGCTGGTGGAGCTAGCAGCGGCTGGCGTAGATTCGTTTCGGTAAACACCAGCGCTGCTTTGTGGCTGTCGAGCTTTACGTCCACCGTGTTGATCTGGTGGTCAAATTTACCCATCAACAAGCCGTTATGAAGTTGCGCTTCCATCAGCGTTTTCACGTTGCCTTGATATTCCTGATAAACCCACACGTAATGGTCGTCTACCTCAACACCAACCCAGCTTAAAGGGAGGTCTTTTTTATTGCTATCAAGCAGCGCAAAGTAACGGTTCCAGTAGCTTTGTAACCATTGTTGATGATCATTGCTGTCGCTGATTTCCACGGCTTTGTTTTGCTCGGCGGCTAGCAACGCGCTGACATCGGCGGCAAATGCACGGTGCACAATCTCCACCGTACCTGAATTTTCATTCTGACTAATGGTGGTGCGAATGGCGTGGTAAGTGTGCGCCGATACGGCACTACACCCCACTAGCAGCAATAAGGTTGCTGCTAGTGCCCGTTTAAACAATTGTGGCATGTGCACTTACTTGCCTTCTGTTTCTGTTGCTTCGTCGTCGCTATCACCTTTGAGTTCGGCTTGCGCTTCCTTCATCAGATTTTTGCGTTTTTTCGCCTTATACAGCTCTAAACGCGACGGTAAAATTTGGCGTGGGAAGTGATTGTTAGCCAGATCGACGTCGGCGGTTTGCCAATGTGGATCTAACGTCACGCTCGCCAGCTTTTTGTCCCGCCATAGCAACTTGGAGGTTTTCTTTGGGTTTGAACGCCAGATCTCTGCAGGGATATGAACCAGCTCTGAGCTGCCGTCTTGGTAGTCCAACTGCAAGATTAATGGCATCACCAAACCGCCAATGTTGGAAAAATCGACGACGTAAGCAAAGCCGTGGCTGTTGCGTACTTCTTCTTCCCAATCTTCAAATTTCTTTTTGGCTTTGGTGTATTTGTTGATGTCGGTATTCGTGACAGTGAACTCATCGTTGTCGTTGTAGAAGTCTTTTAGCTCTGGGAACTGCTCAACGCGACGCTCCATCCCTTCATTGCGAATGACGGTAATAGAGGTTGGTTCGGCTTCGTGTTGTGCACGTTTGAATGGCTGCTCAACTTCTGGGATAAGTGTGTCAGGCGACATGACACGTACACTGTCGATGCTGATATCAACGTGATCGGTGCTGTAGAACCAGCCGCGCCAGAACCAGTCCAAATCAACCGCTGAGGCATCTTCAATGGTGCGGAAAAAGTCTGCTGGCATTGGGCGCTTAAACTTCCAACGCTTGCCGTATTCGCGGAATGCGTGGTCAAACAGCTCACGGCCCATAATGGTTTCGCGCAGGATGTTAAGCGCGGTAGCAGGCTTGCCATAGGCATTGTTACCGAACTGCAGGATACTTTCTGAGTTGGTCATGATGGGGACTTGGTTTGGCGATGCCATGTAATCAATGATTTTGCGTGGCTCACCGCGGCGGCTCGGGTAGTTTTCTTCCCAAGCTTGCTCGGCCAAGAATTGTAGATAGGTGTTTAACCCTTCGTCCATCCAAGTCCACTGGCGTTCGTCGGAGTTCACGATCATTGGGAAGTAAATGTGTCCAATTTCGTGAATGATCACCGAAATTAGTCCGTATTTGGTACGGCGTGAATAAGTCCGCTTGGTGCGATCATCTTCTTCAATTTCTGGCCGTGGGCCATTGAAGGTGATCATTGGGTATTCCATACCACCTACTGGGCCGTTTACCGAAATGGCAACCGGATACGGGTAGTCAAAGGCGTACTTGTTGTATTGCTCAATGGTGTGAACAATTGACTGAGTGGAATAGGTTGGCCATAGCGGCAAGCCTTCTTCTGGATAGTAAGACATAGCCCAAACGTCTTGCTCGCCACTTTTAACCGTCATTGCATCCCAAAGGAATTTACGCGATGACGCCCACGCAAAGTCACGCACGTTGTCGGCTTTGAAGATCCAAGTTTTGCGGTCGGTTGCTTTGGTTTTCTCGTTCGCCAGCGCTTCTTGCTCGGTCACAATCATTACTTGTGTGTTGGCGCCTTGCGCTTCGGCTAAGCGCGTTTTTTGCGCGGCGGTTAGCACGTCGTCTGCATTTTGCAGCTCACCGGTAGAAGCCACAATGTGGTCGGCCGGTACGTTGATTTCTACCGTGTAGTCACCAAATTCCAGTGCGAATTCACCGCGACCCAAGAACTGCTTGTTCTGCCAGCCGTTGACGTCATCGTAAACCGCCATGCGAGGGAACCACTGGGCAACTTCGTACAGGTAGTTGCCATCGCGCTCAAAGTATTCGTAGCCACCGCGGCCACCGTGTTTTTTGGCTTCCACAATGTTGTGTGCCCAACCGATTTGCAATTGGGTTTGATCACCCGGCTGCAGTGCGGCAGGTAAGTCGATACGCATCATGGTTTTGTTGATGATGTGAGGCAGTGAGTTACCAGCGCCGTCGGCAACTTGGGTAATGGTGTAGCCGCCTTCAAATTCTTGACGAGCAACACGGCCTCGGAAATCTTTTAGTGAGATTTTGTCACCAGCGTCACGCGGTTTAACTTCATAGCGCGTTACCCCTGGCATCGCTACGTTATAATCGGAATCAGAACGAAAGCGATTTTGATCAAGCTGCACCCACAGATAACTTAAGGTATCTGGACTATTGTTGGTGTAGGTGATGCGCTCTTGGCCTTCAATGCGCTGCTTATCATCGTCTAATTTGACCTGAATATGATAGTCAGCTTGTTGCTGCCAGTAGGCATGACCTGGAGCGCCTGAACCAGTGCGATAGCTGTTGGGGGTTGGTAGAATTTCTTCTAACTGACGGAATTTATCTTCCGGCTGATTTTTGGGCCACTCTTTGGCCGATGTGGGAGCGCTTACAAGCACGAAGAGCATGCTTGCTAGCAAAACAGATAATTTTTTCACGAGCTCTTACCCTGACAATGTGTAAATGATAGAACGGACTCTAACGGACCGTTTTTAATTATTTGTATACAATATTCGAGCAAACATATTACAGACTCGCTGTATTTATGTCAGCCTGGGGTCTGTGCTCAGCTGGCTAAAAAGTGCACAATAGAGCCGTTTAGCCAGCTAACGACACACTTTTTAACAAAAAACAGCAGTGGCCTGACCATAAGTGGCAAAAGATTGAAGATGACAGACATTGAAGTAGGCGCATCACCGTTAGCGACATTTAACATGCTGATCGACAGCGTGATTGTTGTGCGCACCGATAGCCATATTGAGTTTGCCAACGAGGCAGCTCATAACATGTTTGGTTATCAAGCCGGTAAGTTGATGGGTATTGATGTCAAAGAGCTGATGCCAAAGTCTATTGCTGATCACCATGACAACATGATGCTGAATCATGGCAGCACAATTCGTAACGTTGGCCGCAACCGGCAGGTGTTAGCAAAGCGTCATGACGGTTCTTTGTTTCCCATCGAAATTGCAATTTCCAAGCAGCAGATTGAGCAACAACACATGTTTGTGGGGGTGATCCGCGACATGTCCGATCGGGTTGCGGCGGAAGCTCAGTCTCGTGAACGCATGCACATGCTGACCATGAGTGAACAAATGGCTGGTATTGGCTATTGGAGCGTTGATCTGATTAGCAATAAGGTGAGTTGGTCTGAGCAGGTTTACCGCATCCATGATGTTGACCCGCGTGATTACCAGCCAAGCCTTGATGATGCCGTTGATTTTTATCACCCTGACGACCGCGACAAAGTAAAAGCGTACATTGAAGAAGCGATTGCACAGCGCCAAAGTTTTGAGTTTGAGCTACGCATTATCAACAGCCGAGAAGAAGTGCGCTACGTGCGCAGTAAAGGTGATACCGAAGTTAACTCTGAAGGTGATCCAGTGGCTTTGTTCGGCGTGTTCCAAGATGTCACTGAATACAAGCTGGTGCAGCAACAGCTTGAGTTCCGCAATGAAGCATTACAGCAAACAACCCAACGGCTGCGCCATCAAGCGCACACCGACAACCTAACCGGCCTGAATAACCGCCGAGCGTTTTTTGCTGAGATGAAAGGCCTGTTGAAGTCGCTCGAATCAATGGACGGTGGTTTAGGCGTATTGATGCTCGATATCGATCATTTCAAGCATGTTAACGACACGTTTGGCCATGATGTTGGCGATAAGGTTTTGATGGAAGTTGCCGAGATCCTCGGGCTTAACACCCGTGGCCTGGATATGGTGGCACGGCTAGGTGGTGAAGAGTTTGTTGTGGTGTTACCCAACTCCAAGAGTCACCACATTGCGCCGATTGCCGAGCGTTATCGGGTGACCGTAGAAAACGGCATGCCAGAGAATCTGCCTGAATTGACGATCAGTATAGGCACCACCTTTGCCTCGGCTGAGCAGCTTGAAGCGCTGGAGGCTCTACCGGCTAATGAGCGGACTGAAATGTTACTCAAACATGCCGATGTAGCCTTGTATCGAGCCAAGAACGGTGGCCGTAACCAAGTACAGCACAACGAGTTAACGCTCTAGTATGTTAAGTCGCTGGGGTAAGTTAGTTTAAGTTACTGGTAATGTTTGCTAACGCCCTGATTTTGCAATAGCAAAACCATTTAAAGTTTGCATACTTGCCCCGATGCATTACCATTTTTCAGATATCCCATTCCCATCAGTTGCAAACTGAACAAACAAGGATTTTCCCATGGCTTTGAGTGTTGTCATTTTGGCTGCCGGCAAAGGCACCCGCATGCGCTCCCGTCTTCCTAAAGTACTGCACACCCTCGCCCACCAATCGCTAGTAGAGCATGTCATCGATGCTGCCAGTGAAGTTGGCGCAGAAAACATTCATTTGGTGTACGGCCATGGCGGCGATTTAGTTAAACAATCGCTGGCGGCTCGCGACTTACAATGGGCCGAGCAAGCGCAACAGTTGGGCACGGGCCATGCTGTTGATCAAGCTCTGCCAGCTATTAATAATGATGACAAAGTATTGATCCTGTATGGCGATGTACCGCTTACCAGTACAGAAACGCTTAACGCGCTGGTGGCTTCTCAGCCAGAAGGTGGCATTGGCTTATTGACGGTGAAACTGGCAAATCCAATGGGCTACGGCCGTATTATTCGTGATGACAGCAACCAAGTGGTTGGCATTATTGAACAAAAAGATGCGTCGCCAGAGCAGCTTGAAATTAATGAATGTAACACCGGTATTTTGTGCGCCGATGCTGCTAACTTAAAACGCTGGTTAAGCAACTTAGATAACAACAATGCCCAAGGCGAGTATTACCTCACGGACATTATTGCGATGGCTGCGTCAGAAGGCCGTAGTATTGTTGCGGCACACCCAGCCACCGAAGCGGAAGTTGAAGGTGTTAACGACAAAGTTCAGCTCGCCAGCTTAGAACGCGAATATCAGCGTTTACAGGCCGAACGCCTGATGCGTGCCGGCGCATTACTGCGCGATCCGGCTCGGATTGATGTGCGCGGTGAGCTGACCGTTGGCCAAGACGTTGAAATCGATGTGAACGTTGTTTTTGAAGGCAAAGTGACGTTGGCCGATGGCGTGAAAATTGGTGCCAATAGTGTGCTCACCAATTGTTCTGTTGGTGAAGATAGCGTGATTCGCCCGAACTCCATTATTGAATCTGCACAGGTTGGCGCTCAATGCACGGTAGGCCCTTTTGCGCGCCTGCGCCCAGGGGCTGTATTGGCCGATGATGCTCATGTTGGCAATTTTGTTGAAATGAAGAATACCTACTTGGGTAATGGCTCTAAAGCCAACCACCTGACTTACCTCGGTGATAGTGAAATAGGCAAAGGCGTTAACATTGGCGCTGGCACCATCACGTGCAACTACGATGGGGCGAATAAACACAAAACCGTGATTGAAGATGACGTGTTTGTAGGTTCAGACTCGCAGTTGGTGGCTCCGGTTACTATTGGCAAAGGGGCAACCGTCGGCGCTGGAACAACCGTTACCACTAACGTGAAAGCAGGTGAGTTAGTAATCACTAGGGCACGTGCTCGCAGCATTGAAAACTGGCAACGCCCAGTTAAAAAATAAACCGAGTGTTGGCATCGCCTTCTGTTCGTACTTTAAGAGCCTCGGTACGAACGGAGGCTTAAGCTAAGCCTAAATGAGGCTTAGATTTATGCACTTATTTATCAAAAGCGTTCGCCCAGAGCTTGTCGAAGGGTGAATGCTGGTGAGCTATATCCACTCATACTTCGTTACTTCAACCTAACCGTTACCTACTCTACTCCCAAAAAACCACCCGACTGATGCTGCCAAAGGCGAGCGTAAGTGCCGTTCTTGGCGAGCAATTCTTGGTGGCTGCCCTGCTCGATGATGCGGCCTTCATCGAGCACAATAAGACGATCAAGGGCGGCAATAGTCGACAAACGGTGAGCAATGGCAATCACTGTTTTGCCTGCCATTAATTCATTGAGGCTGCGCTGAATAGCCATTTCAACTTCTGAATCCAGCGCTGAAGTGGCTTCGTCCAACACCAGTACTGGCGCGTCTTTGAGTAGCACTCGAGCGATCGCAATCCGCTGGCGTTGGCCACCAGAAAGCTTAACTCCCCGCTCGCCAACCATGGCGTCGTAACCTGTGCGGCCATGGTTGTCGCTTAACGTAGCAATAAACTCATCGGCTTCTGCGCGCTGTGCTGCTTTGACCAAATCTTGTTCGCTGGCATCGGGGCGGCCAAACAAAATATTTTCGCGCACCGAGCGGTGCAGCAGCGAAGTATCTTGCGTGACCATGCCAATGTGTTGGCGCAAGCTGTCTTGTTGCACTGACTGAATCGGTTGATCATCGACACAAATTTTGCCGGAGGTTGGGTCATAAAAACGCAGTAGTAAGTTGACCAGTGTTGACTTACCCGCGCCTGAGCGGCCGACTAATCCAATTTTTTCGCCCGGCTGAATGGTCAAATTCAAATCGTTGAAAATGGTTTTTTCGCCGTAGCTAAAGTGGAGGTTTTTAAACTCGATTTTACCCGCCGAGACTTGCAGTGGTTTGGCGTCGGCTTGATCTTGTATGGATACTGGCTGCGACAGCGTATTGATGCCGTCTTGCACGGTACCAATGTTTTCAAACAACGAACTCACTTCCCACATGATCCACACCGACATCCCGTGTAGCCGTAGCGATAATGCCAACGCGACGGCAATAGCGCCGGTCGTAATGCTGCCAAGTGACCATAAATAAATGGCAACACCGGCAATAATTACCAACATGGAGTAGTTAATAAGTGCCACGGCAAAATCAAGGTGGGTGACCATGCGCATTTGCGGATACACGGTGGATAGAAACTGCCTCATGGTGCCCTTGGCATAATCCGATTCGCGCTGGGCATGGGAGAATAATTTAACCGTATGAATGTTGGTGTAGCTATCAACAACAGCGCCGGTCATGGTGGCGCGCGCGTCAGCTTGAGCGGCGCTAATACGTTTGAGTCGCGGCAGGAAATAGCGCAACACACAGATGTACGCCAGCAACCAAGCGAGTAACGGCAATGCTAAGCGAACATCGGCACTGGCTAATAAGCCCACCACGGAGAAGAAATAGACGGTGACGTACAGCAACACGTCCATCAATTTCATCACGGTTTCACGCACCGCCAGGGCGGTTTGCATCACCTTAGTAGAAAGCCTGCCAGCTAAATCATTCTGATAAAATTCAATGCTTTGTTGTAGTAAATAGTTGTGTGCAAGCCAGCGTATACGCATTGGATAATTACCCAGCAGCGTCTGGTGCTTAATGGCTGCGCCGGCAAACTCGATGAGCGGAATACCAATGGCAACCAAGGCACCCACGATCATTAAGGTCACACCATGATCAGCAATTAACTGCTGTGGCTCGGAGTTGGCTAGCCAATCAACTAACGCGCCAACTAAACCAAATAAGCTGGCTTCGATAATGGCGATGAACGTAGTGAACAGCCCCATAACGATAAGAAAGCGTCCGGCGCCACGGGTGTAAAATCGGCAAAATTGCCACAGGCCAGATGGTGGTGTTGTTGGCGCTTGCAGTGGAAAGGGCTCAATCAAACGCTCAAAAAATCGCAGCATGGGAAAACACCTGATGACAGACTCTCAGTCGAAACAAGTGCGTATGATATCAAAAGCAGCTCAAGGCAGGGTTGAAATCCGTGACCTAGCCCGTCATTGCTGTACAACTCGGTTTCACCAAACCATAAGCCTTGTATGATGATATGGCTGACCCCACCGCAGGCTCGATGGGCATGTCGTTCAGCTAGATTAATTACAAGGAATGCGAATCATGCGTCCCCATGGCCAATGGCATATCAATGTAACAGCGGAGCTTATTCATCTGACACTGCACGATGCGTTTAACTGTGAAGGTGTTGCGTTGCTCCGGCAGGAATTACGAACAAAACTGGCACAGGTCGACGTGTTACCTAAATTAGTGCTTACCGATATTCGTGATTCCGCGATTGTGATTCCCGATGCTTATCTTGATGTTGAAGAAATGCATAGCGCAATGGCTGCAATGGGCATCGAAAAGGTCGCGTACTGTTGTGCTAATAATTGGCGTTATGGCCGCTTTCTATTAGAGCCTCTTTGGCAACATGTTCCGCAAATTAAGCGCGACTACTTTAAAGACGAAGCGGCCGCCCTCGCATGGCTAGAACTGTCATCAACCCACCAGCAATCCGCTGGATAAAAAACATACTTTTTTGCTTGAGGTTTGAGCATTGCTCTGATTAAATACCGCAAGTTTCGATTTGAAAGGTTTTGTTTTGAAACGTAACACGCGACAGCGTCGACACCAGATTGTTCAGCAACTCAACCAAACCGGTGAAGTAAGTGTTGAGCAGCTAGCGAACCAGCACCAAACCAGCGAAGTAACAATCCGTAAAGATTTAGCTATGCTTGAATCCAGCGGTTTGTTGTTACGCCGCTATGGCGGTGCCGTTCCAATCCCGCAAGAGATTGTGACCGAACCATTAGAACAAAATGTTTCGAACCGAAAGGTTTTAGTGGCACGAGCCGCCGCTGCATTAATTGGTGAGCATCAGCGCATTATTATCGATAGCGGCACAACCACCAGCGCCATGATCCCGGAGCTTTCTAGCAAGCGCGGCTTAGTGGTGATGACCAACGCTATTCGAGTGGCCAATGCCTTGCGCGAACTTGAACACGAACCGACTTTATTAATGACAGGGGGAACTTGGGACCCCCAATCGGAGTCTTTTCAAGGAGCGGTGGCTGAACAAGTCTTGCGCGCCTATGATTTTGACTGGCTATTTATTGGCGCCGATGGCTTAGATTTATCGCGCGGCACCGTTACTTTCAATGAGTTAACGGGCTTGAGCCAGGTGATGGCCGACGTGGCACGACAGGTGGTTGTGGTGGCTGAGTCCAATAAAATTGGTCGCAAAATCCCGAATTTGGAATTGCCGTGGCAGCAAATCTCATATGTTGTCACGGACCAAGAAATAACGCCTGAACAAAAGGCAGCAATAGAACATCATGGGGTAACGGTATTGTGCGCCGACCTCAATTAATTTGTATTGAAAACGACTATCGGAGAATCACATGTGTGGCATTGTTGGTGCGGTAGCACAGCGAGATGTGGCAGAAATCCTATTGGCGGGTCTGCAAAAACTGGAATACCGCGGTTATGACTCAGCCGGTGTTGCTGTGGTTGATCAAGCGGGTAACCTGAAGCGAACGCGCAGTTTAGGCAAGGTTCAAAGCCTCATGGACTTAGTTGATGCTGAGCCATTAAGTGGCGGCACAGGCATTGCGCACACCCGTTGGGCTACTCACGGCGAGCCATCAGAACGCAATGCTCACCCCCATGTTTCACATGAAACGATTGCCGTAGTTCACAATGGCATCATTGAAAACCACGCTGAACTTCGCACCGAACTGCAAGCGCAAGGGTATGAGTTTTCTTCAGATACCGACACCGAAGTGATCGTTCACCTGATTCATCGTGAACTGAAAAACCACGATTCATTATTAGCCACTGTGCAAAAAGTGTCTGGGTTACTTGATGGTGCCTACGGCATGGTTGCCATTGATAAAGGTCAGCCCGATCGCATGGTGGTAGCGCGTTCAGGCAGCCCGCTGGTGATTGGCCACGGTTTAGGTGAAATGTTCGTTGCGTCCGATCAGTTGGCACTACTGCCCGTTACTCGCCGCTTCTCGTTCTTAGAAGAAGGTGATGTTGCTGAAATTACCCGCCGCACACTAACCGTACTTGATGTTGATGGTAAACCGGTTGAGCGCGCTGCGCGTGAATCAGAAGTCCGTCATGATGCGGCTGATAAAGGCGAATTCCGTCATTACATGATGAAGGAAATCTACGAGCAACCAACCGCAATTCAGCGCACACTCGATGGCCGCATCAGCGGCGGTAAAGTGGTCGATAAAGCCTTTGGCGAAGCGGCTGGCGTATTGCTCGAAAAAGTGGAACATGTACAAATTATTGCCTGCGGCACCAGCTATCACGCTGGCTTAACAGCGCGCTATTGGTTTGAAGAACATGCCGGTGTTTCGTGCAACGTAGAAATTGCCTCTGAGTACCGTTATCGCAAATCCTTCGTACGCCCTAACTCCTTGCTGGTCACCATCTCACAGTCGGGTGAAACCGCCGATACCCTCGCCGCCCTGCGGCTGGCTAAAGACCAAGGCTACATGAGCAGTTTAACCATTTGTAACGTGCCGGGTTCGTCGCTTGTTCGTGAATCAGACATGGCCTACATGATGGAAGCTGGTGCAGAAATTGGTGTGGCTTCAACCAAGGCATTTACGGTGCAATTGGTTGGCTTATTGCTACTGGTCGCGGCGATTGGGCGTAACAAAACACCGCAAGGTGAAGCAAACGAAACCGCCATTGTCAGTGCCTTACAAGCGTTGCCGGCCAAGCTCGAACAGTCATTATCGCTCGACAGCAATATTGAAGAGTTGGCCGAAGAGTTTACCGACAAAAACCACAGCTTGTTCCTTGGCCGTGGTGATCAGTCACCCATTGCTATGGAAGGGGCGCTCAAGCTTAAAGAGATCTCCTACATTCACGCTGAAGCTTATGCGGCAGGTGAGTTGAAACATGGTCCATTGGCACTAATCGATGCTGAAATGCCAGTTATCGTAGTGGCACCTAACAATGAGCTGCTTGAGAAACTCAAATCGAATGTGGAAGAAGTGCGCGCTCGTGGCGGCATCATGTATGTGTTTGCCGACAAAGACGCTGGCTTTGAAAGTGATGACACCATGCGCGTGATTCAAGTGCCGCACTGTGATGTGTTGGTGGCGCCAATCGTCTACACCGTGCCGCTGCAATTATTGAGTTATCACGTGGCGGTCATTAAAGGCACCGACGTGGATCAGCCTCGTAACTTAGCCAAATCAGTGACTGTGGAATAAGCAGGGTTAGCACTCGGTTTCTATTATTGTTCGAGCTAAATAATGTTGGAAACTAAACGGGTCACCTTTATTGCCAAGTCGCTCACGTAACGCGTATGTGGCTTGGCAAGCCTGATTTTGACGAATAGCCCACTTCTTCGGAGGTGGGCTTTTTTGTTGAATATAAACACAACTAACAGGCGCTTTGTTATCACTCAATCACCACTGTTAGGCCATGTCTTTGGCTGAACATCGAATTAGGCGTCAGGCTCTAAGCAATGGTCGCTAACTTGGACTAACCTTGATGTTTCGAGTGACCGTCTGGGAGAGTGTTGATATGCGTATAGTCTGCATTGTACTGATAGCTTTTAGCTTAATAGCTTGCGGAACGACAGACAGTGAGCTGACTTCAAAAGGCGCGTCGCATGATTATATTTTGGGCTTTCATGATGGCCGCCACTCGGGGATTAAAGAAGCAGGAAATCATTGGGACCATTACGTTCGTGATGAACAAAAATTTTCCAACAATAAAGACTACCGTGATGGCTGGTTAGCCGGCGAAGCGGAGGGCAAGGAGCTGCAAAAGCAAGCTGTTACTGTTGGAGTCGCTGCCGCCGTCGCGTCTGAAGCTATATCGGTGAAGGGTGAAATGGTGGACTTGGATAAAGTCGCCCAAGAAGCTGCGAAAAAGTAAGTCATACTCGTTCTCTAACATGCCTGAGTCGCGCCAGATGGGCAGGCTTGATCAAGGGCTTTTTTTTATTGCCTAGCGGTGAGCATGGTTTCTTGAAATAGATCGCCCATGGCACCAACCCCCTTCCCGTTAAGCCTTTTCTGCTCATTACGACAATTTGATACAAAACTATCGTCAGCTTGAGTTTTGGACTCGGTATACTGGATCTTTAACCTATTTGAAACATTAGCGGTATTGGAAAATCCCAGATAGGAGTGGTGCGAGGTGCAAAACCGACACATCTTAGTGGTGGATGATAATCAAGATATTCGCGACTTAATTGGCCGCCATTTGAAGTGGGCTAATTATCGCGTGACCCTAGCTGAAGATGCTGAGCAAGCGCGCGTTGCGCTCAAAAATTCGGCTATTGATTTAGTGGTGTTAGATATCATGATGCCGGGCGAAGACGGCCTTAGCCTGTGCCGTTATCTCTCGGAAAATAGCCAGACGCCAGTATTACTGTTGAGTGCGTTGGCAGAAGGGACTGATCGCATCACTGGATTGGAAGTTGGTGCTGATGACTACCTTACTAAACCCTTTGAGCCGAAAGAGTTATTAGCCCGCGTTAACGCCATCCTTCGCCGTACCTTTGCTCCACCGCCAGAGCAGCAACAGAGCCTGCAGGCGATGTTGTATCAGTTTGCCAAATGGCAGCTCAATAGCGATCAGAAAACATTACTTCATGACGATGGGTTGTCGGTGCCGTTATCTACCAGTGAATACCGCATGTTACTGGCTTTTTTACAGCGGCCAAGAGTGATCTTAAGCCGTGACCAATTGCTCGATCTAACCCAAGGTCGTGCGGCCAAGGCATTTGATCGTAGCATTGATAATTGCATTAGCCGGTTGCGCCGCAAAATTGAACATGACCCCAAAAATCCAGAGCTTATCTGCACCCAATGGGGCGGTGGCTATAGCTTTAATGCTGATGTGAAGGAACAGCCACAATGCTAACGTTACTCGTTCAGCCTTGGCGTAAAATGCGGGTTCAGACTCAGCTGATTTTACTGTTGGTTTTTGCTGCTGTGGTGGCGCAGGTGATTAACGTCAGCACGCAGCTCAGAATTCGTGACAACATGCTCAATCAGCAGCGTATTGATGTGAGTTTTGAGCGTATTACAACTGCAGCTGACTTTATGAGCCGTTTGCCTGCCGATCAGCGCCAAACATATTTAAGTTCGCTCAACCTTGGGCGCGAGCGTTATGTGTTGGCGAGCGAACCCTTTGTTGAACGACAGTATACCCAACCAGAACAAGCGCAAGAGCTGCGGGTGGCACTTGACGGACTGCCTCACCGGCCCGATGAGATTCGCCTGTTTGTGGGGGCTGTTGCTAACCTGGCAATGTGTAAAGGGCAAGGTGGGTTGCCTGATATTTTGGTGCCACCGCTAGGCCACTACACGCAGTCGAGCCACCCTTGTTACTCAGAAGTCATTGCTAGTATCGAGCTGCCCCATATTGGCTGGCTGAACCTTAGCCTGAACTTGTATGGCGCGTCCCCTACTTCTCAGTGGTACTACTGGTTTACCGACTTGTTGACCTTGTTGGTGAGTATTGGCGTGATCATTTATGCCTCGCGCTCATTACTGCGACCTATTCGTAGGTTACAGCGGGCGGTGCAACGCAGTGGTCATAATCTGACGCCTACGCTGGTGGAAGAACAAGGCGCGGCTGATATTCGAGAGCTGATTAAAGAATATAACCAAATGCAGTTGCGGATTAGTCGTTTTGTAACCAATCGAACGCAATTGCTCGCGGCCATTTCTCACGATTTACGAACGCCAATTACATCCATGCGATTGCGGTTAGACTTTTTGCCGGACAGTGACGATAAAACCAAGCTGATAGAGAATCTCGATACACTGAAAGCTACCGCTGATGACAGCTTGAACTTTGTTCGTGAGACCAATTCCGATGAAGATTTCGTAGCGCTCGATCTCCATGCGCTGGTGGATGCTTGTTGTGACGATTTAGCCGAAACAGGTTTGCCTGTCGAACACATTGAGCTGGCAGATCCGCCGAGCAAAGCGGTAATCAAAGGCCAGCAGCACGCCCTCAAGCGAGCGCTCGATAACCTGATCCAAAATGCGATCAATTATGGCCAGCAAGCACAGGTTTCCATTACCGAAACGCGCTCAAGTTACCGGATTAACGTGCTCGATAACGGCGCGGGTATTCCGCCCGATCAATACGAGCGAGTGCTAGAGCCTTTCGTGCGGCTTGAATCCTCCCGCAACAGCAACACCGGTGGCTCTGGTTTGGGCCTGGCGATTGTTCGCAGCATTACCGATGACCATGCAGGCCAGTTACATTTTAGTCATTCTGAAGAAGGATTTATGGTCACCATAGAGTTACCCAAAAAAATCGGATAACCCCACCTTAAAAACTTTTAAAACAACCGCTTAGGATTTTTTCTTGGCGGTTTTTTGTTGCTTCTATTCAAAAGTTTTTTGTCGCGTGTTAACACGGTGTTGCGACAAATGAATACAAAGTTTGCCTCTAAATTAGCCAGCTCTGGTGATAGTTTTAATGACAACAAAAGGCGTTAAAGCGCGCAGCTGTATTGGCCGCGTTATTAACCCACTAATCCCCTTTCATTGATGCTGCTGTGATTGCGAATGAGTTGGGGACTTGAGTCTAGCGTGATGTTGCGTTGGACGAATGCGAACTATAAAACTCTCTGGGCGTTGGATATGAAGTTAATTACTCCGCTAATTATGTTGCTGGCATTTTGCTTACAGCTATCTGTAGCTCAGGCTAATACTGCGCTGTCACTCAAACAAATGCACAGTGCGCCAGTGAAACCCGTTATTGATGGCGTGATTGATGAAGCCGTTTGGCAATCAGCCACCAAAGTCGTTGTTGATAATGAATACTATCCGGCTGATAACGTTACATCGCCTATCAATACCATTGCCTACATGTACCAAGACGGCGAGGCTTTGTATGTTGCAGTGGAAGCGCATGACCCAGACCCAGAACAAATCCGCGCTATTTATCGCAGCCGCGATACCACTAAATCGGATGATCGCGTTGGTATCATCATTGATACCTTTAACGATCAGCGCAGCGCCTATGAGTTTTTCCTCAACCCGCTAGGGGTGCAGGAAGACCGCATCAAAGACCAAATTCGTGACAAGTTAGACCGCTCTTGGGATGCCATTTGGAGTGGCGCTGGCCGTATTCACGAGCACGGTTACACGGTTGAGTTTGCCATTCCATTTTCAGAGCTTCGCTTTCCAGAAACGGATGAGGCCATGATTTGGGGCATTGAGTTTTTGCGTTTCAGACCACGTGGCAGCCAGAACAAATACTCATCGGCGCCCAAAGAACGCGGCGATAACTGCTTCTTGTGTCAGATCCCCAAATATCATGGCTTTGAAAAAATCAGTGCCACTAGCACGCTAGAAATCACGCCATCGGTTGTGACCAGCCAAACCAATTCTCGTGAGCTGATCGAAAGCGATGATCTGCCCAATTACTTTGATGACAAAGACAGCGGTGACGTTGATATTGAGCCGGGATTGGATGTGCGTTGGGCCATCACCCAAGACAATGTATTGAACCTGACGATCAACCCAGACTTCTCTCAAGTGGCGGCCGACACTGACAAGCTCAGCATCAACAGTTCGTTTTCGCCCAGCTTCCCTGAAAAGCGCGACTTCTTTTTAGAAGGCAGCGATAACTTTAAGACCTCTCGCATGAATCTGGTTCACACGCGTCAAATTGCGTCGCCGGGTTATGGCCTGAAGTTTACCGGTAAGCTTTCGGTGCATAACTATGGTGTGCTCATTGCCGACGATGAAGAAACGCACATTATCTTGCCAAGCAGTCAGGGTGATGAAGAGGTTGAGTTAGATGAGGAATCTAAAGTTGCCATTGGCCGTTACCGCCTTGATGTGGGCGAACAAAGCAACGTTGGTGTGCTGTTTACCCAGCGCGAAGCGGGCGACTATAAAAACACCCTTGGCTCGATTGATGGCACTTATCAGCCGTCGAAAGAACATAAGCTGACTTACCAAGCCGCGTTCTCTGACACCAGCAACCCTGACAGTATTCGCGAAGATGACCTGACCGATGACGATGGTCAGGATTGTATCTTCAACCCTTACCACCCCGATTGCATTCAGGATTCTCGAATCTTGGAAGACGAAGAAACAGGTGGCGCGTTTAATGCCCGCTATCAGTACATTCAGCCTTTGTACGATGTGTTCGTGTTCTATTCCGATTATGACGAAGACTTTCGTGCTGACTTGGGCGACATCAGCCAAGTTGGTTATGAAAAAATTGCCTTTGGTGGCAAGCATAAATGGTTTGGCGAATCTGGCAGCCCTTGGACTGAATGGGGTGTGCGAGGCGATTGGGATAAAAGCACCCAACAAGATGGTCAAAAGCTTGAAGAAGAATCGGAACTTTACTTTTACGTTGATGGCCCTAAGCGGCTGGAAGTTGAGCTGGGCGTAAAAGGTCGTGACACCTTTTGGAACGGCAAAATGTACGACGAGACGTTCTATAGCCTGTACACCAAAATTGAACCTTACAAAGATCTGAGTGTGTGGAGCAACATTGAAATTGGCGACACCATTGATAAAGCCAACAGCCAACCTTCTGATGAAGAGCGCTATGAATTTGGCCTTGATTGGCGCATTGGCTCCCATGTGTCTGCAAAAGCGGATATGGAATATCGCACCATGGATGTGGCTGGTGGCGAGCTATTCAATGTGGCCAAAGCAGATGTCCGTGTAAATGTTCAGTTCGACCTCGCCCACTCATTGCGCTTGGTACTTAAAGGCACGGTGATTAACAAAGACAAAAGTTTGTATGAAGATGAAGTGCTGCGCAAAGAAAAGAATATTTATACCCAGCTCATTTATGCATACGAACCAAATCCCAAAACCCTTTGCTACATCGGCTATACCGATGCGCGCTATGAAGATGAAGAGGTAGATGACCTTGTTCAAGAAGAGCGATCAGTCTTCATGAAATTAAGCTACGCCTTTCAACTATAGCGGTTTGGGTCAGCGCACATGCTGACCCACTTTTTATTCCGTTGAGCTGCAAGTGGCAGCCAACGTCAAAGGAAGATTGCCGGAGGCATCTTCTTTATTCTCGAAAAGGTCTCGCAGGTGACCTATTTAGGTAACAAAAAGGAATGAGAATGGCCGTTAAAATCAGCATTCACCTGTTATACGGAGCCGCGGCGTTCATACTGTTAGGCTGTGACCACCCTCGGCAGCCAGAACAACTGCCTGAGCAGCCAGAAGAAAGCCTGCAAGTGGGCGCGAGCTTGAATCAAAAGCTTGTGTTAGTGCAGGCGGATATGCCGCAGCAGACATTAGTTGCCGTATTGAACAGTGAAGCTGATTTTCAGTTTACTTAGGCGGAAATAGAGTACAAACACGGTCGCCCCTATATTGATCTCGAAGGCACCAAAGATGGTGGCTGTGAAGTAGAATTCGACCTGCTTTTGAAAGCTGGTCGGTGGCAGGTGAAGGCAGTTCAGCGGGATTTAATCCTTGAACAATGCCCGCCTGCGGTGGTCCAAGCGTTACAGCAAGGCACCTCCAACGTTTTTACCTATGCGCATCATCGAAAGTGATCAGCGTACAGGTATTGTGATTTACGAGTTCTATATAGTGCTCGCAGATGGCACAGAAGAACGTAAACAGGTAAAGTTCGAAAGCGATCAAGCAACGCTGCTAGATCATCAGTGGCAACATTAATTCATCATTAATCATTGGTTTGAGAATGAAAAATAATAATAGTTTCATGCGCTATAGCGGGATTCGTCAGTTTGGACGTTCGCTAGTCGCTGCATTAATGATTTGTTCTTTCTTTATTGCGCCTTCGCTTCAGGCCAAAGAACATCCTAGTCTTATTTTGACCAAACAAGGTGTGAAAGATATTCGCGCTAATCTTGGCAAACTGCCCGTGTTTGATAACGCAGTGAAACAAGTTCAAGCGCAAGTAGACGCCGAAATTGCGTTGGGTATTGATACGCCGATTCCAAAGGATTATTCCGGCGGATATACCCATGAGCGTCACAAGCTCAACTTCGTGATGGCTCAAAAAGCCGGTACGCTTTATCAAATTTTACAAGATGAAAAGTACGCCAAATACGTCAAAGACATGCTGTTTCAATACGAAGCCATGTACTTGGATTTACCGGTTCACCCGAAGCCTCGTTCTTATGCCCGTGGCAAAATCTTCTGGCAGTGTCTGAATGACAGTAACTGGTTGGTGTACATGGCGCAGGCCTACGACACTATCTATGACTACCTCACTGCCGCTGAGCGTAAAACCCTAGAAGACAACTTATTCCGCCCATTTGCTGATTTCATTTCAACTGGCAACCCGCAGTTCTTTAACCGCATTCACAACCACAGTACGTGGGGCAATGCAGCTGTCGGTATGATTGCTTTGGTCATGGATGACGATGAACTACTTGAGCGTGCGCTCTATGGTTTAGATGATGACGGCATTGAGTTTGGTACCAAAGATGACGATGGTGGCTTCTTAAAGGTTGAAGGCCAAAAAGCAGGCTTCCTCGCTAACTTAGAAGACCCATTCTCGCCAAGCGGTTACTTCACTGAAGGCCCTTATTATCAGCGTTATGCCATGTATCCATTCTTGGTGTTTGCTTTGGGAATGGAAAACAGCCGCCCAGATGTTGGCGTGTTACAGCATAAAGATGATGTGTTGATCAAAGGCGTTTACGCGCTACTCAACTTGTCTGATAAAAAAGGTGAGTTCTTCGCTCTGAATGACGGCCAAAAAGGCATGTCATTAATGGCTAAAGAGCTTGTCACTGCTGTTAACACGGCATACTACTACGGTGATCAAGACCCAACTTTGCTCAGTATCGCTGCCGACCAAGGCACTGTTTTGCTGGACCAATCAGGCTTAGCCGTTGCTAAAGCGATTGAAGCCGGTAAAGCCAAGCCTTACGTGAAGCCGTCTGTGAACTATGGCGATGGCCCGAATGGTGACCAAGGTGGCGTTGCGGTTGTGCGCTACGGTGACTCTGATCTGGAGCTGGTCTTCAAGTATTCAGCGCAAGGTTTGAGCCACGGCCACTATGACAAGCTGTCTTATTCATTGTTTGAAGGTGGTGATGAAGTGGCACAGGACTATGGCCTGTCGCGCTTTGTGAACATCGAGAAAAAAGGCGGCGGTAACTACCTCCCTGAAAATGCGAGCTGGGCGAAGCAAACTATTGCTCACAACACGGTTACGCAGAATGAAACGTCTCACTTCGGTGGTGACTATGCGACAGGTAGCCAGCATCACTCCGACCTTTACTTCTACGAGTCGAACAATGATGCCGTACAAGTCGTCAGTGCAACGGAAGTCAATGCCTACCCTGGCACCAAGCTACACCGCACCATGGCTGTGATTAAAGATGAGGGCTTTGAAAAACCATTCTTGCTCGACATCGTTCGCATTGATGGCAGCAAACGCAACCAATATGACTTGCCGTTCTACTTCAATGGCCAAGTATTGGAAACCACTTTTGACTATGAGCAGCCAGAAAAACTAGCGGCGCTGGGTGATAAGAATGGCTACCAACACTTGTGGGTTGAAGGTGTCAGCAAACCACTGAAAAGCGATAGCTGGCAGTTCACTTGGATCAATGAAGCGAAGTACTACACCTTAACTTCATCGGCCGACAAAGCTGATCAGGTTATGTTCACTCGCATTGGCGCCAATGATCCGCTGTTCAACCTGCGCCGCGACGCGGGCATCATGATTCGCCGTGACAAGTCCAAAGACACCACCTTTGCTTCGGTGATTGAGCCGCATGGTGCATACAGCCCAGTGACAGAGCTGTCGCTCAATGCCAACAGCAGCATCAATGCGCTGGATGTATTGCAAAGTGATGATGATTACACCGCAGTGAAAATTACCACGGTTGATGATCGCAGCATTGTCTTCATCCTTGCCAACAGTGATGCGTCAACCAGCAAAAAGCACAAGCTTAAAGCTGGTGGCAAAACGTATAAGTGGAAAGGTGCTTACTACTTGGGTTCTTAACCGAATTTGAGTGACTAGCAAACGAACAAAAAAGCGGAACTTGAGTATTTCAAGTTCCGCTTTTTATTGGCTTATATAAAGTCAATTTGCGCTGCTACCGGCATAAATGGCTGATGAACCACTCAGGCGAAGCGCATCGCCGCCCTATCGCACTCCGCCTAACCCCCAACCATTGCTGCAATCTATTGCTGTTATGTTGATACGCTGTTGCTCGGCCATTCAGCATCTGTTCAAGCTGACTTGAGCACACTGTTGTCATGCAACAAAACAACAGGTGGACAATCATTATGATTTTATTTTTCAGGAAGGTTTCAAGCGTTGCAGGCGTGAATCAAAAACTGCAGCAAGCAGGATTGCCAGCGAACATGGCGCGTGACATTGTCTACTCCGAAATAGACATTGTGTTGTGTATTGCTGACTCGTTAAAGTCATTAAGCCGTGCGCACAAAAACTTGGTGGCCAGCTACGTGTTTTTAGAGTTTGCAGGCGCCAAATATGATTTATTTGGTGGGGTTGCTTACGAAGCGAAGCAAACCATCTTAGCGGAACTAAAACACCAAATTACTCGCTCGCCAGAGCGCCATTTGATTGCGCGAACGCTGAACAGTGTGATGCACACATTTCTTGGTGAAAAAGTGATGACCGAAGCCCAGGTGCTGGCCCTGATTGAACCGGCGGTATTGCCTTCTCCGGTGCCCTTTTCATCAAAACCGCCGGTACCCGAACTGGCGGCTGCCAGCTAACGAGTGCATGGTGTTGATGTCGTCAGTAGGGGCGACATCAACTCTCATCTTGCTGAACATCATCCAACCATTTTAGATGCTCAAGTGGATAGCCCAAAAACCACTTGGCGCGCTGTAGCACCAGCCGGGTACGAATGTGCTTAATGTGTAGCGCTGGGTTGTCACTCAATGCATCACAGGTGTCATTTAACTTTTTCACACTGGAAAAGCAGCACAATGACATGAAGTCGACATCGCCGCTGACCTGCATGCAATCCATGATTTCTGGTATTCCTTCAATGGCGGCGGCAAAGTCGCGGCATACCTGAGCGGTGTTGCGCTCTAGGGTAAATTCTAAATACGCCATCACGTGTTCACATATCTGCTCAAGATTGACATCCGCATGAAAGGTTCTGAAGTAACCCGCCTCTTTCAGTGCTTTGACGCGTTGGAAGCACGCGCTGGGTGACAGGTTTACTATTTCGGCCAATTCATTGTTTGTGAGATCCGCCTGCAGGTGAAGTGTGGCCAGTATCTTCTTGTTGTAGCTATCAATTTTGATGCTCTTTTTCATTTGAAGGCCTTCAGTTAATCGCTCAGTAACATCGAATTAGCAAATTTTTAGTGGTTGGCACACAAAGGCAGTAATTATTTTTCGCCGCTCAGAGCCAATACGAAATATTTTTTTGTGACGCATGTTCAAGAATAGGTAGGTGAATTGCTGCCATATCATACGCCCATGGAGGGCCTGAGTGTGAAGACTACCTTAGTTGCCAATTTTTCAAAATCTATCCTAGCTTGCGCCGTTAGCCTGTCGTTATCTTTGCCTGCTTATGCCAGTGACGCGATTGCCACCGAAACCGAAGTTGATGTGGAACGCATTACCGTTACAGCTCGCGGCCGCACTGAAACACTGCAAAGTGTACCCGACTCAGTCACGGTGTTTGATGCCGACTTGATTGAGAGTGCGCGCATTAGCAACTTTCGTGATTTTGCTAACCTCACACCAAACCTCAGTGCGTTGGACAATTTCCGCCCTGGGCTTGCTCGTATCACCGTTCGCGGCCTTATTACACCACAGGTTGGCGATCCGCCATTGGCGTTTGTGGTCGATGGTGTGACAGCCCCCGATTTAGAATTCATTAACCAAGACCTCGTTGATATTGAGCGTATTGAAGTCATGCGCGGAGCACAGGGCGCGTTGTATGGCCGCGGGGCCGTTGGTGGCGCGGTGATTGTGACCACGCAACACCCAACCGAAGCGCTTGAAGGCAAAATCAAAGGCTCGGTTGGCAATGGCAGTAGTTATGAATTGAATGGTGTGGTGTCAGGTTCACTGAACGACGCCGACACGGCATTTTTCCGCGTGGGTGGTTACACCAAAAACACCGATGGCCTGATCGACAACAAATTCCTTGATGAAGAGGCTGATCACCTTGATGAGCAGTCAACGTTTGGGCAGCTGCAATTCGACCTATTTGAAAGCACAAGCCTTGCATTGCGTGGCCGCTATACCACCAGTGAAGCCGGTTTTGCTTACTATCAGGGTGTTACTGAAGACACCAAAGAAAACTTCAACATCGATGTGTCGCAAAACATCAGAAACCTTGATGAGCGCGATGTGTACGAAGTGAGTGCCAAGTTATCGCAAGATTATGAGCTAGGCACGTTAGAAGTCATTACGGCTTACAGCAACTCTGAAAATGAACATTTTTATGATGGTGATTACTCCGCTGATCCCACTGTTGAATTTGATGACGACGGTTACTTGCTGCGCGCGCCGTTTGGCACCGAAGGCTTGTTTGACGTTGAATCCGTTACTGTAGAAACCCGCTTCACCTCGTATGATGATGAAAGCTTGCGCTGGGCCGTGTCAGCGTTTTATCAGGATAAAGAGCGCGACAACACCATCAACTTCTTTGACGACTTGCTGGGCGATGTGCCGCTGACTCGCAAAGACTTTAGTGATGATCTGATTTACCTGACTATTGCCGACAAAAACAGCTCGGAAGCTTGGGCGATTGCCGGTCAGATTAACTATGACATTACCCAACAATTGGAGCTGACTGCGGCATTGCGCTACGACCACGATTCGCGTGAGTCGTACGATCCAAACTACAAACAAGATACCTTTGCTGACGAAGATTACAGCCAGTGGCAGCCTAAAGTGTCGTTGGCTTACCAGCTAAGCGATGACTTGTTGTTGTATACCGGTTATTCCAAAGGGTTCCGCAGTGGTGGCTTCAATGAGCCAGCCGAAGGCATTAGCCGTACCTTTGAGAAAGAAGTGTCTGACAGCTATGAAGCGGGCTTTAAGTCCACTTGGCTGGATGATCGGTTAACGGTCAATGGTGCCTTGTTTGCGATTGATCAGTCGGATGCTCAAATCACTCAGTTCAATGTTGATACGTTTACCCTTGAAAACCTCGCCATTGATGATGTTGAAACACGCGGTTTAGAGCTTGAAATGGCGCTGCAAGCCACCGAAAACCTCGACTTTCGCTTCGGAGCGGGCATCGTTGATTCGGAAATTAAACGCTTTAACGATCGACCTGAGTTAGAAGGTGAGTCACAGGTGTGGGTTCCTGAATATAACTACTCGGCATCGGTGAATCATCACTATGAGTTGAACGCGGGCTGGTCGTTGATCTCGCGCGCCGATGTGCAAGTCGAGGGCCCAAAGTACTACGACATCGAAATGCCAAGCGTTGAATCATCCACCTACACCTTTGTGAATGCTGGTGTTGGGTTGCGTTCGGATGAGTGGCTGGTGCAGGTGTACATTGACAACCTCACCGATGAGCGTGGTATAGAGGATATCTTCTTGTACGGCGATGGTGTGACTGAATTGGCTCGCCAACCGAACAAACCACGTAGTTACGGTGTGGAAGTGGTGTACAACTTCTAATGGCCGCGGCTTGGCCCGTTATGGATAAGCACAACGCATAGGATTGGCTTTGCAAAACAATAACGTTAAATCGCTTGATGAATTGTTTGAGGACTACGCCACCACGCCGGTGCCAGAGCACCAGACCATAGGCGGTGTGGGAATTGGCATGATCAACGGTGGCTTGGCGTTTGCTGTGCCAGGCTTGATCACCGGCCTTGAGCTGGGTACGGCGCTCGGTTTTGAGCAAAGCCTGTATGCCTTTTTAGTGGGCGGGCTCTTGCTCTCGGTCTTAGGGTTTGTGACGGGGCTGGTTGGCATGCACAACCGGTTTGCCTCCTGCATGACCATGAAGTTTGTGTTCGGCCGCTATGGTTCTAACCTGATCAGTTTGTTGTTTGTGGTTGCCCTACTCGGCTGGTACGGCGTCAATATCGACTTGTTTAGTGACGTTAGTCAGCAGCTGAGTCTGCGGTTGTTTGATGCCTCTCCATCCATCATGACACTCGAAATCATTCTCGGTGTGGTCATCACCCTCACCACCATTTGGGGCTTCAAGTTGATTGAAAAGGTCGCCAACTTGTTTGTGCCTTTGTTGGCGCTGGTGGTGGTTTACATGCTGGTGCAAAGCCTCAATTTTCAGGCTGATGGCGCGGTAGCTGCCCCGGTGCAGCACTCTCTTGGTTTTGGGGAAGCCGTTTCGATCGTGGTGGGTAGTTTCATTGTTAGCGTGGTGCTGATGCCCGACTTCACGCGCTTTGCCAAAAATACCCGCGACACGGCTGTTGCATCGTTTCTGCCTTTTCTTGGCTTAAGTTCGTTTGTTTATATCGCGTCTGCGTTGGCCGGCTTGGCCGTAAGCGATAGTGATGTGTTAACTGTCATGCTCACGCTTGGTTTGGGTGGTGTGGCGTTCTTTTTATTGATTGTGTCGAGCTGGGTCACCAACGTGGTTAACCTATACAGCGTTGGCCTTGGTTTAAACGCCATTAACACGCGTTTACGTGAATGGAAGATCATTGTGGTGGCTGGCGTGCTGGGTACCTTGTTTGCCTCGTTCAATCTGCTAGACCGATTTACCGACTTCCTATTTGGCTTATCGGTGGTGTTTACCCCTGTTGCCGCAATTTACGTGGTCGATTTCTTTGTGATCCGTAAGCAGCGACGCTACCAGCTAGACGAGTTACACCAAAGTCCAGCAATGAACTGGCCTGCGCTGATGGCGTGGGGGCTGGGAATTGGCGCCTCACTGCTATCGAATCAAGGGCACATTTGGCTGACGGGCATTGAAGCGTGTGATGCGCTGCTAGTTACTACACCTGCCTATTGGCTGTTGCGGCAGATCATGCCCTCACCGGCCTTTAAACACCCAACATAGATAAGCCTCGCTGCCGAATGGTGGCGAACGAGTAAAAGAGATAAGTCATGAGAATATTAACGAAAGCTGACTTGACCGACATTTTGTACGGCTGTGCCATTTTAGGCACTGGCGGCGGCGGTGAACTGGATGAGGGCTTTGACTACATCAACAAAGCCTTGGCGGCTGGCAAAACATTCAAATTGGTGTCGGTTGATGAAGTGCCTGCAGGCAGCATGATTTGTACGCCGTATATGCTGGGAGCGCTGTCGTCCATGAGCGATGAGCAAGAGCAGGCTTACCGTCGCTTACCGCAAAGCGGTGAGCCAGCCATCATGACGGCTTACAAGCGATTACTGGATTACACCGGTGAGCAGTTTTACGGCACCATCTGTTGTGAATTAGGAGGCTCGAATACGGCCATTTCGTTTTACGTGGCGGCGATGGCTGACGGGTACATCATTGATGCCGACCCAGCGGGCCGAGCCGTGCCAGAAATTACGCACTCCACTTACTACTTTAATGGCCTACCTGCCGCGCCAGTGGTGACCGCCAATGAATTTGGCGAGTGTTTTGTGTTGGAAAATATCGTCGATGACCAGCGTGCTGAACAAGTAGTACGGGCGCTGTCGATGGTCAGCCGCAATGATATTGCTGCCATTGATCACGCCATGCCGATTGAGCAGGTAAAAGATGCAGTGATCAAGGGCTCCATCTCCATGGCGCTTGAGGTGGGGCAAGCTTACCGGTTAGCGCGCGAACAAGGGTTGGATGTGGCTACTCAAGTTGCGCAACATGGCGGTGGCTATGTGGCGTTTCGCGGCGAGGTTTGTAACTTTGAATTTGCCACCGAGGACGGTTTTACCATCGGGTCTATTGGCATTGCCGGTACCGATGATTTCGCGGGTAGTCGTTATCAAATTGAAGTAAAGAATGAGAATTTAGTGGCGCGACTGAACGGTGAAGTTGATGTCACCATTCCCGATCTGATTTGCTGCCTTGATGTTGATAGCGGTCAGCCGGTAACCAACCCCAATGTCACCATGGGCGCCAATCTCGCTATTGTGGTGCTGCCAGCTCCAAAAGAATTCACCACGGAAAAAGGCCTGCAGGCATTTGGGCCACGTTATGTTGGTCTGACGCAAGCGTATCAGCCAGCGGTAGCGCGCCACTTTCGTGTTTCCTCCCCGGTTACTAACGACTAAATCGGTTAGCCACTCGGCATGATGGCGCTGCCTTAGGGCGCGCCGTGCTCATCAATGCCGCGGTGATGTTCGACTATAGTGATTATTTCTATTGGTCGTCATGCCGCTCAAGGAGGGGGTCATGCCAAGCTTCAAGCAGCGCTTATGGATGCGTCAATCCGGCTTGGGCGAACTATCGTCCAAGTTAACTGCGTTGGAAGAGTGCTTAAACAAAACCGAATCGGCTAGCCCAGCCATCACCACGCCGCCTACTACTCCAAGTTGGAGCCAGAGTCATCGTTGGCGGTACGTTTTGCCGTGGCTTGCTTTTGCTGTGTTGGTACTGCTGTTGATTGTAGGATTGGTTGTTGTGGTCGATATATTGACTCGGCCTTCCCCGCCGGTGGCGATGCAGTTACCAACGACCGGCTACTTTACGGCGATTGCTTTGGCGGTGTTACTGTTTGTGGTTGCTCGCAACCGATCGCGCCGAGATGATGATATTCGCATTAAGCCCTCGACTTCGTCGTTGGCGACAAACGCTGTCACCGGAACAGACAAAGGCAAAAGCCGAGATTGGTTTGCCATGTCAACAACTGCGGTTGGCCTCATTATTGCGCTCTTCTCGCTGGCATCACCTTATATTTTGCGCTTCTATTTTGCGAATGACTTTGCGTCGTCTAGTACGCCCCATGTGGAGCTAGTATTAGAGGCGCCACATGAGACAAGCCAGCCACAAATCATTGTTCAAAACGGCGGCCAGTTTTATGATCCCAAAATTGAGATTGGGCCCTTTGATGTTGATTGTTTTCGGTTGGTCCCAGATCAATCAACAAGCGCTGCCGCCAACGATTTATGCCAACAAGCAACCTTGCAAAAGCTTCATAAGCAAACGTGCCAAGCAGCAACGTTATTGCAGCAGCACGGGGTAACAGAGGTCATTTTAATTGGCAGTCATGACAGCAAGCGCTATGCATCGAATAGCGTGTCGAAAAACATCCAGCTGGCATCTGACCGAGCATCGCAAGTTGCTAATTTACTGGCCAAGCCAAGTTTGAATCAGCATTGTGCACACCGCTTAACGCCCATCGCTGCTCGCGTGATTTTATCGGCACGGCCGAAAAGTATTGCAGGGCAAGATATCGTCGATAGAGGCGTCATGGTGATAGGCATTTTTCCTACTCAGCAGCGCAGCATTTCTCCTGAGCTAGGCTCCGAAGCGCGCAGAGAAACCTAGCTGCAGCGCTATCAACAGTGTGCCTGTGCCAGCCGTTATTGGCTGGCGTGTTGCTTGCGGTAAGCCGAAGGTGTCATGCCTTCGCTTTTTTTGAAAAAGGTGTAAAACACCGACTTACTGTTAAAGCCTACCTCGTAGAAGATATCCGTAATGGTTTTGCCTGGCTGCTCGATGAGCGCTTGCTTGGCATCCTCAATACGATAGCAATTAATAAATTCGTAGAAGTTCTTTTGAAAGTGATGATTCAGCGTCACCGACAGCACTTTGGGGCTGATTGCTAATGCCGCGGCTAGCGCATCAATGGTGATCTCTGAATCCAAATATGGCTTATGTTGGCGCATGTGCAGTTCAATGCGTTCAACGTGATCGGCTTTGTAACTGCTGGATTCTTGCGGCTGGGGCTGACTTTTTAGTTGGACCTGCTCGACGAGCGGCAAGCGGGCAATGGTATAGGTCAACAGGGCCAGCAGCAGTAAAAACGTTAAGTGATAAATAGTGACGCCAATATCGCTCAGCAAGGCAATTTCCATCGGCGTATACAAACCGATCACCTTAATACTGGCTAGCAAGGCGTCGCCAGCCATCACCACCACAAAGCCAATCACCAAGGTTCTTAGCCAAGTTAATGCAACGGTTGAAAGATCGGCTCGGCTTTCTTTTTGCTGATCATGGTAGTGACCGATCAATCGTAAGCACGCAATCACATAGGCAACTCGCACCAGTTTGATGATCAGATCGGATGCAATGTAATGCCAGCTGGTGGTGAGGCTGTATTGACGAATAGCCAGTTGTTTACTGTCGGCGTTTTGCAAGTAATAAACCGCCAGCATGTATCCCGCGAAGAGTACCAGCGGTAGCAGGTGGCTCAGCTGGGCTTTGCTAATGCGGAAGTTCTGATACATGACGGTCTTGGCGAACAAATACAGCAGTGCCGCATCAACGCAATAGCCGAAGCTGCCAATAAAAAATAGATTGGGCGAGATATCGAGAATGGTGTAGCGAAACTGCTCACCGTAGTAAGTCAATTCGTGTAAGGCAATAAACGTGTGAGCGAGCAGAAAGCTGGCTAACAGTGGTGAACTTGTGTGTTTTTGTTTTTGCGCAATGAGGAACAAGAATGCCAATAATGCACACAATAACGCGGTCATGGCGAGCGTCAGATCGTGCAAGTTAAATAGAATTTTATTCATGTAGTTGAATGCGGGTTTGGTGGCGCGTGTGGCTTATCATTATTGTGAGTGTTTGATGTTACTTGATGTTCAACATGCATTCCAAAAATTAAAAACAAAGCGGGATCTTAAACGGTTCTAATCACGGCCCTTTCTACCAGTAATCTGACCAGTTTGAATTTCACCTCAGTGAGTCGATCTAAGCCCTTCTTCGAATCGTAAGCGATGTTGCGATACGCAACGTCCGTTCGCCCGTCACCTTTTGCTGCCAATGTGCAATCGAGTCTACAAAAAGCAGTGGTTGGCTTGCGGCTGGGAATCGGGTGTTCAGCTTGCATTCAAGTTTGGTTGGTTAAATTTAACCCAATTTGTAAACACGTTAACGAATGGTGAATTTGGTAAATGAAGAAAATGAAAGGACTACGTTGGTGGGTCGTCAGTTTGGTTGCTATTGCGGCAGTCATTAACTACATCGACAGACAGACACTGGCGGTCTTATGGCCAACAATTGCAGCAGATATATACCCAGATAAAACAGTCGATGAGACCAACCAAATTTATGGTCTGATTAGCACTATTTTTATTCTGGCATACGCGTTCGGACAGGCGCTTTTCGGCAAAATTTTTGACTGGGTAGGTACCCGGATTGGTTTTGCGCTTTCCATTGGATTTTGGTCGTTAGCGACCATTTTGCATGCGTTTGCTCGTGGCGTGATGTCCTTCAGTATTCTTCGGATTATTCTCGGCGCTGCGGAGGCGGGCAACTGGCCCGGTGCGGCGAAAGGTAATGCCGAATGGTTCCCTGCTAAACAGCGAGCGTTGGCGCAGGGTATCTTCAATGCTGGCGCCTCTCTCGGCGGCTTGGTGTCGATTCCTATCATTGGCTATTTAGCGCTGGTGATGAGTTGGCAAGCCATTTTTGTTGTGGTCGGTTTACTCGGCTTCTTATGGTTGGTGCCGTGGTTGGTGTTGGTAAAAGCGCCACCAGAAAAGCACCCTTGGATCACTGACGAAGAGCGTGAGTTTATTTTGTCTGGGCAACGTCCAAGCGATAAGCCTGATGATGCATCCGACCAAGTGAAAGAAGAGCCTTATAACCCAAGCACCTGCAAACTGCTGCGTCGCAAAGAAAGCTGGGGCGTGATTATTGCTTCGGCAGCGATTGATCCGATTTGGTGGTTGTTCGTTGTTTGGATCCCCATTTACTTGAGCTCTAGCTTTGGCATGGATGTGGGTGAAATTGCGCGCTTAGGCTGGATTCCGTTTGTTGGTGCAATCGCAGGTGCGTTGTTCGGCGGCTTGCTGTCGCAAAGCTTAATGAAGCGCGAATGGAGCGTGAATGCGGTGCGCAAACTGGTGATTACTGGCGGTAGCCTGATTATGCTGGTCTGCTTGCTGGCGCTGTCTAATCCGGCGTCGCCTATGGCTGCGGTGATTACCATGGCAGGGGTGCTGTTTGGATTCCAAATTGCGATTAGTAGTGTGCAAACCCTGCCGGCAGATTTGTTTGGTGGTAAAACAGTTGGGACCCTGGCGGGATTCGCGGGCATGGCGGCTAAATTCGCTGCTGCTGGCGTGACCTTCTTGATTCCAATTATTACTGCTGGCGGTAAGTTTTCTGCAGCGTTTGTGCTCGGTGCCGGCTTGGCGGTTACTGCCATGGCAGCGATTTGGATTCTGTGTCCTAAAATCGAACCGCTAAAACCCAACTAGCTTGGTATTGCAGTTGAGCTATTTAAGGCGTCGGAGCTAATCTCTGGCGCTTTTTTTATGCCTGAAACGTAATCAATTGGCCGCAATGTAGGTGTATTTAGACGTTGGTTTGTGTGGTTGTTAGCGATCGAGATCACGAACTCAGAGTTTGCTATTTAGCCCTGTACCCTGCGCCAGTAAAGGGTTGTTCGAGTTGGCGACGAGTAGTCGAACTCTATTTGGGGCAAGATTTGAGTGCCAGTCTTGGAATCAGACTACAGTAGATTCGGGCGTGGGCAGTATGTGCAGCAACCCACATTGATAATGTCACCCAATCCGAGGACGAATCGTGATTACAGTTGCTCCCAAAAAACTTGTCGCTGCCGTATCTGCGACATTGGCCATAGGCTTCTTAACAGCTTGCAATCAAACCGCATCAGTTGCCGAAACCGATTATGGCATTAGTGCCACCAGCCAAATTATCGTGACCAACGAAGCTGGCGATGTACAAGCACTACGCCCGAACGTGAGTTTCGATTTATCAGCAAAACAAGCAGCGGCTGTGATCACCATTGATCCTGCTGTTCGTAAGCAAACCATTGTTGGTATTGGCTCATCATTCACTGAGTCATCAGCGTTTGTACTCGCCCACCTTGAACCAGATGTTCGAGCCGAGGTGATGCAAAATGTTTATGGCGCTGAAGGTGCAAACTTCTCGTTAACTCGAACGCCTATTGGCGCAACCGACTTCTCTGTGGAAGGCCAATGGTCTTACGCCGATGTTGAAGGTGATGTGACGCTAAAGCACTTCTCCATTGAGGAAGACAAAAACGGCTTCAGCAAAGCAAAATATCCGAATATCAAAGATGAAACCTTTGATGTGCTGCCGATGATTCAAGAAGCCCTTGCCATTAAAGCTAACCAAGATGAATCCGACTTACGGATTATTTCATCTGCTTGGAGTGCTCCGGCTTGGATGAAAGACATTGAGACGTTCTATATTCGTCCCACGCCAGAGAATGGTTATGAAGGCACTGGTGGTGAACTGAAGCCAGAATACGTTGGCACTTATGTCGACTACATCGTCAAATACCTCGACGCTTATAAAGCGGCAGGTGTTGATATCTGGGGACTAACGCCAGTCAATGAGCCGGCAGGTAACAGTGGTCAGTGGGAAAGCATGCACTTTACCCCTGAGACACAGCGTGACTTTATTAAAGATCACCTCGGTCCAACGCTCAAAGCAAGTGCGTACAAAGATATCAACGTGCTGATTTACGATCAGAACCGTGACCACCTAGAAGATTGGACCGACACCATCTTGGGTGATGAAGAAACCGCGCAATATGTCTATGGAACGGCTGTTCATTGGTACAGCAGCACCTACAAAGTTTATGAAGATGCGTTGGAGCGAGTGGCTACCAAGTTCCCAGGCTACGGCATCATCAATACTGAAGCGACGATTGATGACCTCGGTAAACCAGCGCCAAACGGTGTGTCTGATCCAGAAAACTTCCAAGAAAGCGGCTGGTTCGCCAATGACGAATTTTGGTGGAATGCCACGGCCACAGACTGGGCTTATAGCGCTGAATGGGCGCCGAATGCGGAAGATCACCCAATTTATACGCCAGTGCATCGTTATGCGCGCAACATTATTGTGAGCCTCGATCATTGGATGGAAGGCTGGGTCGATTGGAACATCGCCCTTGATCACAACGGTGGCCCAAACCATGTGGGTAACTTCTGTGGTGCGCCCATCATGATTGATACCAATACCGGCGAGATTTACTACACACCAGTATTCCACGTGTTGAGCCAATTTAGCCGCACCATTCGCCCTGGCGACGTAGCGGTTCAAACCAGCATCGACCGCGGTGACTTGGGTGATGATTCGCTGCACACCAGTGCAACCTTATCGGAAGATAATGTGCTGACCGTACAACTGCTTAACACGACCAAGCAGTCAGTGGATTATGTTCTAGAGATTGGTGCACAAACCGCACAAATCACCATTGATGCCAATGCCGTTCAAACGGTTCGTGTTCAACTTTAATGTCTGTGTGATGTACTGCTAGATATTGCCCGGCTCCCCAACAGCCGGGCTTTTTTTTGGGGGGCGTTAGTGCGAATTCAAAACCAGTAAGTTGTGAACATCGCGGTTGGATTTGGCGTGATGGCGAAGTTGCGCTAACGCATTTTCAAACAGTGGATCATCATAGGCTTTGCTGGCGTAAAGCAGGTTGCTGTAGGCAATTTGTGTATCGAATCCACGAACCTCCTCTAGCGGCCAACGTTCGGGCGCAACCACATATTCTGCGATAAACCGATAGCCTTGCTGTAGCGATGCTTGATTGTCATGGTAGCCCCATAAGTCGACGCCGAGCTTATCGGCCATCACGGCTAACTTGCTATAGGCTTGCAAATTGAAATTGCTGTAGTGCCAAGGGCGGGTGCGTTTCAATTCCAGTGGCTGTGCGCCATCGCTATCAAATTGGCTGCGAACGCGTGCTTTGGTTCGGGATTCAATTCGCATTTTTGCTTGATCGTATTCGCCAATAAACATGAGCAAAGCAACAATCTGTGCGTCATACCAAGTGCCATGGTTGTTGCGAGCCTTTTCTTCGTCGTAGCCGTTATCACTGCTGAGCATCCAGCCGGTTAATTCGCGATACCAGCTCACAATGGCTTGATGCTCATTGGGCGTCAGCACGGATTTAAGCAATTCAACACTGTCCATCACACCGATCAAAAAGCGGCTGTCGATGAGACCAACGCCCCGCCCGTCAACTCGTCCAGGAATCGCTTGCGCATGCCGCAGGTTAGGGTTCATCCGTGTCGCTGGATCAACGTGCCATGCATTGAGGAGTTGGCGCGCTTTTTCGGCGTATTGGGTGTTGTTAGTGAAATAATATGCCAGTGCTAATGCCGTTACGTCTTTACCAAATCGAACGAAGCGACGCTTGTCGGTGGCTGCCGTGCGTGTGGCTGGGTTGGTTTGGCCATCACGATTGACATAAGGCAGCCCGTTGTCGGTGTCAGGGTTTGGCCACCAATAGGTACCAAAGCTGAAATAGTCGTGAATATCGCCGCTGGCTGGCAGCAGCGTTTTATTGGTGACCGGATCAATGGGTTTTTGCAGTGCTTTGTTGGCCGTTTTGATGAGCTGCATCAGTGCTGGAACGGTCTCTGATAACTGCGCCTTGTGATAAGCCAATGTGGCGCGATCAAGGCTAACGAAATCGATGGAAGTTGAGGCGTTGGCGTCTAATTGCGGTACTGATTGGGCTACTGAGTCAATGTCAGTTTGGGGAGCGCTCTGTATGGTGCAGCCGGACAGCAGCACCAGCAATGTCGCCCCCGCAATATAGCGTTTCATGGCTCTTTCCTTTGGCGATTTTTATGTTTTGAGGTTATACACCAAAGCGCCGTGGTTTACCGTGCTGCTGGTAAACCTTGGGGCTTACCAGAAGGTCGACAAGGCAACCACCAAACTATCAGGCTCGACGCCGGTGTCTTTGTGGTTGTGACTATGAATGTAGGCAAACTTTATGCCCCAGGTTTTGGATAACGGGTGACCGCCGCTGAGTGCCCAGATGGAATTTTGCTTTTCGTCGTCTTTTTGTTCGCCATTGATGGTAGAGCGCCCACCGTAATTATGGAGCGCACTAAAGCTGACCCATTTGCCGGGGCTAAAGTCATAAATGAGGTGGCCACGCAGCGAATATAGCGGATCTTGCTCCAGCTTATTGTCATTCCAGAAGTCGTCGTTGTCGGTATAAAAAGCGCCAACCACTGTGCCTTCAATCGACCAATGGCCCATTTTGTACACTGCGCCAAACTGCGGGCGGAAGGTATAGCGGTTTGAACCGAGGTTGATCAACTTGTCGTCCATGTAATCGCCGGTAGGTAATTGCACCGACATGCCTGCGCCGACAATCAGCTCATTATCAGCCGCCATGCGATAACTCCGGTACGCCTTGCCTGCTAATGGTGGAGCACCATATAAGTTGATGGAAAAACGCACCACAGTATCGGTTAACCCTTGCCGATCGGCTCGGGCGGGCTCGCCTTCAAGTAACCCTTTCCAGCGGCCTTTTTGGTAGCCTTGGGCAATACCAACTCGAACACTTCGCTCGAATAAACTAAACGAGTGCATGTAGACACCAACCCAAGTGTCCACATCTGCGGTCACATCTTCGGCTTGTAACACGGGATCAAAAGCAATATCCGCTTCGGTGTGGGCGTAGCCAAAACCGGCCACGTGGGTATCGATGGGTAGGTGTGACCAGCGCCGAGGCGTTAGCTCTTCGGCAAAGCTGATGGCCGTGATTAGTAGGCAGCTTAGGCCAACAAGTAGATTTCTAGCGCAGTTCATTTTGTCCATAACAAGCTGATTTATCCTTGGTTATGTTTAAAGCTAACCTAATTGAGGATGATAAAAAAGCGGCACTGAAGGGGCTGCGCGGCTAAAAGCAGCTAAGGAGCGGCCTTTGCACATACTGTGGCAAAGGCCGCTCGTCCGTTCTATTGTGTTCTGCCCAAGTAGCCCTCAAGCACGTTGTTCCACTCTGGCTCAGCAATCACGGTGAGTATTTCTTGGTTAATACTTTCACGAGCAGTGGTGCCCGGTGGTAACGCAATACCGTAATCTTGTCGCACCAAGATATTTGGCAGTACACGCACATCTTCGTTGAATTGGTTGGCAGCCATGTACTGCAAAATAGGCAGATCGTAAACCACAGCAGCCGTTTCGCCTTTGGCTAATAGCGCTAAAGCTTCTTCAACCGACGCAACTGTTTTGTGACGAATCAGCTTTTCAGTAAGCAGATCGGCACTGGTGCTTTGGGCAACGGTCAATACGCGTTTATTGTACAAGTCATCGAGGCCGGCGATGGATTGCCCAAGTTGATTGACCGTTAACGAAGTGGCAATGGCGGCGGTGAAACCAGAAATAATGATGATGCTAGCGAACATCCAAATTAACGCGATAAATCGGCCGCCGGTGGTTTGCGGGGCTTTGTCGCCATAACCAACGGTCGTCATGGTCACGGCTGACCACCAGAGACCGGCGCCAATACCACGCACCGGCTTCTCCGAAAACTGCTCGTTGCGGCCGCGCTCAGCCAGCCACACCAAAATACCAATCACACTCAGCACCAACAGTAAGGCGCCTACCGCTTTGAGGAAATCGCCAGAGAAAAAGCGCTTCATTGCGGAAAGCATACTGACTTGCTCACTTTGGGCTACGGCAATACCTAAACCGGACGTGAGGTACGGGTGCGTGAAATCGACATCCCTTTCCCGCTCGGCGGTAATGGTTAGCGCCGCGGCAGCGGCATGTACTTCGTTGGTCTTTGATGCTGCGAGCATTTGCTCGATGCTCATTTCTTCAAATTCCACCGTTACATTGCTATTAGTGGCAACGCGCTTTACCAGCTCAATGGTGATCCCCTGCCAGCCAGCATCTGTTTTGATGCTGAATGGCGGCGCATGGCGGGTGGCTACCTTGATGGTTTGGCCACTGGTAATGGCTGGTGCTGGCGTCGGTGTTTCTTCGGGGGCAGAAGTAAACGCCAAAGCGGGAAACTGGCTGGCTAACAGTAAGCCCGCCAATGTGAATAATTGACTCGCAATTCGTTTCAGTGTTTTAGACAACACGTGGCATCTCCTTTTGCTTCACTTGATCTCAGTTGCCTGATGAACTGAGCGATAGATAGCTGGATTATAGAGGGTTTTGATGACGGACTTGAGACTATTTTCAAGTCCGTATTAATCAGAGGTTGTGCTATTGAGCGCGATAAACTTTAAGTTGATGTGCGGCTGAATAATACCGCTTGGGTGATTCGTTAAAAGCGTCGGGCTCAATGCCACCAGCGTAGCCAATAATGCGAATAGCCGTGGTGGTAACTGGCGAAAATTCGATGGTATGTTCAATGAAGCTGCCTTTGAGCCACTGACTGTTGTCAAAATTCATCGGTGGCGTCATGACTAGCGACGGAATGGTTTGCCACTGCACATTTTCATCGAGGTATTGCACGTCTAACGACAGCAGCCAACCGCCAAACTCCTGCGGGTTACCCGGGTTGAAAATTAACGTATCGATTGTTTGAGGCTGCGCCCAGCGATAGCCGTAATAATCAATTTTCGGCAGACTATCGTTACGCTGGTTGTAGAGCGTGTGCGGCGCATTGGTGGGTTGCCGTAACAGCTCGGCTTGCTGTGGGGTTAGATCTTTGTTGGTAAGAACTGCGCTGGCAGACTGAGCCAAGTCGGTACCGTACACTCGAATGAAATAGTCCTGCTCAACGCGCTCACTTGGTTGGTCGAGCGCTTGCTGCTGTGTTGGATTGCGAACCAGTGCAATGGTGATCGGAAACTCTCCCATTTGCGTTGGCATGCCGCTAATTTGGTGCTGATGCAAGGTCAGCCCTTGCGGCAAATCGCCAGCAACGAGTTGGAAAGATGTGCCAGCTGGTGTCGGGAGCGGGTAAATATCAAACTCAAATGGCTGTTGTAGTTGGCCGTTTAACGTTGGTGCGGACGGGAGCTCTAAAGGCGCGTGAAAAGCCGCATCTGGCGCAATTAAGTAGTAATCGCCGGCTGGATCAGCAACCCGCTTGCCACCACCATTGATGATCACCTGCTCTCCTTGCTCTGCCGTGCGTTTGGCAATATCGCGCAGCGATGCATCCGGTAAATCGTAACGGCTGACATTGATATAGCGATCGTTAAATGGTTGCTCCCAGACGTCTTGGCCAAGTGGGTATAGCAAATTGTTGGGAAGGGCTTCTGTGCCACCAATGATGGCCAGCAAACCGCTCATGGTCGCGGCCTGGTTATCGGCGTCAAAGCCAAGGCCGCTGGCAATGTCGAGAGTGCGCTGAAAGTCACCCTGGCCATAGAGCAGCGCTAAAATAGCGCAGGCACCGTTGAGGTTGGCATCTACCACAGTCCAAGCGCCGCGGTTGTAGTCAAATTCCTTAAAGTAGTGTTTGGCCATGGCTTGACGAGCGGTTTGCCAGTCATCTGGATATTGGCGGTATAGGGCTTTCATGTGCTCAACGGTTTTACCGAAGCGGCTCTCGGGCGGTAATGCGGCAGTGCCAATATCAATCAGCGTCGCAATATCGGACTCAAAAAACGCCACGGCGTACATGGCGGCATAGTGTACGGTGGGCTCAATGCCAAAATCATCATTGGTGATGCGAGCTGCCCACGCCGACTTGCCCGTAGCGTAACTCAGCATGCCGGGGGCGGTGACGGCCCAAATTTCGTTGACCAGTTGCGGATCTATTTGAAACCAGTTGGGGTTGTAACGCTTGCTGCCAGTGAGCGGTGGCGAATAGCCTGCATGCATTAGCGTTAATGCATTGCGGTTAGCGACCCAGACTTTGTCACGAACATGGTGTTGCCAGGCCTTGGCGAGCTGACGATACGTTGGCTCGAAGCCATGTTGCTCCATTTGCAGCAAGTACATGTATTCAATGTCGGTGTCGTCATCGGAAAAGGCGCCATTGACCTGTTTTACTTTCTCTAGTGACGGGCCGAAGCCGTATGGAAACTGGTCTGGGCCGGGTTGATCGATAAAGCGAAATTCATAGCTCAAACCATAGATGTTGCCGATGATTTGGCCGAGCCAAGCGGCGTACACCTTGTCTTGATACTCGGCAACCGATAACCGCTTAAGGGGCTTTGGGGCGGCATGGCTCGATGGTGTGAGCGCCGCGATGATAAATAGGCCGACAATGGCCAGCACAGAGAAGCGGAGTGTTCGCCAGTGATACATCACAACATTCCTTTGGTGGCGTTACCCTTACATTAGAGCAGGCTAAGCGCAGACGATAATTATGAGATTGTTATTTTAGTTGGCTTGGTGGTGGCAAGCTGTGGTTGAGATAACGGATTAATCATTCGTGCTAATCATAAAAAAGCGGCTCCCAAGAGAGCCGCTAACATACTTCAAATGTCGATTGGGGGAATCGTTATTACTGGATAATAGCTACGTTATCCACTTGGAATACCGCACCAGTACCTGTGCCCCATGCTGGGAAGAACATGAAGATATCAATGGCGCTGTCGTCAAAGTTAACGCCGCTGGCACGTAGTGTACCCAGAGAGACTTCATAGTTAGTCCAAGCAGAGGTTGGTGCATCGATACTGCCTTGGTAGTAGTTAGCGTCACTTCCAGTTTCTACCTTTAGCAACCAGCTAACATCGCCAGCGTCAGCAGGCGTAACTAGCTTCATATCCCAAACCAGCTTGGCACTGTCAGGCAGGCCGCTAGCATCGAATGCCGCTGCTGTATCACGACCGTAGAAACCAACTACTGTTTGGCCGTTACCAACGATTTCGTACTGAACAACATCACCACGCGTTGCGTCATTTACCAAGGCTGGTGTTGTGCCTAAGCAACAGTCCCATGCAGGCCAATCGGCTAAGAAGCTATCATCGAATATCAACAAATCAGCCGCGCTAATGTCCATTGGGTCTGCATCAACTGCGCTGTCGTCGCTGCCGCTATCATCGTCGTCACCTGTACTGGTGCCTTCTTTGTATAAGCGGATGTTGCGCATTTCAATGGAGACATCAGAGCCTGAACCTTCAAATACGATGGCATTGGCAATGTTGGTAGGGTCGGCAGAGCCGTTATCGAAGTCGTTACCGTTGTCGAACAGTTCACTCACGCTGATTGTGTAGGTGGCCCATTCGCCATCGGCGCTTAAGGTATAGCCTGCTTCTGCTAGCGTCATGTCACTAACATTTGGCCAGCCACTATCGAATTTAACGTAAACGCTATCGCCATCGCCAATGGCATTGACTTTCATATCGAAAATCAAATCCCAAGTTAGATAGTCGCTATAGTCCCAAGAGCCATCTTCAACTTCTAGGTAGTTGTTACCACCACCACTGGCAACGTAAGACCAAACACCTTCGTCACTAATTGAGGCAATATCACCGCCGTCTGCTTCATCCCAACCACTGCGAATCAAACCTTCTGCGGGCCCATTTTCATCAAGCAGAACAAGTTCGCCGCCTGGATCATCGCCGGCATTTTCTGCGCCAGTGAACTCAACGTTGTCGATGCGGTACACGGTGCCTGCTGCTTCGCCCCATGCTGGGAACACCATCACCACGTCAATACCGTTTAGCTCTAAACCTTTAGCAGTGAGGTCTGACAGGTTAATTTCATAGTGAGTCCAGGTATCGAGTGTTGGGGCATCGATAACCATGTCCGCTGCAGTACCAACGCTTTCTGAACCACTGTTTTGTTCAATTTTGACATACCAGTCAACGTCACCAGCAATTGGTGCCGAAACAAGCTTGAGGTCAAATTCAAACTTGCCGGAGCTTTCCATTGGAGACGCATCGTAAAGTTCTGGCTCATCGGCTTCACGGGTGTTAAAGCCCGCAACCATGCCAGCACCGCCAAAGGTCATTTGTACGGCTGTGCCATAGTCAGCATCTTCATCTTCAACAATTTCTGGATCGGTGGTGGCTGCATCGCTCACCCAAGCTGGCCATGCCGCTAACTCTTCATCTTCAAAGATGGTGAGGTTTTCTGCTACACCGCTTGATGGTGGGATTGGCGTTGGCGCTTCGCCTTCAACCAATGTGCCGCCTTCGTCAATTGAGTAGTGGTAACCGAAGTCGACCGTGGCACAACCCGATCCATCAAGAGCGGCTGTTTCACACTTGTAGACGCGCACGTAATCAATTTCGTATGCGTTGTCGGCGTGGAACGCTGTTTCATCAACGCCGCCTAAGTCAGTGTTTTCTGCCCAATCACCGCCTACAGCGAAGTTTATAAGAATGTGGAAGTCTTGATCGAATGGGCGTGTATCCCATACAACTTCTCCATCAACTTCGGTATACCAGCCTTTGTGGTCTAGACCATCAGCATTACCGGATGTGTCGTAGGTAACTTCAGATTTTAATTGGGTGGCGTAGTGAACGTCGTCCACATACCAACGAATTTCACCTTCTTCCCACTCAATAGCGTAAACGTGGAAATCGTCTGCTGGAGAGGCGTCATCAGGGAGCAAATAGCTCGAACCTGAGTGCGCATTATTTGGCCAGGGAGAGCCGTAGTGTAGGGTGCCGTAAATATTTGAGTTTACACCGCCATCATCAAGAGGTACGCCGGTGTTAACAAATTCAAGGATGTCGATTTCGCCGGACAATGGCCAAGTACCATAAACGTTGTCAGTCGGTAACATCCAAGCGGCTGGGAATGAACCCTGGCCGGTAGGTGCTTTAGCACGAATCTCAACGCGGCCGTAAGTGAAGTCCACCATGCCTTTGGTGCGTAGGCGCGCAGAAGTATATTCTTTGCCGCTGTCTAAGCCGTCTGCTGGTAACGCAACAAGTTTCAGCACACCATCTTCGATATAAGAGTTGGCTTCATCTGCGGTGTAACATTGGCGTTCATTGTTGCCGCCACCGTCACAGTTAACTTCATGCTCCCAATACATGGTGTCAATGCTGCTACCGTCGAATTCGTCTTGCCATGCCAGCGTCCATCCGCCTGGCTCTGTCATCGGAATCTCTGCTGGTTTTGAGGTGACGTCGTCGTCACTACAACCAGATAAACCGACTGATACCGCGATGGCTAGCGGTAATAAATGAATGGTTTTCATCCGTTTCTCCGTGTGATTTTTTTAACGCTTTATTAGCTTTGTGTTTCGCGCTGCTGATGACTAAATGTTGTCATTAAGTAATATTTATGTAAGCGCTTACCATGAGTTTTTCAGCAAATGGCTCAAGAATCACGGGACGAACGACTTTTGTACGATCTGGATCTCAGTTGTATTTGCACATTTGAGATCTAACTCACGTAAGCGCTTACATGGCTATGTCAGTCGCTCGTCATTTTTCTGTCATCTGCCAATAAGCGAAAACTGAGCAACAGAAAGTAAGGCCTTTAGCACCGGTAACTGGCTCATTGGCCGATAATTACTGGAGGCTGCTTGTGGTCGGGGCATCATTCAATGCGTTGGTTGCCAACATATAGATTGGCATTGACTGATATAAGGAAAAAGAGAAAGCGCTTACATTGCTCGGCAGGCCGATTGAGTGGCGTCTCAGGCAACAATAACAGACTCGTTAATCAACATTGGTACGGTGAAAGGCCGATATCAGAACGGCTGATATCAGCTAACGGTTAACTGCTAATTGCTTTGCTGGAGTGGCGTTGTATAAGTTTGGGAGAAAAGTAGTTGTTGTAGGAAAGCTTCTTCTTGCCATAGGCATTTTTTAATACCCAGCGCGCGGCCATTTTACCCATTTCGTGAATGGGGAACTCGACCGTTGTTAGCGATGGCGTCAGTAATCGAGCGTAGTGAACATTATCAAACCCGACAATGGACAAATCTTGGGGGATCGACAAGCCTTTCTGAGCTGCACTCATCATGGCGCCCGAAGCCATTTCATCGTTGGCGCAAGCCAGTGCGGTGAATTTTTTACCGGAATTAATTAGGTGTAATAAACCGCTGCTACCACCTGCTTCTCGATAATCAGACTCGAACAGTAATTCTGGATCTTGCGTTAAACCGGCTTCTTCGAGTGCCTGTTTGTGGCCTGCATAGCGATCTTCAGCATCGTGCTTCCACAGAGGACCCGAGATATAAGCTATTTCACGGTGGCCTTGATCGACCAATAGCTTGGACGCCATGTAACCGCCTAAGTGGTTGTCGAGGCTAATACATTGAGACTCTAAGCCAGGCGTGGTGCGGTTGAGCATGACAAATGGGGTGGAGCCTTTGGCTAACTCAACGAGGTATTCATTGGATAATGTTTCCGCTAACAAAATAAGCGCATCACAACCGCGGCCTATAAGAAACTCTACGCCCTCTTTTTCGGTTTCTTCTTCATCGTGGCCTGCGGCCACAATGACGTGCTTGCCTGCTTTACGTAACTCGGACTCAACGCCAGACATCACAGGGCCATAGAAAGGGCCGTCCAATTCAGCAACTAACACGCCCACGCTGTCACTGCGATTGAGCGCCAAGGATTGAGCGGCTGAATTAGGGCGGTAATCCAGCTCCTTCATGGCATCCAAGACTTTCTTTTTGGTTTCATCTGTCACGTAGGCGTTTTGGTTCATTACCCGAGAAACAGTCGCAAGAGATACACCTGCAAGTTTTGAAACTTCGTAAATAGTGGCCATGGTCAATCCATTGGTTAAAGCAGTTTTAGCAACAGCGCCACATCTTACATGATGTGGCGCTCAGTTTTAACACGCGCGTGCTTTGAGCTCTTGGTGTACTTCTTCAACTTTCACATTGTTGAGTTTGTACCAGCGCATTACGAACGCCACCAACAGACAGGACACGGCAGGCCAAATAGTAAAGGTAAATAGAATACCGTCTACTGTAATGGCGCTTTGTTGCGTCAGGTCGGCATCGTAGTTGTAGTAAGCCAGCAACCAAGCCGCAATTGCGCCGCCCAGCGCCAAGCCTAACTTAATGAAGAACACGACCGTTGAGTAAACTAAGCCAGTGATGCGGATGCCAGTCTTATAGTGGCCGTAATCAATGGCGTCAGCCATCTTCGCCCACAATAATGGCGTTGCCATTTGTAAGAAGAAGCAATAGATGAAGTTCATGAAAATCGCTGTTTCGACTTGCTCTGGGGCAACGAAAAAGCTCGCCAAGCAGATAATTGCGGCAATGAACTGGAGGCCAATATAGGCCTTCACCTTATCAACATGATTGGCCAAGTGTTGGGCAACGAAGCTGCCGATAATATTGCCAAACATACCGATTGTCAGAAATACGGTGACCAATACAGGCAGTAATTTGGTGCGGGTTTCACTGTCGCTTAGGCCGGTATAACCATCACCAATGAAGAATTTTACCAGACCGTTGTCGAGGTAATGAAAGACGGAGCTGACGTCTAAATAATTATTAACGTAATAAATAGCCAGCGTGCCGCGAATCACCATGCCGGTTAATAACAGGACCGCGGCCACACATAGAATGCGCCATTGATCGTTCTGCCACAGCGAGCGCATTGATGTTTTGAAGTTGAGTTTTTGATCGGCCGGTGGTTCAACGCGCTCTTTCGTGCCCGCAAAGCACAGTAGAAATAGCACAATACCAACCACGCTCATGGCAGCCATGGTGTATTGGTAGCCCTTGGCTTCGTCGCCGGCACCAAAATATTCAACCAGTGGTAACGTTAGTGCCGTCACGATCAAGCCACCAATCATGCCGCAAACAAAACGATAGCTTTGGACTGATACCCGCTCTTTTGGATCGCCGGTCAGTACGCCACCCAGCGCTGAGTACGGAATATTGATTGCGGTATAAGCCAGCATCAACAAGATGTACGTAAAGTAGGCATAAATGATTTTGTTGGTTGGTGATAAATCCGGAGTAGTAAATGCGAGTACGCTGATGATTGCGAACGGCAGAGCCAGCCAAACTAAGTAGGGGCGATAGCGGCCCCAGCGGGTTTCGGTTTTATCGGCGAACGCGCCCATTAGGGGATCGGTTACGGCATCAATAATACGTACGACCAAAAACATGGTGCCGACAACAGCAGCTGAAATGCCAAAGACATCGGTATAGAAGTACGTAATGAACGACATCACGGTGGCAAAAATGATGTTACTGGCGGTATCGCCTAAACCGTAAGCAACTTTTTCTCTGGTTTTCAGCATGAAGCTAGCCCTATTGGTGATTTGTGTGTGGTTTGCACGACTGCATTTGTTATGGCTAAGCGCGCATGGTGGCAGCGCTACAATTCTATTGTGTTTTGCGTGCGATTAATTCGCGCACCTTCAGGGTCATTCCTTTTGAACCAAGAAAGCGCTTACATGGAGGTTATGAGCTTGAAAGTAGAAGATCAAGGATCGGTGATGATACCGTTACAAAACTTGATTTAGCGTCACAAAAATCTAAAAGCGCAGCGTCCCTGCTGGCGCGGAGGGGCAGAAATAAGGTGGTTTTTATTAGCTAGGCTGATTTCTCAGCTGGGCAATATCAAGCCATAATTCCGACCGTTGGACGGGCGTTCCTGCTGGTAGGTGCGGGTTATCAATCCGAATGACGGTACGTTGCTCAAGATCGATCTTGGACAGCACTTCTTGAATCATCGGATGGTCAACAAACCATTGTGCAAAACTGCCATCTTGTATGGCGGCCTCAAACCCATGCTCAATGGCTTGCGACAATGCCTTATTTGCTTTTGAGGTATAAAACATCATGGGTTGCGGATAGATCAGCAAAATGTTGTTTTCAATTGCCAGGTTCAGCTGTGGCCGCGCTGAAAGCTCAGAAATGGGTTCATGAATGGCGCGTGGAAAATAGTCGAATCGGCCACCGTCAAGCATGTGAAAGAGACCTTCATATTTGACCGGCGTTTCTAATGGTAAGCCGGCACTCTTTAATACCTGTGTGTCAGCCCAAAAGCGCCCTTGGCCAGCAACAAATTGTGATAGTTGTTGTAGGCTCGACACTTGATCGAAGCGTGCTTGTTCACCTTTGCGGATGATAAAAACACGATAACCCAATAACCCCCGGAAGATAGGATATTGAATTGGGTGAAGGGCCTGATTTAACCGCTTGTTGGTCGCCAGAGTGGCAAAACTAATATGACCAGCGTTTAAATCTGCGATCTGCCGCATTTCGGTGGAGTCCGACGCTTGAATCGGAAATAGCTGGTAGTCCACGGCTGCTTTTTGCAGCAGAAACTCAACCAAATCGATGGGGTAGTGATCCTTGGGATTCAAGGGTTGATAGTAACGGACAGCCAAGGATGCATTGGCTGATAATGACAGTAATAGCGCCCCCAGCGCTGCCATTATGGATGTATTCATTTTTTTCATTGTTATATACCGCTTTATTAGAATGTGGGCTTTGGGTCGGGGGCTGTGGCGGCGTTGTGTTGCGTTTCCTTTAGTGACCTACTTTTCAGATCAAACCACAGCAATGAACCGGCCGACTCAAAATTAAAGTTCACGATGTTTTCAACATGACGTTAATAAGCGTGAGGTGTTGCTTACCGGTTTTCGATAAACATCAGTCGACGCCAATTAGGTAGATCTCCTATGCGAATAGAATTAATGTAGTGCCAATGATAACGTTTTCATTGGCGCGGCGAATTCTTCCTGATCACAGTTCAAATGGCAGGTTTGGTAGGATTTGTGAGATAGCTTGCAGAACAGCAAAGCGCTGATTTAGGTTTACCAAATCAGCGCTATTGAAGGGGCTTTGTTTGTGTCGGCTTGTTAGCTTGCTTGGCCGAGTTGAGAGATGTCGAGCCACAGCTCTTTACGATCAACAGGCGTTCCGGTCGGCAGGTGTGGGTTTTCCAGTCGTAATACCGTGCGGTTGTTCAGCTGAATTTTTGACAGCACTTCTTTAATGGCTGGGTGCTCAACAAACCATTGTGCAAAACTGCCATCGGCGACAGCGCTTTCAAAACCTTTTTCAAGCGCCAGAGATAACTGTTGATTTTGGCGCGAGGTATATAAAAGCATTGGCATTGGGTAAACCAGCAATAGGTTTTCTTCAATGGTTAGCCCTAATTCAGGGCGGGCGGTAATTTCATTCAGCGGCTCGTGGATTGCCCGAGGAAAGTAGTCAAAGCGACCACCTTCAAGCATGTAAAACAAGCTATTGTATTTAACCGGTGTCTCAACTTTCAAACCGGCACTTTTTAATACTTCGGTATCAGCCCAAAAGCGCCCTTGGCCGCCTGTTAAGCGATTCAACTCCGCAACAGACTGAATGCCATCGAAGCGGTTTTGATCGCCGTCTCGAATGATGAAAACTCGATGCCCAAGCAGCCCGCGATACATAGGATATTGAATCGCATTGAGCTCTCGATTTAAGCGCTCATTGGTTGCCATTGAAATAAATGAAACTCGGCCCGATTGAACATCGGCAATTAGCCGTTGTTCGGTTAGATTTTCCGATGAAATTGGCTTTAATTCGTAAGATTCATTCGCTTTGGTCAGCAGAAAAGAAACCAGATCGACGGGGTAGCGATCGTTCGCATTATTGGGTTTGTAATAATTAACGGTCAATTTGGCGGTGGCGATGGGCGCAACTAACATGAGTAGCAATAAAGCGGCCATTTTTGCGGTTTTGTTTTTAAATTTTATAATATTCACAATAACTTACCTTCACATTGTGAGTGGTGGTGGCGTAACCCGTCCTTAGGTTTTTTGTAATTTGTTTTTTATGTAAGCGTTTACTTGGCTCAATGTAAACAGTTCGCCGGTGAGAATTAGAAAATGGTCGGTAAATTTATCGGTTAGCTCACAATTTAAACAACTTGTACGCTGTGGCTTTATTAATGGGATGGCTGATTTTGGGCGCTCCTTTCGGATTATTAATTTGTTTTTTAACAGTGCGTTAGGTGTTTTTTGTGTTGCTCTTAAGGGTTTGGTTTGGCGGTTACAGTTCTCATTTTTGTTGATCGTTAACTATTTCCCTCTTGCATTGTGAGCCAATTGCTATGAAAATTCCTGAAAGCGCTTACATGGTTCATCAAGAATACATCTAACAATTAGAACCAGTGAGCAAACAATCTAGGTCTCTTGGGATGATTAACATGACACAAACACACTTTGCCGCCGACGTTGGCGAAAGCGGGTTCGTAACCATTCAAGGTGAGCGTTTCTACGCCATTAAAGATTACGATCAAATGCCGCCGTTTTTTATTAGCCTGGTATCTAGCAGCGATCACTGGTTGTTCATCTCGTCCACCGGCGCGCTGACAGCAGGTCGCATGCAGCCAGAAAATGCGCTGTTTCCGTACGAGTCGGTTGATAAAATTCACGCGAATGCCCATAAAACCGGCAGCAAGTCGTTGTTTTGGGTCAGCACAGACAATGGCCCAGTCTTATGGCAGCCATTTGTAGAGCAAGGCCCAACCAGCCCTGAAGTAACCCGCACACTTTATAAAAATCTGCTGGGTAGCAAATTAGTATTCAGCGAAACCAACCACGAACTGGGCTTACGTTTCAGCTATAGCTGGAGCACCAGTGAAGAATATGGCTTTGTTCGCCAAAGCTATTTAGAAAACCTAACTGAAGCAACCCACGACATAAAACTGCTCGACGGCGTCACTAACCTGTTGCCTTGGGCTGTGCCACGTAAAACTCAGACTGAAGCAAGCTGCTTGGTCGATGCATACAAATGGAATGAGTTAGATGCCACCACTAACCATGCCGTTTTTGCATTGTACGCAGCAATTTCCGATCGGGCAGAACCAAGCGAATCACTCAAGGCCACCGGTGTCTTTAGCTTGGGTCTGCCGCAGGCCAGCGTATTGCTTTCGACGCGTCAGCTTGAAGCATTCCGCATGGGCCGCGACGTTAGTGCTGAACGCCTGATGCGCGCCGAGCCAGGCGCGTACTTGCTTACCACTCGCATGAAGTTAGCCGGTAATACCGAGCAGAGCTGGATGCTCGTTGCCGACGTTAGCCAATCTCAGTCGGATGTTGTTGCGACGCGCCAAGACTTAGTTGATAACAACGAGCTGCCAAAAGCCATTGCCGCATCGGTTGCCGCCAACTCAGATGAGTTAGCGCGCTTAATGGCACAAGCTGATGGTTTCCAAACCACTGCGGAAGAAAATGTTAGTGCCCACCACTACGCTAACGTGCTCTTCAACGTAATGCGTGGCGGTATCTTCAACGATCAATATCAAGTCCCGCGTGACGATTTTGCCGCCACCTTGTCGGTCTTGAATAAGCCCGTTTGGCAGCGCCACCAAAACTTCCTTAACGGTTTGCCTGAAGTCTTGTCATATCAAGAGCTGCACAAAGCCGTTATGGATCAGGACGACCCACAACTCGAGCGCTTATGTTACGAGTATTTGCCAATTACCTTTGGCCGTCGCCATGGTGATCCAAGCCGCCCTTGGAACCACTTTGAGATCAAATTGACCGATGATGCTGGCAACCGTTTGTTGTCTTATCAGGGCAACTGGCGCGACATTTTCCAAAACTGGGAAGCGTTGGCGGTAAGCTATCCGGACTTCATCGAAAACGTCATCGCTAAGTTTGTGAATGCGTCCACCATCGATGGCTACAACCCTTACCGTATTACCAAAGATGGTATTGATTGGGAACTAGATGAGCCTGATGATCCATGGAGCAACATTGGCTACTGGGGCGACCACCAGATCATTTACTTGCTGAAGTTGCTCGAAGCTTCGCAGCAATTCCACCCTGCGCAACTACAGAAATTACTGCAGCAACCGTTGTTCTGTTATGCCAACGTGCCGTACACCATTAAGCCGTTTAATGCGTTAGTAGCCGACTTTAAAAACACCGTAGATTTTGATCATGACAAAGCCAAAGTTATCGATCAGCGCGTTGCTGACATGGGCTCTGACGGTAAGCTGGTTCTGACCAAAGATGGTGAGGTTTACCAGGTTAACTTGTTTGAAAAACTGCTGGTGCCGCTGCTTAGCAAGCTGAGCAACTTAGTCGTTGACGGTGGCATTTGGCTGAATAGCCAGCGCCCTGAGTGGAATGACGCCAACAACGCCTTGGTTGGTCAAGGCTTGTCGATGGTCACCATGTACTACATGCGCCGTTACATCAGTTTCATGCAGCGCATGCTGAAAGAAAATGATGTGGCTAGCTACGCACTTTCAACGGAAGTCGCTAAGTGGCTTGCCGATACGGCAGCGGTTTTTGCCAAATATGCCCCGCAACTAAACGATAGCCGTACAACGGATGAATTCCGCTGGCAGCTGCTGCGTGACCTTGGCGAAGCGGCTTGTGCTTATCGCGATGTGGTTTACCAACAAGGCTTTGCGGCAAGCACTGAGCAATCTGTCGATACGGTATTGACCATGCTCGACAATGCGCAGATTTTTGTGGATCACTCGATTGCTCAAAACGTTCGTCAAGACGGTTTGTACGAAGCATATAACTTACTCGACGTGGTACCTGAAAAAGCCAGTGTCGACTACTTATACCCAATGCTTGAAGGTCAGGTTGCAGCGTTAAGTGCTGGCGTTATTAGCCCACAAGATACCGTCAAAGTTTTGGACTCACTGTTTGCCAGTGAAATGTGGCGCGCCGATCAGAAAACATTCATGTTGTATCCGGACCGCGACTTGCCAAGCTTCCTCGGCAAAAACCGAGTATCAGAAGTAGACACGCGCGCGGTGCCGTTGTTGAACACCATGCTCGATAAGCAAGACAGCCGAATTATTGAACGTGACGTGCAAGGCGACTTGCGCTTCAACGCTGAGTTCCACAATGCTGGCGACTTGCTCACAGAATTAGCCACATTGGTTGCTGATTACGGTGATGAAGTGGCGCAATCCGAGCTGGCGGTACTCGACCTATATGAGTCGGTATTTAACCACAAAGCCTTTACTGGCCGCTCAGGCACCATGTTTGGTTACGAAGGTTTGGGCAGCATCTACTGGCACATGGTGTCTAAGTTGTTATTGGCTGTTCAAGAAAACTACTTCAGCGCTATTGCTCAAGGCGCCGACAGCAACACGCTGGCAGCGCTGCGTGATTACTACTACCGCGTACGTGAAGGTATTGGCTTCAACAAAACGCCTGAAGAATATGGTTCATTCCCTTGCGACCCTTATTCTCACACGCCATCACACTTGGGTGCTCAGCAGCCAGGTATGACCGGACAGGTGAAAGAAGAAGTGTTGACCCGCTGGGGTGAACTAGGTCTGCGTATCTGGGACGGTGAAATCCGCTTTGAACCGAGCTTATTGCGTCCGGTTGAATTTACCCGTGAAGCAACCGAGTTACGTTACCTCGATTTGCATGGCGACTGGCAACAAGTTGCGGTTCCTGCTGACTCTCTAGCATTTACCTTCTGCCAAGTGCCGTTGCGTTATCAAGCGATTGACGCTGCCGATGCGGTAATTACCCTGCACTGGGCTGATGGCCGTACCGAATCGTTTACTGGTTTGGTGCTGAATGCTGAAATTAGCCAGCACCTGTTTGCTCGCGACAAAGCTATTTCACAAATTGATTTAGCTCTGCCAAAAGCATTTTTGAATAGTTGATCCCTCCAACCCCCCTTGGTTGCTATTCTCTGGGCGCCCTCACCGGCGCCCTTTTTTTTGCTTTCAATGATTCATATCAGCAAGTTCAAAACGACTTCATCTCATACTGACTGCACGGTTAAATGCAACCAAAACAAAGGTAACCAACGAGATGACAATCGCACACTGGAAACGGCTGATGGCGGTGCTCATGTGGTGCGGTCTAGCCTTTATATTGGTTGGCATTAGCTTAATCATCTTTACCGATTTACGTACCGAAGGTGTGCACGGCGTTCGCATCATTGCTTTGATCATTGGCGCTGGTTTATTGCTACTGATCCCATCCAAACTTTTTATTACGTTGCTACTCATGATGCATAACGATCAGCATAAGCACCGCAACTCGGTGGATCGGTAGCCTTTCTTTGGTGGTTGCGATTAAATAGCGCTTTAGTGAACTAACTGTATGCCAACCGCGGATGACCATCGTGACTGACTCTCCTTCGCCGCAAATGCCAAATGACATGCCTAAGTCAGACCAACAGCTGCCGTCCTGGCAACCATCGGCGGACGACTATATCGACCAGCACAAGCAGCGCCTAAACTGGATGCCTTGGTTATATTATTCCCTCAAACCGAAACAGTTAATCTGGGCAAAACCTTGGCAACAACAACTACAGCAGCGCTTACAGGCACTTGAAACCGTGCAGCTCGGTGAACAATGTTTTATTGCTGACTCGGCCCAACTATTTGCTGAACCAGGTCGCACTATCCGGATCGGTAATGGTTGCATGATTGCCGCAGACAGCTTTCTACATGGCCCGATTGAGTTAGGTGCGCGGGTAAGTATCAATCACGGCTGTAGCCTCGATGGTGGTGCCGCTGGAGTGCGTATTGGCGATGACACTCGTATTGCCAATTCGGTCAAAATTTACGGCTTCAATCATGGTATGGCGCCTGATCGTGCGGTTTGGCAACAGCCAGTAACCAGCCAAGGAATTTCAATTGGTTGTGATGTTTGGGTGGGTGCCGGTGTCGGTATCGTGGATGGTGTAACCATTGGTGATCATGCGGTAATTGGCATGGGAAGTGTGGTGACCAAGGACGTGCCAGACTACGCCATAGTGGCGGGTAACCCGGCTCGGATTATTGGTGATCGGCGCGATAAATAAGCGCTCCAGTGAATACTTACTTACATTCTGTATATTTAAAAACAAGAGATTATCAATTTGACTGTAACACCCGCTATAACGGCAATGCGTCATTGGCTAAGGCTGACTCAACTCCGCTGGTCACTCCTAACCGTGGAAGTGTTACTACTTATTGTATGGGCCGATGGTGAGCCGCTACCGTGGCTTTGTTGGTTTGCATTGTTGGGGCAACTGCTTCAGCAAATTATTTCAGTGTTAGCACCCCGTCTTCGCTTACCGATAACCCCAGCCACGCTAACTTTCCATTTGGTGCTTGATGTCACCTTACTCAGTTGCCTGCTCTATGCCACGGGCGGTGCCACCAACGCTTATGTTTCGGCGCTATTGTTGCCCATTGCGTTGGCTGGCGTGATGTTAACGGGTTGGCAAGTCATGGTGGTCTTGGTTGCTGCCATTGCGGGCTATTCCAGTATGGTGTTTTGGTTACCGCTGGAAATCCATCACATTCATGACATGCAAAGCCACTTTGTAGGCATGTGGGTGAATTTCTTACTGTCTGCATTGGTGGTGGTGTTTGTTGTTGCGGCCATTGCCCGAGAGTTACGCCAGCGTGATGCTCAGCTGGCACAACAACAATTAGCTGCGCTGCGTCAGCAGCAGCTGCTAGCAATGGGAACCGCTGCCGCGCAAACGGTTCATGATATGGCAACGCCGATTGCCACGCTTGGTTTATTGCAGGAAGAATTGACTGAACAAGATCCGAATAACCCTGATGTTCAAGCAATGTCAAAGCCACTTGAACAATGTCAGCAAAGTTTAGCTAGTTTGCGGCAGTTAGCCGCAGAATTGCGTCAGCAAAAAGTAAAACAACTCGCCGTTGCTGATTTGGCAAATCAATTGATTGAGCGTTGTCGCTTAATGTGGCCGGAGGTCAACTGGCAAAGCCATTGCGCTGTCGCAGACTCAATCATTGAAGCGGATAACAGCTTATTACCGGCGTTATTAAACATTATGCAGAATGCGGCCGGCGCCTGTGCCGAGCTAAGTAGTGCAGGTGTTGAAATGAGCGACAGCATACTCACCCAGGATGATGGACGCCGCTACTGGCAGTTGCAGATTAAAAATCCGTTTGCTGGCGATCGTCATCAATTGCAGCAGGCTGGTGAACAACTGGTATCGTCGGCTCATGGTTTTGGGATGGCGCTGATGCTAAGTCGTAGCGTCATCGAACGCTTCGGCGGCACCTTAACCGTGAGTGCGGATGGCTCTCAGAATGAGCCACAGGAAGAAGAACTCATGATGGCCGTCTCCATCAACTTGCCGCTGGCGGAGGTGAGTGATGGCTAAGCTATTGATCGTTGATGATGATGTCACCTTTGCATCGCTGTTGCAGCGACGATTATCTCGTCATCAATTTGATTGCCAAGTGGCTCACTGTGCTGCGACTGCGCTGGGCATGGCGCAGCAACATAAGCCGAGTCACCTTTTGCTCGATATGAAACTTGGCGATGACAGTGGCCTAACCTTATTACCGGATCTGCGCCACCTAGTACCGCAAGCCCGCATCGTCTTGTTAACCGGGTATGCCAGCGTGGCATCGGCTGTGCAGGCAATGAAGTTAGGTGCTGATGATTACTTACCGAAACCAGCAGATACGGCGGCGCTGCTCGCGGCGTTAAGTGGCCAAATTAAAGCGCCGGAGCTGACAGAAGATGAGCTGATGTCGCCAGAACGGGCCGAATGGGAGCACATTCAACGCGTTTTGGCATTGCACCAAGGCAATGTGTCGGCAGCAGCACGGGCGATGAATATGCACCGCCGAACCTTACAGCGTAAATTACAAAAACGCCCCGTTAAACAATAACGGGGCGGAAGCCAAAAGCTGCTATCAAGGGGGGAAGCAGCGGGCCTGAGTGAGACAGTTTGCGCTCAGCGCTACAAGACAATCGTTAACTTGGCCCAAATGGCACGGCCAGTCTGACTTAAACGCTCGCCGGTTTGCTGCGCGGTGGCCATGACCCGGTTGTAACCACCCAGATGATCGGCATATTGCTTGTCAAACACGTTGTTGACGCCAAGATGGAAGGCGCCAACATTCAACTCAGTTTTTAATGTCAGATCGACCAAGCCATAACCTGCGGTTTTCTGCTCGCTATTGGTGGTCGAGATCTTGTCTTGCTCAGCCACGAGCAACCAATTCGCTGCAACCTGCCAGTCATACCACTGGTAACTGATTTGATTGCGCCAGTTTGGCGGGGCTACGCGGTATAAGTTGTCGTCAATATCGCGGCGTTTTCCGCGTACGTAACTGGCAGTAGAAGTCCAAGTCCAACTGTCATGCCATTGCCAGCTTAGTAACAGATCACCACCGTATAGCTCGGCTTCAACATTGCTAAACAGCAAGGGCGAATTGCCGGTCATCATGGTGGCGACCATATTCGCTGCGGCATAAGAGCCATCGTCTGGCAGCGGCGTGCCTTGAATGTAATCATCAATTCGCTGATAGAACAGGTGCGGCTCTATTTGGAGCGAGGACGACTGCCAGCGACCGCCAATATCCAGTTGCCAAGCTCGCTCGGCATCTAGATTCGGATCGCCAATATAAGTGCGGCCATCAGCCAAGCCGGCCGTCGCTTCGAGTGGAAACCATAAATAACGCTCTTGGTAGCTCGGTGCGCGCTGCTTGTGGCCGAGCGAAAGGCTATAAGACCAGTGCGCTGCAGGCTGCCAGTGGCCGGCCAATGTAGTATCGATTAACCAGTCGTCTTGATCGCGTTTGGCGTTATTAAAATTGTCGACCAGCATGGCGATCATGGCCGAATTACCCGCCATTGAATGGGTCACTTCGCCAGCATCTGACGCCACATAGGTCGCCCGTACATCTGCTGATAACTGGTGCTCTGGCGCAGCTTGTGACCAACTTGCGTAGAAACTGGTTTTATCGTCATCAATGGCATTGAAGTTGGTGATCACGAACATAGCGTTTGTTGGATCGGTAATGGTTGCATCGTGATGGGCGCGCAGACCATTACTGCCAAATTCCAACGTTTGGTTATTCAAGTTCCGCTTCGCTTTGGCTGACCATTGCCAGTCATCAGAATTCGCAAGGTTTTGTCGCATACGACCGGACAGCTCGCCATTGTTGCGCATGGTGAAGTTGTCCATCAGGTGTTCACCATCGCTGTAACTCAGTTGCATGTGGGCTTGCCACTCTCGCCAGTCAACTTGGCTGGTGATGCCTGCGCGATCGGTGTCGATATAAAGAATATCCATTGGCAATGCGGGGGTGCCGGATAAACCGGTATCGAAACGCTGCCCCCATACTTGAATGTGGCCCGATTGCAGGTTGTACTGATATTTGGCTCCTGCGACCCATTTGTCGAATTCAGTTGGCTCGATCGAATTGCCGTTGCCCGACTCCAGATGATCAGTCGCCTGTTGCCAGTCGTAAAACAATTGCACGCCATGATCGCGGTTGCCGGATTCCACCACGATGGCTGCGCGATATTGCTCACCATTGTCTTGGTACCCCAACGACACTTCGGCGGACGTGACGAATTGTTCGCCTATTTCCGCAGGTATTGGCCGTAGGTTAACGGCAAATGCCCCACCCAAACTTTCAATGGCTGTATCAACCGGTGTCACTCCGCGATGCTGCTCAATATCTTGTAATAAGATCATTGGCACGTAGCTGAGTGGCGAGTCCATTGAGTTGGGGCCTGTGCCGATGACGCCGACGCCATCAATAGTGACCGCAACGCGATCGCCATATAGCCCGCGATATTGTGCGATTGGTGTGAGTGGGCCGTTTCGGTTGATATTGGCGCCCGGTAATCGTTTCACCAACTCGCCAGGGTCGGGTTGTTGGTAGCCTGTTGGTAATTCGACGGTGATCTGGTTGTGGTCTTGGGTACCAATGATTTCAATGTGATCAGGCGTTGCTGACAGAGCAGCAGTTGGTAGGGCAGCCAAAGTGGCTAACAGGCAGGTGCGGGAAGTCAATCGTGACTCCTATAATTTTATTTTTGTTATCAACTTGTTGGGCAACATAGGTAAGTAACGGCTGAGGCTCAATGACTATTTGGCAAGCTGCGACAATATGTCGCAGGGGCAATCGCGTTGAAAGTTGGTTGGCAGAAGTATTGCGATATTCACAATAACGAAACATTTGTCTTGTGTTGATTCCGGCGGCCTCCTAAGGTGGCTGCCTAACTATGGGCTGGGATGCTGGAGTTGCCTTTTGTCTGTTTCAAACCGTTATTTAACGCGTGTTGCGGTAAGTTGTTTGGCCGTTTTGGTGTTGTTGCTTTGGTGGGCACAGCTCGATGTTCAACGGGGCGAGTCAGACTTCGCCTTGGTGGCATACGAACTCGAGTTTTCGGAAGAAAGTTTGCCGGAGTTTTTGGAATACCCTGCTGGGCCGGTTCGTAAAGAAATTTTCACCGACTATTTGGTGCCACTTATTCAGCAAGTCAATGCTCATGTGTTGATGGTACGAGAAAGCGCTTTGGCCGTTGCGCAACTTGAGCGCAAGCTCAGCAAAGCTGAACGTCAGTGGCTAGCGGGGCTGTGTGAACTGTATCGAGTCGAGGCTGATTGCCAACCGAGCGCGGTTTTAGCTGATGAATTAGCACTACGGATTAATGCTGTGCCTGTTGCTTTAGCTGTTGCTCAAGGGGCCAAGGAATCCGGTTGGGGCACGTCGCGCTTTGCCCGAGAAGGCAACAACCTGTTTGGTCATTGGTGTTTTGAAGCTGGCTGTGGGCTGATCCCTAAGTTTCGCAATGCGGGCGCTACTCATGAAGTTGCGGTGTTTGATGCACCAGCGGAAGCCATTGAGGCTTATATTGAGAATATTAACAGCCACCAAGCTTATGCCGAGGTGCGCCTGCAGCGGAGTGATCAAGGACTGGATCCACAAGCGATGGCATTGGGCTTGAGCCGTTATTCCGAGCGTGGCCAAGCGTATGTTGATGAAGTCCAGAAAATGATGCGGCAGAATCCGAGCTGGCTTGAATTTCCGATCACGGCAATTAGCTCGCCATCGGCCGATTAATCGGGTTGGGTCTTCCCGATTTCAGTGCTAGATTGATGAACCAAGAAAAAAGCAGAATCGAGTTGAATAGACATGAGTAAAATTGAACGGGTCGCTGTGGTTGGCGGCACTCACGGTAATGAATTCACAGGGGTTTACCTGTACCGCCAATACATGCAGAACAAGCAATATGGTACTCGCCCTAGCTTTGACACCGAGTTGGTCTTTGCCAACCCGCGCGCTCACGATGAAAATCGACGCTATTGTGACCATGATTTAAACCGTCAATTTACTCAAGCCGATTTGACTAATCCTGAGCTCACCAGTTACGAGCAAAGCCGGGCTAAGGCGATTAATCAGCAGCTTGGTCCTAAGTCTGATCCGCGTACTGACTTTGTGATTGATTTGCACACCACCACATCAAACATGGGTGCAACGTTGTTGTTACTGCAGCAGGGTGAAATCTATCGCAAGCTTGCGGCGTACATCACGGTGAAAATGCCAGAGGTGATCGTGATTCGCGATCAAGACCATTTGCCGCGTGACGAACACAACATGCTGGCCACCATCGGCAAGTTTGGCGTCATTGTGGAAGTTGGGCCAGTGCCACAAGCTGTATTGCGCGACGATGTGTATCAGCAGAGTCATCAGATGACTCAACACATTCTCGACTTTTTGGAGTTATGGAATACTGAACAGCTGCCGGAGTTGCCTGAAACGGTTGATGCTTTCCGCTACACCGAGTGCATCACTTTACCTGTTGATGCGTTGGGCAATCGTTTGGGCATGGTGCATGAGCACGTGCAAGACGGGGACTTTAAACCACTGCATCCGGGCGACCCGATCTTCCAATGCTTTGATGGCAGTGTGGTGACCTTTGACGGTGAGCAAACGGTTTACCCTGGCTTCATTAACGAAGCGGCTTACTACGACAATAATCTGGCGATGTCTTTCCACGAGAAAATCGTCATTGATGTAACGAGCAAAGATTAACGGGCGAACTGCATAAGCGAATACGTTTACTAATCTCATTGAGGGAGCCGCGTGGCTCCCTCAATTGTTAGTGAGTTCGGCTTGTGTCAGATACCGACTAAGCGGCTTCGGCCATATCGGGTTTAAAATCGACCACTGCATTGGACTTTGGCTCGCCAACCGGCAACATGACTTTGCCATGCACTTCATTGATAACCGACGCCATGGCTAAGTAAATGGCACTTAAGCCGCAGACAATGCCTTCCCAGCCGGCAATGTGACCAATCAACTCTGAACCTGTCCAGTTGTGTATAGCCAACAAAAAGAACAGCACGGTAAGGCTGGCAAAAATAAACTGCTTCACGCGGTTAAATTTCAGCGTGCCAACAAACATCAGCCCGGTAAAGGTGCCCCAAGCCGCCAGAAACCACCCCATGAATGCAGGTGACGTGGCTTCCGCCATGCCCATTTTAGGCAACACCCAAAGCCCCACTAAAGTAATCCAGAAAAAACCGTAAGAGACGAACGCTGTCACACCGAAGGTATTGTTTTTCTTATATTCGAGAATGCCAGCGATCACTTGAGCTAGGCCGCCGTAGAACAGGCCCATCGCCATAATGGACGCGTTAAGAGGAAAAAAACCAGCATTATGAATATTGAGAAGCACCGTTGTCATGCCAAAGGCCATTAAGCCCAGTGGTGCAGGATTTGCGTAATGAGACGTCATTTGAATGCCTTAGAAAAAGTGTGAGCTTGGTCATGTTTCTGGCGCGCAATGTAACAACGTTCATAAAGGTTTGAGAGCTAAAATAAATGGCCGTGTGCAGCAAGACTTCAGATTTTAGTTATTTTATTTTTTTAAATAAGCCGGCATTTCGAGCGGGCCTGAGTCACTTGTTGCGTATGGATTTTTTCAAATTAGATTGGCCCAACAGAGCACAAGTGAGCACCTTGGTGAGGATAAATGGAACGCTGAAAATAGCGATCAATGGTTGGGCTTATTTTTAGCGCTGACCCACAAGGTGATGACCCCAGCGACCACCACTTGGCCTGAGGTGTCGGCGGCTTCTACTGGCACCTGCATGTCGCCTGGTTGCCATAATTCAGGTGAAATATTAACCCGACAAGTGACATCCGTCGCCGCTTTAGCCGTGTAGTTGACCTGCATGCCTTTTGGGATCCAGCGTAAGTGTTTCGGAATGGATGCTTCAGCCATGAACCCCATCGCCATCTCTAATCCATTGCAGATAGCAATGACATGCACAGTGCCAATATGATTGGTCACAGACTTACGTTTTTTGATCAGGCATTCGCAGTGATTCGCTGATAAATGCGTGATGAGCGGATGAATGGTTTTGAAGTACGGCGCGCGCCTTGCGGCATAGCGACTAAACAGCCATTGACCCAATGGTAATCTGTTAAATTTTTGATAAATCTTAAGCACGTAATTGTCTGACATTCAACACCTCCGACCAGTTGTTATTTAACTTAATCGGAGCTGGAATCGATTAGCAAGCAGTGTTTTCCGCTTCGTGTTGATTCTGTGCTGTGGGTTAGGGTTTGGATTTGTGCGTTAGTGTTGCTCATCGTTAGGGGTTGTTTGCGGCATGGTGATTGGCTTACGTGAGCGATAGACCACGGCTGTTGTAGAAATCTTATCTTGAATGGCTTGGCGGTTTGGATCCCAATAAATTTGTAAGAAGCCCAGCAGTCCGGTCGCCAGCCCAGCGATATAGCCACCGTAGCGCCCAAAGCAACCCCACATCGTTAACTTTTGGCCGTCGAGGCGCAATACTCTAATTCGCATCAATCGTTTGCCAATGGTTTGCCCGTTAAACCAACTGGTGAGAATTGAGAAGTAAAGGATCGCCCAGCTAAAGCCTAAGCCTAAATCTTTGAGTGTGCCGCGTAGTAGCGCCATGGGTGATATTGCTTCCGCGCAGTTGCTGGCGTCGTCAATTTCTATTGCGCTCATCTCGTCGTCGTTATCGTCATCGAGGGCGACAAGCTGTGGATCGGCATCGACGGATTGCGGGTCTAGCTCTGCAGCAAGTTGTTGTGCTTGGTTTGTTTCTACGGCAGCTGTTTGCTCGGGCTCAGGGCCCAAAATAGCAGGGATCTCAGACGCCGGAAGTACCGACTCATTCAATGACTCTTTGAGCATGTGGTATTGCACGATGGGCGAGAGTTCTGATTGTGCCAGCGACTGTTGTAGTTTGACTGCCTGCGTTTGGGCGCAAGCCGTGTCTGTGCATTGCTCCAGCGCAATCAACTCTGGCAGGTGGCCGACAACTGTTGCTATATCGGTCATTTGTTGGTTGCTGGGGGCAATTTCTGACTCATCGAATAGTATCGCGAGCACCACAATCACAATAAGTGTCGCGACCAGCGCGAAACGCTTTTTGAAGCCGTGTAAGGATTGTTTGATAAGCCAAAGGGTGGCGAAAATCGGCAGTGCCCATTCGGCATCTAAAAAGGTGGCGGCGGCGCCAATGAAACACAGGTCAATCAACATGGCCATGCCGCGGCGCCAAGGTCGGGCGAGTGGCAGGTTCAGTAATTGCGGGGCGATGCGAAACGCATAAGGGGTGATTTTAGATCGTGTTTCGCTTCCGTCTGCGGTACTTAATGCCATCCTTGGTCAACTCCAGTTGCATCCACCAACTGGCCATCATGGCGAGCTTGTTGCCGATGCGACTTGATCGATACTAACTTTTTGGCAATAAACGGCCTGTCTCACCAACAGGTTAAGATGCAACGTGAGGTTAGCGAGGTTTGCCGTTTTGCTGCGAAATGGATTACACCGGTGGTGGATTATCGCGCTCAGAGTCGGCATTGGCAGTAATGGTGGCTAACGCCAAACAAGTATCCAGCATGCGGTTGGCATAGCCCCACTCGTTATCGCACCAGAGTAATAGTTTCACCAAGTGGCCATCAGAAACGCGGGTTTGGCTACCATCAACAATCACTGAATGCTCATCGTGATTAAAGTCTGCCGACACAACTGGATCTTCGGTGAAGTCCATGATGCCGATAAAGCGCTCTTCAGAAGCTTGCTGCAGGATGGCATTCACACTGGCCACATCAACGCGCGTTGAAAGCGTTAGAGAAATATCCATGGCGGTCACATTGGTGGTGGGCACCCGCACGGCAATGGCCTCAAACTTGTTTTCGAGGTGCGGTAAGATCCGCTCAATCCCGCGGGCTAGTTTGGTGTCTACCGGAATAATTGATTGGCTGGCGGCGCGTGTTCGCCGTAAATCATGGTGGTAGGCGTCAATGACGACTTGATCATGCATCATCGAATGAATGGTGGTAATAGCGCCGCGCTCAATGCCAAACACTTCATCAATAACGCTGAGAACGGGTACGCAGCAGTTTGTAGTGCACGAGGCATTCGACACGATTTGGTGCTCAGGTTTGAGTTCGTGTTGATTGACGCCAAACACAATCGTGGCATCCACATCGGCATCGGCCGGATGGCTGAAAATAACTTTCTGGGCGCCAGCTTCAATGTGCTTTTGAGCATCTTCGCGGCTACTCATTACGCCGGTGCATTCCAATACAATATCGACTTGCAGTTCTTCCCAAGGTAATTGGGTTGGGTCGGCTTCATGGGTCAATGCAATGGCATCTTCCTCTACCCAAAGTACGCCTTCGCCAATGCTCACCGGCAAGTAAAAGCGGCCATGGGTGGTGTCATATTGAGTGAGGTGACGAATGGCTTCCGGCGTTGCCAGCTCATTGATGGCAACCAGTTGCATGTAATCGCGTAGCCCCGACTCATATAGGGCGCGAAAAGCGCTACGACCGATCCGGCCAAACCCATTAATGGCGATACGAAGAGGTTTTTCTAAGCTGGGAAACTGAATCGACATGCACGCGCACTCTATAGCGATGAACAACAAAAAGCAGAAGGTCACTGTAACATGGCTAGCTGGCGCAGCAAGCGGCAAATAAAATTGACTAGAACGTGAATGTGAGAAATTTTATTATCTAGCTGTTTTTATTGTATTTGTTGTTTTTATAAAAAGTGACCAAAAAATATTTATGATTAAATAGTCACTTTTTTTGCATATATTTTCTGTTTGTCGGTATGATGCTGCCTTGCTTTGATGGGGCGACAGTGACGTACCTATTTCGCCTGCTTAAACTTTGTTCAATCACACCTGGTTTGAGCAGCAACAAGGTCCCACGCGTAGTAAACTTCGCAAACTGTAAAAAGGCATTACAACGAACTCGTTACTGTGAGTTTTGAACAAAAACTCGCCAGTCAAAGCAACTATAATGGAGAGCTGATCAGCAACGCCTTTATTGCTGAACAGGTCTAACAAGAAGACGAATGCAGTAAAAAGCCACTAGGGGTTGTTCTTGGTCAATCTTTTACTTGTGTAAATGGCTGATAAAGAACGCCTGTTTTTCGCACCTCGCCCTCGTTCCTTGCACAGAGGAACGACAGAGTATAAGCATAATTAGGAACCATCTCATGCAAATCGGGATTCCAAAGGAAATCGCTCTTAATGAGAAGCGCGTTGCCGCCACGCCCACAAGCATAGGTCAGCTGCTCAAGCTGGGCTTTGATGTGGTCGTTGAAGCAGATGCGGGACTCGCCTCAAGTCATAGCAATGAGGCGTATGAACAAGCGGGCGCTAAAGTCGTTGACCGCGCTGCAGCTTGGCAAAGTGACATCGTACTAAAAGTGAACGGTCCTATCGCGACCGACGATGGTCATGAAGCCGACCAACTAAAAGAAGGCGCATTGCTGATCAGCTTTATTTGGCCAGCACAGAATGAAGCGTTGCTGAAACTGCTTGCCGACAAGAAAATTAATACCATGGCCATGGACATGGTGCCGCGGATCTCTCGTGCCCAATCGCTGGATGCACTGAGTTCAATGGCTAACATCGCCGGTTACCGCGCGGTGGTTGAATCGGCCCATCATTTTGGTCGTTTCTTTACGGGGCAAATTACTGCTGCCGGTAAAGTTCCACCAGCCAAAGTTTTGGTAATTGGTGCTGGTGTTGCTGGTTTAGCTGCGATTGGTGCAGCGGGCAGCTTGGGCGCTGAAGTTCGAGCATTCGACACTCGCCCAGAAGTAAAAGAACAAATTAATTCAATGGGTGCTGAATTCCTTGAATTGGAGTTTGAAGAAGAAGCTGGCTCCGGCGATGGCTATGCCAAAGTCATGTCAGAGGAATTCATCGCTGCAGAAATGGCATTGTTCCGTGAGCAAGCCAAAGACGTCGACATCATCATCACTACGGCGCTGATCCCAGGCAAGCCTGCACCTAAGTTGATCTTAGAAGACATGGTTCAGCTGATGAAGCCGGGCAGCGTGATTGTTGACTTGGCGGCTGCTACTGGTGGTAACTGTGAGTTAACCGAGCCTGAGCAAGTCGTGGTGAAAGAAGATGTGACCATTATTGGTTACACGGATTTGCCATCGCGCTTACCTGGTCAGTCGAGCCAGCTTTACGGCACCAACTTGGTCAACTTGCTCAAGCTGCTGTGTAAAGAGAAAGACGGCAACATCAACATCGATTTCGAAGATGTGGTGATCCGTGGTGTTACTTCGGTGAAAGATGGCGAAGTCACCTTCCCACCACCACCAATTCAAGTGAGTGCAGCACCTAAAGCTGAGCCAGCACCAGAGCCTGTTGCAAAAGAACCAGAAGCACCGAAAAAGCCGTGGCTCAAGCCTGCGCTGGCTGCTGCTGGCATTGCTGCTTTTGGTTGGGTTGGCAGCGTTGCGCCGCCTGAGTTCTTGGCGCACTTCACTGTATTTGTATTGGCCTGTGTGGTTGGTTACTACGTCGTTTGGAACGTGACCCACGCCTTGCACACGCCGCTTATGAGTGTGACCAATGCGATTTCCGGCATCATCATTGTCGGTGCTTTGGTACAGGTCGGCATCGACAGTCCACTCATCATGATACTGGCATTTATTGCCGTGTTAATTGCCGCAATTAACATCTTCGGGGGCTTTACCGTCACCCACCGGATGTTGAAAATGTTCAGTAAAGGGGAGTAAGCAGCATGTCTCAAGGATTAGTAACTGCGGCATACATTGTTTCTGCCCTGATGTTCATTTTGTCATTAGCTGGTCTGTCAAAGCAGGAATCTGCCAAAGCAGGTAACTGGTACGGCGTTGCCGGTATGACCATTGCGCTCATCGCCACCATTCTCGACCCGAAAGTCAGCGGTGTTGGCTACATTATTGTGGCAATGGTAATTGGCGCCATCATTGGTATTCGCTTGGCATTAAAAGTCGAAATGACGCAAATGCCTGAGTTAGTAGCTATTTTGCACAGCTTTGTGGGTTTAGCTGCGGTGTTGGTTGGCTTTAACAGCTACTTCGAACATCACGAAGCGGCAGCCGCTGCCAAAGAAGCACTTGCTAGTGTTAATGAGTTGGCAATGGCCTTGGGCGGTAAAGTAGAGCCTGTGAACAGTGCCATGCAAAACATCCATTTGACGGAAGTCTTCTTAGGTGTGTTCATTGGTGCCATTACCTTCACCGGCTCTATTGTGGCCTTTGGTAAATTGCGTGGCGTTATGTCCTCTACGCCGCTGAATATTCCATTCAAGCACAAACTGAACTTACTGGCTGTTGTGGCCTCAACCGTGCTGATGATCCACTTCGTACAGCAAGGCGGCGAGACTTGGCCATTGATCGTCATGACGCTGATTGCCTTTGCTTTCGGTTGGCACTTGGTGGCATCGATCGGTGGTGCCGATATGCCGGTTGTTGTGTCGATGTTGAACTCTTACTCTGGTTGGGCAGCTGCGGCCGCAGGCTTCATGCTCAGTAACGATCTGTTGATTGTGACCGGTGCGTTGGTTGGTTCATCCGGTGCGATTCTGTCTTACATCATGTGTAAGGCCATGAACCGTTCGTTCATTAGCGTAATTGCGGGTGGTTTTGGTACCGATGGCTCTAGTGCTGGTAGCAGCGAAGAGCAAGGTGAACACAAAGAAACTACAGCTGAAGACGTGGCTGAAACATTGAAAAATGCCAGCTCCGTGATCATCACTCCTGGCTACGGTATGGCGGTTGCGCAAGCTCAATACCCAGTTGCTGAAATTACTCAGAAACTGCGTAATGCTGGCGTTGAAGTTCGCTTCGGTATTCACCCAGTTGCGGGTCGTTTGCCAGGCCACATGAACGTGCTGTTAGCCGAAGCGAAAGTGCCGTATGACATTGTGTTGGAAATGGATGAAATCAATGATGATTTCCCAGAAACTGATGTGGTACTTGTGATTGGCGCGAATGATACGGTCAACCCTGCTGCGCTAGATGATCCAAATAGCCCAATTGCTGGCATGCCGGTATTGGAAGTTTGGAATGCCAAAGAAGTGATTGTGTTCAAGCGTTCAATGAATACAGGTTACGCGGGTGTCCAAAATCCATTGTTCTTTAAAGAGAACTCATGGATGTTGTTTGGCGATGCCAAAGCATCGGTTGATAACATCAACAAGGCGCTGTAACTCGCACTTTGTGATAAAGCAAAAAGCCGCTCATCGAGCGGCTTTTTTATTGGCTAAATGCTAGGGCTTGAAGTGCTTACGCGATGCTTCCCTTGGCTAATACAACTTTGCTGGGCGCCAACGCTTGTGCTTGTTGCAAGGCCTGCTCAGCACGCTCTAACGTATCGGTAACGGCTTGGTCGGTGGGTGATCGCTCAGCAACACCAATGCTGACGGTGTAAGTTGCTTTGACATGATTTAATTCGATGGACGTTGATTGCAATTGACTGCACAGCCGCTGCGCGGTTACTTGTGCCGACTCGGCTTTGGTATGCAGTAACAGCGCTGAAAATTGGTCATCTCCCCAGCGGCATAAGTAGTCGGTTGAGCGCAGTGTTTTTTGAATTCTATCGGCCAATGCCGCAAGCGCCCGATCACCAAAAGTTATGCCCATCTTGTCGTTAAATATTTTGAAATCGTCGATATCGATCATCAAAATTGAAAAGCCGGTTTTGTAACGCTGGCTTCGTTCAAACTCGGCCGTGGCCCACGGCAAAAAACCTAACTGAGTTTTGCAACCCGTCAGCTTGTCGACGACCGCCAACTGCGTGGCTTCTTGCTCCAACTGTTTGGAATCGGTGATATCCCAGCTGACGCCAACCATGTAGCTTTCAGTTTGGGTGGTGGCTGGTTCAACGATACAGGCGCTTTTGATCACCCTAACCTGCTCATTGGGCAACACGATGCGGTATTCCAGCTCCATATTGCTTTGTTGTTCATTCGCCGCCAGCAGGGCATGTTCAATTTGCGCCCGATCATCGGGATGAATGCGATCGAACCAGACTTGATACAGTGATTGGCTGACATCTTCTTTGAGCGCGAACAATTGATGCATACGGCCATCCCAAACTAATGAGTGACTGCTGCTGTACCACTCCCAAATACCAAATTTTCCTGCCTGAGTAGCCAAACTCAAGCGGTGCGAATAATCCGCTAATTTGATTTGGGTTTGGGTTAATGAGTGGGTCAGGCGATGTTGTCGAATCAACATGGCGGCCATGCCAAACAAGATCAACGCGATCGTGAGGACGGTATAGGTATATTGCTCAATGATTTGGCTTGGGCGTATCTCATCGTAATTATCGTAAGGGGGCAACCGCAAAGTTTGTAGTAGCTCCCGTACCACACGATATTGAGACGGTACCGTCCAGCCGGCAATGTCGGCGGCTTGAGTTGGGCCACTGGTTGGCATCAGCAACAAGGCGGCAGCAACTTGTTCTGCCAGTGCACTTGATGTGTAAGACACTTTGGAAAAGGGCCACTCGGGATAAAGGGCGGTACTCAGTAAAAACGGAAATTGGTTTAATTGCTCTTGTGGTGGCGGTAGCACGCTGATGTTCGCCAGTGAGATTTTGCCTTCTGCTGCCATTTTCTCAAGCAGATCGGTACGGACTATACCAATGCTAGCGCGGCCATTAAGAACGGCTTGAACCACATTGTCATGGGTGCCTTCAAAGCTGACTGAAGCCAAATCGGTATGCGGGTCGATACCGGCATCTAGCATTTCTTTCATTGCCATGTGCCAGCCGCCGAGGGAGGCTTTATCCACCGCCGCGACGTGTTGGTTGCGGAGCTGACTAATGTTGGTGAGCTGTAATTTGTCAGCATGGCTAAAAATAACGCTGCCGAACGTCGAAAAGACTTTACCTGCTTTTTTGTTTTTTAAGGTGGCAATCCGGCTAATGCCATAGTCGTGCTCGAGCTGCACGTACATTGAAGCGTTGACCAGAATAAACTGCACGTTGCCAGCTTCCACGGCATTAGGGACTTGATCAAACGTGAGGGGGAGAATTTCAAACACATAACCGGGGATCTGACCGGTTAAGTAGTCGGCGGTTGGTTGCCAACGTTCTAGTGTAATTTCATGGCCGCGCTTGGCAATCACCCCAATGCGTACCAACTCTTCTGCAATGACGGGTTGAGCCAAAAACATGACGAGCATGCACATTGCTATGCCAATTCGTTGTGTCCAACGTGAGCTCACTGCTGCCATGGTTCTGCTTTTATTTGTTTTTCCGTACTTAAGCCTAACGGGTTCAGTCGAGATGGCAAATCTTGTATGGAAAAAGCCGTGGTACCACTCCTTTTAAGCAATGTGCTGATTTAATTGACCAAACAGGTGATATTCATGTGGCTGCATCGTAAGCTGGTGGCCGGATCAAGTAAGGGAGTTGAAACGATGAAAAGCTGGCTTATTGGGATATCGGCAATGTTGCTAACGGGCCACGTTTGGAGTTACGACCGAGTGACCGGCCATGACTTCGCGAGCCGCTCGGAAGTGATTGCAAGCAACGGCATGGCTGCCACCAGTCAACCGCTCGCTACGCAAGTGGCACTAGATGTACTGAAACAAGGCGGCAATGCCATTGATGCTGCGATTGCTGCCAACGCCATGTTGGGGTTGGTTGAGCCAACGGGCTGCGGTGTTGGAGGTGATTTATACGCCATTGTTTGGGATGCCAAAAGCAAAAAGCTTTATGGCCTCAATGCTTCAGGTCGATCGCCAAAATCGCTAACTCGCGATTATTTCATTGATAATGGGATGACTAAAATTCCATCCCATGGACCGCTGCCCGTCTCTGTACCCGGTGCAGTGGACGGCTGGTTCGAATTGCACGGTAAATTCGGTCAACTGCCGATGGCACAGCTACTGCAACCGGCGATTGGTTATGCCGAACAAGGCTTTCCTGTTACTGAACTGATTGGTTATTACTTAGGGCGGAGTGCGCCTAAATTAAGCCAATTTCCGGGATTTACTGAAACCTACATGCCTAATGGCAAGATCCCCAGCAAGGGCGACATTTTTGCCAATCCGCGCCTTGCCAATACCTACAAAGCGATCGCGAAAGGCGGTCGAGATGCGTTCTACAAAGGCCAAATCGCAAAAGACATTGCCGCTTATATGAAAGCCAATGGCGGCTTTTTAAGTTATGACGACTTAGCATCACACCGTTCCGAATGGGTTGAGCCTGTGTCGACGAATTACCGCGGCTATGACGTGTGGGAGTTGCCACCCAATGGTCAGGGGATTGCCGCGCTGCAAATACTGAATGTTTTGGAAGGTTATGACATTCAAGCCATGGGCTTTGATTCGCCTGATTATGTTCACGCTTTTGTTGAAGCGAAAAAGTTGGCGTTTGCAGATCGTGCGAAGTATTACGCCGATACGGACTTTAATACCATCCCCGTTCAGCAACTGATTTCCAAAAATTACGCCAATAAGCGTCGCGCTTTGATTGATATGAACAAAGCCAGCAAACGCGTGGATGCGGGTATTGTGCATGGCGATACTATTTACCTAACGACGGCCGATAAGCACGGTAATATGGTGTCGTTAATCCAAAGCAATTACCGCGGTATGGGCTCGGGCATGGTACCCGGTGAGCTTGGCTTTATGCTGCAAGATCGGGGCGAATTGTTTTCGTTAGAAGCCGGCCATTTTAATGTTTACGAGCCGGGCAAACGGCCATTCCACACCATTATTCCGGCATTCATTACCAAAGAAGACAAACCTTGGGTTAGCTTTGGCGTCATGGGCGGAGCAACACAGCCACAGGCTCATGCGCAAATCGTGATTAATCTGGTGGATTTTGGCATGAATCTGCAAGAAGCAGGCGATGCGCCGCGTATTCTCCATACCGGCTCAAGCCAGCCGACCGGCCAGCAAATGCTTGATGGTGGCGTGCTCAGTTTAGAAGAAGGTTTTAGCTTTATGACACGCCGGCAGTTGCTCAAACGAGGGCATACGTTGCAGCAAAATTCAGGCTCGTTCGGTGGCTATCAAGCAATCTTGCGCGACCCTAATAGCGGTGTGTATTACGGCGCATCGGAAAGCCGAAAAGACGGGCAAGCTGCGGGCTATTAATTGGTGAAAAAAAGGAGCGCTATGCGCTCCTAATCCAGGGAAATCTGAAACGTTAACTCTGTGGTGTGTATGCGTAGTAGCGGAACCAGTCATATTCCGCGGTCATCGGATATTGGTTGCCAGAGGTCTCGCCACCAAAATGAGGGCCTACTTGCGGCGTAGGGATCCAAAAATTCATCATGATTTTCGTTTCCGTTTCTGGCACCCAAGTTTTATTCACTTGAGGTGCTTTATAGGGTTGGTTGTCTAAATCGCTGTTGGTCAGCCGGCGAACCTCCACACCATCCATGAACCACGCCATATAGTCTGGCGTCCACTCAATGGCGTAAACGGTCCATTCGTTGGTGGCCTTGGTCATTGGATGAAGACTTTCCCAAGCGCCCCATGCGCGCGTTTGACTCCAGCCAAAATCAGGGTCGGTTGCACCATCGGCAAAGATTAAGTTGGATTGCATTGAACCGGGGCGGCCGCCTTCCAATTCAATATCGATTTCGCGCCACTGCCCATCATCACGATCGTAGGTAAACAGTGACGAAATAAAGCCTGTCGTGGGAGTTGTTGGGGTTTTAAAGCGCGCTTCAATGCGACCGTATTTGATTTTTTCAACGGTGCGGATTTCGCCGCAGCTGTAATCGTAAGCGCGTTTTTGCAACTGATGATCGTTTGAAAACCCTTCAGCAATAGGTTCTTTACGAACGGTTAGCGCCATTACACCGTTATTGATTTCAACGCCTTGTGGCTGAAAGCGGCAGTCGGCTTCATGGCCTACTGCGCCATCGCCACGTTCCCATAAGGCTGAATCGAAGCCATCGAAACGCTCATCCATAACCAAGGTGAAATTATCGTATTGACCTGTATAGCCAGCGTAGGCTTCAGGTTGAGAGGTAGAGTCGGCTGGAGAACAGGCGGTTAAACCGGTTATTGCAATCACCGCCGCAGAGCTGGCTATGAAGTGTGGTTTCATGATGTCTCTTCTTGTTCGTGGGCTAGTTGTTATACCGAGCTATTCGCTGTAACCCCAGTATTTATGTTTATGTAAGGGCTTACATTGCTAGCTTATCAAGATTTAGCTAGGGCTTTAAATTAACAATTCATTAATTTGCGAGGCAGATCTGATCTGCCGGCTGCATCAATAACAAATAGCCAGCGAGGCGCTCCCGATTAAAATCAAATGCTGTGGAACTTAAATCAATCATTCGCATCAAATCACTAACATTGGGTGACGTGCCTAATTCATTGATCAGTAAAGGGGAAACACTATGAATAAGTGGTTGAAGGGTATCAAAGGGATTGTTGGCCTGAGCCTGATTGCGGTTTTGGCGGGTTGTGGCTCAACCGCTGAGACCGACGAAGCCAAACACAGCGGCTTTTTGAGCAACTACGATAGGCAAGTTGAAATCCCAACAGGCGATGACGATCTACTCAAGACGCGTTGGGTTAGTGATGCAATGGCCAGTGGTAATCATACGGCGCTGATGATTGATCCGATCGTGTATTTCCCTGCCCCCATGACATCGGAAAAAGTCACAAGTGAAGTGCTGGCCGAGGTACTGAATTACACCAACGAAAGCATACGAGAATCAGCGGCTAGTACCGGCAAGCTGGTGGATAAACCAGGCCCTGGCGTGGTGCGTTTGCGCTTAGCCATCACGGGTGCGTCGATTGATGATCAAGGGCTAACGGCATTACAGTACCTGCCTATTGCGTTTGTCGCATCGGCTGCAACGGGCAATTTAGACAACCTCGCGGCTCACTTAACGGTTGAAGGAGAAGTGATTGATTCAGTCAGTGGCGAATTGCTCAGCTCAACCGTGCTGGTTGGTATTGGTAAGGAAGTGGATGACGATGAAGCCGTTCTTAATTTTGATATGGTCAAGCCTGTCATCGACAAGTGGAATCAAGAAATGATTGAAGGGATTGGCCGCGACTTGCATTAAATAGCGCGGAAATTCGAATAAAAAAAGCAGCGTTTGGAGCTGCTTTTTTTATGCGTTATTGCCAGCTCATCTCGCCATTTACGAGATACCTGAACAAGTTTCCCCGACGTCTCGGGGCGCTCAAGCGAACCTTTTGCAAGGGGCGTTACGACGGCTTTGCTCCAACGTTATCCTGCTGAATGACAAAGTCGCTTACCCATTCATTTCAAGCCCAAGCGGTATTCGTGTTCCAGTATTTTAACGCAAGGGATTCTAATACTTGCATCAATTAGTACGCGAGCCCGGCTTCACTCGATCGGTATTAACGGGGGTTTTTGTTGAGCCGCGCTCTGGCGGGCAAGGCAACTAATATTCGTTTTGAGTTTCAACAATGTCTTCGTAGCGAACCAGCCGGTTTCGGCCAGCCGCTTTGGCGTGATACAAGGCTTGGTCGGCTTTTTCCAATAATTCGGCCAGCACCTCGGCGGCATCGATCGTATTGCAGTTTTTGCAGTCCAGTTGGCAGCTACCGATGGAGACCGTCAACGGCTCTGGTAATTGCTCAATGGTGCCAATGCTTTCCATGATACGGCGGCAGGCTTCGAGGTTGGCCGAGTCATCGGCATCGGGGAACCAAATTACAAATTCTTCGCCGCCTAAGCGAGCAACATAATCATATTCACGCAATGCGTCAGAGATTTTGGTGGCGACCTCTTTGAGCACCGCATCGCCCACGGAATGGCCGTAGGTGTCGTTCACTTTTTTGAAAAAATCGATATCCAGCAGTGAGAGTGAGCCTTTGCTATTTGAACGGTTAAGCCGCTTAAGCTCTTTCATCATGTGCTGGAACATACCGCGGCGGTTGGGAATGTTGGTGAGGCTGTCGTAATAGGCCTGAAACTTAAGTTTGCGGTTGAGATCTTCGAGTTGCTGCTCTTGCTTGCGGCGGATCAACTCGACTTCAATCCATGACGCCATTAACTGCAGGGCATCAATATCAACATCGGCAAACTTACGTGAATATGGGATCGCACTGGAAAAGTTTAGAGTGCCATACACTTCATCTTCAAAGCAGATGGGAATACCAATATAGGATTCAAGGCCAAATTCTTGGTAGGCAGGATGGGACGCGTAGCGATCATCTTCCCCCATGTGTTCGATAGCAACGGGGGCCTTGGCTTTACAGGTGATGGCGCAGTAGGTGGAATCGAAATTAAATTTGTCACCTTGGTGCAGTTCTAACCCGTCTGGCACCACACAGTGATCGATTACATAATGTTTGCCTTCAATGTGCGACAAGATGCCAATATCGAGGTTGAATCGGGTCAGACCCATTCGGATTAACTCAGTGATTTGATGATCAAACCCTTGCTTATAATCCTGTGTGATTTGATAGAGCCGACGGATCACCGCCTCGCTACTGGATGGTGACAGCATAGAGAACTCCAATATCGTAACAAACCTAGCGTAGACGTTGGTGGAGTGCGATGAAGGCTTAATTGCGTAAAGTTGTGGCTACTTCACTGATCTTGTCTGATTTCATTGCGAATTAGCGAAGGAGCCAACAGTTTTTATTTAGCGGCGACGGAGCCATAACCAGCAGCCCGAGATGGCGAGCAAGACCAGCCCAATGGACGCTAAATCCATGAGCAATACGCCGATAAAACCAAATAATCTGCCGCTATGAAGATCGAGTAATAACCGCTCCAGACTAACACCCACACTCAGCTCCGGCGGAAGTGCGGCTTGGCGAAAATCCGAAGGTTCAACGGCCAAGGGCAATTCTCCAGGATCAGGCCCGGCTTGCCAGTTGCTTAGCTCTGGATCGGCAATGAGCCAGCCGTTTGGTGTCCAGATTTGAAATTGCTCACCGGTTCTCGCCAGGGTGGATGACGCTTCGGCGATGGGCGTGGGCATCACATCAATGATTTCGCCATCGAGGGTTAGCCAAATCAACACATGGCCACTGGCGATGAGCACGGTCTCAGAGGTTTCGGCTGCGCCCCAAAGCTGGCCTTTGCTCTGACCCACAATGGTTTGCGCCAGTAGAATTTGGTCGTCAATTTGCCGCACTTGTTGCTGACTAAGCTGAATGGCGTCAACACGGGGCTCGGGGTAGTTGTACCAATTTAAAAGCCAAGGTGCGGTTAGGTAAGTGCGATCAAGCTTAAAGCGTTCGGTGTGTTGCAGCAGTACGCCTGTGACACAAAGGATCAGGGCTAGCAATGCGACAAATAGGCCAACCCGGCGATGCCAGGTTACGAAAAAACGATTAGTGAGTTTGCCGTTGCGCAAGGGTGAGCTGAACCTCTTGATCGAGCCGCAGCGCTAGTTTCGCCATGCGGTTCATGGCATTAACCGAAAGGGTTGCTCCGGTGATGCCGTCTATGTGTTTAGACAGCCGATTATTATCGGTCAGTTCAATAAATTCAAATTGTTGAGTGAAAGCCGGGCGCTTGATTTCCCAGCCACGCGATTCGCGAAATTCCAATACATGTGTTTGCACGATGCGTTGCTGATCAACGACAAAGCCTGCCGTGATGGGCTTTTCTTTGCCTATTTGTTCCAAGATCCAGCTGGTGGTGGTGCCATGATGCCAGTAGTACAGGCGAATTTTGCCGTAGGAATGGCCCAGCAATTTAATCACGTCTTTTTTTAACTGGCCACGAAGCCAAAGCATTTGGCGAGCCGGTACCGACTCGCCAAATGCTTGCGTCAAAAACGCTGACTCGCTCATATACTGCCCCTTGGCGTTCGCCAACGGAGCAACACATAACAGCAGGTAAATCAGAATCAATGACTGTTTCATAGCAGGATTAGAAGTGGTAACCCATGCCTAGGTTAACGCCATCTTGCTCTTTACCACTTTCATTATCTTGAATTTGGTAGTCCGCTTTGATGACCACTTGTGGGTGGAGCCACCAGTTCACACCAAAGTCATATTGGGCGTATTCGCTTTCGCTGTCATTGTCGTCACCGGCTTGGTTATCCCACTCGCTGTAGCGAGCGAATACGCCGAACGAGTCATTGAAGCGCCAGCTTGGCTCAACGTAGAAACCGTATTGCTCATCTGCACCGATGGCTTTAGGGCCTGAACCATCAAGGTCCCATATTGCAACGAGGGTACGCAGACCGAATTGCTCGTATTGGTAGGTACCGTGAACTTCAATCAGGGTTGCGCTACCGGCATCTGGATCTTCGCCTTGGGTCACGTCACCTTGGTATTGAACTGCCGCGCCTAACTCTAGGCCCGGAACGCCTGAATACTTGATGTTTGCGGTGTAGGCCAAATCTTCGGCACTCGCCTCAGCAACTTTTTGACGACCGCTACGGATCTTGTAGCTGCTATCGGCAGAGGTTTTTAGACCAGAGTGAACATAACTGCCCCAGCTAATGCCATTGTCATACTTACCGGTAACGCCGGCACCGGCTTCCCACCAAGTGGTTGGAATAATGTTTTTCTCAACATTGTTGCGCTCTACGCCGTAGAACGTTGGCGGCTCATGAGTCTCATTTAATAAGCCGATTGGCAACAGGAACAAACCGGTTTTAGCGGAGTAGTTTTCGTTAAAGTCGTACTCGATGTAGGCTTGCTCTAGCTCAACTTCACCTGGTTTGTCGTCGCCAGATAATGAGTGCTCTAATTCCAACTCTGAGAAGAAACGTAGGTTGTCGGTGAATTCGTAACCGGTGAATAGTACGAAGCGGTGGAAGTCGATTTCTTTCTTATCGCTAGCGCCGCCGCTACCGTCTAAGTTGTTGTAATGCAGTTCGCCATAACCGCCAAAGCTAATGCGATCCCATGCGGTTCCTTCACCTGTAGACGCCGTTTCAATGGCTTCAACAGTAGCTTCAACCGCTTGCGTGTTAGCAACGGTTTCAACTTCAACTTTGTCAACTTTTTCAGAAAGTTGCTCAATCATTTGGTTTTGCTTTTCGATCATTGCCTGTTGGGCTTTGATCATCTCCATCAACTCGGCAACAGAAGGCTCTTTGTCGGCTGCTGCTGCAGTCGCTGACAGCGCCATAGTTAATGCCATAGCAACTGGTTTGATTGTGAAACGCATGGGCGAATCTCCATTTTCGTAGGGCTAAAGTGTGTTTTGGGCCAACATCAGGGGTGGCCTCAATATTTGTGTGTGGTGAATTATGAAAGCTATGTAAAGAAATGTAAATAAGAATGGTTGCTATTAGTGTTAATTGATTTAAATCAAGGTGCGCTAACTGTATTTGTTGTTGGGTTCAGCGCAAATTATGCGCTGAACTTAAATCTACGTCTTATCTGGGTTGCTGGGCAATTGCCCAAAAGGCAGCCACTTTTGGATCTTGCAGGGCACGTTTACTACTACAAAGGCCAACCTCAAATGGCCCAAATGGTTTTGGCAGATCAAGCACCCGAATATTGTTTTTCAGAGGGCTGCCGCGCAACACCGCCAACGGCACGGGCCCTACGCCTAATCCCAGCGCAACCATGGAGACGATGGCTTCATGACCGGACACCTCGGCGTGAACGCGTGGTTTGAAGCCTTGAGACTTGCACCATTTGTCCAGCCGCGTTCGGGCCAAGCCACGTTCTGGTAGGATGTATGGTAGGGCTTGCCAATCAATATCATGGGTGGCGATCTGCTGACTGACCTGGCATGGCACCACTGGGCCAACCATTTGCAATGGTGCATCACCCAATTTCTGGAACATCAGGCTCGAGGAAAGTTTATCGGGCTTGGCCGTGATGGAAATATCGGCATTGCCATCGCGCACCCAATCCAGTGCGTCCGCCGGATCGCCAGTACTGAGCTTGATATCGACGGCCGGATGCTGGTGACGAAAATCGTTGAGCAACTCATACAAAAAGGAATAGCTTGCGGTCACCGAACAATAAATATGGATTTGACCACTGAGCGCCTCGTGACCGGCCGAAAGGTGCTGCTCTAAATCTTGCCAGTCATGGAGTACCCGTTGCGCAAATAATAGGAATTTTTGTCCAGCATCGGTGAGCTGAACGCGACGGTTGTCACGACTAAACAAGGCTTCTCCTACTTCTTCTTCCAATCGCTGAATGGTTCGACTTAAAGTAGGCGCGCTGACGTGCATGGCGCTGCTGGTATGGCCAAAATGAAGACTGGTTGCCAAGTGGCAGAACATTCTGAGTGAACGGATGTCCAAGTTCATGCTCCTAAATGAATCATTTCATATATTGAAACACAGTATTGAAAATATGTCATTTTACGAAATCATAAGATATCTCTAGAATGGCACCGTCGAAATTGAGGAAATAATTACCATGGCGAACTACTTCAACACCCTAAACCTGAGACAGCAACTTGCTCAGCTTGGCGTGTGTCGCTTCATGAAACGTGACGAATTTGCAGACGGCTGCAACGTCCTCAAAGGTAAAAAAGTCGTGATTGTTGGTTGTGGCGCTCAAGGCCTTAACCAAGGTCTGAACATGCGTGACTCTGGCTTAGATGTTAGCTACGCCCTGCGTGAAGCTGCCATTAAAGAAAAGCGCGCATCGTGGCAGCAAGCCACTGACAACGGTTTCACCGTTGGTACGTACCAAGAATTGATCCCAACTGCGGATTTGGTGTGCAACCTGACGCCAGATAAGCAACACACCAATGTTGTTGAAACAGTTATGCCGCTGATGAAGCAAGGCGCAATCTTGGGTTATTCCCATGGTTTCAACATCGTTGAAGAGGGCATGCAAATCCGTGATGACCTGACGGTTGTGATGGTTGCACCTAAGTGTCCAGGCTCTGAAGTACGCGAAGAGTACAAGCGTGGCTTTGGTGTCCCTACGTTGATTGCGGTTCACCCAGAAAATGACCCACAAGGTATTGGCTACGATATTGCTAAAGCTTGGGCGTCTGCTACTGGCGGTGACCGTGCTGGCGTATTGTCGTCTTCATTCGTGGCAGAAGTTAAGTCTGACTTGATGGGCGAGCAAACAATTCTGTGTGGCATGCTGCAAACCGGCGCAATTCTCGGTCACGAGAAAATGGTTGCCGACGGCATGGACTCAGCCTACGCCGCAAAACTGATTCAGTACGGTTGGGAAACTGTTACAGAAGCGCTCAAGATTGGTGGCATCAGCTTGATGATGGACCGCCTGAGCAACCCAGCCAAAGTGAAAGCTTATGACTTGGCTGAAGAGTTAAAGGAATTACTCGCCCCATTATTCCAAAAGCACATGGACGACATTATTGCCGGTGAATTCTCTGGCACCATGATGGAAGACTGGGCAAACGATGATGCTAACTTGCTGAAATGGCGTGAAGAAACAGCCGAAACCAGCTTTGAAAAAGCACCAGAATGTGATGCTGAAATCAACGAACAAGAGTTCTTCGATAAAGGTATCTTGCTGGTTGCCATGATCAAAGCAGGCGTAGAGCTAGCCTTCGAAACCATGGTAGACGCGGGCATCATTGAAGAGTCGGCTTATTATGAGTCGCTCCACGAAACCCCGCTTATTGCAAACACCATTGCTCGCCGCAAATTGTACGAAATGAACGTGGTGATTTCAGATACTGCCGAATATGGCAACTATCTGTTCTCACACGCTGCCGTGCCATTGCTGCGTGAAAAACTCATGCCTAACCTGACGACTGAAGTCATTGGTAAAGGGATTGAATTTGAGAGCAATAGTGTGGACAACATGCGCTTGGCTGAAGTTAACGAAGCCGTTCGCAACCACCCTATCGAGATTGTCGGTAAGACCCTACGCGGGTACATGACCGACATGAAACGGATTGTAGAAGTTTCTCAGTGACCTGACTGTCGGTAGTTTGTAGTATGTTGCCCAACCTTGTGTTGGGCTTTTTTTTGCCTTTTTCGTGCGTTGTGCTTCGTTAAGCTCGCTCGCAATACTCTCGGTATTGCTTCAAATATTTGCCTTGAACTTTCCTAGTCACTGATGCAAAAAACACTTACCTATTCAGAGCGGCGTTCGCCTCGCCCAACTTCGAAAAAGCACCAACCGGTATTAGCGTTAAAGCTACTCGAGATACTCTTCGTACCCCCTCAGCCCGTTGCGTAAAAATCCAATTGCAATTGGCGCAAAGTCTCTAACGCTATCCAGCGAGTTTCAACAAATCCATGCGCCCAAACCCTGCAGTAAGAGCGCCGGTCAAAGGCTTATGTTGTTTGGTGAAAATGAGCTGTCGTGGAGGTTAGCCGGCGCTTTGACAAGGCATATCCGCGGCATAATCAACTTACTTGCCGTTCGTTTAGCGGGCAGTGTCTGCGCGACAAAAAAATGAAAAGTTGGTTTATTTTTCCGCGGGTATTCGTTGTAACACGATGAATAACAATGAGATTAATTGACTATGGTTCGATTGAATACGGTGATATAAATAAATTAAATTCATTCATAAATTATTATGCTGGCTTGGCTTTGTAATAATTATCTTGTCGTGGCCTGGTTAATATTAATAATTGCAATCAACCTTTTATAAGATCTGCTTATTTAAGTGATGCTGTATTAGGTGTTGCTTCATTAGTTTTGTGATTGTCTGTTTTGTTTGGTCCGCTTGACATCATTGTTTTTAATAGTATTGTTTTTAATGAGATTCATTCTGAATTTCATTTTCTCCCTGTGCTCGGATAGCCAATAATAAAAAGAACAAGCTGGAATTAATAGGCATTACTTGCCTGTTATTTTTGCGGCCAAACTTCAAGGAAGATAGTTATATGAGTTCTTTTTTTCGTGCAGAAATTCAAGGCTTAAGAGCTTTGGCTGTGATCAGCGTGGTGCTGTATCACGTGACGCCACACTACTTGCCTGGCGGCTTCGTTGGGGTTGATGCCTTCTTCGTAATATCCGGTTATTTAATTATTGGATTTATTTATCGGGATCTGATTCAGGGGAAATTTAGTTTTTTAGACTTCTATCGCCGACGTGTTCAGCGATTAATGCCTGCCTATTTATTTGTTTTAGTTCCGACAGCGATACTTTGTGCCAAAGTACTCGGCTACGCTGACTTTGACAATTACATTAGCTCTTTATTATCTTCTTTATTATATGTCTCTAATTTTTGGTTTTATAGCCAAACAGGTTACTTTGATTTTCCACTTCATTCATCTGCCCTTCTTCACACTTGGTCGTTATCAGTAGAAGAGCAGTTTTATATTATATTTCCAATAGTTATTGTTCTTCTCTACAAGTTTTTAAAGCGCTGGATGTTCTATGCCTTAGGCGCCATGGCCTTGGCGAGTTTTGCCCTCAGCGAATGGTTTCTGTCGACCAATGAGTCGTTTGTCTTTTTTGGTAGCCAATTCCGCTTTTGGCAGTTTATCGTCGGTGGATTCATTGCGATGAACCAAGTGTCGCCGCCCAAGCAGGCATGGGTGCGTGAATCTATTACGGCTACCGGGCTGTTAGCCTTACTGGTTTGCTTTGTTTTTTACGACAAAGAGCAGATGTCCTTTCCTGGCGTTAACGCACTATTACCGACTTTTGCAACGGCAATGATCCTTTATGCTTGCCGTGCCGGCGACTGGACCCACCGCGCCCTTTCTATTGCGCCGATGCGTTATGTTGGCGACATTTCTTATTCGCTCTACCTATGGCATTGGCCTGTTTTTGTCTTATTTTCGCTCATCTATGGTGTTGATCTGAGCTTGCTGGATCGTCTTTGGATTTTGGTTATTTCAGTGGGGCTGGCGTCGGTCACTTACCATCTTGTTGAAGAGCCCACCCGAAAAATGTGTTTTCGAGCTAGACCTTGGCTGCCTATCCAAACATCTATCACGGTGTGCGCATTGGTCTCTGTGAGTATTGTGCCCCTCAAAAATTGGAAAGAAAGCCTCTATTCAGAAGACCAGTTGAATTACGCCGATTATTTAAATTACGGAGAGGAAGGATTTCGTTTAGGCGAATGTTTTCTAACCAAGGAGCACAACAGTGCCGAGCTGTTCAATAAAGATACCTGCTTAGAAAAATCGTCAAGTAAGCAAAGCTTGTTGCTGATTGGCGATAGCCACGCTGCTCACTGGTATTCGGCTTTAAATGAGTTGGTGTCCAGCGAATATAGCATCTCTCAGGTAACGGCCAGTGGCTGTAAACCAACCGTTCAATATAAGGGCGAAACGCGCTGTACTGATTTAGTGAAGTGGGCCTATGACGATCTTATCGTCAACGAACAATTTGATGTGGTGATTTTAGCTGGCCGATGGACTGAAGAAGATGCTGATTATCTCGGTGTTACCGTGGAGCGAATTGCCCTGCATGCTGACAAAGTCATTGTGTTTGGGCCTGTGCTTGAATACCGAGATGACTTGCCAAGGATTTTAGCGCGAGTGTCTAAAGAAGAAGTCGCTTCATTTAATAACTATCAGAAAATTCAGCAAGCGGATCAGGAGCTGAAGTTAACCACTAAAAACACCAATGCGACTTATGTGTCGATTCTAGATCAAATGTGTCAAACGCCGATGAGTTGCACAACCTTGGTTAACAATTCCCCAATGCAATTTGATTATGGCCATTTAACACACGATGGCGCGCTGTATGTATTACAGCAACTGGCAATTTTCGGTACGGGCAAGGAGTCCTAGTGCGGGCAGGCTTGTCAGAAAAGCAATGTAGCGCCAAATTAAGATGAAGTGCTGAATTATTGAGCGATGAAAGCATGGCTCATTGGTAGGCGATAACACGAATGGGAAGTTTTGAGCTGGCGAATATTTTACGTCCGGCCAAGGAACAAACGCGTTCGGCTAATGCCGGCTGGTTGGGGGAGCCGGCATTAAGCTGAGCGTTTTTAAAAGCGTTGCTTACAGGGTGTAAGACTTAATGCTGGCAACGTCAGCGCTTGGCTGATGCTTGCGAGAGAAAGAAGCAATGGTACGGCCATTACACACCAGAGCACGAGTTTCGTATTTGCTCAAACCCTTTTCTTTACCAATTTCTTCAGCAACTTGCAGGCCTTGTGTGGCAGCAGCAACACAGACTTGAGTTTCAATATTGTCGTTGGCAGCAACAAACTTCACAGAAGGTGAAGCAAAAGTAGGCGCAGCGAACAAAGCGAAAGTAGCAACAACAGCAGCAACAGTTTTCATAATTAACCTCAGCGTATTAATCGTTTAAAAATAAAGTATTCGATTGTTGGTTTGAGAGCCTTGCGGCCATCAACTTGAAACGAATTGTGACCTCTATCACATAATTAGTCAACAAAAAACGTGATGCGCGTCACATAAAGTGGCTGTTTTTAACATTTTAGAAAACCGCTATTTGTTCATTTTTCAATAAAAACAAAGAGATGGTTGTTTGTTGACGTAGAGGTGCCTGATATTTTGCCGATTCCTCAATGTCTCCACAGTTTTTGCAAACTGCTGCAGTAGGATGAGTAGCGTCAACATCAACCTTGGAGGCGACAATGTCCCGACTATCCCAATATGCCCTAGGTCTTGCCTTGTGCTTGTCCGTCGCTGCACAAGCGAATGCAAACCGCCCTGAACGAGGTGAGCGTCCAACGCCACCAAGCTTCGCTGAACTTGATCTCGATGGAGATGGCTCAGTGAGTTATGAAGAATTCCTTTCTAGCGAAGTACCGAACAATGATCATGACATGATCTTTGGTCACATGGATGCCGATGGCGATGGCATTTTGTCTGAAGATGAAGTGACCAACCATGAGCCGCCAGAAAGAGGTGAGCGAGGAGAGCGTCGCTAGTACTACTAATTGTTTAGGTGGCAGAGCTGTTAAACACCCTCCCCCTTAGTCCATCCCGTTTCGGCTTTGTCACCGCCTCTATCTGAGGCGTTTCTTACCACCACCATTCGTGATTTTTTTTCGCCCCAGCTTATTGCCCGGTAATGCTTATCCATTTGAAGTACGGCTTGCTGCCATAACCTCTATGTAACCTTTTCGTCATATTCCACGTGTAGTTCGCGCTTTCTGCACGGTTTTTGCGCATTTGTTTTTTAGCATGAACTTACTTCTAGAAATGGTGGGGGCACTGCGATGCGCAAAGAAACAAAGGAATTTGTAGTTATATTTTTTAGCTGGCTGGCATTACTCAGCTGTGGTGGTTCCGGTAGTAGCGACACGGACTATAGCGAAGAGCCGAGCGATGACACGCCGGAAACATCGGTCAGCATAGTGGTAAACGAAGTTGTTGCTGATCCTGCTGATGGTGGCAACGACTGGATTGAAATTTACGCCGTTGAAGGGCCGATTGACCTTAGCGATTACAGCCTCGTTGACGATAACGCTGATCGCGATCCGCAAAGCTTGCCGGATGTGATCTTGGCAACAGGTGAGTTCATCGTGATTGAAGCGATTGACGAAGATGACGTTGATTCGGTTGACGGCTATTACGTGACCTTTAAATTAGGTAGCGATGATGCCGTATCACTGCTCGATAGCAATGGCGACACAGTTTCGGAGCTGGACTGGGACGATGGTGATGCGCCAGAAGGTTACAGTTATGGCTTAACCACCGACGGCGGTGATAACGCAGACACCTTAACGCCAACGCCCGGCGCAGCAAACGAACAAACATCCGATCCAGTAAGTACCATTCCCGATGACCTTTTGACGAACCATGATGCGCCGGTTCGGCTCAATGAAGTGGTCGCTAAAGACGCCGATGGCGGTGAAGACTGGTTTGAGTTGTATGTTGTTGCGGGCCCCGTTGATTTATCTGACTACAGTATTACCGACGAAACCGATACCTTGGTTGATCTGCCGGATGTGACTTTAACCACCGGCCAGTACTACCGAATTTACGCCACTGATGAAGCGCTGAGCGAGGTTGATACGGTTGCCTTTAAACTTGGAGCCAGCGATAGCTTACGACTATATCAGGGTGATGATTTAGTTGATGAGTTGAGCTGGAGCAAAGGTGATGCCCTCATTGGTGCCAGCTTTGGCCGTTACCCAGACGGCAGTGACGCTACTTTTACCCTCGCGCCAACCCTAGAAGCCACCAATATTAAGGCCAGTCTTGATGGGCTGATGATCAGTGAAGTGGTCGCTAATGCTGACGATAGCGGTGACGACTGGTTTGAATTGATTAACCTGAGCAGCGCCAATATCGACTTAAGCGACTACCAAGTCATTGACGATAGCGAAGACGATGAACCTTCGGATCTGCCTGCCATTACGCTAGCGCCAGGTGACTATGTGGTGATTTATGCCACGGATAGTGAGATCAGTGCTGATTCTGTGCCTTTCAAACTCGGCAACAGCGATTCGCTAAGTCTCTTACTTGATGATGAGACCGTTGATTATTTGGCGTGGGATGCTTCCGATGTGGTGGAAGGTTTTAGCTACGGCTTGGTCAGCACGGATAGCTCAGATGCCAATTTACTCTATCCGACTTGGGAGGCAGCCAATGAGCAGGCAACGGCGTTCGATCCTAGTGTGGTACGCAGTATCTATATTGATATTGATGACGACGATTGGGATGACATTTTAGATAACCCCGAAGATGAAGAATACCACCCTGCCGACCTAAGTTTTGATGGCATTAGCTTGGAAGACGTGGCCATACGGACCAAAGGGAACTCGAGCTTGTCGGCCGTGGCACGCTCTACTAGTGATCGCTATAGCTTTAAAATCGACATCAATGAGTACGTTGATGGCCAGAAATTCTTTGGTCTGAAGAAGTTCGTACTGAACAATTCCTACAACGATCCTTCCTACATGCGTGAAGCCATTGCTTATGACTTACTGCGTGAAATGGGTGTAGATGCGCCGGAATATAGCTATGTAAATCTCTATATCAATGACGAGTTGTTTGGCTTTTACCTGATGGTCGAAGTGATTGATGGCGAGTTTGTTGAAAAGCATTTCGACAATGAAAACGGCGATTTATACAAACCAGACGGCACCGGAAGTGACTTGGTGTGGATTGACGATGACATCAGTAGCTATTCCGAAATCAACCTGCAAAGCAACGAAGATAGCTCCGATCAAGGTGCCTTCATCGACTTTGTTAGCGATCTCGATAACGCCGACTTAGCCACCACGGATGTTGATAGCGTGCTTCGCTACTTAGCGGTGAGCGTGTCGCTTTCCAACCTCGATAGCTATCAAGGATCGCTCGCGCACAACTATTACATCTATGAATCTGATGGCGTATTCAGTTTCTTACCATGGGATCTCAACGAGTCATTCGGCACGTTCTCTATGGGGTGTGGCAACGAAGACATTCGCGAACTGTACATCGATGAGCCGACCAGTGGTGATCTAGAAGACCGCCCGCTTATTGCTCATATCGTGGCCAACGATAGCTATCTGGCGCAATACCATAGCTATTTGTGGGAGCTGATTGATGGGCCGCTCGCCGACAGTGACTTTGCCAGCCGAGTTGATTTGTTGGCGGATCTGATTCGAGAGCATGTTGAAAATGACCCATCTGGTTTTTATGGCGCCGATGCGTTCGAACTTAATCTGACATCTACTTCCTATGGCTTCTATGGCTTAACCAGCTTCATGAGCTACCGAATCGACAACATGACCGAGCAATTGCAGGGTACGGCGCCTTCGTCGGGCAATGGCAATGGCTACTGTGATTGATTTGAAAGGCGAATACACCATGCACATCAACCACGGAATTAGAGGACAAGTGATGGGATCAACCTTAACGCCAGACATTGAACAGGCCATAGCCGATAACTTGGCTTTATTCGACAGCCATGGTTTGGCTGATTTGAATAAGGCCAATCTTCAGGACCGGGTTGATTCAAAATTTGTATTGCCACTGGCACTGCTACCGCAGTTGTTGGTGCATTGCCGAAATCACTACAGTGCGCTGGAAATTAACGGCAATCGCACATCGAGCTATTACAACCAGTATTTTGATACCGCGCAGATGCGATTCTATCAAGATCATCACAATGGCAAGCTCAATCGCTATAAGGTGCGCCAGCGCACCTACCTTGATACCAACACCCAATTCTTGGAAGTGAAGTTCAAAAATAACCAGCGCCGAACGATCAAAAGTAGGGTGGCGTGTGGTGACAATTGGCAATCACAATTCGATTGCGAAAGCTTTATTCAACGCCAATTGGGCACCAACTATAGCAACCTGCAACTGGCGCAAGTGGGTGGTTATCGCCGCATTGCGCTGGCTAACGAGGCCATTCCAGAGCGGCTAACGTTGGACTTTGAGCTTTGGTATCAGGCGGCAGAGAACAGCGAACGCATCGAATTACCGGGCTTTTTCATTGCTGAATTGAAGCAATCGAAGCGCTCCAAATTGTCGCCGTTTTATCAGTTGATGTCGGCGCTTAATTACAGCCCCATTTCATTTAGCAAATATTGCATCGGCTGCGCTCTGACGCATCCAACACAAGTGAAGTACAACCGCTTTAAGCCCACCTTGATGAAATTAAACCAATTGACCGGCCGTCTGCCTTTTTCTGAATCCCGGAGTTACTGAACATGACTGAATTGACGTTTGAGCTGATATTTCGCTTTGCGGTGAATTGCGCCTCAATCTGTATGCTGTGTTACGGCTGTTATTATCGCATCAACAAAAATGCCACGGTGGCAGGCTCTTTTGTCTTGTTTGGTGTGGGCATTTTTGTCATTACCCGTGTGCTACACCGTGTTGATATGTCAATGGAGTTCGCTTTCGGCTTGTTTGCGGTGTTTACCATGTTGCGCTATCGCACCGAAACCATCTCCATTAAAGGCATGACCTATTTATTTTTGGTTACGGCGATTGCGTTGTTGACCGCGGTCAGCCGGATGCCGCTACTGCATGTCTTTGCGGTAAATGTTGCTCTGTGTGTGATTGCCTTTATGGTCGATACCCGCTTTTTTCAGGGGCGCTATCAAACGCAGCATATTTCCTATGAACGCATTGATAACATCAAGCCGCAAAACCGCGCCAAGTTGCTGCAAGATCTGCGCGAACGCACAGGCCTTGATATCTCCAGCGTATCGGTAAATCACATTGATTTTCTCAAAGACACCGCCGAGCTAACGGTTCAGTACATTCCGGTTGATGATAGCCCTGCCGATGTCGCGCCGTTGCATAGCAAAGTGGAGCGTTCATCATGAAACTCATCGCTTTGGCCCCATTGATGTTACTGGTCGCTAGTGCCACACATGCCGCAGATGATGTCGATCTCAAATTGGGGGGCAGTGTCATGGCTGATTATGATAGCTATGCCGATCTGTTCACCGAAAATGGCACCGGCTCGGATGACGATATTGAAATTCGGCGTGCGCGTTTGTGGCTTAAGGGGGATCTGGCCGCCGACTGGCAAACCAAAATACAAGTGGATGTCAGCGAAGGAGACGAGGTTGAAATTAAAGACGCTTACCTTAAATACAAAGGATTCGACTGGCTCAATCTTACTGTTGGTAAGCAAAAAGAACCGTTTGGTTTAGAGAAGACTACAAGCTCTCGCAATACCTTAATGATTGAACGCAGTATGGTAACTGAGGCTCTCGCCCCAGGCCGGACCAATGGTGTTCTTGCCGAGGGCGAAGTCAGTCAATTCTTTTGGCAGTTGGGTTACTTTCAAGATGACAACAGTGAACGCAGCAATGCGGTGACGGGTCGCTTGAGTTGGGCATTGCAGGATGATGACGACAACTTCTTCCATGTTGGTAGCGCTTTTAGTGAACGAAGCATGCATAGCGATGAGTTTCGTATTAACGAAACCCTTGAGGTGAATACCAGCGATTCACTGCTCGAAGGCGAAACGCTGCAAGCTGAAGACATGTCGCTCAACAGCCTTGAACTCATGGGTCAATACAAAGGTTTGGTGGCGATGGCGGAATGGCAACAGGCTGATGTTGATGATGACAGCCTAGGCACATACCGCTACGAGGGTGGCTACTACCAAATGGGCTACATGCTGACCCAAAAAAATCGCCGCTATAAGAATGGTAAGTTGGCTAGTATCGAAGCCGATCACGATTGGGAACTCACCGCGCGTTATAGCCAATTTCGGTTGGTGGAAGAAGATCGTAAAGCGCGCACCTGGTCGGTGGGGGTGAATTACCACGTGACCAATGATTTCAAAGTGATGCTCAACTACATCTATGCCAAGCATGAAGAAGATGGCGAGGCATTTGGCTCTGATGGCGCGGTTGCGCTACGCGTGCAATACCGCTTCTAACCGTTATTGTTGGCTTAACGAATTAAGTTAGTGAGTAGCGGCACTAACAACGGGCACAGCAAGGCGCTAAAGATGGCACTTAATACCAACGAGAGTGCCGAGTAAGCGCCCTGTTGCTCGCCTTGCTCAATGATCCGTGCCGTGCCCAGTGCATGGCATGCCGCGCCCATCGCAATCCCCTGCGCCTTAGGGTTATGAATGTTCAACGCCTGCATCCAAGGTATGCCTACCACTGATCCCACTAGCCCGGTAATAATCACGGCAATCGCCGTAATGGATGGCAAGCCTCCGGTCTGCTCAGAAATCAATACCGCGATTGGCGTAGTGACGGACTTTGGCGCCAACGAAGCGGCAATCTCTTGTCCTGCTCCGAGCATCAAGGCCAACAGGGTTGTTGAGCCAATCGCCAGCACCGCAGCGGCGAATACCGCCAGCAAAATCTGCGGTAATTCTTGTTTGATGCGGTGCATTTGCAGATAAAGCGGTACGCCAAGGGCAACCACTGCCGGCTGCAAAAGTTCGGTCAATATACTGGCGTACTGGTTGTAATCGCCGTAGTCAATATCGGCCATCAGCAGCAATGCCACCAATGCCGCCAGTGACACCAGAACAGGGTTTAGCAACGGTGTGTTAAAACGCCGCTGCAGGTGCTGTGCGCATACGTAGATCGCAATGGTTAGCGGTAGATAAATCCAATTCATGACTGCTCGCCGTTATTACGCCACTGCACGCCCCAGCCAACCAAAGCCATGAGTATGAGCGTAGCGCCAATGCAGGTGGCTAAGATTGCCAATAAGGCCATCTGCAGTACCGCTAATTGCTCAACTAAACCCACGCCAATGGGCACAAAAAGTAACGACATCCAGCGAATAAACTGATTGGCGGCGTGCTCCACCCAATGCAATCGTACGATGCGCAATTGCAGCGACAGCGCTAGCAGTACCATGCCGATAATGGAGCCGGGCATCACATCACCCGTCAACTGGCTGATTGCCGTGCCGAGCCACAACATGGCCAGAATAATGAGCAGGCCCGTAAGCAGTTGCCAGATTTGAAGAATCAAAGAATTAGAGCTCCGAAATGGTTGCAGTTGCACCGCATAGGCTTGAGTATCGTAGACAGAATTAATTTTAAGACAGTAACCGTGTTATTTATAGCGTTAATCATCGGTGAGGTTAATCATGAAAATTTGTCTTTTCAGTGCCAAGCGGTACGACAGGTTCAGCTTTGAACAGCGCAACCACGCGCAGACCAGCAATGGCTCTCAGCATATTGAACTGGAATACTTCGAGACCGGATTAGATGCGAAAACCGCTAGCCTAGCGCAAGGGTTCGATGCCGTTTGTGCGTTTGTGAATGATGATTTAAGTGCGGCCACCTTAGAAGCATTGGCCGTGGTCGGAATTAAACTGGTACTAATGCGTTGTGCTGGTTTCAACAACATTGATTTAGATGCGGCTGAACGGCTGGGTATCCAGGTGTACCGCGTACCGGCTTATTCGCCAGAAGCAGTAGCGGAACATGCCATTGCATTAATGATGACGTTGAACCGACGTATTCACAAAGCCTATCAACGGACGCGCGATGCCAATTTTTCATTGGAAGGGCTAACCGGCATCAACATCTTCGGTAAAACTGCTGGCGTGATAGGTACAGGTAAAATTGGTTTGGCGGCGCTGCGCATTTTAAAGGGGTTTGGCTGCCGATTATTAGCCGTTGATCCCTACCCAAGCGATGCTGCCAAAGCGCTGGGGGTCGAATATGTCAACCTAAGTACGTTATTGCGTGAGTCCAATATTATTACGCTGCACTGCCCTTTAGTGGCGGAGAATACTTATATGATCGGTCGTTCGGCCTTTAGCCAAATGCAAAAAGGTACGCTGCTAATTAACACGAGTCGCGGCAAGCTGGTGGATACTCAAAGCTGCTTAGAAGCGCTGAAAAATGGCACCTTAGGTGGCTTGGCACTGGACGTCTATGAGCACGAGAAGAGCTTGTTTTTTGAAGATTTGTCAGCGGAAGTGATTCAGGACGATGTGTTCCGGCGTTTGTCGGCTTGTCACAACGTCATTTTCACCGGCCATCAGGCATTTCTCACCGAAGAAGCCTTGCAAAATATTGCTGACACGACGTTAGCGAATGCCGTGGCATTTGCCGAAAACCGGCAAAACGACAACCAGGTTACCTCGCAAGTGATCGACAACAGCTAATTCCCTTCGTTCAGGCAAAAAAATAGGCTCACCTGAGTGAGCCTATTCCTAACTGCGCAGCAAGTGTATCCTTGCTGTTGAGCGTCTGGTGTTCCAGATCGATTCATTTTGGTAGTTTGCAGTTTGCTGCCCGCCTTACGCGGCAGTCTATTGTATACAATATTTTTTAGCCGCAGCGCCAGTTAAATTCGATAATTAGTTGGTTGCGGCGCGTTGTTTGCCTGATTGTTATTCAATCACGCCTCGGGCTTTGAGCAACGCCGTTTTAAAATCTTCTTCGCAGTCTTTGGCTATACCTGGAATCATTTCACTTTTTTCGGTTTCACCCATTTTCAATTGATAGAATAAGGTGTCGTCGGCAATATCCGCGAGAGGCTGCTCGCAGCCAGCCGCGTCGGCCAGTTTCTGCAGCAGTTGGGTTAGATTCTGATCTTGATTTTTCAGCCAGTGGTCGCGCAGTAAATCCAGAAACTCTTCAATTTTATGTTGGGTCATGGCCATATTAATCATCCAATAAAACGGTTTGTTTGGCTGTTTTGCAAACAGCTGCAAGGTGTTGGTCATTCAATACCAAATGACCACCGGATTTGTCACAATGACGATTGATAAACATGAGCAGATCGCCGCTGGTCTTACTCACGTTATTAACATAGTTAGTTTCGCGCAACGACAAACGCAATTGACGTTTGTTAAGTTCGCTGAGAAACGCTTGCTGCTCGTACTCGGTTACGCCTGCAACATGGCGCTTGATGAGCAACAATATTTGCTGTGGTTTCTCGCCCAAAGCTTGAATTAGATTGTCGTTTTTGGCGGCAATCATCAAAATAACGATAACAACCATGAATAACACTATTTTTTTCATTGGTTCCTAGTGCCCGCGCATAGGGTATTTCAGCAAGAGCGCATATAATCGCAAATTGCTGCGTTCATAACTCTAATTATTATGCTGTGCTTGTCAGGCGCTGACCAGCAGGCAAAAGCCAGAATCAGGAAAAGACCATGTCTGAATCGAATTCAGAGCAAAAAATTCCGGTAAAACACATCGACCCAACAGACCACAAAAAGCGGCCAGCACCGCGCCGAGACAATAAAAACGATAAGAAAAAAGGGCGCCGACAGATTTATGTCCGTGCGGCAGAGGGTGTTTTTCAAACACTCCGCAGCCGAATGAACTGGGTCATGATGCTCTCTTTTATGCTCCTGCCTTGGCTACATATTGATGGCCGGCAGGCGGTTTTTCTCGACTTTTCTAACCGCCAGTTTCACTTGTTCGGCCTGACGATCTGGCCGCAAGACCTTATGCTGCTGGCTTTCGTGTTCATTATCGCCGCGTTTGCCTTGTTCTTTTTTACCACGTTCCTCGGGCGAGTTTGGTGCGGCTATTGGTGCCCTCAAACGGTATGGACCTTCTTGTTTATCTGGTTTGAAGAAAAATTAGAAGGGCCTCGCAACAAACGTATTCGCTTGGATGAGTTGCCGTGGAGCTTCAATAAGTTCTGGCGCAAAACAGCCAAGCATGGGTGTTGGTTGTTGGTGTCTTTAATTACGGCACTAACCTTCGTGGCTTACTTTTGGGGGAGTCATGAAGCCTTCTTTGGATTTTTCACCGGTGACCTAACGTTCTGGCCTTATTTCTGGACGTTTTTCTTCATGCTGGCAACTTATGGCAATGCTGGCTGGATGCGCGAAATTGTCTGTTTGCATATGTGCCCATATGCTCGATTCCAGTCCGTGATGTTCGATCGAGATACCTTTACCGTTAGCTACGATGCCAAACGTGGCGAATCACGTGGCCCGCGCCCTCGCAAGAAAGATCCCAAGGAATTGGGGCTGGGAGATTGCATTGACTGTGTGCTGTGTGTGCAAGTGTGCCCAACGGGCATTGATATTCGTGATGGCTTGCAATACGAGTGTATTAACTGCGGTGCCTGTGTCGATGTGTGTGATCAAACCATGGATCGCATGGGTTATGAAAAAGGTTTGATTAGCTACACCACCGAGCGCCAGTTGGAGGGCGGTAAAACCAACATTATGCGGCCTAAATTGCTCGGTTATGGCGTGATTTTGCTGATCATGATGTCAGCCCTAGTTGCCACAGTGGCAACGCGTCAGCCTCTCAAACTGGATGTGATTCGAGATCGCAATATGCTGTCACGCCTCAATGATTATGGCCTGATGGAAAATGTTTATACCCTCAAGGTCTTGAATAAGTCTCAAGTCGTGCGCAGTTACCAATTGGCCGTTGATGGCATTGACGGTCTAGAGTGGAACGGCGAAACGCAGGTTATCGTTGAGCCGGGGGAAGTCTTTAGTGTGCCGGTATCGCTGGCGATTGACCCCTATTTGCTGAAGCAGCCCATTACCGATCTTGAATTTGTATTAACGGATGATGAGGGGCGTCAAGTGACTCAAGAAAGCCGCTTCATCAAAGGCCGTTGATATGACGGAAACAGCGACATTCGATTTTGCGGGGCTAAGTCCCGACACCATTCTTGATGCAATTGAGTCCGTTGGGATTTATGCACAATCTGGATTACTGGCCCTGAACAGCTATGAAAACAGGGTCTACCAATTACTGGCCGATGATGGTCAGCGCTATGTGATTAAGTTTTATCGGCCAGGCCGGTGGTCATTGGCACAAATTCAAGAAGAGCATGACTTTGCTTTGCAACTTGCTGCGGCCGATGTGCCGGTAGTTGCGCCGTTGCAGTTTGATGGCAAGAGCTTGTTACCCTGGCAAGGCTATTGGTTTACGGTGTTTCCATCGGTTGGTGGCCGCACCTTTGATAGTGATGATTTTGATGGCCTTGAACGAATTGGCCAGCAGCTTGGTCGAATCCATGAAATTGGTGATCAACAACTGTTTGAACATCGCTTGAGTATTAACCCCGACATGTTGCAGCAAGCTATGGCGGTGTTGACTGAGCAAGCTGAAATTCCAAGTCACTTGCACCCAGCGTTTTATCCTACCCTTGAGCATTTAGCTGGCGCCGTAGCGCCTCACGTTGAGGCCATGACGAAACTGCCGCAATTGCGCCTTCATGGCGATGCGCACTTGGGCAACATTCTTATTCGCGATGAAGTCGTTAATTTTGTCGACTTGGATGATAGCCGCAATGGGCCCGCCATTCAGGACTTATGGATGTTTCTGAGTGGCCCTCGAGAGCAGCAACTGGCGCAGCTTGATGCATTGGTTGAAGGCTATGAAATGTTCCGACCATTCGATCACCGCCAATTTGCGTTGATTGAACCGCTGCGTGGCTTGCGGATGATCCATTACATGGCGTGGTTAACCCAGCGCTGGTGCGATCCGGCATTTCCACGTTCTTTTACTTGGTTTAATACCACGCGCTACTGGGAAGATCAGGTGTTGGCAATGAAAGAGCAATTGTCTGCATTGGCAGAGCCGGCATTGAGCTTACGGCCGGGAGCCTAAAAGACAAATTGAAGGGCTAAAGTTAGCCAATTGCTTGTTAACTTTAGGTTAGCTTCGGATTGTTACGAAGTGTTTAAGGCCGTTGATCATCATCTTAGCTGTGGTAGTCTCTGAGCCACGAATGTCTACAGAATATCTGCTAACACTGAGAATTATTATGAAAAAGTACCTCATTGCATTGTTTGCCTTGCTGGCACTGCCAATGGCAGCATCGGCAGCTAATTATGAAGAAGGGAAGCATTACGATGTGCTACCTGGCCAACCTACTTCCGAGCCCGAAGTGGTTGAATTTTTTAGTTATTACTGTGGCCACTGTTACAAGTTTGAGCCCATCGTAAAAGCGTTGGAGCAGGGGCTAAAAGGCACCGAATTAAAACGTGCTCACGTTGACTTCTTGTATTACGTTGACCGTTCAACCCGCAAGCGTTACCCAGAAACAGGCAAAATTGTGAGCCGTGGCTTTGCGGTGGCGCAGGCGTTGAAAGTCGTTGAACCGGTCAGTGAACAAATTTATAAGCGCCACTTCTTTGAAGGTCGCCAAATTCAATCCATTGATGATTTGCGCGACGCCTTTGCAGATGCAGGTGTTACGGCTAAAGACTTTGATGCCGCCTATAACAGCTTCCCCGTGAATTCGATGGTGGCGCGCATGGCGCAGCAAACCAAGAAGTATGGCATTCGTAGCACCCCATCGGTGATTGTGAACGGCAAATACAAGGTCAACCCAAGCGGTTTGTCTGAGTCGACGAACTTTACGAAAGATTATGTTGATTTGGTGAATTACCTAGTCACCAAAAAAGATTAACGGAAGGCCCTTCGGGGCCTTTTTTGATGGTGAACATTAACGTACCAATGATGGAAAAAATTCTAGTCAGCGGGTGCTTGATGGGGCAGGCCGTGCGTTACGATGGGCTCAGTAAAGCTATTGATGACGCTATTTGGTGTGAGTGGTTAGCTCAAGGGCGGTTGATTAGTGTTTGCCCGGAGGTTGCCGGTGGTTTGCCGGTTCCTAGGGCAAAAGCAGAACAACAAGCCGATGGTCGAGTCTTCACCGAGCAGGGTGCCGATGTGTCGTCTGAATTTACCGAAGGTGCGCAACAGGCGTTGGCATTAGCCACCAAGTACCAGATCAAATTTGCGATTCTTAAAGCCAACAGCCCATCTTGCGGCAATCAATACATTTATGATGGAACCTTCACCGGCCAACTGATTGAAGGCGCAGGTATCACTGCCCGATTATTGCAGCAGGCAGGAATCGAAGTATTTAATGAACATCAGTTGCAGGTATTACAAAGCCGCCTCGCCGCGCTAGAAACTGGCGGCTGATTTAGTCGGTTGCTTGCCAGCTAGATAGCATCTCATCTTTGGCTTGCCAGCGCTCGTTCAAGCGCTGCTGAAAGCTGATTCGAAACGCCTTGTCGTCAAAGTAATTACCAATCAGCTGCTCATCGACTGGGGTGACGTTGATATCCACTTGAACGGCACTGAGTTGACCAGTAAGAACGCGTTTAAAAGCCGGTTGATCGTCGTCGATACCTGGGTAATTCAAGGTCACATCAATAATGTTCTCAAACTGTTCGCCCATGGCTGCGAGGGTAAAGGCGATGCCGCCAGCTTTCGGCTTCAGTAAGTGCTGATAAGGCGAGCGTTGCCGCTGGCGCTTGACGGTAGTTAGCCGCGTCCCTTCTACAAAGTTTACGATGGTGGTTGGGGTGGTTTTGAACTTGGCACAACTGCGACGAGTGCTTTCAATATCTTTGCCTTTCAAATGCGGGTTTTTCTTCAAAAATGAATGGGAGTAGCGGCGAATGAATGGCATATCTAACGCCCAAGAGGCAATCCCGATGAATGGGACCCAAATGAGTTCATGCTTGAGGAAAAACTTAGGTGGCGGCAATCGGTGCCCCAAGACCTGCATCAACACCACAATATCTAACCAGCTACGATGATTGCTTAACACCAGATTCCAGCTTTGTTGCTGCAAAGGTTGCGAGTAGCTAATGGACCAAGTGGTGTTGCTGGTGAGTTGGATGATGGTGCGATTAACCACAATGAACAGCCGATACATGAGGTGGCTGACAGCCGTCCACAGGTGCTGAAGCGGGCTGATAGGCACTAGCTTGAACAACCCCATGATCGTGATAATACTGCCGGTAAACGCCAAGTTGATGGTCATCAGCAGAATGATGACTGGTGCCTTTAAAGTAACGGGTAAGCGGTGAAGCATGGCGTACTAATTCAATTTGTTAGAAGCGAGCTGGCTAAGGCGCTGATCTTTCTCTGCCCAGATCTCATTCATTCGGCGCTGGAAGATAACGCGTTGCGCAGAATCGCCGGTGTAGTCACCTTTGAAATCATCATCAATGGCAATGGCACGAACATGGACCGAACATTTCTCTAATTTGCCGCAGCAAAATTCCCACATCGTGGGCGGTCGTTCTGCGTCGTAACTAATCGTGACATCGAGAATCGATTGCAATTGATCGCCCATGCTGGATAACACAAAAGCGATGCCACCGGCCTTTGGCTTGAGCAAATGTTGATAGGGCGATTTCTGCCGAGAGTGCTTCGCTGGCGTAATGCGGGTGCCTTCGACAAAATTCATGATACTAACCGGCAACGCCTTAAATTTTTCACAAGCTTTGCGCGTGGTCTCAAGATCTTTACCGGCTAAATGCGGATTCTTTTTGATAAAGCTTTTCGAATAACGCTGCATGAATGGGAAATCTAGCGCCCACCAAACGAGGCCTAGCAGGGGGACGTATAGTAGTTCCTTTTTCAAAAAGAATTTCAAAAACGGAATGCGACCGTTAAGTGCGCGCTGGAGCACGAGAATGTCGACCCAACTTTGATGATTGGCGATGACTAAATAGCGTGTTTTTGTGCTGAGTTCAGCTTCATTATCTAGCTGCATCTCGAATTTTAAAAATAGCTTTTGAAGCAGGGTATTAATGCGAATCCATGATGCGGCACACCAATCTAGGGCGGGGCTGAGTAGGCGGCGCCAGCCGGCCAGCGGGATAATCAATTTGATAACCGCCAGCAGCATGATAGGAATAAACCAAACAATGGTGTTGATGATGTAACCCAGCATGCTGAGTACACCGCGAACAAAACCTGGAAGAAAAGACAGCATGGTATTATCCCTAAAAATTTGCCGCCGATTTTAACCCAACGAACAGCAGCTGTCAGGCCGGATCTGTATGAAAAATATGGCGCTGATTAAGATTTCGCGCTGGCCATCTTTTTCAGCAGATCTTGTTCAATCGCTTTTAAGATGTCACGCCAAGTGACGATACCCACAGGTTGGCGCTCTTCATTGACAATAGGGAGGCATGAAATGGGATTGCGATTGAATAAACGAATGGCTTCAAAAATGCTGGCATCACTACGCAATGTGAGTGGATCGCGAGTCATGATTTGATGCACCGGCCGTTTTAACGCTTGCCGGTCTTTTGGCGTTTCGGCTCGTGTACCAATATTGGGGCTAATGGCCAGCAATAAATCACGATCCGATAGCACACCTTCGAGATGACCATCTTCTATTACCAACAGATGATGGAAGTGAGCATTATCAAAAATCTCTTTGACAGTGCCTAAGTTGTCATCCAACTCAACAGACACCAATTTTCGGTTCATGATGCGATCGATCGCCATGCTTCATCCTTTCTGAACAAAGGCCTAGAGGCCGTTTGCTCACTTTAGCCTGACCGCACATGTTTGTAAATTATGAGACTCGCCAACAAGTTAACATGTCGAAATTGTTAGCGCTTACAAGGAAGCGTTACGGGCATGGCTCGGCGCCCGCAATTTTGATAGATTGTCAGCGGATAAATTAAAAACATAACGGATTATGATTCAAAAAGCAGTTCACGACGATAGCAGTAAAATCTCCGAAGCATTGCTCGCTTGCCCTATTAATACGCCGCTTGAAATTGAAGTGCTGGCAGGAAGCCATATTTACCGATTGCGTACCCGCTTGGTTGGCATTGATGTACCTAATGTCTTGATCCTTAAGTACGGCACGGATCAAAACTGGGCCGACGCCAAACATTGCATTGTCGCCGGTCAACCGGTGGTCTTGAGACTGGTGAATGAAATAGGTCAATGCCAGGTACTGGCCTTCCGTTCATCGCTCGGTGTATCCACCAAAGTGCCGAAAAAATGGTTAACGGTAAAATTTCCACAAACCATTGAAGCCGCCAATATGCGAGAGCAAAAGCGGATTCGCGTGAAATTCGGTTGCTACATCGAATTTGGTGACAATGGTGAAAAGCTGGCGATGGGTGAGATTAATGATCTTTCCAGCAAAGGTTGCCGCATTGGCACCTTCCTGCAAGAACAAATTCCAGATGGCTCGCCCATTCATGTGCGCTTCAAAGGTGAATATTCTCACTTATCCCTGCCGGGATTTGTCCGCAATGCATCGTCGGATGCTAAGGGGCAACTTTTGCATGGGGTACAGTTTGACGAGATGAGCCCAGAATTGCGGGCCGGTTTAACCGAAGTGATGCTGGCCAACTACTAGCTGGCCAGCCTTTGTTGTGCGTGGTGTTATGAGCTTGGCGTTAACTGTTGCAGCGCAGTGTCGCCCCAGCCGGTTAACTTTTTATCGGTAAACAACAGCGGTGTGCATTCACTTTTAGTGACTTTACCGTCGCTCTTTTTACTATTGGTCTGATAGTAAAGGATTTGGTAATCCTTATCGGCAACGGTTAAACGCTCGGTGAAATCCGGCGTTCCCATGATCGTTAGCACCTGATCGTAATTGATGCCCAGGTCTAAATTGGCGATCTCGCCACGATTGTGTTGTTGTTTGTCCTGCCAGTCTGAGCTGTGATCCCAGTCGTCGTTGCCTACTGCAACAACGCAGCCAGCGAGTGTGTTGATGGCGATTAACCCTGCTGCAATTGCTATGACGGTACGTTTCATTGCATGAATCCTTTTTATATTTATGACTAACCAATAAAGTAACGAATTTGTTATAGCGATTCTTGTGCCAACTTTTAAAGTCGTTATTTTACATTGAGTTATGGTTTTTGTGGCCTTCGGTGCTGTTGTTGATGTGGTCATATTCACTAATCATGTGTGATTTTAACCTGTTTAAAAAATAGCTAGTTAGCTAATTGTTGCATGAGCCGCTCGACGGCCCGATAGCTGACGGCTTCGGTCAAATGAGTTTGTGCGATTGAATCACTACCATCAAGATCGGCGATGGTTCTTGCCACTTTTATAATCCGTTGATGAGCGCGTGCCGACAGCCCAAATTGTTGCACGATACGCTGCAGCAAAGTGAGATTGTCGGGGCTCAGCAAACAGAATTGGTGGAGCTGGCTACTGCTTAACTGTGCATTGGTGCACCCCTGTCGTTGTAACTGCTTCAGGCGAGCAAGCTCAACGCGCTGCCGGATTGTTGCTGATGATTCGCCATCGCTTTGCTGCTGGTGCAGTTTGTCAGCGGGCAGTGCTGGAACTTCCAATGACATATCAAAGCGGTCGAGCAATGGACCCGATAATTTATTGAGATAGCGACGAATTTCATCGGGCGTTGAACGACAGCCAACATGTGGATTACCCCAATTGCCACAAGGGCTGGGATTCATAGCCGCAATGAGTTGAAATTGTGCCGGAAAATCAAGCTGGCGAGCCGCACGAGAGATGGTGATCTGGCCGGACTCCAATGGCTGCCGCAACATGTCTAGCACTTTGCGATCAAACTCAGGTAATTCATCAAGAAATAATACGCCGTGATGAGCTAATGATATTTCGCCCGGCCGAGGCTGAGATCCGCCTCCGACTAATGCCACCGCGCTGGATGAATGATGGGGAGCTCGAAATGGTCGTTGCCGCCAATTGCTGGCATTAAATCCCTGATGACTAATGGAGTACACGGTGGCGCTAGCCAACGCTTCCTGAACGCTCATGGTGGGCAAAATACCGGGTAAGCGGCTAGCTAGCATTGTTTTGCCTGTGCCTGGAGGGCCATAGAACAACAAGTGATGACGCCCCGCCGCTGCGATGGTGAGTGCGCGTTTGGCTTGCTGTTGTCCGATCACGTCTTGCATATCGGCGTGTTGCAGCGGTTGTTTGTTGAGTTTGGCGGGTAGCGCTAGCGCCAATTCACTTTGGCCATTAAGCCATGAGGTCACCGCCAATAAGTGGCGAGCCGTCACGCAGTGACTGGCCTCTATCAATGCAGCCTCTGCGCCATTGGTTTCGGGTAACATGAGTTGGCGATTTGCTTGCTGCGAAGCAATAACCGCAGGTATCACGCCTTGAACCGGGCGCAATTCGCCAGATAGGGCGAGCTCGCCGGCTAGTTCGACCTGCGATAATTTGTCTGATTGACACTGCTCTGATGCCGCCAAAATGCCAATGGCAATGGGCAAGTCGAATCGACCGCCTTCTTTTGGTAGATCGGCCGGCGCTAAATTAACAACAATTCGACGAGCAGGAAAATCAAATCCAGCATTGAGCAGTGCGCTGCGCACTCGCTCTTTGGCTTCTTTTACGGATGTTTCGGGTAAGCCGACGATGCTAAAACTCGGCAATCCCGCGCTCAGGTGGACTTCGACGGTCACTTCGGGAGAGTCCATGCCAACCACCGCACGGCTATGAATAACAGCAAGCTGCATAATGATTTCCTTCCTTGGAATTCATGGGGTTATGCCTATTTTGCCAGTCTGCTTTTCAATCCATGAGGGCAGCTGGCACTTAATATCAGCTTAGTGCGGCTTGGCCAATTTGCGAATCAGTTGCTGAAAGCTTGCGCTACAGCAAAAGTGGTTAACGTTTATTTACATAAAACCTTGTTTCTAGTTTGGCAAGCAAGCATAACCGATGGCACTATTTCGGTTTGCCGTGGCGGCGATTTCCGACCGCTATTGTCCACGTGCGTAATACAACAACAATATAAAACTACCGACCGTCAAGAGAACTATATCTATATGAAACGTTTACTGATTGCAGCAAGTGCAATGGCCGCTTTGGCAGCACAAGCTGACGAAGGAATGTGGCAGCCGCATCAAATGCCGCAAATAGCGGCGCAATTGCAAGCCAAAGGCTTAGAGTTAGACCCCAACAGTTTAAGCAGCCTCGATAAATTCCCAATGAATGCAGTGATCAGCTTAGGTGGCTGCACGGCATCATTTATTTCGCCAAAAGGCTTGGTGGTCACCAATCACCACTGTGCTTACGGTTCAATTCAATTCAATTCAACGCCGGAAGCCAACTACTTACAAGATGGATTTTTGGCAAAAAACTACAGCGAAGAATTACCTGCAGCACCGGGATCGCGGGTTTACATTACTGAGTCGGTCACCAATGTTACCGATGATGTAGTTGGCGACATTGCAGCCAACACCGAAGGAGCCGCGCGCTATCAGCAAATTGAAGACAACCGCAAAGCACTGGTTGCTCAGTGTGAAGAAGCCGAGGGCTATCATTGTAGCGTACAGAGCTTCCACCATGGTTTGGAATACTATTTGGTGAAGAAGTTGGCCATTCGCGATGTGCGTTTAGTGCATGCGCCAGCGCTGTCGGTAGGTAAGTTTGGTGGCAGCATTGATAACTGGATGTGGCCACGTCACACCGGTGATTACTCGTTCTACCGAGCCTATGTTGGCAAAGATGGTAAGCCAGCCGACTACAGCAAAGATAACGTGCCTTACGAGCCGATTAGTCACTTAACCGTATCCGCCAAAGATTTGGATGAGGATGATTTTGTGATGGTGGCAGGCTACCCAGGCCGCACCAATCGCTATCGTACCGCCGATGAAGTAAAGCACACCTTCAATAAGTTCTACCCACAAGCGAAAGCGCTGCGCGAAGATTTGATGGACATCATCAAAACCACAGCACCGGAAGGCTCCGATGCGCGTATTCGCTATGAAAGCACTTTGGCAGGCTTGGATAACTACGCCAAGAACTACCAGTCGATGATCGACATTTATGCCAAAAGCGACTTTCAGCAACGTAAAGAAACACTCGAAGCAGAATTGAGTGGCTGGATGAAAGCTAGCAAGAAGCGTCAGGCAAACTATGGTGAGTCAGTTGCCGCTCTTGCGGAGCTGGTTGAAGATTCACAAGCCATGTCTGAGCGCGACACTGTCTTGGGTTACATGCGTTATGCCTCTGCGCCTTATTATGCTCAGCGCTTGCTACGCCTTGCCCATGAGCAAGAAAAGCCAGACGCTACCCGCGAACCAGGCTATCAAGAACGCGATATGACACGGTTTGGCGAAGGCCTGAAGCGTTTGAGCCGTCGTTATGATGCCGAGGTTGATAAAGCGATCTTCGCTTACATGCTTAAAGTGTATGCCGAATTACCAAAATCTCAGCGTGTTGCCGCGTTAGACACCTATTTTGACTTAGCCGGTGGCTGGAACGAGAAAGCGGTAATGGCCAAGTTAGACGCCATGTACAGCAGTACCAAAGTGGGTGATGAAGCCACTCGTTTGGCTTGGATGGATGCCGATTTGGCAACCTTAGAGAAAACCGACGATGCCATGTTGGACTTCGCTAAAGCCATGTATGAAACCAATATGGCGATGGAAAAAGAAGAAAAAGCCCACAGTGGTGAATTGCAAAAATGGCGCCCTCGCTACATGCAAGCATTGATCGCTTACGCCAAAGAGCAAGGTAAGCCAATTTACGCCGATGCTAACTCAAGTCTGCGCATTTCTTACGGCTCAGTAAAAGGTGTGGAGCCACGTGATGGCATGTACTACACGCCGTTTACCAAAGTGGAAGGCATTGTTGAGAAAGAAACGGGGATATGGCCATTTAATGCGCCAACCAAGCAGTTGCAACTCATCAAAGATAGAGACTATGGCAAGTTTGTTGATAGTCAGTTGCAATCGGTACCGGTGAACTACCTATCGACAGTCGATACCACAGGCGGTAACTCTGGCTCGCCAACCTTTAACAGTAAAGGTGAGTTGATTGGTCTGTTGTTCGATGGCACCACGGATTCCATTATTGGTGACTGGGACTTTGATGAAACCCGCAACCGTTCAATTCATGTTGATACGCGTTACATGTTATGGGCGATGAAACACCTTGATGGCGCAGATAATTTGCTCGATGAAATGAGCATCGCTTATTAAGCGACTGACCATCATGAGCGCGCCTTTGGGCGCGCTTTTTGTTTTCGCATTGTTTATTGATGATTTTTTCATAGGACGTACTGACGATGATCAAATCCTGGGCCACTGGCCTCACCCTCTGTATGAGCAGTTTGTTGTTATCGACTTCGGCTTTAGCCGATGTTGAAGAGGGACGCGTTGATCGCGCTGTGGCCGCGATGCCAACAGTGCTTGCGCCATTTTCCGCTCAGCTTAGTCAAATCAAGGCTGGGATCAGTGATGAAGAATTAATTCAAATTGCGGCTGCAGGCTGGGAAATTGGCAAACAAGTGGCGTTGCAGCAAGCTGACGATCGCCCCTTGTATTGGTTCCGTCTTGCTGCCAAACAGAAAATTCGCCAGCTCCCATTGGCCGAGCCAGACAAGAACGTATTGCTCGATCAGTTTGAACAAGTCAGCCGAGGGATTGAACAAGTTCAAATTTCAGATGTGGGTAAACGTGTGTTGCTCACCGGATTTGATCCGTTTTTTCTTGATCGAAACATTGCTCAAAGCAACCCCTCGGGGTTAGCGGCGTTGCAACTGGATGGTAAACAACTGGTCACGCCTAATGGCGTTCTCCACATTGAAACGGTGCTGATTCCAGTGCGGTTTGCCGACTTCGATCAAGGCATGATTGAAACGTTAGTTCAGCCCTATTTACAACAGCGCCGAATCGACATGCTGGTAACTGTGTCAATGGGTCGAAAAGATTTTGATTTAGAGCGTTTCCCAGGTAAGCGCCGGAGCGCAAAAGCACCTGATAATTTAAATGTTTTTACCGGCGCTTCCAATGACACCCCGTTGTTGCCACCGCTGCATCATGGGGCAATGGTTGGGCCTGAATTTGTAGAGTTTTCACTACCCGTCGCTGCCATGCAACAAGCGCAAGGGCCATATCAGATAAACGATAACCGTGAAGTAGAAACCCTAAGCGGAACGTTCGATGCATCGAGTTTGGCGCAATTATCTGAACATGTGGCGGTGCAGGGCGGCGGCGGAGGCTACCTGTCCAATGAAATTAGTTACCGAACGGTTCGAATGCGAGATTTGTTCAATGCCAATATCGCTGTGGGGCATATTCACACGCCACGGATTGCAGGCTACGACAAGCAGCAAGAACAGGCCATTGTTGATCAGATAACAGCCATGCTAGAAAAAGCGGCTACCGAACTGTAGTTGCTGAGCACACCTAGCTGGCGCCATTAAATGCCGTTGGTTGAGACACGCGGTACATCTTTTAATTGCGCTAAGGTGTGTTCGTTGTTGTCGGTGCCAGCAGCAAACGCTTCGGAAATGCGCTGTAATTCTGATTGGTAACGAACTTCCTCTAACTCAATCATCTCGGTGAGCTGTTGCGCTCGCTGGTATTGGGTATTTTGCTGATCAATAGAGTTGCCCGCGTAGCTACTCGCGAACAAGGCCTGCTCGCGCGCTTTGTGAAGGGTTTGAATCACGTCATTGCGCTCGTCGCGGGCACGCTCAAGCTCTTGCTGAATGGTGTGGGCTGTTTTGGCGATGGTTTGATTGTGCGTTACCGCGCGATCAACAATCACATAACCGCTCGCAGCCGCGGTAATAGCAAGACCAAATAGCATGGCAACCAGCAAGGCACTGTTCTCTGGTGGCTTATCTGCTTTGATATAAGCGAGTGCCACCCGCCCTCCGACCAGCAACATGAACGCGAACAGGCCAATATAACCAACTTGGATTAATGCAAACTGACTCACGTGATGCTCTCCCTTCTTGGCCGATCGGAGCACCTCGATATTGGCACTCAATACAGCGAATAAAATTACGGCCAACCCTAAGCGATGGTTAAGTCACCAACATGATCAACATCATTCTTTTTCACGGTTTAACAATAAAAGATCTTTATTAACAGCCGGTTAACAATGCAGGTGTAACAAGGGCTGACGAGCGGTTCTCGTTTGATATTCGGTTCATCAAGTTTGGTAATTAATTCTCATTCGTCAAATAGACAAAGGTCACAATTAAATTTGCCAACAAAAAATTTGCACCAAAGGCAAGCCTGTGTTTGAATTAACCAATGCAAGCGTTGTAAATCACAGATTACACCTGTGCAGCGCGTTAATAGTGAAGGCTTTGAGCCGATAAGAATTGAATGATGACTCGTAAACTAATGTCTCTAGTGCTAATTCGCATTGTCGTGGTGGTGATTACCAGCGCGCGGGGGACTCGTTAGCTTACGACATCAAGCTGAATGACAAACCCCCGCGCTGCAAAGCTCGGGGGTTTTTCTTTTTCCGAGCCGAGTCGCGCGGGAATTGAAACTGCAAGGAACAACAAGATGACAGGCGCAGATTTAGTGGTTCAAACACTGGCCAATCTTGGGGTGAAAACCATATTTGGTTACCCCGGCGGAGCCATTATGCCCGTGTATGATGCAATTCATCGCGGTGATGTTGACCATATCCTATGTCGCAATGAGCAAGGCGCTGCATTAGCTGCAGTCGGCTTTGCCCGTGCCTGCAATGATGTTGGTGTTTGCCTTGCTACATCGGGCCCTGGTGCTACAAACCTAATTACTGGGCTAGCTGATGCCATGCTCGATTCGGTACCTGTGGTGGCTATTACTGGCCAAGTTGCCAGCCCGTTGATTGGTACCGATGCATTTCAGGAAGTGGATGTACTCGGCTTGTCATTGAGTGTTACCAAGCATTCATTCTTGGTTGAAGATGCCAGCGAGCTACAAGCGACATTGGAAGAAGCCTTTGTACTTGCCAAGAGCGGCCGCCCTGGACCCGTCTTGGTTGATATTCCAAAAGACATTCAAGTGGCCTCGTTACTCGGCGGCCCAGCTTCGGCCGAAGCGGAGCCTGCCGAGCTCATAGAAGAGGTGGCGCTTGAGCAAGCCGTAGAGCTTATTCGCAATGCCACGCAGCCGATACTTTATGTTGGCGGCGGTGTGGGTATGGCTGGCCCTGCAGCGGTTGCCGAACTACGTAACTTTGCGGACCAAGCCGGCATACCCAGTATTGTGACGTTAAAGGGGATCGGCACTCTCGAAGACAGCCGCGATCTTCATCTGGGTATGGTGGGGATGCATGGAACCAAAGCGGCCAACCTCATGGTGCAAGAGAGCGATTTATTGATTGTTGCCGGAGCTCGTTTTGATGATCGGGTGACCGGTAAGCTCGATACCTTTGCGCCGAATGCGAGCGTTGTCCATTTCGATATCGATCACTGCGAGATTGGCAAATTACGGCACGCCCATGTTGGTTTGTTGGGCGATCTGACCGATGGGCTGAAGCGCCTTGGCGAAAAACTGGCGGAGCAATCGGGCGCTGACTTAACGGCCTGGCAGCAGCGTGCTGTCACCGAGAAAACCAATCATCAGTGGCGCTATGACAAGCCCGGCGAAAGCATTTATGCGCCCAAGTTACTCAAACAACTGTCTGATCAGCTGCCAGAAGACTCCGTGGTGGCTTGTGATGTGGGCCAGCATCAGATGTGGGTGGCGCAGCATATGTCATTTACCCAACCTTATAACCACTTAAGCTCTGGCGGCTTAGGCACCATGGGATTTGGTTTGCCCGCCGCTATCGGTGCGCAGTATTCGCGCCCCAATGCATGTGTGGTGAATGTCACCGGCGACGGTTCTTTTATGATGAACGTGCAGGAGCTCGGCACGATTCGCCGTTATGGATTGCCGGTCAAGATCTTGTTACTCGATAACGAACGTCTTGGCATGGTGCGCCAATGGCAGCAGTTGTTCTTTGAAGGTCGCTTTAGCGAAACTATTTTGTCGGACAACCCGGAGTTTGTGACTCTGGCCAGTGCCTTTGGCATTGCCGGCCGCACCATTACTCGCGATGACGAAATCGAGCAAGGACTGTCGGATTTAGTCAACAGCACAGGCAGCTACTTGCTGCATGTGCGAATTGATGCTGAAGAGAATGTATGGCCACTGGTTCCTCCTGGTGCCGCCAACCAACAAATGATGGAGACAGCAGAATGATCAGCCAAGCGCAGCAACACACCATTAGTATTGAAGCGCAAGACCGCCCAGCCACTGTTGAACGATTGCTACGTGTGATTCGCCATCGGGGCTATCGGTTGTGTAGAATGGCCGTCGAATCGAGTCAGGAGGACGAACGCATTGCTTTGTCGGTGACAGTTGCTAGCGACAAACCCGTGGTTCTGCTGCAAAACCAACTCTCTAAACTGGTGGACGTTTCCTCTGTTGAAATTACGTCTGCTGAAACGAATCCACTACGTATTAGTGCTTAAAGGAAGTATTGAACATGGCTGCAAAAGCTGAATTTATCTGGTTCAACGGTGAGATCATGCCTTGGGAAAATGCCCAGGTACACGTTCTGAGTCACGCTATTCATTATGGGTCGTCAGTCTTTGAAGGCGTGCGCGCTTACAACACGCCAAAAGGGCCTGCTGTATTCCGCCACCCAGAGCACACTAAGCGCCTGTTTGATTCGGCCAAAATTTACCGTATCAACATTAATCACAGTGCTGACGAGATCATGGAGTCAACCCGTGAGCTTATCCGCCGAAACGATCTGAAAAACGCCTACATCCGCCCTGCTGCCTTCTTAGGTGATATTGGATTAGGCCTACGTGCCAACCCTGACGCCAAAGCCGATGTGGTTATTGCGGCGTTTGAGTGGGGCAGTTACTTGGGCGAAGGTAGCCTCGAAGCTGGCGTTGATGTGGGCGTTTCTAGCTGGAATCGTCTTGCCGCCAATACCATGCCGACTGGTGCAAAAGCTGGTGGTAATTACTTGTCATCGCAGTTGATTGCCGGTGAAGCTGGCCGTCATGGCTACGCCGAAGGTATTGCTTTGGATATTCACGGCCAGATCTCTGAAGGCTCTGGTGAGAACATCTTTATTGTTCGCAATAACGTGCTGTACACGCCGCCAACCACGGCCGGCATCTTGCCTGGAATCACTCGCGACACGTTAACCATTCTTGCCCGTGAACTTGGTTACGAAGTGCGTGAAGAGTCAATAGCGCGCGAAGCACTGTACTTGGCAGATGAAATCTTCATGTGTGGTACTGCGGCGGAAGTTGTGCCGATTCGTTCTGTTGATGGTATTCAGGTAGGCGAAGGCAAACGCGGGCCAATCACCGAACAAATACAAAAAATGTACTTCGGCCTATTCAGTGGTGAAACCGAAGATAAGTGGGGCTGGTTGGATTACGTTAACGCGTAATCATCAGCAAGCTAATTTTCAGACCCGGCACTTGCCGGGTCTGTTGTTCAGAATAAGACGAGATTTGGAGGACGTATGCCTAAACCATTGCGTTCAGCAACAACAACCGAAGGCCGTAACATGGCCGGTGCCCGCGCTTTGTGGCGCGCTACTGGCACCAAAGAAGAAGACTTTGGCAAGCCAATTGTTGCGGTAGTGAATTCATTTACCCAATTCGTACCAGGCCATGTGCACCTGAAGGATATGGGGCAATTGGTTGCTGGTGCCATTGAAGAAGCCGGCGGTGTTGCCAAAGAATTCAACACCATCGCGGTAGATGATGGCATTGCCATGGGTCATGGCGGTATGCTCTATTCATTGCCTTCGCGTGAGCTGATTGCAGACTCAGTTGAATACATGGTGAACGCTCACTGTGCCGATGCCATGGTGTGTATTTCCAACTGCGACAAGATCACCCCAGGTATGTTGATGGCGTCATTGCGCCTGAATATTCCGGTGATTTTCGTATCTGGCGGCCCGATGGAAGCCGGTAAAACCAAGCTGTCGGATCAAATCATCAAACTCGATTTGGTCGATGCCATGGTACAAGCTGCCGATCCCACGATCTCTGATGAACAAACTGAACAAGTGGAGCGCTCGGCGTGTCCAACTTGTGGTTCATGCTCTGGCATGTTTACCGCCAATTCGATGAACTGTTTGACCGAAGCGTTGGGTTTATCGCAGCCGGGTAATGGCTCCTTGCTAGCGACTCACGCCGATCGTGAACAGTTGTTCTTAAAAGCCGGTGAGCGCATCGTTGAATTGTGTAAGCGTTACTACCAGCAAGACGATGAAATGGCGTTGCCACGCTCAATTGCCAGCCGTGCTGCCTTTGAAAATGCTGTGGCGTTGGATATCGCCATGGGGGGCTCCTCAAACACTGTGCTGCACTTAATTGCGGCGGCGCAAGAAGCCGAAGTCGACTTCACCATGGATGATATTGACGCCATGAGTCGCAAGGTTCCGCAACTGTGTAAAGTGGCACCATCCACCAACAAATACCACATGGAAGATGTGCACCGTGCCGGTGGCGTGATTGGCATTTTAGGCGAGCTAGCGCGCGCCCGTTTGCTGAACACTGATGTCAAAAACGTGTTGGGTCAGACCATGATTCAAACACTCACCGAATACGACATCATGGTGACGGATAATGAAGACGTGAAAACCATGTTCCGAGCTGGCCCAGCTGGTATTCGCACTACCAAAGCGTTCTCGCAAGATTGTCGCTGGGACACGCTCGATGATGACCGTGCTGAAGGCTGTATTCGTTCGCTCGAAAATGCATTTTCGAAAGAAGGTGGGCTGGCAGTTCTTTCCGGCAACATTGCTGAGAATGGCTGCATTGTAAAAACTGCCGGTGTTGAAGAAGAAAACTTGCTGCACAAAGGCCCGGCGCGTGTTTATGAATCGCAGGACGATGCCGTAGCAGGCATTCTTGGCGGTGAAGTGAAAGCTGGTGAAGTCGTAGTGATCCGCTACGAAGGGCCAAAAGGTGGCCCGGGTATGCAAGAAATGCTGTACCCAACGAGCTATCTCAAGTCGATGGGCCTGGGTAAGAAATGTGCCCTGCTGACCGATGGTCGTTTCTCTGGTGGTACGTCAGGCCTCTCGATTGGTCACGTCAGCCCAGAAGCAGCATCTGGCGGCATTATTGGCTTGGTTGAAACTGGCGATGTGATTGCCATTGATATTCCGAGTCGCACCATCGAGCTAGATGTTTCTGATGACGAATTGGCGTCACGCCGCGCGGCAATGGAAGCAAGCGATACGCCGTGGAAACCGATTGGCCGTGAACGTAAAGTCAGCGCCGCGCTGAAAGCCTATGCGATGCTGGCAACCAGCGCCGACAAAGGCGCAGTGCGCGATTTGAGTAAGCTCTAAGGCAAGCGCACTCACCATTCATGCCGCTTTGTTCGACATGAATGCTGGCTTTATTTAAACGCTACGCTCGTTCGCACATTTTTAATGTAGTGCGAACGGCGCACCGTTTGCCGCTAGCGAGTGGTGGCAACACCCCAGCTTCAACCCCTGAGTAACCTGAGAGAATTATCATGTCCCAACAGCAGCACGTCGTTGATCTTCAGCCCGAGCAACCTACTGACGCAGAATACCTGCGGAAGATTTTGCTGGCGCCGATTTATGACCTAGCCGAAGTCACACCGCTGCAGCACATGAAAAAGCTCTCTACCCGCTTAGGTTGTGAGGTACTACTCAAACGTGAAGATTTGCAGCCGGTCCATTCGTTTAAATTGCGTGGCGCTTATAACAAGCTGCTTAGCTTAAGCGAAGAGCAAAAAGCTCGGGGCGTTGTGGCAGCGTCAGCCGGTAATCATGCTCAGGGCGTGGCGATGTCTGCTGCTAAGCTGGGAATCGATGCCACCATTGTGATGCCAACGACGACGCCCGATATTAAAGTTGATTCGGTGCGCCAATTAGGTGGCAACGTGGTCCAGTATGGTGACAACTTCGATGTTGCCAGTGCAGAGTCTCGCCGCTTGTCTGCCGAAGAAGGCATGACCCTGATCCCGCCGTTTGATGACTGTGATGTGATTGCCGGCCAAGGCACGTGTGGCATGGAAATGTTGCAGCAATCACAGCAGCTTGATGTGGTGTTTTTGCCCGTGGGCGGCGGCGGTTTGGCGGCCGGTGTTGCTGTTTATCTCAAGCAATTGCGCCCGGACATCACGCTGATTGGTGTAGAAGCTGAAGACTCCGCTTGTCTAGCCGAAGCTTGGAAGCACGGTAAGCCTTCAGATTTAGACAGCGTTGGTTTGTTTGCTGACGGCGTTGCGGTGAAACGCATTGGCGCGGAAACCTTCCGTGTTTGCTACCAACATTTAGATGACGTGATCACTGTGTCTACGGATGAGATCTGCGCTGCGATTAAAGACGTGTTTGACGACATGCGCGCCATTGCGGAGCCAGCAGGAGCATTGTCACTTGCAGGCCTGAAAAAATATGCCCAGCAACATGATGTTGCAGAGCAGCAAATGGCAGCCATTTTGAGTGGCGCCAATCTCAACTTCCATACCTTGCGTTACGTGTCTGAACGCACTGAGTTGGGCGAAGGTAAAGAAGCGGTGTTGGCCGTGACAATCCCTGAGCGCAAAGGTAGCTTCCGCCAGTTTTGCGAAACCTTATCGGGTCGAGGCATTACAGAATTTAATTATCGTTTTGCCGATAACCAAAGCGCCAACATTTTTGTTGGTGTGAAAGTCGATGATGAAGCCGCTCGGCAAACGCTTATCGCAGATCTGGACTCGCAAGGCTATGCCACCATCGACTTAACCAATAATGAATTAGCAAAGTTGCACATTCGCTACATGGTCGGCGGGCATCCTCATCGCAATGTGCCAGAAAAACTGCTCGGATTTGAGTTTCCTGAGCATCCGGGAGCATTGCTCAAGTTCCTCAATACCTTAGGCGAGCAGTGGAACATTACCCTATTTCACTATCGTAACCATGGTGCTGCCTACGGTCGCGTGTTTGCCGGCTTTGAAGTGCCCGATGCCGATGAAGCATCATTCCATCAGTTCCTCGACCAGGTAGGATATGAGTGGCACGATGAAACCGATAACCCAGCTTATCAGGCATTCTTGAAGTAGCCCTACGAGATACTTTATCGGAGCGCACTCATTGTGCGCTTTTTTATGTGGTTTACTTAAATTGGCGTGACAGATTTAAAAGGAACGTCAAATCCCCAATTTGCCCCAATCTAAAAAAGCCTGTGATATACCAAACATAAGCGTGCATAGCCAAGCGGCCATCATGAGGTAACTCATATAGGCAAATACTTTTTGACGTCGACTACTGGCATGCATGGCATTTTCGATGTGCTGGTGCAGGAGCAACTCTGCGCAATCCAGATCTTGCCCCATAAACGATAACTGATGAGGTTGAATAACAGCTTTCATTCGCTTGTAGGCATTTTGTTCCCAATAGTTTTCCAGTTGTTTCAGAGTTAATTTGGTCAGTAAAAACAGCGTGATAGCAATATTTAGGTGCAAAAAACTGGCATGGCCTAGCCAGCGAGATCGGGGGTTGAGTTGCTCAAAGCCGCTGACCAATGAGCGGTACTGGAGCTTGACATTCAAACTGAACAGCAGCACTAGCGCCATGATGCCGTAGGCAACCAGCATGCCGTGCTTCATTAACCAACTGCTGACCAAAGGCATGGGTTGGTTTTCATGTTGAAACTGACGACTGACTTCAAGTAGTAAATAGTCGGTATGGATCACCGTGATGCCCAACAAAAGGATCGCCAGAATCACTACATGGCCAAAGCGAGCCGGACTTCGTTGCATAAAACGTAGTGCTTTGAACCAGTGACGTGGTTGCAGTCCATTTTTACCAAAATCGGGGAGATTGGCGCTTAACGCGAGCATTTTTTGACGCCCAGACAGCTTGCGCCAAGGACTTTGCGTAATTTGCCCCAGCTCTGTCTCAAGTTGAGTTTCCCAGGGGCTTGGTATTGCGGTTGGCGAGTCGTCAGCTCGACTGGCCAAATGTTTGTACAGCAAGGTAAAGCGGGCATTGTCCGCAAGCCACTTCATAGCGCATCCTTATCGCCGGCGGAAGAATTAGTCTTTGGCTTTAAGTGTAGCCTCCAGTTCAGCGACTGTAGCTTCAAGTTGCTCTAATTTTTCACGGGTTTTTAATAGCACGCGGTTTTGTACGTCAAACTCTTCGCGGGTCACTAAGTCCAGCTTACTTAGCTGAGCCTGGAGTACGGTTTTGGCCTGTTGCTCCACGTCTCCGGCAAATTGTTTAACGCCTTGTGGCACGGAGTCAGCAATCTGACGAGCAATTTCTTCAAGTTTCGATGGGTTAATCATGGCAACCTCCTTTATGAGTAAGCCATTGTAACGCCTTGAAAAGCGCAACGATAGGTGTCATAAACTTTTACAAAGGTGTACCATTAGTTAACTAGCTGGATGGCTGCCTCTTGGTAACCACTTGATTCAAATAATTTTTACTGTTTTGGTTCGATTCTTGAATAGAATCCATCAGAAGTAGTAACGGAGGTAGCAGCATTATGTTACGTAAAATGAAAGGCCTATTTATCGCATTAGCGATACTTCCTAGCCTGTTCGCCACGACTGCGTTGGCAGGGTTTATTGAAGAAACCTATAGTTACAGTGACCAAGGTGGTGTAGCGTACGACTTAGGGCATGCTGGTGAGCTCGCGGATAAAACGGCATCAACCCAAATCAATGTCGATGATATTGGGATTATCACCAATGTTACGGTGAGCGTCACTTTTGCGCATGATTGGGTTGGAGATCTGATTTTCATGCTAACAGGGCCTGATAGCTCTGTTGACCCAATTATCCTTCTGTCCAGAGCTTGGGTAGACGAAGAAAATTTCCCTGACGATTGCTGTGGGCCGGGGGCTACCTCTGGCCCTGTCACTTTTGAATTTGATGATGCTGCAGGCCATGCCGCAGAAGATACGTACGGTTTTACAGGAGCGTACAGCCCAACCGAACTGCTAGAAAATTTTGACGGTAGTGCCATGACCGGAGACTGGACGCTCTCTATTACGGATGTTCTCGTAGGTGGAGATGATGTTGAGCCGATGATTGGCAAGCTCTCAGAGGGCCTTGTTTATGACTGGTCTCTTACCATCCAATATGAGCAAATTCCACTACCAAGCTCAATCTTGCTAATGGGTCTTGGCTTGCTAGCTTTACGAGTTGCTAAGCGTCGTTAATTGCAATAGATAAATTGTTGAAAAAGGCCTGATGAGGACACTCATCAGGCCTTTTTTGATCGCGGCGTTTAACTCTCGTCAGGCAGTGGCGCGAGTGGTTTATGCTCCGAGGCTAACAGCGTGTAGATCACCGGCAAGACAAACAAGGTGAATACGGTGCCGATGGTGAGGCCTGCGACAATAACCAGACCAATGCTAAACCGGCTAATTGCGCCTGCGCCAGATGCCATTAACAGCGGGATTAAACCGGCAACCATCGACAAGGTAGTCATTAAAATTGCCCGCAAACGAATACTGGCTGCTTCAATGACCGATTCGGTTCGGTTTTTACCATGCTGCAATTGCGCTTCTTTAGCGACTTCACAAATCAAAATTCCGTGTTTAGTAATGAGTCCAATTAGTGTCACTAAGCCAATTTGGGCGTAGATATTCATGGTGCTCAGGCCCCATGCCATGGCAATGAGCGCACCACATATGGCCAGTGGTACCGACACCAAAATCACCAAAGGATCGCGCAAGCTTTCGAACTGACTGGCCAACACCAAAAAGATAATGGCAAGAGCTAACAAGAACGTTTCGTAGAGAGCTGAGCCTTCTTCGACATACTGGCGAGATTCTCCCAAATAATCGTATTGATAGCCTTTAGGGAGCTGCTCGGCAGCGAGTTGGTCAAGGTAGTTGACGACATCGCCCATTGACGTACCAGGCATCGCTACACCACCAATGGTGGCGCTGTTAAGTTGGTTGAAATGCGGTAATGAGCGCGGCTGCCCTTTTACGCTAATGGTAATTAACTCGCCAAGTGGCACCGCTTGGCCATTGCTGGCGCGAACATAATAGTTGGCAGCAGATTCAGGTGTTAACCGCAGCTCGCGTGGTACTTGTGTGATCACCTCATAACCACGGCCACTGAGGTCAACACGGTTGATGTAGCCATCACTCATCATGGTTGACAGCGTCAAACCAATATCCTGCATGGTAATGCCATAGGCGCCCGCTTTATCGCGGTCAATTTGAATACGCATGGTGGCTGAATCGTAAGACAAATCCATTTCTGAATAGACGAACAAGGGGCTGACTTTTACTTGTTCGTAAATGGAGTTGGCAACTTCAAATAGGCTCTCGAAACTATTGGGGGTGGAAATGACCATTTGCACGGGCAGACCACTCGAAGCACCGGGCAATTCTGGGAATGAAAAAGCAGAAAACGCCAAACCTGCCGAATTAGTAATCATCGCTGAGGTTTTGGCAATCACTTCATGCTGAGAGTCGTCGCGTTGTGACCAAGTTTTTAGATTGAGAATGCCCATGGCCATATTGGACTGTGGCACACCTGAAAAAGCCAGCCATGAATCGACTGCGTCGAGTTGTGCAACTTGCTCTGCGGTTTCTTGCGCATGATTTTGAATGTAGTCGAGGTTGGCCGTTGCAGGCGCCTTGCCCATCATCATAAAGCCGCCCTTGTCTTCACTCGGGGCGAGTTCTGAAGGAATAAAGCGGAACATCAAAGGCAAGCTAACAAACACCAGTATGGCAAAAACGACCACTACCTGGCGATGGTTTAACACCGCGCGTAGCCAGCGGTCATAGGTGCGATTCACTGCGCCTAAAACAGATTCAACACCTTGTTCAAAACGACTCGGATTGGTATGCGGTTTGAGCAACTGGGAGCACATCATCGGCGACAGAGTGAGGGCAACCACTCCGGAAATAAACACGGAGCCTGCTAGGGTGAGCGCAAATTCTTTAAATAACGAGCCGGTAATGCCGCCCATTAGCGCAATTGGCGCATACACGGCTGCCAACGTGATGGTCATGGCAATGACCGGAAGCGCGATTTCCCGGGTACCCAGAATCGCTGCCTGATAGGGCTTTTTCCCCATTTTTATGTGCCGGTCAACATTCTCCACCACCACAATGGCGTCATCCACAACTAAGCCAATGGCGAGCACCATGGCGAGCAGTGTCATCAGGTTCATGGAAAAACCAAACACGGACATCACCATCGCAACGCCAATCAGCGAAAGTGGAATGGTGATCACCGGGATCAACACTGCACGGAAATTACCGAGGAATAACGTGATGACGACCAACACGATAATTCCGGCTTCAACAATGGTATGAATTACTTCATTAATCGACTCTTCGATGGCTAGCGTGGAGTCGTAAAGCACCTTCATATTGATGGTGTCAGGTAAGTTGTTGGCCAAGTCCGGTAGCATGATCCGTACTTGTTTGGTGATATCCAGCGGGTTGGCGGTTGGTGTCGGATCGATGGCAACCACCACCGCATTTTTACCATTGGCGATGGCCCGATAGCTGTCGCGGCTTTTCTCCAGAGATACCGTGGCAATGTCACTTAGCCGCACCACGGAGCCTTCGCGACTGGCAACGACCATTCGCTCTAATTCATCTGGGCTGGAAACCTGTGAGTTCACCTCTCCATTAAACACGTTAAATACGCCAGTGGCTTGCCCAGGCGCTGACTGGAAGTTATTGGCTTCCAACACCTGCGACACTTCGGTGGCAGTCAAGTCGAGCGCTGCCATCTTTTGTGGATCAAGCCAAACCCGTAAGGCGAATTTGATACCGCCGTATAAGTTCACTTTGGCGACGCCGGGAATAGTGAAGAGCTGAGGTTGTATGACTCGCTCAAGGTAGTCGTTGATTTGGCTGGCGTTGAGTTCGGGGCTGGTGAAGGCAATGTAAATGACCGAGGTGGACGAGCCGGTCGACATATCTACCGACGGATCTTCCGCCTCGCTGGGTAGTTGTGAGCGCACCGAATTCACTTTCGCCAGAATATCGGCCAACGCGGCATTGGGATCGGTGTTTAACTTCATTTGCGCGGTGATGGTGCTGGCGCCCAAAGACGATTGACTGGTCATAAAGTCAACGTTATCGGCTTGCGCAATGGCCTGCTCTAATGGCTGAGTGATGAACCCTTGAATTAGATCAGAGTTGGCACCCCAATAGCTGGTGCTGACGGTGACCACGGTATTGGTCATTTCAGGGTATTCACGCAATTGCATTCCGCGCAACGCTTGTAGCCCCAGCAAAACCAGCAGCAGGCTGATGGCAACTGCCAGAACTGGCCGACGAATAAAAGTATCGGTAAATCGCATGGCAGGCTCCGGTTACAAGCGTGGTAATTGCGCTGGCATTTGCAGTGCGTTGGATTCGACTAAACGCACCAGACTGCCATTGGAAAGGCGAACCTGACCAGTGACGACCACTTCATCGCCTGGTTTTAAGCCTGAGGCGATTAACGCAACATCGCCGTGACGTTCAACGACTTTCACCGTGGTTTGGCGAACCGATAATTGCTCATTACCTTGCTCATCTTGGCCACGCTGCACAACGAAGACACTCTCGCCATATAGGGTAAAGTTTATGGCGCTTTGCGGTAGCAAAATTCGCTCTGTCAGTGTTGGCAAAATAATCGCAACTCGGGCAAACATGCCAGAGCGAAGATTGCCGTGTTCATTTGGAATATCAGCCTGCACCTGAACAATACCGGATTGGTAATTGACCGGAGGTTCAATCGCAGTAATTTGCCCTTGGAAGGTCTCGTGGGAACTATCCACACCCACTTCAATGATTTGGCCTACATGAACGCGTGATAAATCAGTTTGGGCAATGGTAAAGCGAATGCGCATGGTGGAGATATCTTCGAGCCTGACAATGTCATCGCCGGACTGTAGGTATTGGCCCAAAAATACATTGCGCAAGCCAACCACGCCGTCGAAAGGCGCTTCAATGGTGCGCCGATCGATGCTGGCATTTAGCGAGGCGATTTCTGCTCTCAATGATAAGAACTCGGCCACGGCGGAGTCTTTCTCGCCTTCGGATACCGAACCTTGCTTAAACAGCTTGATCATCCGGTCTTTCTGGCGTTCAGTGGCTGGCATGCGGCCCAGGGCGGCTTCTAAATTAGCCTGTTCAACATCTAAGTCGAGCTGCACCAAGGTTTGATCTTGTTTGACTTGTTGGCCCGACTCAAAGTTGATGCTGTTAACTTTGCCGTTTTCCTCGCTGGCCAAGGTCACCCCGCGATAAGGTTCGATAAAACCAAAGGCGCTGATACGCGGCACATAATCTTGTGGTGCCACGGTCATGATGGTCACCGGAAAACTAGGCGGTGGTCGATTGGCCATATACTGGCTAATCATGTGCGCTTTAAAGAAGTTGAAGCCAATGACTGAGCCGAGTAAAACAACGACCAGCAGGAGCATCCACGCGTACCACTTTTTCATGGGAAACAATCCAACAATTGAGAACGATTTGAGTATAGGACATGCAAGTATAACGACATTACCAATTTACTATAGTTAAATCATTGTTAACGCTGGTGAAAATAAATCTACACGCAGGCCCTTCGCGGGTAGCTGTGCGTTTGAGTGTGTTGGGTTACAATGTGCGACCATTAATTGAGGTTGTTGCATGAAACTTAACCCCGCCCAGCAAAACGCGGTTGAATACATATCTGGCCCCTGCTTGGTGCTGGCTGGCGCGGGCTCGGGCAAAACCCGAGTGATCACCAATAAGATTGCTTACATGATTCAACAATGTGGCCACAAAGCTCGCCACATTGCCGCGGTGACCTTTACTAATAAAGCGGCGCGGGAAATGCGTGAGCGGATTGGCCAAACACTTGGCAAGGCCGAAGCGCGCGGCCTGATGGTGTCCACCTTCCACACCTTAGGCTTGAACATTATTCGCCGCGAACATCGAATTTTGGGCCTAAAAGAAAATTTCTCACTGTTTGATGAGCATGATGCAACAGGCTTGATCGCGGCGTTGACTGAAGATGAGTGGGATAATGACAAAGATCTGATCCGCCAGCTCATTTCGACTATTTCCAACTGGAAGAATGAAATGGTCTCGCCCAAGCTCGCTTTACAGCAAGCGCAAGGCGATCATGAGCAAACCATGGCCACCTTCTATCAGCGCTATCAAGATCAAATGACGGCATACAACGCGTTAGATTTTGATGATTTGATTTTGCTGCCGTGCCTGTTGCTCAAACAAAATGAAGAAGTACGCCAACGCTGGCAGGACAAAATTCGCTACCTGTTGGTGGATGAATATCAAGACACCAATACCGCACAATATGATTTGGTGAAGCTAATTGTCGGCGACAGCGCACGCTTTACCGTGGTGGGCGATGATGACCAATCCATTTACTCGTGGCGTGGTGCGCGACCACAAAACTTAGAGCTACTGAAAAAAGATTTTCCAGGGCTGCGGTTAATTAAGCTGGAGCAAAATTACCGATCCAGCAGCCGTATTTTGAAAGCGGCCAATATCCTGATTGAAAACAACCCGCACGTTTTTGAAAAACGCCTGTTCAGTGAATTGGGCTATGGCGTGCCACTCAAAGTGCTGTTTGCCACGGATGAAGAGCACGAAGCCGATCGGGTGATCTCCGAATTAATGGCTCACAAGTTTCTTAACAAAACGTCCTATCGCGATTACGCCTTACTGTATCGCGGCAATCACCAATCGCGGGTGTTTGAAGGCGCGTTAATGCGTAATCGGGTGCCTTACAAAATCTCTGGCGGCACCTCGTTTTTTTCCCGCGCTGAAATTAAAGACATGATGGCTTACCTCAAGCTGCTGGTGAATCCTAACGACGACAATTCATTTCTGCGTATTGTGAATGTGCCCAAGCGCGGCATTGGCCCTACCTCGCTGCAAAAACTCGGGCTGTTCGCCAACGAAAAACAAATCAGCTTGTTTGATGCTGCCTGCGATGATCATTTGATGAGTGTAATTGGGGGCAAACCCGGCGCTGAAATTCACAAGTTTGCGCGTTGGATGGTGGAATTGAGCGACAACGTTGAGCGTTCTGAGACGACTGATGTGGTTCGTGAGCTTGTGCGTGGCATTGGTTACGAAGACTGGCTGTATGAAACATCCGCCAGCGCCAAAGCCGCTGAAATGCGTATGAAGAACGTATCAGAGCTGTACCGCTGGATCACCGAAATGCTCGAGGGAGATGAGCTGGAAGAGCCGATGACGTTGACCGAGGTGGTGAACCGCTTAATGTTGCGCGACATGATGGAGCGCAATGAGTCAGAAGATGGCGCCGACCAAGTCCAGTTGATGACCTTGCATGCCTCGAAGGGGTTGGAGTTTCCGTTTGTGTTCATGGTTGGTATGGAAGAAGGCTTACTGCCCCACCAAACGAGTGTGGATGAAGACAACATCGAAGAAGAGCGTCGTCTGGCTTATGTGGGTATTACACGTGCTCAACAAGCATTAACCTTTACGTTGTGTAAGTCGCGTCGCCAGTATGGCGAAACCATCAAGCCGGAACCCAGCCGATTTTTGCTGGAATTACCGCAAGACGACATGGAATGGGAAGCGCGCAAAGTAGCCTCTGCACAACAGCGCCAACAAGCTGGTCGTGCGAATATTGCTAACCTGAAAGCGATGCTAGCTGATAAATCTTAACCACTCCGGTTGATTTACAGATACAAAAAACGCCGGATAGAACCGGCGTTTTTTATGCTCGCGACGAATTTATTTGCTCATAAATTCAATGGCAGCACGAATTTCTTCTTCGGAAGCCATCGCACTTTGCGGTGGCATGGCATTGAGGCCATTCATAGCGCTACTGACCAAGGCATCAAGGCCTTTCTCTAAACGTGGCGCCCACTCATCGGCGTTACCCTTCACTGGCGCACCTGGAATGGCTCCGCTGTGACAAGCAATACAAACGGCGTTATAGACTTGATCGCCTGAGCGAGGGCCCGCTGGTGCGGTATTAACAGGCTCATCACCGGCCAAGTAGACATCGCCCACTGGCTTGATACGTTCAACGATTTGCGCTTCTTTATCTGTCGCGGCTATCGCGGCAGCTGACACAGACAGGCTTAATGCAGCCAGTAGCCAGGTTGTTTTCATGGGAGCATCCCCTCGGGCTTATTACTATTATTGTAGTGAACAGAAAAGGGATTATATCGGGATATTTTGTCACCACCAACCAATGATGGCGCGTTTTTTGTTGTATGTGATTTAACCAATCAATCAACAACTGAAATTTTTTTTAAAATAGGGCTAGACCTACCCAGTCTCGCTGTGTAATATACGCCTCCGCTGACAGCCAGTGAGCGCCCGTAGCTCAGCTGGATAGAGCGTTGCCCTCCGGAGGCAAAGGTCAGAGGTTCGAATCCTCTCGGGCGCGCCAGCCCGACACAGTGACTGTATCGGAAGGCAAAGCATGCTACGGTGGCTGTAGCTCAGTTGGTAGAGCCCCGGATTGTGATTCCGGTGGTCGTGGGTTCGATCCCCATCAGCCACCCCATTCTTTTGAATGGATGAGAAGTGTCAGCAACAACATGTCGGTGAATAGCGCAGTTTGGTAGCGCATCTGGTTTGGGACCAGAGGGTCGGGGGTTCGAATCCCTCTTCACCGACCACCATTCTAAAACCCCGCTCGTAAGAGCGGGGTTTTTTCGTTTTAGCGTGTTAACAACATCGAATGTTGCTGGTGAAGCGTGTTCTATCGTGACAACTTCAACGGCAACGAAATCTGTACCTGCATGCCTTGCCCTAGCTCACTGGTAATGTTGAGCGTGCCGCCGAGCGAACTTCTCACTAAGTTGCTAACAATACTTAAACCAAGCCCTGTTCCCCCTTTGCCGCGCGCAGTAGTGAAAAATGGCTCACAGACCTGATTGATAATATCGGGGTTTAAGCCAATGCCTCGGTCACTGACACATAGATACAGCGTATCTGCTTCGGTGTAAGCGCGAAGCTGGGCTACTTTGCCAGCAAATGATTGGCTCTTAGGGTAAGCATGCATGGCGATATTGCTTAGCAGGTTTGTTAATACTTGGGCCAGTTGCCCTGGGTAGGTTTCTAATTCAATTGGTGTCTCTGGAACCTGACAGGTTACCTCGATGTCATGACTGGTCATCAACGGCGTGAGACTACCAACAACCGTTGCGATCCAACTGGCTAAGTCAATATTGCCGCTTTGGTTGGAGTGCTGCTCGGCTGATACTTGTTTAAAATTTTGCACCAAATCAGCCGCGCGCTGCATATTAAATTGCAATGACTGCTGTGCCGTTTGAATGTCATCGATCAGCCGGTTGAGCTGTGCGCGCGTCAGCGTTTGCTCATTAACCACCGAAGTTAATTCAAGCACCTTTTGCTCAATGGTTGAGCCACTCAGTAATGCAATCCCCAAGGGTGAGTTGATTTCATGGGCCACGCCAGCCACCAGTCGACCAAGGGAAGCGAGCTTTTCATGTTCGATGATTTGTTGTTGGCTGTTACGAAGTTCATCCAAGGTGGCTGATAGCTCAGCGGTACGCTGGGCAACTTTATGTTCCAAGTTTTGATTGAGTGCGCGTAATTGGGCTTCCGACTCATTACGTTCAATTTCAGCTGCAATGCGGCCAGAAAACAAACTGAACAATGACGTGATTGCCGAGGTTTCACTGATTGCGTGTTCAAACAAGGCCACCACCAAACCCATAACGTTGCCAGACGAGTCATGCAGTGGCGCGCCCACATACCCTTCAATACCCATATCGATGAGCAATTGATCTTGCGGAAAAAGCCGGCAGATGCTGTTTTGGTACACACAAACGTTGTCATTAGAAACATCGGCGCAAGGTGTGCCGTTGAGCGCGTATTCGAAGTTATCAGCCAGTTTGCCCTTGGCAACAAGGCTAATGGTCTTAGATGCGGTGTGTTGCTCGTTTAAGCGAGCAATAAACGTATAGTCTGCCCCAATAATTTGATGGAGCTGCAATGTTAGCCGATTAAAAAAAGCTTCACCGTAACTCGATTGAAGCTTTTTAATGATGTCCGATATGTCTTGGCTGAGCATTACACCGTTAATTGCGTTGTTCTGAGCGCAGTAAACGCTCCAGAATTAGGACGACGTTTTGCGAGAAAAGTGCGAGTAAGCGTTCGCCTTCAGGCTCAACTGTGTCACTGGTTTGAATGACAAATACCGATTCGGTGCCTTGCGCTGAGCGATGATAGTAGGCGTGCACCGGAGGTTGAAAAATGCTTTGTTTCGATTTCAGCGATTGTTGTGCCAATTCTTGGGTTGAGTTTGATTCTGTAGTGCCATTATCAACTTTAATATTCCATCGAGGCGTTTGCTGTTGATGGCCGAGGCTGACAATCTCAGCTGGCTGGATCACTAAGTCGCTACGGTAGGCATTAAGTACCGCACCAACTTGCTCCATTAATGACTGGGTGAATGTTGAGAAATCATCGAGCTCATTAAATTGCGCAATGGAGCGGATCACGGCCTCTAGGCCATATTGATAGCGTTGCATGCGAACTAAATCGCGATAAGCCCGCAGTGTGGTGTAAAAGGTTTGGGTGAGTGATTCGTGAGTCAATTCGGTTTTAGCGCGATAACCGTCAATGTCATAATGGCTGATCACTTCATGCTCTGGCGCCATACCCGGCTGGCCGGTTCTTAGCACGACGCGGGTGTAATGGTTTCGGAGTTGATCACGCAGGTATTCGACGGTGCGTAGGCCGGCATCGTCAGATTCCATCACCACATCGAGTAGCACCAACGCAATATCATCGTGCTGCTCAAAAAGTTCGCGGGCCGATTGACCGTCATAAGCATTAATAAACGTTAACGGACGATTTTCGAATTCAAAATCGCGCAAGGCAAGCTCGGTAATTTTGTGTACTTCTGGCTCATCATCAACGATCACGATCTTCCATGGCTCGCGTTCTACTCGTTGTTCACACTTTGGTTCTTCATCCAATAACCAATCCATAGACATCCTCAAGTTGAATCAGAATATTCACACCTACTATAGATTAAGGGTAGATTGATACCGTGTGATTCGCGCCATAGATTTTGGCTCGAAACGGGTGTTTGATTCGATTTTTGAGAGCTTAGTCAGCACTTATCTTGGTGTAGAATTAGCAAGTTATTGAATAAGGCGATGGATTTAACCATGAATAAAGCGTTGCAAAAGTATGATGCCATTATTTTTGATATGGATGGCACCTTGGTCGATTCCATGCCAAGCCACATGGAGGCTTGGCGGCGGACAGCTAAGCTTTACCAATTTCCGTTCGATGCAGAATGGCAGATGTCGTTAGGCGGTGTGCCTACGGTAAAAATTGCTGCTCATGTGAACCAGCGCTACGGCCTACAGTTAGACTGTGAAGAAGTAGCTGAAACTAAGCGCCAACAATGGACTGAGCTAGAGCAGCCGCCAGTACTCATCAATGATGTTTATCAAGTGCTATTAACCAGTTTGACTGATAAAAAAATCGCGGTGGGAACGGGCTCTATTCGCGCCCATGCGGAAGACGTGTTGACCCAAGTTGGCGTTCTCGACAAGCTTCTGGCGCTGGTGACGGCATCGGACGTGACGTTCGGCAAACCTCACCCTGAAACCTTCTTAGCCGCCGCGCAACAGATGCAGGTAACGCCTGCGCGCTGTGTTGTATTCGAAGATACAGATATTGGTGAACAAGCAGCTTTGGCAGCTGGCATGGACTGTATTCGAGTCGATCTTGGAAAGATCCGCTGGCCCGAGTGATTTGATTGACGGTGAATGACAAAACAAAAAAGCGCCTTGCGGCGCTTTTTTATTAGATTCAGAAAGCTAGGTTTACCAGAACTTGTAAGTAACACCAGCGAATATGAGCGATTCCATGTCATCGTCCATCATTGGGCTGTCTTCCAAATCTGAGTCAAGCATTGACACACGGCCACCGCCTAACACTTTCCACTTATTGTTAATTTGGTAAGTGGCTATTAACTCTGCGCCATATTTCATTGAGCTACCAGGCGCGTAGGATGATAAGCCTGATTCGTCTGGAGATACGCCGTAGTAGTAATCGGCATAATCGCTGCTCATCCACTTAACGAAACCGCGTGGCAGAATGGTGAATTTTTCCGAGATGTGGAATGGGTAGCCATAGCTAACACGAGCAATGGTGCCTTCGCTTTCCTCTGAAATGTCACCGGCAACTTTAGCATCGACAATACCCCACTTGGCCATGTAACGATAACGAACACCGGCCATAACGCTGCGGTCGCGGTCTTTCAAACCATCAATGTCACTGTTGCCCGCATCGAATTCTTCAGCGCCCATGGAAACAAAAACGCTCAGGCGGCTTTGACGGTTTTCGATAACTTTGTAACCACCTTCAACGCCTTCAAAGTAGAAGTTCTTCGAGTTAAAAAATATTAACGGAATAGCAGTGCTTTCATCATCGTATTGAGCATAAGCTGAGCTAGTTGAACCAAAGCCTAAACCAACAGCCAGTGTGCTTTCTTTGTGTTTTGTTGGAACTGCATCTGGGCTAGCAGAGATTGTTGCTGCGTTTGCTGTAGTGTGTAAGAGCGCCGCGCCAATGAGGGCAGCAATAGTTTTTTTATACATGGTGTACCTATCCTTGCAACATTTATAGGAAGTCCAAAGAATCCAGAGGGATCGAGACCTAGCTATAAAATAGGTGGAGTTTATGACACTTGCCAGATCCCTAAGCAATTTAATTGGTTAGCGTGCAAAAGATGGTTAATAAACAAGCGATTGAATGAGTTTCTAATATTGTCTGGTCATACCAGTCTGATGGTTTATTGACCGAAAACAAATCAGCAGCGGACGGAAGCTGTTAGTTTAGAGTTAATGCTCAATTTGATTTGTTCGGAGGCTAAGTGATGAAAGCTTCAACATTTGACCGCTATGTCGACCAATTTGGTTTGTCCACCATCGAGCGCCAGCACCGGCGGGGCTTTCGCCAATTCGTGGTGCTTTGGGGCGCAGTGTTTGTTGTTATGGCCATGGTGACGTCGAGCAACTGGATGCTGGGCTTTAATTCCGTCGCTTGGCTGTCACTCAACCTATTGGTGGTCGTCGCGTTTAGCGGATGTGCTTATCAGCGCTATCAGCTCCACCGCCATATTGCACGCTATCGAACAGAGCAAAAAACCTGCTCTCTTTAATTTCAGCCAGAAGAATTTGTCATTCATTGGCGAACAAAAAAATCCCGCTAAAAGCGGGTTTTTTTATTGGCTGTTGGAAACGCTAGCCTTCGACCCAACCGAGAACGTCTTTGATCACCGACCAACGCGATTCCTGAGGCGTGGCGCCATGACCCTGGATCCAATAATCATATTGCTGATCGATAAAACCGTAGGCTTTTACCATGTCGAGCCAATTATTGACGTAGTTCAGCAAATCTTGATTCCGCCGCGCTACCGCAAAGGCTACGGGGAATGAAAACAACCGCCCCGTACTTTGATCCTTGAGCAGTGCAACGCCATAGTCTGGATAGAACAAGCTCCAGGCGTAACCGGCTTCGGCACTCGTCAATAACGCATCATAATCATGAGGTTTATCTGGTGAGAAAAAGCTCTCGTAGTGCACTAACTCGTCGAACGATAAATTTGGGAATCGTTTGGTGGCGCGATTAATCATCGCCTCATGCTGCACAAATGCGATATTTAAGCTGGCTTTTCTTAGCACGCTAACATCACTGTATTGCTTAACCATATGATCGGGCACGACCAAGGCTAAATTCAACTTCATGACTTGTCGGGTGAATGCGACATGCTTCATCAGCTCTGCATCCACTTCCACACCCGACATAGCAATATCGAAATAACCGCGCTCTAAGTCATCGGCCATGTGTTCGTTCATATAAGGCACAAATTCGACATCTACGCCAAGATCCGCGGCAAGCCGATAAGCAAGCGCAATGTCCAGCCCGACAAGCTTGTTCTCACTGTTGAAATAAGTGAAAGGTACATTGCCTCGTTGGTAGCCAATACGCAGTACGCCGCGCGCGAGCACATCATCCACCGTTGAGACGTTGGGGTTTGCTGTCCGTTGCCAACTGGATGTTTCATGGGTTTGATCGGTCAGTGTATTCTCAATTCGCATGCCGGCAATTAGGCTCGATGTGTTTTTATCTTCGTCGATTAACTGCTCTAGCATGATCCGAGTGCCGGCCAAGACCAGCACTGAAGCGACAACTGACAAAGCGACAAATTTAAGGGCGGCAACTTTCGGGCGCTTGATGCCATACACCACGATGACGGCGGAGAGGAGGGTGACGGCCATCAGGTTCATCACAGCCACTAACGAATTAAAGCGGCCGGTGATAAATGAAGACACCACAAACAACTGGTTGAGATCGGCAGGTAAAAACACGCTTTCGAGCAAGAATGGCACGGCCACATACACACTACCGAACAAGCTGAGTAAGCCACTAATGCCCACCATGGGATAGCTGGCAAGATCCACGGGTTTGCCAATAAACCAGCCCGCAAAGAAGATGAATAAAATGATAGTGAGCTTGCCAAGGTTCGGGAAAGTGAAAGCAATGGGCAACACCACATCAACTAGCCGGTTGGCGTCTTCTGAATCGTATTTGTACTTTTCGAGCAGGCGCTTACTTTCTTCTTGGATCACCGGTAAACAAATGAATATGTTTCCGGTGGAAAAAGCGGTTACTAAGGCGCCCCAAGACATGGTCAATACATCGCGATACTTAAAGGGCGTGAAACTGGTCAGCATCAATGGCAGCACCACAAACGCCAGCAGTATACACAGCACAAAATAGCTGATCATGAAGACTTGCAGACTTTCGAGTTCTTCAATACTCATCGTGCCTGCGGCATTGGCCGACATGGCAAATACGCCAATGGGCAGAATCTTAACTACCGACTGGGTGATTTTTGACAACCCTTCTGCCGCGGTACTGGCCAAGTCGATGATGCTATTTTTATTTTTGACTGAAATCAGCGCTACACCTAGCGCAATACTAAATAACACCAAGGCAGGCACTGCGCCGTTGGCCATCGATTCAAATGGGTTGGCGGGAATATATAGTTTTAGGTAGTCAATTTCGGCTTTTGGCTGGACTTCGCTGGTACTGAAAAAGCTGGCGGATTCGAGTGAAGGAAAAGTAATTGGGGTGACCAGCACAACAATTAAGCCAATGCCCCAAATCGCCGCCATGATACTGCCGGCTTTGATGAAGATTGACTTGGCATCCTCTGCGTTCAATTTACCAATGCCACTGATCAGGCTGACCAGGATATAAGGGTAAATCGTCATTTGCATCAGCATGATGACGGCATTGCCAACAACGCCTGTCCACGCCACCATTTCACCAAAGAAGATACCGGTGATGATGCCCAGCACCATGGCTATAATCATGGTTGCAGCAAGGGATGGCCGCCAACCTTTCTTTTTTTCCGTCATTGAATCCTCCTAATTCAGCCCGCTTACGTTCGCATTATGACTCGTTTAAGGTGTTGAGTATGCTGTCGTAAATCACTTCATGGGCCAGGCATACTGCGTCTGACGTGTAATGGTTATTGGCTTTTTCAATGCAACGTTGTTGCACAGCTTGAGCCGCTGCTTGTTGTTGGTTCATTAATGTTAATACCGCAGCCGCGGCCGCCTGAGTATCACCCACCGAGACGATTTCGCCCGTTCCAGCTACAACTTCTGGCATCCCGCCAACATCGTTTGCCACCGTTGGTACGCCTTGCACCATGCTCTCAATCAGCGTTAACCCAAAGCTTTCGTAATCGGACAACTGTAAATTAACATTGGCGGCTGCAAACCAGCGATTAATTTCCGGATCTTTTCCAACCCAAATAATGTCTTCGAACACGCCAAGCTGCTTGGCTTGTGCCTGTGCGGGTTCAAATTCAGGGCCTTCACCTAACAAAATAAGCTGACATGGTTTTTGCTGGCGTACCTGAGCAAAGGTCTCAATTATGTCAGGAATGCGCTTAATCTTGCGAAAGTTTGACGCGTGTACCAAGTAACAGGCTTGCTGATCGAGACCAAGCACGTTGCGTGCGTCTTCACGCGTTCCATTAAATACCTTCCCTTTCGGCACGAAGTTGGCAATAACATCAGGATATGTTTTGAGCGAAAAGCGTTGGTGAGTTTGCTGAGCGAGATCGTCGGATACGCAGATCACACGGTGGCTTTGCTCAAGTACCGTATCGATGACGCGATGCATGGCCGGATCATCTGCCAACTTAACGACATCAGTACCGTGCAGCGTGGTAATCAGTTTAAACGGCTGTTTGCAGATTTGTCGGGCAAAAACTGCCGCCGCAGCATAGGGTACGGCGTAGTGCGCATGCACAACATCAATACCTTCTTGTTCGACTAAGTTGGCCAGTCCGCCTGCGAGAGCCAGTGTGTGTGGCGCGCTTTCAAATACCGGATAGTCGTTAACCTCCAGCTTAAGGAAGTGCAACGTATCGCTGACTTGGCGCCAAGAGAATGGGTGCTTTTCCGCTAGCAGCCACACATGATGGCCACGCTCAGCCAGCGCCATTGCTAATTCAGTTGCGATGATCCCCGAACCACCCATTTTAGGGTTGCAAACAAATGCAATTTTTAAGGTCGAAGATGATTCGGACTTATCGGCTTGCGAAGCTTGGGGAGTAGGCGTATCAGCACTAACCGGAGGGCTTATCTCAGTTCCTGTCACTGCAAATCTCCATATTTAAAAAGTGTTTGATATTATAAGCATTCTTATAGTTATAGACGGTTTTGAAAAGTTCGCACAAAAGCGACTTATTGCAACTTTGCCGCGTGCGGATGACACCATTGTGACAATTCAAACGGGCATTGGTTTCGGTGCCGCATGACAAAAGCATTACCCGAAAGTTTGAATACTTTCTACCGTGGCGAGGTTCCGATACAATCGCTGTCAACTGATGGACAAGGCACTCTTATGACAGATTCAAGCTCCGCGACCACTCATTTTGGATTTCGCCAAGTCGACAAAGAACAGAAAGTTTCGATGGTGGCTGATGTATTCCACTCCGTAGCGGATAAATACGATGTGATGAACGACCTGATGTCGTTTGGCGTTCACCGTGCTTGGAAGCTATTTACGCGCGAATGCAGCGGTGTAAAAGTAGGCGATCGTGTGCTGGACATTGCCGGCGGTACCGGCGACATCACCGCCTTGATGTCGAAGCGAGTTGGCCCCACTGGCCAGGTTGTCTTAGCCGATATTAATGCCTCTATGCTGAAAGTTGGTAAGGCCAAATTGCGTGATCGTGGCGTGGTGGGCAATATCGATTTTGTACAAGCAAATGCGGAAGCATTGCCATTTCCTAGTAACTACTTTGACGTCATCACCATTGCTTTTGGACTTCGTAATGTCACCGAGAAAAGCAACGCGTTGGCTTCCATGTTGCGAGTGCTGAAGCCGGGAGGCCGATTACTAGTACTGGAATTCTCCAAACCGCAATATGGCTGGCTCAATAAGGTTTACGATACTTACTCGTTTAAGTTATTACCGAAAATGGGCGAGCTTGTTGCCAATGATAGTGAGAGCTATCAATACCTTGCGGAGTCCATTCGTATGCACCCCGACCAAGACACTCTAGCGCAAATGATGCGTGACGTGGGCTTTGACGAAGTCAGCTACTTCAATTTAAGCGGCGGCATTGTTGCCTTGCACCGCGGCTATAAGTTTTGAGTTGGTGATGCTGCAAGCGCTGTTTATCTCATTAGCTGACAAGGTGCTGGCGGCGTATCTGAGTCAGCACCCTATGTCCTCTATTCTGGCGAGCTTCAAAGGCAAGGTGTTAGCCGTTGAATGCACCGACTTGCCGCTGGCTATCGAGATTGAGGTTTGTGACCGCCTGCGCCTACAAACCTATCAGGGGCAATCGGTTGAATGTCGGATCTCTGGGCGTTTCAGTGACTTACAACGACTAACTACGCCTGCACTGCTGCCGGAGTTAATTAAGTCTGGTGCGATTACCCTTGAAGGCGATTTACAATTGGCCAGTCGTATTGCCGATGAATTACGTGATACGCATTTTGATCGTGAAGAATGGCTCTCTCAATGGTTGGGCGACGTGCCGGCTCATATGCTTAACACCTTGGGGAATAAATTGATGGCATGGGCTAATACGCGCCGGCAAACGATGACCCATGATGTTGAAGAATATTTACAAGATGAAATCAAGTGGTTACCGGCCAGCGCCGAGTTGCGACAATTCTCTCACCAGGTGGCATCTTTGGACACTCGTTGCCAGCAACTAGCCCAACGCATTAAGGCGCTTACGTCATGAATACTGGTAACAGAAGCACAATATTTATTGGTAAAGGGCCGTCAATATGCTGATCAAACAACATTGGCGCTTGTATCAAATTACCAAAATATTTTGGCAATATCGGCTTGATAAACTATTCCCCGAGAGCTGGTTACCTTGGTATATCCGCTACGCTCGGTTTGTGGTGCTTTGGTTTCGCCCCGTTAACAAGCAAGATTCCGATGCTGCTCGTTTTCGCTTAGCACTCGAAGCGCTTGGGCCTGTGTTCGTTAAGTTTGGCCAAATGCTGTCGACGCGTCGCGATCTGCTGCCCGATGAATATGCCGAAGAGCTTGCAAAATTGCAGGACCGAGTGCCGCCGTTTTGCCAGCAACAAGCGCAACAACAAATAGAGGCGGCATTTGGTCAGCCGTTAGCAAACATTTTCAGCAGCTTTGAGGCCGAGCCTTTGGCTTCTGCATCCGTTGCACAAGTTCATGGCGCGCAATTGCAGATTGCTGGCGAACAGCGTGATGTGGTGGTGAAAGTGATTCGCCCAGGCATCGCTAAAGTGATTGCCGCGGATATTTCGGTCATGTCGATGTTTGCTGGTCTGGCGGAAAAGTTTTTACCCGATGGCAAACGCTTGCGACCCAAAGAGGTCGTTAATGAGTATCGAAAAACCTTGTTTGATGAACTCGATTTAATGCGCGAAGCTGCGAATGGGATTCAGCTGCGTCGCAATTTTGAAGGTTCTGACAGTCTTTATATTCCCGAAATTTATGCAGATTTTTGTCGTCAAAATGTTTTGGTGATGGAGCGTATCGACGGGATCCCAGTGAGCGATATTGCCAGCCTGAAAGCCCAAGGCTCCAATATGGAGAAGCTGGCCGAACGAGGTGTTGAGGTCTTTTTTACGCAGGTGTTTCGTGATTCATTTTTCCACGCAGACATGCACCCGGGCAATATCTTTGTGTCGCGCGAGCACCCGCATGATCCTATGTACATTGGGGTTGATTTTGGCATTGTGGGTACCCTCAACCGTGATGATAAGCGCTATTTGGCCGAAAATTTTCTGGCATTCTTTAACCGGGATTATCGGAAAGTGGCCGAGCTGCATGTCGCGTCTGGCTGGGTACCGGCCGATACCAATGTTGAAGAATTTGAGTTCGCTATCCGTACCGTATGCGAGCCTATCTTTCAGAAGCCGCTGGCAGAAATATCATTTGGTCACGTGTTGATTAACTTGTTTAATACGGCGCGCCGTTTCAATATGGAAGTTCAGCCGCAATTGGTGTTGTTAGAGAAAACCCTGTTGTATATTGAAGGGTTAGGGCGTCAGCTATACCCGCAACTGGATTTGTGGAAAACCGCCAAGCCATTTTTGGAAGATTGGATGGCCCTGCAAATTGGCCCTAAAGCAGTGTGGCGAGACATCAAGGAAAATGCGCCGTTCTGGGGTGAGAAACTACCAGAAATGCCGGCGCTGATTTATGACTCACTGCATGCGGTTCAGCGTTTTACTGAGCAGCATCAACGCGCATCAACGCAAATGGGACGTTGGCGCCAACAACAGGCAACATCGTTCTATTGGCTAATGACAGCAGGTATTCTGGCATTGTCTGCGGCCCTAATTCATGACAGTGTAGGCTGGCCTGCGCTGACGGGAGTTTCATCGGCTGCGGCAATCTGCTGGTTGCGGGGCTGGTGGCTTAATTGGCGGAAGTAGCCCAGTGTGGCGTCGCTCTTTATCATATTTTTACGTCTAACAAAGGATTAACACCATGGGTGGAATCAGCATTTGGCAGCTATTGATTATCGCGGTAATTGTGGCCTTGCTGTTTGGGACAAAAAAATTACGTGGTCTGGGTACCGATTTAGGATCTGCCATTAAAGGATTTAAAGAATCTGTTGGCAACGACGATAAAGCGGAAACTGAAACGAACGAACAGTTGACCGACAAAGGTGCGGGTACGCCACCAATTGACGGTCAGGATGCTGATTTTAGCGATCAAACGTCTAAAACTCATAAGAAGTAACCATAGTGTTTGACATCGGTTTCTGGGAACTTGGCGTTATCGCCGTGATGGGCTTAATTGTGCTTGGGCCGGAGCGTTTGCCCGGCGCCCTGCGAACCGTTATCAGTTGGGTTCGTTCCGTGCGCAGTATGGCCACCAATGTAAAAGAAGAAATTAGTCAGGAGCTGCACATTCACGAGTTGCAGCAAAACCTGAAAAAGGCCGAACAACAAGGCATGGCGGATTTAGCGCCGGATCTACAACGCTCGGTTGATGAGCTAAAAGATGCGGCAGCTTCCGTGCAACGCCCTTATCAAGATGACAGCCCTTCTTCGACGAATCGAACCAATCAGGCAACACCAATAGACGTTACTAAGCGAGATCAAAGCAATGACGGATAACGGTATCCCGCTAATTGCTCACCTCATAGAATTGCGTTCCCGACTGCTGCGAGCAGTAATCGCTATCCTTCTGATTTTTTTGAGCTTAGTTTATTTTGCTAATGATCTTTACCATTGGATTGCGGGGCCGTTAATCGCCCAGTTGCCTGAAGGCAGCAATATGATTGCGACTAACGTGGCGGCGCCGTTCTTTACACCGTTTAAGTTAACCCTAGTGGTGGCTATGGCGCTAGCCATGCCGGTGGTGTTGCATCAGGTTTGGGGATTTATTGCGCCAGGCTTATACCGCCACGAGCGGCGGTTGGCGATCCCTTTGTTATTCATGAGTGTGGTGTTGTTTTACGGTGGCATTGCATTTGCGTTTTACATTGTATTTCCGCTGGCATTTAGCTTCTTTACCAGCGTGGCACCAGAAGATGTGGTCATCGCCACCGACATATCGAGTTATCTCGATTTTGTGCTCAAGATATTGTTTGCATTCGGGTTGGCCTTTGAGATCCCTATTGCGGTCATTTTGATGTGTGCCAGCGGCATGACGACGCCAGCCGTTCTCCGCACTAAACGCCCCTATGTTATTGTTTCAGCGTTTATTATCGGTATGCTACTAACGCCGCCAGATGTAATTTCTCAAACGCTGTTGGCGCTGCCGATGTGGCTGCTGTTTGAACTTGGTGTGATGATGTCATCTTTCTATGCCCGCAAATCAGATGAAGATGATGAAGAAGTAGAAAAAAAGGAACAATCTGAAAGTGAAAACTAATATCACCGGTCTTGTTGCGTGCTTGCTCATAAGCGTTCCCGCTGCCAATGCAGTTGACTGGCAGGCAGAATGGCAGCTGTGCTCTTCGGTTAGCAACGATAAGCAACGTTTAGCTTGCTTTGATGGCATTACAAAACGGCAATTTGCATCACCAGAGCGTCAGGATTTAACGTCAAACACAAAGCCTGTCGTTCCTGTGGCTGACGTGCCGGAACAATCAATATCTGCTAGCTCGGAAGCTGCCGTTGTGGCGGCGAAGCCATCTGCTCAACAGGCGTTTGGCTTGGAACGTGAAATTGCTAAGCAGCAAACAAAAGAGCTGGATGAAATTAGTGCTGAAGTGACCGCCGTCAGTAAAGATCCCTACGGTAAATTGACGTTGACGTTGGACAATCAGCAGCGCTGGAAGCTACAAGAAAAAGGGCCACGTCTTAAAACCGGCGATACGGTCATCGTATCACGGGGTGCACTTGGGTCTTTTTATGTTAATAAAGCGGGTGTTAGCCGCAAGAGCCGCGCCAAACGGCTCGATTAATTCAGTAGGACGTTATGTTGCGATCTCTTTGGACGTTTTTGATAAGCATTGCCATTGCCGGATTCCCCGCAGTGGCGATGGCTGCGAACGTTGAGATCTCATCCATTATTTCTCTGGATTTAACTGAAACTAGCTATGGCGATCAAGCGCGAGCATTAGCCGTGAACGGCTTGTTTTGTGGTGTGCTGCTAGTGATGGCGGTATTTAAGTTATTTGTTTATTGGCATAGCCGAGTCGCCAGCTTCTTTTATCATGGCGCTTATGGTCTGTGCGTTTTTCTAATGACCGCGGTGGCGACCGGTTTATGTAGCTTTTTCTGGCAACCTCCTTTTTGGAATAACCTGCAAATCATTCTCGTGCTGGGGATCGTCGCAGCCTCGTTAATTGCCGCATTCACCGAAGAATTACTTGCCCAAATGGCACGCAGTCAACCGCTGCAAGTCGCCCTCCGAGTGTTCATCGCTAGTATCGCTTTAGTCGGCGTGATTATGTTGTTTACGTGGCATGTGTACGCGATTCGGCTGCTCGTGATACTTGCTTGCGGGCTCAGTGTATTACTTGTGGCCTGTGGTGCCTGGCTACTCAAGAAAAAAGTCCGGTACGGTTCGTTTTATTTCGTCGCGTGGCTTGCTTTGTTCATCGGCTTCTCGACAACCCTGCTGCGGTATAAAAATATTTTTGACGCCAATGTGGCCGTGCATGTGCCGTTGATCATTGGGTTAATTATTGAAGTGGTGGTTATTTCTTTCGTGATGGCAGGCAGCTTTGCCGATGCGCGCGAAGAAAAGCTCACTGCACAAAAAGAATCGCTAAGAAATGCTGAACGTGCGAACCGCTTGCAACAGCAAGCGTTAAAAGCACAAGCAAACGCCACTGAAGATCTTGAAAGCAAAGTGCAAGAGCGCACCTTTGAGCTGGAAGTTGCATTGCGTGAATTGGAAGAGACCAACCGCCAACTCGAAGAGCAAAGCACCGTTGATTTTCTAACCGGGGTTAAAAATCGTAAGCACTTTGATAAACGTTACTTAGCGGAATTTCGCCGTAGTCGGCGAGAGCAAACGCCGCTGGGTATTGCCATGCTCGATATCGATCATTTCAAAAGCGTGAATGACACTTATGGTCACCTCGTGGGTGACGAGTGTATTCGGCAAGTGGCGCATCGCATTCAATCAGTGCTGAAACGCCCTACCGACGCGTTAACTCGTTATGGCGGCGAGGAGTTTGCACTTATTTTGCCTGCCACTCATCTCGAAGGTGCGATGCAAGTGATTGAGCAAGTCCTCACGGCAATTCGTCAAACACCTTTTATTACCAGCGATGGTGCCTTGCCGATAACCATCAGCGCAGGACTCTCGGTTGCTGTAGCGCAGTCGGATATGGATCCTAAGGCGATTCTGGATGCGGCCGATCAGGCATTATATCGGGCTAAAGAGGCTGGTCGTGATCAGGCGAAATGGCAACACGTGGGTGCGCCTTCTGACAGTCCACAGGCATCATTATTGTTCAATCAGGAAGATCCTTCATGACCGCACAATTTCCTTTCGCTCGACCAAGACGGATGCGAAAACATACCTTTTCTCGTCGCCTTATGGCAGAAAACCAGCTAACTACCGCGGATCTGATTTACCCAGTGTTTGTGCTCGAAGGTGAACAACAGCGAGAAGCGGTACCGTCGATGCCCGGCGTTGAACGCATTTCGATTGATTTACTGCTGGCCCTAGCTGACGAATTGGTTGAGTTGGGGATCCCTGCAGTAGCCTTGTTCCCGGTGACGCCTGCAGCGGTTAAAACCGAATTTGCAGAACAAGCCTATGACTCAAACGGCTTGGCGCAACGAGCCGTGCGTGCACTTAAAGCTCATCAGCCAGACTTGGGAGTGATCACCGATGTAGCTCTTGACCCGTTTACCATTCATGGCCAAGACGGGTTGCTCGATAAAACCGGCTATGTATTGAATGATGAGACGGTCGAAGTCCTAGTCAAGCAGGCATTAAGCCATGCTGAAGCGGGCGCTGATGTGGTTGCTCCATCGGACATGATGGATGGCCGTATCGGTGCGATTCGACAAGCCCTTGAGGAAGCCGGTTATATCCACACTCAGATCTTGGCCTATTCAGCCAAATATGCGTCGAGCTTCTACGGCCCGTTTCGAGATGCTGTGGGTTCATCCGGCAACTTAAAAGGCGGTAATAAATATAGCTACCAGATGGATCCTGCCAACGGTGATGAAGCGCTGCACGAAGTCGAACTCGACTTACAAGAAGGCGCAGACATGGTCATGGTGAAGCCTGGCATGCCGTATCTCGACATCGTTAGCCGCGTTAAGAGCACGTTTAAAGTCCCCACAATGGTCTATCAGGTTAGTGGCGAGTACGCCATGCTTAAGGCCGCATCACAGAATGGCTGGCTTGATGAAAAGGCCGTGGTGATGGAATCGTTGCTGGCATTTAAACGGGCCGGTGCCGATGCAATTTTGACGTATTTTGCGGTTGATGTGGCGCGTTGGCTAAAGCAGGGTTAATGCTCTGCAAACGTAAAGCTCAGCCCTGCATTTGCTTGATAGTGACGCTCTTCGGTTAAATCAGCAGCACTCAACGGGTGCTGCAACCGCCATCCCTTCGGCATTTTCCAGCTTACAGCTAAACCACTGCAGTTCAGTTGCTGAGGCATCACCACCAAATTGGCGCGGTGACTGGTAAGAATAATCGCCCACCGCAAAATTCGAATAAGCGCAATCACTTGCTCATTGCTATAACCTTGCAGCGGCTTGAGTTGAGCCAAATCGAGCTTGCCTTTGCTGTGGCCTATTAAGGTTGCTAGCAAGGCTTGCTGACTACTGGAAAAGCCCGGTTGATTGGTGTGGTTGAGAATGTATGCGCCATGTTGATGGCCATTAACGAAACCAATGGTGAAGCCAATTTCGTGCAATTGTGCGGCGCAAGCGAGCATTGCTTTGCCATCGTCAGTGATCGACCAACTCGCCTCAAAATGTTTGCACAGTGCTAAAGCAATTTGTCGACATTGCCTGCCGTGTTGGCGATCGAGATGATATTTTTGCGCCAAATTCTTGAGCGTGCGTTGGCGTACATTGTCACCAGCTTGAACATTAAGCATGCCATATACTAAGCCTTCGCGTAATGCCCCGCCGGCTATTTGCAATTGCTCAATATTTAACGCTTGAAACAAGCCAGTGAGAATAGCGAGGCCGCCGGCAAATACCGGCTTGCGCTCATTTGCTAAGCCAACAATATCGAGTTGCTCAAGCGAACCTGCTGCAATTATTTGTTGTTGCAGTGCCTGCAACCGTTCGAGGTTGATGACATCATCATGGCCGTTGGCCAGCAAGACTTCTTGAATCGCGCGTAACGTACCCGAAGCGCCAAGGGCTTGTTGCCAGCCAAATTCTGTGTAGTTATCGAGTAGTGGCGATACCACTGCCTGCGCTTCCGCAATGGCGTTGGCGAACCGCTCTTGGGTGAACTTGCCGTCAGCAAAAAATGCCTCAGTAAATCGCACGCATCCCATATTGAGGCTGACAGCTTGTTGAATATCAATGCCGCGACCAATGATCAGCTCAGTGCTTGCACCGCCAATATCAATGACAAGGCGCTGATCGCTACCATCTGACGTAAACGCGGCGCCTTGATAAACAAAATGTGCTTCTTGTTCGCCACTGATGATTTCAACATGGTGGCCGGTGATCGCTTCTGCTTGGGTAACAAAGTCAGGGCTATTTTTTGCCAGCCGCAAGGTCGCGGTGGCAACGATTCGAACATTGGTTTGAGGAATAAAGCGAAGTCGTTCTGCGAATAATCTTAAGCAGTGTAAGCCGCGATTAATTGCTTCTTCGGAGAGTTGGAGTTGGTCATCCAAGCCCGCTGCCAAACGCACTTTACGTTTGATTTTGGCAACGGTCTGGATAGTACCGGCAACTTGGCGAACGACCAGCATGTGAAAGCTGTTTGAGCCAAGGTCGATGGCGGCAAACAAGTCAGAGTTGCTGGTGTTCATGGCCTTAATTTGACGGTTTTCCTTGTGGGCGTCGATTGCCGCCATTATTGCGAGAGCGTTTACGACCACTTTGATTTACTTGTCGCGTACGAGGCATATATTTTGGTGGCTTCACATCGGTCAGTAGTGCCGAAGAGTCATATTGAGTCACTGGAATTTCATGAGCAATGTAGGACTCAATAGCTGGCAAATTAATCGCGTATTGCTCACAAGCAAAGCTGATCGCATGGCCGCTAGCGCCTGCACGACCCGTTCGGCCAATTCGGTGAACGTAATCTTCGGCATCGTCTGGCAAGTCGTAGTTAAACACGTGGGTCACCGCTGGAATGTGCAAACCACGGGCAGCAACATCGGTAGCAACCAAAATATCTAACTCGCCTTGGGTGAATTGCTCCAAAATCTTCAGGCGTTTGCGTTGCGGTACATCGCCGGTCAGCAAGCCTACGCGATGTTCTTCGCCGGCCAACGCGCCCCAGATTTTTTCACAACCATGCTTGGTGTTACCAAACACAATGGCTTTATCGGGCCACTCTTCTTCCATCAGGGTTAGCAACAAGGTCATCTTGTCTTCGTTTGATGGATAGAACAGCTCTTCTTGAATTTTCTCTGCGGTTTTACGCTCTGGCTCAATCTGCACATGAATCGGTTCGTTCATGTGCTCGTACGCTAATTCACGCACTTTGTATGACAGGGTGGCCGAGTAAAGCAGATTCAAACGTTCTGATGGCGGCGGCAAGCGGCGCATCATGTAACGAATGTCTTTAATGAAGCCGAGGTCAAACATGCGGTCGGCTTCGTCAAGCACCACCACTTGCACGTCATCTAAGCTGATCACGCCTTGTTTGAAGTAATCGATGAGGCGGCCCATGGTGGCAACCAGCACATCGACGCCTTGTTGTAGGCGCTGACGTTGAATATCGTAGCCCTCGCCGCCATACACAACTTGCAGCTTAATGCCGGTGTGTTTGGCCATCAGCTCGGCGTCATTGTGAATTTGAATCACCAACTCACGGGTTGGTGCTACAATCACGGCGCGAGGATGATTTGATGGGCGATCATCGCGAGCAGGGTTGTTTAGCAGGTGGTGGAAAGTCGCGGCTAAAAACGCAATGGTTTTACCCGTGCCTGTTTGTGCCTGACCCGCAACGTCTTTACCGGTCAATGCCAAAGGCAAGGTTTTAGCCTGAATCGGGGTGCAAAAATCGAACCCTTTTTCGGTGAGTGCGCTCAGCACCTGAGGGTGCAGCGAAAATTCGCTAAAGCGCTGTTCAGTTAAGTGTGTTTTGCTCATTAGGTAAGCATATCAGGTTAAACTTGCAAATATAAACAACATGACTTGAAATAGATCCATTGTGTCGCCATTAATAGTGTCTGAACCAAGTGCGACCTAACCCTTATTTGGAGCAATCAATGAGCGACAAAATTGTCCACGTGACAGATGCCAGTTTTGAAAATGACGTATTAAAAGCCAGTGGCCCAGTGTTGGTCGACTTCTGGGCAGAATGGTGTGGCCCTTGTAAGATGATCGCGCCGATTCTGGATGAAGTTGCAGCTGAGTTTGATGGCAAGTTAACCATCGCCAAATTAAATATCGATGACAATGCCGATACGGCACCTAAATTCGGCATTCGCGGCATCCCAACATTATTGCTGTTTAAAGACGGCAACGTTGCTGCGACCAAAGTTGGCGCTTTATCAAAAGGCCAGTTGGTCGAGTTTATCAACGACAACCTGTAACCTGAGTTTGCGGTTACCGTTGTTGAATTAAGGCCTCCGATATTTATTCGTTGGCCTTTTTGTCTTCTTTCTGGACGAATCTTTTCTTTGGTGTTACTTTATAGCTAACTGAGTTCCCTTCTTGCGGTCTATTTGGCCGGGAAATTCCAAAAAGTCTTTTCTCTGTGATGCGATTAGTCGCGTCATATATGCAACTAAACCATCCAATATAACCGACCTGTAGCAGATCCCAAGATGCACCTGACCGAGTTAAAAAATACCCCAGTATCAGAGCTAATTGCTCTGGGCGAAAGTAAGGGCCTAGACAATCTAGCCCGCTTACGTAAACAAGATATTATTTTCACCATTCTGAAAACTCACGCCAAAGGCGGCGAAGATATTTTCGGAAGCGGTGTGTTAGAAATTCTGCAGGACGGCTTCGGCTTCCTGCGTAGCGCCGACAGCTCTTACCTTGCTGGTCCGGATGATATCTATGTATCACCGAGCCAGATCCGGCGCTTTAACTTGCGTACCGGCGATACCATTGCCGGTAAAATCCGCCCACCGAAAGAAGGCGAGCGGTATTTCGCATTGTTGAAGGTTAATGAAGTTAACTTTGACCGTCCGGAAAATTCTCGCAACAAAATCCTATTTGAAAACCTAACACCGTTGCATGCTAATGAACGTATGCGCATGGAGCGCGGTAATGGTTCAACGGAAGACATTACTGCCCGTGTATTGGATTTAGCCTCGCCTACCGGTAAAGGTCAGCGTGGTTTGATTGTGGCACCGCCAAAAGCGGGTAAAACCATTCTTTTGCAGAATCTGGCCCAATCCATTGCTGCCAACCACCCTGAATGTGAATTGATGGTGTTGCTGATTGACGAACGTCCGGAAGAAGTAACTGAGATGAAGCGCTTGGTTAAAGGTGAGGTTGTTGCCTCGACCTTTGATGAGCCAGCGAGTCGTCACGTTCAGGTTGCTGAAATGGTGATCGCAAAAGCGAAGCGTTTGGTAGAGCATAAGAAAGACGTTGTGATCTTGCTTGACTCGATTACTCGTCTCGCTCGTGCTTACAACACCGTCATTCCTTCGTCCGGTAAAGTTCTTACTGGTGGTGTCGATGCTAACGCGTTGCATAAGCCTAAGCGTTTCTTTGGTGCGGCACGTAATGTCGAAGAAGGCGGCAGCCTGACCATTTTGGCCACTGCGTTAATCGATACCGGCTCGAAGATGGATGAAGTTATTTACGAGGAATTCAAAGGCACAGGTAACATGGAAGTGCATTTGGACCGTAAAATCGCAGAAAAACGCGTCTTCCCAGCGATTAATATCAATCGCTCTGGTACCCGTCGCGAAGAGTTGCTTACGACGCCAGAAGAGCTACAGAAGATGTGGATCTTGCGCAAAATCATCCACCCAATGGATGAAATTAGCGGCATGGAATTCCTCATTGATAAATTAGCGATGACGAAAACAAATGACGATTTCTTCGAAGCGATGAAGAAAAAGTAGAAAATTGTGGCTATATCGAAGGCAGCGGTGGCTAGTTTATAGCTTTTGCTGCCTTTTTTAGTGCAGAATAGTACGGTTTTAGAGCCAGTTAACGCCATTGCTGGTGAGTCACATTTTTGAGATCGGGTAATTGATGATAGTTGCCAAGGCGGCACGAGTATTTGCACTCGGACTTTGCATGGTATTTAGTGCCAGTTGCATTGCCGATCGCTATGCCGACAGCGCTCATTCTGAGTCGTTCCAGCAACTCTATGGTCAGGTTCGAAGCGCACCGCTTGATTACACGCCATCAGATCTAATCTATCCGCATACATTAAACACCGCGATTGAATTGGCCGTGCTGCAGCATATGCAACGATTGCTGCGCCAGTCTCAATTAACCGCCGATGAACGTCATTGGATTGAGCAATGGCAATTGGGTGAGGTCAGTCATCCAACTATCCCCCATTTGGCGCAGCGACTCACCACCAAAGCTGAAGTGCTCACGGCGGTGCCGAATGTGTCAGAGTGGTTGCTACTGCCTGAAACCAAACAATTATATTGGCTTAGCCAAGCCGCGTTCAGCGCATGCCAAGAGGCTGACTTTTCAGCTCTAGCAGATACAGTGTTGGTGGCGAAGGTGTTGCGCTGTCAACAAGCAGAGGCTCTCAGTGATGCGCTGGCCCGTGGCGAGCGCTCAGCTACCTTGCCAAGTTTGCCAAAAATTCCCGTTATATTTGATCCATCAACAGCTAAAAAATTACTACTAGAAGCAGCTAAAAATCGTGATTTAGCGGTAGTTGCCATGCCGATTTTAGCGCAAAATTTTGGCGCGGATGAGGACGTACAGTCACTCATGGTCGCCGGTTTATATGATGAGCAAATTGGTGCCATTTCTGCCGTTTCATTGGCGAAATATGGCTCCCAGCAAACTTTATTGGAGTTACACCGTAAACTGCAGTTGCAACAATTAGATAGCCCAGCCGATCGCTTTGCAAAAGTTGCCATTGAGCAAAGCGGTTATCTACTCGAGCCTCTCGCCGCACAACTTCCTTAACTGGTGCTGGGCTTGCGCTAGCTGGCCCATTATACTGGCGACATAACTTTTCAAATCGATCATTATGAAATACAAGGATCTGCGAGATTTTCTCGATCAGCTTGAGTCCCTCGGTGAACTCAAACGCATTTCACAAGAAATAGACCCGAATCTCGAAATGACCGAGATTGCCGATCGCACCTTGCGTGCCGGTGGCCCAGCGCTTCTGTTTGAAAATCCTAAAGGCTTTGACATTCCGGTGCTGGCCAACTTGTTTGGTACCCCCAAGCGAGTAGCCCTTGGTATGGGGCGTACTGAGGTTGGCGCGTTAAAAGAAGTGGGCCAATTACTGGCGTCGCTCAAAGAACCTGAGCCACCGAAAGGTTTTAAAGACGCGATTCAAAAGCTGCCGATGTACAAGCAGGTGCTGAACATGCCAACCAAAGTGTTGGGCAAAGCACCTTGTCAGCAGATTGTACTTGAAGGCGATGAAGTTGATTTAAACCGCTTACCGGTCATGACCTGTTGGCCTGGTGATGTCGCACCGTTAGTAACTTGGGGCTTAACCATAACCCGAGGACCACGTTCAAATCGCCAGAATTTAGGTATTTATCGTCAGCAGCTGTTGGCTAAAAACAAACTCATTATGCGTTGGCTTTCCCATCGTGGTGGCGCGCTTGATTTGCGCGATTGGCAGCAACAGAATCCTGGGCAACCATTCCCAGTTTCCGTCGCACTCGGCGCTGATCCTGCAACGATTTTAGGCGCGGTAACACCCGTACCGGATACCATGTCTGAGTATGCATTTGCCGGCTTATTACGCGGCAATAAGACAGAAACAGTGCGCTGTATTGGCAATGACTTGGAAGTGCCAGCAAGTGCTGAAATTGTGCTGGAAGGAGTCATTGAGCCCGATGAGTTCGCTCCGGAAGGCCCTTATGGCGACCACACGGGTTATTACAATGAGGTCGAGTCGTTTCCGGTATTTACCGTGCAGCGCATGACCATGCGTAAAAATCCCATTTATCACAGCACCTATACCGGCCGCCCTCCTGATGAGCCAGCCGTTCTAGGCGTCGCGTTGAACGAAGTTTTCGTACCGATCTTGCAAAAGCAATTTCCAGAGATCGTTGACTTCTACTTGCCGCCGGAAGGTTGTTCATATCGCTTAGCGGTGGTGACCATTCGTAAGCAGTATGCAGGCCATGCCAAACGTGTGATGATGGGCGTTTGGTCATTCTTGCGCCAGTTTATGTACACCAAGTTTGTCATTGTCTGTGATGATGATATTGATGCGCGGAATTGGCAGGACGTGATTTGGGCAATGACAACGCGGATGGATCCTGCTCGCGACACTACCCTGATTGAAAATACGCCCATTGATTACCTCGACTTTGCTTCGCCCGTGGCGGGGCTGGGTTCGAAAATGGGGATGGACGCAACCAATAAATGGCCGGGTGAAACGGATCGCGAATGGGGCGAGCCGATTACCATGAGTCAGCAAATAAAAGATCGAGTCGACGATATTTGGGACGAACTCGGCATTACCTCTGGCAGTGACTAAACTGCCGTGTCTGGAGTAGAAATGAAACAAGTAACCTGCACAGTCAGCCGCCTTGAAGCGTTGACTCCTTTTGTGCAACGAGCAATGTTAAGCCCTGTTGAGCCGGTTGAGTTTTTACCGGGTCAATACCTGATGCTGCACTTGTCAGAACAAGACAAGCGCCCATTTTCTATTGCCAGTGCGAGCAATGCCGCTGAGCTGGAATTGCATATCGGAGCAGGCCGAGCCGACAGTTACGCTGGCCAAGCCATTGAGCATTTAAAGCAACATGAACAAGTCACGGTGTCGTTACCCGGTGGCGATGCATACTGGCACCCTGAGCGTCATGAGCCAACTATTTTAATGGCTGGTGGTACCGGATTTTCTTACGTCAACAGCATCTTAATGAGCATGATCGATGCGCCGCGTAGCGAATCGCTCATCGTATACTGGGGTGTGCGCTGTGAAGCCGATTTATATGAGTGGTCGCGACTGCAACAATTAGCTGAAAGCCACGAGTGGTTAACGGTACATGCCGTGGTCGAAGAGCCTTCAGCCGACTGGCAAGGCAAAACAGGGCAAGTGCATCAAGCGGTATTGAATGATTTCGATAGCTTAGCTGGCTACGATCTTTACATGGCTGGGCGTTTTGAAATGGTTGGTGTGGCTCGAGATGCCTTCCTTGAAAAGCAAATGCCACGCGAGCGCATGTTCTCCGATGCCTTCGCGTTTATCGATTAGCATCAGATTAATTCGCGGCGCTGATTGCCTGACGATAGGCTTCCAAAGCGCCGCCAACTTGACCTGCTTGCTCAAGCGCCATGGCCAGCGCTAGGTAATCTCGCTGACAAGGCTTTTCGCGCAGGGCCTTTTTCAAGTAATCAACCGCTTCATCAAAATGACGTGCATGTAATGCTGTCAGGCCTACCAAACTGGCTCGTTCGGCCGATTCACCTTTAGCTTTCTTTTTCACTTCTTGCAGCTTCTGCTCCGGTTCGGTCACAGTTAGCAGATGCCATTCATTCAGCAGTGGTTGCGATGATGCTTTTAACAAGCGTGGGTACAATAAGTCGGCTGCTTGAGGGCCGCCACCATGGCGCCGCAATGCATAACTTAAACGAGCTAGAATCTGATGGTTTTGTTGAATTGATTTGGCCAAGCCTTGCCAATATTGCAAGGTTGACTCGGCACCCTTTTGACTTGCCAATTGCTCAAAATAATGGCCATAGGCGGTGACTTCAGTAGCCGCCAACTTCGCTTCGGAAAGCTGGCTGTGTTTGCGTAAATCAGGTAATAATTCAAGCCACTCTGGCCACATGGCAAGTTGTTGGTATAACTCGCTGAGCTGCGATAACAGCGAAGCATTGCGAGGGTTATGACGGTACCACTGCAGTAGCAGACCCAATGCTTCACGTTGACTTTGTTCGTTATCCGCCAGACGGGCTTTGGTCATGGCAATAGCAAGCGAATGGCGGCCAGCATCGCCCACTTGTTCAAAGTATTTTTGGCTGCGTTTATCATGGCCCAGTTTTTTAGCCGCTTCAGCTGCTACTAAGTAATTCAGCTCTGGGTTATGACTGTGATCGGCGCTTTTCGCCAATAGTTTTTCAGCGCTTTTCCAATCTTGCGCGGCAACTGCGACAAAACCATCGGCGGTTTGTTGTAAGGCGTGGCGCTGTTTACGATTACTCAACCAGAGTACCGAGCGATTGGTGATCCGCAGAATCTTTTTGACGACCCATTCGGTGGCAAAAATTGCCACGAAAATCCCAATAAGGCTAATTACGAAACTCACCACCGTCATTTCTACAGTGGTTTCCCCTAATGCAAATAAAACATAGCCTTTATTGCCGCTGGCAACGGGGCCTAGCACCATGGCGGCAGCTGCCGCGATAAGTAAAACAATCACTCGAATCATAACGCTTCCTCGACCGGCTCATCAGGCAAGGTTGGCTCGGGCTCGACTTCCATAACTGGCTCGGCAGGTGCAGCGTTGTCGAGCTCGGTGATGGATTCTGATTCCAGCTCTACGTTATCTGCAGGCTCAGTGGCCGCTGGCGCTGAAGGTTGTTCGGCCGCATCCGGTGCAGTGTTCGGCTGACTATCCTGTGCTTGTTGCGCACTTGGCGCGGGGGCGTCTTCGGTTGTTGCTGTTGTGGTCCCATTACTGGTACTCAGCAAATCCCGGATCATCTTACGGCTATGTAAATCGCTGGGCAGCTGTACTTGTACCGGAGAAATCGCCAGCTCTGCTAAGGTTTCCCGCACGTACTGAACGGCGCTGTCGCTATTGTCGAAATATTCTCTTAACCAATCATCACTCTGGTTAATCGCATTGATAAAGAGTTGTGGCTGATTGCGCAGTGCGGCTAATTGCGCCTGTTGTAGACTCAGGCGAATATTGGCGCGCAAATACCAGCGTTGATCCGGTGGTAGCAGGGGCGTGGCACCATCAGCTCTTCGGTTCACCGCGATAAAGCCATCAACAAAGTGTTGCCAGCTGCGCATTAGGTTTGCTCGCCAGTCAGCTGGATCGGTTGATACCGAGGCTTCAACGCTACTGCCGACGGATTCTGGGATCTCCAGCGCGTTTAAAGGCAAACGCTCTAGCTGGCCAATGAGGCCGTCGATGACCAATGCAATGCCATCGATATCGACTTTGGGTAATGCGCCGAGAGTTGCCATGTCATCCGATAAGCTGCGGCGTAGTGAGAGTAGTTGCGGATCGCGCAATTCCGATACCCGTAGATCGGCACTTTTGAGTAATGCGATGGCGCCGTTTACATCACGCTCCATCCACAACTTACGCGTGGCAAGGCGAATCAAATAATCAACTTCAGCCAGCAGCCATTCATTTGATTTTTGCCCGTCGAGCTGTTGCAACCGCTGTTGGAGGCGTTGTTGTGCCAGCATGCTATCGGCTAACTGACCTTGCAGTTGCTCGAGGGATAACTGTTGGTTTTGATTGGTGGTGGTGAGCTGCTCGTAAACGGTCAATGATGCTTTTTGACGGTGACTAAATTCTTGCACGAACTCATCGAATTGTTGCTGCTTTTGTTGCCATTTCGGCCACACCATGGTGATGGCAAATAACCCAAGCACAATCACAATAACGGACAAAAAGCTGAGCACTAAAGCAGTAACCGCAACGCCATTAGAGCGTGGTTTGTCGGTCGCTGTATGTTTGGGTTGCGACTCGGGAATCGCTTCTGCTGGCTCAGTATCGACATGCGGACTGTCTTCAGTCGGCGCCGTAGCAACGAAGTGTTCATCATCAGGCTTGTTGTCTGAATCCGTAGTTGGGCTCGTGTGTTGCTGTCGATCTGTCATGATGATTTGGCCTTATTCAACACCTGCATGAGTGTTGCTTTAAGTGCGGCGTTACTGGCGCCGTCACTAACTGAAATCTTATTAAAACCCGCGTTGCTGGCTAGTGCCGCGATTCGCTTGCTGACGGTGAGCAATCGGCTTGAGTATAGCCATGACTCATGGTCGCCTCGGCAAAGCTCAATTAGTTGTGTCAATTGCTCTGCGCTTGTCACAACTAAGCAGTTCACGTTTTGCTGTTGCCAGTATGGAACCAACTGACTGGAATTTAAAGTAATTACGCGACGTTGATAGCATTCACAATAACTAACTTGTGCGTGACGTTGTGTTAGTTGCTGTGCGAGCAGCTCTCGCCCGGCTTGGCCACGTAAAATAACAACGCGCAGGCCAGCCACTTGTTGTAGCTGAGGCAGCTCCAATAGCCCTTCGCTATCATGCCGGTTAGGAACAACAACCTGATTAACCGATTGCTGTTGCCACTGGGCTTGGGTGGCAGGGCCTACCGCGATATAAGTTGGACGTTCAGGCCAATGCTGATCGAACACCGAGCCGGCTTGTTGTACGGCATGTTTGCTAACGGCAATGATGATGTCGGCGCTAGCGACCATGTCAGCCACTTGTGGCAGTTGGTGGCCTGGTACGATTTCAAATAACGGCTGGCATACGGCATTAATACCTTCAACCGCCAGCAATTGTTGTAATTGCTGGCTTTCCGCCAACGGGCGGGTCAATAACACGGTTGATGGTGATTGCGCCATTGCGAGCTTACTGACTACAGCTTTCGAGCAGCTGGCGAGCACCTAGCTCAATGAGTTTTTCGGCCACTTGTACGCCAAGTGCTTCTGGATCATCAATTGAGCTGGTCAGAACACAGCGCAAAATGGTTTGCCCGTCCATGCTGCCGACTAAGCCCGTCAGAGTGAGTTGGTCACCGTGACGCTGCGCTTGGCCAGCGATAGGCACTTGGCAGCCCCCTTCTAAATAACGGTTCATGGCGCGTTCCGCGCGCACGCAAAGCGCTGTGTTGTCGCAATGAAGAGGCGCCAACAATGCTTGCGTTGCTTGGTCATCGTGCCGGCATTCGATGCCAACGGCACCTTGACCTGCGGCTGGTAAACACAAGCTGTGGGGTAAGTGCTGGCGAATGCGTTGTGGCATGTCTAAACGAATCAAGCCGGCGCTGGCGAGGATGATGGCGTCGTAGTCACCGTTATCGAGTTTACCGAGGCGAGTACCAACGTTGCCGCGTAAGTCAGTGATGTTCAGATCTGGACGCATGGCTTTGAGTTGGCTTTGGCGACGCAAACTTGAGGTACCAACCGTTGCGCCGGTTGGTAATGCTTCTATGCTGTCATACGTGTTGCTGACGAATGCATCGGCGCTATTTTCACGTGGGCAAATGATCGGCAAACAAAATGGCTCGGGCAGCGCCATTGGCACATCTTTCATGGAATGGACGGCGATATCGGCTCGGCCTTCTAGCATTGCCACTTCTAGCTCTTTAATGAAAAGCCCTTTACCACCAATTTTGGCCAGTGGTGTATCAAGGATTTTATCGCCCTTGGTGACCATAGGTACGAGTTCAACTTGCAGCTGAGGGTGATAGTGTTTTAGTTGCGCTTTAACGTATTCAGCTTGCCAAAGTGCGAGTGGACTCTGGCGTGTGGCAATGCGTATAAGGGACATATAAATTTCCGTTTAACATGATGATGACATGCTATCACTGCCTCCGATTAGACCCAAGTTTTCGGGCAGTTTACCTGACCGGTTTAAGTTGCTAGCATGATCCCGTTTTACCTAGAGTATTTGCCGTCTATGTTGCTAACCGATCATCACGCCAAAACCATATTACCCGTGCGTTGCGGAGTGGTGTGTTAATGGATACCAATGGTATTCACATCGAGCAACGTGTCGCTCAGCTCGAAGCGCTGAATCAACAGCGCCTGAATCGTGCTCGCTTGGTGCTGACCAAGCCCGGCTTGAAAGTATTCGACCTCATTGCCCCGCTACTGCACTTTAATCACCCCGATTTACCCGGCTATGTCGGCGGCAGCTGCCCGGCTGGCATTCAAAATTATCAGCTCCCCGCCAGCGATCGAAAATTACTGGCAGAATGGGAACACTTCCGCCCAGAGTTGGTTGAAGACGGCGATATCCTCGGTGTGTTCTGCATGGGCAGTACCGCCTCGTTGGGCCAATGCTGCGATTCAGATTTAGACGTTTGGGTTATTTACGATTCACAGCTCAATGCTCAGCAGCGCATGATGCTGGAGCAAAAGTGCCAGAAAATTACCGATTGGTCGGCGCAACTTGGTATTGAGGCCAATTTCTTTTTGGTCGATCCCGAGCAATTTATTCGCAGCCATCGACAGGTGATCACCAAAGACAACTGTGGCTCCACCCAAAACTGGTTGCTGCTTGATGAATTTTATCGTTCGTGCGTCCGCCTTGCCGGCTGTAATTTGCTGTGGTTTTTAGTGCCAGTTGATTGCGAAGAGCAATATTCTGAGTATGTCGCAGCATTATTTGAAGACGAACAGCTCGAACACAAAGCATGGGTCGACTTAGGCGGCATTGCTCGAGTTCCCGCAGAAGAATACTTTGGCGCCGCTTTATGGCAACTCTACAAAGGCATTGATTCGCCGTTTAAAGCGGTATTAAAAACATTGCTGCTCGAGTCTTATTCTCACCAATACCCGAATACACGATTGTTGTGTCATGAGTTTAAGCAACGTTGGATGTCTGGCTGTTGTGACCCCATGGGGCTGGATAGCTATCGTTTGGTATTGGACCACGTTAGTAAGTATTTACGTGGTCAGAATGACTTGCTGCGTTTAGATTTAGCGCGCCGCTGCTTTTATTTAAAAACCTGCATGGTATTGAGCCAGCCGGTTGAAAAAGTTAACTGGCAAGTGGTGGCGATGCGCCAACTTTTGGCGGATTGGAACTGGGATCCCGATTTGCTGAGCGAGCTTGACCGACGTGAAAGCTGGAAGGTTGAGCACGTTAAACGCGCTTACCGAGAAGTGCTAGAAGCGCTGATGGTTGGCTTCCGTAAATTGATTGAATTTGCCCGTCGTAACCAAATTAGCGAAGCCATTAACCCGGAAGATATCGGCGTTCTATCGCGCAAGCTATATGCCTCATTCGAGATGACCACGAGTAAGGTTGAGTTAATCAATCCGAACATTGCCCCGAGCCTGTATGAGCCGGTGATTACCTTAGTGCAAGTACCGGAAGGGCGGTCAGTTGCCGCAGGTTGGTATTTGTATAAAACCCCATTGCGCGCCAGCAGCATGATCGGCGCCAAGCACCAAAAACATGCTGACCACTTGTCTCGACTGATCGCTTGGGCATATTTCAATGGCATTATTAACCCTTCCACTGAAATTCACCTACATGCCCCCGGCAGCCATATTTGCATTGATTCTGTTCGCCGTATGGTTCGCGATCTAGCCTCGGCCATGCCGGTGAAGTTTGCGCCAACACGCAAAGAAGAACTGTCGAAGCCTAGTGAAATTCGTCAGTTGATGTTGTTTGTCAATTTGTCAGACCCACGCTTACCGACTGACATCAAAATTCCTATGGCGCACACCGATGAATCGTTCGACGTATTCAGCGCGGGCCAAGACATGGTGAATTTGGTGCAAAGCGTCGACATGCTTTATTTGAGCAGTTGGAATGAAATACACAGTTATCATTTCAGTGGTAATGAGGCCATTCTCGATTGCATGGTGATGCTGACGTCCAAAATGCATAAACAAGCCAACATTCCGATGCGTAGTGATGTGTTCTGTTATTCACATCAAGGTGAACTAGCCATCGGTCAGCAGGTACGGCAAGTGCTATTGGATAGCATGACAATGCGACTCGATCGTACCGGATCTGGCTCCGATTACCGTATGTTCACTCTCGCCGACGAGCGCTTCGCGTTATTCTTTGAACGCCGTTCGGTGTACAAGCACAAATTAGAAAACCCGGTCGATTTCTATCGCCATATTTCGCACAACAAATTGGGTGGCCGAGATCGTGCCGCGAGCGAAACCACCGAAAGTGTGGCGCCAACCATTGTGGAAAACCACGCCAGTGAAGGCTTAGTGCAGTTTTTCTTCGAGCATGATGCTGATGGTTTCAATATCTATGTGGTTGATGAAGCCAACCAAGTGGAACTATACGAGCACTTTAAAGGCTCAAAAGAAGAGTTGGTGCAGAGCGTGAATCGCTTTTACTCATCATCAAAGCAACGCCAGCCAGATGATGACGATGAGCAGAAAATCAATTTCAACTTGCCACAGTTCTACGAGATCGTCGAACGCAACGGCAGCAAACACATTCTCCCTTACGGTGCCGCTGGTCGGGTCTCTCAGTCGGTAAATCTGTAGCGGACTAACCGGCGAGCTAGTTAATAACGATGGTCTCGCCGGACTGATCGCAACAAGCCTTGTTCAGAATCTCTAGGAAGCGTTGGCCGGTTCGGTCGTCACACCAGTGCCCATCAACATAATCAAAGTGATAGCCGTTGGTCCGTGTGGCTAGCCATAGCTGGTGGACTGGCTCTTGGCGGTTAATAATGATCTTCGAGCCATTGGCAAAGTCGATGGTCAAAATGCCAGCTGCAACTTCGTAATCAATGTCGGCATCGCATTCATCAAGTTGTTCTTCAATGCTGTTCAGTTGGTCGTCGATCAGGGTATGGAATTCAGTGTCATTCATAGAAAAGCCGCAACGGTTGCAATTGTTGAATTGAGTGCGATTATAGAGGCCAATTTAACAAATTCTACAACTGAGAGTGGAAACGGATGCTGAATAAAGCGCAGTCATTGGCGGTTCTTACCCTGTTAACGGCACTACTAGGGTTAGTCGGTTGCGGTCAAAAAGGCCCGCTGTATTTGCCTGAAGAGGCGCCAGAGCAGTTGCCGCAGAGCGAATCGCAACAGCCTCAACCGGCCAATGCGGAGTCGGCTCCCTCTCAGCCAGCGCGATAGATTTTCGAGGAGTTAGTTTTTTGGATCATTTCAATTTTCAGGAAAATGGCCAGCTTTTCGCTGAGCAAGTTCCGGTATCAGCCATTGCAGACACTTACGGCACCCCTTGTTATGTTTATTCGCGAGCCACTTTAGAGCGCCATTGGAAAGCGTTTGATGATGCCGCTGGTGATCACCCGCACTTAGTCTGTTATGCAGTAAAGGCTAACTCCAACCTGGCGATTCTGAGTATTCTGGCCAAGCTTGGCTCGGGTTTTGATATTGTCTCAGGTGGCGAATTAGCGCGTGTGCTGGAAGCCGGCGGAGAGCCTGCCAAAGTGGTTTTCTCTGGCGTTGGTAAAACGGTTGAAGAGATCGAGTACGCATTGGAAGCCGGTGTGGGTTGCTTCAACGTTGAGTCTGAGCCTGAACTACACCGCATTGCCAAGGTTGCCGAACGCTTGAATAAAGTCGCTCGTATTTCCGTGCGTGTAAACCCTGATGTTGACGCTGGTACTCACCCATATATTTCTACCGGATTAAAAGAAAACAAATTCGGCATTGCCATTGAGCAAGCGCCTGCGGTTTATCAACAAGCGGCAGCTTACCCACAGCTCAAAATTGTTGGTGTGGATTGCCACATCGGTTCTCAGCTCACTGAAATTGCGCCGTTCATCGAAGCGCTGGAACGCTTACTGGTGCTGATCGATCAGCTCGCTGAGCAAGGCATAGTCATTGAACACTTGGATGTGGGTGGTGGCCTAGGTGTGCCTTATGATGGCGAAGAGCCGCCATTGCCAAGTGAATATGCCGCAGCTTTGCGTCAACGTTTGCAAGATCGCCCCAATTTAAAATTAATTTTTGAACCAGGCCGAGCCATTGCAGCCAATGCTGGCATCTTGCTAACCAAGGTTGAATTCCTTAAGCCCACCGAAGCCAAACACTTTGCTATTGTGGATGCGGCGATGAATGATTTGATTCGCCCTGCATTGTACAGCGCTTATCAAGCTATTGAGGCTACAGACCGCAACCTGCAACGCGAAACGGCTGTTTATGATGTGGTTGGTCCGGTTTGTGAAACGGGCGATTTCCTCGGCAAAAATCGTGAACTGGCCATTGCCGAAGGCGATTTACTAGCGGTGCGATCAGCCGGTGCCTACGGTTTTTGTATGTCATCAAATTACAACTCCAGACCCCGCCCTGCCGAAATTTTGGTCGATGATGATGAAACAATTGAGATCCGTCGACGCGAAACATTCGCTGAGCTATGGAAAGGAGAGGTGGTGCTGCCGTAAACTAGCAGGATTGCTTGAATTAGAACCTCCGCTTTCATGCCGTTAGAGTTTTCAAAAATGCACGGTCTGGGTAACGACTTCATGGTTGTTGATGCCGTTACTCAGAACCAGTACTTGTCCCCCGATCAAATTCGCCGTTTGGCCGATCGTAATTTTGGTGTTGGCTTCGATCAGTTGCTGATTGTTGAGCCGCCCTACGATCCAGAAATGGATTTTCACTACCGCATCTTTAATGCCGATGGCTCGGAAGTTGAGCAGTGTGGCAATGGCGCACGCTGCTTTGCCCGCTTTGTTCGCATCAAAGGCCTGACCCACAAACATCGCATCGGTGTTAGTACCGCCAAAGGTAATATTCTGTTGCAAGTTGAGCGCGATGGAAACGTGTCGGTCAACATGGGCGCGCCCATTTGGCAACCTGCGGAAGTACCGTTTGACGCCTCTGAATTAGCCGAACGCTACCACTTGGACGTTAATGGCGAACAGTTTGAGGTCGGAACCGTCTCCATGGGCAACCCGCACTGTGTCACTGTGGTTGATAACGTGAAGAAGCTTGATCTCGAAACCCTTGGCCCTGCGATTGAAGGTCATGTGCGATTTCCACAAGGGGTCAATGCGGGCTTTATGCAGATCATGAATCGTGGGCATATTCGCTTGCGTGTTTATGAGCGGGGCGTTGGCGAAACGCTCGCCTGTGGCACCGGCGCATGCGCTGCGGTGGTCGTCGGGCAGAAGTTTGGTTTGCTTGATAATCGAGTCAAAGTCGATTTACCGGGCGGGACGTTACAGATCCGCTGTGACAGCGATTCACACCCGGTTCGAATGACCGGCCCCGCCAAACACGTATACGATGGAATCATTAATTTATGAGCAATGACGCGAGCCAAGAAGCCATGACGTGTGAAACAAATGCTGGATTGGATGATGCTCAGGTGCGTGCTTACCTAGAAGCGCACCCTGCCTTTTTTGAACGCCAAAGCGATTTGCTGGCCGATGTTCGGTTACCTCACGCCCAACGAGGCAGCATTTCTCTGGTTGATCGCCAGCTTGATAAATTGCGCGAACAAAATGGTCAGCTGCGCGAAGAAATTACCGCGTTGATGACCGTTGCTAAGCACAACGAATCCATTTACCAAAGCTTCTGCCAGCTTTATGTCGCGCTACTGCCTTGCCAATCCATTAATGATATTCATCAGCAGATTCAGCAAGTGCTATCGGAATTACTCAATCTCAGTGCCATAACCATGTGGCCATTGGCCGATCAGCAAGATTGGGTACCACGCCGCAAGCCGGTCGATAACGAAGCGCTGCAACAGCTGCAGCGCCGCCGCTTACAAAACGGCGCATATTACTTTGGTCGCCTCAACGATGCCGATAAAGCCCTGTTGTTTGATGATCAGCATGTTGAATCCGCTGCGTTAATGACCTTAGAAGAAGGCTCTATTTTGTTGGCGTTTGGTAGTGCTGATGTGGACCACTTTAATCCTAATTTAGACGTTTTGCTGCTCGACCAATTACGAACCTTGCTCAGTGCTGTGCTCAAGCAATTGCGCGAGCGACGCAATGGCTGAGTCGCTGCGCCATTGTTGTGACGACTTCCTTCACTACTTGCAAGTGGAGCGTCGTTACAGCCCGCGCACACTCGACAGTTACCGCCGCACGCTAAGTAAATTTTGTCAGTGGGCCGCCGAAAACCAATTGCTTACCTTGACCGATATCGACAATCGCTATGTTGAGCAGTGGCTTGGCGCACAGCATCGTCAGGGTAAAAAGCCTCGCACCTTGGCGCAACAAATGTCGACCTTACGCAGTGCGTTCCATTATTTCGTAAAGCAAAAATGGCTGGCGGTTGACCCAACCGAAGGTGTTACAACACCGAAGCTCAACAAGCCCCTGCCGAAAAATTTCGACGTCGACCAAATTAACCAATTGCTGCAACTCGACTCAGACGACCCCTTGGTGATTCGCGATCAAGCCATGATGGAAGTGCTCTATGGCGGCGGTTTACGATTATCGGAATTAATCGCCCTCAACCTGACCGATATTGACCAACATAGCGCTGTTGCGCAGGTTACGGGGAAAGGCAATAAGAGCCGGTTAGTACCATTAGGACAAGCCGCGGTGGCGGCGATTGAACGTTGGTTACCGCTGCGTAGTGCTTGGGCCAGTGACGATGAGCAGGCTATTTTTATTAGCCAACGTGGCCGGAGAATTAGCCAGCGCAGCGTGCAGCAGCGGCTGTCGCAGGCGGGCGTTAAATATGGCTTGAATGCCAACGTACATCCTCACAAATTGCGCCATTCATTTGCCACCCATATGTTAGAAAGCAGTGGTGATTTAAGGGCAGTGCAAGAGCTTTTGGGGCACGCTAACTTGACCACGACACAGGTTTATACCCATCTCGATTTTCAGCACTTGGCCGAGGTTTACGATCAGGCGCATCCGCGCGCTAAGCGGCAACACAAAGACGACAAGGGAAATGGATAATGCGGGTATACAGACGCTGGCTGCAGCCGCAAGTCATTAGCTTTGATTTAGACGACACTCTTTACGATAACGCCCCCAACATGATTCGTGCTGAGTCTGAACTACAAGCTTGGATGAGTCAGCATCACGATGATTTTGCTGCCATGAGCGTGAGCGATTGGTCGGCGCAACGCTGGCAAGTGGCTCGCCAGCATACCAGCCTTGGCGACGACATGACGGCGTTGCGGCGCAAGGCATTACACCAAGCATTTGCGGCTCGCGGGTTTGGAGCTGCCACCACTAAGCGCTTAGCTGAGCAAGGTTTTGAGTTGTTCTTGCATCATCGTAATCAGTTTCAGGTAGCGGACAATATCGTGACGTTGCTGAAACAATTGACCAGTCGCTATCGCGTGATCGCCATTACAAATGGCAATGCGCAGCCTCACTTGATTGGCTTAGACAATATATTTGAGCTGATTTTATATCCTCAAGCTGGCCAGTATCGCGCTAAGCCGCACGCTGATTTATTCCGCCTAGCAGAGCAAAAGTTGGCGATAAAACCGCAGCAAGGGCTACACCTTGGCGATCACATCGTCTCAGATGTGGCCGGAGCGATTGGTGCTGGTTGGCAAGCTGGCTGGTTTAACCCTGAGGAAGTGACATTAAAGCCGGCTCAGCGCGCGCTTGCTTTGCCGCATTTCCAATACCGCCAGTTGCAGACGCTTGTGAGTTGCTTGCTGTCGTAGAAGCCTCCGTCTGGCGGCACACAAACACTGTATATTCATCCACTAAAACCCGTTATACTGCCGCTTTAATTTATAGCAGAGGTACCGGCGCGTGGATGTCAGTGAACTACTTGATGGCTTAAATGATGCACAGCGTGAGGCGGTTGGCGCGCCTGCTTGCAGCCAACTGGTATTAGCCGGAGCCGGGTCAGGCAAAACCCGTGTATTAGTCCATCGCATTGCTTGGCTGATGCGGGTTGAGCAAATTTCTCCGTTCGCCATTCTCGCTGTTACCTTTACCAATAAAGCGGCTGCAGAAATGCGCGGCCGTACCGAAAGCTTGCTGCGTGGCCAACTGAATGGCATGTGGATTGGTACGTTTCACTCGTTAGCACACCGTTTACTGCGCACTCACTATCAAGACGCAGGTTTACCGCAAACCTTTCAAATTTTAGATAGTGATGATCAACTGCGGCTGTTGCGTCGACTCATCAAGGCGTTGGGGCTAGACGAAAAAAAATGGCCGGCCAAGCAAGCGAGTTGGTTTATTAACGGCAACAAAGATGAAGGGCTGCGCCCCGCCCACATTGACGCCCATGGCGATCCCATGACCAAAACCTGGTTGCAAGTGTACGAAGCCTACCAACAGGCTTGTGATCGTGCTGGTTTGGTGGATTTTGCTGAATTGCTGCTGCGTGCCCACGAATTATTATTGAAGAACCCCGCTTTGTTGCGTCATTATCGCGATCGATTCCGTCATATCTTGGTCGACGAATTTCAGGATACCAACCGAATCCAATACGCTTGGATCCGTCTGCTCGCTGGCGATAGCAACCACGTCATGATTGTTGGCGATGATGATCAGTCCATTTACGGCTGGCGTGGAGCCCGTGTTGAGAACATTCAAAAATTCCTCGATGAATTTCCCCGCGCCAGTATGGTGAGGCTGGAGCAAAACTACCGCTCAACCAGTACCATTTTGAAAGCCGCTAACTCGGTCATTGCTAACAATTCCGACCGCCTCGGCAAAGAGCTTTGGACTGATGGCGAAGATGGTGAACCCATTTCAATTTATGAAGCCTATAACGAGCTGGATGAAGCCCGTTATGTGGTGGGGCAAATTCAACAATGGCAACAACAAGGCAATGCGCTAACTGACTGCGCTATTTTATATCGCTCCAATGCCCAATCTCGCGTACTTGAATCGGCACTCGGCCAAGCCCATGTGAAGTATCGAATCTATGGCGGAGTGCGGTTCTTTGAACGTCTGGAAATCAAAGATGCCATGGGCTATTTACGGTTAATCAGTAATCGTCGCGATGATGCTGCTTTCGAGCGGGTGGTGAATACACCTGCACGCGGTATTGGTGATACGTCGTTGGAAAAAATTCGTCTCAACGCGCGCGAACAAGGCTGCTCCATGTGGCAATCCGTGACGATGATGCTGACGGAGAAAACCCTCAAAGGGCGTGCGGCAACATCGGCTGCTCGCTTTGTTGATCTCATCGAATTCCTCGACCAACAAATTGCCGATAAACCACTTCATGAAAAGGCCGATATTGCCATGCGCCACTCGGGTTTACTGGCGATGTATCAAGCGGAAAAAGGCGAAAAAGGACAAGCCCGAGTTGAAAACTTAGAGGAGCTGGTGTCCGCGGCTAAAGCGTTTGTGCCAGATGAAGACGAGCAAGAGATGACCGAACTGGATGCCTTTCTTAGCCATGCAGCACTCGAAGCTGGCGAAGGGCAAGCCGATGAGTTTGATGATGCAGTGCAGCTGATGACGTTGCACGCAGCAAAAGGTCTGGAGTTCCCGCTGGTGTTTTTGGTTGGTGTGGAAGAAGGCATGTTCCCGAGTATGCAGTCGGGCGAAGACATGGAGCGGCTCGAAGAAGAACGGCGCCTGTGCTACGTGGGCATGACTCGAGCCATGCAAAAGTTGGTGATCAGCCATGCTGAAAGTCGCCGCTTGTATGGTAAGGAAAGCTTTAACCGACCGTCTCGTTTCCTACGGGAAATTCCGGCTAACTTAGTTGCTCAGGTGAAATTGACAACTCAGGTGAGCCAGCCGACGGTGCAGAACCGATTCCATCAGGAAACCGAGCGCTTTGATGATGCAGGATTCTATTTGGGCCAGCGGGTCAGCCATCCAAAGTTTGGCGACGGCACCGTTACCAATTACGAAGGCAGCGGGCCGCAGACCCGCATTCAAGTGCACTTCGATGATGTTGGCAGTAAATGGCTGGTGATCGCCTACGCGCGTTTAACCGGCTTGTAGGCCTAAACCTTAAATTGGCCCAGCAACTGCCCTAAGCGTTCGCTGAGCTGGGCTAGGTTATTGCTCATTTGAGTTGTGGTTGAGGCGTAACTTTCCGTCTCACCGGCTGAGTCTGAAATTCGCGTAATGCTTTGATTAATTGAATCACTGACGCTCGTTTGTTCTTCTGCCGCGCTGGCGATTTGTTCATTCATGGCGCTAATGAGATCAATGGCGTGGGCGACTTCATCTAACGACGCTTGCGCTTGGGTCGCATTTTCCACCGCTTGCTGACCGCTATCACGACTTTGTGTCATGGCGGCAATGGCATCGGTTGAGCCTTGCTGCAAACGCTCGATCATCGATTGAATTTCTTCGGTGCTTTCTTGCGTGCGGCCGGCCAATGAACGCACTTCGTCAGCTACAACGGCAAACCCGCGCCCTTGTTCGCCTGCTCGTGCCGCTTCAATCGCCGCATTAAGTGCCAGCAAGTTAGTCTGTTCGGCAATACCGCGAATCACATCCAAAATCGAGACGATGGCATTGACGTCATTACCCAGCGACTCCAGTGCGTTGGCACTGCTATCTATCTCGCCGGCAAGGCGGTCAATGGTGGTGGATGTTTCGGTGACCACGTGGCGCGCTTGAGCCCCGTCACCGCTTGCCTTATTGGCTGCTTGAGCGGCCTCTTCAGCGCTACGAGCGACTTCAACAGATGAAGCACTCATTTCGTTCATTGAAGTGGCAACCATTTCGGTTTCGGTACGTTGTGTTTGAACTGAATTGTGCGTGCCCGACGCCGATGACGCCATTTGCTGGCTGGTGTCGGCAAGTTGTGCAACAACGTCGAAGATGGAGGTGACGGTTTGGTGGATTTTATCCACAAACTCATTAAAGGCGACTGACAGCTGACTAATTTCGTCACTATTGGCGACCTCGAGTCGCTGTGTTAAATCACCATCACCTTGGGCTATTTCGTGCAGGCTATGTTGTACGCTGGTGATCCGCGCCATCATTTTATTGGCGAATATTGAAGCGCCGGACAATATGACCACTAACAGCACAACGGCCAAGCCTACAAACCACCAGATTGCTGACATGACGGATTGATCGGCGCGTTCACGAGCTTCGGCAACTTTTTTGTCAATGTGATCGATGTAAACTCCAACACCTACAGTCCAATCTAAACTGGGCACGTACTGGGAGTAACTCAGTTTGGGCTCCGCGATATCCTTGCCAGGTTTGGGAAAGCTGTAATGGGTGTAGCCGCCACCCTGTTTGGACTTATTAATGATGTCTTGGATGAAGGCAACGCCGTTGGCGTCTGTTAACTGAAAATAATTTTGGTTCATGCCCTTGGTGCTGCTGCCAAGCAACACACGTTCACCACTCGGGGTATAGCCGAAGATATAGCCGTCGGCACCAAATTTAATTTGCGACAAGCGTTGATAGGCTAGCTCTTGCTTCTGGGCTTGGCTCAATTGCGGATTATTAAGAATATCACTGAGGCCATTAACACTGGCTTCGACTAATGATTTGAGCTTCAGTTTTTCCGAGTCTTCTAGGGTGCTGTGGGTCGTGGCAAGATTGTCTTCAGCCACGGACTCTAAGTCAGAAATGGTAAGCACCGTTGCAATGATGAACATGAACAACGCCGGAATACTCGCCAGTAAAATCAATTTAAATCGAACAGACATAGACGGCCTCTTGTTTACAGACATGCAACATTGTTAGCGACAGTCTAGCCGACAGACTTTAATAATTAGCAGGAAATTAGTGACTAATGTTCAACAACTTGATGGCAAGCAAAGTTGTGGTCAATGAAATCGATTTATTCAATGATCGGACCTGTTGCATGGTGTGTATTGCAACAGGTCGATTGCAGAAATAGCGAAGATTAGGCCTCGAAATGGCCGCTATCGTTATTATTTGAGTCTTGATTCGGTTGGTTAGGATCGCTTGGGCCGAAGCGATTTGGCCCGCGAGTGCCGGGTAAGAAACCGGCTTCTACCAGATACCAAATTGGGCCAATCATCGGAATTAGCTGGATCAGCACCCAGTACCAAGAGCGATTTCGATCTTGAAAACGCTTGATATCAATCGCTAACTTGGGCCAAAGCAATACGATGTTGATTTTCCAAGCGAGCGCCATCAGCGCATTAAAGGCTTCTTCGCTATTTGGGTTGTCGGCTAATTGATCTAACGTTTCACCTCCGAGCGCCATAAGCAAGAGCGTTACCACGACCAGCATGGCGATTTGAAATAGCCAGAAAGTTTTTCGGTTGATGCGCCCGCGAAATGAAAACAAAAGCCAATTAACGTAGTTCATAGTGTCTCAACTCAAATTACTGCTGTGGTTGGCGTGAACTGCGCAACCCATGCCAACTAAAGACTGCCAATGCTGCCCAAATAAAACCAAATGTAATGAGTTTATCGGAGGTCACGGCTTCGTCATAAAACAGGGTTGCCAGTATAAACATTAAACTTGGCCCTATGTATTGAAAAAAGCCCAGCTGCGAAAGCGGCAATCGCTTCGCTGCGGCAATAAAGCACAATAATGGCGCCGTGGTAATTAAACCCGCAGCAATTAACGAAACCTGAATAGTAAGTGAGTGTTCACTCATGATGATGTTGTCAGGGCTAATGGCAAACAAGTACCACAACGCCACCGGTAAGATCAGCGCGGTTTCTACCCACAAACCGGACACACCATCAATACGCACGCGTTTACGCAATAAGCCATAAAAGGCAAAACTTACGGCCAGTGCAAGCGCAATCCAAGGTACCGAGCCGAAGTTGACGATCTGGATCGTGACGCCAACAGTTGCCAGTGCAATGGCTACCCACTGCAATCGAGCCAAGCGCTCTTGTAAAAACACCATGCCCAGCGCGACATTTACAATTGGATTGATGTAGTAACCTAACGACGCATCTAGCATGCGGTTGTTATTCACCGCCCAAATGAATATAAGCCAGTTGAGCCCAATGAGCGCAGAACTTAACGTTAGCCAGGCTAGCTTTTGGGGTTCTCGCAACAGACTAGAAATAGCTTGCCAGCCAACACGCAAGGTTAACAAGCCTGCTAATAGTACAAACGACCAAACGACCCGATGAGCGACCATCTCCATCGCAGGGATCTGCTGAAGCAATTTGAAGTAAATAGGCGCAATGCCCCACATGGTGTAGGCAAGTACGGCAAAAATTGCACCTTGACGGTTGCTAGAGTTCACGCGATTGGTTTCCGCTGATATGGATTTTAAGATGGCGGCGCGAGTTTACCGTGCGGCAATAGCGGATAGCAAAGGAATCTGCAGCCGTTGATGATTACGGTACAGCTGGCACCAAGATGATTGAGCCTGCGCTGTAGGAAGGGATGATTGTGGCAATCGACCGCGTAAGGGACTAGCCAACCATATAAGTGCCGGTGCCGAAAGCTATATGAGTTCCGTCCTCGTTGTGCAGCTCCATACGCGCAACGGCGACTTTGCTACCGGTGCGGATAATGTGTGAAGTCACCGTAAATACATCACCGCGACCAGGCCGTAAATAATCGACACGAAGATCAATGGTGCTCATACGCGCCAGCTTTTCTCGCAATTCACTTTCTGGCATGGCTGGCATACGGGCCAGTGCTGCGGCAAAAGTGACCGCGGCGCCAGCAACATCGAGGGCAGTTGCAATGACCCCGCCGTGGAGGATTTTATGAATTGGGTTGCCAATAAGCTCGGGCTTGCCACGAAAACTCAATTGAGCACCAGTGGGATCATAACGATCGACTTTGAGGCCAATGACCTTGTCAAAGGCCATGCCCTCATCGAACAATTCAGCCACTAGATCCAAGCGCTCAGCGGGGTTTATTGTGTCCATGCGTCCTCTATTTTTCTCTCATTGACCATTCATCTTATGGAGTCGAGATTAGTGGACTGACCAGTTGTGTCCAGTCGAGTACGCAAAACTGTGAGTTTTACCAATCATGCGGCATCAGTGAGCGAGCCCGTTTGGTAGTCTCGAATTGCCTGCTCGATTTGGGCCATGTCATTCATCACAAAGGGTCCGTGTTGCACAATCGGCTCGTGCAGCGGTTGTCCCGTTAACAGCATGACGCTAGCCGCCGGCGCTAGCTCAAACGTTAAGTGGCCTCGTTCACCAAAGCGAACCAATTGATGTTGTTTTGCCTGCGTGTTGGACGAAGCCAGTTTGACCTCGCCTTCACTGACATAGAGCAAGGCCGTGCGCTGATCTGCTTGAGCTATGGTCACGGAAGCCGGTTGCGATTGTGGGTTGGACAAAAACCAAATCTGTGGCGCGGTATCGGCAATTGTTGTATTCGAGGTAACGGGTTGCTGATTGAGTGTTCCGTTACCGGCAATGGCGCGAATGATTAGACCGTCTATGACATGGGTTGCAATGTCTTCTGCCTGAATATTCTGGTAGTCCGGCGCCATCATTTTGTCTTTCGCGGGAAGGTTAAGCCACAATTGAAAGCCTCTTAATTGGCCTTCACTTTGTTTTGGCATTTCCGAGTGAATCACGCCGCGTCCTGCGGTCATCCACTGTGCGCCGCCATCACGAATTTCGCCAACATGACTCATGTGATCGCGGTGTTCAAAGTGGCCCTGTTGCATATAGGTCATTGTCCTGAAGCCACGATGAGGGTGCGGTGGAAAGCCCGCAATGTAGTCAGAAGGGCTGTCTGAACCAAAATCATCGAGCATTAAAAAAGGGTCGAAACGCTCTGGTCGAGGCCCGCCGAACACCCTCAATAAATGAACCCCGTCGCCATCACGTGTTGAGCGAGCTGTCATGATTTCAAGCACCGGTCTGTTGGTCATGATCATTTTCCTTAGGCAGCAATGCTGGCGATTTGTTGGTGGGCGGACTCAATGGCTTGCTGACGTGTGGCATCGCCCATACTTAGCCCCTCGGCAAAAATCATGTGAACATCCGTCAAACCGATGAATTTCAGCATGGTGGTGACAAATGTTTCGATTGTATCCGTTGATTGATCCCGGTGAATTCCGCCGCGCGTGGTGATCACATAGACAGGCTTGTTGTTGAGTAAACCGACTGGACCGTTCTCCGTGTATTTGAAGGTACTTCCGGCACGTGCGAGATGATCAAACCAAGCTTTGAGCATCGATGGCACCTGAAAATTGTACATGGGTGCACTAATGATTAGGGCATCTGCATCGCGCACTTCGGCAATCAATTGATCGCCAAATGAAACTAACTGTTGTTGGTCATCACTACGCTGCTCGGGCGGTGTCATGAGTGCGGTGATCGCAGCACCATCCAAGTGAGGAATTGGGTCTTGCGCGAAGTTTCGTTGACTGACCTTGAGTGCTGGGTTTTGGTGCTGTAATTGCTGCGTTAGCGTGTCGGCCAGTTGGCTTGAAACGCCTTGCTCACCAAATACGCTTGAATCGATGCGAAGTAATTTTTTCATGTTCATGGTCTGTTCCTGTTGAATGACGATAAGCTGATCATAGAACGGATAAATCGATTGAATGTTGCTAATATTTGCTCTTATAAATCTATTTTTTTGATGAATTAAACATGGCATTACCTCGAATCTCGCTTGAACAGTGGGCCACTTTTAAGGCTGTGGTGGACTGCGGATCATTTGCCAGTGCGGCTGAGATGCTGAATAAAAGTCAGTCTGCGGTGAGTTATGCGATTGCCAAAATGGAGCAGCAACTACCAACGCCAGCGCTGGCACAACAAGGGCGCAAGGCTGTGCTTACCGACGCAGGCAAAGTGCTTTATCGACAGGCAACCAATTTATTGAATCAGGCTCATGCCGTTGAGGCGCACGCTAATTATCTAGCCGCAGGCTGGCAAGCGGAGGTGACTTTGGCGGTTGATGCCGTGGTCGACATGGCACCCATCATTGCTGGCCTTGCTGAGTTTTCAGCACACCATCCTGAGACTCGGATCCGACTCCTTGAAACGACCTTATCGGCCACTGATGACGCATTGCTTGAGCGCACGGCCGACTTAGTCTACTCGGTGCGAGTGTTACCAGGGTTTATCGGCAAACCGGTGGCTGAATCATCGATGGCCTGTGTGGTGAGCCCCGCTCATCCGCTTGCGAGTAAGACGCAGCCAGTTAGCTCCGATGAATTGAAGCAATTTCGCCAAGTAGTATTACGTGATGGCGGCACTAAACGCACCATCGATGTCGGCTGGTTGCAGGCCGAGGAGCGCTGGACCGTCAGCTATTTCGGCACCGCTATTGATATCGTCAAGCAGGGGCTTGGCTTTGCCTTTATTCCGCTGAGCCATGTTGTCGATGAACTGGCGGATGGGCGGCTGCAAGTCATTCCGTTAACCATGGCTGCGCGCAAAGGCTATGTGGTGAATCGTGTGTTTACCTTACAAGATGCGGCGAACCCGGCGGTAGTTGAGCTAGCTAACACTATTGATGATTGCTTCGAGCGAATGGTAAAGACGTAGTCACAGAAACGGGTTTAGCGGCCTTGAATCTGCAATGGCTCACCTATACTGGCTGAGTCAATTAAATATCGTTGCGGATGCTGGAGAGCTACGTGAAAAAACCAAGTCGCCCAAACAACGAAGCTGCTCGTTTGGTTGAACTGCGCTCACTCAATATTCTTGATACCTCGAATGAAGAGCGTTTTGATCGGGTTACCCGTATTGCGCAGCGGGTATTTGACGTGCCCATTGCGGTGGTGAGCTTGGTGGATGACGAGCGCCAGTGGTTTAAGTCTTGCGCAGGTTTAGATGCGACGGAAACATCGCGCGATGTATCCTTTTGTGGTCACGCTATTCTTGACAGCAAAGTGCTGCTGGTGACCGACGCGTTAGAAGATGAACGTTTCTGCGACAATCCACTGGTAACCGGTGCGCCTTATATTCGCTTTTATGCTGGTTGTCCGTTGCGCTCACCAAATGGTTTGCGGGTGGGCACATTATGTTTAATCGATTCTAAGCCGCGCGATTTTTGCCGCGTTGAAATGGAAACGTTGGTGGACTTAGCCTCCATGGTGGAACGTGAGTTGGCGGCGTTTCAATTGGCGACCATGGACGAACTGACCGGGATCAGTAATCGGCGTGGGTTTACCGTGCTGGCGGAGCACAGTTTAAGTTTATTCGCCCGCGAACATATTCCGGCCACCTTGGTATTTTTCGATTTAGACCATTTTAAAGAGATTAATGACACCTTTGGTCATGCCGAAGGTGATCGGGCGCTCGAGATTTTTGCCCGTGTCATGCGCGAAAATTTCCGCGAGTCAGATCTATTTGCGCGTATTGGCGGCGACGAGTTTGTTGTGTTGTTCACCAATACGCGCCGTCAAATTGCCATGGGTGTGTTGAAAAAATTCGCCCATGCGCTCAAGCTCCACAACATCAATAGCGGAGATGGCTACGAGATTGAGTTTTCTTGTGGCGCAGTGCAATACGATCCCCTCAAACATGACACCGTTGATGCCTTGTTGGCCGATGGTGATCAGCTCATGTATCACAACAAGCAATCCATCGTACACCTGTCCATTTAGCCGGTTACATCTAGTCAGCCGCTGCAGATGATGGTTAAATCAGCCGCATCTGCTTCTTGTTTTAGTGTGGCGACAGACATTTCATGACCACGATATTTGATACCGTACAGCACCGTTTTGAGCGGCTGCGCAGCAACAAACTGTTTGAACTGATAGTGATTGCCGTCATTATTTTTTCGGCGCTGGTCATCGGGGTAAAAACCTTTGATGTGCCGGAATGGTTGCTGAGTAGCTTAAATGTGCTCGATTGGGCGGTGACCATCTTCTTCTTGCTGGAAATTTCCATTCGCTTTATTGGCGAGCCGCGTAAGCGCGACTTCTTCAAAAACGGTTGGAACCTATTCGATACCTTTGTCGTCATGTTGTCGCTGATCCCGGTTGGCAACCACGACATGGCGCTGATTGCTCGCCTTGTTCGAGTGTTCAGGGTGCTGCGAATGGTGTCCATTATTCCAGAGCTACGACTGCTGATTAACTCGTTGCTAAAGGCGCTGCCGCAACTGGGTTATGTCTTGCTGATGATGTTCGTGATTTTCTACATCTACGCAGCTATCGGCACCACGCTATTTGCATCGGTCAATGAAACCCTGTGGGGTGATATCGCTATCTCGTTGTTAACGCTGTTCCGCGTGATGACATTCGAAGATTGGACGGATGTGATGTACGAAACCATGGCGGTTTACGGCTGGAGTTGGCTGTATTTCTTAACCTTCATTTGTTTAACGGCGTTTGCGTTTTTGAATATGGTGATCGGTATTGTGGTCAATGTTATCGAAAACGAAAACAAAGCCGCAGATGCCGCCGCACATGCCGGCGAGCCAACCATAGTTGATGTGCATCGCGAGTTGCTAGCGTTGAAACGGCAGTTAGCAGAGCAGGCCACACGCAAGTAGCGGTAGCTGGTTAGCGGTGACGCATGATGTTGTCGATCGTTGCCTCCGCTTGCGCTAGGTAGTGGCTTCCAAACAGCGTAGCGTGGTTGAGTAGGTGGTACAGGTTGTAAATTTGGTGACGGATCTCAAAGTCGTCAGGTTTGGTGATATGGGCGCGGTAGGCGTCATAAAAGCCCGTCGGGTAGCCACCAAACAACCATGTCATGGCAATGTCGGCTTCACCATCGCCAACGTAGCAAGCTGGGTCAATGAGCAGTGGCCCAGCGCTATCAAATAGAATATTCCCCGCCCATAAATCACCGTGCAGCAATGCTGGCTTGACCGTGTTTCGCGCCAAAATACGGGCGATTTTTTGGCAGACATCATGAGTCGGCAGGGGTAATTGATCGCCCAACAATGACAGCTGGTGACCAATGCGCTGCTCGGCAAAAAATTCGGGCCAATATGAGTGCTGGTTATTGGGTTGTGGCGTGGTACCGATAAAGTTATCGCGGATAAACCCAAAGGGTTTGGCGTTGTCGGTTGCGGCATCGGCGAGATGAAGCGCGGCTAGCTGTTCGGCGAGTTGCTGCCAGTCGCGAGCTTCCGCAGGTTGTGGTTGATGCCAAGACAAGGCTAGAAATCCGTGGTGTTCGGTGACGCCGGTGGCGATGACTTGTGGTGTCCGAATGGTTTGAGTGGCAGCGATGGCGGCGAGCCCTGTGGCTTCTTGCTCAAACATGGCGGCCCGTTCCGCTCGGTTGAGCTTAATGAACATTGCGCCAGCGGTGGTATGCAGCCGATAGGCTTGATTGATATCACCGCCAGAGACTGGCTCAGCCTGACTAATCGCAAAGCGAGTTCCTAGCTGTGCTTTCAGCGCTTGCTCGATCTGCGCGTGTTCATCTGCATGCCATTGCATGGTTCATTCCTCTATTGTTCTGTCGAAATGGTCCGTCCAAATTAATATAACCAAAATCAGCAGATTAGCTGGGAAAGTTGCCGTGGTATTAGAATTCCCGTTGCTGCGGGATCTGCAGTCGGTACAATGGGCGGCTCTTTGATGACTTGTTGTTGATTTTATTCTGGACGCCATGCCTGCCGACGCTGCCCTTACGCCTTCTGCCACGCTAACCTCAGCTAACGCACTAGCTCAGTTGCCGCGAACCTTACAAAGTGTCTTTGGCTACAGTGAATTCCGCCCTGGCCAAGAGCAGGTGATATCGGCAATTTGTAATGGTCAAGATGCCTTGGTGATCATGCCGACGGGCGCAGGAAAATCGCTTTGCTATCAGCTGCCTGCTTTAGTTATGAAGCGCTTGGTATTGGTGGTTTCGCCACTCATCTCGCTGATGAAAGACCAAGTTGATTCGATGCAAAACATGGGCATTCGTGCCGCGGCTTTGTACGGTAATATTCCCCGCGAGCAACAAGTACAAACGTTAAATCAAGCGCATCACGGCGAGCTAGATCTCTTGTATGTGTCACCCGAGCGGCTTGTTCGAGATCGGTTTTTAGACCGTTTGGCCGATATGCCGCTAGCGTTTGTTGCTGTGGATGAAGCGCACTGCATTTCCCAGTGGGGCCACGATTTTCGGCCTGATTATGCCGCTCTTGGTCAACTTAAGCAGCGCTACCCAAATTTGCCGATCATGGCGCTAACGGCCACCGCCGATGCGGCCACTCAGCAAGATATTGTCAGCCGTTTGCAATTACCTCAGCCGCTGCTGCACGTTGGTAGTTTTGATCGCCCCAACATTCGCTACACGCTAGAAGACAAGTACCGCCCACTCAAGCAAACGCTCGATTACTTAAACGAGCGCCGTGGCCAGAGCGGTATTATTTATTGCGGCAGCCGAGCTCGTTGTGAGCAGGTGGCAGAACGGTTGAACAACCATGCAATGCGCTGCGCGGTTTATCATGCCGGTTTAGAGCCGGAAGTGCGGCATCGGGTGCAAGATCAGTTCCTGCGTGATGAAGTGGATATTGTGGTCGCAACGGTAGCGTTCGGCATGGGCATCAATAAGTCGAATGTGCGCTTTGTGGTGCATTACGACATGCCTAAAAATATTGAATCTTACTATCAGGAAACCGGGCGAGCAGGGCGTGATGGATTGCCATCAGAGGCTTTGATGTTATACGACCCGGCCGATCGACAGCGCATCATTGGCTTTATTGCCAACATTGAAAATCCTGAGCAACGTCAGGTTGAGCAACACAAGCTTGATGCCATTGGCGCGTTTTGCGAAGCACAAACCTGTCGCCGCCAAGTGTTGTTGAATTACTTTGATGAGCCCGCTCAAAAAGCCTGTGGCAATTGCGATGTGTGCCTGAACCCACCAAAACTTTATGATGGGCTCAAGGATGCACAAATGGCGCTCAGCTGTGTGTACCGTACCGAACAAAGTTACACGGCCCACCATATTGCTGATGTGTTACGCGGCTCTGACAATGAAAAAGTTCGGCGTCACAATCACCAACAGCTATCAACGCACGGCATTGGTACGCACCATAGTCATGAACAATGGTTGTCGGTGATCCGCCAGCTAGTTCATTTGGGCTTATTACGTCAGGACGTAACCCGTCACGGCGCATTAATGCTCACCGAAGCGGCGCGCCCTATTTTACGCGCTGAGCAACCATTGGAACTGGCTGTACCGCGATTGCGGGTGAAAGATAAGCGCTCATTGCAACTGGGTTTGGATGATACGGATCGGCCGCTCTTTCAACGTTTGCGAAGTGTGCGCAAGACCTTGGCCGATCGCGATGGTGTGCCGCCTTACGTGATTTTTTCTGACGCAACGCTGGTGGAAATGGCCGAGCAAAAACCAACGAACGATAGTCAGTTACTGGCAATTACTGGAGTTGGACGAACCAAGCTGGGCAAATATGGCGATGATTTCCTCACCGCCATTTGCGCCCATTTATTAGAACGTTAGCTGTTCTAATCGGTTGGTGTAGCGTGCTTGGCGATTAATCCTCGCGCGCCATAAACTTGTAAATCAGACCGCCAAGGGCGCCGCCAATGATGGGCATCAGCCAGAAAAGCCACAGCTGCGCTACCGCCCAATCACCCACAAATACCGCAACACCGGTACTACGCGCTGGATTCACCGATGTATTGGTGACCGGAATGCTGATCAGGTGGATTAAGGTCAGACACAGACCAATCGCAATGGGCGCAAAGCCCGCTGGCGCTCGTTTGTCGGTGGCACCCATGATCACCACTAAAAACATCATCGTCATTACCACTTCACAGACAATGGCCGCTGTCATACTGTAGCCACCAGGCGAATGCTCACCGAAACCATTGGACGCGAAACCGCCGGCCAATGAGAAATCTGCGGTACCCGAGGCAATGGCGTAAAGTACTGCGCCGCCGGCAATACCACCGATCACTTGAGCGATGATATATGGGCCTAATTCGGCGCTGGAAAAACGTCCGCCTAAGCAAAGTCCAACAGACACTGCTGGATTTAAATGGCACCCAGAAATATGGCCAATAGCGAAGGCCATCGTTAACACGGTCAAGCCAAATGCTAAGCTGACGCCCAGCAAGCCGATGCCGACGTCGGGAAAGGCCGCGGCTAAGACGGCGCTACCACAGCCGCCTAATACCAGCCAAAAGGTACCGAAGAATTCGGCAAGTAGCTTTTTCGAAAGAGGCATAAGAGAAGTCCTTTTTAGATTGTTAGAGAGGCGTAGATAAACGCTAAGCTCAAGTGTAGTCGTGATTTAATCGCTGATAGTTTTTTCACCGTACTAGCTTTATGAATCTCACCACTCAAGGAATTAATGTGGAAAATTGGCAATTCGATAACCGCTGGTACCGGCAACTTAAAGGTAGCTATAGCGAAGTTGCGCCCAGTGCCGTTGATAACCCGCGGCTGGTGGCTTATTCCTCGGCGACCGCAACATTGCTCGATTTACCCAAACAAGCAGATGAAGATGCCCTGTGCCGCTATTTTTCTGGCCAACAAGCGCTTCCCGGTGCGCAACCTTTAGCGCAGGTTTATGCCGGTCATCAGTTTGGCCAATATGTGCCGCAACTAGGTGATGGGCGCGGCTTATTGTTGGGGCAAATTTGCACGCAGCAAGCGCAGTTATGGGATTTACATTTAAAGGGCGCAGGACAAACGCCATATTCGCGTTTTGGCGATGGTCGTGCGGTTTTGCGCTCGAGTATTCGCGAATTTTTGGCATCTGAAGCGTTGCAAGCGTTGGGGATCCCAACCACCCGAGCTTTGTGTGTCATTGGCAGTGACACCCCCGTACGCCGCGAGACCATGGAGTCAGCCGCCACGCTGCTGCGTGTTGCTGAAAGCCATTTGCGGTTCGGGCACTTTGAGTATTTTTTTCATCGCAATGAGCATGAGAAACTTAAAGCGCTGGCCGATTACGCCCTTGAGCATCACTTTGCCGAATGCACCGACAGCGAAGCGCCCTATCTCGACATGTTCATTCAAGTGGTTGAGCGCACCGCTCAATTAATTGCTCAGTGGCAAGCGGTTGGTTTTACCCACGGGGTCATGAATACCGACAACATGTCGCTGCTTGGGTTGACCATTGACTATGGCCCTTATGGCTTTATGGATGGTTACAACGCCGGTTATGTGCCAAATCATTCGGATCATGGCGGCCGCTATAGCTATGCTCAGCAACCGAGCATCGGCTATTGGAATTTACAGTGTTTAGCGTTGGCGCTATCGCCATTGCTTACCAAGGCGCAATCCGAGCAGGCATTGGCGCGCTATGAGCCCGCTTTATTGGGGCGCTACAGCCAGTTAATGGCGGCTAAATTTGGCTTAGCAGAAATCCAACAGAATGACGGTGAAATGCTCAATGGCTTGTTTACGTTGATGCAAGCTGAGGGGCAGGATTTTACCCGCACCCTGCGCCAGTTGAGTCAGCAGCGCGTTGATGACGCGCGTACACCAATGGAAGATGACTGGGTTGACCGAGATGGGTTTCGAGCTTGGTGGCAGGCTTATCGCCAACGGCGCTTAGCGCAAGGGGATAGTGACCATTGGCAGCAACACATGCTCATGACGAACCCTAATTATGTGCTGCGCAATTACCTCGCCCAACAAGTCATTGAGCAAGCCGAACAAGGTGACTACTCGGGCATTGCGCAATTGCAGAAGGTCCTGCATCAGCCCTTTGCTGAACTGGCCGAATTTGAGCAATATGCTGCGTTACCGCCAGATTGGAGCAAGCAGTTGGAGATCTCATGCAGCAGTTAGAACCCGTCAACAGCCAATTCATTGCGTCTAGCTGTGACGATGTGGATGCGGTTGAACAGCAAGCGGCCGAGCTTGCTGGCAAACTTGGTGCCGAGCTGAGCGAACAAAGTGAGGGAGCAGATGTTTGGTTTGCTTGTTTGCGACTCGAAGGCGCGCTGATTCAGTTGCATTATGATTGGTTTAGCGGTGGTTTTTGGCTAACGGCAACGGGCCCTTTAGCGGATGATCCGGCGCAATGGCAGCAGCTGTTGCTGCGCCTTGATTAACTTAACATTGGCATGTGGCTGGCCTGTGAACGAAGAGCTGTTTACCATGGCCAAAATACATGTTCACGAATTCATTCATACAATTGGACGTAGCTTCTATGACTTCGCAACTGATCCAGCTTCAAGCGGACTACCAGCATTTACCACAACTTGAGTTCAGTGCCACAAACAGCGGTCTTATTATGATTGCTGTTCGCAATGAACTGGCGCAAGCGAGCATTTGTCTGCATGGCGCCCATGTTTGTTCGTTTCAACCGCAACAACAGCGTCCGGTGTTATGGCTTAGTTCACAAGCGCAATTTACGGAAGGAAAGGCAATTCGCGGTGGCGTGCCAGTATGCTGGCCTTGGTTCGGCCCTCATCCTACCGATAGCAACTTGCCGCAACATGGCTTTGCCCGCAATCAGAATTGGCAGCTAGAAAATGCCACGCAGTTACCATCGGGCGCTACCGAGCTGACCTTTGTGCTCACCGATACGCCAGCTTCACGTGAATTGTGGCCTCATGCGTTCAAACTCGCTTTGAAAGTAACTGTGGCCACTGAGTTAACGTTAGAGCTGATCACGACCAATTGTGATGATGTGCCTGCGACTGTTGGTGGCGCGCTGCACAGCTATTTTGCCGTTGGCAATATTGCCCAAACTCGCATCGAAGGCCTTGATCAGGTGGTGTATGACGATAAAGTCAGCCACCAAGACGATTTAATCCAGCGCGGGGATATCCTGATTGATGAGGAAGTTGATCGTGTTTATCGCGAAACAACAGGGCGCTGCTTGATTCATGATGACGCCAGTACGCGTAAGATTTCCGTTGCCAAACAAGGTAGTAGTACAACGGTGGTGTGGAATCCGTGGACTGATAAAGCTGCTGCCATGGCTGATTTTGAGGACGACGGATACCACCACATGGTGTGCATTGAGGCGGTCAATTCAGGTGACGACTGTCACACATTGCAGCCAGGCGCTAGTCATCGCTTGATTCAAGTCATTAATGTCGTTGAATAACAAGCAATTATTGTTAGTAAAGTGTTGCTTTTGCTAATTAAAATCGCTAGCTTAGCTAGCGGTTAAAAATTGTCCTAAGTCTTTGCAAGGAGCAAAAAGGCGTTATGACAACTTCAGAAGCATTTGTTTTATTACGCGCTAACCCACACTACGAAACGATTTCAGATACTGTTTTACACGGTTTACTGGCATGTGTGGAAGATAACGGAGACGCTGTCTTTTCAGATGTGCAGCTCAACGGTATCAAACGTCATCTAAAGGAATATCTGCAGTACTATGCGGCTTAGCCGTGGTTTCCAAGCAGTTAGTTGACCCAATTTAAAAAAGGCGGCCTCCGCTGCCTTTTTTGTTGCCTGGCTTTTAAGATCAATTAGAGCGCAAAGGCTAGGCGCGCTCGTCTTTAGGTGACTCCATTACCACATGAGTACTAATGGTTGCCACTTGTGGGATCATCCCCAACACATCGGTATGGAAGTGTTTATAGCTCATCAAATCGCGCGTTTGAACACGCAGGAAATACTCATAAGAGCCGGTCACATTGTGACACTCGAGTACTTCGTCTGACTGGATAATGGCTTGCTCAAACCGTTGTTGAGCCTGTTTTGTATGCTCAGATAAACTCACGGCGACATATGCCAAAAAGCCTTTCCCCAGCTTGTGAGCATCGAGTACCGCTCGGTACCCTTTAATGATGCCTTGGCGTTCCATTTCTTGAACGCGTCGCAAGCAGGCCGACGGAGATAAATTGACACGTTCTGCCAACTCGGCATTGGTGATCCGGCCATTGATTTGTAACTCTTGCAATATTTGTTCGTTAAACTTGTCAATATTCATATTTTATTGCGTGAAGCGTTCTATCTAAGCAATTTTAGCAATCATATTTCGCCCAATACTCATTAGTCTATGGCTTCGTCTAATTAAGTCTGTAGAAGGAAGTCAGATGGAAATCGAATTGCTGATGGCTCTTTCCCTATTTGCGCTGGTGTCCTCTGCCACTCCAGGGCCGAACAATTTGATGTTGTTGGCGTCTGGTGCGAACTTTGGCTTTGTCCGCTCGATTCCACACATGCTGGGTGTGAATATTGGTTTTTGTCTAATGGTGGTGATCGTTGGGCTAGGGATCATGGAAGTGTTTGAGGCGGTGCCGCTGAGCTTTCAACTATTGCAGATCTTGAGTGTGTTGTATTTACTCTATTTGGCTTACCAGATTGCAACCGCGCAACCTGCCAGCGCAAGCTCGTCGGCTAGTGCTAAACCAATGAGTTTTATTCAAGCGGTATTATTTCAGTGGGTGAATCCGAAGGCATGGACCATGGCGGTGACTGCTATGACCGTGTATGCCCCCAATCAAAACCTTGAAGCGGTGTTACTTGTGGCTCTGGTGTTTGGTTTGGTGAATTTTCCAACCATTGGCGGTTGGCTTATGCTCGGTAAGCAGATGCAGCAAATACTGGCGAGCCCGAAATGGTTACGAGGGTTCAATGTCGCTATGGCGTTGTTACTGGTGGGCTCTTTATATCCCATGCTCATGGCAAATTAATCAGCTAAAAAAGCCCGCGCAAAGCGGGCTTTTTTAGCTGGAAAGTTTTAGTTATGACTCGCCTTGGTGGTACGCCGCACTTTGCGCTTGTACCGCGGCAATAAAGGCGCCCGCGTGTTCGGGGTCAACTTCTGGATGGATGCCATGGCCCAGGTTAAATACGTGGCCTGTACCCTTGCCGTATGAAGCGAGCAGTCGTGCCACTTCTTGTTCAATGGCTGGCTTAGGCGCGTAGAGCATAGACGGATCCATGTTGCCTTGTAGTGCCACCTGATCGCCAACACGTGCGCGCGCATCGCCTAATTCGGTGGTCCAGTCTAAGCCCAGCGCATCACAGCCGGTCGCGGCCATATGTTCAAGCCATTGACCACCGTTTTTGGTAAATAAGGTAACAGGAACGGTGCGACCATCGGCATGGCGTACTAAGCCATCAACGATTTTCTGCATGTAGGCGAGGGAGAACTCGCGATAGGCAGGGCCTGACAAGGTGCCGCCCCAAGTATCAAAGATCATCAATGCTTGAGCGCCGGCTTCAACCTGAGCATTGAGATAGCTGATCACTGAGTCTGCAACAACATCCAGTAACTGGTGCATGAGTGCTGGCTCGCCAAACGCCATGGCCTTAATTTTACTAAAGGTCTTGCTGGAGCCACCTTCAACCATATAGGTCGCCAGTGTCCAAGGGCTGCCCGAGAAACCAATCAGTGGCACGGAACCTTTCAATTCACGGCGGATGGTGCTGACCGCATTCATCACATATTGCAATTCTTGGTTTGGATCCGGTGCGGCAAGCTTTGCTACATCGGCAGCCGTTCGGACGGGTTTGCTGAACTTAGGTCCTTCGCCAGTCTCGAAATAGAGCCCTAAACCCATCGCATCGGGAATGGTCAAAATGTCGGAGAACAGGATGGCTGCATCAAGTGGAAAGCGGCGTAATGGCTGCAATGTGACTTCACAAGCCAATTCGGCGTTTTTACACAGCGACATAAAGTCACCCGCTTCGGCGCGAGTGGCACGGTATTCTGGTAAATAGCGGCCAGCCTGACGCATCATCCAAATTGGGGTTCGGTCTACTGGTTGGCGTAGCAACGCGCGCAAATAACGATCATTTTCTAACTGGCTCATGTAGGGTCTTTTTTAACTGGTTTTGTGGCGATTATATGTTGTTTTGGCGCGGAGTCGAACGTTATCCGCGCCAAATCATTGTTGGCAATTTGTTCAGCGGGCGGTTTTCGCCGGCTGAAAAATAAGTTTTCGGTGCCAACTTTCTGGTTCGAGAGGCGAACCAAATTAACTATTGGCGCTAGATCACTCGAGTAAATATTCAGCCGATATATTTGTGAAGCTTTCCATAGTTTCTTCGCCACTAAGTTGCTGATTAAACAGGGCAGTGGTAAAAATTCACCCGAGCTAGCGAAAAACAACTAAGAATCTCGTCACAACGAGACTGTACCTTCGCAGATTAGGGCCTCACTGGATAGTGAGGCTTTTTTATTGCCTGTCTTTTAGGGCGACGAAATAACACCTCATAACGACCGTCTTTACTCATGTGATTCCAGCAACGATCTGGTCAGATCATCGGGCAATTTCCTGTAGTAACTGCCATACTTCCGTAACAAAACAATAAGACATTGACTATCAAGATAGTTAAGCTCAATGTGAATGAGTAGCTGATCAAACGAGTTTGGAGAACCTAGATGCTGACACGATTGGAAAAAGCGCAGGCAGCGTGGGGCGGCGCCAATAAGGCCATAGATAACTGGCTGGCGGATCGTGAAACTGTTCTGGTGCAATACTGCAAGCTGGCGGGCCTCAAGCCATTTGAGCATGAGCAAGAGTTGCCGGACGCCAAAACATTGAAGGAATTTTGTTCCGATCTGCTTGATTACACCTCTGCAGGTCATTTTGAAATGTATGACAAACTCGTGGACGAACAGAACCCAGAGGCCAAACAACTTGCGGCAAAAGTTTATCCGGGTATTAATGCCAGCACTGACATTGTGTTGAACTTTAATGATCGCTACGGCGAAGTGCCCGTCGATGACGAGCTGGGCTCGCTTGATGATGACTTAAGCCAGCTTGGCGAGGCGCTGTCGCAGCGCTTTGAATTAGAAGACTCGCTGATTGGCAATTTGGCGTCGACGTCGCCGCAGTCAGCTTAATCGGCAAGATCAACGACTTCATTCGATGTAAATAAAAAAGGCGCTTCGGTGATTCACCGAAGCGCCTTTTTGTATGCCTGAAATTTATTCTGCAGCAGGCGTTGCCGCAGGTGCTTCAGCTGGCTCTGGGTTGATTTCTAACAATTCAACTTCAAAGATTAATGCCGCATTACCTGGAATCGCGCCGCGTGAACCCATTTCGCCATAACCAAGATCAGACGGGATATACAGCTTGTACTTAGCGCCAGGCTTCATTAACTGAACGCCTTCCGTCCAACCAGGAATAACTTGATTGAGGAAGAATACGGCTGGTGCATTACGATCGTAGCTGCTGTCGAACTGAGAGCCGTCAATCAAGGTACCACGGTAGTGAACTTTTACTTGGTCGGTCGCAACTGGCGAGTCACCTTCACCGGCGGCCAATACTTCGTATTGCAAGCCTGATTCAGTCACCATGATGCCTTCTTTGGCAGCATTCTCAGCCAAGAATGCGTCGCCGGCGGCTTTGTTGGCTGCTAGTTCAGCGTCGCGTTCTGCTTGTGCTTTCTCTTGCAGCTCTTGCACTTTGGTCATGCGCTCTTGCTCAAGTGCAGTTAACACTTCTTGCAGGCCGGCTTCATCAATTTGGCTGCTACCGTTCAGGCCAGCAACAATGCCTTGCTCGATTAGCTTGGCATCGAGTTCCATGCCGAGCTCTTTGTAGGCTTCAAGCATACGAATCATTTGCTGGCCCATGAAAGCACCCGTGGCATAAGATTGCTTTTCTCGGTCTGAAGCAAAGGCTACTGCCGCAGCTTGAGTTTGTTCGGCTGATGCTTCTGGTGCTGGTGTAGTTGCCTGATCTTTTTGGCAACCAACAGCCAGCATTGCTGCGACTACCGCTGTGCCTAATGCAAGACGTTTCATTAATGTATTACTCCTGATGTGAATCGCCGTCAGTCATTGACGGTAAAATTCTCTGGTTATTCCACACGGCGAATAGCGAAACAACTTTACTAGCGCTATCATGCCGTTAGGGCCTAAAAACTTCTGTTTGTTATGAACCTTGTGTACGCAAGCTCGCACGCGTTACGTCAACTCGTCATTCTGTTTACCACAGCCACATTACTATTGGCTTGCAGCGGCGCCGATCAGCCAGCCGGTCGAATTGAACAAACGGCTGAAGGAAGCTCTGCTGCGGCGCTATCTGCCGATGGCCGGTGGGCTATTCATGCCTCGATCCACCATAACTTAGCGCTTTGGGACAACCAAAAACAAGGACTCATTTACCAATGGCAACTTGGTGAAAACTCGAGTCCTGTTTATCTCATCCGATTTTCGCCTAATGGCGAGTTTGTTATCACGGCCTCGGAAGCCGAATTTGCCGTTTGGTCAACCGCCAGCGGTGAATCATTAGGCTGGTATTCCACGCCATCTGGTCGTTTACGCGATATCGCCATTGACGACAGCGGCGACAATATTTTGTACGGGTTGACAGATGGCCGCGCCGTTTTTCTCAACCGCGTTACCGGGCGTCGCCTTGAGTTTCTCGGTCATCAAGAAAAAATCAATGCGGTCGACTTATCGGCTAATGGCCTCTATGCCATTACCGGTGGCAGTGATTACAGCGCCAAGCTCTGGAGTACTGAGACCGCACAAATCATTCAACAGTTCAATCATCCGAGCCGTGTCACTCAAGTTCGCTTCGATCAGCAAGGCCGTTATGTGTTTACCGCTGATAGTCTCAAGCAGGCACGAATTTGGCGCATTCCTTCCGGTGATATGGTCAGTAATCTGAATTTCAAGGCTCGCCAACAAGTATTCAGCGCTGCACGCTTCTCTAAAGACGGGCAATGGTTAGCAACGGGATCGCCGTCACGAGAATTAGCGTTGTGGCATGTGGAAACGGGTCAAAAAGTGCAGAGCTGGCAAGTAGGTACGCAATCCGATAACCGTTGGCGAAGCGCAGTGGTGTATGATGTCGCCTTTTCCGACCAGTGGCTGTATAGCATCAGCTCGGCTGGCTTCACCGAAACTTGGCCGCTACCGGATCAAGTTAAGTAGTAAGGACTTCGCTGTGACAACCTCGGAATCGACCGAACAATTGCAACTACGCATTGAAGAGCTGGAAACCAAATTGGCTTTCCAAGACACCACCATTGCTGATTTAAACCAGGAAGTGAGTGCGCATCAGGAATTGATCGATAAGCTGCAACAGCAAGTCAAACTCATGTTCCGTCAAGTCAATGACTTGAAAGGCTCAAATATGGCGAGTGAGTCAGAAGAAACGCCTCCGCCTCATTACTAAAGGCCACCGCGTCCGCGATGAGCGACTAATTTAATCTTGATTTGGGTTAAACGTGGCAATCAAGCCTGGCGTTTGGTTGTCACTACCTGGTTCATGTTGCACATGACCACACTCCACACATTCCACATAACTTGAGTCTTCGGTGCTGATAAGTGCCAAAGCATCTTGCTGCTGACATTTGGGGCAACTGGCTCCGGCAATAAAGCGTCGTTTCGGTTTGCTCATTGTGGCTTCTTAACGTTGTTGATGTGCCGTTGATTGTACGCAGACCTTGCGTTGGGCTCCAGCTGATTTGCTCAACTGAATTTGGGCTACGTCACTTTGTCAGTTACCATTGCCGCGCTGGCATCCAGTCAGCATTTTTTTCGTGTTTACCAAGCGGAGTCGACTCTGATGATTCAGTGTCAGGAAATTGAATTAATGCGAGGCCCTAAGGCTTTGCTAACAGATGCCAACTTGCATATTCCAGACGGCCATAAAGTAGGGCTGGTGGGTAGTAATGGTTGTGGTAAGTCGACTTTGTTTGCCTTGTTGCTTGGGCAACTTGAACACAGTAAAGGTGACGTGAAGATTACGCCGAGCTGGCGCATTGGCCATGTGGCTCAGGAAACGCCAGCATTACCTGTTTCGGCCATTGATTACGTGATTGCGGGTGATACGGAATATCAGAATCTAGCTGATCAATTGGCGCTGGCAGAACAAGCACACGATGGCAGTGCCCAAGCTGAGTTGCACGGCAAAATGGCGGCAATTGACGGCTACAGCATTCATGCTCGAGCTGGCGCTATGTTGTCAGGTCTGGGGTTTTCCCATGAGCAACAACTAAAGCCCGTCAGTGATTTTTCAGGTGGTTGGCGGATGCGTTTGAATTTGGCGCAAGCGTTGATTTGCCGAGCTGATTTACTGCTGCTTGATGAACCCACCAACCACCTTGATTTAGAAGCGGTACTTTGGCTTGAGCGTTGGTTACAACGGTTCGATGGCACCTTGTTGATGATTAGTCACGACCGTACCTTCCTTGACAATATCATCAGCCACATTGCGCATATTGAACGTGGTACCATCGTGACCTATTCGGGCAATTACACGTCGTTTGAACGTCAACGAGCAGAACGGTTTGCCCAGCAAGCTGCTGAATTCGAAAAGCAGCAGCGTCAGCGTGCTCATTTACAGTCGTTTATTGACAGGTTTCGCGCCAAAGCAACCAAAGCGCGCCAAGCCCAAAGTCGAATTAAAGCTTTGGAGCGGCTCGAGGCCAGCGCGCCAGCTCATGTTGGCAGCCCGTTTTCGTTTGCCATTCCAAGCCCTGCCCACCTGCCAAATCCGCTAGTAAGTATCGAACAAGCCGATTTGGGATACGGCGACAGCAAGATTCTCAACAAGGTCAATGTGTCGTTAGTGCCTGGCTCGCGAGTTGGCTTAATTGGCCCCAATGGCGCCGGCAAAAGTACCTTGATCAAAGCGCTTGCGGGTAGTTTGGCGGTGCTCAATGGTGCTCAGCACAGCAGTGAAAAATTGGCTGTTGGTTACTTTGCCCAGCATCAGCTTGAGCAAGTTGATGGCGATGTGTCACCGCTACTCGCGTTGCAACGATTAAGCCCCGATCAGACCGAACAAGTATTACGTAATTACTTGGGTGGCTTTAACTTTCATGGCGATGATGCGCTGAGCGAATTAGCCACTATGTCTGGAGGTGAAAAAGCCCGCGCGGTGTTAGCGATGATTTGTTGGCAAAAACCGAATTTACTGCTGCTTGATGAACCCACCAACCACCTCGATTTGGAAATGCGCCATGCGTTAGAACTTGCGCTGCAAGCCTATGAAGGTGCGCTATTGGTGGTGTCGCACGATCGTGATCTTATTACGTCTACCACCGATGAACTTTGGTTGGTGGCCAATGGTGAAGTCGTCCCTTATCAAGGTGACTTGACGGATTATCAAAAGCTGGTGCAATTGCCTGAAGAGCAGTCGATTCAGGGTGATAAGCCAACACCAGCGCAAAGCCGCAAAGATCAAAAACGCCGAGATGCTGAGTTTCGTCAGCAAACTCGTCCGTTACGCCAATCGATTGAACGCCATGAAAAGGCCATGGACAAATTATCAGGGCAAGTTGATGAGTTAGAGCAACGGCTGGCTGATCCGGCCATTTACGAAGACAGTAACAAGCAAGAGTTAGCCAAGTTGATCCAACAACGTGCTGATGTCCAAAGGAAATTGGATGATCATGAAGAATCTTGGCTTGCTGATACTGCCGAAATGGAAGAGCTTGTAGCGAAACATGAACAGGTGGCTGAATAATATTTGTACAAATTCAGCGCCGGTTCAGGGAACTTTACGTATACTTAGTGTTCGAATAAAAAGTATCTCGAGTTGTAGTTAGGAGGCCCCATGACATCTATTTCACCAGCAGCCAGTTTTGGTTACAGCACTCAACAGCAGGTGCTGAGCAACAATAATCAGCCACAAACGCCTGTTGACAACCGTGAACAGGTTCAGCCTCCTATTGCTGAAATCCCAGAAAACGAACGCCCGCAATTGTCGCCGGAAGAGCAGCGAGAGCTTATCGATCAGGTGGAAGCGCGTCGTGCCGACATCGCTCAGCAAGAGCAGAATGTTCAGGATGCACAGCGACAGGCTGCCGTTGGAGTCGCCGATTACAATCAAACACAGCGTGTTGTTGATGCTTATGTGACGTCTGCCAGCAATGGTGAGGCCGATCGCGATAGCAACACCATTTCGCCAAGCGATATTCAGGTGACAGAAACTCAATATCGTGTGGCAACCGATAATGTCACCCCAGCCTACCTCTACAGTCAAACTGAGCAGGGCTCGGAAAGTAATCCAACCATCGGTCAAATTATCGATAACCAAGTTTAACTGTCGCCTACCTCCAAATTCGGGTAGTGTCGCGCTCAACCTCAAAGCGCCATTGCCCGGATTGAAACAGCACTAATGCAAATCCCCATTGATCAACTAACCCCAGAAACCCTCCACGCCATTGCGGAATCGTTTGTGCTTCGCGAAGGGACTGATTACGGTGGTGAAGAAGTTACCCTTGAGGAAAAAGTTCAGCAGGTACTCAGTCAGCTTCGTTCGGGTCTTGCGGTACTGCTCTATTCTGAGCTGCACGACAGTGTTGATCTCGTGCCGGCTGACAAGTTTGCCGCCAGCCAATATCAAGCGGACGTTGACGAAACTTGATTTTACGGCGCCAGCCTGACAACAATATGAACCGCATTCTTAGCTCAAAGGCCTTCCATGTCGGTTAAACACCCTATTATTGCTATTACTGGTTCGTCTGGAGCCGGTACTACCACTGCTAGCACCGCGTTTGAACACATGTTCCGCCACCGCAATATTAATGCTGCTCTGGTTGAGGGTGATAGCTTCCACCGATATTCTCGCGCCGAAATGGACATGGCGATCCGCAAAGCTCAGGAGCAGGGCAAACACATCAGTTACTTTGGCCCAGAAGCCAACGACTTTGGTCAGCTCGAAACGTTTTTTAAGAGCTATGGTGACAATGGCATGGGCCAAGTCCGCCGTTACCTGCATAGTTTTGATGAGGCTGTACCCTACAACCAGATGCCGGGGACGTTTACTCCTTGGGAAGATTTGCCGGAAGATACCGACCTACTGTATTACGAAGGTTTACACGGTGGTGTTGTTACCGAAGAGCACAATGTGGGGCAGCATGTTGATTTGCTGGTGGGCATGGTGCCCATTATTAATCTGGAATGGACGCAAAAAATCATTCGCGACACCACCGAGCGTGGTCATTCTCGCGAAGCGGTAACGCAGTCTATCTTGCGTAGTATGGAAGACTACGTGCGCTACATTACCCCGCAGTTTTCTCGCACCCATATTAACTTCCAGCGTGTACCAACGGTCGATACCTCGAATCCGTTTGCCGCCAAAAATATTCCTTCGCTGGATGAGAGTTTTGTGGTGATTCGGTTTCAGGAAACCCAAGGCATCGACTTTCAATATCTACTGCAAATGATTGATGGTTCGTTTATGTCGCGACTAAACGTATTGGTGGTGCCAGGTGGCAAAATGGGTTTTGCCATGGAGTTGATTTTGACACCGCTGCTGGATGAATTGCTCGAGAAAAAACGCAAGGCGATGGAGTATTAAGCCACTCGCTCGTCGCACAACGAATCACGGAATAACAACGGCCCCTTGCTACATACCAAGCAAGGGGCCGTTTTTTATACCTTGTAGTGCCCCACCAATTGCTGCTGCTCTTCGGCCATAGAAGCCTGTTGGTCGCTGGCTTCATTGACTTGGCCAATTAGCTGGGAGTTGGCATCAGCAGTGTCATTCACTTCACTGACCGTGCGGGTGATATCTTGTGAGGTTACCCGTTGCTCCTCCGTGGCGGCACTGATCTGGGCGGCCATATCAGCAATTTGAGACATGGCCGATTGGATGGTACCCATGGCAGTATCGGCATCGGATACTTTTTCCAAGTTTCTGCCCATGCTGTTTTGCGCTTCTCGCACGACTTTACCGGCACCATCAATGCTCTGCTGCAAATTCTCGATACGCTGTTGGATCTCGGTGGTGGACTCGGCGGTGCGTTGCGCCAGATGGCGGACTTCATCGGCAACCACTGCAAACCCTCGCCCTTGCTCACCGGCACGAGCCGCCTCAATGGCAGCGTTTAACGCCAGCAGGTTGGTTTGCTCGGCAATGCCGCGAATCACATTCAGAATGTCACCAATTTGCTCACTGTAATGCTCCACATCGCGGATCCGTTCGACACTGCTTTCTAGCTCGCCGGATACCACATTGGTGCTATCAATGGTTTGCGCCATGATTTCGCTACCAAGTTTGGCCGACTTCTCAACGTTAGATACTTGATCGGCGGTGTCGCAAGCCAATTGTGCGACTTCAGCAAAGCTGGCTTCCATTTGCACCATGGCGGTAGCCAACATCGAAATATTTTGCGACTGGCTCATTTGACGCTGCTCGGCATCACTACATAAGTGATTATTATTTTGTGCGAGCTCACTGAGGCGGGACGACGTGGCATGAATTTCACTCAATGAGCGCTGCATGCGCTCGGCCAGTCGGTTAACGTCATTGCCAATTTCCCCAAACTCATCGACTGACGAGTAGCCGGAGCGAGCGGTCATGTCGCCGTCGCTGAGTTGTTCCAGCGCGCCGCCAACGTGACGTACTGCACGGCGAAGCAGTTGGCTGATACGAAAGCCCACAAGCAACCCAATGGCTACCGAGGCAAGCACCGCAATCAGCGTAATGCTAATGCCACGGTTATATTGGGTTGCCAAACTATCACTGGCTTTATTAATGCGAGTATCTGCTTCGGCGATTAACTGCTTAACGGTGCTACCGGCTTGCTGTTGGAGTTCAAACAGCCTGAGTTTGTTTTGTTCGTTGCTATCTCGCACTTTTACCAATGCCTGAAACTGATTAAATGCGCCTTGTTGCGAGAGTAATATATCTTGCTTGATGGCTTGCCAGCGCGGTTCAAATTCGGCTTGATAGTTGGTGCGAGAATCCTGATAAATGGCCATCTCTTCCATTAAGTTGGCAAATTTTTCATCGAGAATTGGTGACAGTTTTTCGATGCGGCCGCCGGAAAAGTCGATTGATTTCTGGTTGGCAGCGTTGAGTGCTTTCATCAGCAGCACTTCTGTTTGTTCGAATGGGTTGAGTAACTCGTTAAAGCTCCAGCGCACATAGTCATCGGCGATGGCGTAACTCTTGGCCAGCAAGTGCTGCTTGAAGCGAGCCATTTCCAACAGCATGTCACGGACTTGTTCGCCATTGGATTGTTCTAATGCAATGCGATTGCTGTGTTCTTTGAGCATTAATTCTGAGATGCGCTGCAATTCTGGCAACGTCGTACGCAGCGATTGAATCAGCTCTTGATTCCCTTGATTGGCAAGTAACGCTAACTCGTCTTCGGCCAACTGGCTGGCAGCTTCATAGGCTGCTTGTGATTGCTCAAGTTGGGCGGCAGTGGATTGAGCTAGCGCATCGGAGATAATTTGGTTGCTGGTTTGCAGCGCGCTATAAAAATTAGAACTGGATTCTAGACTGGGTATTTCGTGGTGGACGATTTGCTCAACGCCTTCATTAAAACGGGATAGTAGGTAGTAGTTCACTAAGCCCGTCAAAATAAGAATAAAAACCAACACGCCAAAACTGGCATAGATGCGTTGAATGAAGGTCATGTTCATTGGTTTAGCCTTTTGGTCAATCAGCCTTCTGGGTGAGCTTGCGGCATACTTGTGGGTGTCTGCACTATAAAAAACAAGCTTAGTACAGTCCTTCACAAATGCTGGATTGGCGGCGCAGCCTTGCTCAATAACTGACTATTTTGGTTAGATTTTGCGGTGCCTAAGTCAGCGAATCAATGAATAGTGCAACGGGCTTTAAATAGTGTGAGCTGGTGAAAAAATAAACCGGTTTCTTGAGTTTATGCGGAAGCTAGGTGCGGCGCACTAGCCTAAATTAGCTAAAACGATATTAGAGTAATAACTCAATAATCATGGGATGTTGGCTCATTTATTGATCTGGAATGCCCACAGGCTAGGCGCTGACGAAGGCCTTAAGGCTGTTTTTCTCCCTTTCATTGATTAACCTGCAATTTAATCCGCGTTTTCCTCATATTAAGCTGGTTTGCTGATTAAAATTTGTGTTAGTTTTATTGCCAAGTCGAGCATGGTTAATGCCACGATTCCAAGGAAGGGCAAATAAGCAGTCTGACGATTGTGGCGCTCGGGGGAAACCATCAAAATTATAAGGAGCTAATATGGCTATTATTGCGAAACCACAACCAGATCCGACTCTAGAGTGGTTCCTGTCTCATTGTCATATTCATAAGTATCCAGCGAAAAGCACACTGATTCACGCAGGTGAAAAAGCCGACACTCTTTACTACATCATCAAAGGATCTGTTGCCGTTCTGATTAAAGACGAAGATGGCAAAGAAATGATCCTGTCTTACCTGAACCAAGGTGACTTCATTGGTGAGCTAGGCCTGTTTGAAGAAGAGCCAGAGCGTACAGCTTGGGTTCGTGCTAAGGCTGCTTGTGAAGTGGCAGAAATTTCATTCAAGAAATTCCGCCAGTTAATTCAGGTTAATCCAGAAATTCTAATGCGTCTGTCATCGCAGATGGCTTTACGTCTGCAAAGCACTAGCCAGAAAGTGGGTAACCTAGCGTTTTTAGATGTAGCTGGTCGCATTGCGCAAACCTTGTTGCACTTGGCAAAACAGCCTGATGCAATGACTCACCCAGACGGTATGCAAATCAAAATTACTCGTCAGGAAATCGGCCAGATTGTTGGCTGTTCGCGTGAGACCGTTGGTCGAATCTTAAAAATGCTCGAAGAGCAAAATCTGATTCATGCCCACGGTAAAACGATTGTGGTGTTTGGCACCCGATAAGCCGGATTCATAAAAACACCCGCCAATTGGCGGGTGTTTTTTTATGTGCCGTAAAACTGGAATCGAGTCGTTATGCAAATGATGTTTGCTGTGTTGTTGTTGTTGCCAGTTGTGTTATCTGCCACGCAACAAAAAGGCATGCCGTTCAAGACGTTCGCCATTCATATGCCGGTTTCGCTATTGGCGGGCTTTGGCGCGGCTTACCCTGCTAGCTTGTGGTTGGCAGATATGGCCATCATGGTCGGGTACTTGGCTTACTATTTGGCATTTTATCTCTTCGATCAGCCGTTTCGAAACCTACTCAAACGGTATTTCAAACGCCGCAAGTCCTAACCATCACTTTGCCTGATGGGTCGACTCAAAAATTTTATCTGCTGAGGCTGCCACAAAGCCGGAGTAGAGCTCACCATTTGACTGTGGGTAACGCTTAGCAAACTCATAGAAGCAGCTGGCTATCTCAGCCTTGCCATCACTAAATTCACACGCAACCCGATCGGCCAATGTGCTCGATTGCTCTAGCAACTCGGCAGGAGATCCCTTGATGAGTCCGCCTGCGGTATTGAGCGAATAACCTACCTGTAGTAATTGGTCGTTGATAGATGCCAGTGGTGGGTTGTTGTTGAGTTGATTGATACTTACCGTGAAATGATTGGCACGATAGCCCCATGCGGCTAGCCAGCCTGCGTATTCGCTTTCGGCAATGAGTTGCTGGTAGGTCTCTTTATCGATGGACCAAGGGCGGCCGGCTGATACCCAATTAGGGCTGGCGGTAAAGTCTTCGGGTAGTTGAGCAATCAAGTGAGAAACTTGTTGCTGTAGCCAAGGCGAAAATTGGTCCACTAACAACTCACTGATGAACACTTTAGGAGCAAGCGGATCGGGATGCTCGAAGTGTTTTGCTTGCAGTTTTTTAGCTATGAATTGGTAATCGCCAGCGGCTCGGTAGCCGAGCGCTTCAAAGGGGGCCGCTAATTGGGCGAGGTTCACCGGTGCAAGGTTAAAGGTACGCAGGGCAATGTGATCATTTACGATTTGCCCGTTGGCGGCTTGTTGCCGTAGCAATTCATGTATGGGTAATGCTGAGGGAGTGACAGCAAGATACTGCTGCCATAACGAGTTAAACAAAGGTTGCCAATTCGCTGCAGTATCCGTCATGACGGTCACTCCTAATGTTGTCGTTACAGAGTTAATCCTGGGCTTAATGTCGCCGGTAGCACACATTGCTCCGCCTCGACTGATGCAACAGGATAAGCACAGTAGTCAGCTGCGTAGTAAGCACTTGCTCGGTGGTTTCCTGACGCGCCAATACCGCCGAATGGTGCGGCTGAACTGGCGCCGGTAATTGGCCGATTCCAATTGACGATTCCTGCTCGAATTTGCTGAAAGAAATCATCGTACAGCTTGCTATCGTCAGCCAATAAACCGGCGGATAAACCGTAGCGGGTGTTGTTGGCGATAACGAGCGCTTGCTCAAAATCATCGTAACGGTAAACCTGCAACAGTGGCCCAAAGTATTCGTCATCTGGGCAGGGCTCGGCATCGGTCACATCGATAATCGCCGGGCTTACAAATGCATCACCCAGTGATAGTCGCTCACCTTTGAGTAGCACCTTGCCGCCCAGTGCAATGAGTTGCTCTTGTGCTGCTAATACTGCACTGGCAGCCTCAGCCGAGATCACACAGCCCATAAACGGCTGTGGCGATGCATCGTGATGACCAACTTGGATAGCGGCGCTGACTTCGAGCAAGCGAGCTAGAATGGCGTCACCTTGTGGCGTGTTGGGTAGCAACAAGCGGCGAGCGCAGGTACAGCGCTGACCTGCGGAAATGAAGGCCGATTGGACAATGTCATGAACTGCCGCATCCACATTACTTACTTCAGCAACCAATAGCGGATTATTGCCGCCCATTTCCAATGCCAGAATTTTGCCTGGCTGTTCGGCAAAACCTTGGTGGATTTTATGGCCTGTGGTGGAGCTACCGGTAAAGAACAAACCGTCTATGGCAGGGTGTTGCGCGATCGCTTGCCCTGTTTCAACAGCGCCTTGCAACAAATTCAATACCCCTTCGGGTAATCCTGCTTGTGCCCATAGGCGAACATAGAATTCAGCGACCGCAGGCGTTTGCTCGCTAGGCTTGTAAATGATGGTGTTACCAGCAATCAGAGCCGGTACGATGTGGCCGTTAGGTAAGTGCCCCGGAAAATTATATGCACCGAACACCGCCACTACGCCGTGTGGCTTATGGCGAACATGCGCTTTGCCCACGGGCATATCGCTGGCGCGAGTTCCTGTACGCTCGTCATAGGCTTTTTTTGAGATGGCAATTTTACCAACCATGGCGCCAACTTCGGTGGCACTTTCCCACTGCGGTTTGCCTGTTTCTTCTGCAATTAAATCGGTTAACTGTGGTTTGTGCTCCGTCAGCAATTCGCCAAATCGGTCGATGATTGCGAGGCGCTCATCCAGTGACAGTTGAGCCCAACTTGCGCTGGCTGTGCGGGCGGTTTGAATAGCGTCATCAACTTGCGTCGGTGTTGCACTCTTGCCTTGCCAAACAATATTGCCATTGGATGGACTAACAGACTGCAACGCTGCGCCTTGACCGGCAAGCCATTGGCCTTGGATAAATAATTGGCCGGTAATGGATGGGATGTTGCTCATGACAAACCTCAACTACTAGTGGAATTTGAATCAGATGACATGGCGAAGCAGCGTGCACCGTCACCATCAGAAAGGCCCAGCATGGCCGCTTGTTTGGCGTCGATGAACAACTCACCCTCTTGTTGGTGTGCGGTTACGACACCGGCGCGATAATTCGTTAAACAGGTATTGGCCAGAAGGAATTCCGTGGCTGGAGTTGCCAGTTCGCCAATTCGGATCACCACAGCTTGGCTGTAACGTACGGTTTCGACATGATCCACCGGACACTCAACAGTTGGCCCTGCATCGAAAATATCGACGTAATTTTTGTATCGAAAGCCCTCTTTTTTAAGGAGTGCAATCGCCGGCTCGGTAGACGGGTGAACTTGGCCGATCACGTCTTGCGCCGCTTTGCTCAGCAAATTGACGTAAATGGGGTATTTGGGCATGAGTTCGGCAATGAAACGCTTTTCGCCAATGCCGGTCAGGTAATCGGCGGTTGGAAAATCCAAATCGAAAAAGTGCTCTTGTAACCATTGCCAGAATGGAGAACGACCTTGCTCGTCAGAAACGCCGCGCATTTCAGCAATCACGGTGTCACCAAATCGAAGTGGGTGACTGGCCATGAATAAAAATCGGCTTTTGGCTAACAGGCGCCCATTACTGCCGCGCCGATGTGACTTTTTCAGAAACAGAGTACAGAGCTCTGCGGCACCGGTGTAGTCGTTACACAGGCTCAATGTTTTTACGGTTTTATGAATACCGAGTTCAGGCGACGAATGCACCACACTGCCTAAGCGGTAGTGATAAAACGCATCGGTGAGGCCAACAGAAGCTTCAATGCCCGCGGTGCCCACAACTTCGCCAGTTTCAGTATCTTCGGCTACGAACAGGTAACCCTGATCGCCCGGTTTATCCGTTTGACAGGCAAAGGAGTTCACCGAGCGAGCGATCTTGGCTTTTAGTAGCTCATCATTTTGCGGAAGAGAGGTAAAGCCAATGCCAGATTGTTCAGCAATTTCCTGCAGTGCTTGAAAATCCTGTTTAGCAATGGGGCGAATAATTAGCATCGGCCATACTCCTTAAATGACGATTTACGGTAATTAACTCGACGCAGAAACTTTGGCAACGGCGCGCTCCAGCGCGTCCATCCCTTGCTCTAATTCTGCTGGCGAGATATTGAGTGCTGGTGCAAAGCGCAACACATTGGGGCCGGCGACGAGCATCATTAAGCCTTCGGCCACCGCTGCAGTAAGAAAATCACGGGCACGACCTTGGTACGCGTCATTCATCACCGCGCCGAGTAAGGCGCCTTTTCCGCGCACCTCGGCAAACACCTGATATTTTTCATTCATGGCGTCTAGGCGTGTGCGAATGTAAGACTCTAAGTCTTTTACGTTGGCCATCATTGCCGGTGTGTTTACTTCTTTCAGCACTGCAGAGGCAACCGCACAAGCTAGCGGGTTACCACCATAGGTTGAGCCGTGCGTCCCTACTTTTAGGCTTGCAGCAATCTCGCTGCTCGTCAGCATGGCGGCAATAGGAAAGCCACCGCCTAATGATTTGGCCGAGGTAAGAATATCGGGCACAACTGGCGAATCCATGTAAGCGAACAGGTGACCGGTACGGCCAACGCCGGTTTGGACTTCATCAAAGATAAGTAGGGCATTGTGCTTGTCACACAATTCGCGAATACCACGGAGGTATTCGTCGCTGGCCGGAATGACGCCACCTTCACCTTGTAGTGGCTCAATGATCACGGCACAGGTGCGCTCTGACATGGCTTGCTCTAGTGCGGCCAAATCGTTGTAATCGATGTGATCGATGGCGCCGGGTTTTGGCCCAAAACCGTCGGAGTAGGCGGCTTGGCCACCCACGCTTACTGTAAAGAAGGTGCGACCGTGGAAACCGTGATTACAGGCAATAATTTGGTCTTTACCTTCGCCATGACGCTCAAGGGCATAGCGCCGCGCCAATTTGAGTGCGGCCTCATTGGCTTCTGCGCCTGAGTTGGCAAAAAACACTTTTTCGGCAAAGGTTGCGTCAATCAGTTGTTGTGCCAAGGCCAATGCTGGCTCATTGGTGTAGACGTTACTCACATGCCACAGTTGATTGCCTTGCTGTTGCAGGGCGCCCACTAATGCCGGATGGCAATGGCCTAAGCAGTTCACCGCGATGCCGCCGGCGAAGTCTATGTATTCCTTACCTTGTTGATCCCAAACGCGAGAGCCTTCGCCGCGAACAGGAATCATGGCCGCTGGGGCGTAGTTTGGCGCCATCACGTCATCGAAGGTTTGCCGGGTAATTTGCTGTTGCTGGTTCATAATTGCTTCCTTTTCATTACTGCCCCACGAAGATGGCCATGCTTAGGCCGAAGCGAATGTCATTATCTTCAAGGGGGCGCTATTGTACAATTTTGAATAAAAAATAAATTTTTATTCAAAAAGTGAATAATATTTCGCATCCTAATGCATATTGAGTGCATGAGGTGCGTTGACGTTTCGAATTGTTTTGAATTGTTTTATCGTCGTCGGAGACGAGAAAGGTCGGCCATTTCGTCTTCGCTTAAGGCTAAGTCCGCCAGTAACGAATGGCTTTGGTGTGGGGTGAGCGCACAAGCATCGTTGAGCCAACGATACTGACAGTAGCCACGTGCCTGCCGTAATACTTGCGCCATTTCTGACAGCTGACCTACGGGCAAGTCGGCATCGGCTTCGCGGGTAAGCGACGCAATGATTTGGCCGGTGGCACCGAGTTCATTCAGTAAACTATGTTGCAGCGCTGACGAGCGAGCTAAGTGACTGGCCAGAATACCAACGGGTGGCCGGATATCTTTGATTTGATCGTACACTTGCTTTTGCGCTGATTGACGAGATTTCTCTAGCGCTTGCTTGATTTGATTATCAAACAAGTCAACAAAAGCCTGACTGATGGCAAGCGGCGCTAAACCTTGTGTCAGCGCAGCTAACGATGACAATGCCGGGCAAAGACCCCGCCGCTCAGCCAACAAGCGAGCGCACTGAGCCATTTCTTGTGACCATTCAAGGATCCGCCGATTCATCAATTGGCAGAAGGGCACTTTGCGGCCGGCTGCCTGAATCATGGCAAATTCAACCAATTGAAAGGCTAAAATTTTACCGCCAAAGTGGGATAAGGCTTGATCCAATGAGCCAACAAAATCATGAGACGTTGCGGTAATTTGGCGAAACCGCGGTGCATTGACCCATTGCAGCAATTCTTTGGCAACCCAGCTTTCGCTGTTAATGGTGCGCCGCATTGGATCGTCGGTATCGGTTTGATCGAGCACCAAATCAAGCATGGCTGGCAATTGTTCACCCAAGGTCAACCGAACGAATAGCAGCCGCTTCGGATTTTCGAACGTCTGCCCCATGGCTGTTTCAAGGTGTTCGGCTAAACGCGTTGCGATGGCCGAAGTTGTCAGCGCCTGCTGCTGCCCGCCAAACCAAGTAAATTGCTGGCGCACTAAATGATCAAAGAATAATCCCTGATTATCGGATTGATCGGTAAACGAATTAGCAGACATACTCATTTTTATGGTTAGCGCAACAGATCATCAAATTTGACTCGAACCATTACTATCGCTTGCCAAGCGCCGTTAGCCAACCCTTTGTTTTAAAAAATTGTTGAGTAGCGCATGCCCTTGTTCCGTCAATACTGATTCTGGATGAAATTGAACGCCGTAAATGGCCAGGGTTCGATGACGTAATGCCATGATTTGACGTTGATTATTCGTCCGGTCATGGTACCAAGCCGTGACCTCTAATTCGTCGGGCAAGCTATCTGGTGCGACCAACAATGAATGGTACCGAGTGACGCGTAGCGGGTTGGGTAAGCCTTCAAACAAATCGGTCTGGTGGTGCTCAATAAGCGAGGTTTTGCCGTGCATCACGCGTGGCGCGCGGACCACGCGGCCACCAAATACTTGGGCAATGGTTTGATGGCCAAGGCAAACACCTAAAATTGGCAGTTTACCGGCAAAATGCCGAACCAGATCGAGCGATGCACCAGCCTCATTTGGGCTACATGGGCCCGGCGAAATGACCAGATGTGTTGGGGCAAGGGAAGCAACTTTGGCAATATCAACCTCATCATTACGCAGCACCATAACCTCTTGTTGCAGCTGTTGAAAGTACTGCACCAAGTTGTAGGTAAAGGAATCGTAATTGTCGATCATCAACAACATAACAAGGGCCGATCTGCAATGTAGAAGGTTGAGTTTGGTTCGGCTTTCGCCGATTTTCGGCAACTATACACGAAACTGAAACAGCTGCTAATGGATAGATTACCAGTAAGCTTTTTGGCTAAAGGCGGAGACACCGCTCGATTTGCCACGAATCGCCGCCATCTTTGTATTGGTGAGTGACTGACCGAGCCAGCCCTCTGGTTGGCTGAGAACGAATGGTGGTTTGATCATTGATTCAGCTATCGCCGCAAAGCCCACCTTGCTATAGAAGTATGGATCACCATAGGTGACAACAAGATCTACACCTTGTTGTTTGAGCTTGGCAAGGGCGAAGTGAATGAGGCGCTGGCCAATACCTTGCCCTTGGAATTGCGTATGCACGGCGACAGGTGAAAGCAGCAAAACTGGCTGCGAACTGGCTTCAAATGTAAGCGGGGTGAAAAAGATGCTCGCGATTAGCTGTCGATTGCTCTGTGTAACAAAGCCTTGCAGATCGTTCTCAGGCGTTGTGGTGATCAGGTTGTGGACTAATTCCGCTATGGTGCGGCCTTCTTCTGCGCCTTCGGCATCACTAAAAACTTGCTCAAATAATTGTTCAACATCTGCCGCATGTTGTTGCTGAAAAATACCTTGCTGCATATCTAGCTACCAGGGACTCAAGCGAATTGACTAGTGATCAACGTCGACCGCTGTGGCGATACCATCGTTGATTTGATAAACGACCTGATTGCTGCTGCCACGCCACTTCAAACGTCGATCAGCCAAGTCTTGTTCGAACTTACCGTCAACCAGCGTATCAACTTGCTTAATGATCGCCTGTTGTTCTGAGGTCAGCTCGTTTAGCGTGTAGCCGGTCCATAGCCAAATATCTTTGCCTGGGCATTCGCGTCGCACATCGGCAACCAGCTCAGTTACGGCAGACACATTCGCAGGATGTAGCGGATCTCCGCCGGTCAAGGTGAGGCCGCGTCGACGAATCTCAGGATCGTTTAAATCAGCAATAATGCGCCGACGTAGCGCATCATCAAATAGATGCCCTGAATCTGGTGACCAAGTGCTTTGGTTATAGCAACCGCGGCAATGATGCTCACAACCTGACAGAAACAGGGTACAACGAGTTCCCGGCCCGTTTAATACGTCGACCGGGAAGTATTTGTGGTAGTTCATGCGGAAACGGAAGCGGCTTCCTGTGCGACCACTGGCTCTGGCTCAGATGCAGGCTGTACGTCGGCAGGGGGCTTCGCCGGAGCGGCCGCATCGTCTAAGTGCTTGACTCGGCGTACCACTTCTTCTTGCTTACCATCATTGAATGGGCGCGCATCTGGGCTACCCAAATAACCACATACACGACGCGTCACTGATACGGTTTCAGGATCGGAGTTACCGCATTCTGGGCAAACAAAGCCTTTGCTAGAGCTATGGAATTCACCGGTGAAGTTGCACTTGTAGCACTCATCAATTGGCGTATTGGTGCCGTAGTAAGGAACACGGCTGTAGCTGTAATCCCAAACGTCTTCCAGCGCTTCAACGTTGTGTTGAATGTTTGGGTATTCGCCGTAGCAAATGAAGCCGCCATTGGCGATGGCTGGATATTGACGTTCAAATTCGAGTTTTTCGTAAGGAGAAACTTTTTTCTCAACATCCAAATGGAAGCTGTTGGTGTAGTAGCCTTTGTCGGTTACGCCAGCAATCACCCCAAACTCTTTTGCATCCAATTTGCAGAAGCGGCTGCAGAGGTTTTCACTTGGCGTGCTGTATAAGCTAAAGCCATAACCACTTTCAGCTTTCCAACGGTCGACGGCATTACGTAGGTGCTGAACAATGGCGGTCGCTTTGTCACGCAGCTCGGCATTGTCGTAGACGTGAGTGTCATGACCGTACAGGGCGTTAATGGTTTCATGCACGCCGATGTAGCCAAGCGATATAGAGGCGCGGCCATTTTTGAAAATATCAGCAATGCTGTCATCTGGGTTCAAACGAACACCTGCAGCACCTTCCACATACAAGATGGATGCTACGCGGGCTTTTACATCTTGCAGGCGCTCGATTCGTGAATCGAGTGCGTTACGGGCAACCTTCAGGCGCTCATCGAGTAGCTTATAAAAGCGTTTTTCATCGCCTTTAGCTTGGACCGCAAGGCGCGGCAAGTTCAAGCTAACCACACCTAAGTTGTTGCGACCTTCATGAATTTGTTCGCCGTTCTCGTCGGTATATTCTGACAAGAAGCTACGGCAGCCCATCGGCGTTTTGAACGAACCGGTGACTTCAACCACTTTTTCATAGTTGAGGATATCGGGGTACATACGCTTAGACGCGCACTCCAAAGCCAGCTGTTTGATGTCGTAATTTGGATCGCTTTGCTTGTGATTTAAGCCATCTTTTACGGCAAAAACTAGTTTCGGGAAAACGGCTGTACGGCGGTTTTTACCCAAGCCTGCCAAGCGATTTTTCAGAATCGACTGTTGAATCAGTTTCGCTTCCCAAGTGGTTCCTAAACCAAAACCAAAAGTGACGAATGGGGTTTGGCCGTTGGCAGTGTGCAAGGTGTTCACTTCGTATTCCAATGATTGGAATGCGTCATAACATTCTTGCTCAGTGCGTGCGCGGGCAAAGGCCTCTGCATCCGCAATATCCCACTCTTGAGCGACTTGCAGATGCTTTTTGTAACTGGTGCGCACATAGGGTTCGAGCACTTCATCAATGCGATTGATGGTTGTGCCGCCATAAATATGGCTAGCAACCTGGGCAATGATTTGTGCGGTTACCGCGGTAGCGGTGGCAATGGATTTCGGCGTTTCAATTTCCGCGTTACCCATTTTAAAGCCGTTCGTCAGCATGCCTTTTAAATCAATCAGCATGCAGTTGAACATCGGGAAAAACGGCGCGTAGTCGAGGTCGTGATAATGAATATCACCCACTTGGTGGGCGCGGGCGACATCTTTCGGCAGCATGTATTGTAAGGCGTAGTGTTTCGCTACAATGCCGGCCAACAAATCGCGCTGAGTTGGAATGATTTTACTGTCTTTGTTGGCATTTTCGTTCAACAGATCTGAGTTGCTTTGCTCAACCAAGCCCTGAATTTCACTGTTAAGGCGGCTTTGGCGTTCGCGAATCATATCGCGATCATGGCGATACTCAATGTAAGCACGAGCTAGGCCTTTGTATGGCCCCTGCATGAGTTGATTTTCGACTACCGACTGAATTTCGTTGATATCAACTTCGTCGCGAGCTTCAAACTCCAATGTTACGGCGTGCGCTACTAAATCGGCATATGCATTATCTTTGCAATTAACCGCAATACTAGCGCGGATCACAGCTTCCTTGATGCGTTCGCCATCGTAAGGTACACGACAGCCGTCACGCTTGATCACCACAGGTTTCACAGTAATTTCTCCCCAACTTATACACAGGTTATTTGACCTTGATCCACAAGATGTGCGGTCAAAATTTAACGCCAACACAATATCTGGTGTATTAGGCGAGATTTACCCCAAGGGATTACTGATCTGGATCAAGCTTTTATTCAGTCTGTGGGAGAACTATCCATGTTATTTTTTTGTTATGTGAGGCGTTCCTCAACCCGGGTTTCCATCGACTCGGGCACGCACCAAAATGGGTACATAGACCCATAAAAAACAAAAAATTGAGAGCAGCCAAGCAGTTGCTGCCAAGTGATAGCTGATTTGCAACCAGCCACTACCGAACAACGGAATGACCGTGCGCGAAAGTGCGGCTACCAACATCGCAGCCATCGCGATGACCGCCATCGGGTGGGCTTTTAGCGGGCGGCCGGTGTGGCCTAAACTGACACGCGCCATCATGGCGATAATCATACCGCCCATTAAACCAACCCCTAACACGTGCATGACAACGGAGATATGCTGTTGACCTGTAAATAACTGCAGCCATAAAGCCAGTGGCAAACAAGCAAAGCTCAAATAGAGTGACCACAATAGCGGCTCGGACCAAATACCGGCGCGGTACCAGCGCAATAAACGAGGCAATTGGAAGATTAAGCCGATGCCTGCGGCCGTTTGCAACACAAACTCTGGCGATTGGAATAAGCTCGCAACGGCCAGCGCGACCAAGCTGAATTGAGCGCCAGCAATCCACCAAGCGGAGTCGCGGGGTAGTTTGTCATTAAGTCGTCGTTCAATGAAAAAGGGCACCACGCGCGCAGCCAACATGCTAATGATGACCGCTACCCACCAAATGCCGGCAAAGCCCAACGGGCGACTATATTGCGGTGCGGATTGAAAGGCCCACACCTGTGCTAAATGCAGTGCTAAAAATACCGCTAATATGGGGAGAAAGACTAAATTCCGACGATTGCCAGACAGGATTAATTGGCGACCAACGGCCAGTGCGCCGCCTACAATGAATAAGCTGTCAAATAGAAAGAGCAGGCTGGATTCTGGCCAAATATTGGCCACCAATCGACCCGCGATCCAGCAACTCGTTAATGCCACTAACGGCCAACTTCGCAGCCCAGGAATACCAGTCCAGTTTTGGGTCGCGGTGCATAAAAAGCCAATGATGATGGCCATGGCAAAGCCAAATTGTAGTTCGTGACCATGCCAACCGAACAGCGCGACCGGGTGCGTCCACTGCCAGCTGCCGGATAAGGTTAATATCCAGCGCAGCATGATAAAGCCAGCATAGAGGGTGCCAAACAGGAATAAAGGGCGAAACGCTAAACGAAACAGCGGCATGGTTTTGTCTTCGATTGCGCGGTCGGTGATTTGCATGGCAGAAGGCTGATTTATTGTTGTAAATAATATGCATTAACTATGGGTGGTTTTGCTCCAGTAAAATATGACGCAGATCACGCTGACTTTAATTTTTGAAATGCGACAATAGCGCCGAATTTTTTAGCGACGTTAATCCCAATAAAGTATTGATGATGAGTTTAGACGCCATAAGCATCAGTTTTGCCGTTGTTGTGTTAGCCGAAATGGGCGACAAAAGTCAGCTTGTATGCATGGCTGTGGCTGCTCGTCAGCCTGCTCGACTCGTGTTAATAGGTGCAATTGCCGCATTTGCAGTGCTCAATGCGGTTGCTGTAATTGTCGGCGGCTCATTAGCTCACTGGTTGCCGGCCGAATGGGTGTTGGCTGGAGCCGCCGCCATGTTTGGCTACTTTGGTTGGCAAGCTTGTAAAGAAGCAATGCATCATTTACAGGGTGATGAAGAACTGACGTGCCAGCCAATCAGCCGCAAGCAGGTGGTGTGGTCCACGTTTAGTTTAATTGCCATTGCCGAGTTAGGTGATAAGACGCAACTTAGTGTTGCGGCGTTGAGCGCTAATTATCCGGTTGTACCGGTTTGGCTCGGTGCCACCGTCGGCTTGGCGTTCACGACAGGGATTGGGGTTGTGGTGGGTTGCACCTTGCTACGGCGACTCAATATGCAGTGGCTCCATGGCGCTTGTGGCGGCTTATTTTTGCTGATGGCGATTGTCATGGCCTATCGCGCATTTAGCTAGACTCATTTGCCTTTTGGTAAGGCGATTGAAATGACACTTGTTGCCAGCAAAAATGCTACTGAAACCCACAAGCAAGCGGTAAGCCCTGCGAGTTGGTAAACCAAGCCTGACAACACAGTACCAATCAGCCGGCCCATGGCATTGGCCATGTAGTAAAAGCCAACATCAAGCGATACCCCATCCCGATCGGCATAGCTGACAATCAAATAGGAATGGAGTGAAGAATTCACCGCAAACACCGCCCCGAATACTAGCAAGCCAATCACAATGGCTAACTGAGGCTGCCATTGCAGCGTAACGAGACTGGCAACTAAAGCTGTCACAGCGGCCAGTATACTTGCCCACCACAATGCGGCTCGGCCATCTGGGATTTGGCCGCCTATGCGTGTGAGAATAGGTGCAACCCCTTGTACCAAGCCATAACCGATCACCCATACGGCGAGAAATCCAGACACCTGCAAATGTGGCCAGTCAAATACACTCGCGAGGTACACCGGTAGCGCCACAACAAACCACACATCGCGAGCACCAAATAGGAACATGCGCGCAGCGGACAGTACATTTACGCTGCGGCTTTTGGAGAAAATATCGCGGAATTTGGTTTTTGCTTTGGCTTTGCCTAAGTCTTTTTGTAGCAACAACAAACTCATAACGAGCACTGCCGCCAATACAGCCGCCATTCCCAGCATGGCCTGAGTAAACCCAAACCAAGCCAGCAGGCCGCCACCTAAGAAAAATCCAGCACCTTTAAGCGCGTTCTTTGAGCCCGTTAGAATCGCAACCCACTTGTACAACGCGCTTTGTTGTTGCTCAGGCAACAGCATCTTGATACTGCTTTTGGCGCTCATTTTATTGAGATCTTTGGCGATGCCGGAAAGTGCTTGGGCGGCCATGACATAGGGTATAGAGAGCCACTCTGCTGGCGCAGCCAGTGCTAGCAAGGCAATAATTTGTAACGCCAAACCGAGGTTCATGGTGCTGTTTAAACCCAGCCGGGTGGCCAGCCAGCCGCCAACTAGATTGGTGATCACGCCAAACACTTCATAAAACAAAAACAACATGGCGATACTAAGCGCCGAATACCCCAAGTGATGGAAATGAAGCACTACCAACATGCGCAGTGCGCCGTCAGTGAGCGTGAAATTCCAGTAATTGAAAGTAACCAGAAGGTATTGTTTTAGGGCATGGGTCATGTTGCGTTGTTTCCTGCCGATGTGCGGCAATAACGGTGACTGCACGATACCGAGCGCGGGGCCTGTTACGGCCCCTGACTCTAGAGGGTTCTAAACCTTGACGATCTCAATTTAAGCTTGGTCCGACAAACCAACTTTACGGATCAGCTCACTCGTGCGAGTGGCGTAGCCCATTTCATTGTCGTACCAAGCGTAGATTTTCAGCATCCGCGCTTCGAGCATCATGGTGCTCTGTGCATCCACCACGGTAGAGCGTTGGTCGCCCTTGTAGTCGATGGATACCAGCGGGCGCTCTTCAAAGCCTAAAATCCCTTGTAGTTCGCTTTCAGAAGCTTGCTTCAATGCTGCATTGACTTCATCTGCTGAAGTGTCTTTTTGTAGTTCGAATACCATGTCTGTCAATGAGGCATTGGCCAATGGTACGCGTACCGCATGACCGTTAATTTTGCCTTTTAGCTCAGGAAAAATTTCGACAATGGCTGTGGCTGAGCCGGTTGTAGTTGGGATCAGCGACATGCCACAAGCACGGGCGCGGCGTAAATCTTTGTGTGGTGCATCCAAAATGGTCTGCGTGTTGGTCAGATCGTGAATCGTGGTCATCATGCAGCGCTCAATACCAAACTGCTCGTTGATCACTTTAATCACTGGCGCCAAGCAATTTGTGGTGCAGCTTGCGGCTGTGACGATTGGATGTTGATCTGGCTGATAAAGGTGGTCATTTACGCCCATCACGATGTTGGCGATGCCCGGCTCTTTCACTGGCGCTGACACCACCACGCGCTTCACGCCCTGAGTTAAATAACCCTGTAATAACTCGGTTTTACGATGGACGCCGGTGGCTTCGAGCACAACATCACAACCAGACCAGTCCACATCAGCAATAGCCTTGGCTTGGCTACAAGCGATGCGCTTACCGTTAATTAGCATGTCAGTGCCATCGCTGGTCACCTCGTGTTGCCAAGTGCCCTGTACCGAATCGAATTGCAGCAAGTGAGCGAGGGTGCTGGCGTCGCCGGCGACATCGTTAATTTGAACAAATTCTAATTCTGGCCAGTCGAATGCGGCGCGCAGCGCAAGGCGGCCAATGCGGCCAAAGCCGTTAATACCTACTTTAATGGTCATGATGCTTCTCCGGGGCAGCAGTCGCGGAGACGTTTAGGGCGTTCGCCCATTTGCTCCATGCGGACTACAAGCTGTGTAATACGTGCTGTTTCAGAAGTTTTTAGTTGTTCCAACATGTATTTAAGCCATGCCGGAATATCGGAATTGAGTTGATAATGAACCCATTTCCCCTGCCGTCGATCGGTCAGTACGCCTGCGCGGCGCAGCAATGCCAAGTTGCGAGATATTTTAGCTTGCGGTTGTTGCATGGCTGTTTCTAGCTCACACACGCAAAGCTCGCCTTGATGATCGATCAGCAAGGTCAGTTCAAGTCGGTTGATATCGGCCAGTGATTTGACGATATCTAAAGATTGGTCAAGGGTAAGCTGCGTGTCGGCAGCTGACTCAGTAGCAATTGACATGATAGCGACTCCAACAAATGAGTACGCTAATCATATACAAAAAAACAGATATGTAAAATATCGAATTTGTTATGTCGGTTGAAGTTTAGTTTTTATCGAGCAGCGATAACCACTTGGGTGCCAGCCAGAAACCGGCAAACATCGCGACGACAAACAGCACGATTTGCGATTCGCCGGTGGTCAATAAGGTTAAGGCTGGGCCGGGGCAAATACCGGCCAACCCCCAGCCAATGCCAAACAAAATGGCGCCTATGAGTAGTTTGCAGTCGAGATCGGTTCGCACTGGAATTTGCATTGTTTGCTGTAACGCTGATTTCTCTCGGCGCTTTACAACCAACCAGTAAACGGGCGCGTACACAGCAAGTGCACCGGCCATTACAAAGGCTAGTGACGGATCCCAATGGCCGAACAGATCTAAAAAGCCAATGACTTTTTGAGGATTCACCATACCGGAAATGACTAGACCAAGCCCCATCAATAGGCCGCAGGCCAAGGCACTTAGATAAGTTTTAACATTGGTTGGTTGTTTCATCAGGACCACCCTTTGAGATTAGATGAAACAGCAACCACGATGATTGCCGTTGTCATGAACACAAGGGTGGCGACGATGGAACGTTTTGATAATCTCGCCATGCCACAAATGCCGTGACCGGACGTACACCCGCTGCCAATATTGGTCCCCATGCCAACTAACAAGCCCGCAATGATGATGAGCGTGGTGCTGCGTTCGGCCAGTGGCGCAATATTGATGGCTGTCGGTAACAACACCCACGGCGCAACGATTAGACCTAGAACAAAAGCCAACCGCCAACCCCAGTCGCCGTTTGGTTTTTGCAGTAGTTGGCTGGCAATGCCGCTGATACCGGCAATTCTGCCATTGAGCAGCAACAAGAGTACGCCGCCTGCGCCAATGAGCGCGCCGCCTAGTAGTGCGCTGATAGGGGTAAATTCGGTCATGATTTGGCTCCAATGAAACTACAGACAGGCGTTAACCATTTGGTAAGTCTTAAAGCCGCCCGTCATGTTTTTGGCTTTGAAGCCGGCGTTAATTAGCATGCGCGTAGCGACATGAGCCCGTAGACCGACCATGCAGGTCACCAAATATTCTTTGGTATCGTCTAACTCATTGAGCCGTTCGCGTAACTGATCAAGTGGAATGTTCACGGCGCCTGCCACTTCACCAACATTTTTTAACTCCGGTGGATTACGCACATCCAACACCACTTGGTTGGGCGCAGGGCTGAGCACATCCTCCACCTGACAGATGTCAGTTTCACCACGTAAGTAGTTGGCGGCCACAAAACCGGCCAGATTGACCACATCTTTAGCCGAGCCGTAAGGCGGTGCGTAGCAAAGCTCTTGCTCCTCTAAGTCAAAGGCGGTTAATTTGGCGCGAATGGCCATGGCAAGCACATCAATACGTTTGTCGACTCCGTCTTTTCCGACTGCTTGTGCACCAAGAATAGTGCCTTCTGTTGGCTCAAATAACAGCTTCAAACTCACCGCACTGGCGCCGGGGAAGTAACCCGCATGGTTCATCGGGTGGACATAGATCTTTTCGTAATCTCGGCCGTTACGTTGGAGCATTTTTTCACTGGCACCGGTTGACGCAATGGTCAGATCAAAGACTCGGCAAACGGCCGTGCCTTGGGTTGCATGGTAGCGCTTATCGCCACCGAGCATGTTGTCGGCTGCAATGCGGCCTTGTCGGTTAGCGGGGCCTGCCAGCGGGATCAGTGCTGGCGCACCGGAAATTAGCTCAACATGTTCAACGGCATCGCCAGCGGCATAGATATCGGCCACTGACGTTTCCATACGTTGGTTGACCTTAATACCGCCTAGTTCACCAATTTCAATGCCGGCCTGTTGTGCCAGCTCGATTTCAGGCTTGACGCCTGTTGCAAGGATCAGCAACTGGGTGCTGAGGGTTTGGCCGTCAGATAAGGTCAGCTGTAAATCGGCTTCACGCTCTTGCACTGCGGTAACCGCCGTAGCCAATTTCAAATCGACATCATGGGACTTGATTGCTTGATGCAGCGGACTGGCCATTTCTGCATCCACATTGGCCATGACCTGCTTGCCAAGTTCAACTAGGGCTACTCTCAAGCCGCGTTGTTTGAGAGCTTCAACTGCTTCCAAACCGATAAATCCGCCACCCATAACCGTGGCATGGGTTGGTTTATCACGCTCGATTAAAGCCATGATATTGTCCATGTCCGGCAGGGTTCTTAAGGTAAATGAGCGACTATTGATTAACCCTGGAATGGGCGGCAAGACCGACTTGGCGCCGGGGCTAAGCAACAATTTGTCGTAGGGCTCCTCATAAGAAGCTCCGGTGGCAAGCTGCCGTACCGTGACGGTTTTACTGGCGACGTTGATACGTTCCACGTTGCAACCGATGCGCACGTCAACATTGAAACGCTGCTTAAAGCTTTGCGGGGTTTGCAGCACTAAAGCATCGCGTGATTCGATGTCGCCGCCAATATGATAGGGCAAGCCACAATTTGCAAAGGAAACGTAATCACCGCGGTCAAACATGACGATATTGGCAGACTCACTCATTCGGCGCGCTCGAGCGGCAGCAGATGCGCCGCCGGCGACGCCACCGACGATAACAATACGGGTCATAGCAAAGGCCTTTTGAATAATATTAAATTAGATAATTCTAATATACAGGTTGTAGCTGATTTGTCCACTGTAAATTAACGCTGATTGGTTGTTAATTAATCAAGATCAAAAACGCCAGCAGGCTGCTGGCGTTAGTTGGCTTAATAAAAGTGAGCGGATTAAGGCGCTTGAATAAAGCCGACTTTGTCGTATACCGCCGCCAACGTCTTGGACGCTTGCGCACTCGCTCGGTCAGCACCACTGCGCATAACTGAGTGCAGGTAGTCGGTATTGGCGCGTAGTTCAGCGTATTTTTGCTGAATCGGATCAATCATGGCCACGATTGCCTCCGCCGTGTCGCCCTTCAGGTGACCGTACATTTTGTCTTCGTACTCAGGGACTAAATCGTCAATGGTTCGGCCGGTAGCGATTGACAACAATGTGAGTAAATTCGAGACACCAGGCTTCTCTTGCGTATCAAAATAGATACGAGCTTGTTCATCAGAGTCGGTCACTGCCGATTTAATTTTCTTGGTGATCTGCTTGAGCGTGTCATTCAACAAAATGAAGGACTTTGGATTCACGTCCGACTTCGACATTTTCTTGGTCGGCTCTTGTAGTGACATGATGCGGGCGCCGACTTTTGGGATCATGGGCTCTGGCACACGAAGGGTGTCGCCGTAAATATTGTTGAAGCGCGTGGCGACGTCACGAGTTAATTCAAGGTGCTGTTTTTGATCATCGCCAACCGGTACTTGCTCAGCTTGATAAAGCAGAATGTCCGAAGCCATTAAAACAGGGTAGCCATACAGGCCCACGTTGATGTTGCTGGCATTTTTGGCTGACTTATCTTTGAACTGAGTCATACGGCTCAATTCGCCCATTTGGGTGTAGCAGTTGAGCACCCAAGTCAGTTGCGCATGTTCTGGTACGTGAGACTGAACGAAAATAGCGCTTTTTTCTGGATCCAAACCACAGGCGATATACATAGCCAAGCAGTCGTAAACTTGATTGCGCAGTTGCTGCGGATCTTGGCGCACAGTAATGGCATGCAAGTCGGCCAGCATAAAGAAGCAATCGAATTCATTCTGCATTGGCACCCACTGGTTGATGGCGCCAATGTAGTTACCAATGGTAAGGCTGCCAGAGGGCTGAATACCGCTGAGCACAATGGGTTTGGACATGTGTATTACCTAAACGTGTTGATTTGTTGAAGCCAGCTGCTGTGCTAGCTCGATTAAGTTATCAGCAACCTGATCTGGATTGCTAAGGGCGATATGTTCGCCGTAGTTATAGCCGTAGGTCAAGCCAAGGGTTTGTGCCCCCGCGGCCTGCCCTGCCTGAACGTCATTTTTGGAGTCACCCACCATCAACAATTCGCTTGGCTTAATTTGCCATTGTTGGCAAACATGCAATAACGGTAGTGGGTGTGGTTTTTTCTCTTGCAGGGTGTCGCCACCTAAGACAATTGAAAAGTAATCGGCTAAATCAAAGTCAGCTAATAGGCTTGGTAAAAAGCGCGCCGCTTTATTGGTGATCAACGCCATGGCCATACCCTGTTTATGCAATTCAGCCAACGCAGGTGCAACGCCTTCATATAAACGTGAACGTGAACTGGAATCAGCGGCGTAGGCGTCAGTAAACAGTGTAAACGCTTGCTCGTAAGTCGATGAGCAAAGTTTTGCATGAGCCATTGCCCGTTGCACCAGCTTGGGCATGCCATTACCAACCCATTGTCTGGAAAGCTGATCGCAAACCGGCTCTGCACCTAAATCAGTCAGCATTACATTGATGGCTGCGCCTAAATCGGGCGCACTATCGAGCAAGGTGCCATCTAAATCAAATGCGATGCCTTTTATACCCTGGAACACCATTAGGACTCGTCACCAGCTTCAGAAATGGTTTCAGAATCTGCAGCAGAGGCCAATTTAGTACGCATTTCTGCGATGACTTGGGCGTAATCGGGTTGGCCAAAAATAGCTGAGCCAGCAACAAAGGTATCGGCCCCCGCAGCTGCAATGTCGCCAATGTTGGCTGTATTGACACCGCCATCAACCTCAAGCCGGATAGGAAGGCCGTAGGCGTCAATCAGTGCGCGTGTTTGACGGACTTTGTCCATGGTCGATGGAATGAATTTCTGGCCACCAAAGCCTGGGTTTACCGACATCAACAAGATCAAATCTAAATCATCAATAAGGTAATCGACAATGCTGAGCGGTGTACCTGGGTTAAGTACGATGCCAGCCTGACAACCAGCTGCCTTAATTGCTTGAATGCTGCGATGTGGATGCTTTGACGCTTCTGGGTGGAAGCTGATCAGGCTTGCGCCAGCTTCAGCGAATTGTGGAATTAAGGCATCAACGGGCTCAACCATTAAATGTACATCGATGGGAGCGCTAATGCCGTAGTCGCGCAGCGCTTTACACACGGCAGGGCCGAACGTCAGGTTGGGGACGTAATGGTTGTCCATGACATCGAAGTGAACCCAGTCGGCGCCAGCGGCCAACACTTTTGCCACATCATCACCTAAGCGCGCTAAATCAGCCGATAAGATCGAAGGAGCAATAACATGAGGATGAATTGTATTAGCCATGGGTTATGTTCGCCGGTTGTTTACGTCTCAGATTTAGTAAAGGCGTTAGTGTAGCGGATCCGGTTGGTCAATGCAGTGATGATGGTTATTGAATAGTTGCACCAACTATGACTGTTTGCACCAAATTGGATTTGCGCACTATCTCGTGGATCAAAAGTGGTGCAAAGAGGTAAATTAGAAAACGTTGTTAAGTGCATAATTATTCATAAATGTTTAATAAATATAGGTATTACAACTCTGGCATAGCGTGTGCTTTAATCAGCCCAGACTATGAAACGACATACTAAAAAGTCGAATAACATCACTCACATATCCAGGAGTACACACTTATGAAAGCAACTAAAACTTTGATCGCGTCTGCGATCGTAGCTGCTACTTTATCTGCCCCAGCTATGGCTGTTGAAGGTTTGTCTGCAAATGCTGCAGCAACCAGCAACTACTTGTGGCGTGGCGTTACTCAATCAGATGACGGCGCTGCTGTATCTGGTGGTATCGATTACGAAGCTTCAAATGGTATCTACGTTGGTACTTGGGTTTCTAACGTTGATTTCGGTGACGACACGTCTTACGAAATGGATTTCTACGGCGGTTATGCTGGTGAAGTAGGTGATTTCAGCTACGACATTGGTTTGATCTACTATGCATACCCAGATGGCGATGACCTGAACTTTGCTGAAGCCGCGCTGAGCGTTTCTTACAGCTTCTTGACCGTTGGTGTTTCTACCATGGTTTATGATGACTTCGCTGATGGCGCAGAAGACGAAATGTTCTACTACTTCGCTGATGCAGCTTTCGAAGTTTCTGAAGGTCTGGAGTTGGGTCTACACGTTGGCATGAGCGACGGTGACACGGTTGAAGATTGGTTCGGTACTAGCGACTACATCGACTATAACGCTTCTTTGAGCAAAGACGGTTTCACATTGATGGTTTCTAAAACTGACCTCGATGATGGCAACATGGATGACCTGAAAGCAGCGATTACTTACTCTGTCGATTTCGACCTGTAAGCACTAAAAAATATAAAGAATACAATGCGATAAAAAGCACCGCCAATAGGCGGTGTTTTTTTGTTTACGATCAATTTGTTTCATCAGAAACATCCTTGTATACTTGTTAACCGATTGACACATGGAAATAGGCAAAAAGGCAACAATCATGAAACGCAAACTAGCATGGATATCCAGCAGTGTTTCAGCATTGGTCGTAACTGTTGCGATTGGTGCGAGTATGGTTTATCAAAGCCAGGCAGCAAATACTGCGGGTTTGATGGCTTGTGATTGTGAGTCCGGCGTTTCCTACGATAATGCCTTGCCAAGTAGTCATCCTACCAATCAATGCGCAATTGCTGCGTCAAACCCTTCCACATCTTGGTACGGATGGGCTATCGGTAGCAGTCGTTCAACTAGTTTTCACTTCCTTGATTTACTTGAATTGCTGTCTCGTGATAGCAACAAGTCGATCCAATCAGATAAAAAGCCGACCGGCGAATCTCGCTAATTTTAGCTCGTCAGCGTAATTTCAATTCGGATTACTTTTCCCATGTGGCGCTACTTTAAAAGTGCTGCAGGTGCGCTATTTGGCGTTCAATCTGAATCGGTACGCCAGTCAGATTTCAGCCAGCGTCGCATCTTGCCATTTGTTATTGCTGGCGTGTTATTGATTGCCATCTTTGTTGCCGTGTTAATTGGCATTGTGCATTGGGTGCTAGCAGGCAGCTAACAAGGCGAGAATCACTTCAGGGCTTTATGCGATAGAGTGCGAGCAACTCTTTCACTTTTCCTCGGTTATTGCCGTTACGACTGATGGTGCGGCGCACGTTCAATTGCGTAATTGTGGCTTGCTGGTACCAACTTCGGGTGGAATCGAGATCGTGGTTACTGATCAAAACCGAGGCCGACTGCTGAGTGGCACAATGATTCGCGCACTCGGCTAACTTCAGCTGATCGTTGCTACTAAACCCATTCCCAGCATAGGCGGTAAAGCTCGCTGTTGCGCTAAGCGGTGCGTACGGTGGATCGCAATACACAACATCGCCTTGCTCAACTTGCTCGAAAACTTTCTCAAACGGCAAACAGGTTAAAATTGCTCGGTGTGCTTTGGCGGCAAAGGCGCGCATTTCTTGTTCTGGAAAGTGAGGTCGTTTGTAACGGCCAAATGGCACGTTGAAGCCACCTGAGCGATTGTAGCGGCAAAGGCCGTTATAACCGTGTCGATTGAAGTAGATAAACAGGCTAGCACGGCGCAAGCTCGGCTCGAGTTGGTTAAACTCGGTGCGCAGTCGGTAGTAAACCTCTGACTGATTGTATTCAGGCGTGAAAAGGGGGCGCGTGGCTTCAATCAATTGCTCGGGTTGCTGCTGCAAACGACGGTACACATCGATCAGATCAGGGTTAATGTCATTGAGCCAATAGCTGGTGTAATCAGTATTGAGAAACACACTGGCGGCGCCGACAAACGGTTCAACTAAACGAGGGCCGGCTGGCAAACGTTTGGTGATGGACTCGATCAGCGCGTATTTACCGCCTGCCCATTTCAAAAATGAGCGTTGTTTGGAGTTTCTCAAGGGTTTTGTACTTCTTGCTGTACTTTGGCGACGGATTTGGGCCAAGGGCTCAGCTTTTGAACGGCTGGTGCCATGGTCTTGATGGCGCTGCGAGCGGACACCGAGGAGGGGTAATCACCGTACACGCCAATGAATACAGGCTTGCCGTTGCGCTGACTTTGATAATGACGGAATTTCGGATCAGCTGTTAGGCCATACCGTTTGGCAAATTTAATTAGACCTGCATCGCTACTCATCACCCCAAGCTGCAAAACATAATGGTTGGAATTCAAGGTATGCCACCAAGGCTGCACGGCCGGCGTGGGCTCTTTTGTTATGGCATCGTCAACCGGCTGCGCTTGCTGCTCTGTTGGTTGTAGCTCTGTTTGTTGTGGTTCAGGGGCTGGCAGCGATGGCGCTACAGGCTCACTGATATCGGGCGTTATTGAGCTTGCCTCGTTACTAGCTGAAACATCTACAGGGGCGGTATCGGCGAGCTCTGTCGTTGATTCGCTCGCGGCGTCAGGGATTTTTTCCGCAATTTTATCCAGCGTTTTTTCATCTAGCTCGATACGTTGTTTTTGCGACTCATCATCAACTTGCGTCGTGAATGTTTCAGCGGGTAATTGCGCTGGCAGCGACGCTAGGTTGTCATCGGAGTTGGGGTGGGTTTCATTGTGCCCTTGTTGATCTGCTGCGGTCGAAGGTTCGGTGGCTGCAACAGCTTCCTGTGTTGTGCTTTGTTCTTTAATGCTTGCTTGAGGTTGGTTTGAATCTTGACTGTTGGAAAATGCCCACATCAAAATTAGCGCGATAAACACGCACATAGCGACCATGGCAATGGCAGCAATAGGAAACTTACGCGGTTCACTGTCGGCGGGCTGCTCATCGGCCTGAGGGTCGATTACTGGGGTTGTCGTGTTGCTGCAAAGGTCTACAACTTCGCCAGGTAAGCCGTCTTGCTCGTCGAGCTGGCGTTCAAACAAGTCGACATCTTGTGATTCTTGTTCGAGGCGCTGCTGCAAGTTAACAAATAATTGTTTGCGCTCGTCCAATGGTAGCGGTGGAATTTGTAATACTGGCTGATCAGCGTCGGTAATGGCGGCCATTTCTTGCGAGACGCGATTCGCCCACGAAGGTTCAGCAAACAACAGGACCGCAATATGGTGCGTACCAGCCGGTAGTTTGCGGCTGTTTTCGACCACACTCCACAACTCAACCAGTAGTTGGTTACTTAGTCGTTCCGAATGATTGAGGACGATGAGCTGCTTGCCACCTTGCTCTCCCAGAATGTCATTAATGCTCTGTTGTAGCGGCGCATCGGGATCGTAAGCGGTATCGACAAACAGCTGATTGAGAATTTGTGAGCGGATGACCGAATCGGTGCTTTTGGCGTTAAGTGGCAACCAAGCAACGTCAAATTCGTTACTGTATTGCTCGACAATGGCAGAGGACAGGGTTTCTTTCCCCGCCCCTTCGCGCCCGGCAACAATCACTAAGTTGGAATCGAGTCCGGCTAAATGCTGGATACGCAGCACGAGTTGCTGCTGTGAAGGCAAAAGGCTGGTGGCGTGTGGCTCTAATTCCATCAAAAGGCCTGCATGGTTTATTGGCTATCTATCACCTGTTGGAGCACAGTTTCCGGCACAGCATCATAGATGCCGGCGCGCCCGATGGTTTCAGGTAACACAAGTCGCAACTGACCATCTTGAACTTTTTTGTCGCGCATCATGTGTTTGATAAAGGAAGCATAATCCATATCGCTGGGTTTTGTCACCGGAAGTTGTGCTGCTTCAATGATTTGCACCATACGCAGGTGCTCAGCTTCCGTGACCAAGCCTTGTAACATTGCGGTATGGCTAGCGAGTACCATGCCTGCGCCAACGGCTTCGCCATGTAACCAATTGCCATAACCTTGTTCGGCTTCAATCGCGTGGCCAAATGTATGGCCAAGATTTAACAGAGCCCGCTTGCCGCGCTCGGTTTCATCTGCAGCAACAACGTCGGCTTTGATCTGACAGCAGCGCGCAATGGCATGACTCATCAGGTCAGAGTCCAATGCCATGAGCGCATTCATGTGCTGCTCAAGCCATTCAAAGAATTCGAAATCTTCGATGATGCCGTATTTGATCACTTCAGCCATACCCGCTGATAACTCGCGAGCGGGTAAGGTTTGCAAACAGTCGATATCAATGATGACGGCGCGAGGTTGATAAAATGCGCCAATCATATTTTTGCCGAGGGGATGATTGACTGCGGTTTTTCCGCCTACAGACGAATCAACCTGCGCCAGCAATGTGGTTGGGATTTGAATAAAATCAACACCACGTTGATAGCATGCGGCAGCAAAACCGGTCATATCACCAATAACACCGCCGCCGAGGGCGACCAAGGTGGTATCACGACCATGATTATCGGTTAGCAGCGTATCGAAAACGCTATTGAGGTGCTCAAGGGTCTTGTATTGCTCGCCGTCAGGCAAAATCACTGTGCCGACATTAAAGTCGCTAAGCGACTCGGTAACGGCTTGCAAATACAACGGGGCAACGGTGGTGTTGGTAACAATCACCACCTTTTTGCCACGGATGTATGGAGCAATGTAGTTGCTGTCCTTGATTAAACCCGAACCAATAAAAATCGGGTAACTACGGTCATCCAGTTGGACGGTGACCTGCTCCATAACCAACTCCTTGTTTACAGATCGAGTTGCTTGATAATTTGGCTTGCAACAACCTTGGCGCTTTGGTCGTCGGTTTGCACTACAACATCGGCAATTTCAGTATAAAGTTCGTTGCGCTGATCGGCTAGCTCTTCCAATACTTCACGTGGATCGTCCGCATTTGCTAAAAGCGGGCGACGCTTGTCACGCTGAGTGCGAGCGAACTGCTTATCGATGGAGGTTTCTAAATACACAACGATGCCGCGAGCAGAAAGGCGATTACGGTTTTCTTTGCTCTTAATCGAGCCACCGCCAGTCGCCAGGACAATGCCCTGCTTTTCGGTAAGATCGTTGATGACAGTCTCTTCACGAACACGAAAGCCAGCTTCGCCTTCAATGTCAAAAACCCAGGAGATATCGGCGCCGGTGCGCTTTTCAATCTCATGATCTGAGTCGTAGAACTGCAAATGCAGCTCTTGTGCGAGTTGTCGTCCAATTGTACTTTTGCCGGCGCCCATAGGGCCAACAAGGAAAATATTACGTTTTTCAGCCATTGCGTTTATACGGGTAAATCAAGAAGTGTTCGCTTCTACCGTGAACGTCTATCAGAAATAACTTACGCCCGATGGTGCGAAAAAATCGCGCTTTTTGAGCGCGTCATGGTGTTAAAAGAATGCGCTAAGAAACACCTCAGCGCGATTCAGACCGATGTTTATATGATTTTTTATCGCCTTTGTAAAGAATCACAGCGTTTCTGTAATGATTCGTGGCGTCACAAAAATCAATAATTCTCGTTTTTCGTTAGACTCACTGGTGTTTCGGAATAACCAACCGACTGCAGGTAAGTCCCCTAAAATAGGGACTTTTGATACCGATTTGCTGGTGGTTTGCTGATAAATACCGCCTAAAACAACGGTTTCACCGTTATCGACTAATACTTGTGTACCGATTTCTTGTTTATCGATGGCAACCGCGCTACCACCGGTCGATGTTGGCACTTCTTCACCTTGTGTATCTTGCGTGATCACCAAATCTAAAATAATTCGGTTGTCGGGTGTGATATGTGGTGTAACCCGTAAGCTCAATACCGCTTTTTTGAATTCAATGTTCGTGGCGCCCGAGGATGTTGATTCTTCATATGGGATCTCAACACCTTGTTCAATGTAGGCTGGTTTCTGGTTGGCCGTGGTGATCCGCGGGCTAGCGATGATTTCACCCTTGTTTTCAACTTCGAGTGCCGATAGCTCTAAGTCGATGATGGTGCCGTCGGCGAGTTTAGCCACCTGAAACGCTATCGAGCCTGCGGGGTTGGCAACCGGTAAATCGACATTAAGCCGATCGGCAATGGAAGGCACAATGCCATTGTTGGCGTCATCAGCCCCTTCAAGGCTTCCGGATGTTGAACCATTGCCTGAGCCGGCATCAAAGGTATTGGTGATACCCCAGCGCACGCCTATGTCTTCACTAACTGTGTCGAGAATGGTTACCACGCGTGATTCTATTTGTACTTGCTTAACCGGTCGGTCTAACACAGCGATTAGGCCACGGACTTCTTCAAGCTGCTCTGTGGTGTCGCGAATTAACAAGGTGTTGGTGCGCTCATCAACGGTTACCGAGCCTCGCTCGGACAGCATGTTGGCATCGTCATTTTTCAGCAGCTCGGCAATGTCTTCTGCCTTGGCGTAATTGATTTGGACATATTCAGAAAATAATGGTGCTAGCTTTTCAACTTCCTGTTGTGCTCTTAGCTCTTGCGCTTCGCGGATGGCAAGCTCTTCTGATGGCGCAACCAGCAAAATATTGCCTTCCATGCGTTTTCCAAGGCCGCGAATTTTCAGGATCATGTCGAGCGCTTGATCCCAAGGAACACCGTCAAGACGCAGTGTCATGTTGCCAGCAATGGAATCGGTGGTAACCAAGTTAAAGCCATTGTGGTCGGCAATGATTTGTAGCACGGTCCGCACCGGAATATCTTGGAAATTCAGTGAAATGGGTTTGCCAGTGTATTGATTTTGAGCGAGCGCAATTTCTTCTTCCAGAACCGGCTCAACGGATAGTGTAAATAGGTTGTCGACTTGCTGGTGACTAAATCGATAGTCGCCATTACTGGCTACTGTCATGGTTACTTTCTGGCGATCTTGCTGCACGTCAATGAAGTCGACGACGGTGGCAAAGTCTGTCACATCAAGTAATGCTACGAGTGCGTTGGCAATGGCTACGTCAAAAAAGCTCATGACGATTTTGTCGCCCTGCTGGCTGACATCAGCAGCAACCGAACTGCGCTCTAAGAACACTAATACGTTGCCTGCGCCATGTTCACCGCGACGAAAATCAATGGCGGTAATTTTGTTGAGATAGCTCGGCTGATCTTTGCTGCTGGTATCGTCGTTACCAAGATTTAGAATGTAGCTGTTGCCTTGAATGCGACCGGAATAAGGGCGCAAACGATCCATAATGGTGTGAACAGCTAAACCTTCAGCTGTTTGAAAAAAGTTAATTCGCTGAACACCTTTGTCACCGACAGGAATAGTCGACAGGGTCATTGCTGACACCGTTTCAGGGAAAGTGACAATAATCTGCTCTGGCAAGTTTGCTACCGATGTGGTGGGCGGCAAATAAGGTTGGTCAAAAATAAGTTCCAGCTGAAATTGATCGTCAACAAGACCGTTATAACGCACGTCGATCAGTTGCGGTTGGCTGGCCAAAACTACGCATGGAAACCACAGTAAAGTGATTATAAATGCTCGCCATATCCGTTGAGTTAACACGAGTCCTGCTCCTATCCGTTGGTCAATTTTCATTAGCCGGAAATTAATTCAATTTTATTTGTACGTTTGGCCCAGCAGCCGTCCCCTTCCGGAACCATTTCCTCTAATAGGATTTTGCGCGGCGTTACCGAAACTACTCTGCCATGAAACAAGCCCAAATAATCATTTAATTGCACTTGATAGATATTGCCGTCGTTGGCTTGTACTAAACCAAACAACCGATTGTTATCGCCTAAGGTGCCGCGCATTTTTATGTCATCGAGTGCAAATGACTCCAATGGGTGGCGCAAACGAGTCGGATTGGGTGTTAGGCAATCTTTGCGCTGGGCAATTTGAACTTCAATGAGTTCAGGCACCGGCTCAACAAATGGGCTGCGCACCACATTGGCGGTATAGGGAATGTGACTAAACTCTGGAATCTCTGGCAACGGCTCAGGCTTAGGGCGATAGGCATCTTGAGTGGTTTGTACGAATTGGCGTACGTCACTTAAGTTATCGCCACAGCCGGCTAGGCCAAGCAACAATGCAACGATAAGAATCTGTCTCATTGTTGCTCCTCCGCATCTTTATAGCGATAGGTGCGTGCCTGAACATTCATAATGAGCTGATCTTGGCGAGCTTCTTTATCCGCCAGCAATTCAAAATCGTGCAAGCTAATAATGCGAGAGAGCCCTGCCACGTCACTTACAAATTGACCGAGCTGATGGTATTGCCCAACCGCCTTAATCTGCATGGGTAATTCGATATAGAACTCTTGCTGTTGCTCTGGCTGCCATTCCAACTTATCAAAACGTAAACCATTGGCGGTGCCTACGTAGGTCATGTCATCGAGCAACGCCGCTGTTTCATGCTTGGTTGGTAGTTGCTTGAGCATGGATTGGAATTGTTGCTCAATATCTACCAGCTGAGCGCGATATAACTCCACGTTAACCGCGACGCCATATTTAACTTGGTATTGCTGGCGCAGCTCTTGTTCGGCGTGTCGTTCTTGCTCTAGCGTGGTGAGTTGGTCACTGATGACAAAGTAATACACCAGAAAGCCCGCGAACACGGCGCAAATCACGGCGAAAATGATTTTTACCAAGTTCGGCCAACTGCCCATGTTCTCAAGGTCGAGATCGACATTCTTTAATTGTTCGAGCTCGGCTTGCCAATTAATTGCCATTGACTGCTACCTCTTGCTCGGATGATGCTAAATCTTTATCAACGATTTGCACCGTCATGACAAATCGGCTGAGAATTTTTGGCCTGATCTCATCGACCTGAATAGACTGAATGCTTGGGCTATGGAGCCATTCGAGTTGCTCAATGTTGCGCACTAACGTTGCCAAATGGTTGTTGGATTCGCTGATACCTTCAATTTTTAAAAGCTTGTCCTGCTTTTCGACGCGGGTCAGGTAAACACCCTGAGGAATCATGTCGGCCATCGCGTTAAACAACTGGGTCAGCAAGTTGCGGCTTTGCTGCAGTTCTTGAACGAGTTTGAGACGCTGCTCTAAATCTTGTTTCTGCTGTTTGAGATCGTTTAATTCTTGGATTTTCTGGTCAAGAATCGCAGTTTCTTGTTGCAGGTAGGTATTGCGGGCGCGCTGGTTGTCGATTTTGCTGCCAAAGAAAGATGATACGGCAAACATCAGTAATGCAGCGGCAATGGCACTGGCAAGTAGCGCAGTTAAATATTCTTGCTGTTGTTTTTGACGTGCATCTTCACGCCATGGCAGCAGGTTAATTTGGCTCATTCGCTGTGCCCCCTCATGGCCAAGCCACAGGCGATGACATATTGGTGGGCGGTCTCATTTAGTTTGGATTGATCTAAGTTTGGTGAGATTTCCATGCCGACAAACGGATTTGCCAAGACGGCATGAACCGAGAGTTCTTCGCGCAGAAGCTCAACTGTGCCGGGTAAGATAGCGCTGCCACCACTGAGCACCAACATGTCGATTTCGTTAATGCCACTAGACGTTGAGAAGATCTGAATATTGCGGCGGATTTGCTGCACCATTTGAGTTTGAAACGGTGCCAACACTTCAAAATCGTAGTTTGCCGGTAAGGCACCCTCAAGTTTGGCGGTTTCTACTGCCGCTGGCTCCATACCGTAGTAGCCGACCACCGCCTGATTAAACTGTTCTCCGCCGAAAGGTTGCTCGCGGTTATAGATGGTTTCGCCATTGCTAACAATGGTAAACAACATCATATTGGCGCCAATATCGACCATGGCCACAGTATTCTGCGGCATATCTTCGGGGAACTGAGAGTTCATGAGCGGCAGGGTGCGGCCCAGCGCAAATGCCTCAATATCCATGACTTTGGGCGTGTAGCCTGCGGTTTCTAACGCTGCCACTCGAGATTCCACATGTTCGGTGCGGCAGGCGCTCAGTAAAATGTCGATGCGGCTTGCATCGGCGCTATTTTCGCCTTTGACTTCAAAATCCAGGCTAACTTCTTCGAGTGGGAACGGGATTAAGTGATCGGCTTCTATTTGAACTTGAGCTTCTAAATCGGCTTCGCTGCCACCGCCATCAACATAGATGATTTTGGTGATTACCGAGGAGCCGGCAACGGCTGCGGCCACTAGGTGATTTTTCTTACCAAGCCGAGTTAGCAGGGGCTTGAGAGCATTGCCAACCGCTTCGAAGTCTTTAATTTCGTGCTCTGATACGGCTTCAGCAGGGATGAGAACTTGCGTTGCATGTTCAACCATCCAGCCTTCGGTGGTTTGGCTGAGCAACACGGCTTTAGCAGCATGGGAGCCGATATCTAGCCCGATAAGCGGCGGCTGGCTGCGTTTCCATAAGCGCTCAAATTTCACGTATGCAAGTCCATTGTAATGCTTTTGTTAAGAGCGATTATACTGTGACTCTTACACTAAAAAACAAGGCCTTTTACTTGGAGTTTCAACACAGTTCGCTATTTTGTGTCAATTATCCAGTGACTTCATTATACTCTTGCTCCTAAGGTTTTGAGCCTGCGCAGTGCGTTTGGCCTTGTGATGTAAGTGATTACTAACTGTGAAATTGTTGCGTACATTATTTGTTTTTTCGTTTGGCTGTGGTGTGCTGGGCTTATTGGTTGCGATCGCCGTGGCGGTTTACTTCAGCCGAGATTTGCCCGATGTGTCCGAGCTGAAAGATGTGCAATTACAAACTCCAATGCTGGTTTACACCAAAGATGGGGTGTTGATTTCACAGTTTGGTGAAAAGCGCCGTATTCCGCTAGCCATCGAGCAAATACCGCAGCAAATGAAAGATGCCTTTCTCGCGGTCGAAGATGCTCGCTTCTACGAACATCCGGGAATTGACTTCATTGGTGTTACTCGTGCTTTTGTTTCGCTGGTGCTGACTGGTGAAAAACGTCAGGGCGCCAGTACGATCACCATGCAGGTGGCGCGAAACTTTTATCTCACCCGCGACAAAACCTATCGCCGTAAAATTCGCGAAATTTTATTGGCGTGGCGAATTGAACAGCTGCTCACTAAAGACCAGATCCTCGAACTTTATCTCAACAAAATTCCGCTTGGCCAGCGTGCTCACGGTGTTGGCGCGGCCGCCGAGGTGTATTTCGGCAAAACCGTTGATGAGTTGACGCTACCAGAAATCGCCATGATCGCAGGGCTGCCCAAAGCACCGTCCGTGCTCAACCCAATCTATTCTGTCGATAATGCTGTTGAGCGTCGCAATGTGGTGCTGTCGCGAATGTTGGCGGTTGAAGCCATTAGCGAAGAAGAATATCAATCGGCGAAGCATGCTTTGCTCGAAGGCAAGTATCACGGCCCATCCATTGAAATGAACGCGCCTTACGTGGCTGAAATGGCGCGTCAGTACATGGTTGAAAAATACGGTGAAGAGCAGGCTTACACGTCGGGCTTTAAGGTTTACACCACCATTGATTCCAAATTGCAGCAGGGCGCAATTGATGCCGTGGTGCAAAACCTACTGGACTACGATCATCGCCATGGTTTTCGCGGCCCAATAGCTAACCCTTGGCTGGTGCAGCAAGATGATCAAGAAGACCCGGTATTGGTGCTTCCAGAAACGCCTTGGACGCAGCAGCAAATGCTTGATTACTTAAAGCCGTTTAGAGGCTATCAGCGATTGCAGCCAGCGATGATCACAGAAGTTGGTGAACAATCGGCCACGGTGCTCACTCGGCGTGGTATTACAGGCAGCATTAACTGGCAAGGCATGAATTGGGCTCGCCGCTTTATCACCGATGAGCGTCAAGGCGCGGCGCCAAAAGTGGCTGCAGACATCCTGCAACAAGGTGATGTGGTGATGGTGGAAGCTGCGGCAGACAGCATGTTTGCCCTGTCTCAGTTGCCAGAAGCCTCGGCGGCCTTGATTGCACTTAATCCGCAAGACGCCAGCATTCAAGCGCTTGTGGGTGGTTTCAGTTTTGGTCAGAGCCAATACAACCGAGCATATCAAGCGAAGCGCCAGATGGGCTCGAACATTAAACCATTTATTTATTCAGCCGCGTTTAATCATGGTTATAGCCTTGCGTCACTTGTGGCCGACGCGCCGATTAGTCATTGGGATGCGTCGTCCGGTGTAGCTTGGCGTCCCAAGAACTCGCCGGAAGTCTACGATGGCGACACTCGCTTACGGCTTGGCCTTGCGCAGTCGAAAAATGTCATGTCAGTGCGATTATTACGTGCCGTTGGCGTGCAGAATATTCGCCAACACCTGAGTAAATTCGGCTTTCCGCTGGAAGATATTCCGCCTAACGAGTCGTTAGCGCTTGGCTCTGCGAGTTTCACGCCGCTGGCAGTCGCCAATGGTTTTGCCGTTATCGCCAATGGTGGTTATCAAGTGACGTCGTATCTGATTGATCATATTGATGACCAACATGGCAATCGCCTGTTCAAACATCAACCTCTGGTCGCTTGCCCTGAATGTGAGCAATTGGATGAGTCGATGACTGAGTTTGATGGCTTAACTGAATTTGCCTCGATTGCAGCGGATCAATTTGTGATGTGTCCGGCATACCCTGTCGATCAAAACCAGCAAGCGCCTCATGTGGTGTCTTCAACCAACACTTTCCTCGTGACCCAAGCCATGAATAGTGCGATTTGGGGCGGCGGCAACTGGTCTGCTGGCACCGGCTGGAATGGTACCGGCTGGCGCGCAGCTCGAGCGCTTAAACGACGAGATATTGCCGGTAAAACCGGTACAACCAATGATGCCAAAGATGCTTGGTTCAGTGGTTTTCACCCGGGATTAGTGGCAACGTCTTGGATCGGCTTTGATGATCACAAACGCAAATTGGGATCAACGGTCGCCAATAGCAACCTTGGCGCAAATCAAATTGTCGGCAAAGAGTTTGGCGCAAAAACGGCTTTACCTGCATGGATCAAATTTATGCAAGTTGGTTTACAAAATATGCCGGTTCAACCCTTTACTGCTCCTGATAATATTGTCAGTGTAAGGATTGACCGAGCGTCTGGCCTGCTGACTCATAGTACTGATAGTTCTACCCGATTTGAGTACTTTGAAGCCGGTACCGAGCCGACACAGTATGCCGAGTCCATCAGTCACCCAGTCGATCCGTTCATTGAAAGCGAATCTCAGGCGACGGACTCAGCCGACGAACTGTTTTAAAGAAGCCTGTGCCGCAATGGTGACTAAACGGAGTTTTGTGGTATCTGTAACATGAAAACGATCCCAATCAGTGAACTTAAATTAGGCATGTATATTACCGAGATTGCTAAATGTCGTAGCAATTTCGTGCTTAAAAAACCTGGCTTTGTCACCTCGCAAGGCAGCATTGACGCGCTTGTGGGCAAGGGCGTTGAGTTACTATCAATCGATCCATCTAAAGTCCTGCCGGGCAGAGAGCCGGCCGCCGCTAAACCTGCCGCTGAGACCCCAAAAACTCGCTACGATCAAGCGCCTGTTTCTGTTGAACTTGAAATGGAGCAGGCGAAAGCGCTTTACTCTCAGGCCAAGCAGTTGCAAAAGAAAGCCTTCAGAGACATGGAGCAAGGCCATAAGATCGATGTTGACGCCTTCAAAGACATGAGCGAAGGCTTAATCGATTCGGTGTTCCGTAATCCACAAGCGCTGACCATGATGACGCGCATTCGTGAAAAAGATCAGTACTTGTTAGAGCACAGCCTTAACGTCGGAATTTTGCTGGGCGTGTTTGGTCGCTACTTAAAGCTCGATGAAGGCTTAATCTCTGAGCTGGTGACCGGTGGCTTGCTGCACGACATTGGTAAAATTCGTGTGCCCGAAGAAGTACTTCATAAGCCCGGAAAACTGACCTCTGAGGAATTTGAGATCATGAAGCGCCATGTGCTTCACGGTCGCGATATTATTCAGGAAAATGAAGTGACGTTGCCGGCGGTGACGATGGAAGTGGTGTTGCAACACCATGAGCAACTCAGTGGTACGGGTTACCCGCACCGGTTAATGGGCGATCAGATTTCTCGTCATGGCCGAATGACTTCGGTGGTCGATATCTTTGATGCGCTGACCGGTGAGCGAGTTTACAAGAAAGCCATGCTACCGACCGCGGCGCTTAGCATTATTCGCAGCATGGCACCTGACAAACTCGATCAAGAGCTCGTCAATGCATTTATTCGATGCATTAATGTTTACCCGGTTGGCACATTGGTCAAACTGCAAAGCGGCCGCTTGGGCATTGTTACTGAAGTCAATGAGAAAGCACCAACCAAGCCAATGCTCAAACTGATCTATAACGCCAAGCATAATCGCCACATTCAGGTCGAAATGCTCAATCTAGCGCATATTGATAGCGATAAAATCGTTAGCGCTGAAAAGCCCGAAGCGCACGGGCTCGATTTAAAAAACTACATTTGATTTATTTGTAGCCGGTAATTTCCAGCCCAACATCAAACTTGTCTTCCGCTAATGTGTCGACTCGCTGTACTTTCGCTGACGCTTCAAGTGGCCGAATATCTTGGCCGGTAGAATCAATAAAAATTTCTACCTCTTCGTCCATGTTCAATGGTTCGCTTAACAGCACCGCGGCACCGGTAGCGCTTAAGTTCAAGCAAGTCCCTGATAATTCATCACCATTAGCTGCACGCTTGATACGAATTGCGGTTTCGACTGACATGCGAATAAAATTACGACGTTCACCCTGAGTTATCATTACTTCGTCCTCAAAAAATGTCTTCCCTTGTATGCTTTGAGTTTAGACACAATGCAAGTGGATGAAAGCTAAGCTGTTGGCATGGTCACACTTTCTTTAATTGCATCGGCGAGCGCCTGTAGCGTTCTAACCCTGCTGCTACCTCGGCGATAAACGAGGGCAATTTCGCGGGTGGGCTGTGGTGACTTGAAAGGCTGATAGTTGATTAATGGATCCGCTTGGTGGTGCTCTTGAATGGCTAAATAAGGCATTAGGGTTACGCCTCGGCCGGTCGCCACCATATGGCGCAAGGTTTCTAAGCTGGTCGCGCGGAATGTACCATCTTCATTGGCGCCAGCGCTAAAGCAATAGCCTAAGGCCTGATCGCGCAGACAATGGCCGTCTTCAAGCATGAGCACGGTTTCGCCATCAAGCTGGGGCAGGCTGACTGAGCCTTGTTGCGAAATCGGATGCCCATTGGCACAAGCGAGCCATAACGGCTCATCGTATAAGGTTACGTGCGCTAGCCCTTGCATTTCCGTAGGCAACCAAGCAAGTAATAAGGCGTCGAGTTGGCCGTCTCGCAATTGATTGAGTAACACGTGGGTTTGTTGCTCTTCAAGCTGCCAGCCCATTTCAGGAAATTTTTGAAACAGGTGCGGCATAATTCGTGGCAACAAATATGGCGCGACGGTGGGGATTAAGCCTATGCGCAGCTCCCCAGACATTGGATCGCGGAATGATTGTGCTGTGTCTTTAAGTTGCTTTACTTCACTGAGAACTCGGCGCGCGTGTTCGACAACGGCTTCACCTGATTGAGTGAACATGACATTGCGGGTATCGCGCTCGATTAAAGTAAGCTCCAGCTCATCTTCTAGCTTACGAACCTGGCCGCTTAAGGTGGGTTGGCTAACAAAGCAGCGCTCGGCTGCTTTGCGAAAATGGCGAACTTCATAGAGGGCGAGTAAATACTCGAAATCGCGCAGGTTCATATTAATTATCAAATCCAATTATTTGCCCGAATATTTAACATATTAACTATCAAAAGTCGCGGGTTTGCGGCGAATCAAACAGTTGCCAATTATTTATGCTGGTCAGTCTTTCGACGGCCTTGCGCTAGTGGTATAACGACTGTGGTTTTTATTGTTTCCCGAGGCCCTATCTACTACAGGAGTAGCAAACCATCATGTTTGAATCGGTACCACAGGCAAAAGCAGACCCAATCCTAGGTTTGACTGAAGCATATAACGCAGATCCGCGCGCAAATAAAATCAACTTAGGTGTTGGTGTTTATAAAGATGAAGCGGGCACGACCCCCATTCTTGCTTCGGTTAAACAGGCTGAAGCACTGCTGTTGGATACCGAAAAAACTAAGTCGTATTTAGGGATTCAAGGCGTGCCAGAGTATGGTGCGCATGTGCAAAAATTGTTGTTTGGTGCCGATAGCGCGATTATTGCTGACAACCGCGCTCGCACGGCACAAGCACCGGGCGGTACTGGAGCCCTGCGTATCGCGGCTGACTTCGCGGTTCGCAACTTAGGTCGTAAAACCATTTGGGTGAGCAATCCAACTTGGGCGAACCACGCGGCTGTATTCGGCGCAGCGGGCTTGACCGTTGAGCAATACGCTTACTACAACCCTGCCACCAGTGACCTTGATTTTGACGCCATGGTGGAAAGCCTGAAAGCTGCAAAAGCGGGTGACTTGGTGTTGTTGCATGGTTGCTGCCACAACCCAACTGGTATCGATCCAACGGCCGAGCAATGGCAAGTGTTGGCGGAAATGTCTGCTGCTGCTGGTTGGTTGCCGTTATTCGATTTCGCTTATCAGGGTTTTGCTACTGGCATTGAAGAAGATGCACAAGGCCTACGTACCTTCTTAGCTAACCATGGCGAATTGCTGATTGCTTCTTCGTTCTCGAAAAACTTTGGTTTGTACAACGAGCGCACTGGTGCCTTCACCTTGGTTGCGCCATCTGCAGCTGTGGCCGATACCGCTTTTAGCCAAGTTAAAGTAAACATTCGCGCCATGTACTCCAACCCGCCGGCTCATGGTGCCAAGGTTGTCAGTACCATTCTTGGCAATGATGACTTGTATGCCCAATGGGTTGCAGAAGTTACTGAAATGCGAGTTCGTATTCATCAGATGCGCGATCTGTTTGTGGAAACTCTGGCTGACAAAGGCGTTGATGGCGACTTTAGCTTTATTCAGCGTCAGAATGGCATGTTCTCATTCTCTGGCCTAAATCCGGCGCAAGTTGGCAAGCTGAAAGATGATCACGGCATCTACATTGTTGGCTCTGGCCGTATCAGTGTTGCAGGCATGACCAAAGCAAACATGGATGCCTTGTGCACCGGCGTTGCTGACGTGTTGAAGTAAAAGCTGAAATTAAGCTGCTAAAGCTTTAAAACAAAAAGGCGCCAGTTGGCGCCTTTTTTGATTGTCCAATTCGCTAGGCGAGATTGACGTTGAGTAGCTCTGTGCGCTGATGATTGTGAAATCACCAAGAGTAATCATTTGACCGCCACGTCAATGCCATGATGTTTCGTGACGCTAGCTTTTATCTTGTTGCGCGAGAAAATCGTGAAACTCAGTTTCGTACAGGTGAAATAGCACGAGGGTAAGCGCAACGATTAGTGGGCCATAGAGCAGGCCCATTAAACCAAACATATGCAAGCCACCGAGCAGCGAGAAGAAAATCACCACCGTATTTAACGAGCCTGCGCCTTGCATAAACAGTGGTCGAACAAAGTTATCAATAGAGCCCACCACAACCACGCCCCAGACAATCAAAAAGATGCCCCAACCTTGGTCACCGGTAATCAATAAGAAGATTGCTGCTGGCAGCCAAATGAGCGCGGTGCCAACCACTGGAATCAATGATGCAAAGGCCATCATAGTGCCCCAGAATAGGCCAGGGAAACCGGCCAGCCACATGGCAAATCCACCTACAAAACCTTGAGTCATAGCGGTGAGCAAGGTGCCTAGCAGGGCCGATTTTGATACCGCCTCTATCTCATCAATTAAGGCATCTTCTTGCGACCGTGATAAGGGCAAGGCATGACGGAAAAACTCCACCATACGGTCGTAGTCACGCAACACGAAAAACAGCGCGAACAGCATCAGGGTTAATTGCATTAAAAAGTGGCTCAAACTGCCAAGTACGCCCGTTGATACGCCTACGAACCCTTTGCCAGCATTGCTGGCGAGCCCAATCGCTTGTTGCCGCAGGTTTTCGAGAGCAAGAAAGCCATCTGGCAAAATTAACTCCAATCGCAACTTTATGGTTTGTACCCACGGGTGAGCGAGTAGTGTTTCGAGCCCGCCTTGTTCAATCCAGCTGCGTAAATCGATGGTGTAGTTGATACCTTGCCGGACAATGGCCACGATCACGGTGAACGCAGGCAGTAAAATAACTAAGGTGAGCAAGATACAACTAATGATGGCCGTGATATTGGCTCTGTTGCCAAGCCGTTTGAGCAACCAATGATGAATAGGAGCCATCAGTATGCCGAAGATTAGCGCCAGAACGATGGGCTCAATGTAAGGCAAAATGAGCCGATAGCAGGCGTATACGGCAGCAATGAGCAGTCCAACAAGCAGCCAGTTACGCGGATTTTTGAGGGGCGTTGGGGTCATCGCAACATCCTAGTTTTGATGCAAAAAATCTAGCCTAACACGGCTTCCGTGATGATTCGATGGGGTAATTTTTATACCAACACGAAAAAGCCCCGACACGCGGGGCTTCTATTCGTTTTTGCGTAGATGAGTGGCGGTTAGAGGAAGTATTCCATGGCCACTTCATCACAGGCGTGTTTCTTCGGACATATATCGCAGTCCTTCATCACTTTCTCTGGTAGCTGATCTTTGCTGGTGTAGCCAAAGCCCAATTTTTCAAAGAACGTTGGCACGCGAGTCAGTACAATTAAGCGCTTCAGCTCTAATTCTTTGGCGCGATGCATCATGTATTGCACTAAAGCTTTGCCTTGCCCTTGACCATGCTGCTCAAGATCGACGCCTAGGCTGCGAATTTCCGCCAACCCAGTGCCATAGATATAGAGTGACGAACAACCGACCACCTGCTGATCGATTTCAGCTACCGCAAAATCGAGAATCGAGCGAAGCAAGTCATCACGACTGCGTGGCAAGGTTTCACCTTCTTTCGCCCAATGTGTGACGATGCGGTCGATTTCATCCATATCAGACAAGCGGGCGCTGCGAACACTAAGCACTTCTGCTTTTTGTGCATTCAGGCGTTGCTGCACCTGACTCAATGCATAACCCACTTGGCCTACTGAGGTGCCGCCTTTGGCTTGGCCTTGCTGGGTTTCAAATTGGTTCTTGCCACTGAGTGCTGATTCAACGCTAGCACGGCTGGTGCCACCCAAGACTTCGCGCTTCGCTAAGCAGGCTTCAATGGTTAAGTGTTCAAATACGTCTTCATCAATCAAGTCGCTGAACTGCTTGAAATCATCCAGCTCGAATTCTTCTAACGCTTTGTTTTGCTCAATGGCGGTAACAACTGCTTCACCCACCACATGGTGTGCTTCACGGAATGGTAGGCCTTTACCCACCAAGTAATCGGCAAGTTCAGTGGCGTTGGAGTGGCCTTGTTGAGCGGCTTTTAAGGTGGCGTCTTGATTAACTTTTAAGTCTTTCAAACACAACGCAGCCATATCTAAACAAGCCAGCCAGGTGTCGACGGCGTCGAACAAACCTTCTTTGTCTTCTTGCATGTCCTTATTGTAGGCCATTGGCAATGCTTTGATGGTAACCATCAGGGCATTGAGCGAGCCAACAACTCGACCGGTTTTGCCACGAATTAACTCAAGCGCATCTGGGTTTTTCTTTTGTGGCATCAGCGATGAACCAGAGGTCACAGCATCGTCCAACTCAATGAAACCGGCTTCGCCCGAGTTATAGAAGATCAAATCTTCGGCCATGCGCGACAGGTGTAGCATGGAGGTGCTAGCTGAAAACAGCAGCTCTAACACGTGGTCACGGTCAGATACTGCATCCAAGCTGTTGAGCGTAGCTGAACGGAAGCCTAGTGATTGTGCTAATTCATCACGATCAATTGGGTAGGCGGTACCAGCGAGTGCGCCAGAGCCTAGCGGGCAGCGGTCCATCCGGTGCAGCGCGTCTTTGACTCGGCTTAAGTCACGGTCAAACATTTCTACATAGGCCAAGCACCAGTGACCAAAGGTCAAGGGCTGAGCGCGCTGTAAGTGAGTGTAGCCGGGTAAAACCGTGGCTTGTTCGCGTGCGGCCAAGTTCACCAATGCTTCTTGCAGGTTCACCAGCGCGGCATAAATTTCTTCGCCTTGCTCTTTACACCACAGCTTCAGATCGGTCGCAACTTGATCGTTTCGGCTGCGCCCTGTGTGCAATTTTTTACCCAGGTCACCGACTTTGTCGATCAACTTGCCTTCAACCCAGGAGTGGATGTCTTCGGCATCGGATTGCAGGATTTGATTCGGATCCTGCTGCACTTCTTCTAACAACTGCTCTAATGCTTGCTGCAAGGCTTGCTGTTCGTCAGCGGTCAATACGCCGGCTTTGTGCAATGCCATTGACCATGCCACCGAGCCAACAATGTCTTGTTCGGCCAAACGGTAGTCAAATGGCAGCGAGTCATTAAATGCTTTGAATCGTGTATCACTTGCCTGTGAAAAACGTCCACCCCATAACGCCATGATTACTTCTCCTGATCTTTCAGTGCTTTAATCCGGCTTGATAAGGTATACAAGCGGATGAAACCTTCGGCGTGTTTTTGGTCGTACACGTCATCGGCACCAAAAGTGGCAAATTCTTCAGAGTACAGGCTGTTTGGCGAACGTTTTTGTACGGCAGTAACCATGCCCTTGTAGAGCTTCAATACCACTTCGCCATTCATGTCAGCACTGTATGCATCGGCTGCACCCAGTAGTGAATCTTTCAGCGGGGTGAACCAACGACCATCGTAAACCAAATGGGCGAATTGCTCGCCAACGGTGTGGAGCCACTCACGTGAGCGCTTGTCCATCACCAATTCACGAATCGCTTCAAGCGCAGCGATGATCACGGTGCCGCCCGGAGTTTCGTAGCAGCCACGAGACTTCATGCCAACCAAACGGTTTTCAACGATGTCGACTCGCCCAACGCCATGCTCAGCAGCAATTTCATTCAGCTTCACGACCATTTGATACGGTGTCAGGGTGTCACCATTGAGGCCAACCACTTCACCGTTTTTAACGGCTAGGGTTAGGTATTCGGCTTCATTTGGCGCTTGCTCTGGCGATTTAGTCCAAACCCAAGCTTGTTCAGAAGGTTGGTTCCATGTTTCTTCCAGCTCGCCACCTTCGGTAGAGATGTGCCAAGCATTGGCATCACGGCTGTAAATTTTGGTCAGGCTTGCTGAACAAGGAATGTCACGCTCGGCTAAGTAAGCCAGCAGATCTTCGCGAGACTCCATGCTCCACTCACGCCAAGGGGCAATTACTTTCAAATCTGGGGCAAGGGCTGCGAAACAGCCTTCAAAACGAATTTGGTCATTACCTTTACCCGTACAACCGTGACAAACGGCATCCGCACCGACTTTACGGGCAACTTCGACGTGCGCTTTGGCAATCACTGGGCGCGCCATGGAAGTACCTAGCAAGTATGTACCTTCGTAGATAGCGCCTGTTTTCAATGTTGGGTAGATGTAATCGGCAGCAAATTCTTCTTTTAGGTCAACGATGTGACATTCAGTTGCGCCAGAGGCTAAGGCTTTTTCTTCTAAGCCTTCTAATTCTTCATCGCCTTGGCCCACATCGGCACAAAAAGCAACGACTTCACAGCCAGGGTAAGTTTCTTTTAGCCATGGAATAATGGCTGAGGTATCTAAACCGCCGGAATAGGCTAATACGACTTTTTTAATTGTTTCGCTCATTATCTCGCGCTCCAAGTATTTTGTTTTTATTTCAACAGAGCCAACATCACGGCGTTCTGCGCGTGCATGCGGTTTTCGGCTTGTTGCATAATGATGGATTGCTTGCCATCGAGTACATCGGAGGTCACTTCTTGTTCCCGATGTGCTGGCTGACAATGCATAAAGTATTTAGCGCCGCTCATCACCATCAACTTCTTGTTGACCTGGTACGGCATGAATTTTTCGGCAATGACTTCAAACGGGGTCTCGTCACCCATCGAAATCCAAGTGTCGGCATAAATGGCATCAACGCCTTTCAGTGCATTGATGTCGTTGCTAATGGTTAAGCTGGCGCCCGATTTGGCACACAAGGCTTGTGTATCAACCACGACTTGGCCGTCAACGCCATGGCCCGGAGGCGTGACAACCACCATGTTACAACCCAAAATCGCGGCAGTCAGCATGAGCGAGTGAGTGACATTGTTGCCATCGCCAACATACGCAAGGGTTTTGCCTTCAACACTGCCGAATTGCTCAACTAAGGCTTGGAAGTCTGCTAGCGCTTGGCACGGGTGATATAAATCAGACAGTGAATTGATGACTGGAACTGAGCCATACAGAGCCAGCTCTTCGAGCGTTTTTTGGCTGAACACTCGAGCGACAATACCATCGACCCAACATGACAAGTTAAGGGCAAAATCTTTCACGCTTTCGCGTTTGCCTAAGGCGCCATTTTGTTGATCGAGATAAACCGCGTGACCACCTAGCTTTTGAATACCCACATCAAAACTCACGCGAGTTCGCAGCGATGGCTTCTCAAAAATGGTGGCAATGCTTTTGCCAGCTAAAGCTTGCTGATAGTCCTGAGGGTTGTTCTTGAGATCTATGGCTTGGGCAAGCAGCTGTTCGATGGTTGCTTTGTCTAGATCTTTAACTGTGAGTAAGTGTTCAAACGTCATAATGATTCTCGATTCATCACGGTGTAACTGTTAATTCGTGTTGCCGTTACGGCAGAATGCGGGTGCCAACAGGCTCACCCTGTAATAAGCCGGCTAATCGCTCGGGGTAGCGCCAGTTTGCCACTGCAATAGGGCGCTGAAGCGAACGAGCTGTAGCCAGCGCGGCTTTTGTTTTTGGGATCATGCCATCGGTGATAACACCGTCAGCAATCAACTGTTCAATGGCGGCTTCATCTAATTTCGCAATGAGCTGCTTGTTTTCATCCAAGACACCATCAACATCTGAAAGTAGCACTAAATCGGCACTCAGCAACTGGGCAATGACTGTTGCTGCATCATCACCATTTACATTGAGTAGGCGACCTTCATTCGACATTGCGATGGACGATATCACCGGTACCTTGTTCGCGCTAAGTAATGCTTCAATTAATGCCGGATCGGCGGCTTCGCAAGTACCTACAGCACCCAATGCTGGATCTAATTCGCTGGCTTGAGTGATGCCGCCGTCGGCCAAGCTAATGCCACAAGCATCAACGCCACTTTGTTTGGCATAAGACACCAACAATTTATTGGCGTAGCCAGCCAATGCACCAACCACAACAGGCATATGGTCATCGGGGGTAACACGCAAGCCGTTAAGTTTCTCGCTGACTAAATGTTGCGCTTGCATCTGTTGCTCAACAAAAATACCGCCACCGTGGACTAACACCACTTGGTGGCCTTTGCTTTGTAGATCGGCAACAGCAGCAAATAATTTGAGGGCTGGCTCGGCTTGCTCCATCACCGCGCCGCCAAGTTTGATAACCACCAAACTCACAGTGCGGCTCCTGTGGCAAACGGGAAGTCGGCTAAGCCAAAACGAATGTTGGCACACTGAATAGCTTGGCCTGCCGCACCTTTCAACAGGTTATCTTCGGCGGCAACAAGCACCGCATGGCCAGTGGTTTCATCAACCTTCCAGCCCACATCAACATGACAAGTATTGGCCACATTTTTTATGCTTGGCGTTTGCCCGCCCATGCCATCGTACAAACGCACGCAAGCACTGCCATCGTAGGCGCTATGATAGGCCGCACTCACTTGTTCGGCGGTTACGCCTTGGGCTAATTTAACGGTAATTGTGGCAACAATACCACGTGGGAAATTACCTAAATGGGGGGTGAAAATGACTTCGCGACCCAATTGGTCACTTATCTCTGGTTGATGACGGTGACCCAAAACACCATACGGGTGCAGGCTCACTTCACAGAAATTATTCACCATACTGGCTTTGCGGCCGGCGCCGGATACGCCAGAAACAGCATTAATCACGGGGTATTGAACGGCATCGAGTAAACCTGCTTGCTGAAGTGGTTTAAGTGCCGACAAAGATGCCGTTGGATAACAACCTGGGACGGCCACTAAGTCAGCCGTTTTAATTGCCTCGGCATTCCACTCGGCTAAGCCATATACCGCTTGCTTGAGTAGCTCGGGTTGCTCGTGCTCAAAGCCATAATACTTAGGGTAGATATCAGCATCGACAAAACGAAAGCCGCCTGATAAATCCATGACCACCGCGCCTTGTGCCAATAAGGTTGGCGCAAGCTGAGTGGACACCTGATGCTCAGTCGCTAAAAACACCAGATTGTGCTGCTCGCCCACAACGGCTAATTCGTCGTCAGTCAATGGTGTGATCGGTAAATCGAGTAAGCCCAAAAAGCGTCCATGTAAGTGACTCAGTTGCTTACCACCGTCAACACTGGCGGCGGATACATACACTTTACCTAGCTCTAATTGAGGGTGGCGGGCAATGAGCGCGGCCAGTTCAACGCCGGTATAGCCGCTGGCTCCAATGACGGCACAACGAATCGACTGAGACATACAAATTTCCAGATTAATCAGGGCTAACAAACGGGGGCCAGATAAGGCTACACGGCACCCAATAAAATAAGAGTCACACATTATCTTTGATTGCATGGTTATGCAACAAATATGCATGAATATATGGATTATTCGATTAGAGCTGTTGTAAACTTTCGTTACCACCTGAGTTTAGAACAACTCCAAACTGGTTCGAGAGGCTTCAGCATTGAGCCTTTCGTGATTACTGTTAGAATCGGTAATCGAAAAAGCACTTTTGAAACCGGCAGTTTGCTGGTTTCGCTTTCTTTGCAGCGTAACGAAGGTACATGTTCATGGAGCACTATGAAGCTTTGCGCGCCAATGTGCGCAAACTGGGAAACCTGTTAGGCGACGTCATTCGTCGAGATTTGGGCGATGAGTTGTTTAACCAAGTGGAGCACATTCGCACCTTAGCCAAGGCTGCGCGCGCTGGCGACAGCGACGCCAATCAACAATTAGAAGCCACCTTGGGTAATTTAACCGATGACGAACTCACCGGCGTAGCCCGCAGTTTTAATCATTTTTTAACGCTGGCCAACACGGCCGAGCAATACCACAACATCTCGCGTGCCGCGAATGAAGCGATCGATAAGCCAGATCCGTTTGAGGACATGCTTGCCCGCTTCGAGCAGCAAGATATTAATAAAGACCAAATCTCAGAAGCGATTAACAAACTCTCCGTTGAGTTGGTGCTAACCGCACACCCAACCGAAGTGAGCCGACGTACATTAATCAATAAGTACGTTGATATTGCTGACTGCTTGGAATTGCTAGAGCAAGCTGACTTACCAAAACGTCAGCGCAGCAAAACCGAGAACCGCTTAGCGTCTCTGATCCATCAGGCGTGGAGCTCAAATGAGATCCGTAGCCAGCGACCAACGCCGGTTGATGAAGCCAAATCGGGCTTTGCGGTGGTTGAGTCATCCTTATGGGATGCGGTGCCTGATTACCTTGAGCAGCTTGATGAGCTGCTGAAAAACAAACTTGATATGGCGCTGCCTCTCGATGCGCGGCCGGTCAAATTCGCCTCTTGGATGGGCGGCGACCGCGATGGCAACCCGTTTGTGACTGCCAAAGTAACCCGCGAAGTGTTGTACTTGGCGCGTTGGAAAGCCGCTGATTTATATATTGGTGACTTGGAAGTGTTAGCCAGCGAGCTGTCGATGCGTGCTTGCAACGACAAAGTACGCGACCTGGTCACTGACGGCAACGAGCCTTATCGCGAGATTGTTAAAGGCTTGCGCGACCGCATGAAAGCGACACGTGCAGCACTTTATAGTGCCCTCAATGGCAGCTTCTCTAAGCTCAAGCAGCCCGGCCTAATCCACTCCAAAATGGATCTTCTGGCGCCGTTACAGCTGTGTTATGACTCACTAATTGAATGTGGTCTGGAAACTATTGCCAACGATCGCCTGCTGCGCACCATTCGCCGGGTTCATTGTTTTGGTATTCACTTAACACGCTTAGATATTCGTCAAGATGGCGAGCGCCATGCGGAAGTATTCAGCGAGTTAACTCGCTACTTGGGCCTTGGCGATTACATGCAGTGGAGTGAAGACGACAAGCAAGCCTTTTTGCTGCAAGAACTCAACAGCAAGCGCCCATTGATCCCGCGTAACTGGCAACCAAGTGATGATGTACAGGAAGTGCTAGATACCTGTGCCGTGATTGCCGATACCGACCCAGATACCTTGGGCACGTACATTATTTCTATGGCGAGTAATCCGTCTGACGTATTGGCGGTTCACCTGCTGTTACGTGAAGCGGGTATTTCATACGTCATGCCAGTGGCGCCACTGTTTGAAACGCTCGATGATTTGGAAGGCGCCGTTGATTGTATGGATCGCCTGTTCTCCGTTGATTGGTATCGCGGTTACATCGATAGCAAGCAAGAGGTGATGATCGGGTACTCCGATTCAGCCAAAGATGCAGGCGTACTTGCTGCGGCTTGGGCGCAATATACCGCGCAAGAAGCCTTGGTGGCATTGGCCGAACAAAAAGGCATTTCAATCACCTTATTCCATGGCCGAGGCGGTACGATCGGTCGCGGTGGCGGGCCAGCTCACCAAGCTATTCTGTCGCAACCTCCTGGTTCACTTAAAGGTGGCTTGCGAGTAACGGAACAGGGCGAAATGATTCGCTTCAAGTTCGGTTTGAGCGACTTAGCCGTGCGCAGTCTGGCGATTTATACCAGCGCCGTACTGGAAGGCATGTTAACACCGCCGCCAGTGCCTGAAGACAGCTGGCGTGAGGTCATGGGCGAATTGGCGACCGAGTCTTGTGACGCTTACCGCGCCATCATTCGTGGTGAAAAAGATTTCGTCCCTTACTTCCGTGCAGCCACGCCGGAACAAGAGCTTGGTAAATTGCCATTAGGCTCTCGTCCAGCTAAACGTAAACCCGGTGGTGGCGTAGAAAGTTTGCGCGCCATTCCATGGATTTTCGCTTGGTCGCAAAACCGGTTGGTCTTGCCTGCTTGGTTAGGTGCTGGTCAGTCGCTGGCGAGTGCGTTGAAAAACAACCACGGCGATACCATTGAAGAAATGTTCACTAACTGGCCGTTCTTCCGCACACGTTTGCTGATGCTGGAAATGGTATTCATGAAGTCAGACGCAAGCTTGTCGGCTTACTATGACAAGGTGTTAGTGCCAAAAGAGCTGCAACCGCTCGGTGATAAGTTGCGTAGCCAATTGGCCGCTGATATCGAAACGGTGTTGTCGATTACCCATGACAACGGCTTGATGGAGCGGGAGCAATGGAGTCGTGAGTCCATTAAGTTGCGTGCAACTTACATGGAGCCGTTACACCGGTTGCAAGCTGAGTTGCTGCAACGCAACCGCGCGTGTGACGGTGATGAGGCTTGTGAAGCAAACCAGAAGCACCTTGAGCTCGCCTTGATGGTGACCATCACAGGTATTGCTGCGGGCATGCGCAACTCAGGCTAACAGCGAAACGCTTCGCTTTACTCCTAAAAACCGTAATCGTTTGATTGCGGTTTTTTTATGGCCGCAAATCAAGCGCTACTGAGTGCAGCAAGTTTATTCCTCACAAGGGAGCTTGAAAGGCCGAGCTAGAAGTTACCGAGAGGTTTGCTTGGAGTTGCTTCGTAATCGTTGAACAACCGGTATTGCTAAGGCGATTAATGCCAAAGCATTGAGGGCCGGTACGAGAATGCTATACGAGGTACCAAGCCAACTGCCACTGGCGCCGGAATCGAATACAAAGCGATCGATAAAACGCGCGATATTCAAGAGCCCCAGTAGGGTAAAAATTGTCATCAGCTGGGCCGAGGTTTTGCACATATAGGCGATGTTCAAGCTAATCAGTGCGAGGATAAATAGCGCTTTAACGAAGTTGATTGTCGATGCGCCGAGATACCAATAGTAGCGATATTGTTCGAGGGGGAGGGTTGCCAAGTAGCTCATCAGCTGCGAGCCGACAAGGCCGATCAGCACGTTGGCTAAAGCAATGTTCCGAATAATCGGTGAGCGCCAGTTGGCAAAAACCAGTAACCACGCGACAGCCAACATAAATTCGCTAAGGTTAATTGATTCTATGAGTTGCCAAATGGGGCTCATCCGTGACTAATCCGATACGGCTAGTTTTATTTTGGATCGACTTCATCGGGTGGCTGTTGACCACCGCCGTCACCACCCAAAGTTGGATAGTTCAGCATAGATATTCTCCTTGTTGCGAATCAAAACGCTATAACTCAATGTAGGACGTGAGCAAGCTGGTGTTGGGCGCTTCGTGCGCCCACTTAAAACTAACCGTTGTTTTTGTTATTTACCAGAGGGTTAATGGCTAATTTTATGATTCGTTGGCAACGATCGCAGTTCGTCGCCGGTGGAGATTAAGGTCTTACGCCAAGCGTATGACAAATGGCGTATGACAAATCTGCTCGATTCAAGGTATAGAAATGAAAATCTTTCACCCCTTCTTTGCTTAGTACTTTAACCATGTCCATGGCAATAGAAGCGGCCAGCAAGTTGCGGGTGCCTTGATCTTCATCGAGGCCATCGTACATTTTGTGCATCCACTGGGGCACCGCCACATTGGTCATATCAGCAAAGCGCTTGAGCTGCGTGAAGTTGGTGACTGGTAAAATACCCGGCACAATTTCAACGTCAATTCCGGCAGTTAGGCAGCGATCGCGAAATCGAAGATAACTTTCTACATCGAAAAAGAATTGGGTAATGGCACGGTTTGCGCCGGCATCTACTTTACGCTTGAGGTTGATGAGGTCAGCCTGCGCACTTTTCGCTTCAGGGTGAACTTCAGGGTAGGCTGCCACCGAAATATCGAAGTCGTGTTGTGATTTCAATAGTTCTACTAAATCGGCTGCGTACATGTCGGGTCGCTCAGGATTACCTTCGGGTAAATCGCCGCGCAACGCAACGATGCTGCGAATTCCGCTGTGCCAGTATTCGTTAGCGATGTTGGCAAGTTCATCACGGCTGGCATCAATACATGTCAGGTGAGGCGCAGACGCAACGCCGGTTTCTGCTTGAATACGTTTGACGATTTCATGGGTGCGATCTCGTTCACCGCCGCCAGCTCCGTATGTGACCGACATGAATTTAGGCTTTAACGGTGCCAGACGCTCAACACTGTTCCACAGCGTTTGTTCCATTTTTTCAGTTTTTGGCGGAAAGAACTCAAACGAGACATTAATGTCGTCGGATAAATCGGCCAAGCTCTGATTGAGAGAGCCAAGGTGTTGAGCGTGATGGTAACTCATGGCAGTAAAGTCCTTCGCAAATTGAGTAAAACCAATAAATGGATGTTTAGACGTCTATACGTCTTTTTACCGATGAAGCGAGAAGCTGTCAACCGGCAATTTCAGGTCACGCTTTGGTCAAACCTGTCGTAGCAGGCGACATAAGCGGAACAAATCCATTTGTATGGCACCTGCTGCTAGCTGCAAACCGGCGCCCGGCGCTTGCAAGACCATTGGCGCTTCGGCATACCACTTACTACTGATTGCCGCCGCCGTCACCGCCGCTGGCAAGTTAGCAAATGCGTGATCGCGCGGAATGCTCGTTAAACCGGCGCAAATGGTGCCATTGCGATCAAGTGAAGCTTGGTAGCTCAATACGTGCTGTTTGGCCGCTGCTTGTTGATAGAGTTCAGCCATGTGCTGATCAAGTAACTCGGCTTCATCCCAACAAGCATCTAATGACATGGCTTCCCAACCGGCTGGCAATACGCTTTGTCGCTGAACTTGTTCTGGCTCCACATCTAAATCGAGCCGACGAGCCAGAATAAGAAGTTTGTGAACCACATCTTCGCCCGACAAATCAAGGCGGGGATCCGGCTCGGTTAACCCCAGCGCCATGGCTTGTTGAACCAGATCGGTGAACGAGCCCTTTCCATCGTAGTGAGCTAACAACCAACTCCAAGTGCCGGAAAAAATCCCTTCGACATGGTCAACTTGATCGCCGGCATTGTGGAGTGCATCAATGGACTCGGTGATGGGTAAGCAGGCTGATATTGTGGCACCAAATAGCCAATGACGCGCGCGTTCTTGTTGGTGTTGTGTAATTTCTCTGTACACACTTAACGATGCCGCGGCTGGCTTTTTATTGGCGCTGACGACATGACAACCGGATTCGAACAAGCGCGGGTACTGCAAGCCAAAAGCTTCGCTGTCAGTGGCATCAATGACCACGAGTTCATCATATGGATGGCTTGCCAGCAATTGACTGAGCTCTGTCATGTCATAGTCGGCCGCTGATTGTTGGTAGCTATCAAAGGCTTGTTCGGGTAGACCGGCAAAATCGATCAAGGCGCGAGATTCGCCCACAACACCCGCTAGCACAACATCTAAATTGTGATGGTTGGCCAAATGAGTTTGTTCGTTGGCGTAAAGATTGAGCCAAGCTTGGCCAACCTTGCCGGCACCAAACAACACAATGCCCATGCGCTTGTCGGGGCTAGCAATGGCTTGGTGTAATTGCGCCACTAAGTCATCAAGCTCGGTTTGGCGCATCACTGCAACGAGCGACACCCCATCAGGCCCGGTTTCAATAAACTCAACCGGCGCATGATCAAGGCGACGGTAGAAGCTGTGATAATGGCGTGCGTTATCGCGAACGCCCGCGCCAACGAGCGCCAGCAAACAATGTTGATCGTTGAGTGTCAGGTGCCCCACTTGGGAGACATCGGCGAGCAGCTCGAATGCGGCCGAGGCAATTTCTTCAGTGAAGCAATAGCGCAAGCAAAACTGGTCATCGCTAACGTGCGCTGCTAGCGGCATAAGCTGATGTTTATTAAATAGTGCCGAGACGGTTTGATGAAGCTCACTCATCGAATGAGACTTGTCGCTGGTAATTGAAATGACACTCACCCGATCGAGGTAAGTGACAGTTTTTGCTCCCTTGTCCCCAGCCTGACCAGAAATCATTTGGGTGGCATTGCCATGTGCGGCAAAGGTTGAGCGCACCGCCGCTCGAATATGAGTGCCTAACAAGGGTTGCAAGGTGCGGGCATGTAATACCGGAGAGCCGAGTCGAGCCAGTTCATCTGCTTCTTGCAGTGATAGTAACGGCAGCGTGTGTGCGCCACTAACTTTGCGAGGATCGGCACTGTATACACCGGCTACGTCAGTCCAGATGGTGACCGACTTCGCATTGGCCAATACCGCGAGCATGGACGCTGAGTAATCGCTGCCGTTGCGCCCTAACGTCACACTTTGGCCCTGCTGATTGCGGGCAATAAAGCCGGTAACAATGAGCCTGACATCGGCATGTTGTTGTTGAATAGGCGCTAGCTTGAGTCTTGATTGATCAACACTAATGGCGGGTTGTGGCCCGTCGCCAGCGACAAAGATGGTTCGGGCATCGAGCCATTGTGCCTTACTGCCACGGTTAGAGAGCAAGGCGGCGAGTAAGCGTGCCGACCATATTTCTCCGTGGATCACAAACTCAGCCTGACGTTCATGGGTTAGTGGTTGGGTTAGCCAAAGCTGCAGGTTGGCAACGTCCATGGCCAATGCTTGCTGCAATGGCTGGCCAGCTTGAGCCGGTAATAATTGCTCAATCAGGTTGTGTTGAAATTGCAGCAACGTCTGTAAAAGCGAGTGCTGTTCGTTAGCGTCTTGCGATTCCATGCAAGCGAGCAGCGTGTTGGTGGTTTTCCCCGCAGCGGAAACAACCACCATATCGCCACCATGGGTGTTGGCTTGTACTAACTCACAGACCTTTTCGAAGCAGTGAGGATCGGCCAGGCTAGAGCCGCCGAATTTATGAACCTGTGGAGCTGCCATGGTGAACGATTACCTTTTTATACGTGCTGACCTGCGGCGCGAAATAGGATGACTTACCCGCGCCGGTTATTGTTACTCAAGGACCGAGAGAGCGGCATTAAGATCGGCAATTAAGTCGTCGACATGCTCAATACCAACCGACAGTCGCAGCAAGTTATCCGTGATGCCCGCTGCTAAACGCGCGTCCTCATCCATGGCTGCATGGGTCATGGTGGCAGGGTGAGCAACCAAACTCTCAACACCGCCGAGAGATTCTGCCAAACAGAATAGTATTAACTCGTCTAGGAAGGCTTTGACCTGCTCGATATCGGCATCTAATTCAAAAGCAATCATGCCACCAAAGCCATGTTGTTGGCGTTTGGCGAGTTCGTGGCTTGGGTGATCGGTCAAGCCTGGGTAGTGAACTTTGGAAACTTTCGGATGAGCCACTAACAACTCAACAATTTTTTGAGCGTTTTCTTCATGTTGACGCACGCGTGGTAATAAGGTGCGAATGCCACGCAGGGTCAGGTAGCTATCGAACGGAGCACCGGTTACGCCGATACAGTTGGACCACCACGCAATTTGTTCGCCAATTTCTGGATCTTTGGCGATCAGGCAGCCGCCTACCACATCACTATGGCCGTTAATGAACTTAGTGGTTGAGTGCAGTACCAGATCGGCGCCCAAAGTTAGCGGTTGCTGCAGCGCTGGCGACATAAAGGTGTTGTCGACCACGACTAGGGCATCAACGGTATGAGCCTTGTCAGAAATCGCGGCAATATCGACCAGTCGCATCAGCGGATTACTAGGAGTTTCGACCCACACCATTTTGGGACGGCGAGCCAATACTTCGGTCAGTGCTTGTTCATCATGCTGATCAACAATGGCTAACTCGAAGTGGCCTTTTGCCGCTAAGTTAGTGAATAAACGATAGGTACCGCCATAGCAATCGTGCGGGATCACCAGTAAATCATTGGCATCAAGCAACATCGTGGCTAAGTGGCAGCCGGCAGTACCGCAAGCGGTTACCACGCCATGAGCGCCTTGCTCTAATTCGGCCAATGCTTGGCCGAGCATATTGCGGGTTGGGTTGCCCGAACGCGAATAGTCGAACTCACGTTTTTCATCAAAACCGGCGAAGCTGTAGGTACTGGTCAAATAAATAGGCGGTACCACTGCGCCAAATTGGCTGTCAGTGTCGATGCCTGCGCGGACTGCGCTTGTCGCTACATGGGTGACTTTTTTATCAGTCATGATGCTCTCCAGTTCTGCGCCTGATGACGGCGGCGATTCAATTATGGCGATATCTGCCATCTAGCATGCAACCTTAGCGGTGCATTGTGTGGACGTCAAGACTTCTGGACGTCTAGAAATAAGGGCGTATAGAAAGCCATATTTGACTGAAGCAAACAGGGCGGTACAATCGGCCTTGATTATTTGGTTCAATGACAATAGTTCAATGACAGGTCAACTTATGACGAGCAAGTGGAATGGCGAGTACATTAGCCCATACGCCGAACATGGTAAGAAGAATGAGCAGGTTAAAAAGATCACCGTGTCGATTCCGCTCAAGGTGTTGAAAGTTCTGACCGACGAAAGAACTCACCGCCAAATCAATAACTTGCGTCACGCGACCAATTCAGAGTTGCTGTGTGAAGCGTTTTTGCACGCTTACACCGGGCAGCCTCTGCCAACCGATACTGATTTGAGTAAGGATGATCCGGACAATATTCCGGCGGAAGTCCGACGTTTGTTAGAAGAGCGTGGCTTGCCAATTCCTGACTTATACGCAGAAGAATCTGAAGATTCCGACTAGCAATCCGCTTAACTCACGGTTAAGTGCCGCTGCTTTGTCTTTTTCGACCTCATGACTGCGCAAGGTAGGCTGAATCGCCTGCCCGTTGCCGAGGCGCACCGTCATCAGTTGCAAGGCACAACAAAACGCAGTGGTCCCTTTAGGCTTCAGGCTTAACTTTGTCGACCCACTTTTCTATTTCATGGGTGCGAATGATCTGCGAGCTGTGGTTCACGCGAATGCGTAATTTACCGTAGGATTGATACAGTACGCCGCGCACAATCCAGTCTTCACCTTCGACCGCCGAATTGGCCGGAATAGTAAGTTGATCAATCACTTGGTTTTCACCACCGACCCATAACTTGTTATCGAGCAACCACCAGCTGTGGTTTTGGTTGCGGACAAACTTGCTTACCACGCCGCGGTATTCGCGCCACTGTTTGCTAGCCGATGTGATGTCTGCCACCGGCGTTGGTGTGAGCTCTGGTTGCTGCCAAATACCTGTTTTGCTGCGTCGGGCGAGCCACTCCGCCACGCTATAACAGCGCCACAAGTCATTATCACCAACCACCATGAGCCGGGCGTAGCCTTCTAACAGTAATTGCTGATTAATATTTTTACCTTGATGATTGACGAGGTGGCCTAGCGTTCGGCCATGGCGATCATATGGTCGTCGATCCACGGCTAAAGCAACCGGTTGATTGGCAATCAATTGATCGAGGCGGCTGCGCGCTTGTAGCGCAAATGGCTCATTGCGACTTGGGACTTTATGATCAATCTCTGGCGTATCAATTCCGGCAAAACGTACGCGTTTGTTATCTGTCAACGTGACGGTGTCACCATCATGAATTTGTGCCACCGTAACTTGGCTGACTGACGCCTGAGGCAGGCAGTCGATCATGCTGGCAGCGCGAACCAATGCACAAGGAGCAAGGGCCAGCAAAATGATCAGACAGCTAAACAAGGAGCACTGAAACATGGCGTTGATTATCTTAGAAATGATGGTTGATAGAGTAACAACAAGCGTAACAGAAGATACAAAAAAGGCGCCGAAAGGCGCCTTTTTCTTGCTGGAGCAATCTTATTTCTTGCCCAGAGCACCGAAACGCTTCTTGAAGCGGTCAACGCGGCCACCGGCATCCAGAACTTTCTGTTTACCAGTGTAGAACGGGTGACAAGCGCTACATACGTCGATGTGGAAATCTTTACCCAGAGTAGAGCGAGTTTCGATCTTGTTGCCACAAGAACAAGTCGCAGTTACTGCGGAGTATTCAGGGTGGATACCTGTTTGCATGGGAAACCTCATTAATTAGGCCGTGTCGCTATCTAACCCGAAGCTAGACACCACACGTAGTTTTACTTACTTAGTTTGGGGCGCGAATGTTAATGCAGTTACCACGGTGGATCAAGTGCAATTGCTAACTTTTTAACCAACCGGGGCTTGTCGTTGGTATGCGACCTGAAATTGCCACGAACCGTGGTAAGCTGGCGCTTTCAAATTGCCATATTATTTTACTGTGTCGAATCATCACTTTGTGCATGTTGCACTGCCAGTGCCAATGCGCCGTACCTTTGATTACTTGCCCCATGCTAGCCAACCTTGCGTGATTGGCGCTCGAGTGCGCGTGCCGTTTGGGCGCAGGATGATGGTTGGTATTGTGGTGGCTACCAGTGATGATTCAAGTTGGCCAACAGAGCAGCTGAAAGCCGTCGCAGATGTGATTGATGATGAGCCGCTTTGGCCATCCATGTTGCTCGACGTATTAAAGTGGGCCAGCCGCTATTACCAACATCCGCTCGGCGAAGTATTACACCACGCGTTAAATAAAAAACTTCGTCAAGGCGACGCGCCCACTAGCGCCGACATTGAAGTGTGGCAACTGACTGATCTCGGCCGCCAACAAACCGTTGAAACGACCAAACGAGCGCCGAAACAATGGTTGTTGCTGTGCTTATTGCAAGATGGCGCGCAAGAGCGGGCATCGCTTACCTCACAAGGCGCTAATGGCACCACTATTACCGCCGTTCATAAAAAAAACTGGATCGAACTTGCGCCGTTAAGCGCTTTGCAAGATACCAACGTTGCAGCGTCACAACAGCCGCCAGCCACGGTAGAACAAAGCGTTGCCATTACCGCATTGAACAGCAACCTCGGTCGCTTTTCGGTGAGTTTACTCGAAGGGATTACCGGCTCAGGTAAAACTCGGGTGTATCTGGATGTCATGGCGGAGGTCGTCGCGAAAGGCGAACAGGTGCTGGTGCTGGTACCCGAAATTGGCCTCACGCCGCAAACGTTAAGCCGTTTTCGTCAACACCTAGGCGTTCGTATTGGCCTGATTCACTCGGGTCTCAATGACAGTGAACGACTGGCAGCGTGGCAAGCCGCTCGGCAGGGAGAAATCTCAGTGTTACTGGGAACTCGCTCTGCATTATTTACCCCAATGAAAAACCTCGGTTTGATTGTGGTGGACGAAGAACACGACGGTAGTTACAAACAACAAGATGGATTTCGTTACCATGCGCGCGATTTAGCGGTGATGCGCGCACGGGCCGAGCAGGTTCCGCTATTGCTTGGCTCCGCGACACCAAGTTTTGAAAGCTTGGCCAATGCCAAAGCTGGCCGCTATCACCACCTGCGCCTTACACAACGAGCCGCCGGTGGAAAGTTGCCTAAAATTGCTGCCATCGATATGCGCCAGCAAGTGATGGCCGGGCCGCTGTCGGCACCGATTCTCAATGCCATGAGCGAGCATTTAAAGGCTAACAATCAAGTCTTAGTCTTTCTCAATCGTCGCGGCTTCTCGCCAGTGTTGTTGTGCCATGAATGTGGTTGGTTTGCCGAATGCCAGCGTTGCAACCGACCTTATACATGGCACAAACAATTTCGCCGTTTACACTGCCATCACTGTCAAACTGAACGGCCGGTGCCCAGTCAATGTGATAGTTGCGGCAGTACTCAATTGGTGCCAGTGGGTCAAGGAACCGAGCAACTAGAAGAAGCCTTGCAAGCGCATTTTGTTGATTACCCGGTGGTGCGCATTGACCGCGACAGTACACGCCGCAAAGATGCCTTTGACCAATTGGTTAATGATGTGCAGCGCGGCCATTACCGAATACTTGTTGGTACCCAAATGTTGGCGAAGGGCCATGACTTTGCCGACGTCACACTGGTGGTGATTGCGGATGTCGATGGCGCTTTGTTTAGTAGCGACTTTCGAGCTGCCGAGCGCATGTGCCAATTGTTGACGCAAGTTTCCGGTCGGGCTGGCCGAGCAGGTCAAGATGCGCAAGTCTTGCTTCAAACGCATTATCCAGAGCACCCGTGGGTTCAGCAGCTGCAAACGCAGCCCTATGACGAAGTTGCCGATGGTCTGTTAAGTGAACGAAAACAGGCACAACTACCGCCATATGCCGCGTTGGCGATGATCCGCGCTGAAGCTAATGATGAAAACAAGGTGGTTCAATTTCTAAATGAAGTTGAAGCAGAGCTGCGTAAAGTGCCGGTTGATAAGACGGTCACCATCATGGCGCCGTCACCATGCGCCATGGTTAGAAAAGCGGGTCGCTACCGTTGGCAATTGGCAGTTCTCGCGGCGCAAAAGAACGCTATTCAGCAACTGTTATCGCAAGCGCTACCGGCCATTGAAGGGCTGCGCTCAGCGCAAGTCGTACGCTGGCATGTGGATGTTGATCCACAAGAGACGGTTTAAGCTGATATTGCTTTTAAAGCGAGCAAGGCGATAGAAAACACGATTTTAGATGGCGCGTTGCCGGCGCCCGCCTTATCGCTCAACACTCACTTTTAAAACGTCAGGCTGCCCATAGCAACGGCCGATACCTGCATGCTAGCGTGCTGCTGCGAGGTAATCCGATATCAAGGCGCGATATTGCAGCTTGAGTGCAGGTTCAATGAAACTTGCATCAATTGCATTCAATGACAGCTGCGCGAGTTCGTCAGGAGTCATGGGATGAGCTTTATATACGGCCATAAAATTGTCAGTCATATAACCACCAAAGTATGCGGGATCATCGGAATTGATGGTGACTGCCACACCTTTACGGAGTAGCTCGACAACATTGTGCTGGCTCATGTCATCAAACACGCACAGCTTGATATTGGACAGTGGACAAACCGTCAGCGCCATCTTGGTTTCAATCAATTGCTCAACTAACGCAGGGTCTTCAACGCAGCGAACACCGTGATCGACACGGCTGATCGAAAGTAACTCAATCGAATCGGTAATGTTTTGCGCCGGCCCTTCTTCTCCCGCATGTGCAACGGTTTGTAAGCCCGCTTGTTTGGCTTGGTTAAAGACCCGTGTGAATTTGCTGGGTGGATGACCATTCTCGGAAGAATCTAGCCCAACGCCAATGATTTTATCTTGATGCTTCAAGATATCCGTTAGCGTGTTCATGGCACTTTGTTCAGATAAGTGACGCAGAAAACAAGCAATGATTTGAAAGGTGATACCGAGTTGCGCTTGCCCATCACACAGTGCCCGATAGATACCACTAATTACCGTATCAAACTCAATGCCGCGCTCGGTATGGGTTTGAGGATCAAAAAAGATTTCGGTATGGATAACGTTGTCTATTTTGCTGCGCTCAAGGTACGCCCAGGTGAGATCGTAAAAGTCTTGCTCGGTGCGAAGGACATTGGCACCTTGATAGTAGATATCAAGAAAGGCTTGTAGATTGTCAAACGCATAGGCTTTGCGCAGCGCTTGGGGTGAATCGTAGGGCAGCGCGATGTTATTTCGTGTTGCCAGTTCAAACGCTAACTCGGGCTCCAGTGAGCCTTCGATGTGGAGATGAAGCTCTACCTTCGGTAGGCCTTGAATAAATTCGTTCATAATGCACCTATTGCAGTGGGTGGACGAAGATACTCTGTGAATAGTGTTGCATGAGACTGAGTTTAACAATTGCATTCTATTACAAAGAGTTGATCCACAAACATTGATCTTACTCTTCGTAATCAGCACTTTACGGGAGCTGGTAGAGACCCCCAAACCATATCATTGGGGTTATACGAGGAAACGCCCTCACTTTACGAAATAAATATGCCGATGGCAACGGCAGGAAGGGAGTTGTCATTATCTTGGGCGTTGATTGTAGGCATTCACCATAGGCGTAGACTATGACGTTGAATGTGGCTCATACGCCGACTGCAGCGTATGAGCCCAAACCATTTAGTACAGCAATTTACCCAGAGGGTTTAGCAGTCGGGTCGCGCCTGTCGTAAAGTGAAGTGGCGCTTCCACGGCGGTAAAACACAAACAATCTTCTGTCGCATCGGCACCGGGCTTGTGGGTGTGGGAGCCGTCGCGATAAATGAAGTCGCCTTCTTGGTACACCTCATCGCCATCAACGAAACTACCCGATAGCACCAAGGTGATTTCTCGGCCTTTGTGAGTGTGCTCTGGGATCTCGCCGCCACGTTCAATGTAGTAAAAACTAGTGCGCCATTCGTCATGCTCAGCTAACCGTCCTCGCCACAACTTGCCCAGTTGTCGCCAGCTTTCACCGGCTTGCAATGCCGGTTGATGATTAACTTGTTGCTGTAGCGCGCGCGGCAGCAAGAACTTCTGCTGGTTCCAATGAATATGCTTGCTGATTTTGGTTATTTTACTGGCTTTGGGCGAGTCCGCGGGTGCTTCGGGCATGGCCAATATAGCAGACAGCATGTGGTCCAATTCGTCTGGAAGCGGCGCTTGGTCGGCAACGGGTGCTTGCTCTAAGCTGTATTCAGCTTGCTGCGCTTCAAGGCGTTGTACATCACGCTGGCACAATCGACACATATCAACATGAGCGGAAACACACAGTGCCAGAGCCGGTGGTAATTCACCTGCGACAAACGCTTGCAACAGTCCTTCGCTAGGATGGCTCTTAATCATGATGGGCCTCAATCTTGTCTTGTAACTTCTGAACAGCCAAGCGGATGCGGGATTTAACGGTTCCTAATGGAATGTTTAATTCGTCCGCGACTTGCTGTTGCGGCTTGTCTTCCAAATATACTTTTCGAATCACTTCCATTTGGGCTGGTGACAAGGCGTCGTAATACTTTTCTAACTGCAATTGCAGCACGAGGTGATCGGGGGCTGAGCGACCATCATCGGTTTCGGCTTCTAACACCGGCCACAAATCTTCAGCGCTGATGACATCGGCTTTACTACTGGCTTTGCGAAGTTGGTCGTACCGCAAATTACGCGCAATGGTATAAATCCAAGTCGATGCCGCGCCTTTACTGGCGTTATACAAATGTGCTTTTTGCCAAACGGCCAACATGGTGTCTTGTACGAGCTCTAAAGCTAGCGCTTCATTGCTGTCACACAGCCGCAACGCGAACATTTTGAGGCGCGGAGCAAAATGATTAAATAACTTGGCGTATTGCACGCGGCAGCGGGTTTCCGCAATTTCGACCAATGCATCTTTCCAGCGTTGACCGTCGTTTGCAGGATCTGCCGATGTGGTTGATTGATTTTCTGGTTTTGAAGTCATCAAGCCCGACACAATAGGAACTGTGTTGGCAGTATAACCAGAAATTCGGCGCGATGCTGATGCCATGTCTACTCCCCAATCATTGATGGCCAAATTGTTTTTTGGCCATCGAGTGTGGCGTTTTCGGTGGGCTCCGGACTGCCATTTCATGCAGTCTAGAGCCCAGCTCAACGTCAATTAATCATCCAAACTTATAACTGATACGCCGGTCGCCGACATTGGATCATCAATGGCCACTAAAGTTGTGAGGGTGCCGGCTTCGAGCGCCAATTCAGCAGGCCCGATGGCGATGGTGCTTGAATCTCCTGCGGGCGTTACCATGACATACGCCATGCCGGGGCTGACCGATAATACGGTGCTATCACCTTTATAGGGAACGCTGGTTAAGATCACGTCGTCATCGGATGGGGTAGCGTCGGCACTCACATAAATATCCACATCGCCCGCTAGGGTTGAAGCGTGAATGGCTCGCAGCTTGGCTTCGGTTGCCACGCGACGAGTATTTTCATCCATCACCACGAATAGCTCATCGTTGTCCATGCCGTCGGCCAGATTGCCAATGGCAATGGCGGTATAGCTGTATGGCGCCATTAAGGTTGCATCGAGGCTCAGTGCATCAACCACAACTACAGGGTCGCTGCCATTGACGCCAACTGCAAAGCTGTAGTCTCCTGCTGGCACCATCAGGTAGTCAGTAAATTCTTTAAACGAGAGGTTGTAGAGTGGACTGTCCATTGCTGGTGCTGAGCCGTTAATCCAGACATCAACCGCCGGTGCGTCGGAAATCGTGTGAGCCACTCGAATATCAGCTTCCATTGCAGCATCACGAACAACCAGCGACGACGATTCAGCATCAACCAATAAATTAACTGGAGAGCTGCCAGCATCGGTATTGGTGACCGCAGCAACAAACCAGTCCGCACCGGCAGGTACGTCAATGGTGCCTGAGTCAAAAACCACCGTTGATGGATCTTCTGGCAAGGTAATGCGAACTTGGTATTCGCCAGCGGCTACTTCTACTGCATCTGTCGCCATAGTAAAGCTGACGTTATCAGCAAAAGGCATTGCGCTGGTTAAGTCGTCACCGGGGGCGGTGATAAATACATCAACCATTGGTGCATCGGGCGATGCGTGCATGACTTGTACCCGAGCGCCCTCTGGCGCCAATGCATCTCGCGCCACGATTTGAGCGCCAAATTCCATCTCATCGCCGGTGCCAATCAGGGCCGCTTTACCGGTCGCCACAATGTTGTATTCAACTTCGTTGTCCAACATCAGTTCAGTTTCTGGGATCACCGTTAGGGTCGAGCCATCTGCCAATATGGCGTCCACTTGAACCGTGTGAGTGCCGGCTTCGACAATGATGGCGCCGGAACTGACTTGGTAATCGACACTTTCTAATGCTGGCGATCCATTGAGCCAAACGTTGACCGCGGGGGCATCAGGGGCGGCATGGTAAACGCGTAGGTATGAATATTCGGAGTCGGTCGAAACTGCTTTCACTCCATTGTTACTGCTGCCTCCACAACCTGTAAGGCTGGCAGCAAGAATGGCTGATGAAATGACGGCGGCGAGTTTAAGTTTGTGGGTTTTCATGTGAGTAATTCCTTGTTGTGGCTAACGTTGACCCTGGTTTCGTCTGGCAAGGTTTCGTTGCGTTGCCCACAGGACTACGCTGAGGAATTTACAAACGATCATGAAAAGTGGGGTAAACCGACGATCGTGAAGTGAAAAGCTAGTGATAAGTCGCAAACGTGAAAAAATGAGTGAATTGAACTGATCCAAATTGGAACGGCTAGCTCGGGGCGAATTGGTACTGGCTAACTGAGATTTGGTCGGCAGTAAAATCAACAAGGGGCTAACTTTCGTTAGCCCCTTGATGGCTGCTGGCAGAGCGAAATTTACATCGCGCTTTAATTACATGGCGCCTTCGAGCGCTTCAATCAGATCATCGCTGGTAGGCTTGGTCATGGCGCTAAATGATGCGACGACCTTCCCTTCCCGGTTCACGACATATTTATGGAAGTTCCACTTGGGTGCTTCGCCAGCCTGTGCGGCCAATTTACGGTAGAGTGGATCCGCGTCGTCGCCACGTACGGCCATCGGCTCGAACATAGGAAATTTGACGCCGTACGTTAGTTCGCAAAGCTCGGCGGTTTTGCCTTCATCGTCGTCTTCTTGGTTAAAGTCATGGCTTGGAAAGCCCAGAACCACCACGCCTTTTTCTTTGTAGTCGGCGTAAAGTTTTTCGAGTCCTTCAAATTGAGGGGTAAAACCGCAGTAGCTCGCTGTGTTGACGATCAGTAGCGTTTTACCTTGATATTCGCTACACAGATTTACAGTTTCAGAGCTATTCAGCTTGCGCTTCACAAACTTTAGCGTGTCGGGGCAAGACGCGGCATTGGCAGCCAATGGTAATAGTACAAGCGTTGCCAAAATCGCGCGCTTGAGTGTGTGGGTCAGGGATGATGTCACCGTGCTCTCCTAGTATTCCTTTAAAGGGTTCTGATGGCTTGCTGTAAAAATGCCAAAGCAGCATTGCAGTCCGGTTGTTCAATTAGTAATTGTTTGTCGTTCGGATCCATCGGCAATAACTCAAGCCAGCGTTGGCACAACCAACTGGCATCGTCGTTATGAAACTCAAGCCGCAATTGCTGCAAACTATCGTTGTCATGATAAAGCTGCTGCAGCCGTTCAACTATTTTACACTGCTCTGGCGATAATGCTTGTTGTGGCCAATCTGCAATGGTTTCAGTTGCGCCAATTTTTAGTCCGTCGTGTTCAACCCAAACTCGCTGCAAGCGACGTTTTTGCAAACCTTGCACGGTTATTCCTAGCATTCCATCGGCAAGCTGATCGAAATCGACAATGGCCACTTCTGTGATCAACGGATACATATTCATTAAGGTATCCGGTTTGGCATGTGTATCGAGCATACACATACACAGTTGCCGTCCGCCAGCTGCTGCATCACGAACCATACGGATATATTTGGGTTCAAAAATTCGCAATGGCAGTTTGCCGCCGGGTAATACGTGGGCAGTTAACGGAAAAAGGGCGAATTCTTGCTGCTGAGACATAACGGGTAGACGGCCTGGTTAGTTGCTGATGATGTCTTAAGGTACGGGGCTAGCGAGCATTCAGATCGCCGGCGTAAGCAAATCCTTGCCGTTTGGACGCATTCATTCGTCAATCAGAGGCAGTTGCTGCTTCTCAAAGTACCCTCTGGCGGTTTACAATTTGCCGCCTGCACCCTGATGCACCATCACTAAGTCTGGACCAAATTTTATTATGAAAGCGATTATTGAAACCCTGTTGCTCGAAACTGTCTCGCAAATGAAACAAGCTGGCACCTTGCCTGCTGATTTGCAGCCACGATTGCAGGTCGATCGCACGAAAGATAAAAGCCATGGCGACTTTGCTACCAACTTAGCCATGATGTTGGCTAAACCTGCTAAGTCGAATCCGCGTCAGCTCGCACAACAGATCATTGAGTTGCTGCCCGCTCATGCCGCCATTAGCAACGTCGAAATTGCCGGTCCTGGCTTTATCAATTTTTTCGTTAACCCCGATCACTTAGCGCAACAGATAGTCGCCTTATTGGACGATGACCACGCTGGCGTTCAGCTCGCTGAACAAGCACAAACCGTGGTGGTCGATTACTCGGCACCAAACGTCGCTAAAGAGATGGCCGTACACCACATTCGCTCGACGGTTATTGGTGATGCCGTAACGCGGACGCTGGAATTCTTGGGTCATAAGGTTGTTCGAGCCAATCATATTGGTGACTGGGGTACCCAATTTGGCATGCTGATTGCCTACCTCGAAAAAGTCCAAAATGAACAGGCTTCTGACATGGAATTGTCTGACCTAGAAGCATTCTATCGGGAAGCCAAGAAACACTATGACGACGACGAGGCGTTTGCCGAGCGGTCACGTAATTACGTGGTCAAACTGCAAGGTGGCGATGAATACTGTAAGACCATGTGGCGCAAGCTGGTCGACATCACCATGGCGCAAAATCAGCGTAACTATGATCGCCTCAATGTCTCTCTGAGCGTTGACGATGTGATGGGCGAAAGCCTATACAACGACATGCTGCCGACCATTGTTGATGAACTGGCCGCTAAAGGGCTGGCGGTTGAAGATGCCGGCGCCATGGTGGTCTTCCTCGACGAATATAAAGGTAAAGATGGCGAAGCCATGGGCGTGATCATCCGTAAGAAAGATGGCGGCTACCTTTACACCACCACCGACATTGCGTGTGCTAAATATCGCGTCAACCAATTGGGCGCCGATCGGGTGCTGTATTTCATCGATTCTCGTCAGGCCATGCACTTACAACAAGCGTGGACTATTGCCCGTAAAGCTGAATACGTGCCAGAGCAAGTATCCCTTGAGCACTGTGCCTTTGGCATGATGTTGGGCAAAGATGGCAAGCCTTTTAAAACTCGTTCTGGCGGCACCGTTAAGTTAGTCGATCTGCTTGATGAAGCCGAAGAACGCGCCAATGCCTTGATTGCCGAAAAGAATCAAGATTTGGCCGATGATGAGCGCCAAGAGATTGCCAGTGCAGTTGCCATGGCAGCGGTTAAATACGCAGATCTGTCGAAAAACCGCACCACGGATTACATTTTTGACTGGGACAATATGTTGTCCTTTGAAGGGAATACCGCGCCGTACTTACAATATGCTTATACCCGCATTCAGTCGATCTTCCGCAAAGCCGATGTTGTTGCCGAAAACTTGACGGGCACGCCCAAACTCAATGAAGCGGCAGAGCAAGCTTTGGCGCAAAAACTCACTCAGTTTAGCGATGTGGTTAATAACGTTGCGGCGAAAACGTCACCGCACTTGCTGTGTACTTACCTATACGAACTGGCTGGCCAGTTCATGAGCTTTTATGAAGCTTGCCCAGTGAACAAAGATGGTGTTGCTGACGATGTTCGAGCTAGCCGTTTATTGTTGTGTGCGGCCACGGCCAAAGTGCTGAAACTGGGCCTCGGCCTGCTAGGTATTGCCACTTTGGCGCGCATGTAATTGCGTTTCTCGCTGTTTAACTAGCATTTATTGGTAGCTGTTTTATGCCTAGAGATTATGCCAAGCGCAAACCCGCGCCGAAGAAAAAGCCTGCGCGGGCAACGAGCAAGCCGAAAGGGCGCACTAATCAAGCGCGCACTCAGCAGCAAAGCGTTGGTTTGCCATGGCTACGTATTGTAATCGTAGTTGGCTTGCTGGCTGCCTTTGGCTATGGTTTAAGTCAGATTAGTGGTAGCGCTGATCACGTTGCTGAAACGGAACCAACGTCAGCTTCACCTGCGCCTGTTGAATCGGCCGATAACTTGCCCGATAAGCCGCAGGAACGTTGGAGTTTTATTGAGGAACTGGAAACCAAGCAAGTGGAAGTGGATGTGCCGGATGCGCCGGAACAAACTCGGCCCTACCTGATGCAGTGCGGCTCTTTTCGTATTGAATCTCAAGCTGATGAACTTAAAGCTAAAATTGCGTTCCAAGGACTAAGTTCAGAGGTTCGCCGAGCAGAAGGTTCAAAAGGTGTTTGGTATAAAGTGGTGTTAGGGCCATATAAAACCAAGCGCTTGGCAGAGACCGATCGCCATACTTTGCAACGGGCTTCGATTCGAGGCTGTAAGATCTGGTATTGGTGATCCTAAAACGCCCGCTTACTTGAAATTGTCTTCGGCGACCCAATCTTGCAGTTAACAAACAAATTTAACTGCATGTTCCACAGTAAAGGTCTTCAGACCCGAGGAGAAAGCCTGTGACTACGATTGTTTCTGTCCGTCGCAATGGCAAAGTTGTTATTGCCGGTGACGGCCAAGTTTCGCTTGGCAATACCGTCATGAAAGGCAACGCCAAAAAAGTTCGCCGCCTCTACAACGATAAAGTATTGGCCGGTTTTGCTGGCGGCACCGCCGACGCTTTTACCTTATTTGAACGTTTTGAAAGTAAGCTGGAAATGCACCAAGGCCACCTGACGCGTGCGGCCGTTGAGCTTGCCAAAGATTGGCGCACCGATCGGATGCTGCGCAAATTAGAAGCGCTGCTGGCTGTGGCCGACCACACTGCCTCACTGATCATCACGGGTAACGGTGATGTTGTGCAACCAGAAGATGATCTTATCGCCATCGGCTCCGGTGGTTCGTTTGCCCAAGCCGCGGCAACAGCATTGTTAAAAAATACCGAATTGCCAGCAGATGAAATCGCCCAGAAAAGCCTAACGATAGCGGGCGATATCTGTGTCTTTACCAACCAATTTCAAACCATTGAGCAGCTTGATTATTAATCGCTGCTTGCTGGTGAACTCAGGATTTAGATATGTCTGAAATGACCCCTCGTGAAATTGTCCATGAGTTGGACGCCCATATTATTGGTCAGCAGGATGCTAAGCGCTCCGTTGCCATTGCACTTAGAAACCGCTGGCGTCGGATGCAATTGCCTGATGCATTGCGCCAGGAAGTGACGCCAAAAAATATTTTGATGATCGGCCCTACCGGGGTGGGTAAAACTGAAATTGCTCGCCGCTTAGCGAAACTGGCGAATGCGCCGTTTATCAAAGTAGAAGCGACCAAATTTACCGAAGTTGGCTATGTCGGCAAGGAAGTGGATTCGATTATTCGCGACCTGACCGATATGGCCGTGAAGATGATCAAAGAGCAAGAGCTAGAAAAGAATAAGTTCCGCGCCGAAGAAGCCGCCGAGGAACGAGTGCTGGATGCTTTGTTACCACCACCGAAAGAAGGTTGGGGCGACGAGCACAAACCTGACACCTCGTCCACGCGTCAGATCTTCCGTAAGAAATTGCGCGAAGGCGATCTTGATGACAAAGAAATTGATATTGAAGTTGCCCAGCCTCAAGCCGGCGTAGAAATCATGGCGCCACCGGGCATGGAAGAGATGACCAACCAGCTTCAGGGCTTGTTCCAGAACATGTCCGGCAGCCACAGCCAGATGAAAAAAATGAAGGTAAAAGATGCCTTCAAAGCGCTGGTGGAAGAAGAAGCAGCTAAGTTGGTTAATCAGGAAGATTTGAAGCAACGCGCGTTGGAATCAGTAGAACAACACGGCATTGTGTTCATTGATGAAATTGACAAGATCTGTAAACGCAGCGATTCCGCCTCTGGCCCAGATGTTAGTCGCGAAGGAGTGCAGCGTGACTTACTGCCGTTAGTTGAAGGCAGTACGATTAGCACTAAACATGGCATGGTGAAAACCGATCACATTTTGTTTGTCGCCTCGGGCGCTTTCCAAATGGCCAAACCGTCGGACTTAATCCCTGAATTGCAGGGGCGACTGCCCATCCGCGTTGAATTGTCGGCACTGAGTAGTGATGATTTCGTGCGCATCTTAACGGAGCCCAATGCATCGCTGACCGAGCAATATGAAGCGCTTATGGCAACCGAAGGCGTGATCATTAAATTTGAAGAGTCGGGTATTAAGCGGATCGCCGAAGCGGCTTGGCAAGTAAATGAGCGCACTGAAAATATTGGTGCCCGTCGCCTGCATACGGTGATGGAGCGACTAATGGAAGAGATTTCATATAAAGCTTCCGATCTCGATGGCGAGACGATCACCATTGATGCTGACTACGTGAATCGCTACCTCAATGAACTGGTAGACGATGAAGACCTAAGTCGCTTCATTCTGTAATCTTGCCATGAGCCAGCTGCGCGTCAGCGCGATTAAGTTGCACCGTCAACGCCAAATACTGGCGTTGACCTTTAGTGACGGTATGACCGGTTCGCTATCGGCTGAATTTTTGCGGGTGCATTCGCCCTCGGCAGAAGTACAACAGCATGGCAATCCGATCTTGCTGGAAGGCAAACAGGATGTGAAACTGCTTGATGTTCAAGCGGTTGGACACTACGCCGTGCGGCTGATTTTTGATGATGGCCATGATACGGGCATCTATTCGTGGGATTGGTTACACCGACTGGTCCGTGATCACGATGCCCTATGGCAAGATTACCAGCAGCGCTGTGCGGCTAAGCAAGCGCTGCATATTCCTGTTAATGTTCGCTTTTCTGACGATTAACTTACCCGAAACTGGTTAACTTGCTGACTGAGATTAACCGACTGTTGATGGACCTCTTCGGCAACTGCCACACTGTTTTCTGACTCCGTGCTGGTGGTTTCAGCAATGTCCCGAATACGCTGAACATTGCGCGTCACTTCCGCCGAAACCACACTTTGCTCTTCGGTTGCCGTGGCGATTTGAGTGTTCATGTCGACGATGCCAGACATGGCTTCAACAATATTGTGTAACACAGTGCCAACGCCATTGGCGAGCTCGGCACTAACCTCCCCTGATTGCTTACAGTCTCCCATCATTTTGGCGATGGTACCGGTACTGTCTTGCAGGTTATTAATGATGCCTGCGATCTCTTCGGTGGATTGCTGAGTCCGGTTGGCGAGGCTGCGAACTTCGTCAGCAACGACCGAAAAACCGCGGCCTAGTTCGCCGGCCCGCGCGGCTTCAATGGCAGCATTCAGCGCGAGTAAATTGGTTTGTTCAGCAATGCCGCGAATCACATCCAACATGGCGCCAATGGTATGACTTTGTTCCGCCAATTGTTGTACCTGGACAGTGGTGTCATTTAGTCTTTCCGACAGATCTCGAATATGACTGATGCTGTTATCCACTTCCTGGGTGCCACGTTCAGCATCGGCATACGTTGAATCCACGTGGGATGCCGCAGTTTCTGTATTGCGTGCAATTTCCCCCTGAGTCTGACCCATTTCGGTGGTGGCCGTTGCCACGTGTTCGGTTTCTTCAAGTTGGCGAATGGCGCCATCTCGGGTGCTGCTTGCTTGTTCGGATAAACGGCTGACCGCATCATCTAAAATCAAGCTCGACTTCGATACCTGCTCAGCCAGCTCCTGAAATAGCGCCAGTAATTGATTAATACCTTGGCCGACCATGGCTAATTCATCATTGCCGTTGGCATCGGCTCGAAGGGTCAAATCTCGGGTGCTGACGACTTGCTCCATATAGTGTTGTAACGCATTAACCTTGGATGTGATGGAGCGAGAGGTCCATACCGCCAGAACGCCCAGCCCGATGACCAAAATCCCCACCGAAATCGCGGCAATTGACAGGTATTGACTGCGCACATTAGCGGCGGTGTCGCCGATCAGTTGTTTCAGTGACAGCATTTGTGTCAGTGCTTGGGTTTGGCTATTTTCCAGTTCGCCGCGCAGACCTTGTTCGGCACTTAAACCGATTTTTTCTTCGGCTGAGACCAAAGCGGAAAAGCGCTGGCTATAGGTTTCAATCAGCGCGTTAAGCTGTTGCTCTGTGGCAACACCCAATCCGGCATTGCGAACGGATTCTTCAAGAGTGGTAATGGCCTTATTAAATTTATCTAAATATTTTTTGTCGTAGCGCAGCATAAAATCTTTTTCTGCGCGCCGTAATTGCAGCATTTCAGAGATAAGCCGATAGCTGTTTTGAGCATTTAATAAGGTTTCAACTTCATGGACCGCGGCTCGTAAGTCGCCATAGAGGCCGGTTGTTGGCGTTAAGCCGATTTGCTGACGTAATTCAACAACACGCGCTACGGTCGCTACGTATTGATTGACTGCTTGATGAGCTGTTTTTATTTGCGGCAGTACTTCCGGCGCGTCGACTTGTTGTTCAAGGTAAGTCAAAGCGGTCTCGAGCTGTTGCTGTTGTTGGTTGAATTGGTCAATGTATTCGAGCTTGCGATAATGTTCGAATTGACTGACGTCGTAGGCCATTTGCTCAAGGCTGGACATGTTTTCCAGCACGTTGCTGGAAAAGTCGTGGTAACGAGTGGTGGCTTTATCAACAACAATCGCCACAATTAAAAGCATTAGCATGAGTACGGCGCCAACGGCCAATTGCAGCATTAGGCGGTTACGAATCGTCATGTTTTTCAAGCTCCGTCTTTAGTGTCTAGCTGGGGGCCTCAGTTGGGGCTCCTTGCCACTGATGATCTCCCTAAACGGTATAGGGAGATTTTTTCAGCTCTCAATAACACTAGTTTATCTGGCGCCAAGTTCGATGAACTTGTGGCAGATTTTCAACGGATTATGTGAGTTTCTTGAACTAACTCGCGCTGGCTTTGGATGGTAAACGGGCATAGCTAGGAAATTGTACCGCCGCCCAAAGCTGGCTGCTGAGTTCGTGCAATGGTTGCCGCGCACCGTTGGCTAACCAGCGACTGAGGCATTGGGCAACATTTGGATAATTGATTGGTTGTGCCGCTGGCGCTTGCAGCCAGTCGGCCACTTTCTTGTCATCGAGCCGCGACATGCTTGCTGCGAGCCCCAATTGATGCAAAGTCATCACATTGCTTTCTTGCTCAAATTGGCGCACTAGCGGTTTAACCAAAATCTTCTTACCCAAAAATAAGGCTTCGCTGGGGAGTTCAAAGCCGCCATTGGCAATCACACCTTCGGCCTGTAGCAAATCGTGTTCAAAGGTCGTGCGGCTTAATGCACGCAACGACAGATGCTCTTCCTCGCTATCAACTGCGTCTGGGTGATAAACAAAAAAGTGATGTTCAGTAAATGGTGCGAGTAGCTTTTTGATGACCGATAAATCTTCGAACGGTAAATACACCACGATTTTATTTGCCACCGGAGTGGTTTGTTGCAGATCAACATCGATGATTGGCGGCAAAATGGGTTGACCAAAATGATGCCAGTGAACGCCCAGCTGTTCGGCCGTTGGCGCAAAATAACGCATGACCATTTTAGAGCCGAGATCTTGACCTGTTTTCGGCACTGGGTAGCTAAATGCTGCTTGATGCGAGATGCCTATGCTGCGTTTGTGCTGGCGCTTTGCGGCCCATGCAGAGACAGGTTCAAAGTCATTAAGAATTAAGTCGTACTGGCTTAAATCAAGTTGCTGAATGTCTTTATACAGCTGCTTTAATTGAGCTTGCTGAAAGGTTTTTAGCAGGTTAACGCGGCCTTTGTCTGTGGCAAAGCTAAGCCCTGAGCGGGTTTGAAAGTCTCCAAACAGCTCCATGTTAAATAGCTGTTCGCGAGGTCGTCCGGTAAATAAATAATCGACGTTGAGATCGGTTTTGCTGAGAGCTTGTGCCATTGCGCGGGCACGGGTGATGTGGCCATTGCCCGTGGCCTGAACGCCATACAAAATTCGCATGTAAGTGAGTTACCTATCTACTGCTTCAAGAAATCAATTAGGCCCAAATAAACAAGCTGCAGCTGGCTGCTGCTGTGCCTAAGGCCAAACCACAAATAATATCGGTAGGAAAATGAACGCGAAGTAACACCCGAGACGCACCAATCAGGCCGGCCCATGCAAACATCCAGTGGCTAAAATCTGGATAGTAGTGGCTACCCATTGCAGCCATTACAAAAGCTGCCGCGGTATGGCCTGAGGGTAAGCTGAATTTGTCAGATGGTTTTACGAAAGCAGGTAATGTTTGAAGTACATCGCAGGGGCGATTGCGCTTGAAAGCGTTCTTAATCATAAAGTACAGCGGTAGCTCAATGGCGAACGCAGTCAGTGCCGCTGAAAAGAAGCTAATGCCGTGGGCACCGTCGAAAATCATCGCCATAATGCCGAGTACGACATAGAGATGACCGTCGCCGCTTTTTGACACCCAGCGAGCAACAGCTGCAATGTGGCGTGCGCTCTTGCGATCAGTAAGCGTGGCATAGAGTGCGTGATCTGCACGCTGAATAGTATTTAGCAACATGGCGATTAAACCCATTCATCTTATTTCGGATTTAAGCCTAGACAGCAAATGTGACAGTCCAGTGACACATTGACGACATTTTAATCAATTCTATCGAGATGAGATTTAAGGCGAGTTGCTGGTGAAAGTGTGGTTCGGTATTGCCCATTACGGAGAAGCTTAAACTGTTCGTGAAACATCATCTTCTGACGAACTAACCTAATGAATTTGTAATGGAATTAATGGCAGATAAAAATTTATTGGCAAATTGATACAGCGACAACAATCAGCCCTTAACCTAAACGACACAAGGTTGGTTGAGAAACAAAGATGGCAATAATAAAGGGCGCGCTTGTATGAAGTCGGCTTCTTCGGATGCCTTTATTGATTTTGAGGCATTACCGACGGGGGAACCAGGCACTGTATTCACCCACCATTCATCAAAAAATGGTGGGGCGTGCTGCAGGTAGCACATTCAATTTAAGGCGTTTGAGGTTGAACATATCGTTTTGGTTTTGTCCGCAGCGATCCGTTCATCGGCATCAATAACTACTCCAGTGTGCCATCCGCCAGCTTTTGTAACACCCGATCATATTTAGCTTCGGAGTATTCGCCATAGGCATCAATGGTAACTTTCTTGTCGCTCTTATAAATCACCACGATGTCATTTTTGAAAATGGTTGCCGCGAGATCGCCACTTACCACACCAACTACCGCTTGTTCAGAGGGCAAGTAAACCTTGTAGACAACCTGATTGTATTTTTTGCTAAGCGATTTGTCTGTTGCCACTGCGCCGCCAAGTACGCCGAGGCCGGTAGCAACAGTCTTGCCTGAGCCTCCGCCAAACTGATTGCCAACCACTCCGCCCAAAGCAGCTCCAGTTAGCACGGTTACCAACGCCGGTTTTTTCTCAACTTGCTGATAAATGATCTGTTGAACTTTACCCACTCGAACCGACTGCTCTGCCGGCTCTGTAGGCGAAGAAGCACACCCCACCGTCATTACAGCTATCACTATCAGGGTTAGAAACTTTGTAAATACTGCCATTCCAGGCTCCTCAAACATCAAATCGTCAGTGATTGCTTCACCAATTACCCAATTACCCAATTACCCAATTACCCAATTACCCAATACGCATATGCCAAAAGGTGACGCTATCGCCCCTCTTAGGCTCAGTTATTATCTATCTACCACTTAAGTGTTTGATCTTTATGTCGTTGATATAAAGTGATTTTGTGAGCGTAAAACTGATTGGCTAGGTCAATCGAAAGTCCTGCCTAAGCGACAATTGTTAGATTAATGATGAAGGGGGAAACATGGCAGGGACAGTGAAACGACAAAATGACGCAAATTAATTTGTCACATCTTTGATTACCTGTTGCACGAACATCGCTTAGGTCGTTCAACTCTGGTTGTTATACCAAGATCTGACGAATTAACGTAATGAATTCGCTATGAAATTGACGGCAGATCAAAATTTGTCGGCAAATTAATACATCAACAACAATCAGGCCCTAACCTAAAAGAGACTAGGTTATTTGAGAAACAAAGATGACAGTAAAAAAGTCGAGCGTGTTTGTTGCAGGCGGAGCTTCTTGGGATGCCATTATTGATCTTGAAGCATTACCAACGGGCGAGCCGGGTACCATTTTTGCCCGCCATTATCACGAAACGGTTGGTGGTACGGGAGCGGGTAAAGCGCTTAATTTAGAACGTTTGGGGTTTAACGTTTTGCTGCACGTGACGCTGGGGCAAGATGATTGGGGTGAGAAAATTCAACAACGGTTTCGTCATACGGCCGTGCAGTTGTTAACTGACATCGATCCCAATGGTACCGAACGCCACACTAACATTATGGATCCGGATGGTCGCCGACTAAGCATTTATACCCATGCGGCGAGCGAGTTTCCGGGTATCGATCCCGACCACTTATCGAAAGCCATGCAGCATGCGGATTATGTGGTTCTCAATATTATGAATTATTGTCGCCGCTTGATCCCTTACGCCCAGCAACTAGGAAAGCCCATCTGGTGCGATTTGCACGATTATGACGGCTGTACTGATTATCATCGCGACTTTGTCAAAGCCGCCGATTATCTCTTCATGAGTGATGAAAAACTGCCAGATCCCAAGCCGCTGATGACATCATTGATTGCCGAGGGCAAAAAATTAGTTGTGTGCACCCAAGGCAAACATGGTGCGTTGGCTGTGACTCACACGGGCGAGTGGTATCAAATTGCTGCTGATACCGAAGTGCAGGTCACCGACTGTAATGGGGCCGGCGATGCATTCTTCTCGGGTTACCTGTTAGCGCATCACCAAGGGCTTGCACCGCAGGCTTGTTTACAGGTGGCGAGTAAGGTTGCAGGGCGCTGTGTAATGTCGTCTGAGCTGGTCGATGAAAAATTAACACCAGCACTTGCACTGCAGGGTTTTCTGCCTTAGCAACAGATGGTTATCGAAAGCGACGGAGTTTTGATCGAATCAATGGGTTTCCGTCGATTGCTGGTTTATACTGAACCGCAATTGTCTCAGCCGAGTGATGACACACAATGGAATACAATACTTCAGAACTATGCGATACCTATGGCGATCTGGTCGATGTGGTAGAACCTATGTTTACCAACTTTGGCGGTTTATCGTCATTCGGTGGGCAAATCATCACCGTTAAGTGCTTCGAGGACAACGGCCTTATTCAAGAGTTAGTGCAACAGTCTGGATTAGGTAAAGTGCTGTTGGTTGATGGTGGCGGTTCATTGCGCCGAGCGTTGATTGACATTGGCATTGCTGAGCAAGCCATGGAAAATGATTGGGAAGGTATTATCTGTTACGGCTGTGTTCGCGACGTTGATGCGTTGTCAGAGTTAGAGCTCGGCATCCAAGCGTTAACTTCCATTCCTGTCGGAGCAGACAGCGAAGGCGCGGGTGAACAAGACTCGGCAGTGAACTTTGGTGGCGTGACTTTCTTACCTGAAGACCACATCTATGCAGATAACACGGGTGTGATTTTGTCATCCGAACCGCTCGATATTGAATAGATCGCTCGCAGACTTGGTGTGCAATCATTAGATTGCGCACCAAAAATCACCAATCGCACCAATCTGTGGCTCAATTATTGGCTATCAGCCGCATCATCAAACGCCCTTGTTTGACTCCCTGAACGGCTTCGGAGCGCACCGCTCCTTATCAATCAACCAGATTTCCCTTATTTAGCGCCGCTATAGGCGACTTTGTTGAAAAAATTTTCAATGCCTAGTGTGTTGTGGCGATATTGGCATCGGATTTGCTCTTATCTCTTTGCTAAATCTGAAACGCCAGTCTGACTGGGTTTCTACCATTTATTGCCGCTTACTCCATCGCATCAGGGCCAGGGACAGGAGTAAGCGGCTTTTTTTATGTCCAATTCTTGCTGTGCCAACTCGCAAAATTGCATCCGAGCAGATGCATATACAAATATCTGTCGTATAGTTAAGCTAATTTCGCTTCGGTTTGCGTGTAAGGAAATTTCCAGTAATGGCAGTAAGCTCTGACGACGCCCCATTTGTTTTTGCAGAAGAGCCTGAGCAAGGCTCATCTGTAGCTGTAGATCGAGCCTGTTGGCGTATATTGGTCATTGATGATGATGACGAAGTCCATAAAGTGACTCGCCTCGCCTTGGGCAGTGAATTAGTGTTGGAACGAACACTAGAGTTTTCACACGCCTATAGTGCTAAAGACGCTCGCAAATTACTGATGGAGCATGATGATTTTGCAGTCATCTTGCTCGACGTGGTGATGGAAACCGACAATGCTGGCCTTGAGCTAGTGGCTTATATTCGTGAGCACTTGTCGATGAATGCACCGCGCATCATCCTGCGTACCGGCCAGCCTGGTTATGCGCCTGAGCATCAGGTGATCCAAGACTACGACATTAACGATTACGCCACTAAAACCGAGTTGACTCAGCGTCGTTTATTGACGCTGGTGACCACTGCCATTCGTTCATACCGCCAGATTAAAGTGCTGAACACCAGCCTCGTAGGCTTGGAGTTAACGGTGCGTAAAGCGCGTACCGACCGTGGCGCCGGCGTGTTATCTGAATTTGCCAACAGTGTGCTGACTCAAGTACATGATTTGATCGGCTCCGATATTGATGGCGCATTTGTCTGTCAAGACACCCGCCCCGCTCAAATTGACGGCATTGGTGGATTTGCTGATCAAGCATTGCCTGAAGAGCTCAGCGAGCAGATTGCCGAGGTGATGCTGAGTGAGCGAACTTTGGTGCAAGACAACGTCATTCTGATGAACGTCAACTGCAGCGATTTGCCTTCAGTGTTGGTGATCCGCACGCCCCTTCGCTTACGCCGCATTGATCAACAGGTGCTTGAGTCTTATTTGGCTCACGTACGTGTTGCCTTCGTCAATTTAGCGTTGTTACGCAAATTGCATGACACTGCGTTTGTTGATGACGTAACCCGCTTGCCGAATCGCGCAAGCTTCATTACTACGCTTGATGATTTAGTCGCGAACAAACAGCCTGAAGATAAAACCGCAGCGTTACTCGACATTAGCCATTTCGCTGATATTAACGACAGCCTAGGGCAAGATTTTGGCGATGATACGTTGATTGCTATTGCTGATGCGCTAAGCGCTCAGCTGAGCCATCCTGATGTTGAATGTGCACGTTTAAATGCCGATGTATTCGGTATTGTCGGCCCTGCCGAGCAAGTCTCGCCCGAGCGGATCATGGCGGTGTTTGAACAACCGCTTGCCGTTCGCAGCCACCAACTGCCATTGCGTGTTCGCATTGGCTTGTGCCGCTTGTCCGACATGCATAAAGACGGATTGACGGTACTGCATCAATGCAGCATCGCGCTGAGCCAAGCAAAACGCAGTAAAGCGGCTCGCTTCAACTACTTTGAAGCCGATTACGAAGTCCGTACGCAAGAACGTTTAGATATTATTCGCCGTTTACGCCAAGCAGTAACCAACAATGCACTGCAAGTTTGGTATCAGCCTCAGCTGGACTTAGCCTCAGGCCGAACCATTGGTGTTGAGGCGTTGTTGCGCTGGCAAGATAACGGCAACTTTATTTCACCAGCAGTGTTTATTCCGCTCGCTGAGTATTCCGGTATGATCACCGAAATTGGTCATTGGGTGCTCCGCCAGGCGTGTGCTGATTTAAGTGAACTGACGGCACTGCAAATGCCTGTCCGGGTGGCGGTCAATATCTCAATGCAGCAATTCCGCCAAGATGATTTCTTGCAGCAAGTTACCACCGCATTGGCAGAAAACCGTATTGCGCCAGCGAATTTTGAATTAGAAATCACTGAAAGCGTGGTGATGGATGATCCAACGGTGGTCATTGGCTTGTTAGAGCAAGTTCGCCAGCTCGGTGTACAAGTGGCTATTGATGACTTTGGTACCGGCTATTCCAGCTTGAGCTATCTGAAGCAATTACCGCTGAACACCATCAAAATTGATCGTGCGTTTGTCATGGATATTGAAAAAGAAGAAGTGGCTTCGATTATCGATATGGTCATTGGTCTCGCGGAACGATTAAATCTAACCGTGGTTGCTGAAGGTATTGAAACGGATCAGCAGAAGAAACTACTTACAGAAATGGGTTGCCACTGTGGGCAGGGTTATTTGTTTGCCAAGCCAATGCCGTTTGCCGATTTGAAAAAATTCCTTAACGCATTTCGTCCCCTCGATTCATAAGGCTCTTATCCGAGAGCCTTTTTTCTGCTGAACACCCCAAGTTCTTGCTGCTCTGATCTGGCAATCGTTGCTTTTTTAAACGTGTTAGATCTGCCACCATTGCCTCTTCTGCTCACTGATTTAATGACTTAAAAAAGGGAAAGGGATGGCCGACTGGCAGCTTTGGATCGATCGTGGTGGTACGTTTACCGATTTAGTTGGGCAAGCGCCAGATGGCCAACTGCATGTTCACATACTATTGTCGGAGCACCCCGAGCAATACCAAGACGCGGTCACCGAAGGGGTAAGGCGGCTCCTCCATCAACATGGTCATCCTGACGATGGCATTGATGTGGTTAAAATGGGCACCACCGTCGCCACCAACGCTTTACTCGAGCGCAAAGGTGATGCTGTTGCGTTAGTCATTACCAAAGGGTTTGCCGATGCGTTGCTGATTGGCTATCAGCACCGAAAGCACTTGTTCGAGCGCCGTGTGACTAAGCCCGACGCACTCTATCAACACGTCATTGAAGCAGACGAACGCATGGCTGACAGCGGCGCAGTGCTGCGTCCTCTTGCCCAAGATGTGCTGCGACAACAATTACAATCGGCTTTCCAGCAGGGTTTTCGCGCCTGTGCTATCGCTTTTATCCATAGCTACAAATACCCCGAGCACGAGTTGCAAGCCGCAGCTATTGCGGCCGACATTGGCTTTGAACAAATCTCTTTGAGTCACCAAGCCAGTGCGTTAATTAAGCTTGTTGGTCGCGCCGATACCTGTGTTGTTGATGCCTATTTATCACCTGTACTGCGGCGCTATGTAGAGCAAGTTCGACAAGGCTTACGGGGCGCGAATCTGCAAATGATGCAAAGCCATGGTGGCTTAACGGACGCGGCGCAATTTGCCGGCAAAGATGCCATTCTTTCTGGCCCAGCCGGCGGTGTCGTCAGCATGGTTGAAACTGCTCGACAAGCTGGTTTCGAGCGCATCATCGGTTTTGACATGGGCGGTACCAGTACCGACGTATCACTGTTTGCTGGTGAGTATGAACGCTGCTTCGAAACCGAAGTGGCAGGCGTACGGTTGCGTGCTCCTATGATGAATATTCACACGGTTGCCGCTGGCGGCGGCTCTGTGCTTGAGTTTGATGGGCAGCGCATGCAAGTGGGGCCAGATTCTGCTGGAGCAGATCCTGGGCCTCGTTGTTATCGCAAGGGCGGGCCGTTGGCCGTGACCGATATTAATGTCCTGCTGGGTAAGTTACAGGCAGACTTTTTTCCCTCTGTGTTTGGTGATCAAGGTGACCAGCCACTCGATACTGTTGCGGTCTCAGATGCGTTTCTTGCGCTCCAGCGTCACCTTGCCAAACAAGGCATCAACAAGTCCAGTGCTGAGATAGCCAGCGGTTTTTTACAAATCGCTGTTAACCATATGGCCAACGCCATTAAAACGATTTCGGTGCAACGCGGTCATCCAGCCAATGATTTTGTGTTGTCTTGCTTTGGTGGTGCCGGGCCACAGCACGCATGCTTAGTCGCCGATGAATTGGCCATTGATACCATCATTATTCACCCGCTTTCAGGTGTGTTGTCAGCGTATGGTATGGGGCTGGCAAGTATTCGTGAGTTGGCTAATCAGTCGTTAGAAATCAATTTGGATAGCACTGGCGTTACGGCAGCCGAGCAATGCTTAGGTCGATTACAGCAGCAGGCGCAGCAAACGGTTTTGGCACAATTAAGCGACGCCTCAAAGGCACCGTCACTGATCTGCAAACGCCAGCTCGCGCTGCGCTATCAGGGTTCTGACACCTCGATTAATGTGGCTTGGACTGACGTGGCAGGCATGACCAAAGCCTTTGAACAAGCGCATCAAAACTTATTTGGTTTTTGTCAGCCCGATGTTTCGCTGATGATTGCCAGCGCTTTGGTTGAAGTCATTGCCGAACAAGCTCCCGAAACGCCACTCGCCAACCCGCAGTGTGCAAAGCAAACATCAATGCCGGAGGCGCTAACATATCGAGAGGTTTATTCGGCAGGCCGCTGGCAGAAAACGCCTTTTTGGCGTCGAGAGCAACTGCAATTCGGTCATATCATTGATGGCCCAGCCATCGTGTTAGATGAGACCACCACCATTGTCATTGAGCCCGGTTGGCAGGCCAGCATTGATGCGCTCAACAACATGATCGTCAAGCGCGTCGAAGCACGAGCGCAGCACATGCAAATTGGTGAACAAGTTGATCCGGTGATGCTGGAGGTTTTCAACAATCTGTTCATGCACATTGCGACCCATATGGGGCATGTGCTGCAGCAAACCGCTGCCTCGGTCAATATTAAAGAGCGCCTCGACTTCAGTTGTGCGGTATTTGATAAACACGGAAAGTTGGTGGCCAATGCTCCCCACATGCCTGTCCATTTAGGCTCAATGGGGGAAACAGTCGAGGCCGTTCTAAATCGCTTCACGCCGCAACAGGGTGCCAGTTACTTGGTCAACAGCCCGTATCATGGGGGCACGCACCTGCCAGACCTCACCGTGGTTACGCCGGTATTTAATGATCAGAATGAGCTTATTTTTGTGGTGGCTAGTCGCGGTCATCATGCAGATATTGGCGGCATCACACCCGGCTCAATGCCAGCTCATTCTCGTGATCTAGCAGAAGAAGGCATTTGCTTTGAGTGCTTTGAATTGGTTAAGCACGGCGAATTCCAGCAACAAGCCCTGCTTGAGCATTTGCTGCAAGGTGGCGGAGACCGAGCCGCGCGTAACCCTGAACAGAATATTGCAGATCTTAAGGCGCAATTGGCGGCAAACCAAAAGGGTGTTAGTGAGCTGATTAAAGTACTGGATTACTTTGGCTTGGCAACGGTTGAAGCTTACATGCAACATGTGCAGAACTATGCCGAAGACTGCGTTCGCCGCGCCGTGAGCCAGTTATCGGGTGGCAGTTATTGTTATCCCATGGATAACGGAAATCAGATTCAAGTCGCCATTACGGTTGATGCGGAGCTTGGCACTGCGACAATCGACTTTACCGGCACATCACCTCAAGGTGGCGACAACTACAATGCACCTAAAGCGGTGACTATGGCCGCGATCCTTTATGTGTTCCGGTGCTTGGTTGATGATGACATTCCACTAAACGCAGGCTGCCTGAAACCTCTCAATATCATTATTCCAGAAGGTTCGATTCTGGCCCCTCAAACGCCAGCTGCCGTTGTTGCCGGAAATGTGGAAACTTCGCAGTGTATCTGTAACGCTCTATTCGCGGCTATGGGCGTGATGGCAGCCGGTCAGGGGACCATGAACAACCTAATTTTTGGTGATGCGGACTACCAATATTACGAGACGATTTGCGGGGGCTCTGGGGCCGGTTTGCATGGCGATGGTACCGATGCCATTCACTGCCACATGACCAATTCCCGCCTGACCGATGTCGAAGTGTTGGAGCATCGATTCCCAGTGCAACTTGAATCCTTCAAGGTGCGCAAGGGGAGTGGTGGTGCCGGAAAATTCAAAGGTGGTGATGGTGTCGTTCGACGACTAAAGTTTCTAAAGGAAATGGATGTGTCATTACTAAGCAATCATCGTCAGAGCGGTGCGCCGGGTGTTGCTGGTGGACACCCAGGCGCGCCAGGCATCAATCGGTTGATTGCGGCCAATGGCAACACCACAAACCTGCCATACGCAGCGCAAGTCACGTTGGCAAAAGGAGATAGCATTGAGCTTGAAACGCCTGGTGGCGGTGGTTTTGGGGTGGCTTCTGATGAGCTTCGCAACGATTCAGACAGCGACGGCAAACGATGACGAGCCAAGCCTTGCTGCGCCGTTAAGCCAACTGCCGGCGGGACAATGGCGTGTGCACTGGCAACGTGATGGAGCGCTGTTTGCAAGTCGTAAATTGAACGGCATGAAGCAGCGGGAATATTTTGCTCGCTTGCAATTGCCGGTGCCCGCTGAAGCCATGTTGTCACTGTTGCTCGATACGGAGCAGGTAGAGAGTTGGGTGCATCACGCGCGCCACGCGAAGGTGTTGCATCAACTCGGACTCGATCACTACATCGTTTATAGCCAGTACAGCCCTCCTTGGCCGATACGTAATCGCGATCTGGTGACAGAGTCACGACACTGGCAAACGAACAAGGGGATTTGGTTGTTAGCTCAAGCCAGGCCACGCATGAGATCTAAGCACAGTGGGTACTTGCGAGTACAGCAGATGCAAAGTTGTTGGTATGGCAAACGGCTGGGCGAACAACGTAGCGAGTTAACCTATCTTGGCCATATTCAAGATCCCGGCGTGCTGCCGAGTTTTATTATTAATCCCGCTCAGGCCCAAGTCCTCGAAAAGACCCTCGAAAACCTAACTGAAACAATTATTGGATACGGCAAAGCTCCAGCAGCCAGTTGGCAGTTTCCAACACCCAAGGTGACCGGTTATTGCCAGCGGTTACAGACGGTTATTAGTAATCGTGAACTGAACGGCCATCATTAACGCGTTCAATACTACTGTACTTGCTAAGTGGCTTGAAAGTCGTCGACTGCACAGCCACACTAGGCCAATCTCACCCCGTTAAAACAAGACTCATTAGATGATTGAAAAACTATTTCAGCAACTACAGCAGTACCTGATAGAACAAGGCTTAGGCACCGCCATGGCCATGGTGGTTCTGTTGGGAGTCGTCATCTTACTTGGCTTTATCGTTGATTGGCTCACACGCCGAGTGGTGCTGCACTGGGTACAACAAAAGGTGTCTGATAGCCGTATCGAGTGGGACGATGTGCTGTGGCAACATCGGGTTTTTCAGCGTGCGACTCACTTGCTACCCGGGGTGCTGTTTTATTGGGGAGCCAATGTCATTTTCAGTGATTTCCCTGGTCTGCAAGCGATTCTCAGCAAAGCGGCTGTCTTGTATTTGGTGATCATGGGGGCCTTGAGCCTGTCGGCACTGGTTAATGCGGCAACGGCACTGGCTGATTTGCGCGACAGTGCCAACAAGCTGCCATTGCGAAGCTTGCAGCAACTGATGAAATTGCTGGTGGTGATTGCTGTTGCCGTCACTGTTCTTAGTATCGTTATCGATCAGAACCCAGCTTACTTACTCAGTGGCTTAGGTGCCTTTACTGCCATTTTATTATTGGTGTTCCGCGATACGCTACTGGGATTGGTGGCAGGTGTGCAACTGGCTGCCAATGACATGGTTAGGCGTGGTGATTGGATTGAAATGTCCAAATACGGAGCCGACGGTGATGTGATAGATGTGGGGCTGACCACGGTTAAAGTGCGTAATTGGGATAAAACCATCACCACCATTCCAACTTATGCGTTGATCACTGACTCATTCAAAAACTGGCGAGGCATGCAGGAGTCGGGCGGTCGCCGTATAAAGCGGGCCTTACACTTAGATGTGAGTAGCGTACGTTTTGTTGATCAACCCTTGCTAGAAGATCTCCAGCGAATCGATTTGTTGCAAGCGTATTTGAATGACAAGCTTCAATCCCTTGGCCAACAACCTGAGCAGCTGCTCCAACAAAGCCCGGTCAATGGGCGCAGAATGACCAATATTGGGACCTTTAGAGCTTATTTGCAGGCATATCTGAAAGCTCACCAGAACTTGCACGATGGCATGACATTGTTGGTGCGCCAGCTGTCTCCCACGGAAAAAGGTTTGCCGATTGAAATCTATTGTTTCAGCGCCGATCAGCGATGGGCCGAATATGAAGCCATTCAGGCCGATATCTTCGACCACATTTTTGCGATCTTGCCCAATTTTGATTTGCGCCCCTTTCAGGCTCCAAGTGGCGCCGATGTCGCCAAACTGGCGTTACGTGCTAACGAATCGGAGCGCGGGGCTTAGCGCATTAAAAAGCGCAATAGTAGCTTTTGCCACCATCGGTTATAGGGCGGTTGCAGTAATGACGCAGTGGAAAATCGCCCCCGCCGCAATACGGTGCGGGCGTGGCTAAAAGTTAAGAACCCTTCGTGGCCGTGATAATGACCCATTCCCGATGGCCCGATACCGCCAAAAGGCGCGTCATCAACACCAACTTGCAACAGCGTTTCGTTCAACGCAGCCCCTCCTGAGCAAGTTTGCTGCAGGATCAATTGCTGCTGAGTGCTATTGAGCCCCATGACGTACAGCGCTAATGGGCGCGGCCGCTGATTAATGTCACGAACCGCTTGTGATAAATGCTGGTATCCCAACACGGGTAAAATCGGCCCAAATAACTCCTCTTGCATTAGCCGCATATTGTCATTTACGCCGGTGACAAGGTGAAGCAGCATCAAGCGTTTTGAAACATCAATTGCTGATGAACTCGGGGTTTGAACTGTGGCGCCTTTGGCTTCCGCATCTGCCAATAACTGTTGTAAGCGTTGCAAATGTTGCGGGCTAATGATTGCGGCTAAATCGGCGCTGGCAAGACCGTCAGGGTAACGTTGTTGAATGTGTTGTAAGAAGGCTTCAACAAACTCACTGAGGCGGTGATCGGGACACAGCACATAATCTGGTGCAACGCAGATTTGACCGCTATTCAGGCATTTTCCAGCCGCAATACGCTTCACTGCCAGTGCCATCGGACAATCATCAGTGATTATGACCGGCGATTTTCCACCCAACTCTAAGGTGACTGGCGTCAGGTTGGGCGCGGCAGCTGCCATGACCTGCTGGCCGACCTGAGTTGAGCCAGTAAATAACAGATGATCAAATGGCAAGCCGGCAAAACGTTTGGCTTGTTCAACATCGCCGCTAAATACATGTACGACATCGGGGCCTAGAGCTGTATGCAACAAGTCCGTCAGCACCTGATTGAACTGTGGGGTTAACTCCGACAGTTTAATCATCACTCGATTACCTGCGGCTAGAGCATTGATGAGTGGTCCAACTGAAAGCATTAACGGAAAGTTCCACGGCACCATAATCCCCACGACGCCTTTAGGCTGATATGTCACTTGCGCGTTGGCTGGCCACAAGGCTAGGCCGACATGGCGGCGACTTGGTTTCATCCAGCGTTTAAGTTTGCGGTGGCAATAGTTGAGCTGTTGCAACACCGGTAACGTATCAGCCAGCTGGGTTTCCAGCGTCGGTCGTTGGCCGTAATCTTGATTCAGTGCTGCCGCTAAAGTGTGTTGCTGCGCTTGGATATGCTGTTTAAGAGCCTGCAGCCAGCCAAGACGAGTATTCAAAGAAGGATTTGGCTGTTGTTCTGCGACAGCTCGAAGATGGGCTAGCCCGTCACTTAAAGCGTTATTGGCTGAAGTTGTTGGTGTCGTTTTTGCTGCGGCTTGAGTTGTCACCGTTGCCCCTTCAATGAGTTCGTCAGAGCCCACTATATTCGGCGGCAAAGTCTTGTGCCAAATTCACGATCGAATTTAGTGATGATGACCGTGAGAATGGTGGTGGCCACCATGATTCGTTGGCAATAATTCCGCCACAAAAGAACGTGCTCCGCGGCGGAGTAGCGAGATCGTGTAAAGCAAGACCACTGCGCCCAAAGAGGCATAGTGCCACCAATGGCTGTCGTGGCGCTCGCTGGCAAAAGTTAGCTCGCTGCTTGGCCAGTAAGGAATGAGCTGACTTAATAACAAAGCAACCAATACCATTGCGGCCGTGATGATGTGAGCCGTTGCTTTACCGTGCAATTTCGCCAGCAATCGCATTAGGGTGAGGTTCGTTACTGGGCCAAGGAGTAATAACACCAAGGCAAACGACGGTGGCAAACCGGCGATAAGTAACACCGCCAGTAGTGGCGTCATGCCAGTGGCACACAAGTGCAGCGGCAATGCCAATAGCGCCAACAATAACAAGCCAGACAACACTGGTAGCGTCGCAAGGCCGGTCACCGAGGGTAAAATCGCCGCAACCACGAGCCCAGTAATGACCCAAGGCGCCGTGTGATCAATCAAATGAGCATAACCATGGCGAATGGCTTGTTGCATGCGACCACGCCAATGATTTGGCTCGCTGCTGGTGGTTGTTTGCTGAGGCGTTGGTTGTTGCTGACGCAGCCAATAGCCAATGACCAATGCCATCATCAGGCTAAAGGTAAAAGCAACCAATAAGCGCCAAATGGCCCACTCGCCGCCAAGCAGCCCCCAAGTTAGCAATAAAGCATCAATGCCCAGCAATGGCGACGCCATTAAAAAAGCCAAGGCATAGGTTTGTCCGGAGCCATGCCGCAACAGCTGATTATACAAATTGCTGGCATTGGGCACGCAAATTGGTAGTGGTAACCCCGCAATGGCACCTTTTAATGCCTGCTTGATCGGATGGTCTCTAGCATCTTGGTGACGCGGTACAGCAAACGAAAGTGGCATGAAAAAGTTAATGGCAGCCGCGAGCACATAAGCCAGCAATAACCATGGCGCCACCGCTAAGCTAAGGTCGAGCAGCCGATGTAACACTTCGGTGCTGGAGTGATCCGCCAGCGGGGGGGCAATGGCACTGAACTCATGAACACTGTGGTCATGGCGACTGTGATCATGACCGCCGTGATCATGTTGATGAGTAATAGTACCAAGCCAATACGGCATCATGATGGCGAGCAACACAGCCACCCCAATGAGGCTACCGATTCCTTGCAACCAGTTCGGTGTGGGGCTGTCGCCATCATCGTTACTTTGTTGATGCGCATGATCTTCGTGATATGGGCGGTGGAACACAACATGTAAAATGGTGCCAACCACTAGCGCTTCAAACCACGCCATTGCAGGGCCGTGTAAATGAGATAGCCAGTGCTCGGCTATCGAATGGCCAGCAAGGGTCGACAAGGAAATCCCAACCAACACAATCAGTGCGATTAAACCGCCGAAATGTGGCCGTAGTAACCACCAAATCGTTAATCCGACAGGTAATCGATGCAAGATCACGCCTGCGGCTAATAACGATTGATGATCGTTGGCTGCCGCTTCCGCTAATGCCGCCCCGTCGGTCATTCCATGGAAGCCAAGCCCAATTGCCGCAAATAACAACGCGCCAGCATGAGCATGGCGGGCTATTCGATGAAATGCATGCTCTAGAATCGTGGGAACGGCCAACCCAAGCGCTAAAAACGCCAATGCCCACAAGCCGCCATTAGTGAATATATCGGGCAACATGTGGAAAAGTACCACGCCACCAATCACCACGAAGATGAACGCGTCGAGCGCGCCCATTAGCTTTGGATTTCTTTCTACCGCGCGATAAAGCAGCGGACCGAGAAACAAAGCAGCAATGGCGAGAGTTAGGTACATGGGCAACTTTTAGTTAGAAAACACTGTGGTGCAGCGTGTTGTACTGGCACCGGAAATGGATAGCTGCGGCACTATAACGGCGGCCGCTACATCCAGCAAGAGTTATTTGATAACGATTCTCAACTGGCTTAAATCACCTTAGAAAATCGCTGTTGACTGCTTTTCAAATACGCATCAAATAACATGCAAATATTGCGGATCAACAACTTGCCTTGTGGCTGTACTTGTAGCATTTGTTGATCCCATTTAATCAAACCGTCGGCTTCCAATTCGGGCAACTGCGCAATGGCTTCGGCAAAGTATTGCGCAAAATGAATCCCATATTCTTGTTCAATCGCGGTGACTGACAGCTGCATATTACAAATCAAATCGCGAATCACACGCTGCCGGATCAGATCATCGTCAGACAGCAGATAACCTTTATGGTGAGCGTGCTGGTGCGTCTCTATCCCTTGGTAATAGTATTTTAACTCGCGCTGATTCTGCGCAAATGCACGGCCAATCTGGCTAATGGATGACACGCCAAGCCCTAACAAGTCACAATTCTGGTGAGTGGTGTAGCCTTGGAAGTTACGGTGCAGCTCGCCATTACGTTGCGCAATCGCCAGCTCATCAGAGGGTTTGGCAAAGTGATCCATACCAATGAATTGATAACCTGCACCGGTCAGCGTGGCGATGGTTTGCTGCAATATCGCAAGCTTTTGGTCGGCGGACGGTAAATGTTCATCTTTAATTTTGCGCTGTGCGGCGAAGCGCTCAGGCAAGTGCGCATAATTGAAAATCGATAACCGCTCTGGATCAAGTGTCAATACAGTGCCCAAGGTGTTGGCAAAACTGGCGGCGCTCTGGTGAGGTAGGCCGTAAATTAGATCCAAATTGATGGAGTTGAAGCCGAGCTGGCGGGCATGGTCGATTAACCCTGCCACCAGCGCTTCAGACTGAACTCGATTGACGGCAATTTGCACCGTTTCCGAGAAATCCTGTACGCCGATACTAAGCCGGTTAAAACCAATGGCCCGTAGCGTGTCGAGGCGCTCCAGTGGAAATTCACGTGGGTCGACTTCAATGCTGATTTGGGCATTGCTTTGGACGTCGAAGTCTCGTCTTAGCATGGCCATCAGCCGTTCGCTTTGCGGCCCAGTTAGAAAGCTTGGCGTGCCGCCGCCCCAATGAATTTGGCTTACAGGCTTGGTTTTGAATGCCGCGGGAAGGCCAGCAATTTCGGCTTCTAAAGCGTCGAGGTATCGATCAACTTTTTCGGGGTGACGCGTAATGACTTTATTGCAGCCACAGTAGTAGCAAAGCGTATGACAAAACGGCAGATGCACGTACAACGACAATTCGGAGCGTTCGCTATCATGCCAAGCCGCTTCAATATCTTGCCGACTGACCTGCTCGTTAAAAGACAGCGCGGTAGGATATGAGGTATAGCGCGGACCGCTGGTGTTGTATTTTTCCAGCAGCGCAGGATTCCAAATAGGATCTTGCTGCGCGTTAGGCGCGGTCGAACGAGTTGACATGGGATCTCCGAAAAACAGCCTTATGCTGATAAGGGGGTATCATGGTGCGATGACGGTTGGCAATCAAGCTATTAGCGGTAAGTCTTGCAGCAGTAGTTGATGTAGATCGTGTTGTACTTGCGCCTCAAACTCTTGCTCAAATTGTTCACGCTCCTGATCGAGCTTGCGGATCTCTTTTTTCGAGTAGCTTTTGCGGGCATCGTGGGTCGGGTGATGCTTAATGGCCGCGTGCAGACCATGAATACCGGGGAAACGAGTTGCTAAGTTGGGCTGCTCGCCGTCAAAATGCAAATGGCCAAGTAACACACAAAGCCGAATGGCGGCTTCGGATGTGCAGCATTGGCCTTGCTGTGCTGCTCGGCAAATCGTATCGATGCTTTGCCATAAGCTTTTATTCTTCTTCACGATTTGTTGATGCTTTTGCGCTATTGCTTGAGCTTGGCGCTGACGCTGGGTTTGCTGTTGCTGATAAAGCTGCCATAGCAATTTGCCGGCGTATATCGCAAGGCCGGCAATAATTGCGCTGGCGAGCGCCAGCAATATCCATTGAACTGTCATCGTTACAGGTTTCCGTAAAGGTTAAAGCCACTCATCCTTTAACGACTTACCTTGATCAGCTAGATCATCCCAATCGTCATCATCTTCGGGCGCTAGCTGCTCGAGTAGCCAGTCGTAACGCTCAAGTTTTTCACCGAATGCCGCTTGATCGTCACTCGGTAACACGCCACCTTGCTCAAGTGTGTCGAGCTGCGCCATAAATTGACTGTCTTGTTCAAACGCTTGCAGTGCTTTTTGCATGGCTTTGTCACCGCTTGGTGGCCAGCTGGCTGCCGTTTCTTTCACTGCTTGTGTTGGCGTTGGTTTGACCGCAGCGGTCAATGAGATCGGTTTGGTGCTGCCAATGCGCTTGTCTTGTTTGCTTGAGGTATGCGTGCTGGTGCTGCTTGCGTTACCGGAATGGCGCGAGCCCGACGCATTGCCTTTACCAACCTTTTTGCCTTTGGAGACATTGCTATCGCCTTCGCGCTGCATTTTCGAAGCGCCGAGTGGACCGCCGGAACGAGTCTTTTTTATACGAGTCATGTTGGATCCTGTTATACCGTTGGTGATGATGCACGCGATTGCATAAGCATGACATCTGCACCAATAAATTCTAGTGTGAGCTGATGACGAGAGGCGAGAAATTTAAAGGTCGCCTGACTAAAAAAACTCACATGTGTTGGGTCTTGTTTGTAGTGCCAGTTGGCAAACTGTTCGGGCGTGCCAACTAATTTGGTCATAATGGCCAACCAACCACCGGGGCGAATCAGCCGTAATAATTGCTGCCATTCATACTGCGGATTGTGGAAATGCTCAATCGCTTCGGTGCAGGTCACAAAATCATATTGCTGCTGCAATGGCGTATGGTCTGGCGCAAAGAACGGGTCGTAGGTGGCGGTTGCGTGACCTTGCTCGGTTAGCATCATTGCTAAAGCCGGCCCTGGGCCACATCCAAAATCCAAACCGCGAGCATTGGGCTCAAGTCGGGCAATCAGCGGTTCGGCAACGCGTTTTAAAAATTGCCGATAACCTAGATCATCCACGTTGTTCTCATGGCAGTCGTAAACAGCTTTTTCTGTTTTGGCATCTGGCAGTGAATTACGTGCCACAAACACCAGCTGACATTGTTGGCACTGATAGTAGCTACGCAGTTTATCGGTGTGGTAATGGTGGCATTGCTCGTGTTGACACAATGGGCACCCTGAATGGAGGGCTAACTGAGTCATGGGCAGATTAGTGAGTGGATGCTGCCACTGGCTCGGCTGGTAGTAGCTCTTCATCAGGCCAAGCAAAGCCTGCTTCTTCACGCTGTTGTCGCACAAGGCCTAACAGATATTCCGCAACGGCCAAATATTCTTCCAGCGAGCTAACCATTCCGGCATCTATTAGGTATTGCCCACCGATGATCAGTGTTGGTACGCCGCGAATTTCAAGAGCTTGTTGACGTGCTACTTGTTGCTCGAGTTGTTCATTGAGCAGCGGTGATAAAAGTTGTTGCTCTGCAGTGTTCAACTCAACGCCCTGCTCAACAAACCAAGCCGTAAGGCTGTCGATGTCGCTAAGGCTGGTTGGATCTGCCGCTAAGGTTTGTTCAAGTTGCGCCAACAGTTGCTCAGCTTGTGGCTGTTGCTGTGCAACATAAAACCCTTTGGCGTGAAAATACCAGCTTGATCGAAGTTGAGCGGGTATTTGCTGCCAAGCGGTGTCCTCGGCTTGCAGCCGAGGTAGGTTTTGATTGAATAGCTGGCAGCTGGCGCAACCAAACCAAAACCAATATTCAAGCTCAATGGCTTGCTCTGGGGTGTTTTGTAGCTCGGATACTAAAACCCGATAGTGAGTACCTGCCTGAAAAGATTCAATGGCTTTTACAGGCCAACTCAACAAGCAGATAATCAGCAACAAAGGCGACGCGACGCCGCCTTTAAGTGGGATCAAACGATTAATGCAAGCCACCTAAGTATTTCGCCATTGCATCGATTTCAGCATCAGTTAGTTTGGCTGACACATCATGCATCATGCCGTTCGGGTCGTTATCGCGAGAGCCGTCGCGGAACATTTCCAGCTGCTTTTTAAGGTAGCCGGCATTTTGCCCTGAGATTTTCGGGAAGCCAGATAGCTCTTGGCCATTACCGCGAGGGCCATGGCAAGCGATGCACGCCGCAAGTTTACGGCTCATGTCACCACCAAGATAAAGCGGCTTGGCAATTTCAATCGCACTTTCAGGGGTTGTGCCTGTTTTGGCAGGCATGGCTTCGTAGTATTCAGCCAAAGCGTCAATCATTTCGTCGCTCAAGCCCATCGCCATACCACCCATCACCGGGTCGACACGGCCAGTGCCGCCTGTCATTGCGGCTCTAAATTCGCGTAATTGCTTGGCCAGATAGTTACTGTTCTGACCTGCGATGTTCGGGTAAATATCCATGATGGCATGACCGTTTTGGCCATGACACGCACTACAAGTAAGGGCTGTTTGCTCCAGCGCAGCTTGATCCACGGCCTGTACAGAGGTGGAGGCCAGTAAACCAATAACCCAAGCTAAGATGATTTTTTTCATTGATTGACCAGTTATTATAGTTAGTTTCGTCTGACGCAAACGCCGCCCAACAAAGGGACGTGGTACAATCGCTACCACACAGCGCTAACTCGCGCGATATTGTACACCAAATTAACAAAAAGTAACCCAATGGCCGGAGGATGATCGTGTCGGATCAACGACTTTTGTTTCAAAATACCCGCTTTAGCACCAGCGCACCGGATATTCGCCACATGCCTGCTGACGATGGCATCGAGATTGCGTTTGCGGGTCGATCAAATGCCGGTAAGTCCAGCGCTCTTAATGCTCTCACTCGTCAGAAGCGTTTAGCTAAAACTAGTTCCACGCCGGGCCGAACGCAATTAATCAACGTGTTTAACGTCATTGATGATGTGCGTCTTATCGATTTGCCGGGCTATGGTTTTGCCAAAGTGCCAATCGCAGTGCGCAATAAATGGCAGCGTGCTTTAGGGGAATACCTACAGAAACGCCAATGCCTGAAGGGGTTGGTTGTACTGATGGATATCCGCCATCCGCTTAAGGATCTCGATCAACAAATGGTTGGTTGGGCTGTAGACAGTGGCTTGCAAGTCTTAGTGACACTGACTAAAGCAGATAAATTAAGTCAGTCTGAGCGCAGCAAAATGCTCAAAAAAGTGAGAGAAGCGTGTCTCTTTTATGGGGATCAAGTGGAAGTCATTACTTTTTCATCACTGCGTAAGTTTGGGTTAGAGCAGCTTGAAGAAACCGTTAATCGCTGGTGTACCACCCACGACGACGCTCCTGCAGAGCCAGAGGAAGAATAACTCGTGTTAGCTGGTATTCATCATGTCGCCATTATTTGCAGTGACTACCAGCGTTCTCGGGCTTTTTATTGCGATTTGTTGGGGCTACCCATTATTGCCGAAAACTATCGCACTGAACGAGACAGTTGGAAGCTCGACCTACAATTACCCGACGGCAGCCAGCTGGAATTATTTTCTTTTGCTGAGCCGCCGGCTCGCCCCTCACAGCCTGAAGCTTGTGGACTGCGACACTTAGCTTTTCGGGTTGAAAATTTAAGTGATGTGATTGCTACATTGCAAAGTGCCAATGTTCAAGTCGAGCCGGTGCGTGTCGATGAGTTCACCAACGCCAAATTTACCTTCTTTGCTGATCCTGATGGCTTACCACTCGAGCTTTATGAGCTACCTGCGCTCCCTCGTTAACGTCTTGGGTTAACGTCTTGGGTTAACGTCTTGGGTTAACGCCCTGAACTAACTCCCCGAAATAAAAATCGAGCAATAAAAAAACCCCACGTTGGCTAAACGCGGGGTTCCAATAAGGGGATGGACAAAGCACTTTTGGTTTGCAAAGAATCAGACCTCGGTTCACTCGTATAAGTTCAATATTTATTTTGGGTGCGTCGACAAAACTGAAAGTCGCTTGGACAAAACCGCGAAATTAAACGTAGTAAAATTACGATTTAGTGGATAAAGAACTTGATTCTGCTGAATTTGATATGGATAGGCTGAAAGTTAGACATTTATTGCGAGAGGCCAAAAAAAACGCCTCAGCTTCTAAAAGCTGAGGCGGCATATAAATAAGCCTATTCAATTACGTGAACTAAAAGGTCTGAAAGATAGAACATCTTACCTCTGTACCCTACGCGATTGACTATACACATCCCGAAGATGGCGCGAAAGAATATTCCGTAATAAAGTTACCAAAACAGAACTTAATTTGACCTTAAGCAAATTTTGCTCAAAAAAAAGCCGGTCATCTTGACCGGCTAGAAAAAAACACACTTTGCGAAACACAACCACTAACTGTTGTTTGCAGCGTTCACACAAGATTAGACACGTGTTGCGGTAAAAGTTCCTAAAAAAATTAAAATCATTAATTTAATTTAATAATTATCTATTTTTCAATTGGTTAGGTTTCGTCATTTTTTGGATTAGTGAGCCTGTTGCCAATTGTCGCCTTCACCTGCTTCTACCAACAGCGGTACATCCAAGTCGGCAGCCGCTTCCATCAGCGCGCAAAGCTTGGCTTTAACTTGCTCAACTTTGCCTTCTGGCACCTCAAACACCAATTCATCGTGCACTTGCATGATCATTTTGATGTCGTGCTGTTCGGGTTGAGCTAACCAATCAGCAACTTTTAGCATGGCGAGTTTGATGATGTCGGCGGCAGTGCCTTGCATCGGCGCATTAATCGCAGCGCGCTCGGCTGCTTTTTTCCGTGCGGCGTTACGGGCCTTAATGTCTGGCAAATGTAACCGGCGGCCAAATAGGGTTTCTACGTAACCATCTTCAGTTGCTTGTTGGCGGGTGCCTTCCATGTATTCAAGTACGCCTGGGTAGCGCTCGAAATAGGTGTCCATGTATTGCTGGGCTTGCTGACGACCAATGCCGAGTTGCTTTGACAAGCCGAACGCTGACATGCCGTAAATTAAGCCAAAGTTAATCGCTTTCGCGCTGCGTCGCTGATCGGCGCTGACAGCTTCGAGCTCAACACCAAAAACTTCTGCGGCTGTTGCTTTATGAACATCTAGGCCATTGGCAAAAGCATGCAGCAGCCCTTTGTCGGCTGACAAGTGTGCCATGATCCGCAGTTCAATTTGAGAGTAGTCAGCGGCAACAATTTTAAATCCTGCAGGGGCAACAAATGCCTGCCTTACTCGCTGGCCTTCGGCCGTACGAATTGGAATGTTCTGTAAGTTCGGATCTGATGAAGATAACCGGCCAGTGGCGGTAACCGCTTGGTGATAAGAAGTATGGACGCGACCTGTGGTGGCGTTAATCATCCGTGGCAGCTTATCGGTGTAAGTGCTTTTGAGCTTGCTCAGGCTGCGGTGCTCTAAAATCAATTTAGGTAAGGGATAGTCCAGCGCCAGTTCTTGCAGCACCTCTTCCGCCGTCGAAGGGGCGCCTTTGGGAGTCTTTTTGAGGATTGGCAAATTCATCTGCTCAAACAAAATGGCTTGCAGTTGTTTGGGGGATGATAAATTGAATTCGCTGCCGGCCAGTTGATAGGCCTCGGATTTTAATTCCTCCAATCGCATAGCCAGTTCGGTGCTTTGCTGGCTTAGCAACATGTCATCGATGACGACGCCATTGCGTTCTATGCTCGAAAGAACAGGGACTAATGGCAATTCAATGTCTTGGTATACCGACTGTAGCGAAGGTACTTGCGCCAGTTGACCGCTTAGATGATGGTGCAATTGCAATGTCACATCGGCATCTTCTGCGGCATAAGGAGCGGCTTGCGCCAATTCGATTTGATTGAAAGTCAGTTGTTTGGCGCCCTTGCCAGCAACATCTTCAAATGAAATGGTGCTGTGACCGAGGTATTTTAGTGCCAAGCTGTCCATGTCGTGCCGAGAACCAACCGAGCTGTAGGCATAAGATTGCAACATGGTGTCTTGCAATGGCCCTGCGAATTTGACGTCATAGCGAGCCAGTACGTTCATGTCATATTTTAAGTTTTGGCCAATTTTAGTATGGGCCTCACTTAATAAGAGTGGCTGCAAGTCAGCAAGTACTTGAGAGCGATCGAGCTGCTCAGGTGCGCCCATATAGTCGTGCATAAGCGGTACATACACTGCTTCACCTGGTTTAATTGCCAGCGAGATACCTACCAATTCGGCAACCATATAGTCGAGCGCGGTGGTTTCCGTATCAATGGCAAACGCATCGCTTTGTTGAAGCTCTTTTAGGTATGCCTGCCATTCCTCGGCGTCAGTGATACAGCGATAGTTGCTGGTATCAATGGTGGCAGCCGGTTCGCTTTGTTGCTCCGTGTCGGTATCCGAGGCTGGTGCGACGTCGTTACTCGTTTCAGTGTCGTCGGTTAACACTTCTTTCAGCCAGCGACGAAATTCCAGCTCGCCATACAATTCTGCAAGTTTACTGTTATTTGGAGCCGCGACTGTTAATTGCTCTGGTGTATGTTCTGCATCTAGCGCGACATCGAGCTTGATGGTGGCCAGCTCATAGGAGAGTGGTAAATGAGGCACGGCGGCACGGAGTTTCTCGCCAATTTTACCTTTAACACTGTCAGCGTTGTCGATCACCCCTTGCATGGAGCCATGCAAATTAAGCCACTTAACGGCTGTTTTAGGGCCACAACCGGGCACCCCGGGAATATTGTCAACTTGATCGCCCATCAGTGCCAGATAATCAATGATCAGTTCTGGCCCAACGCCAAATTTTTCAACGACCTCTGGTGGGCCTGTAATGGTGTCGGTCATCGTGTTGATCAGGGTGACATCTTCATTGACCAACTGTGCTAAGTCTTTATCGCCAGTGCTGACTAACGTGTGCAAACCTGCTGACTTAGCTTGCACTGCCAATGTGCCAATTACATCATCGGCTTCTACCCCGGTCACGGCGATTAACGGCAACCCCATGGCTTCAATAACTTGATACAAGGGCGCTATTTGGCTGCGCAGATCATCCGGCATTGGCGGGCGTTGCGCTTTGTAATCTGCGTACAGCTCGTCTCGGAACGTTGGTCCTTTAGCATCGAACACAACAGCCATGTGGGTTGGTTGATATTGTCGGATCAAACTGCGCAGCATGTTGATCACGCCATACACCGCGCCGGTGGCTTCACCCTTTGAATTGGTTAAGTGTGGCGGTGAATGATAGGCACGATATAGATAAGAAGAGCCATCAACCAATACGAAGGGTTGTTGCGGGACTGTAGTCATAATCTTGTTACTTGCATGAGCTGGGGTGAGTAGGATGCCATAAAGGTATGAATTAATGCTACGAACCTTGTCAGGAAGGCGTTAAACCGACTGTGGATATCTATGGTTCGCTGTGGATAAGTCTGTTGAGAAATTTTAAGCACGCCTTCAGATCCTAAAGGTCAAAAACCCAAAGGATTGTAAGTGTTTGATTAAGAGCGTTTTTGATGGCTTGTTCGGGGGTCTATCATGTACCCGAAGAAACGTTGAGGCTGTGTACAACTTTCAAGAGTGACGCGGGGAACGAACGACTGCTTCCTTGCTGCTCTGGTAGTCTCTGAAACGCTGGTTGGGAAATATATCAGAGCAACACCAAATTTACATCGGTAAATTTGGTGTAAATAGAAAAACGTGCGCTTGCTCCAATTTGGTCAACAAATGTTCATTTTGCTGTCATGTTGGGCACGATTTTTGTGCCCAATATTAGCGCGTCTGCATTGCCGATAAGAATCGTAATCGTTCGGCTTCCTATCGGAAAACAACTGGCTATGTTGCTGATTTAATTAACTTCCAAATACCACGGTTCGATTGTTGTAGACCAATACCTGGTGATTGAAATGACGCCAAATAGCCCGCGAGAGCACTACTTTTTCAACATCGCGCCCTTTGCGGACAAGATCGTCTACTTCATCGGTATGTCGGACATGTTCTACGTCTTGCTCAATAATCGGCCCTGCATCTAACTCGGCTGTCACATAATGGCTGGTTGCGCCAATAATTTTCACGCCGCGCTCATAGGCAGAGTGGTATGGCCGAGCGCCAGGGAATGCTGGCAAGAAGCTATGGTGAATGTTAATAATCCTGTTTGGGTATGCCTTGATGAAGTCATCCGACAAAATCTGCATGTAGCGGGCGAGCACCGAAAAGTCGATTTGGTATTGCTCTAACAAATCGCGTTGCTGTTGTTCCGCTTCAGCCTTGTTGTCTTTGTTAATTGGAATATGGACATAATCGATACCCAAGCTTGTGACGGGTTGCTCTAAATCAGGATGATTACTGATGACGAGCGGGATTTCGATATCCCATTCATGAGATTGATAGCGCGCCAAAATATCAAACAAACAATGTTCATGTTTGGATACAAATACCGCCATGCGCGGTTTGCGATCGGAGAAGTACAATTGCCAATCCATCTGGTGTGGTATCGCCAGCGCCTTGTTAAAAGCATCTGCTAACGATTCACGCGGGATAACAAAATCAGTTAAATCCCAAGCTACGCGCATAAAGAAACGGCCTTCGATTCGATCCACGTGCTGCTCTAAATCAACGACGTTGCCGCCATTGGTATAAATGAATTGAGTAACTGTATTGACCAGTCCTTTTTGGTCTGGGCAGGATATCAGCAAAATTGCTGATACTGGGGCTTCTCCTTGGGCTGACATGTAACTAAATCTCGGTGCGGTATGGGGTCGCTCAGTATTAACCACACAAAGGTTGGGATCAACCGTTAGCCGTTGTGGATTCAAGCTTGTTTGCTTTCAAATAGTTATTGTTGCTTGAGCGATGGAATAACCTTGGTAAACACATGTTTTACAGGCGGGATGTAAGTCACAAAAAGTAGATTCAAATAAAATCAAAGGGTTAGGTTTTTGTAGGGCTCCGCCGGATAAATTTTTTTGCAAAAGATTGTATCGATTATCAGGCAATTACTGACTATTTGCTGATTGCCTCCAGCAAGCTTTGGATGGCTCAACTAAACTTTAAACTCCAAGGGAAGTAAGAAGGAGGATCCTATGGCGCGGCAATTAAGAACACGTTTTACTGCGGCAGAAGCTTTGTATTACCTGCGTGCCAGACCTCAGTTCAGTGAATTGAGCGACACCAGTTTGAGCTCAGCGATCGAGTCCTTTGCATCGTCATCTAGTTCCGATCAGCTCACTTTGATTAATCTCGGTACCATTGAGCGGGCATTGGCAGGCGGTAATATGGCGTTTGACGTGGATACGGTTAGCTATTAATTAGCTCAATAAAACAATGCGATTAGAGCCAGCTGGCGGCGACAGTCAGCGGTTTCAACAGATAAAAAAAGCAGGCCTCGGCCTGCTTTTTTTTATGACGTTGTATGTGTTGGGTTAGCGAATGGCGCTTAGCCTGCCGCTTTGATAATAGCGCTGAATTCTTCAACAATTAGCGCTGCACCACCAACAAGTGCGCCGTCGATGTCATCTTGTGCAAATAGCTCATCAGCATTCGCTGCTTTCACGCTACCGCCGTACAAAATTTGCACGCCAGCGGCAACTTCTGCTGATTTCTCAGCAATCAGCTCACGAATGAAGGCATGAACTTCCTGCGCCATTTCTTTCGTAGCGGCTTTGCCGGTACCAATGGCCCATACTGGCTCATAGGCAATGACAGCTTTTTTAAGTGTTTCAACGCCAAGGTCGTTCAGCACAGGTGCCAATTGCGTGCGGATCACATCATTTGTGCGCTCACTTTCACGTTCTTCGAGTGTTTCACCAATACATAACACTGGAATCAAGCCGTGCTCTTGCAGCAGTGCGTATTTATGCGCACAGCTAGCATCTGATTCGCCGTGGTACTGGCGACGTTCGCTGTGGCCAACAAGAACATACTGACAACCAAATTCTTTCAACATGGTTGGTGAGGTTTCGCCGGTGTAGGCGCCACTGGTGTGCACATCATTGTTTTCTGCACCCCAAGCGATCGCTGTTCCGGTTAACTTGCGAGCCACCTGATCGATGAAAATGTCGGGTGCACATACGGCTACATCGGCACTTTCTTTGACAGACTCGGCGGCTGGAAGAATACCGCTCAGCAAGGCTTCTACTGATTCTTTGGTACCGTTGAGTTTCCAGTTACCCATAACTAAAGGGCGTGGCATAAGCAAATCTCCTGATTTGGATTTTGTGTGGGTTTTATTTGAATTAGAGTGGCTCAAAGGATAGACGGGCTGCTGGCTTGGGGCAACCTAAAAGCGCGTTACACCATTCTGGTTTGACGTGCGTCAATCGATTTCTATGGCCACCGACGCTATTCGCTAACAAGTGACAGGCCTAACATCGACATCAGCAGTTCTATTATTGTTTCTGCATCTTGTCAGTTGAGTGCCGCGGTAGATATTAAAGATAAGCTTATCAGCGAGATTATGCTGTATCATTGAAGACAACTTGAACCGTAGTTAATGTAATTACCAGCATGGTCGCACGCATTCGCACTCTGTCATCATCACAATGGATTCTCCTCGGATTACTTTTCGGCTTGATTGTCGGCTTGTTCTTTGGTGAGAAAGTCGGCTGGATGGAAGTGGTCGGCGAGGCCGTCATCATGCTGATGCAAATGACCATTATTCCTTATATTTTGGTATCGCTAATTGGCGGTTTTGGCTCTCTAACTCGCGAACATGCCAAGTTATTGGCGAGCAAAGCTGGCCTTGTGTTACTGATGCTATGGGGCATTGCGCTACTCACCATTTTTGCCATGTCACTGGCTTTCCCTGCGATGGAAAAGGCTTCGTTCTTTTCTAAATCGATATTCGCGGCTCCCGTTGAGCCCGACTTACTCAACATTTACATTCCTGCTAACCCATTTAAGTCGTTAGCCGATGGTTCTATTCCCGCGGTCGTGTTGTTTGCGATTGCCTTGGGCGTTGCTTTTATCCGCACAGAAGACAAAACCGATGTCCTGAACCTTCTAAAGGTGACCGGCAAAGGTCTCAATATTGTGACTAGCTATGCGCTAAAAACCATGCCTGTGGGGGTGTTTGCAATTACTGCCTCTGCGGCCGGTACCATGACGGTGAGTGAACTCAACAACTTGCAGGTATTCTTGTTGGGCTTTATTGCGGTGGGGTTGCTGCTGGCTTATATCGTGTTGCCTGCGCTCATTTCACGGTTAACGCCATTTCCCTGGCGAGACGTCGAGCAGGTCAGTCGAGATGCACTGGTGACGGCTTTTGTAACCGCCAACGTGTTGATTGTTTTACCCGTTCTGGAGAAGGGCTGTAAAGAGCTCTTTCGAAAGCATCAATTAGAGAAACAGCAAACGGAACAAATGGTGGATGTGCTAATCCCTATTGCGTTCAGTTTCCCCAATGCTGGTAAATTGATGGTGATCTTGTTCGTGGTGTTTGCCGGCTGGTTTGTTGGCAAACCCATTGATGTGATTGACATGCCGCAACTTGGGGTTACCGGCCTGTTGAGTCTGTTTGGTGCGGTTAACGTGGCGGTGCCATTCCTGCTCGATTTGATGCAATTACCTGCTGACATGTACCCGCTATTTTTGGTTGGTACTGTGGTGACGTCGCGGATGATGTCGATTGTTGCGGTCATGCATTTACTCGCGTTTGTGTTGCTGTCACTAGCGCTGATCCAAGGGCAATGGCGTCCTGTTGGCCAAGGTTTATTGCGCTTTGCTGGGATCGCGGCAGTTGGCGCAGCATTGTTTATTGTGCCGTTGCGCGGGCTGTCGCACTGGCTACTAAACCTCGAACAAACGACAAACCCACTGGTGGAAATGAAGCGAGTGGGGCGGGTGCCTGAGCAAGTTTATGCCAGCGTGCCCAAAAGCTACGAGGGTGGTCAGTATTCGTTAACTAATGTGGCCAATATTAAAAAGCGCGGGGTGCTGCGCGTCGGGTATCTGCCGGGTAAAGTGCCATTCTCGTACTTCAATCGTAGCGGCGAGTTAGTTGGTATCGATATTAATATTGCTCGCCATTTGGCGTACGATCTTGGCGTTGATGTTGAGTTCATCCCCTACCAAGGTGATCGATTAAAAGTGCCCCTTGCGCAGGGCTATTTTGACATTGCCGTTTCGGGCATTGAAATGGATTCCGAGAGCATTAATCAGATGCGCTTTAGCCCGCCTATTCTGACCCTTAATCTTGCCTTGGTGGTGAAAGATCACGATCGCCATGCCTATGGCAAATTGGCAGAAAAGGCGCGCATGGGCGATGCGACAGTTGCGGTTGCTCAACACAAGCGCATGTTACGTCGAATGCGTGACGACCACCCTAAAGTCAATTTTGTAGAGATCGAACATGAGCGGGATTTCTTTACCGGCAAATTCAAAGCCGATGCCTTGTTGATTAGTGCGGAAGAAGGCTATGCCTGGACACTGTTTTTCCCAAGCTATAACGTGGTGATCCCGAAAGATAAAACTCAATATCCGGTTGGTTTTGCTGTGGCTAGGCAGAACGAAGACTTACACCAGTACCTCAATAGCTGGGTGCAAATCCAGCGCGTTAATGGTTATTTTGATCGCCAATACGACTTCTGGATTTTGGGTGAGGGTGCCAAAACCAAAACGCCGCGATGGTCTATTTGGCGTGATGTGCTTGGGTGGGATGACGATAGTTCGATGGCACCACAATCTGAACCGAACACGCCTGAATTGGCCTCACCCGTTAATTAAGTTCGGTTTGAATCGCCGTTTGAGGCCGGTGCCGGCTTTGCTCTAATAGTTGCTGCACGTTAGCCAATATCGACAGTAGGCTTTCATGGCTTTCTAAGCTAGCGGTGGTTGCTGCAAAGTGAGTGGCCACTGATGCGCTACTACCATCTATCTCAATGCTTAAATACAGTTCGCTACGGAGTCGGCGAGCGTGGTTTAACGCAATATCAAATTCGGTTTTAGGCAGCAAAATGGTGAATTGAGCCGTTGCGGCATAGGCTAAAATGGCTTGCTCTGGCAACAAGGCTTGGCAGCAATTGGCGCATTGCAAAATCAATTGTTCGGCTTTTTGAATGCCATGTCGCTCAATCAATTGAGGATATTGACCGATTTCAAACTGAATGAGTGATAGTGGTTGTTTATGATCCTTTGCCTGCTGCAGAATTTTCTCACCCTGAGTTAATAAACCTCGGCGATTCAACATGTGGGTCAATTCATCGGTGCCGATCTGTTGCTCCAGGCGCAATCGATGACTTTGTTCGCTAGATAGCTCTTGTTCATTGCGGCTGATATTACGCGCCTGTTCATTCAAAATATTCACCATGGCGCCAATACTATTGCCTAAGTCATCTAGCTCGACGATACCGGAGCGTGTCGGTGCGACAAACGGTTGCCCAGGGCTCGCTTGGTAACTACTTTGTTGTAGCTCTTGGATTGGCGATGAAATACGCTGTGCCAATAACCCTGAACGATGCTGCACCAGCAAATAGAACAGCACGTAAAAGATAATCATCAAACCGATGGCAATGACACCTAATTCAATGGCCAAGGCATCCAGCTCATTGATACGCATGACCACTTGTTCGGCGTTGGTAATGCTATAGAGGCGCCAACCCGTTTCAACAATCGATTGGCTGGCTATTAGGTAGATTTCATCGTTGTGATCAACATAACTGGTGTAGTTATTCAGTTTTAGCATCTCACTAATGCTATTGCGAAAAGCTGAATATGGTAATTGGCTGATCAGGTATTCATCGGGTTTTTCATGGGTTTGGGTGACCACATCGTCATACGCGTGAGAGGTGAGCTCGCGGAGGTTTAGCAATTGCTGAATACCTGCAGACATGGCAATAATCCGGCCGTTTTCATCCACCAAAAACGACTCGCCAGAAAAGGGCAGTGCCAGTTGCTCTATTTGCTGAATCATTTTGTTGAGGGTGATATCCAGGCCCGTCACGCCTTCTAATAACTCGCCGTTGTAGATTGGTGCAATCGCCGACACCATCCAACCTTGGCCCGCCGGATCGAGATAAGCTGGCGTCCAGACTACCTGTTGCTCAGGATTATGCTGGTAATCCGCTAGGTAATAAAAGTTGTAATTGGGGATATGCATGTCTGCTGCAAATTGCAGATGTACATCGTCAATAAAGGGGTAGTAGCGGTTGATGTTGTCGTAACTATTGAAATAAGCCGCGTCGACCAGTTCGAGTTGATTAACAACAGCGGCAAAGAGTTTGTCGAACGACTCCGTCATTGCTGCTTTTTGCTGTGTTTCCGGATTGCTGGCAAATTGTTTGGAAACAAAAACACTGGCGCCGCCGTTGTCATGTTGTTTGGACCACACACCGTTGCTGGCGTAGTCAAATTGGGCGGGGCCGTTAGGTAAATATTGATGTTGTGCAGGGTTGCTGAAGGTCTGTTGCTGATCGGTTTGGATCAGCTCTAACGAGCGGCGTACTTCATAAAATCGATTGTTTAAGTCTTGCGCTCGCATGGCGAGGTGTTCGTAGACATTTTGCGAACGTTCAAACAACAGATCTTGTCGTGATTCGTCCGTGATTAAACCATTAACGATGAAGTACATGGCCAACAAGGCCAGCTCCAAAGTGAGTACCGGAATCAGAAATAATTTTCTGAAGTGGCGATTAATCAAAGCGTTGAGAGAAGCCAAAAGCAACTGTTCCCTAGTTAAATGCGGCATCGGTACTCGCGATGTTAAGCGAGTTCTTTAATCAACATAACACAAAAAAGCCCGTCTGCTAGGACGGGCTTTTCTTGTTTAGTTGGCACTCAATTAGCTGCTGGCTTTTTCGCGAGCAATGGCACGGTAGCCAATGTCGTTGCGGAAGTATGCCGTTGGCCACTTCACTTGATGCAGCAACTCATAAGCTTTCGCTTGTGCTTCGGTCACGTTTGCGCCCAACGCGGTGGCACACAATACGCGACCACCTGATGTGACGACCTGACCATCTTTCATCGCGGTACCAGCGTGGAACACTTTAGCATCGGCTTGGGCAGGCTCTGGCAAGGCGCTAATTGCGTCACCTTTCGGGTAGCTGCCAGGGTAGCCTTCAGCGGCTAACACGAGGCCAACCGCGGCACGAGGATCGTACTCGGCTGTTTTGCCATCGAGTTTGCCATCAATCGCGGCTAGGCAAAGCTCAACCATGTCTGATTGCATGCGCATCATGATAGGTTGTGTCTCTGGATCACCAAAGCGGCAGTTATATTCGATAACCTTTGGCGTGCCATCGGCCATCACCATTAACCCAGCGTAAAGGAAGCCGGTGTATGGGTGACCTTCTTTGGCCATGCCTTCAACTGTTGGCATGATCACTTCTGCCATGATGCGGTCATGGATTTCTTGCGTGACTACAGGTGCAGGAGAGTAGGCACCCATACCGCCAGTATTCAGGCCGGTGTCGCCATCACCTGCGCGTTTGTGATCTTGGCTGGTGGCCATTGGCAAAACGTTTTTACCATCGACCATGACGATGAAAGATGCTTCTTCACCATCGAGGAATTCTTCAATCACGACGCGGCTACCGGCATCGCCAAACGCGTTGCCGGACAACATATCCTTGATTGCGTCTTCCGCTTCAGCCAGCTCCATTGCGACGATAACGCCTTTACCGGCTGCTAAACCATCGGCTTTGATGACGATTGGTGCACCAACTTTACGAACGTAAGCAAGCGCTTCATCTACGTCGGTGAAGTTGCCGTAATCAGCGGTCGGGATTTTATGGCGAGCAAGAAAGTCTTTGGTGAACGCTTTTGAACCTTCCAGTTGAGCCGCCGCTTCGGTTGGGCCAAAAATGGCTAAACCTTCGGCTTGGAATGCATCAACCACACCAATAACCAGTGGCGCTTCAGGGCCAACAATGGTCAGGCCAACATTATTGGCTTTGGCAAACGCCACTAAAGCTGGAATATCGCAGGCATCAATCGCGACATTTTCCAATTTGGCTTCCAGTTCGGTGCCAGCGTTGCCGGGTGCAACATAAACGGTTTCTACTTGTGACGACTGAGCTGCTTTCCAAGCCAGAGCATGTTCGCGACCACCGCCGCCAATCACCAGAACATTCATGTTTGAATCCTTATTTTGCTAAAAAGCCCTGCGGCACGTTGGCATAACCAGTGGCAAGGCTGAATCAATTGGTAAAGCTGTTAATAGCAAAAGGGCAGCCAGGCTGCCCTTTTGTCATGTTAGTGACGGAAGTGACGCATGCCAGTAAACACCATGGCCATGCCAGCTTCGTCAGCTGCGGCGATAACTTCGTCATCGCGGATCGAACCACCGGGCTGAATCACTGCGGTGATACCCGCAGCCGCTGCCGCATCAATACCATCTCGGAACGGGAAGAAAGCATCAGATGCCATGACCGAACCGGCAACTTCCAAGTTTTCATCGGCGGCTTTAATACCAGCAATTTTGGCACTGTAGACGCGGCTCATTTGGCCTGCGCCAACACCAATGGTGGTTTCTTGCTTGGCATAAACGATAGCGTTTGATTTGACAAACTTAGCAACTTTCCAGCAGAACATGAGATCTTTCATCTCTTGCTCAGTTGGTTGGCGCTGACTAACCACTGTGAGTTGTTCTTGCGTGATCATGCCTTGGTCGCGATCTTGAACCAGCAAACCGCCGTTAACACGCTTGAGGTCGTAACCTGTGGTTTGGCTGTCCCATTGGCCACATTCGAGCAAACGAACATTTGGCTTAGCTGCAACAATTTGCGCTGCTGCGTCGCTAATGGCTGGGGCAATAATGACTTCAACGAATTGACGCGAAACGATAGCTTCGGCCGTTTCTGCATCGAGTTCGCGGTTAAAGGCAATGATGCCACCGAACGCCGATGTTGGGTCGGTTTTGAAGGCACTATCGTAAGCAGCCAGAATGGTATCGTCCGTTGCAACACCACATGGGTTGGCGTGTTTGACGATAACGCAAGCTGGGTGTTTGAATTCTTTCACACACTCAAGGGCAGCATCGGTATCTGCAATGTTGTTATAAGACAAAGCCTTACCTTGCATTTGCTTAGCCGTCGCAACCGATGCTTCAGCAACATCTGCTTCAACATAGAATGCGGCCGCCTGATGGCTGTTTTCGCCATAGCGCATGTCTTGCTTTTTGATGAATTGACTATTGAAGGTACGTGGGAATTTAGAGCCCTCATCACCTTCTTTGTTGTCAGCATAACTTGGCACCATAGTGCCGAAGTAATTTGCGATCATGCCATCGTAAGCTGCCGTGTGTTCAAAGGCGGCAATCGCTAAATTAAAGCGCGTGGCGTGTACTAAGGAGCCGTCATTAGCGTCCATTTCTTCCACAATACGGCCGTAGTCGTTGGCATTTACGACAATGGCAACGTCTTTGTGGTTTTTGGCCGCAGCACGCACCATCGTTGGACCACCAATATCGATGTTCTCAACCGCGTCTTCCAACGTACAGTCAGCTTTAGCGACTGTTTGTGCAAACGGGTACAAGTTCACAACCACCATATCAATGGCTTCAATATTGTTGGCTGTCATCACGTCTTCGTCGGTACCGCGACGTCCGAGGATGCCACCGTGTACTTTCGGGTGTAGTGTTTTGACTCGGCCGTCCATGATTTCTGGGTGACCGGTGTAATCGGAAACTTCCGTTACGGTCAGGCCTTCATCTGCCAACAAGCGAGCGGTGCCGCCGGTGGACAGAATATCTACGCCGCGAGCCGCAAGGGCACGGGCAAATTCAACAATACCAGTTTTGTCTGAAACACTGAGCAGAGCACGCCGTATCGGTCGTGGAGCTTCCATGAGTTGTACCTATTTACTGTGAATCTTGAATGCTAGTTTAGCGAGAAAGGAGGCTGGCTTTGCAGCCAGCCTAATACCATGAACCATCTTGCGGTGAGCAAGTCTTAGTTCATGCCATATTTTTTCAGTTTTTTACGCAATGTGCCGCGGTTCAAACCTAACATGATTGACGCTCGGGTTTGGTTACCGCGAGTGTGTGTCATGATTTCTTCAAGCAATGGGGCTTCCACCTCTGACAGCACTAATTCGTACAAATCATTGATGTCTTGACCGCTCAACGTTGCCAGGTAGTTACTGACAGATTGCTTCACCGACTCGCGAAGAGTTGGCTGGGCTGCTGGTGCGGTAGTCGTTTCAGTGGAGACTGTCTCAGTTTTAAAGTTATTTTCGAACATAAGTTAGTAAGCTCTTTGTTACAGCGGCTTTAATTGCAAATCGATAGATAAAAAAATCTCAACGCTTCCAGCTGCTCAGGTTCACTTTCAATCGCGTTGAAAGTGGCCCGAAACTGGCGTTGTTGATCAAAAGGTTCAGTGAACCATCCCACGTGCTTACGAGCGATTCGCATACCCTTAATCGGGCCATAAAAATCGTGCAATGCTCGCACATGGTTTTGTAACACCTGCAGCTGCTCCATAACTGGTGGCGCTGCAAGCTCTTCGCCGGTTGCCAAATAGTGCGCAACCTGCTGAAACAACCAGGGACGCCCTTGGGCGCCTCTGCCAATCATTACACCGTCCGCGTTGGTGTATGCCATCACCTGCTTGGCTTTTTGCGGTGAGTCGATATCGCCATTGGCGATAACCGGAATATCTATTGCCTGCTTTATGGCTTTTATGGTGTCGTACTCGGCTTCGCCTCGATAGGCGCAAGATCTGGTACGGCCATGCACTGTGAGTGCCTGAATACCTAAACGAGCGACGCGCTTAGCGATGTCTACACCATTTTTTTGCTGCTGGTCCCAGCCGGTTCGCATTTTTAGCGTCACAGGTACATCAACGGCGTCAACCACAGCAGCAACAATTTGTTCGACAAGCTCAGGCTCTTTCATTAAGGCTGAACCCGCGAGCTTCTTGTTCACTTTCTTGGCCGGGCAACCCAAGTTGATATCAATCAACTGAGCACCATTGGCAACATTGTGCTGTGCCGCATTGGCCATTAGCTCGGGTTCTGAGCCCGCAATTTGAACGGCTCTAATGCCGCTCTCACCACTGTGATCCATTCGTTGGCGTGATTTATCGGTTGCCCAAACTTGTGGGTTGGCCGATAACATTTCGGAAACCGCCAACGACGCGCCCCACTGTCTGGCCATTTGCCGAAATGGCCGGTCAGTTACACCTGCCATCGGTGCACAGATCACAGGATGCTTCAATTTGAAATCACCGATCTGCACGAAAAATCACCAGTCACTACCAAGGGGCGGCTATATTACGCCCTTTTTGTGCGGCTGAAAAGGTCAAATAGTATACCAATTTCTAGTTGGTCGATTGTGCTTTGCGCTGGCGCAAACAGTCGTGAATTTGTCGATAAAATAGCCATTCGTTGGCTATTTTTTTATTCCGTCGATACGCATCCACTGATCTTGTTCGCTGACTTGTAGATTTTCAAACTGATCTTGGTAGGCAGCTTTGACGCTATCTTGTTGCTCCATTAACAGGCCAGATAGGGCCAATTGCCCTCCTGTTTTAACAAGATCGCTAATCGTAGGTGCCAGCTCCTGTAATGGGCCGGCTAAAATATTGGCCACTAATACATCGGCCACTGGCAATTCGGCTTCGCCCGCCAAATGGAGTGCCAGCCTGTCGGCAACCTGATTGCGCTCGGCATTTGCTTGCGATGCTTGGATCGCTTGCGGATCGATATCGATGCCAATCACCCGCGCCGCGCCAAGCTTGAGCGCTGCGACCGCTAAAATACCTGAGCCGCAACCGTAGTCGATGACTGTTTTGCCGACAAGGTCGAGCCCATCGAGCCAAGTTAAACACAATGCGGTGGTTGGGTGCGTGCCGGTTCCAAAGGCTAGCCCAGGATCCAGCATGACATTGACGGCGGCCGGATCGGGGACTGGACACCAACTTGGGCAAACCCACAAACGGTGGCCAAATTTCATCGGCTTGAAATTGTCCATCCAAGCGCGTTCCCAATCTTTATCTTCGAGCGCTTCGAGTTTGTAGGTGAGTTGGCCAAACTGGTTTTGTAAGTAGTTCAGCGCAACGTCCATATCGGCACTGGCTTGCCATAGACCCATCACATCCGTTTCACCCCATAATCTGGTTTCTCCCGGCAGCGGTTCGAAGATTGGCGTGTCTTTTGAGTCGAGGAAGGTGACTGAGAGTGCGCCACATTCGCTCATTGCATCGCCAACGGATTCAGCGGTTGCCGATGTTGCATTCACGCGAAGTTGTAACCAAGCCATGATGGAGTCCTTATGGTGGAAGTTGCGGCGTGCATTGTAGCGAGGGCGATGTTCAACGCAAGGTTAAAGATTATTCTGTTGCGCTAATTGTTCCGAGAATTGATGTTCGAGCAGAAGGTTGCCGAAGTAACGACCTTGCACCAAATCGCAGCCAAGATGATGAAGCCGAACAAGGGAATCTTTATCGTCTACGCCACAAGCTAATACTTGGATATGCATTTTGTGGAGCATTTTCACCAGCGATTCAGTTACGCCATTAATAAGGCTGTCGCCATGGCAAAACTTGTCGTCTAGTCGAACTAATGTGGGTGGGCACTGTGACAATTGATTAAGCGCGCCTAACCCGTTGCCGAATCGATCTAACGCTATGCCAACGCCGAGTTGGTGCAGCACGTTGAGTTCCATTTGAAAGTTTTGAGCATGCTCAATATAAATTTGCTCATCAATAAATAAGCCAAAATGATTGGCAATCTGAGGATCGCGTCGGCAGCAGAGCACGACTTGGCGCAGTAATTCGGGTTGTTGCAAGGAGCAGCTCGCCCCCTGAATAAACAAACGGAAATTGGGGGGCATGGATCCGTGTTGCTGATCGATTAGATCGAGCACGTGCTGTAACAGCCATTCATGTAGTTGTTGCTGCATGTCTGGCGAGGCGATTTGTGCAGAAGCTTGATTGCCTTGCTCATTGACGGGCGCGCCGGGCCAATTGAGATGCGCTTGAAAGTAGGCTGGTCGTTGATCCGCGGTGGACCAAAACGGTTGGAATTGTAGCGACAAGGTCTGATGTGCAATGGCGCGCAGCAATGAATCTTCAACCAGTTGTTCGCCCGCTTGCTGCTGATTTAACGTGGCGTGGAAAAAGCAGGCTTTGCTGGTGCCAGAACGTTTAGCTGAATACATGGCCGCATCAGCTTCACGCAACAACTGATCGATGCTGCACTGAGGATCGGTGCAAACGGTAATGCCAACAGATAATCCCACTTGTGCTGTTTCTTTGCTTAGCTGCACGGGTTCATTAACGATGCTAATTAATTTTTCTGCCAATAATTTCAATTGGTGATTGTCGCCGGGCTCGGTGAGTAATACGACAAATTCGTCACCGCCAAATCGTGCCAACATATCGCTTTTTCGGATCAGAGAGGCGAGCCGCATGGCGACTTGTTGTAATAACTGGTCGCCTTTCTCATGACCGAGAGTGTCGTTGACCTGTTTAAATTTATCCAAGTCCATAAACATCACGGCTAGCGACTGAATATGGCGACCAAGCTGGCCGATGGTTTGTTGTAACGATTGCTCAAACATGGAGCGGTTATTCAATCCCGTCAACTGATCGTGTTGCGCAAGGCGCTGCAGTTCGTGAGTTTGTTGCAGAAGACGTTGGCGTTGCTCGAGTAGTTTTTCAGACAACTCATGACAAGCCGTTGCAAACAGGTGCGACTCATCGCGCAAAAACTTATTCTTGGCCGGTTTCACAGAGGGTAAGTTTGCGGTGGCTAACAGCGGCAGTTGCTTTGACTGTTTACTAAGGCGAAGTAAAGGCCGCCAAATCAACCCTATGGCCAATATGCAGCAGATGACCAGTGTTGCGACAATAAAGAGAGTGGTTTTTTGCCATACCTGCTGCACGCTGGTCATTGAGTGTTGTGTTGGCATTGCCACCCACAGCTCTGCTGGAACGCCATCGTTTTGTAGTGGCCAACGCCAAGTGGCTTGAGGACGATGTTGACCAACCAACACATAATGAGGCGGCAGCGGTAATTGAGAGGTATTTTGCTGAAGCTGTTCCGGCAATTCAGTGGTTTGATAAAACAGCTGATTGGGTTGTGAGCCAAGCCCCACCAACCATAAATTGGCCACGTGGCTAATATTTAATTTGGCCATCAATTCATCGATGACGATGTGCTGAATAATAAGCTGAACCGAACCGCTTTCGTGCATTGAGAAATACTGCAGCTCGCATTCGTCTTGGCAGTACCAGCGGCGATATTCTCCGCCATTTTTTAGTAACGCATTGACCCATTGTTTGGCATGTTGATCATCGGGTAGCGCTCGGCCTGCAATCAGTTGACCTTGGGAGCCAACCAACGAAGCTTGAAAGCCTAAGGCTAATTTTTCTAACGCGGTTTGATCTGACGCTAATGGCAGAAAGGCCTCAAGCTGGTTGGCCCGATCGGCCAGCAGGTTAAAGCCTTGCTTGGAGGCATTACGCAAGTCGGCAATCAGGTGTTGTTGCTCGGTTAGAATACGACGCTTGAGATCATCTTTACTTTCCGCTGACGCCCACAGCAACAATGCCAGCACAGCGATAGTGCTGGACGCTACCAGCACCACAGCTACTTGCCAACGAAGACTGACAAATGGCGGCTTGTATCGAAACCTCATTGTTGCATAGTCCTGCGGCTGAACGACCTTGTCAGCGCGATATCACTAAAAATTAACCAATCCGATAAGCGTAGAAGAGATCTGACCAATTCTCCAATTGACAATGACCAAGTGCTTGAACATTTATTGAAATCTGCCTGTTTCCCTTGTCATAGCAGTGCTTGCCACATCATTGGCGGGTAACAAATCGTTGCCTGCGGCAGAGTTATGGCCGTGGCTTTGATTGATATTGTCGTTGTGCGATGTGACCTAGGTTAAAGAAAAAAATGTGTTAACGAATTAGGTTAGCCGGTTCGACTTGATTGATGAGCGTTGTTAAAACGACAACAGGATCAACGCATTGCCATTATGAGCGAATGAATTACAGCGCTGCGCTGCTGTAACTTATTTGTAGCTCAGGCTGCATCTTTTGAGTTGGTACTTTGCAGGGTTGCCCCCTGTTTTGATGCGAATGTTAGAAGGAAAGCAATCAGATGAAACTGATTACCGCCATTATTAAACCATTCAAATTGGATGATGTGCGCGATGCGCTCGCCAACGTGGGTGTGCTTGGCTTAACTGTGTCCCAAGTGAAAGGATTTGGGCGTCAAAAAGGTCATAACGAGCTCTATCGTGGAGCTGAATACCAAGTCGACTTTGTTCCTAAGTTGCGCTTAGAAGTAGCCGTGGCAGCTGATCGTGTTGATCAAGTTGTAGAAGCCATTTCTCTGGCTGCCAATACTCACAATATTGGTGACGGCAAGATTTTTGTTACCTCTATTGAACATGTCGTGCGGATCCGTACCGGTGAAACCGACCACGACGCTCTATAAGTCGCGCTTTATAGGAACCTAGAAAATGTTAAAAGTTGTTTTATTTGCCTGTGCACTCATGGGCGTGTCGGGTGTTGCGCATGCTGAAGATGCGCTCAATGGCGGTAATACCGCTTGGATCCTAACGTCAACGGCGCTGGTGCTGTTCATGACGTTGCCAGGTTTGGCCCTGTTTTATGGCGGCTTGGTGCGCTCTAAAAATATTCTATCGGTACTGATGCAGTGTTTTGCCATTGCTTGTATTGCGTCAGTTTTATGGTTGCTGGTGGGTTACACCATGGCCTTTGGCGAAGCGACCAATGGCTTTGTTGGTGCTTTCGATCACTTATTCTTTGCTGGTCTCACAGAAGACGCACTTAATGGTGATATTCCGGCTTCGTTATTTGCCTTGTTCCAAATGACGTTCGCCATTATTACTCCGGCACTGATCATTGGCGGTTTTGCGGAACGTATGCGTTTTTCTGCCGTTGTGATTTTCTCTGCACTATGGCTATTGGCGGTTTATGCGCCGATTACTCACTGGGTATGGGGCGGTGGCTGGCTCGGTGAAATGGGCTTACTCGATTTTGCCGGCGGTACTGTCGTTCACATTACTGCGGGTGTTGCCGCACTCGTTGCCGCGTTGGTACTGGGCCCTCGTAAAGGCTTCCCTACCACTCCAATGCCTCCACATAACCTCACCATGACCGTGTGTGGTGCCGGTATGTTGTGGGTCGGTTGGTTTGGTTTCAATGGCGGCTCGGCATTGGCTGCCAATGGCGATGCAGCAATGGCGATGACCGTGACGCACATTTCTGCCGCGGCAGGCTCTTTGGCTTGGATGGTCATGGAGTGGGTGAAATACGGCAAGCCTTCAGTATTGGGTATCGTCACGGGTATGGTGGCGGGCTTAGGTACCATTACCCCAGCTTCTGGTTATGTTGGCCCAATGGGCGCATTGGTGATTGGTTTAACTGCCGGTGTGGTGTGCTACTACGCGACCCAAATGATTAAGCGAAAGTTAAAGATCGACGACTCGCTGGATGTTTTTCCGGTGCACGGGGTGGGCGGTATTTTAGGAACCTTGCTGGCCGCGGTGTTTGCATCGTCTGAATTGGGTATTTTCAGTGGCCAAGGCTTGGCTGAAGGCATGACGATTAGCAGTCAGTTTGTGGTTCAGGCGACCGGTGTGGTGGCAACATTTGTTTATACCGCCGTGGTGACTTGGGTGTTACTGAAGTTAGTCAGCGTGTTTGTTGATCTGCGCGTGACTGCTGACGAAGAAACACAAGGGTTGGATTTAGTGCTTCATGATGAACGCGGTTACGATCTGTAATCGAAGCACCTAAATTTTCGCTGATAAAAAGCCGGGTACGCCCGGCTTTTGTGATCTGGTATTGGTTTTTCTTATTTGGCTAAATTGGCCTGTATGATCAGTGACGCAGCTATAATAAAGGCTGCTGTTGAATCACAACTGGTGCTGGCGGTGTTTATCAATACTCGTTAGACCAGTCTTGCTGGTTGGCACCCTGTATTCGTGGGGTAAGCGTGTTAATCTGTCCGCTTCAAACGACAAACATGTGCTTGCCTTTGTTCATCTTTAGGTAACGTACGATTGGGAGCTATCATGAACCTCAAAGTAACCGTGTTGTATTTCAGTGATGCTGATTTGCGATTGCGTGATGAAATCTTGGAGCTTCACGTTGGCGATGGCGGCCGAGCGATCATTCCGCTGAGCTATAAAGAAGGCAAACAAATCATTGCTGTTCTGGCTGGTGAATGCCACTTACTTAATCGTATCGGTGATCGCGTATTGCCATTGTCATCGGCCTCGATTGCTGCTGAAGTCGATTTCGAATAATCAGCAAGCCTCTTTCCATTTCTTGTCAATCAAGCTGGAGCCGCGCAAGTGCCAGCTTGCGCTGATGCCAACATCAAATTTTCATTGCCATGTTGGTTGCCTAAAAAACAAAATTAATTATTCAATTCCGCACCGCATTCCCATACCTTATTGCCTAAACGTATCGAGAACTTCTGTCTCGATACGGCAAGCTACATATTTATTGATATTTCATGCATAAATAGTCGAAATGCCATGGCAACACTGTACAATGGGCGGCTATTTTTGATTGATATTTCGACACTGGCCCCCATGTTCATTATCTGGGCTGATTGATGGGCCTATAGTTTTCATCGAATGTCACCTGAACACCTTTTGATACGGCCATTCAGTCGTATCGTTTAGCTCTCGTTCAATGATGAATTTTGACAAGGTAATCACCGAACCGGTCAGCACTGTTTCCAATGGTGCAGTACCAAGGACATGATTCTTCGTTTCAAGGTTGGCGAGAGTCGCTGGAGCAGTTTTACTGCCAATTAACTCTCATAAAATTAAATAGCAGATAAAAGTAGGACGACCACATGGCAAATATACTTGAGCAACTCAAGCAAGTGACGACCGTGGTAGCGGACACTGGAGACGTTGATGCGATTGCCCGCTTCAAGCCGGAAGATGCAACTACCAACCCATCTTTGATCCTCAAAGCAATGGCGCTAGATACTTATCAGCCATTGCTCAGCGACATTTTAGCGTGGGCCGCAGAGCAGACGGATAACGATGAGCAGGCGGTTTCGCTGGCTGCCGATAAACTGATTGTTGCCATGGGCCAGGAAATTCTCAAGCAGGTTCCGGGCCGAGTATCGACCGAAGTTGATGCACGTTTGTCATTTGATACCGAAGCAAGTGTAGCCAAAGCTCGCAAGCTGATTGCCATGTACGAAGCCGCAGGCACTAGCCGTGACCGAGTGTTAATTAAATTGGCATCGACTTGGGAAGGTATTCGGGCAGCAGAACAACTTGAAAAAGAAGGGATCAAGTGTAACCTGACGCTGTTGTTTAGTTTTGCGCAAGCTCGAGCTTGTGCCGAAGCCAATGCTTACCTGATTTCACCTTTCGTAGGCCGAATTCTGGATTGGTATAAAAAAGCAAACCCGGGCACAGACTACCAAGCGGCTGAAGAGCCTGGCGTAGTAGGTGTTTCCGCGATTTATAAATATTATAAAGAGCATGGATACAACACCATCGTAATGGGTGCCAGCTTCCGAAATGCTGGTGAAATCATTGCGTTGGCTGGTTGTGATCGCTTAACCATTAGCCCTGCGCTGTTGGAAGAGCTGGAAAGCATGGAAGGTACTCTCGAAACTGCGCTGACACCCGTGGCGGCCAGCCAAGAGAAGCCTGTCCAAATGACTGAAGCCGAATTCCGTTGGGGCCACAATGAAGATGCCATGGCAACTGAAAAGTTAGCCGAAGGGATCCGTGGTTTCACCGTTGATCAAGGCATTATGGAAGACAAGCTGCTCGCTGGCGTTCAGGCAGCAAGAAAGCAGTAAGATAAGAGGTTCTCATGCAATCCCGTAAAGATTTAGCAAATGCCATCCGTGCGTTAAGTATGGATGGTGTGCAAAAAGCCAATTCTGGTCACCCCGGCGCTCCAATGGGCATGGCCGATATTGCAGAAGTGTTGTGGAATGACTTTTTAAACCACAACCCAACCAATCCAGATTGGTTTAACCGCGACCGCTTTGTGTTATCAAATGGTCATGGCTCAATGCTGATTTATAGCCTCCTTCATTTAAGCGGTTATGATCTTGGCATTGACGATTTAAAACAATTCCGTCAGCTTCATTCGCGTACCGCTGGGCACCCAGAATACGGTTATGCTCCGGGTATTGAAACCACCACTGGCCCTCTTGGCCAAGGCATTGCTAATGCTGTTGGTTTTGCTACGGCAGAAAAAATTCTGGCGGCAAACTTCAACAAGCCTGACTTCGATGTGGTTGATCACTACACCTACTGTTTCTTAGGTGATGGCTGCATGATGGAAGGTATCTCCCACGAAGTTTGTTCGTTGGCGGGCACCTTGAAGCTTGGCAAGTTGATCGCATTTTACGATGACAACGGCATCTCCATTGATGGTGAAGTTGAAGGCTGGTTTACCGACGACACGCCTGCACGTTTCCGCGCCTATGGCTGGCAAGTGATTGAAAATGTCGATGGTCACGATCCTGAAGCTGTTGCCGCCGCGATTACCCTAGCGCAAGGTGAATCCGACAAGCCCACCATGATTTGCTGTAAAACAGTAATTGGGTTTGGCTCACCAAATAAAGCCGGTAGTCATGACTGTCACGGCGCGCCGTTAGGTGCTGACGAAATCAAAGCGTCGAAAGCCGCGTTGGGTTGGCAGTATGGTGATTTCGAAGTTCCTGCTGAGATTTACAACAGCTGGAATGCCAAAGACGCGGGTACAGAAAAAGAAGCGGCTTGGAACTCTCTGTTCGAAGCTTATGCTGCTCAATACCCTGCAGAAGCCGCAGAATTAAAGCGTCGCGCTGCTGGCGACTTACCTGCCAACTGGGAAGATGTTTCGACTCAGATGCTGGCTAAATTTGCTGCTGAGTCAAACAAAGTTGCATCTCGTAAAGCTTCGCAAAATGTATTGGATGTGATTGGTGCTGAACTACCTGAACTGTTGGGTGGCTCTGCTGATCTGGCGCCATCAAACCTGACGTTCCACAAATCGTCTAAGTCTATTACTGCTGATGATGCCGCTGGTAACTACTTGCATTATGGTGTGCGTGAATTTGGTATGAGCGCCATCATGAACGGCGTAGCCCTGCACGGTGGCTTCATTCCTTACGGTGCCACCTTCTTGGTGTTCATGGAATATGCACGTAATGCACTGCGCATGGCGGCATTGATGAAGCAGCGCTTGGTTCACGTATATACCCATGACTCCATTGGCTTGGGTGAAGATGGTCCAACCCACCAACCGGTAGAGCAAGTGGCAAACATGCGCCACACACCGAACCTAGACACTTGGCGTCCATGTGATGAGTTTGAAACGGGCGTAGCCTGGAAGACGGGTGTTGAGCGTAAAGACGGTCCTACTGCATTGGTTCTGTCACGCCAAGGTCTATCGCCGATGGCGCGTTCTGCTGAACAGCAAGCAGCCGTTGCTCAAGGTGGTTATGTCCTCGTCGATTCAGACGCTACGCCAGAAATTATTCTGATCGCCACTGGCTCTGAAGTTGAATTAGCGGTGAATGCGGCTGCGACGCTCACTGAGCAAGGTAAAGCGGTACGCGTCGTTTCAATGCCGTGTACCTCCGTGTTCGATGCACAAGATGCAGCCTACAAAGAGTCAGTCTTGCCGGCGGCTGTCACCAAGCGTGTTGCAGTTGAAGCCCTTCATGTTGATTTTTGGTGGAAGTATGTTGGTCTGAACGGCAAAGTCATTGGGATGAGCACTTACGGCGAATCTGCGCCTGCAGGTGACTTATTCAAGCACTTTAATATTACTGCTGAGGCAGTGGTTGAAGCAGCAAATAGCCTCTAAGCTACTAACGCTGTTTCGCATAAAAGGCTGCCTGCGGGTGGCCTTTTTTATATCCAAGAATGGATACTTTGCCACAGACACATGGAAGAGCCAGAGTGGTGATGCCGTGTTTGTACCCATCTATTGTAAAAGGAGTGTGTCGCTTGAAATTGGATATGTTTGTTGTTGATGCCTTTACTCATGAACGGTTTAAAGGCAATCCTGCTGCGGTGGTGTTACTCACCGATTGGCTTGCTGCTGCTTGTATGCAAAACATTGCAGCAGAAAACAATTTATCTGAAACGGCGTTTATTAAGCAGGTTGCTGGCAATACTTATGATATACGCTGGTTTTCGCCGAACACGGAAATAGATTTTTGTGGCCATGCAACGCTCGCGGCATCATTTGTACTGTTTTCCGAATTCGGTGTGACGGGCGAGTTGTGCTTCCAAACTCAAGACGTGGGTAATCTTATTGTGTCTTCATCGGATGGCAGGATGTTCGACATGAGCTTCCCTAACCAGCAGCCAGGGTTACTCGCAACCGCACCTCAAGCGCTACTGCAAGGCTTGTCAATTAAACCCAAGGAAGTGCTACGCAATCGCCAGGCCTATTTTGCCGTAATGGCCTCTGAAGATGATGTCAAAGCGGTGAGTTATGAACGTAGCGAAATTGAAAAACTAGCACCATTCGACGTGGTAGTGACAGCTCGCTCAGATAACCATGACTTTGTGTCTCGCTACTTTTGGCCCGCTAATGGTGGCGATGAAGATCCAGTCACAGGCTCTATTCATGCCGGACTAGCCCCGTATTGGGCTGACAAGCTTAACAAGCGCCAGCTGACGGCCTATCAGGCATCGCCTCGTGGCGGTTTGCTATATTGCAGGGTTAATGGCGAGCGCGTCATGGTGTCAGGTGAAGCAGTGCTCTATCTCAGAGGGCAAATCGACATTGACTCGGTACATGAACAGGAAGAAGCCAGATGACATTAGCTCAACAGGTTTGTGAGGCATGTCGCGCTGATGCGCCACGCGTGACCGACGCAGAAATTAGCGAATGGTTACCACTCATAGCCGCTTGGCAGTTAGACGCCGAAGACGGCATTAAGAAGCTTTCTCGCCAGTTTAAATTTGCTAATTTTGTGGATGCGATGAGCTTCGCGGGACATGTGGCTGAATTGGCTGAGGCCCATGGGCATCACCCTGCATTACTGGTTGAATGGGGCAAAGTGACCGTTACTTGGTGGACTCACAAAATTAAAGGGCTTCATAAGAATGATTTTGTGATGGCGGCAAAAACCGATGCGATTGCGACAGGCTTGTGTCAATGAAAAAGGTCAGCATCTGATGAATGCTGACCTTATCTCTGATCCTTGCTCATGATTAGCCCCGTTGCTGAAGTGGGTTTCGCTGTGGTTTTATCCACAAGCTAAACGGGGTGTCTTCCAGAGCTTTGCTGAAATGACCGTTCACTTTTATTTCCTCCAATTCATAAAGAGCCCATTGCTCGAATTGAATTATATTAAAAGTTGATATAGATCACATTATTTTTGATTAAAAAACGAACAGGCAACTGGAAACAAATCACAACACTTGCCGATGCGCTTGTCTATTTAATCAATCACCCTGCTCTAAACTTAGCTGGATCACACCGGTGGCTTTTAGATCTTCTTGCCAGCTATAACTTTCAACAATGTCGGTTGAGTGATTGGGCAACAAGGATTCGCTCATTGCTTTTTTCAGGCTTTCTTCCATGTATTGATAGCCGCGAACGCCTGCGCCCGTCACGATCACTCGCTCTGGATCCAATACCGTAATGAGGTTGGCAATGCCCAAGCCTAATACCCGGCCTGCTTGATCAAATATACGCTGTAGCGCTTCGTTGCCATTTTCCATTTCATCGAGAATGGCCTGCATTTGCGCTGCTGTCGGCCGATGATTATCGGACATTGGCAGGTGCATGATGGTGGCAGCATCGCGATATAACGCGTAATCGCCAGAGTACGCTTCAATACATCCGCGTGCGCCACAACGACATTGTGGCCCTTCCAAATTGAATTTGACGTGGCCAAACTCTCCCGCCGCGCCGCGAGAGCCCGAGTAAAGTTGACCATTGATTAATGCGCCCATGCCCACGCCTTGACCGAGCACAATGCTGACCAAGTTGGTGTCTTGGGCGTAATTGTTCAAATGACGTAAGGCAAGCGCGACTATATCTGAATCATTGGCGATAGCGACTGGAACACCAAAGCGCTCAGCCAAAGGCTGACAGATTTGAACATTCTTGATGGACAGCGCTGGGCTCCAGGTGATGATACCGGCCTCGCTATCAACGGGCCCTTGCATTGCAATACCAATAGCGCTTAACCGACTGCGCTCGATGCCAGTAAATGCTAAGAAGTCATTGATGCCGTCTATGACTAAGGTGATGAACTGTTTTTCATCGAGGCGGTCGAGTTGAATTGCCACACTGTGGGTTTCTTTGAGGTTGCCTTTGAGATCGCCAAGGACAAAAGCAAGCTGATTCACCGAGGGCAAAATACCAATCACGAACGCCGCTTCTGCGTTCAAGTCGATATTGACTTTGGGTCGCCCACGCCCCTGATGGCCTTCTTGCGGGGCACTACTTTCCTTTAAAAAGCCAATACTGAATAAATCTGACGTGATCGCGGTTACCGTCGCTGGACTTAAACCGGTGATCTCACATAGTTCTACACGAGCGAGAGGCCCGTGGGTGCGCAGCGCGGCAATAATTTGCTTGCGGTTTGCTGCCCTAATTTGCTCTGTATCTGTGATTTTTTTCATACTGGTTCTTTATAAAGTGGCCTTAGTCGATTTTTGTTCGGGCTACGCTCGATTAACAAATAGCGTCATGGTTTGTGTGGGTACAAAGAGCATGTATAGCGACCTTCGCTTTGCTAACGGATTTATTTTTTATTTAATTCGCAGTCCTAACTTTGTTGTAACTTGAATGCTGACAGACTGCAACGGGAGTTTTGTGACCGCTCGGGCAAAAAAAACCCAGACCTATGGTCTGGTGTGCCGTCCTAAAATAAGTTGACGGTTTTTATTAAGCCAGCGTTCCTTCAACGCTGGCTTTTTTGTGCACTTGTTC
>NZ_JAHZSS010000030.1 GCF_019457915.1 Neiella holothuriorum
ACGCTGGGCAATTGGGCATTACATCAGGCTGGTTCATCAAACGGGAATGCCTAAATTATGAGGGGATCCCCCAGCGCAACTCTATATAGGCATATTGCGAATGAATAACAGGGGCTCTCACTGCTGGCTGTTTTTACCGTTTCGTTTTTTGACATAGCTAGAAGCTTTGGCGTGGTTTTGTGGCTCGCCGTAGATGTGTGCCGAAGGGTAGTACTCAGCTTCAAGTTGAATATCCGCGGCAACAGAATCTCCGAAGGTGTCGGCAATAAAGGCAAGCATCATATCCATACCAGCAGATACGCCAGCCGAAGACCAGATATGCCCGTCTTGCACAAAGCGTTCTTCAACCACATCAATGGCTGGGTCGCTTTTTAGTTGTTCTAAGAATGCCCAGTGGGTCGTTGCTTTGCGACCATTCAATAAGCCTGCTTTTTGCATCAAATACATGCCGGTACAAATAGAAAGAATGGCTTGGCTATTTGTTTCGCAATGTTGTAAATAGCGAATAACGTCATCATCAAGCATCGCCGTTCTTGCACCACTGCCGCCGGGCACCACAACAACATCAGCCACATCGACATCAGAGAAGTGGTGATCAGCCGAGAAACGCATGCCATGCTCGCCGGTTGGAGTCATCGTGTTGAGAGTGATTAGTTTTGGTTTTTCGCACAAGCCTTTGTTAGCTAACAGGCCGACGAATTCCCAAGAACCAACGAGATCTAATTCTTCTACGCGGTCAAACACCAAAAAATGTATTTTCACGGGCATCCTCGCGTAGCGACAAAGTGCAGGCATTGGCTGGGGCGGGTTCGGTTTAAGCTATGCCGAGTGGCATATGTCGTTTAACTAAAATGGTAGCGCAGAAAAAAGAAAGGCCCCAATCCTAAGATTGGGGCCATATGCAGTGTGCAAGATTCCATTTGCTGCGTCAGTCCCTTACACATTCCTTTGCGTCGCTCTTCCTTGAACGTTCCGAGTACTCCGTGTACTTGTCCTGATTCCTTTCAAAGCATCATCCTGATGCCATCAACTTCCTATGCTTCCTGCAGACCATCCTAGTCTTAGTTCCTTGTGTCAGCTCCCTGCCAACGCTTATTAATCTACGCTCATGCGGAAAAAGGACAATGTAGCTCTCAAAAAAAATCTACATTAATAATAAATAAATATTAACCAAACGCAAAATAATCAATATTAAACAACGTTTTACTGATCGACCCGCTAGCGATGGATGTAACAAGTCAGTAACAAGTCGCACGTCCGTGTGAGATATCTCTCACAAGCGGCATCACAACATGACCTGTTTTGTCATGGTTCGTTTAGCTTGTGTCAGTACATCGTCGCTTGCCGGGTGATTGAAACTCAACCAAATCATCTCAAATTTCATGTGCGCAATCTGGACGCGTTAATACCCTGAGCTGATGCTATGAATGGACGAATCACCGCAATGGCGCATGACATCATCTAATAAACCCGAGGCACCAAACCGAAAATGTTGTGGGGTAACCCAGCTACGGCCACAAATCTGTTCTGCGAGTTCAAGGTAGGCATCTGCCTGCTCCAGTGTGCGAATCCCCCCTGCGGCCTTAAAACCAACACGGCCACCATGCTTTTTGATTTCTTGTAGCATGACGCGGGCGGCTTCCAAAGTCGCATTGACTTCGACTTTTCCTGTGCTGGTTTTAATGAAATCGGCGCCAGCTTCAATGACATCGGCACTGATCTGGCGAATCAACTCAGCTTGTTTTAACTCGCCGGTTTCCAAAATAACTTTGAGTATTGCCTTACCCTTGCATGCAGCTTTCACCGCAACCACCATCAATTTGCCGATAGCAAAATCCCCTGCCAGTGCAGCTCGATAGGGGTACACCAAGTCAATTTCATCAGCGCCAGCGGCAATGGCGGCATGGGTCTCCGCTACGGCTTGGTCAATATGAGGATTGCCGGCAGGAAAATTCACCACGGTAGCAACGTTAATGGCAGTTAAGCCCTGTTTATCTAGAGCTTGCTTGGCGATATGTACAAAGGCAGGCGCCACACAAACCGCAGCGGTTGCAGCAATAGGATTGTTGGCACGTTCACACAATTGTTCAATTACTGCATTTGTGTCGTCATCATTGAGCGACGTTAAGTCCATCAGGCCAATGATTTTTTTTCCTAAGGCGTCAAATTCTGACACGGCAGGCATCCTCCTAAGTCAGTTACCTAGTCATTAATACCTGATTTCAGGCCGCAGGCGAATAAAAATAATCCAACTTGCGCAGCAAGCAACGGCCTGACTCAAGCGACGAGCAAGTGGCAATGCGACAATGGATTGGCCACGTCATGTTAGAATATTGGCTTTCGCAGTTGGCTCCGTATAATAGCCGCGAAATTTCAATAGGTAGCCCTCATGCTCGATCACGACAACGCACAACGATTCGGTGGTATTGGCCGGCTTTATGGTCAACAAGCTTTGCAATGGCTAAGCCAAGCCCACGTGTGCGTTATTGGCATTGGTGGTGTTGGCAGTTGGGCTGCCGAAGCGCTCGCGCGTTCCGGTGTAGGTCAAATGACTTTAATTGATATGGATGATATCTGTATCAGCAATACAAATCGCCAGATCCACGCGTTAGATCATACCCAGGGCATGGTCAAAGTCGATGCCATGGCGGAACGGATCATGGCCATTAACCCAAGCTGCCTGGTCAACCCTGTCGCAGAATTTGTCAGTAAAGATAACCTGTTTGAATTACTCCACGATGGCTACGACTTAGTCATTGATGCCATTGATTCCATTGCAGCTAAGACGGCGCTAATCGCCCACTGTAAACGCAACAAAATTCCATTGATTGTGTCTGGTGGTGCTGGTGGCCAAACCGATCCACGTCAGATCACCAGTGGAGACTTGGCCAAAACCACTCACGATCCGCTGCTGTCTAAGATCCGAAATCAACTGCGTCGCGAACACAATTTCAGTAAAAATCCAAAACGAAAGTTTGGAGTGGAGTGCATTTATTCCACCGAGCAACTGGTTTACCCACAAGCGGACGGTTCGGTGTGTGCAGCCAAACCCAGCAATGATGACAACAGCAGTGTGCGACTCGACTGTAGCGGCGGCTTTGGTGCTGCGACTATGGTAACCGCCACATTTGGTTTGATGGCTGCCGCCCGAGGCGTTGATAAAATACTCGCCAAACGCGAGCGAGAAGCTCAACCCCAAGGCTGATCGCCAGTCACATTTCCGTAACCCTAACGCCCAAGGTACGCTGCAGGGAATATACTTAAGCCAAAGCCTTTTTATCGCATGATTGGGGGTTTTATGGCGCAGTCTACACATCACAGCAACAATCATTCTCGCCATTGGCATCACCAAGATGCCAATGCTGTTCTCACTGAGCTTGATTCAGGGCTCAACGGCCTGTCATGTCAGCAAGCTGAAGCACGCTTGCATCAGTATGGCCCCAATCAACTGCCCGAAACCAAACCGCCAAGTGCTCTGTTGAGATTCTTACAGCAGTTCAATAACGTGCTGATTTACGTACTGCTTGCTGCCGGAATTGGCACCTTGCTACTTCAACACTTTATTGATGCCAGCGTCATTTTCGCTGTCGTTTTTCTCAATGCATTAATTGGCTTTATTCAAGAAGGCAAAGCCGAAGATGCATTGCGCAAGATCCGCCAGATGCTGTCGCCAACGGCTGAAGTGATCCGCGACAGCCATCACCACACAATTGATGCCTGCGAGCTAGTTCCTGGCGATTTGGTGCAACTTCATGCCGGCGACAAAGTACCGGCCGATCTACGCTTGGTGTCATTGAAAGGACTTCAAATTCAGGAGTCTGCGCTCACAGGTGAGTCGGTGGCCGTTGAGAAATCGCTCGATTCTGTTGACGAAAATGCGGTGCTTGGCGATCGTCGCTGCATGTGCTTTTCTAGTACGCTAGTGACCCATGGCCAAGGTATCGGTGTGGTGGTTCATACGGGAGCTCAAACCGAAATCGGCCGCATCAGTAATCTAGTGTCTCAAGTCAGCAGTGCCACCACTCCCCTACTTCGGCAAATGGCTCAATTTGGCCGTTGGCTATCAATGGCGATTCTCGTTATTGCCGCTTGTAATTTCGTTCTTGGTATTGCTCTTCACAACTATGCGCCGGCGGAAATGTTTCTGGCTTCGGTCAGTTTGGCGGTTGCCGCGATCCCTGAAGGGCTACCCGCCATTATGACCATTACGTTGGCCATAGGGGTTCAGCGAATGGCTAGGCGAAATGCTATTTTACGGCGCCTGCCTGCGGTTGAAACGCTGGGCGCAGTAACGGTCATTTGCTCGGACAAAACCGGCACCTTAACGCGCAACGAAATGACCTTACGTTCCGTCGCTACCGCTCAACACGATTTTGAATTTGAAGGCACAGGCTACGCGCCCCACGGCGGCATTCTAAAAAACGGTGCCGAAATCATGCCGGAACAACAAAGCGTGTTGTGGCAAATGCTTCACGGTGGCGTGCTGTGTAACGAGTCTTCACTTGAGAACAAAGAACATAGCGACACTTACCAAGTGGTTGGCGATCCCATGGAAGGAGCCTTGTTAATTGCCGGTTTAAAGGCTGGTCTCGAAATCGAACCACTACACGCTCAGTATCCGCGCACAGATCTAATTCCGTTCGAATCCGAGCATCGTTTCATGGCCACGTTGAATCATGGCCACAACGGCGACACATCAATTTGGCTCAAAGGTGCGCCCGAGCAGGTATTGCAGATGTGTCGCTGGCAACAAACAGAGTCGGGTGAGTTGCAACCTATTAATCCGGCCTTTTGGTCTGAAAAAATTCATGCACTAGCAAGTTGCGGTCAACGGGTGCTCGCCATCGCCATGAAGCCGGTCATCGAACAACAGCGCACACTTCACTTTGCTGATGTAGAAACAGAGCTGGTATTGCTTGGTTTATTTGGCCTTATCGATCCCCCGCGCGATGAAGCCATTCGCGCCGTAGAACGCTGTCATAAAGCGGGAATACGGGTAAAAATGATTACCGGCGATCACGCTGCAACAGCTAAAGCCATTGCTCAGCAGTTAAATCTGACCAACAGTAACAACGCCTTAATTGGTAGCCAATTGATAGAAATGGACGAAGCCGATTTACGTAAATTGGTGGAAGACATTGATGTTTATGCTCGCGTTGATCCGGAACACAAATTACAGCTTGTGCAATTGTTGCAAGAGCGTGGCGAAATTGCCGCGATGACCGGCGATGGGGTAAATGACGCGCCCGCGCTCAAGCGCGCAGATGTTGGTATCGCCATGGGTAAGAACGGCACAGAGGCTGCTAAAGAAGCATCCGAAATGGTACTGGCTGATGACAATTTTGCTTCCATCAGTCACGCCATCGAAGAAGGTCGTACGGTTTACGACAACCTTAAAAAAGCCATTCTATTTATTCTGCCTACCAATGGCGGCGAAGCGCTAATTGTGTTGGCCGCGGTACTACTCGGCTTCAATCAGTTACCACTGACACCCGTGCAAATTTTATGGGTCAATATGATTACTGCAGTGACTTTAGCGCTGTCACTAGCATTCGAGCCCAGCGAAAAACATGTCATGGCCCGCGCCCCGCGCGATGCGGCTAAGCCGCTATTATCACCACTGCTGATTTGGCGTGTTGCATTTGTATCGGTGATATTAGCGAGCGGTACGATTGGCTTGTATCTGTGGCAAATCGATCAAGGTCAAAGTGTCACCACAGCCCGTACCGTTGCCGTTAATACATTGGTGATGTTTGAAATTTTCTATTTGTTTAATTCTCGCTATATTTCCGCGTCAGTGCTCAGTATGGACGGAATGTTTGGCAACAAATATGTGCTGTATGCCATCGCCTTGCTGATCGCTTTTCAGCTGGCATTTACTTACTTTCCTCCGCTCAATACCCTGTTTGGCACCGCCGCTATCAACCTGTCGCAATGGCTTGCGATTATTGGTGTTTCAAGCTCGGTATTTTTTTTAGTGGAAGCTGAGAAAGCACTGATCCGCCGGTGGTAGAGAATGAAGCCACCGGCATAGCAACAGGCGCGGTTAACTTACCTCGCGCAACGCCTTAATTTGCTGATGCAATGACGCAACAACAGCGCCAATACCGGCTTGGCGTGTGGTCGATAATTGCTGGCTAAATGGACCTTGCGCCAGCCATTGGTGACCATCAAACGCCAACTGCTGAGCTGCCGTCAATTGATTAAACTCAAGCGCTAACAGATGCAAAATACCGCGCACGACGTTTGCCTCACTGTCCACGCGACACACCACCTGCTGCCCTTGTTGGTCTAGCTGCAACCAAGTCTGACTCTCGCAGCCAGCAATGAGGCTAGCGTGTTGACGGTTGGCTTGCAGCCTTGAGGGCAAACGCCTCCCCAACTCAATCAACAAGCTTAAACTTTGTTGCCAACCTTTCGCCTGTGCTAATGCTGCTTGGGCACTCGCTTGAGTCCACTCTTGCGTTGCCGAATGTTCATCCAACATGCCAACAGCATGCCCTTCGTGTTGTGCTTCAACAGCCAATTCAATAGCCGCAACGAGTTGATCAATGTCTTGCTGGTTGGAATAGCATGCGAGCGATAACCGTAAGGTTGATTCATGCCCCAACGCAGCCAGTAATGGATGAGCACAGTGTTTACCCAGCCGCACTGAAACACCCGCTTGGTCAAGGTAGTGCGCTAGATCGTGAGGATGAATCTGGCGGCTGATAAACGACTGCACAGCGACTTGCTGAGGTGTTTCACCGACCAGTTCGATGCCTTCAATAGCATTCAGTTTGGCTTTGGCGTAGTCGAGCAATTCGGCCTCCTGTTGCTGCCAATTGCTTGGTAGTTGTTGAAGAAATTGAACCGCACTGGCAAGGCCAATGGCACCGGCAATATTGGGCGTACCTGCCTCAAAGCAATGTGGCGCTGAGGCCCAGCTAGCATCTTGATAACTGACCTGTTCAACCATTTCGCCACCGGTTTGCCAGGGCACACAAGCGTCCATCGCTTCGGTTGACATTAAAACCCCGCCAATGCCGGTGGGGCCATACATTTTATGGCCTGAAAACGTATAAAAATCAGCATTCAATTGACCAACGTCAACACTTAAATGAGCCGCTGCTTGAGCCCCATCAACTAACACCTTAGCCCCTACTTGGTGGGCTTGGTCAATCATCTCAGCGACCGGATTAACGGTGCCTAAAACATTTGAGACATGGGCAACCGCCACTAATTTAGGTTGCTGCGCGAGCAACGTTCGATAAGCATCTAAATCTAACTCGCCAGTTGCCAATACAGGCACAATGACAAGGCGAGCCCCTTTGGCACGACAAACTTGCTGCCATGGAAGTAAGTTGGCGTGATGCTCAAGGCCGCTGACCAACACCACGTCATTCTCGCTCAATTGTTCAAGCGCCCAGCTAAACGCCACTAAATTAATGGCTTCTGTACAGCCTTTGGTCCACACCAAATTCGTTGCAGGCATCCCAAAGTGACCAGCCACAGTGGCGCGGGCTTGTTCAAACTGCGCCGTTGCGCGCGCTGCTAAGGTGTAACCAGCTCGATGCACATTAGCATTATCGCGGCGATAAAATTGTTGCACGGCAGCGATCACAGGCGCCGGCTTTTGGCTCGTGGCAGCACTGTCGAGGTAACTTAACGGCTGGCCGTTAATCCGTTGTTGGAGAGCGGGAAATAATTGACGAATGCGCCGGTTCAAGGACATACCTCAAGGGCAAGTTGAGCGAATCTGAGCATTTTGAAGTAACCGACGAGCCTTGGCAATTATCAGCGCGATTAGGCCAGTGCTAGCAACTGCGGTAAGGCATCGATCGTTTGGATTGGAGCGGGAGGAGTTTGGGTTGAATTTCTGCGAAACCAAATCGCTTTCATGCCCAGCGCCAGCGCTGGCAACATGTCTCGCTCTAAACTATCGCCAACCATGGTTACAGCCATCGGTGGCCGATTAATCGACATCAACAAGCGCAATAAAAAAGCGGGCGTTCCCTTTTTTAAACCTAACGCAGCCGAACAAAAATAGCCTTGAATGTATTGCGCTAGATTAGCCCGTTCAAACACTAAACGAATATCTTCTGCGCTTGATTGTTCAGCACCTGATGCAATGTAGATGTCATAGGATGAGGCTAACTCCGCCAGTGTTTGTGCTGCACCCTCGATAACTTCGATGCGCGGCCAGTCGCACATTTTGCCCGACATACCGGGCAAGTCGACCATCAGGGTATCGCCCCAATCAAAAAGCAAAACGGGTTTCATGACTGCAATCGTTCTCGTGTATTCGCGTTAATTATTAATCGGTTGGTTCACCGTTATGACTTCTTACTTAACCACCGATCGAGATTGTTAGCAAATTCACGCCGTTCAGTTTGCGAAATTGCTGGCGGCCCACCTGTGGCCACGCCCGAGGCACGCATGGTATCCATAAAGTCACGAATGTTCAGGCGAGCCTTAATCGTTGACTCAGAATACATTTCGCCACGCGGGTTGAGTACTTGAACCTTGTTCTCTATCAGCTCTGCCGCCAGAGGAATGTCACCGCTAATGACTAAGTCGCCGGCGGCGGCTCGTTGCACGATTTCATGATCCGCCACGTCAAAGCCTGCGGGCACTTGTAACAACTTAACCCACTTGTTAGCCGGCACTCGCATGGCATGATTAGCAACTAACGTAACTTGAGTGTGAGTACGCTCTGCAGCCCGAAACAACACTTCTTTTATGACATTGGGGCAAGCATCAGCGTCAACCCAGATATTCATCTAATTTCCTTAACTTCCAATATATATTTATTCGAATGTCGACTAAATGTCAGTTTATACCCTTGCCTTCAACAGTAAACTCGATAGTCTAAAGGTTGTTCAATTCTGTAGCCGAGAAGTTTGCTCATGCATTTAGTTATGTTCGACGTTGATGGCACCCTGACTGAATCGTATCAATACGATCAAGCTTGCTATGGTGCCACCATGAAACACATTACCGGGCTTGATGTAGACACCGACTGGAACAATTACACGCACGTCACCGACTCCGCCGTAACACTCGAAATCCTACAACAGCACAACTTACCTTCCAACATGGCCACTGAAGCCGAATGCCACTTTGCCATTCGGCTACGCACCATGCACGCCAATCAACCGGGTCAGTTTGCCCCAATCAAAGGCGCACCACGCATGTTACAGCAATTAAAACAGGCTGATGTGGGTTTGGCGATTGCAACCGGCTGTTGGCGCGACAGCGCGCTAATCAAACTGAAAAATAGCGGAGTGGCCGTTGATGGCATTCCGATGGCAACCGCATCCGATGCGCTAACCCGCCAAGATATTATGCGCACAGCCGAAGAACGTGCCGCACAATGTTACGGCATAAATCAGTTTGACAGTGTTATTTATATTGGTGACGGTACTTGGGATGTGCGCAGTTCACGCGAGCTAGGTTGGCACTTTGTTGGTGTTGGTGCTGATATTGATAACTTGCGTTCGCTTGGCGTCTATCACACGTTGAGAGATTATTCTGAGCCAGAAAAACTTTGGCAAATTCTGGCCGAATTTGGCATTCAACATCAAGGTATGCTGGCCTAACGCCGAGCGTCACCGAACAAATCGATGCCGTTCTGCCACAGTTGCGTGGCGATTTCATCGGCAGACTCCTTTCGCAATAGCACCAGAGACTCCAGTACGTGAGGCAAATGCTCAGGCGAGTTACGTTGCCCTTGGCGGCCGCTCAATGGCATGTCAGGCGCATCGGTTTCAAGCAATAACGAGTGCAATGGTAAAGCAGAAACCGCCTGCCTTGTTTTCGTTGCTCGCGCATAAGTAATGGTGCCACCAATCCCCAGTTTCATTCCCAACTTGATGTAGCTTTGCGCCAGCTCAACGCTGCCAGAAAATGCATGAATCACCCCGCGCACGCCAGCATATCGTTTCAAAAGCTGCTGTAACTCGTTGTGGGCTTTACGCACGTGCAATATCACCGGCAAATCAAAGGCAAGCGCCAATTCGAATTGCTCACTGAGCAATCGGATCTGTTTGCTCATTAATTCAGGCGCAACAAAGGCGTCCAAACCGCATTCACCAATGGCAACCTGCGCAGAATGATTGCTCTCTAGTTCAGCTTGAAGCAAGGCAATGTCGCTAAGCTGATGCTCTCGAATCCAATAAGGGTGCAACCCAAGCGCACAATCGAGCTGTAACGATGCCGACGTCATGTCATGGCACATACCCAGCAACGGCCTAAATGACGAAGCGGTTACCGCTGGGATCAACATCCGCTCAATGCCAGCTTGCTGACAACGCGCCAGTACTGCCGGACGGTCGTCATCAAACGCATCAAAATCTAAGTGGCAATGGCTATCGAATAAGCCTGAATATTGAATGCCTTGCTGCTCAATCATGATGTTTCATTGGATTCACTTGATTCATAACCTTATTACGCGCAAAATGTGCGCGGTATCACAGGAGTTTGTTGTATGAGAATTGTCAGAGCCGATCTCAGTCATATTGATGATTTAGGCGAACTGTTTGACAAATATAGACAATTTTATGGCCAGCATGGTGATCTCTCAACCGCTAAACGGTTTATTCGCGATCGCTTATGGAACGAAGAATCTGTGATATTCCTAGTGATGAGCGGCTCTAATCAACCTGCCGGCTTTGCTCAACTTTATCCGACTTATTCTTCAGTTTCGATGCGCCGTGTATGGATCTTAAACGATGTGTTTATCGATCCAGCTTATCGAGCATCAGGTTATGCCAAAGCACTATTGGACCGCGTGGTTGAGTTCGGTGTCGAAAACAACGCATTGGCTCTGAAACTGGCCATTGCGGCCGACAATGATGCTGGCAAAAGTTTATACGAAAGCTGTGGTTTTACCCGTACAACTCAATTCGATCACTTCACCTTGCGATTAGACAAAGGCAAACTCGGCAAGTAAGCCTGTGCGCTGACTGATCGTTAGTCATGACGTCGCCAGTTTTAAATCCTGACAACGCCATTGGCCTTCATTAAGGTTTGGTGTCCCGCACCAGCCGCACCCAATTATTAATAGCGATGTAATCTGAGGCCATTTTCGAAGCCTGCTCATAGTCTGCCGGATCGCCGACTTTAGGGTCGCTGCGCGCCCGCTCCATGCCAATCAAAATACTCGGTCGCTTTAGAATTTTTCTTACTCCAAGCCTGGGCGAACGAAATATAATTTGCAGTCCATTTAAAATCGCCTTGCGTGGTACTGGTCCAGAAATAATAAGAATTATTTTCCGAATCGAAGTCTCTGAGGCTGGTATTGAAGAACGAGGTGTTTATTGCCGGAAAACTTGTTTTGTCATAATCAACCAAGCTCTGCAGTTCTTTGGTATTCGGTAGCCGCCAATCATCGTAGCCAGCCAGATCGGCCTTGTCGGCATATGCCAGCGCTTCAACCCAGTTCATGCGTTTGCCGCTGTCATTTTTAGCCCACATCAATCCGGTAGAGCGATCGGTCACAGTGTCATTGCCGTTGTCGACATAATCCATGTCGTACAGGCTGGTTGTCCCTCGCACAGCACGAACATAACAGCCCGGCACAAACATACGATCACTGGGTTTAATCACTGTTCCATCAAAAAACAGGCCGGTTTCATAGGCCTTGATATGGCCATCTGCAAAGTTAAAACCAAATCCCCCTTGTAGCCCTCCGTGCTTGCTGAACGATTGAATATCATTTTTGACATACAAGGTGCTCGACCAAAACTGGCCGGCAAAGGCTAAGCGCGGATCGTATTGAAATTCGAACACATTGAAATCAAGGTAAGGCTGGCGTTGCCCTGATTCACCAGGCTTAATCAGTTGGCCATCAAAATGGGCGATGGAATACAGCTCTTTGATGGTCGGAACTCGCCAGTCAGAATAGCCACCCAATGTCATGCGACTCACATGTTCATGCGTCTTTTTCAGGTTGCGGCGTTTAAGAACATGGGCTTTTTGCCACATTAACCCAGTGTTCAAATCACTGATGGTACCGTCGCCGTTATCTCGATAACGGAGCGGATTGCCCTGCTGCGACGCATCTTGACCTTGATAAAGAACATCATCAGAGGCCAGTAACACCTTACCTTGGGTATCATACCGATGGGATTGGCCAGTATCGGGGAAAATAGAGCCTTGATTCGCCGAAACCGCACTAACCGACAGGCTACCAGCAAGTACGCAGCCTATTAACATTGAAGTTCGGATCAATATATTCAGACTGCTCAATAGAGTCCCCTCGTAATAGCTAGAAATTCGATGGCGCTGAGGGTACAGGCAATCCAACGTAGTACAAACCAACTTCGTCTGCCGCCCTGTTTAGCCAATCTAGTGTGCTAATTTATTGTCTGTTATACAAGGCGTTAGCCTTCTTTCTACCCCCGATAGTTAACGGACTAACCGCAACCGATTGAGTTCGGTAATGGCTGTTCTGCCATGGCTGTTCAGCAAGCAATCATCAACAGAGAAAAAGCCCATGCACTTGCATGAGCTTTTTAATTGTTTTGCTATCGATGATGGATTGGTCCGTGTCGTCAGCGGTGCTATAAAAACACCCGCTCAACAAACCAAAATAGGCCAACCAGACCAATCACCGCTGATGCTGGAATTTGGATCCAGTGTCGATACCAGGCTTTTTTCCGAATCAAATAGGTAGCCAAAAACGCTAGTAAAATTACGCTTATTTGACCGAATTCAACGCCAATATTAAACGCCAATAGCGCGGGAACTAAGTCATCTTTAGGCAGGCCATAATCGTTAAGAACCGCCGCAAAGCCCAGTCCATGGAGTAGCCCAAAACTAAACACAACGGCAGGCCGCCACTTGGATGTTTGCTTAAACAGGCAATTCTCAATGGCAATCCAAACAATCGATAAGGCAATTAACGGCTCAACGATACTGCCCGACGCGGCAACAATGCCCAGCGATGCCAACCCCAAGGTAATTGAATGGGCCAAGGTAAAAGCGGTGATTTGCCAGAGCAAGGATGCCAATAACAAGCTGGAGAAGAACAAACCCAGCACAAACAAAATATGGTCTAAGCCTTTCGGAATAATGTGCTCAAAGCCGGCGGTCACGTACAGTTGAAAGGTTTCAAGTGGCGACATGGATGCCAATTTACGGAGCCGTTTGCGCTTCAACGCAGCTTGATATTCCTGATCGATTTGCCCTTCCTGCAGCTGCATCTCGCCCAATTCGATATCGAGAATAATATCTTCATCCTGCGGATGAGCATTGGCGAGACTGGGCAATAAACACAGCAGTAGCAGTGGTAACCGCAACCAATTTAGAAAGAAAAGAGGCCTGAAAACAGGCCTCATTAACGGTAGGGTCATGGTGTTAGTCTGCGCTGCCATCTAGACCGCGGACTTTCAGCAATGCCTCGATTTGTGGTTCACGACCACGGAACTTCTTATACAAGGTCATTGCATCTTCGGTAGAGCCTTTCTCATAAATATGAGTGCGAAGCTTCTGCGCTAGTTCGGGATCAAACACGTTGCCAGTTTCTTTAAAGGCGGCAAAGCCATCTGAGTCGAGTACCGCAGAGTGAACATAGCTGTAGTAACCCGCCGCGTAACCACCAGCAAAGATGTGCGAGAAATAGGTTGAACGATAGCGCGGAGCAATTTCGTTAATTAACCCAATTTTCGCCATCGAGGCTTTTTCAAACTCGCCAGCATCTTGCAGCTCGTCTTCCGCCGTCAGCGTATGCCAGTCCATATCAAGCAACGAAGCGGCAAGATATTCAGTATTAGCAAAGCCCTGATTGAACTTAGACGCTTTCAATAACTTACCAATCAATGCATCGGGAATCGGCTCGCCGGTCTCATAATGAGTGGCAAATGTTTTCAAAATGGCAGGCTCAGCAGCCCAGTGCTCTAAAATCTGAGCAGGGAACTCAGTAAAGTCACGAGGGCCGGATGTGCCCGACATGCTGCCATAGGTCACGTTGGTCAATAGACCATGCAATGCATGGCCAAATTCATGGAACAAAGTGGTTACGTTCTCAAAGCTCAACAAGGCTGGCGCATCGCCAACAGGCCCAGGGAAGTTACACACGTTTACCACCACTGGACGTTCAACCCCATCAAGGTTCGACTGCCCCTTAAAGCTGCTCATCCAAGCGCCGCCGCGTTTGTTTGAACGGGTGAAATAATCGCCGATGAAAATCCCCAAGTGACTGCCATCTTTGTCTTTCACTTCCCAAACGCGCGCATCTGGGTGGTAAGTATCAATGTCGTGGAGTTCAACAAAAGTTAGGCCCCACAGTTTATTTGAGGTATCAAACACACCCTTGAGTACGTTATCCAACGACAGGTATGGTTTGAGGCTGGCTTCATCTAAGTCGTACTTTTCTTTACGGACTTTCTCGGCATATTGCCACCAATCCCAAGCCGCCACTTCAAATTCATGGCCTTCGGCATTGACCACCGCTTGCATGTCAGCAACTTCACGCTTAGCGCGCTCTAGCGCCGGCTTCCACAGTTGCATCAGCAGATCGTAGACACCCTCAGGGGTGTTCACCATGCGTTCTTCAAGCACGAAGTGCGCATGGGTTTCATACCCCATAACCTTGGCGCGTTCAGCGCGTAACTTGGCAATTTGGGCGGCCACGGTTTTGTTGTCGAATTCGTTGTTATTGTCGCCACGCATCACGTAGGACTTGTAAAGCTGCTCTCGCAAATCGCGACGGCTAGATTCGGTTAAAAACGGGTACATGCTTGAGCGATGTGGGGTAAAGACATATTTGTCTTTGTATTTTGCTTTGTCTTCGTCAGTTTCCGCAGCATCCATTTTCTGTTGTGCAGTGCTGGCAGCGGCTTGAATCACCCCGTCAGACAAACCATCTAAATCGGACTTATCTAAAATCAGCTCAAACCCATTGGTTTCAGCTAATAAATTCTGGCCGTACTGAGTCGTCAACTGGGAAAGCTCTGAATTAATTTCAGTGATTTTTGCTTTCTGTTCTTCGGTCATTAGTGCGCCGCTGCGAACAAAATCCTTGCGCGTATCTTCTAGAAACTTAAGCTGCTCAGCATTTAAGCCAAGACCGTCACGCGCTTGATAAACCGCTTCAATACGCTCGAATAAACCATCGTTGAGATTGATTTTGTCGTAATGAGCAGAAAGGATGGGGCTGAGTTCTCGCTGCAGTTTTTGTAATTCTGGGTTGGTATTAGAGCCAGCAAGGTTGAAGAACACTCGCTGAACTTTGACTAACAAGTCACCGGTGCGCTCCAATTCTTCAATCGTATTGGCAAAGGTCGGTGCGGCTTCATTATTTACAATCGCATCAATTTCCGCCAAGTGATCCTTCATGCCCTTCTCAAAGGCAGGCATGTAATGTTCATCTTTAATTTTATTGAAAGGCGGAACTTGAAAAGGTGTGTCGTACTCTGCGAAGAATGGGTTGCTAACTTCAGCCACAGCTTCATTTTTGACGTGCTCTGCTGCCACTTCAGCTTCTGCTGAGGTTTGTTGACTAGCGGGCTCTTTAGTACAAGCGGTAAGGGCTAAAGCCACCGATAAGGCAATGATTGATTTGCCGAGGTGCGAAGCAGGTAAGTTCATTTCCTTCTGTCTCCTGATTTATATATGTCGATAGTTCAGTAATCGTTGTTGAAATTTTGTAATTATTGTTGGTTATCAAGCCGACTATACATTAGTTAAATTTTTAAAAGCAAAGGGATGGGAACAGCAACGTGCAACTCGCTGGCAGGGGATATTTCCAGATAATTGTCAGGGGCTAATTTCGCGGTGTGGCACTAACTTAATAGATAATCAAGCGGGCATGACTTTAGCCGCGGTCATGCAAGCATGGGGATACTGTTTTATGAGCCTAATAGGAATAATACGAGAGAAACTAAATGGGGCGCCAAAAGCAAAAAGCCCCGCTCATTTCTGAGCAGGGCTTCGGAATATGGTACCAGAGGGCGGACTTGAACCGCCACGCCCGTGAAGGCAACGGATTTTGAATCCGTCATGTCTACCAATTTCATCACTCTGGCATGATTGTTTCGACATTGAATTTCAACGCCACCTCAATCAAGGTGGGCGCCATTATATCGTTAAGTTTCGAGCTGACAAGCCCCTAACTAAAAAAAATGTCGGTTCGGTTACAGCTACCTCGTTGAGTGCTTATTTGTTATGCAAATCCGACAGGATTTTGGTTGTTTAAGCACGTGTACCTTAACAGAATGCTTAACAAGGTCTCGTCCTCGGCCACTGGCAGCTACATCGGTCGATTAATGCTTGCTACAATGCGATTTTTATTAAGCCATTGAAGACTCACATGCGCCCTACGTACCCACCTGCCACTTTTGTTCGTCGCTTTGCTGCCATTGTTTACGATAGTTTGTTAGCCGCCTCGATTTGGGTCAGTGCGCATATTATTGGCTTTATCATCGTGGCCATTAGCGCGCAGTTCGGTTGGCCAGATTTGACGAGCCATAATGGCGATATTGGCTCTTACTTAATGAGCCAAGCGTGGTATTCGCTCTACTTGATTAGCGCCGTGGCCATATTTTTCATGTGGTTCTGGACCCACGGCGGCCAAACCCTCGGCATGAAGGCTTGGCGGCTACGTATTCAAAATGACGACGGCACACCGATTCACCCGCGCCAGGCTGTGGTGCGTGTTTGCTTTGCGCTTGGTGGCTTAGGGAATTTGTTGATGCTGGTGGATTGGAAAAACAAAAAGGCGCTGCACGACCGCCTTTCTGATTCCGTTGTGGTGACTTTGCCAAAGGGCGAGAACCGCCCTTTACCCCGCCACTAAACGATCTAGCTTCGCCTCAACAAGTAAATCGCAAAGCCTAAAAACAGCAGTGACGGCAACGCAGCAGATATAACTGGTGGCACGGCAAAGACCACAGTCATTGGTCCAAATAGCTGATCGGCAATGTGAAAGGCAAAACCGGCAATCACTCCGAGAATAATTCGCGCGCCCATGGTGACGGTGCGCAGTGGGCCGAAGATAAATGACAAAGCCAGCAGCATCATGGTTGCCACCGCCAACGGCTTGAGCATTTTGCGCCACATCGCTAATTCATAACGAGTCGAATCTTGGCGACCGGCTCGCAAGTAGTCCACATAATCCATTAAACCACTAATTGGTAGGGCGTCGGGCTTAATCGATACCACACTCAACTTGCTGGGAGTTAACGTACTCTGCCACTGCCCTGTGTCGGTGTGCTGAGTATTAATGGCAGAGTCGGACAAACGGGTGTGATGAACATCATTGACCAGCCAACTGCCTTCTTGATATGTGGCGTCGCGGAAATGAAAGACTTCAGTGAGGCTATTGTTTTCATCGAAGTGATATTGAGTCACGCTATGCAGTTCATCGGCGTCGAGCACTGAGCCAATATAGACAAAACTATCGCCATCTTTAGCCCAAGTACCTGAGCGGCTCGACAAAATACTGCCGCCAGAAATTGCAGACGACTTCAATTCTTTCGCAAAACGCTCACTTGCAGGCACGCCCCATTCACCAATCATCATCATGACAATCGCCAGTGGAATCGCCGTTTTTAGCACTGAATTGGAGATATTAAGCTTGCTCAAACCGGACGATTGCATCACCACCAGTTCGCTATGAGAAGCCAACATGCCAAGGCCAACTAGCGCGCCCATTAAGGCGCAAACTGGGAAGAATATTTCCAAGTCACGCGGCGCTGAAAACAGCATATAAAGCACCGCATCAACAATATCGTAATTCCCTTTCCCGACATGTTTAAGCTGCTGCACGAAGCGGATCAGCGATGACAAGCCAACCAGCACCAGTAACACCAAGCTCGTTGTGCCAAGTAATGTGCGGCCGATGTGGCGATCAACAATGGAATACATTAGTTACGCCTCCACATCATCAATTTGCTTTTAATGCGAGCACCGCTTTTGCGACCGCTGATCAACAGTCCAACCGCCACGGAAAGGCCAATACAATGGACCCACCAGAGCCCTAACCAACTGGGCACAGCGCCACTTTGTAAGGCTTTTCGGCCAGCCATCAGCAAAATGAAATAGGCCAGATAAAGCAAAATGGCGGGGAGCATTTTAGCGAACGCGCCCTGTCGAGGGTTTACCACCGACAACGGCACCGCCAATAACGTCAGAATAGGAATTGCCAGCGGCAAAGCTATTCGCCAATGCAGCTCAGCAATGTAGTCGGGATCGTCACTGTTGAACAAATCGGATGTTGCCACCGCATCAAGTTTGCGGCGTTTACGCTCAGAGACCTGCGCTTTGGCATCAATGGTATAAGTGTCAAAGGTGATGCGATTGTAGTCTTGTTGGCTTGGCGCCCCTTCGTAACGTTCGCCTTTAGACAACTCGAGATTGACCGAGCCGTCATCTTGCTCTTTCAGTACGCCTTTCTCGGCCAGCACCAAACTACCACGTTCATTGGCATTCCAGTTTTCTGGCATCTGAGCAACAAACACTTTGTCGAGTTGATTACCGCGCTTGCTGATTTCCTCAACAAAAATAACGGTTTTGCCGTCTTTACTTTGACGGAACCGACCTTCCACCAACGCTTGTACATTGGTATCAGCTTCAGCTTGCTCTAGTAATTGTAATTCGCGCTCTTTACTAACGGGCACCAAGTAGACGGTTAAGAAAGCCGTTACAACGGTGATCACCGCCGCTAATATCAGGGTGACTCGAGTGACATACCATTCACTAACACCGGTCGCTTGAAGCACCACCATTTCACTTTGCACATACATGCGCCCTAATGCGATCAAAATACCCAAAAACAGGCCTAATGGCAGCACCATAGTCGCTAAGGCAGGAACATTTAGACTGAGCAATTGAAATAGAATTGCCCCGGCAATTTTGCCTTCAGAGGCATCCGCGAGAATAGAAACCAGCTCACGGCTAATAAAAACCACCATCAACACGCTGAATACAGCAAGCGTTGACTTCAAAACTTCAATGAGTAGAAAGCGAAATACAATCAAGGTTTGTTCCTGACTGATAAATGTGTCATTTTTAGTGCCTGAGGATACAATTTGCGATAAAGCTCAGGTTTTTACTAAAATTTGCTAGTAAGCCTGCTTAGCTCGCATTATCAATAGAAAAGCTCAAAAAGAGTACTTTTCTTCGCCAGCTTGTTGCGGTTAATTCGACCAAGCAATCACGCAGGCGCTGATTATCCAACAAATAGAATTATAAGTCTTTAAATAATAGGAGCATCCATGGAGTTCAGTGTAAAAAGTGGCAGCCCCGAAAAACAACGCAGTGCCTGCATTGTTGTCGGAGTGTTTGATCCAAGACGATTAACGCCGGTTGCTGAACAGCTCGATAAAATCAGTGATGGCTACCTGTCCAACCTATTACGTCGCGGTGACCTTGAAGGTAAACCGGGGCAAATGCTGCTGCTTCATCAAGTACCAAACATTCTCAGCGAACGTGTTTTGCTGGTTGGTTGTGGTAAAGAACGTGAACTCGATGAGCGTCAGTACAAGCAAATCATCGCTAAAACCATCAGCACACTAAATGAAACCGGCTCAATGGAGGCCGTTTGTTTCTTGTCTGAGTTGCACGTCAAAGGTCGCGACACTTATTGGAAAGTTCGCCAAGCTGTAGAAACAACACAAGATTCGCTATACAGCTTTGACCAACTGAAAACGAAAAAAGGCGAAACTCGCCGACCTCTGCGCAAAATCACCTTCAATGTGCCAACCCGCCGTGATTTGCCTGCAGGTGAAAAAGCCATCCAACATGGCTTGGCCGTGGCTGCCGGTGTTCTTGCTTGTAAAGATGTGGCGAACATGCCACCCAACATCTGCAACCCAGAGTACTTAGCGGAGCAAGCCAAACAGCTTGATAACGACTACGACAACGTGACCACGGAAGTCATTGGCGAAGCACAAATGGAAAAGCTGGGCATGACTAGCTACCTCGCGGTTGGCCGCGGCAGTGCTAATGAATCCAAGATGTCCGTGATTCACTATAACGGTGCCGAAGAAGATACTGCTCCGGTTGTACTTGTGGGTAAAGGCCTGACCTTTGATTCCGGTGGTATATCTCTAAAACCGGGTGCAGGCATGGACGAAATGAAGTTCGATATGGGCGGCGCCGCCGGTGTTTACGGCACCATGAAAGCGCTGGCTGAATTGAATCTGCCCATTAACGTCATCGGTATTCTGGCTGGCTGTGAAAACATGCCAGGTGGCCGAGCGTATCGTCCGGGTGATGTGCTCACCACCATGTCGGGCCAAACCGTTGAAGTATTAAATACTGATGCCGAAGGCCGCTTGGTTCTGTGTGATGCCCTCACTTATGTTGAGCGCTTTGACCCAGAATGTGTGATTGATGTGGCCACCCTGACAGGTGCTTGCGTAGTTGCCTTGGGCGCCCATGCAACGGGCTTGCTGAGTAACCACAACCCATTAGCGCATGAGCTAGAAAATGCTTCAACCCAAAGTGGCGACCGCGCTTGGCGCTTGCCATTGTGGGAAGATTACCAAGAGCAGCTCGATAGCCCGTTTGCCGACATGGCCAACATCGGCGGCAAAGCTGCCGGTACGATTACCGCAGGTTGTTTCTTAAGCCGCTTTACCAAAAAGTTCCATTGGGCTCACTTGGATATTGCCGGCACCGCATGGCGCTCAGGTAAGAACAAAGGTTCAACCGGTCGTCCGGTTTCCATGTTGACCCAGTTCCTGCTGACCCGAGCGCAGCAGACTGAGGAATAAGTGGCAGCCAGTGCTCATTTTGTCCTGATGGACGAAGCGCAAACCGAGGAGCAGACCGACGCGTCTGCTCCTTTGCGTTTGGCTGCTCGGTTAACCGGGCAACTTCAAACTCGCAATTTAAAGCTGCATTTGCTGGTTGATAGTAGCGAGCAAGCCGCACTGCTTGATGACTTATTGTTTTCTGCGCCATTAACGCAGTTTGTACCCCACGCCCAAAGCCAGTTTGCACCTCGATATGGCGCACCAGTGATGATCAGCACTGAAGAGCCAACAAATTTTGTTCCGGTGTTGCTCAATCTGTCTGCCAAAGGGCCGTCGAATACTGTAAAATGCCGCCACATTCTTGACCTTGTGCCCAGCCAACCGGAACTGAAACAACAAGCGCGAGACAGGTATCGCCTGTATCAGCGTTACGGATTGGCTCCAACCACAGGTCCCGAGCAGCAATTGCCTGCATTCAATTAATTTAGAAATTACTAAAACGAACTACGTCATGGAAAAAACTTTCAATCCAAACGCGGTTGAGCGCGCCATGTATCAGGCATGGGAAGAAAAAGGCTATTTCAAGCCACATGGTGACACCAGCAAAGAAAGCTACTGCATCATGATCCCGCCGCCAAATGTCACTGGCAGCCTACACATGGGCCACGCTTTCCAAGACACCATCATGGATACCTTAATCCGTTACCAACGCATGCAAGGCAAAAACACCTTGTGGCAAGTGGGAACCGATCATGCGGGTATTGCCACACAAATGGTGGTTGAGCGCAAAATTGCTGCCGAAGAAGACAAAACCAAGCACGATTACGGCCGCGAGGCATTTCTCGAAAAAGTTTGGGATTGGAAAGGCGAAAGTGGCGGCACCATCACCAAGCAATTACGTCGTTTGGGCTCGTCAGTGGATTGGGAGCGCGAGCGCTTCACCATGGACGAAGGCTTGTCGAAAGCCGTACTTGAGGTATTCGTTCGCCTCTATAAAGAAGATTTAATTTATCGCGGCAAGCGTTTAGTCAACTGGGATCCAAAACTGCACACCGCCATCTCTGATCTCGAAGTGGAAAACAAAGACAAGAAAGGCCACATGTGGCACTTCCGTTATCCGCTGGCTGATGGCATTCAAACCGCTGATGGCAAAGACTACATTGTGGTTGCTACTACGCGGCCAGAAACCATGTTGGGTGATACCGGCGTAGCGGTTAATCCAGACGATCCGCGTTACAAAGATCTGATTGGCAAATTCATTGAGCTGCCGTTGGTTGGTCGCCGTATTCCAATTGTGGGCGACGAGCATGCCGATATGGATAAAGGCACAGGCTGCGTGAAAATCACCCCAGCTCACGACTTTAACGATTATGAAGTGGGTAAACGTCATCAGTTACCGATGATCAATATCCTCACCATTGACGCAGCAATTCGCGCCGAAGCCGAAGTATTCAATACCAAAGGCGAACCATCGGACGCTTACAGTACCGAACTGCCTGCTGACTATGCTGGCATGGATCGCTTTGCGGCCCGCAAAGCCATCGTTGCGCGCTTTGACGAACTCGGCCTGCTAGATGAAATTAAAGATCACGAACTGACCGTGCCTTACGGCGATCGCGGCGGCGTCGTGATTGAGCCAATGCTAACCGACCAATGGTATGTGCGTGCCGATGTATTGGCCAAGCCTGCCGTTGAAGCCGTTGAAAATGGCGACATTGAGTTTGTGCCAAAACAATACGAGAACATGTACTTCTCTTGGATGCGCGACATTCAAGATTGGTGTATTTCCCGTCAGCTTTGGTGGGGCCACCGCATTCCTGCATGGTACGACGACAACGGTGATGTTTATGTCGGTCGTACGGAAGAAGAAGTTCGTGCCGAGCATGGCTTAGCCGATGACGTGAAACTGTCGCAAGACGAAGACGTACTCGATACTTGGTTCAGCTCCGCGTTATGGACATTCTCGACGCTGGGTTGGCCAGACAATACCGACGCACTGAAGACTTTTCACCCAACGTCAACCTTGGTGACAGGTTTTGACATCATTTTCTTCTGGGTTGCTCGCATGATCATGATGACCATGCACTTCATGAAAGATGAAGACGGTAAACCACAAGTGCCATTTAAAACGGTTTACGTCACCGGCTTAATCCGTGATGAAAACGGCGACAAGATGTCGAAGTCGAAAGGCAATGTGCTTGATCCGCTCGATATGGTCGACGGTATCGACTTAGAAAGCTTGGTACAAAAACGCACTGGCAACATGATGCAGCCCAAGCTGGCCGCCAAAATTGAAAAAAATACCCGCAAAGCCTTTGGCGATGGCATTGAGGCGCACGGTACTGATGCATTGCGTTTCACCTTGGCCGCCATGGCGTCTACCGGTCGCGACATCAATTGGGATATGTCACGCCTCGAAGGTTACCGCAACTTCTGCAACAAACTTTGGAACGCCAGCCGTTACGTGTTGATGAACACCCAAGAGCAAGATTGCGGCTTTGGTGACAACACGGCGATGGAATTCAGCTTGGCAGATCGCTGGATCATCGGCCGCTTTAATCAAACGGTAAAAGATGTTCGTGAAGCACTCGACAGCTATCGTTTCGACATGGCCGCCAACGCCCTGTACGAATTTACTTGGAATCAGTTCTGTGACTGGTACTTAGAGCTGACTAAACCTGCTTTGCAATCAGGCTCAGAAGCCGAGCTTCGTGGCACCCGCCACACCTTGGTTTCCGTATTGGAGAAATTGCTTCGCCTGATGCATCCATTGATGCCGTTTATTACCGAAGAAATTTGGCAGCAAGTGAAAGTCTTGGTTGGCAACGAAGCGGATTCCATCATGCTCGAAGCCTACCCAAGCTTTGATGAAAGTCAGATCGATGAGCAGTCGGTCGTTGATTTAGAGTGGGTTAAACAATTTGTTGTTGCCATTCGTAACGTTCGTGGTGAATTGGGGATCTCTCCAAGCAAAGGCTTAAACTGTCTGCTTCGCAATGTTGATGCCGACGCCAACCATCGATTGGATGAAAACCTAACCTTCTTAAAAGCGATGGCCAATGTTGAGTCCATCGAGATCCCTGCTGCCGATGCTACTTTACCTATGTCAACGACTCAGTTGGTGGGCGAAATGGAAGTCATGATCCCTATGGCTGGCTTGATCGACGTAGATGCTGAGATTGCTCGCATCAGCAAACAACTTGAGAAAATGCAAAAAGATGCGGCACGCATCGAAGGCAAACTCAGTAACCAAGGCTTTGTTGCGAAAGCGCCAGAAGCGGTTGTTGCTAAAGAAAAAGAAAAACTAGCTGAAGCCAAGCGCGATGTCGCTAAGCTCGAAACTCAAATCGAGCAGTTAAAAACCTTGTAATTCGCTCTGGCTAAACCCAAAAAGGCGACTGTAATAGTCGCCTTTTTTATTGGCTAGTTGATGGCTTCTGCCTGGCTGGTAGCTCTAATACAATTCTTTCCTGCCGCCTTGGCAGCATAAACGCCCTCATCAGCTAGCTTTAAGAGTACTTTGTAGTCTGCATCCACCGGCGCTATTGCAGCAATACCAACACTGATGCTCCCCTGCCAAGGCTCGCCATCAGTTGCCACTTGTAGCTTACAAACAGCTTGATGAACTTTACCTGCAACCTTATGCAGTCCTTCGGTATCCGTATTAGGGCACAACACCAAGAATTCATCACCGCCGAGGCGACAGACCAGATCGTCATTACGCACTGAGCTTGCCAAGGTGTTAGCGAGGCTAACTAAGACCTGATCGCCCGCATCGTGACCGTAGGTGTCATTCACTTGTTTAAAATGATCGGCATCGATCATCATGCAAGCAACGTGCTGCTGATGCGCTAACGCATCCAACCACATCTGATTTAACGCTTGCATCGCCCGGCGACGATTTGGCAACGAGGTGAGCATATCGGTTAACGATAGCTGCTCGAGGTGTTGATTGGCTTGATACAAGGCTTCGGTACGCTCTTGCACCTTTTGCTCCAAGGTTTGGTTAAGTTGAACCAACTCTCGATTACGTTGTGAAACTTGTTCAAACAAGGCATTCATGGCTGACAGCAAAGGAGCGGTTGCTCGGTCTTTGCTACGCTCTTCCGCGTCAAATGCTTGCTGCGGTGACAGGCCTTGTTGTATCAGTTCAATTTGCTGCGCCATGTTCTGATCTTGGCCAAGAATATGGTAGGCCAACCAGCGAACCAAAAATTCCATCAAATAACGCGCGTTGGCGGCACCGTTAAGGCTCAACTCTTGCTGTAGCGCATCAACTTCGTGAAGAAATTGCTGATGGGCTAGAACATGTTGTGTGAGATGCCGGTCGTCAATTTGCCATTTGGCCATGACGCCCTCTTCATCGCAAAAATGATAAGCCGTGTAGTTTTTCAATTGGGCCAGCAGTGGCATCAATTCAGCCTCTGAGCTTTCACCCTCGGAGAGCAAATCACCCAGCTGATTCACCAATGCAACAAGCTGTTGATGTTGACTGTCGACACTATCAATGCCAGTGACGAAATTGCTGCTCCATTGAAACGATTGCATCGAATTGACCTACCTGTTTGTTGGCTCAGTGCTACAGCTGAACGACCGGAGAAACCCTGATAGTAACAAAAGCCCAGACAGGGTCATTTGTAACGCTTTCGAGATGTGACTTACCGCAACGGATGATTGTACTGGCTCTCATGGCCCAAAAGACCTAGGCTTTTAGGCACAAAAAAACGACCCGTAGGTCGTTTTTTAGCATGGGGTTCGCGGTAATTTATTTCGCTTTGTAAACCGCTTCACCGTCTTGCTCTTGTGTTTCAGCAGCTTCTTTTTTCACCAGTGCGTCAAGCGTGGCTTTGCGAGCGCCTAAGTCTTTTGCTGAAGCCCAGCCGCCGTTGGCTTGCAGTTCAGCAAAAGCTTTCGCTTGCGCGTCGGTTAAACCTGCAGGCGCAGCTGACTCAGCTTTAGGCGCAGGCTTTTCGGCCACTTTCGGTGCTGCTTTTTTGACGGCAGCAAGTTTAGCTTTGGCAACAGGTGCGGCCGCTGTAACCTTGTCAGCTGCGGCATTGCGGTAGGCATCAAAGACTCTGCCACGCGGCAAAGTATTACCTTTGCTAACTTGTTGCAGTGCCCAGCTTTGCTCAGCTTTCATTGGAGTTTGCCCTTCAGAGGCTAGATTTTGTTGTGACATTGGCTTAGTACTTCGCTTTTAGTTGTTGCGCGGTTTTTACTCAAAGGAGCATGCACTCACCGCATATCCACTTAGTTATTTTCTAATGTGGTCCTGACTGAAGTCATTTAGACCGGTCGAGGATGGTACCAACTTTCTGTTAATTTGCTACCAAATCACGGTAACGGTAGGGAAATGAAGGCTAAATCTTAGATCTGCATCAGCAACTGGCTGCAAAACTGGTCAAACGGAATGACCAAAGCTAACAAACCAAAATGCAACACCCTCCGTATAAATTGGTTTTACACAATTACAATATTGACTTTACAGGATAGAATGTGTCGAATTTTGTCCAGCAGTCCGGATTAATTAACCATGAAATTATACAGCCGTCAGGCCCTAATCGTTTTACCAGCGCTTATCGTGCTTTCCGCTTGTGGCGGAGGTGGTTCTTCAGGCAGCACACCGACAACGCCTTCGAACAATGCCCCTGTGGCCGGTTCAAATGCATTCTCCATGGACGAAGACGGCTCGCTGACGTTGAGCCAATCACAATTACTTGAGGGTGCATCCGACGCTGACGGTGATGATTTAACCGTGTCCGATTTAGCCTCTAGCGACACTGACATCAGTATAAGTGACAACGGTGACGGTAGTTTCACGATCACCCCTGCTGCGGACTATAACGCCAGCGGCATTGCATTGACCTTTAATTTATCGGACGGCAGCGATACTGTCAGAGGCTCAGCAACACTCGATATTGCCCCTGTAAATGACTTGCCAACCGCTTCTGATTTGGACTTTAGCATGTCAGAAGATGGCAGCCTAACGTTCACAGACAGCCAGTTGTTGGCCGTCGCAGATGACGTTGACGGTGATACGTTATCCATTACCGACGTGAGCTACTCCGGTAGCGATGGCATGCTGGTTGATAACAACGACGGCAGCTACACTTTCTCGCCTGATACTGGCTTTAGCGGCACAGTAACACTTGCATTTACCGTGAGCGACGGCACCGCAACAGCCACTGCCAATATCAATGTCACGGTTGTTGAAGCGACCGACCCAAGCGAATGTACGACCACAACCCTCACTGCTGCTTATGATGACGGCAGCAACGATGGCAATGGCCCAGAAAATGCGATTGATGGTGACACTTCAGACGGTTCGCGCTGGGCGTCGGAAGGCGATGGCAAGTGGCTTATTGTCGACCTTGGCGACGCTTACTTCATCGATGAAATCCGCACGGCTTGGTACAACTCAACCACTCGTACTGCATATTTTGACCTGCAATATTCGCTGAACGGCTCTGATTGGACCGACTTAGCACTCGATCAAGAATCAACATTAGGCAACGCCGGTTTTGATGCCACAGATGTTGATCCGAATGTTGATGGTCGTTACGTGCGTTTAGTGGGGCACGGTAATTCTGACGACAGCAACGGTTGGAACAGTCTGCGCGAAATTGAAGTTTCGAATTGTGGGTTGTCAGGCTCAAATGATGAGGAAATTGTTCTTCCTGAGCCCGATCCAGGTGACGGCTCCGAGCCGGGTGATGTAGTTGATACGCCTGCTGGCACGCCATCGGCAGTATTGGATTACTCGCACCTAGACAATTCCGTTGCACCGTCTGATAACTTTGATTTGACGCGCTGGTATATCAGCGTACCAACCGATACTGACAACAATGGCAAGTCAGACAGCATCTATGAAAATGCACTCAGCTCTGGCTACGAAAATGACGACTTTTTCTTCACTGCAGCTGACGGTGGTATGAAGTTCATTTGCCCAATTGATGGTTATAAAACATGGACCAACACGACTTACACGCGGGTTGAACTTCGCGGCATGTTGCGCGCCGGTGATACCAGCATTTCGACGCAGGGCGTCAACGAAAACAACTGGGTATTTAGCTCAGCGCCAACTGCAGCACAAAATGCCGCTGGCGGTGTTGATGGCACCTTGAAAGCTACTTTGGCTGTTAACCATGTCACCAACATCCGCGAAGATGGCAATGACTACAATGTGGGTCGCATCGTCATTGGTCAAATTCACGCCGATGAAGATGAGCCTATTCGCTTGTACTACCGCAAGCTGCCAGAAAACACCAAAGGCTCCATTTACTTCGCCCATGAGCCTACCGACGCCACTGGTTACAGTGAGTTGTGGGTTGATTTGGTTGGTTCGCGCAGCAGCACTGCGGATGATCCTGAAGACGGCATCGCACTAGACGAAAAATTCAGCTACGAAATCAACGTGGTTGGCAATGTTCTAAGCGTTAGCATTTTGCGTGATGGCAAAGATACAGTCACTAAGTCCATCAGCATGAACGGCAGCGGCTATGATATTGCAGATGATTACATGTACTTCAAAGCCGGCATCTACATGGCTGATAAGCTGCAACAAGATGTTGATGATTATGCTGATTCAGATCCACGCCCAGATGAATACGCTGAAGCAACCTTCTACGCATTAGAAGCGACTCATAACTAATTCACGTTAACGTATTAAAAAGCCCGGCTATTGCCGGGCTTTTTTGTCGCTCGCGTTGGCTGAATTAAGGCTAAACTTGCCACATTCATCGAGCGAGTCCTCATATGCATACCTATCAATCGCTTCAGCACGACCTCATGGAACTCGGTATCAAAACAACCGACACCTTAATGGTCCATTCCTCAATGAAAGCCATAGGTAACGTGGCAGGTGGCGCAGATACCGTACTTGATGCCCTATCAGACACAGTCAACCAAGGGCTGCTTCTGCTGCCCACACATACGTGGCAAACATGGAACTGCCCAGATCATATCTTTGATCCAGCCAGCGAGCCGTCTTGTGTTGGGATTCTTGGTGAGCTATTTCGCCAACGCGATGGCGTTGTGCGGTCGTGGCACCCTACTCATTCAATTGCGGCGTTAGGGCAGCAAGCTAGTCGCTATATTTATGGCGAACAGTGGTGTCGCTCACCCGGCCCTAAAATTGGTTGCTGGGGCCGACTAGCGGCAGTAAAGGCGAAAATTCTATTTCTCGGAGCCAGTCTCAAAACTAACACCTTTTTACATAGTGTTGAGGAGTGGTACGAAATTCCAAATAGATTGGCAGACAAACCAACGCTCTACCGAATTAGAACCCCGCAAGGACATTTGATCGATTGTCCGCAACACAAACACTTCAGTTCATGCGGGGATGTTTCCCAGCACTACGACAAAGTCTTACCGCAATTGTTAGAACGAGGAGTGGCGATACGCGGACAAGTTGGCGATGCAGAAAGCTATTTATGCGATGCCGCCGCGATGGCGGATATCGTCGGGCAGTGGTTGAAACAAGATGCCACACTGTTCGATGACAGCACGCCGCTTACCAACATGGCCTAACCGTCTGAATTGACGTTCGTTGCACTCTCGTCAGACGGTTCTAAAGTATCGTGCACAGGCTCAGTTGCCGGAGTGTTAGCGTCATCTCCTTTGGGATCAGCAACCGGGCTAGGCATTAAGTCGAGCGGAGGTGGTGGTGTCGGCTTTTCATCATCAGCGCCAAAGATCCCTTGCAACGTGACCAGTGCATTGCCCATGGTGGCATACCAAGCTCGCTCTGAGTTGTACAAATTAGACGCTTTGGGGATCCATTCTCGCCAGCTGGATTGTTGGCCCGATGGTGCTCGAATCAAATGCTCAGACGGCGCGGCTATGACGCTAATACCGTGGCGAGCAAAGACTCGAACGGCTCGCTTCATATGAGATGCAGAGGTCACCAATACTGGCGGATTAGGGCCAAGTAATTTCTTCACTGCAATGGCTTCAGTGTCGGTGTCCCGTGCCACAGGGCTCAGTACAATGGCGGTTTCGGGCACGCCCAACGCCATTAAAAGATTTGCGCCCATCTCGGCATTACTGAGCTGGCCAAAGCGAGTTTTACCGCCCGACAAGATCAGTTTGGAGTCTGGATGCTGACGCCAGATCCGCATGGCTTCGATTAATCGGATGGACGAGCAAGGGTGTAGTTGAGACGAAACCGGCAGCTGGGGATCTTCGATGCCAAAGCAGCCAAGTACGATAATTTGTTCAACCGGCCATTCCTGCTGTTGTGTATAGGCTGGATATAGCCCTTCATAACGCAGCAGCCAAGATGAAGCGACAGGGTAAAGACTTAAGGTCCCAGTGAGGAGCCAACCGATAGTCAGCGGCCAGCGAACCCAGCGCGATGTATCAGAAAACCAAGCCGCGACCAGCGCACAGGTAAACAGCAGCATGCCAATAGGCATTGGTGCTACTAAGGTTCCGACCAGTTTTTTGATTACAAAAAAGTCCATGCCCATCCTATGGCTCAGTGCGGTATGACTTCAAGATTACAACTCATTGTCTTGTATTGGAATAACCCACGCAAGCTTGACGAAGAAGCGGATGGCAATAGTTTGCGGCAGCTGACAGAAATTGAGCCTCAAAACACAGGAGTACAAAAAACGTACTAATCTAATGGTGTGAGTCACAATCAAGGAGGATTAACTCATGCTAAAAAGCCCTACCCTTACCCTAATAGGCTGCGCTTTGCTGCCAACCCCTGCTCTTCTTGCAGGTCAACATCCAGCCCCACCATTAATGCTCGCCAGTGAATACGAAGAATCGATTCAGCTCGGCAACTACCTGTTAAGTGAAAAATATGATGGCGTCAGAACATTTTGGGATGGTCAGCACTTGCTGACTCGGTCCGGCAATATTATTCACGCGCCCAAGTGGTTTACCGCGGGTTTACCCCAAATTGCTTTGGATGGTGAGTTATGGATTGGTTACGGCCAATTCAGTCAGGTCATGGCGTTACTCAATCGCCAACACTCAGCTGATGAACAATGGCAGCAGGTCACCTTTAAAGTCTTTGATTTACCAACGATACGGGCGCCATTTGAAATGCGAGATAAACAGCTCGCCAAGCTTGTGGCTGAGGTTGATTTGAGTTATTTGCAAAAAGTTGAACAGCATCTAGTTCGCTCAGAACAAGACATTCGAGATGAATTAAACCGAGTGCTCAAGCGAGGCGGAGAAGGATTGATGCTGCGCCACAGAAATGGCTTGTACGAACCCAAACGAAGTCTGCAGATGCTCAAGTTAAAACCATGGCAAGATGCAGAAGCCTTAGTTATTGGCCATCAACCCGGGCAAGGAAAATATCAAGGGCAGTTGGGCGCCTTAGTGGTGCGCGGCAACGACGGTCAAATATTTAAAGTGGGGACAGGCTTTAGTGATGACGAGCGGCGCCAGCCGCCATCCATCGGCAGCGTCATCACCTATCGCTTTAGCGGTTTTACGTCACACGGAAAACCGCGGTTTGCGAGCTACTTACGGCGCCGATTACCCGAGTAATAGGGCTTACATTAATCGATTCAAGGCGGCAATCTTGCCGCCATATTTGCTGTTTTGCTCTCGTGTTGTACTCAGCTCTTGCGCTTTCATTAACGCTTCCATCGCTTCGTCATACTCACCTAGTTGAAGCAATGCACGGGCCTTACCAAAATAGAAATTATGAATATAGTCAGCCCGACGAATCGCCCTGTTATATTGCTTTAACGACTCTTTATAAGAACCATCCTTAAACGACTCTTCGGCAGAACGAGCAATTACAAACGGGCTTTCTAATTGGATTTGCTCCAGTCTCAAATCTAGCAATAATGCATCGTAGTGACGTTCTTCAGAGCGGTAGAAGTAGACCAAATTATTCAACAAGACTGGATCCATAGAATCGAGCTGCATGCCAATGTTATAAGCTTGCTCGGCCAGCTCTACATTCCCCATACGACGAAGGACAATGCCAATGAGTGAATAACTCTTGGATGCCTGCGGCTTATTATTCAGAGCATGAAACGCGAAGCTGTAAGCGAGCGGTAAGTCGCCTTGCGCTAACGCTTCTGCGGCACGGTTATGATAAAACGAGCCAACAATGTCCTCCTTACTCAGCTCGTACCGCTTGGCATACTTGAACCGATCGTTTTCACTAAAATCGATAATAAAGCCTGTGGGGCCAAACACTTTTTCGCGGTCATAGGGCAGCCGAACATAAACATTAATGTGATCACCAATGGTTTCAAATGTCTCCTGCATCTGCCAAAACAAGGGGACATCAGGCTCTAGAAAGTAAGCTTTGAGATTCAAATAATCAGCAAAGGCATGAGTCAAAATCGAATATGACAAACAGTTACCAGCACGCTCTTCAAATGTTTGCGTCACCGTAAATGTGGTCTGGTTATCATACTCAACGTAAAACCCTTCAGGAGAGCTCATCCAGTGGCGAAATTCGTCTAATACCCGATCTTGATCGATAGCGTAACGACTAAACTGGTCATCAAGGAGTTTCTTGGCGCTATCGGGCAAGGTGAATATCTGCCGCAGCGAAGGAATCTCAGCACCAAGATGATGCTCAGGTTGCGGCAAATTGAGTTGTGAAAGAGAAACCACTGGCGCTTGGTTACTTGTCGAGCTGCAAGCGACTAAGCTTAGCCATACCAACAAAATAATAGTGAGTTCACGCATGGGGGCTATACCTTTACCATGGACTCCTAATAGTATAGAAAAGCAACAATCAACAAGGCTTACGCCGGTTCACAAATTTGCTACAAACACTACAATTCTAAGCCATGCTAGTCGCAAGAGGTTGTCATGAAAATTTCGGTTGATACGCACGCCCACACCATTGCCAGCACCCATGCTTTCAGCACGATTCATGACTATCTTCAAGTTGCTAAAGAACGACAGCTCGAAGCTTTTACCATCACCGATCATGGTGTTGCCATGCCCGATAGCCCACACATCTATCACTTTGTGAATATGAAAATTTTCCCACGAGTGATGGAGGGCATTGTGGTCTTCCGAGGCATGGAAGCAAATATTCTCGATGCCGCCGGCAATTTGGATGTGCCCGATTCGCTGCTAGACAAACTTGATCTGGTGATCGCCAGTTTCCACGAGCCGGTAATTTCCCCAACTAACAAAGACGATCACACCCAAGCGTTGATTGGTGCCATTCAATCAGGAAAGTGCCAAGTTATTGGTCACCCAGGCAATCCAAGTTACCCGTTCGATTATCAAGCGGTGATCCGAGAAGCGGTAAAACACAATGTAGCCATTGAAGTGAACAACAGTTCGTTCTTAGAGTCTCGTCACGGCAGTGAACCCAACTGCCTCGGCATTTTGAAAGTCGTAAAAGAGCTAGGTTGTATGGTGAGCGTTGGCAGCGACTCACACATTAGCTATCAACTCGGCGACTTCACCAAAAGTATTGAAGCCATCAACAAAGTTGGCATTGATAGCAGCCGCATCGTCAATCTCAATTTAAACAGCTTCAAACACTTTTTAACGTTCCACAACAAATCCGTGGTCGCAGCGCTTTAACCGGTCAACTGTATGTGCTTCCCCTTAACGTCGCGCCTGTTGTTGGCGCCAATGTTGAGGTGATAGCCCCACGTGTTTTTTGAAACAATGCGAAAAACTCAAGCCATCCTCATAGCCAAGCGATTGCGCAATTTGCTTGACCGACAATTGGGAGTGAAACAGCAAGTCTTTCCCGCGTTTAACTCGTAATTGAGTAATGTGCTGCATCGGACTTAAACCGATGTATTGACGTGATAAACGGTAAAGTTGAGGCTCAGACAAATACATGCGTTTGGCCAAATCGGCCACACTCCAAGGCAAATGCAGCTGACGTTCGACGTCATCAAATAAACGCATTAACTTCACTTGTTGCTGAGGCAGTTCGCTCTGACGCTCTAACACGCGATCAAGAAAACTGAGCACCAATTGAGAGATGAGCGCTTGCTGTTGCGATGGGGCACTTTGCTGTTCAGCAGCAAATGTGGCGAGCGTCCGATCAAGCTGCCCGCCTAGCCCCGGTACCGTGACTAGTTGTTGCTGCCGTTGATGAAGAAATTGCCAGCGCTCATTGTCCGCCAACAAAAACCAGCAGGTGCGCCAGCAAGCTTGCTGTTCGAGCTCAAATAAGAACGGTTGACTCGCCGGTAACACCATCATGCTATCGGGTTCAATGATGCTGCGCCCGTGCTTCGTATGTAACACGCCACCACCCGATAAGGTCAGCAACACCGTGTGGTTATCGGGTGTTGCACGCCCGACTCGGTAGCTCGTTTTTAAAATCGAACGACCCGCTAAATTCACTCCCGCTTGCTGCAAAGTACGGTCGCCCTGGGTTGCGACAAAAACCTCCTCGCAGTCCGGGTGCAAATGCAAAATATCACGCCATTCTGTTGTGGGTTGTAGCAAACCATTAGTCGGCACCAAGATCCTCCTCAAATGATAGTTTTGAACATAACATTGATAACTATAAACCTATCCAAGAAAACCTCACAAACTATACTGCTCGCCAATATGAAGACGTTCAATAATTGAGCGCCTATCTTCATTCATAACCTTTGTACGCTATTTCACACAAGCTATTCGCTGTGAAGGACAAATCATGCAACAACCGAGTTCCTTTAGAACGAGCTTCTCGTTAGCTTGGCCAATCTCATTACAACAAGTACTCATGACAGTATTGGGAATGGTCGACGTCATGATGGTAGGCCACCTTGGTAATGCCGCAGTAGCGGCAGTGGGCTTGGGTAATCGCGTTCATTTTGTGATTTTGGTGATTTTTGCTGGCCTTGGCACCGCATTGAGTATTTTGGTGGCGCAATATTGGGGCGCAAAGAATATTCGTGGTGTTCGAAATTCCGTGTTGTTGGCGACTGTCACAGGCATAACGCTGCTGGCTCCAGTGGTCGTTTGGCTCGCTTTTGCCGCAGAGCAAGTCATTGGCTGGGGCACCACAGATCCACAAGTCATAGAACTTGGCGCCCACTACATCAGGTTAACCTTGGTTGCACTCATTTGCAGTTTAGTCTTGGTGATATTAGAAGCCGCCATGCGCAGCGTTGGTGAAGTAAAAACCCCGCTAGCCATTAGTGCTGGCGCCGTGAGCATTAATATTGCGCTAAACGCCATACTTATTTTTGGTTGGGGCAGCATTCCGGCAATGGGCGTTGCAGGCGCGGCCATTGCCACCTCTATTGCGCGCACGATTCATGTACTGGCATTGCTGGGCTTTATGTTATGGCGGCGCCACAACACCTTGCCACGGCTCGACAACTTACCGGTGCTACAGTCTGTCATCGCGTGGCGACGCTACCTGACCATGAGCTTACCGATGATGCTGAATTTTGGTATTTGGTCATCGGGCACGTTTGTTTACATCATGTTGTATGGCCGAGTCAGCACCGATGCATTAGCGATTGCAAGCTTGTTGACGCCCATCGAAGGCATGTTGTTGTCGCTATTTTTTGGCATGGCGGCAGCTAGCGCCATCATGGTGGGCCAGCGTTTGGGTGCCAACGATCATCAACAAGCTTGGGTCTTAGCCCGCAATTTTGCGCTCTACAACCCGCTGTTTGCACTATTGGTTGGCTTAGTGCTGGCACTGAACTACAAACTAATTCTGGCGCCTTACCACGATCTTGGGCAACAGACCTTAGAACAAGCGGCGCAATTGTTGTTGGTTATTGGCAGCCTCGGCTGGTTGAAAGTAACCAATATGACGCTGTCCATGGGAGTACTGCGCACCGGTGGTGAAAACCGCTATTGCCTACTTGCCGATACCTTTGGCATGTGGTGCATCGGCATTCCAATGACTTGGTTGGCCGTCCAAATGCAGTGGCCATTTTTGTGGGTGTATTTGATGGTCTATACCGAAGAAGTCACTAAGGCCATCTTATTTATACGTAAATTGGCAAGTCGAAGCTGGATGCATACCATCGCAACGACCGAACACTAAACCCACGAAGCTAACCCCAGCAGCAAAAGGCGCACGTAACCGTGCGCCTTTTGTTTTGCGCGGGGTAAAGAAATTAAGACAGTCAGCGCGCAACAATTTGGGAGAACACTTGTAAGCCAAAACAAAGATTAGTAATCTTTCGCCCCAAATTAGCCAGTAAACGATCAAATTTTATGACCTCATATCACTTAGTGGAACTCTTGCGCGAACGGATTTCGCAAAGTGGTGACAGCGAAGCCATGCGCTTTGAGCAAAATGGCAGCTGGCAATCAATTAACTGGAATCAAGTTGGCGAACAAGTACAACTGTTCGCTAAAGCGCTTATCCATGCGGGTCACTTTGAAGGTGACAAAGTCGGTATTTTCTCTCGCAACATGCCGGAGTGGACCTTTGCCGATTACGGCATTTTGGCCGCACGTGGCGTTGTGGTGCCGGTTTATCCTACCAATACGTTAGAACAGGCCCGCTATATTGTGCGTGATGCTGGCATTCACATTCTTTGTGTTGGCGAACAAGAACAATATGAACTGGCTAAAACGCTATTGGCGCAAGGCGAGATCAGCCGTATCGTTGTGTTTGATGCTGGCGTAGATATTAGCGACTGTCGCTCTTCTGTTTATTATCATGATTTCACCGCCACTGGCGATGAGGCTTCAGCCACTGAATTACAGGCTCGACGCGAACGCTGCCAAATGACCGATCTAGTGACTCTGATTTATACCTCGGGCACCACTGGCGATCCAAAAGGCGTGATGTTGGATTTCAACAATTTCGCCGCGGCCATGAAGCTGCACGATGAGCGCATTGAGCTAAACGAAAACGATGTTTCGTTATGCATGTTGCCGCTATCCCATGTGTATGAGCGTGGCTGGACCTTCTTTGCCTTGTTCCGTGGCGCCACCAATGTTTATCTTCGCGATCCAAGCCGAGTGATGGATGTGATTGAGCAAGTCAAACCATCGGTCATGTGCGCCGTTCCGCGGTTGTATGAAAAAGCTTATGCCATGATCCACAGTCGGGTATCACAGGCGCCTAAAATACGTCAGCTGATCTTCAAATGGGCTAGCAAGGTCGGGTTAGAGCGCCTCCAGCAACAACAAGATGGGCAGCAAGAGAGCTGGCTACTGGCTCAAAAATACAAGCTGGCCGACAAATTAGTTTTTGCCAAATTACGTGGCCGATTTGGTGGCAATTGCCGCTTTTTCCCCGTTGGCGGCGCGGGCCTCGATCAGGATGTTCATCGCTTTTTCCTAGCAGCCGGCATGCATTTGAAACTCGGCTACGGCATGACAGAAACCACCGCCACAGTAAGCTGCTTTAAAGACCAAGGTTATCGTCTGGGCACCGTTGGCACGCCAATGCCAGGTGTTGAAGTTAAGCTTGGCCCCGACAATGAAATATGGGTGAAGGGCGACACCGTCATGCGGGGTTACTACAACAAGCCAGAAGCCACCGCTGAAACCATCACCACTGACGGTTGGTTACGCACCGGCGATGCTGGCTATGTTAATGAGCAAGGCGATCTGGTGTTTACCGAACGTTTGAAAGAATTGATGAAAACCTCCAACGGTAAATATGTGGCACCGCAATTGGTCGAGAACACCATTGGTAAAGATCGCTTTATTGAGCAAATTGCCGTTGTGGCCGATGCCCGTAACTTTGTCTCTGCGCTAATTGTGCCGTGCTTTGAAACCCTTGAAGAATATGCAAAAGCGTTAAATTTGGCATATCAAGAGCGAATGGAGCTGGTTCGCCACCCGCAAATTATGGCCATGTTCCAAGAGCGCTTAGAAAGCTTGCAACAAAGTTTGGCGCGCTACGAGCAGGTCAAGCGATTTACCTTGTTAACCACGCCATTCTCAATGGAGCTAGGTGAAATTACGCCAACCTTGAAGCTGCGTCGTAAAGTGATTGAATCTAAGTATCAGCAAGAAATTGATGCCATGTATGCGCCAGCGCACTAAGCCTTCTCGCTAGGCTCTAGCGTTACAAACCATAAAAAAAGCCGCTTGATGCAAGCGGCTTTTTTGTTGGCGTATGTCCCGTCCTGAAATAGGTTTACACATTGGAGACCTATGATGGAAAAGCGAATTTCTTCAATAAGAAAGCGCACTC
>NZ_JAHZSS010000031.1 GCF_019457915.1 Neiella holothuriorum
CTCGGTCAGTGAGAGTTGCTGGCCGTCTAACAAAGATTGAACGGCAATCATCAACGAATTTAATCGCTTGTTGTGGAGTGAAGGGCATTGATTTTTAAGCAAATCATGTAAGATAAGCGTGTCACGCATGGGGTGTGGTTCTTGTTGTTTTTTGGCGAAAGTAATTAGATCAAATCGCCTCATTCGTGTCTATCTTATTGAAAGTAATCAATATTATGAGGGGATTCCTTAGATTGGGGCGTTATGTTTCAAATGGAGTTTTGAGCAGTTGTATATATTAGGTTTAATAATCAAAGTTTTTTTACTTACGGCTGTTTTGACTTCTTGTGCTCCTGTACCAAGAGATTTTCATAAACCAATTTATGAAGGAGGAACACTTATTTCGCAAGGATGTGGAAGTTCAGGCCCTCTAGATACAATGGTAATCCAACTTACAGATGGAGTTGAGGTTACAGTAAGAGCTTCAAGCTCTGATAGTGACTATGAATTTGTTAACTTCTATGTAAAAACAAATATTACTGCTCCTGATGGCGTTATATTTCAACTAGAAAATGATTTAATAGTTATTGAAGATAATCTTACGAATAAAAGTTGGAAGTTAGGCATTAAATACTTGTCCACGTATAACGAAAATTATCTTGGTTTAGAAGACTCAATTATTGAAAGTGTATACCCAAAATTAAGTCAAAAGGTTCAAGCTGAAATCAAAGAATCACATCAAGAAATGGGTCTTATAAAAGTTACTCCATTATCAGAAATAATTGGAATAACTAATTCATATGACATAGCTTTTGGTAGGAAAAGGTATTTTAATACAGGCATGTGGTTTTCTACTATCAATCGAGAAATGGAGTCACAACTAGAAGACTTTTCAGTTTATCTTCCAAGTATTATTGTTAATGGTAATAAAGTTGACTTGGGTGAGATTAAATTTATTCATGTAAAGTATATTGGTATAGATCCATTGAACTGTTGAAACATAACAAGTGACTGTGGTCTTCCGTCAAGCTAATTAGGCTACTTTTTCATCCCAGCTCTCTCCGTTTTTTATCATGGTATTGAGGATCACAATCAACTTCCTCATGCAGGCAACAACGGCCACTTTAGGTATCTTGCCGGCAGCTTTAAGCTGCTGGTATTTGCGCTTAAAAACTTCATTACATTGAATGGCTGACATCATGGCCATGAACATCACTGTTCGTACTCTGTGACGTCCTCCTTTAATGCGGCGCTTACCATTAAAACGCCCACTTTCTCGATTCATCGGAGCCACGCCAACAAGAGCTGCAATTTCCTTTCGATTGAGCTTGCCCAGCTCAGGTAGTTCACACATCAAGGTATAAGCCAGTACTTTTCCAACGCCAGTCACGCAACTGAACGAATAACTAGGCTAACTCTTTTGATGTATCTCAACACCTTTACTCCTGCTCGCTGAGATCTCTATTTGGGCGTTAATGTTTTCTTAATCTTAAAAGATGCTATAAATTTAGATCTAATTTCTGTTTTTTGTTGATAATAACTGATGAACGTTGAACACCTTCGATTATTCGTTCGCCTTGCTTCGACGCTAAATATCAGTCAGGCAGGCCAAGAACTAAGTTTGTCTCCTGCCGTGGCGAGTGCACACATTAGTAAATTGGAGCAGGCGCTTGGTGTGCGATTGGTGCATCGCACCACGCGCAAGGTGGCGCTGACGGAAGAAGGCGTTGCATTTCTGCCTCATGCGCAAGAAGTGCTTGCTAGCGTTGAAGCGGCTCGAGCAGCTGTTGGGGCGGGTAGTTTAGCGCCACAAGGTACTTTACGCGTGTCCGCGCCAGCATCGTTTGGCCGGATGCATTTAGTGCCGCGATTGAAAGATTTTTTAGAACTATTTCCTCAGCTGTCAGTCGATTTACGTTTATCAGATAGCATCATTGATTTGGTGGAAGGCGGTTTTGATATTGCGATACGCAATGCCGCGCTGAAAGACTCGACATTGGTGGCCCGGAAGTTGGCCTCAGATCATCGCTTGCTTACGGCATCACCTTCGTATCTAGCCCAGCATGGCGAGCCGCAAACCCCACACGATTTAGTCGATCATAATTGCATTCAGCTGATGGGGTTGGATGTGTGGCAATTTCAAACCGCGACAGGGATTGAACAAATTAAAGCGCACGGTAATGTGCGCGCCGACAACGGTGAGGCCATTCGTGATGCCTGCAGCTCTGGTTTAGGGATCACCATTAATTCGACTTGGTCGGCTTATCAACAATTGCAAAGCGGGGAGCTAGTGCCAGTGCTCTCGGACTACCCGTTGGTGTCGGAGACTGCCATTTGGGCGGTTTACCCAAGCACACGCATGTTGGCTCCAAAAGTTCGTGCTTTTATTGATTACTTTGCCGAGTGCTTCGGTGATGAACCCTACTGGGACAAGGCGCTCGCACAACATGAGCAATAAGTCCTGCGATTCGTCCAACAACTTATAAGTCACTGATGATGGCTTCAATGGCTGCAACAATCTGTTGATTTTTGCTGTCATTGAGGGCATCAACATGCGGCGGGGCAAACTGCTTCGCGTCGTTGTCATAGTACCGGCCGGATGCCGAGGCAAATTCATCGTCCAGTGCCGCTCTATATAGAATATTGGCGCCAATACTCAAGTCACCGCCTTGCACACCGTAAGCATCTTTAACCATTTTACTTGCTAATAATGAACCCGGATTAACAGCAATAACGGCAGGGCCGTTGGATGCTAACTGATCGGCAAGGGCGCGAGACCACATGGTAAGCGCTAATTTACTTTGAGCGTAAATTAGCCCTGCACTTTGGTCGCTAGGTTTGGCTAAGGCGCTGGCTTCAACAGGCGCTTGTGCCGCCGACGACAAATTAACGATACGACCGTTGGCCGAGAATGCAGGAAGTAGTCGTTGAGTGAGTAAGTAGGGCGCGATGGTATTGACGGCAAAACGGGTATCTAAGTCATCGGCTGTCACGGTCGATGGCGTGTTGTAAACACCGGCATTATTAATGAGCACATCAATGCTGGGGTGTTGCTTCAGTACCTCCTCAGCCAATGCTACCGTGTCAGCAAGCCGAGAAAGATCGGCGACATATACTTCGGAGACTCCACCAATAGCGGCAAGCGACTGCTGCACCTTTGCTAATTTTTCTGGATTGCGGCCATGCAATAACACACGATGACCGTCGGCCAGCAATAGTTTTGCAGTTTCTAAACCGATGCCGTCTGTGGCGCCTGTTAGCAAGATGGTTTTCATGATAGGTGGCCTGTATTGGTGGTGTTTGGATGTGGCTAAATCATAGTACGAGCATGATTAAAATATAATGTGGCGTTGTTGCTAATTAGTTTTTAGCTTTTGTTGAAAATGAACCATAAAAAAAGCCCAGCACAACACTGGGCTTCATGTGTTATCAATTAATGAATCATTTAGTTGGCGCTAATTTCCCAGACCGTGACTGAGCCACTGACTTCGTTACCAACGAGTAATAAGGCGTTCCCCGTTGGGCTAGTACTATCACTCACGAACACCAAGCTTTCTGGTGCTAAGTCACCGATGCCGTCGCCGTTTTCTAACCCCTCAGTCACATCGCGATTGTTCACGTAGTTTACAAAAAAGGTGTTATACGGGTTGGTCACATCGTAGACCATGACACCGCCCATTCGCTCTAAGCCAACAAAGGCATAAGTGCGATCGGCCAAGCTGCCAACGGTTAATGCTTCTGGCTCTGGGCCTTTGTTTTCAGAGCGATCGTCGCCAGCATTCTCGTCATCGGTATTGTTAAATGCATCACCATAAATCGATGCCGTAATGCGCTCCATGTCATCGCCAGAGTCAAATACCACTAAGCCGTTTTGATCCCAGATGGTGAATGAGCGAGCACCGTAGCTGTAGGCGGCATCGTACGAGCCGTTGCCATCAGCATCTCCCAATGCGCTAGTTACTCGAAGGCTACCAATTTCGTCTTCAGCTTGAAGGGCTTCTAATAAACTGCCCGGCTCTGCGCTTAAATCTTTTAACTTCACTTCGTCAGTAAATGCTAAACAGCCATCGTCTTCGTCGTAGTCTTGACCACCGGCAGCCGTACAAGCAGCTTCATCGGCAACGTCGAAGAAGTATTCGCGGGCATCACCTTCATTGGCTGTAACTATGAATGAGGCGCCGTTCCAGCTAAACGAAGCGATACTGTCTGGCATATAAACGCCATATAAACCTTCATATTGCCCGAAGCTAACCGAGCCATCTTCATTGCCGTCAAAATCTAAACCAGACCAGTCTTTAAAGCCGAGTCCAATCAGCTCAACGCTATAGTCAGACAAATCTACAACCACTAAACCGTTGTTTTCTTGCAGCGAGACGTAAGCCGTGTCGTTGGTTGTGGTGATGTATTCTGGCTCTAGATCTTGTGCCACTGTGGTGGTAATGACCGTGCCATTAATCGTGCGGCCTGATGGATTAGGGAAGTGCATTCCCATGTCTTCTAGGTCAGCTTGCATGCCATTGAAGGCGGTAAAATCGATGATCGTTGCGGTTGTGGCAGGGGTGCCATTGGTGATTTCAATCACGGCAATAGAGCCTTCAGGATCATTGCTGTAATCACCGCTTGGCTCACCTTCGTTCGCAACCAGTACTTTGGTGCCATCGGGCGTGAAGGTCACCATGTCAGGCAGGTTGCCGACTTCTACCGCGCTGACGAACGTTGGTGCGCCGGCATTTAAACCGTTATAGAACACGATGTAGCCATTGTTGGCTTGATCATCCGCTTCAATCGCTACGGCCATTAAGTCGTCATAGACTGCAATGCTGTTGGCACCACCGAGTTCAACACTGGCTGCTTCGCTTGGTAACTCCAATGACGTGGCGGTTAAGTTTTCTGCCGAGGCGGCATTGGCGAGGGTTGTTGAATCGATTGCAGATAAATCAATCATTTCAACCGTGTCATCTGAGCTATTGATGGCATAAATTGTTTGCGTTTGTGCATGGTATTGTAGGATTTCCGCTGCGCCATCGGCATTCAGTACGATGCGACCAACTGGCGACAAGTTTAAGCCGAGCGTACCGTTAAGGCCGTCTTGGCCATCCGCACCGTCCGCGCCATCTTGACCATCTGGGCCGTCTTGACCATCTGTGCCATTTTGGCCATCAGTTCCGTCTAGGCCAGCAATGCCATCAACACCATTAATACCATCTTTACCATCTTTACCATCATCACCGTCACAGCCAACCAGTGCTAAAGACGATAAAATGCCTAATAAAATTAAGTTCTTGTTGAGCTTCATTATGTAGTCCCTGTTCCCTTTTATACTAAAGGCTAAGCCAGAGCGCATTCTGTGAAACAGTTGTGACGTTGCGATGACTGGCAGGTGACGTTGTGATTGCAGATTTGTTAAACAATGAGCATGAAGAATGACATGTTGAACCGTACTGAATGGTTAAGGCAGTTGCTCTCATGGCATCTATTGATACACTGGAGGGAGTGAAGATTGAGATTCAGCTGTTATGACGATTGCCAAGCTCATGTGCTGCTTATGGACCATTGCCCTGTTGGGGCAAGGTTTTGCAGTACCTGCGCAACACCATTCAGCCTCGCAATCGGCAACCAAGCACAGCGAACAAGTGAGCCATCACGCTCATCATCAACACATGCAGCATATCGATGACGAGATGCAGCAGCCAAACCACGCCCACCATCGCGATCATCCGCAATCTCAAGCGTTAGACATTGCACAAACGCCTTGCGCCCAACAAAACAAGGCTAGTTGCTGTGATGGTGGCGATTGCAACATGAACTGCCAACATCAAAATGGCGATTCGCCGTGCTCAGTGGGATGCGAGCCGGTACACGCCAATAGCGTCATGCTATTGAGTCAGTTGTTACCGCATCATGCCGCAACGCTTATCGACACGCCGCCAAATCACCGGCAAGACTGGTTGGAATCGCCGGTATTGCCGTTACAAACTCCGCCTCCAAAACTAGTTTTATTCGCCTAACCCCATACTCGAATCACTGGCGCATGAAGCGCCAAGCGTTTTGTCAGTTTCATTCTAATTTTGTCGATCACTGCGTTGCCGGTGATGGTTGTTATTGGACGATTGAATCTATGTTTATGTTCTCATTTTTACGCGATGTGTTGGCCTGTACTAAACCAAAAATCGGCTTAATACTCTTCGCTTTGGTCATTGCAGGCCAACCTTTGGCGGCAGAGGAACCAACGCATCAAGGCCACAGCCATGAAAATTCATCGGCGATCACTCCGATTTATGCGTGCCCGATGCATCCAAAAATCATTGCCGAAGCGCCTGGCTCGTGCCCGATATGTGGCATGGATTTAGTGGCGAAAATGCCGGCGACGCAAAGCAATGTCACGGTTGCCGCCAACATGCAACAAGCACTTGGTGTGCGAACGCAACAAGCGCAAAACGATACGTTATGGCGATACATTGAAACTTTTGGCGTTGTCGAATTCGATGAAACGGCGCTAAGCCACCTACATGCGAGAGTTAGCGGTTGGATTGAAAACTTAGCGGTGCATGAGGTGGGGCAATCGGTCAAACAAGGCGATCACCTTTACGATTTATATGCGCCCGATTTAGTGAATGCTCAAGACGATTATTTACTGGCCCTTGATTACTTTGATAAAGAGCCTCAGCGCGGGGAAGATCTGCTGCGTAAATCTCAGCTGAGACTTGAGTTGTTGGGGATGAGTGATGCGGTGATTCGCGCGTTAAAAGAAACCGGCAAAACCATGTATCGAGTACCCTTTTACGCTCCGCAAGATGGCATTATTACCGAGCTATTGTTGCGCGAAGGCATGTACATCGAGCCGGGCACAACCTTGGTTGAGCTGGTTGATTTAACTAACGTGTGGGTGATTGCTAGCATCTTTGAAAATGAACAAAGTTGGCTGGCCAAAGGCCGAAAAGCGCTGGTTACTGCGGCGGCACAAGGCGTGCTAGAGCAACAAGGGCAAGTCGATTACATTTATCCTGAACTCGATCCTGTCACCAAAGCGCTGCGCGCGCGAATCTCATTAAGTAATCCTGATTTAGCCCTACGCCCCGGCGCCATCGTTAACGTGGCTATTTATGGTGGCCCTGCCCGAAACCGGCTGACGATTCCAGTTGAGGCGCTGATTCAAACCGAGCGCAGCAACCGAGTGGTGGTGCAACGCGATGCGCAAACCTTTAGTGCGGTACCTGTACAAGTGGGCATCATCGCGCAAGGCAAAGCAGAAATTTTACAAGGGCTGCAGGAAGGCGATGAGGTCGTAGTGTCTGGTCAATTTTTAATTGATTCGGAGGCGAGCTTACGCGGCACCTTGCAACGATTGCCGAATGATGCGGCAAGCACAACGCCCCACAATGCCCATCAGCATCACTAAGGACGCGGGATATGATTAATCACATTATTCGCGCATCGCTGCAGCACCGGCTATTGGTCGTTGGGTTATTCACCCTCATTGCTGCGATTGGCTACCGTGCCATGATCACCACACCGCTTGATGCCTTGCCTGATCTATCCGATGTGCAGGTGATTGTGAAAACCAGTTACCCTGGGCAGTCGCCGCAGCTCGTCGAAGATCAAATTACCTACCCATTGTCGAGCGCCATGTTAGCGGTGCCCGGCGCGCGTACCGTGCGCAGTTTTTCAATGTTTGGCGACTCGTTTGTTTACGTGATTTTTGAAGATGGCACCGATATTTATTGGGCCCGTTCGCGGGTGCTCGAGTCGTTGGCACAACTACAAGGGCAACTGCCTGATGATGTCACCCCGGTGCTCGGGCCTGATGCGTCAGGCGTCGGCTGGGTTTATCAATATGCACTGGTTGATCGTTCAGGCAAGCACGACCTTGCGGAACTAACCAGCTTACAAGATTGGTTCATCAAACAACGATTACAGAGTGTCAGTGGTGTCTCGGAAGTCGCCACTGTTGGCGGCATGAAAAACGCGTTTCAAGTGATATTGAAACCGCAATTGTTGGCGGCTCACCAATTAGACTTGGCGCAGGTTAAACAAGCTATTCAGGCTGCTAATGGGGCTGTAGGTGGCTCTGTCATTGAAATGGCAGAAGCTGAATACATGGTGACATCGTCCGGCTACCTGCAGTCGCTGGCAGATTTTGCCGCCATTCCAATTGGGATCCGTACCGAGGCTGGTGTGCCTCTGATGCTAAGTGATATTGCGACGATTCGACGAGGGCCGGTGGCTCGTCGAGGCATTGCCGAGCTCGATGGCGAAGGCGAAGTGGTGGGCGGTATCGTGGTCATGCGCTACGGCCAAAATGCGCTTGAGACCATCGCCAACATCAAACAAGAGCTGCAACAAATAGAAGCCGGCCTGCCTGATGGGGTGACGTTGCAGGTAACTTACGATCGCGCTGAGCTCATCGAAAATTCCGTCGATAACCTAACCCGAAAAGTGCTGGAAGAGATCTTGGCGGTGGTGATCATCTGCGGCTTATTCCTGCTTCATGCGCGCTCTACGCTAGTGGCGGTGGTGAGCTTGCCGCTCGCCATATTGATGAGTTTTTTATTGATGCGCGGGTTGGGTATTTCCGCCAACATCATGAGTCTAGGGGGGATCGCCATTGCCATTGGTGCATTGGTTGATGCCGCCATTGTGATGGTGGAAAACGGTCACAAGCACCTCGAAGCCTTTCGCCAACAACAGGGTGTGGAACCAAGCAGCCAACAGCGCTGGCAAATCGTGAGCAAAGCATGTCAAGAAGTGGGGCCTGCGTTGTTTTTTAGTTTGCTGATCATCACGGTCAGTTTCGCGCCAGTATTTGCCCTTGAAGCGCAAGAAGGGCGGTTATTTCAACCGTTGGCCTATACCAAAACCTTTGCCATGGCAGCATCGGCGATCATTGCTATCACCTTAATTCCAGTCTTAATGGGGTACTTGCTACGCGGTCGCATTATTGCTGAGCGAGCCAACCCCATCAGTCGGTTGCTGATTGCGATTTACCGGCCGGCATTGCAATGGGTTTTACGCTTTCCCAAATTGACCATTGTGGTGGCACTGCTGATCTTGGCGGGTGCGTTTGTTCCAGCAAGTAAATTGGGTTACGAATTTATGCCTGATTTAGAAGAGGGCGACTTGTTATATATGCCCACGACTTTGCCGTCGGTTAGTGCTGCTAAAGCAGGCCAAATTCTGCAACAAACCGACCGCCTGATTAAAACGGTGCCCGAGGTGCAACGTGTCTTTGGCAAGGTCGGCCGCGCTGAAACGGCCACCGACCCCGCGCCGTTGACCATGTTGGAAACGACGATTCAGCTCAAACCTAAATCGCAATGGCGAGAAGGTCTTAGCCTTGATGATGTGATTGCCGAACTTGAACAACGCGTGCAAGTGCCGGGTATGACCAATGCCTGGGTGCAACCGATTAAAACCCGTATTGATATGTTATCAACGGGGGTGCGTACGCCTGTTGGGATTAAAATAAGTGGCCGCGATGTTGTTGAACTTGAGCGCCTTGGCAGCGAGATTGAAACGCTGATGAGTGATTTACCCGGAGTACGCTCGGCATTTGCCCAGCGCAGTGGCGCCGGGCGCTACCTCGACATTGCGCCTAATCGGCTTGCTGCAGCACGCTATGGCATGACATTAGAAGACGTCCAGCAGGTGGTGCAAATAGCTATTGGTGGCATGACCATTGACGAATCAATTCAAGGTCAGGAGCGTTATCCCATCAACATGCGTTATCCAAGAGCGTGGCGCGATGACATTGAGCGTTTAAAAGTCTTGCCGGTGATCACGCCCGATGGTCATTATGTTGCGTTACAACAACTCGCTGATGTTGCCATTGCTGATGGCCCGCCTATGTTGAGCAGCGAAAATGGTCAGCTGATTTCATGGGTGTTTATCGATCTTGATAACAGCATCTCGGTGGGGGAATTTATCGATATAGCCAGCCCGCAACTGACGCAAGCAATCAATTTGCCGCCGCGCTACGGGGTTAGTTTTGCTGGTCAATATGAATACATGGAGCGGGTAAGTGAACGGTTAACATGGCTTGTGCCTATCGTCCTTGGCGTTATTTTTATGTTGTTACTGATGACCTTCAATTCACTGTTGCAAGCTTCGGTCATTTTGTTGAGCCTACCATTCGCCATGGTCGGTAGCATTTGGTTATTGTGGTGGCTTGACTACAACATGTCGGTGGCTGTGGTGGTGGGGTTAATTGCTCTGGCTGGTGTGGCGGCCGAATTTGGCGTCGTCATGCAGGTCTATTTAAATCAAAGCTTGAGAGAACTGTCGGACAAGCAACAAGTCACTGAGCAGGACGTGCAACAAGCGCTGATCAAAGGTGCGGTGTCTCGAATTCGCCCCAAAGCAATGACGGTTGCCACGATCTTTTTTGGTTTGTTGCCGATCATGTGGGGTGCAGGTGTTGGCAACGAAGTGATGCAGAAGATTGCGGCGCCAATGGTTGGCGGTATGGTGACAGCGCCGCTGCTATCATTGTTTGTGATTCCAGCTATTTATTTACTGGTTTATCGCAGGCGCTGACAGCGGGCGAGTGATTGCCGTTGTTATTTGTTAAGCCTTATCATCTAACTTACGGGAGTTACCATGAAAAACGGTTGGCGAGTATCAATGGCACTTATTGCGCTGGTGGCGGCTTGTTCCTCACAACAGCCTGCGCCTGCTCAATCGCCTATGGCGCAAGGGGCTGATGAAGATGAATTTGGATGTATTGGCTCCGCAGGTTATCAATGGTGTGCTCGAACGAACGCCTGCGAACGTCCGTGGTTGTTGGCCGAACAAGAAGGCTTCGACAATACCAAAGCCGGTTTTGACGCTTATTGTGACTGATGGGCGAGGCTTGTGAGCACTTAACTTACAGTTGCAGATTTAGCTTTGAATTTTTTGTGTCATTAACAACATTAAGCAGCAAACGATGTGCTGACTAGGAGAGTTGTGAAGTTTCCAAAATTACGTTGGCTTCTAATTTTTTTCGTTGTGGGTTTTGTTTCTGCGGGCGAACTTCGCCCCTTCACCAGCGACGGCTGTAGCGCATTTCCAGATGGTAACTTGGCTCACAATGAGCTTTGGCTGAATTGTTGCTTTGCCCATGACTTGGCGTATTGGCAAGGCGGTACTTATGAAGCGCGAGAACAAGCTGATTTAGACTTACAAGCATGTGTGGCGGCCGTTGGCGAGCCAGAGATTGCAGCGTTAATGTTGGCGGGCGTGCGCGTTGGCGGATCGCCGTATCTACCGACGTCCTTTCGTTGGGGGTATGGCTGGCCGTATCCGCGATGGTATGGCGAGCTAACGGACGCAGAATTAGAACAAGTCAGTCAGCAATTAGAACGGGTCTCGCCAACCACGCCCATTCAGGAACATTGATCAACGCGCATCGTCACCACGTTTTATATCGCTAGCAGGTTGCTTGTTCCGCTCCCGCCATTACTTGCTCAATTGCCGCCATGTCTTGCTCTAAATTCACCATGTCGCGCCGCAATTTACTGATGGTAATGTCGCACTGGTCATTCGTGACATCAAATTGATAGTCAGCTAATTGGTGAAGGAAATGAACTTCAGCCATGGAGACAAAACATTGCCTTTCGGTTGGGTTAAGTGGCGGTGCAATTTGCTCGTAATTCGACAGGATTAACTCAAGCGTATCTTGCCATGATGATTCACGGCTTGGCGCCGTGTCGGCGGTTAGCGAAAACTTGCTATTTACCGCTAAAAACGCCAGCTGATATATGTCATAGATCCGTAAATCGCGGCGCGCATGGTCAAAGTCAATGCATGACACCAGCTCATCTTGGCTGTTGAAAATGAAATTAGACGGTTGGACATCGGCATGGATGATGCTTTTCATACAAGTGTTAATGAGCTCATCGGGCAATGCTCGTGATAACCCCATGGCTTTTGGCATGGCATTGTAAATCAAGGTCAGTAGATCGGCAGCGCAGCTATGTTGTTGCTCAAGGGTGTGTAACTCGCAGCGATAAGTCATCAAGCGGTTGGTTAGACCTTGCACGTCGTAGCTGCAGATATGAGTGGGAAGTAGCTGCAACTCTTCATCAACGCCTGCCAAGTGAAACTTCGCTAGCAATTGCGCGAGCTGAGCGATTTGTGACTCGGTGAGTTTGTGATTGTTAGGAAGTGGTGTGCCATCAATAAATTCACTGACGATATACAGATGCGTGTTTTGATGTTCCGTGACGGGTTGGCCGCCTTGGTTTAACAGCACTTGGGCTGTTGGGACACCAAACGTGGCAAGCTTTTCAGTTAATGCCACTTCTTGTTTTAAGCGCTCTAGGGAGTCATTTTGAATGTGGTGTTTGAGGGCGATACGGCCGCGGCTGGTATCAACGAAGAATACTTCGTTAACGCTCGATGTGGCACAAATTTCAATGTTGGACAGCGGTTGAATGCCATAAGGGGAGAGCACTTCCTGCAAGCGCTTCTGTATGGGCTGGCTCATTGAATCCCTCAACGTTAAATTGGTTAACCATATCCAATAGTAGTTGGCAGAATTAATTTAGATAGAGTAATTATTTAACGTCAGACTCAAATTTAATCGTTGAATCTGACTTGTTTGATACGGATCACAGGCGGGCTAATTTCTTGCCCGCTGTGAGCTCAATTATTACAGCGGACGTTGTGCGGTGATCACGGCGCGAAGCGGAGCCGGGTGACCTTCAACTGTTACATTCTTATCGTCAGGCGCTAAAAAGTCGGCCAGACTTTCATTTCTCATCCAGTCCGTCCGGCGTTGCTCCTCGGTACTGGTTTGATCCAAGTCGACCAATTTGATGTGCTGAAAGCCAATGCGAGACAGCCATAATTTCAGGGCTTCGGCACTTGGTAAAAACCAGACGTTGCGCATTTTGGCGTAGCGATCGGTGGGCACTAACACTTGGTTTTCGTTGCCTTCAATAACCAAAGTTTCTAACACCAATTGGCCGCCGGGGTGGAGTAGATCATGGAGTTGTTGCAAATGATCGATGGGTGATTTGCGGTGATATAGCACCCCCATCGAGAAGACCGTATCAAAGGCTGCCAATGGTGGCATTTGCTCAATTCCGAGCGGCAATAGATGGATGCCTGCGGGATTGCCCGCCAGGCGTTTGATGGCTAGGAATTGCATCACAAACAATTCCGATGGATCGATACCTACCACCATGTTGGCACCTTCACCTTTCATGCGCCACATGTGGTAGCCGTTGCCGCAGCCAACATCCAGAATGGTTTTGCCTTGTAACGGCGCTAAATGTGGTTTGACACGATCCCACTTCCAGTCTGAACGCCATTCGGTATCGATATGGAGCCCGTGAACGTGATAGGGGCCTTTGCGCCACGGATGAAATTGGCTCAGCAAGCCTTCGAGTTTAGCGCGCATGCCAGCATCAATACTGTGATCATCGCCAATACGAACTTGCTCGGAAAAATCAACGTCGGTTGTTGCCAGCTCTGGCAATTTATTGAGGACACGCTGCCAGCCCGCAAACTTCGAATTGCGTAACTCGCGGTGCCAGCTAGCGAGCTGACTCGGCACGGTTTCCAACCAGTGGCTCAATTTGGTGTAAGGCAATTCGCGATATAAGTCATCAAAATGGATCATGGTGACGGGTTACTTCCTTCGTTATATGAGCGCAAGGCAACGGTGGTCATTAATGGGTTGAGATACCAGTTTTACTGGCAAAACGCTTGGCTACTTAATGGCAAGCATCGAACAAAAGTTATAGCTCTGATACCAAACGGCGGCATGGCTAAAACCAGCCTCTTTGAGGCGTTGTAAGTGATGGTCAACGCTCTCAGTGATCATGACATTTTCCAGCGCAGTGCGTTTTTGCGAGATTTCCAGCTCAGAATAGCCGTTGGTTCGTTTGAACTCGTGGTGCAAATCAATCAACACATCATTCATGACGCCATCTGGATGTTGAATTTTCTCTGATAGCAATAATAAACCGCCATCATTCATGCCGTTGGCGATATTGGTTAGCGCTGATAACCGTTGTTCTGGCGCAATAAACTGCAAGGTAAAGTTAAGCACTACCATTGAGGCATTGATAATTTCAGTCTCTTGCAGATCCTGACAACAGAGTTGAACCGGCGTGTCGCCACGATAATTATTGATGTGTTGTTCAGCTCGTTCCAGCATTGCCGCTGAGTTATCAACTGAAATAATGGTGCAACCAGGCTGCTTATTATGGCGGCGCATCATTAATGTAGCGGCACCTAGCGAGCACCCTAAGTCATAAATGTTGCTATTGGCTTGAGAATAGCGCTCGGTGAGCAGACCCAAGGTGTGCAAAATGGTTTGATAGCCCGGCACCGAACGCTGGATCATATCAGGGAAAACATCCGCGACCTGCTGATCGAAATTGAAATCAGCTACCTGCTGCTGGGATGCGTAAATAGTGTCGGTTAGATGACTCACTAGTAAAACCGCCAAGACAAATAATCCGCTAGTTTAACCGATGCAAGTGGCAGAGCAGAACCTCTAAACACGATTTGTTGCAATGGGGCAATGTACAAGCGCTTGCACCGCTAGCGGTTGGTCGATGCTTTCAGTATAATTGCCCGCCATTATTAAACCTTGGTTATTGTTCGTTAGCCCGAAAGAAACACCTTATGCCGATTTATGAATACCGTTGTGACGACTGTGGTCACGAATTAGAGAAACTACAACGAATGAGCGATGCACCGTTGACGGACTGTCCGGCATGCAGCGCGAGTAGTTTGAAGAAACTTATTTCAGCCGCTGGATTCCGCTTGTCGGGCAGTGGTTGGTACGAAACAGATTTTAAAAGTGGCGCTAAAAAGAACTTGGCGGGCGACAACAAATCCAAATCAAGCGACGCTTAAGCGAGCTTGAAATAATTATTTTACTTTCAGCGCGAACCATCGCGCTTACCGATTGATAAGGGATACAGATGCGCACAGTGTATTGCGGTCAGGTTAATCTTGAACATGTTGAACAAACCGTCACTCTATGTGGCTGGGTAAACAAGCGTCGCGATTTGGGTGGCCTGATTTTTGTTGATCTACGGGATCGCGAAGGCATTGTTCAGGTCGTATTTGACCCAGACTACAAAGAGCTATTTGAAGTTGCCAACACCTTGCGTAATGAGTTCTGTGTTCAGCTTACGGGGCAAGTTCGCGCTCGTCCTGAAAGCCAAATTAACAAGCAAATGGCAACCGGTGAAGTTGAGCTGATTGCGACTGAGTTAACGGTGCTCAATGCCAGTGCACCACTTGCACTTGATAACAATCAAGAGAACTCAGAAGAGCAGCGTTTGAAATTCCGTTATTTGGATCTGCGCCGCCCTGTCATGAGCGATCGCATCAAATTCCGTTCAAAGGTGACCAGTGCAGTGCGTCGTTTCCTTGACGACAATGGCTTCTTAGATATTGAAACGCCAATTTTGACCGCCGCGACACCAGAAGGCGCGCGCGATTACTTGGTACCAAGCCGTACTCACAAAGGTAAGTTCTTTGCGTTGCCGCAATCGCCACAGCTGTTCAAACAGTTGTTAATGATGTCGGGCTTCGATCGCTACTACCAAATCGTTAAATGTTTCCGCGATGAAGATTTGCGTGCCGATCGCCAACCTGAATTTACTCAGATTGATATTGAAACCTCATTCATGAGCTCGGCTCAGGTAATGGCCAAAACCGAAGAAATGATCCGCGACTTGTTCAAGCAATTGTTGGACGTTGATTTAGGTGACTTCCCGAGCATGCCGTATTCAGAAGCCATGCGTCGATTTGGCTCAGATAAGCCTGACTTACGTAACCCGCTAGAGCTGGTGGACGTGGCTGACTTGTTGAAAGAAGTTGAGTTCAAAGTGTTCTCTGGTCCGGCGAATGATCCGGAAGGTCGTGTTGCCGTTATTCGTGTGCCTGGCGGCGCTAAACTATCGCGCAAACAGATCGATGAATACGGTAAGTACGTCGGCATTTATGGTGCTAAAGGCTTAGCGTGGATGAAGATCAACGGTGCTGAAGCCGGTGACGTGCAATCACCCATTGCTAAATTCTTGAACGAAGAGATCATCGCTCAGTTAATCGCCCGCACAGAAGCTGCCGATGGTGACATTCTGTTGTTTGGCGCCGATAACGAAACGGTTGTTGCCGAGGCGATGGGCGCGTTGCGCTTGAAGCTGGGTGAAGACTTTGAGCTGGTGGAAGACTGCTGGAAACCACTATGGGTTGTTGATTTCCCAATGTTCGAAAAACACGATGGTGGCTTAGCTGCTATTCACCACCCATTCACCGCGCCTGTTGGCGTAACGCCAGAGCAGTTAGAAGCTGACCCTGTGAATGCCTTGTCTGATGCCTACGACATGGTATTGAACGGCGTTGAATTAGGTGGCGGCTCGGTTCGTATTCACGATCAGGCTATGCAGAGTGCGGCATTCCGCGTTCTGGGGATTAGCGATGAAGAAGCACGTGAGAAATTCGGCTTCCTACTCGATGCCTTGCAATATGGTGCGCCACCACACGCAGGCTTGGCCTTTGGTTTAGACCGCCTGATCATGTTGATGACCGGTGCAACCTCAATTCGTGACGTGATGGCATTCCCTAAAACCACCACCGCCGCGTGTCCGCTGACCGAAGCGCCAGGTGTTGCTAACCCAACTGCGCTGGCTGAACTTGGCATTACTGCTGTTAGCAAAAAAATCGAAGAAAGTGACGAAGCCTAATTAGAGGCCGTCATGACAGTGGCGAAACGGCCGGTTTCCGTGTTGGTGGTGATTGCCAGCCAAACTGGCCATGGGTTGTTGTTACAACGTCGCGATGATCCAAGCTTCTGGCAATCAGTGACCGGAAGTTTGGAGTGGGGCGAGCAGCCTGAGCCCGCTGCTGTTCGAGAGCTTGCCGAGGAAACTGGACTCACCCCACAAAAGGGTGTTTGGTCCAACATGAATCGGCAAGTTTGCTATACCATTCGACCTCAATGGCGTCACCGTTATCCAGACGGTTGCTATTCCAATACCGAGCACTGGTTCAGTTTAATGCTGCCATCTCCTGTGCCCATTCAATTGGCGCCTCAAGAACACCTTAGCTTTGAATGGTTGCCCTGGCAGCAAGTGATGACCAAGTTGAGTTCAGCGAGCAACCAACAAGCGTTGCAATGCTTGATGACGGGTTGTGATGACGACTAGCAAGCCATCAGCAGAATGAACATTTAGTGCGACTGAGTTATTGATTTAAAGGAGTGATACATGGCCGGACACAGTAAATGGGCAAACATCAAGCACCGTAAAGCCGCGCAAGATGCCAAACGTGGAAAACTCTTTACCAAACTTATCCGCGAGCTTACTGTTTCTGCTCGCGAAGGTGGCTCAGATCCCGACTCCAATCCGCGTTTACGCGCCGCAATTGATAAAGCGCTGTCGAATAACATGACCCGCGATACCGTTGAGCGTGCAGTAAAGCGCGGTGCCGGTGAGCTTGATGGCGTTGCACTTGAAACCGTCGTGTACGAAGGTTATGGCCCCGGAGGCACTGCGGTGATGGTTGAAACCATGACCGATAACCGAAATCGTACCGTGAGTAGTGTTCGCTCAGCCTTTACCAAGTCCGGTGGTAATCTGGGTACCGATGGCTCGGTGGCTTACCTGTTTAGCAAACAAGGCATCATTAGTTACGGCGCATCGGAAGATGAAGATGCTTTAATGGATGCAGCACTGGAAGGTGGCGCGGAAGACGTTCAAAGCCATGATGATGGCAGTTACGATGTGATCACCACGCCAGAGGAATTTGGTGATGTGAAAGATGCGCTTGATGCAGCTGGCTTTGAAGCACTTAATGCCGAAGTCACGCAAGTGCCATCCACTAAGGCTGAACTCGATTTAGAGACCGCTAAAAAGTTCGTCCGCCTAATCGACACGCTCGAAGATGACGATGATGTTCAAGAGGTTTATCACAACGGTGATATTTCTGATGATGTCATGGCGCAGCTCGATTAATCTTTTCGCTCACAGATTGGGTATTCTCGATTGGCATTAATTTTAGGTATTGACCCTGGCTCTCGGATCACCGGATACGGCGTAATTCGTGCTCACGGACGCAAACTCGACTACGTGGGGAGCGGCTGTATTCGTACCACCGAAGGTGAACTTGCAGAAAAATTACGGCAAATTCATGATGGCGTGCGTGAACTCATTGTGCAGTTTCAGCCTGAGCAATTTGCCATTGAGCGGGTGTTTATGGCTCGTAACGCCGATTCAGCTTTAAAACTAGGTCAGGCTCGCGGCGCTGCGATTGTTGCAGCCGCATGCCAAAATTTGCCGGTAGCTGAATATGCCGCACGAGAAATCAAACAGGCGGTTGTGGGCACAGGCGCTGCTGACAAAACCCAAGTGCAAATGATGGTTGCTAGTATGCTAAAACTCCCCAAAGCGCCGCAGGCCGATGCTGCCGATGCACTTGGTGTTGCGATATGCCATGCCCATACTCAACAAAGTTTGATTGCCATGGCCGGTGCTACAACAGGTACCCGCCGTGGTCGTTGGCGCTAATACCGAGCATTCTTTTTAAATTGACAGACCAATAGCGAAGAACAGAAATGTCTTATCCTCCATGCCCCAATTGTCATTCCGAGTACGTTTATCCGGACCAAAATCAGTTGATCTGCCCAGAGTGCAGCCATGAATGGAACCCGGATGAAGTTGCCGAGCCTACATTCACCGTTAAAGATGCCAATGGTACGCAGTTAGCTGAAGGTGACAAAGTTACCGTGGCAAAAGATCTCAAGGTGAAGGGAAGCTCTCAGGTCATCAAAATTGGCACCAAAGCAGTGGTGCGCCGTATCGTAGAAGGCAAAGATCACGAGCTGGACTGCAAAGTTGATGGTATTGGTGAAATGATGGTGACCGCCAAGTTCGTCAAAAAAGCGTAGCCCGTTACTATAAGAAGTAAGCTGGAGCAGTAGGCCAATACCGCTCCAGCTGAGTCGAGTCGTTAGTTGCCGGCCATCATGTCAGCAACGTCTTGCTCGGGAGTTGCGATCCCCTTCATTGCAAATTGATTCACCAAAATATCGGCGACTTTACCCGTGACAAATGCCGGTAAGTTCGGCCCTAAACGGATCCCTTTGACGCCAAGGTGCAGTAAAGCAAGTAGCACCGCCACCGCTTTTTGCTCATACCAAGCAACATCAAATGAAATGGGTAAGTCGTTTAACGATTCCACTTCAAACGCTTGCTGTAGCTTCAAGGCGATCACCGCCAATGAATAGCAATCGTTACATTGCCCAGCATCTAATACCCGAGGAATGCCATTAATGTCGCCCAAGTCGAGTTTGTTGTAGCGGTACTTAGCGCAACCTGCGGTGAGGATGACGGCATCATCCGGCAGTTGCTCTGCCACTTTGGTGTAGTAGTCGCGCTCCTCTGAGCGGCCATCACAGCCAGCCATAACCACGAATCGTTTGATGGCACCGGACTTGACTGCTTCCACAACTTGATCGGCCAGCGCAATCACTTGGCTGTGGCCAAAGCCACCAACAATCTGACCGCTTTCCAATTGTGTTGGAGGAGGGCAATTTTTGGCGAGTTCGATGAGGCCGGAGAAGTCTTTTGTGCCATCGTTTGCTTCACTGATATGAGGTAAGCCCGAGAAGCCGACAAGACCTGTGGTAAACAAGCGTTCTTCATAGTCATCTTGCGGCGGTGTCAGGCAGTTTGTTGTCATTAAAATTGGGCCGTTAAAGGCGGTAAAGTCTTGCTCTTGTTGCCACCATGCGCCGCCGTAATTACCTTTAAGGTGATCATACTTTTTAAAGTAGGGGTAATAGTGGGCTGGCAACATTTCGCCATGGGTGTAGATATCAACGCCAGCATGTTCACTTTGAGCTAAAAGCTGCGCTAAGTCCTGCAAGTCGTGCCCAGAAATCAAGATGCCGGGTTTAGAGCCAGTACCCAGCTCAACGGTACTAATTTCTGGCGCGCCGTACGTCTCGGTGTGAGCTTTGTCGAGCAACGCCATGGTAGCGACAGCAATTTCGCCCGCCTTTAATATCCATTCGATCAAGTGATCAAATTTTAGTGGGGTTGTTAGTGCCGCCATCACGTGACGCACATAATGATCAACGGCTTCATCGCGGTATCCGAGCTGAGCGGCATGTTCGGCGTAGGCGGCGATCCCTTTGACGCCGTAAATCAACAACTCTTTGGCTGAACGACGATCGGGATTATGCATGGTCAACACACCAGCAGACTTAATAATGTCGGTGCGGATCACCGTGGGAATAGCATCGGGGGTATAGCGTTCTATTTCCGCCATCAACTTGTTGAGAAGGACGCGCAAAGCCGTGTTGTCGAAATTGACGTTGGTAATGGTGGCAAACAAGGCTGAACGGATAAGATCATCAACCGTTTGTTTCGGCCCAATTTCGAGTGTTGCAAAAGCCAGCCGAGAGGTGGCTTCAATAATTTGGTCTTGCAGCTTGGCGGTACTCACTGATTTACCACAAACACCTTTGATGGTGCAGGCTTCACCTTTGTCGGTTTCTTCACATTGGTAGCAATGCATTGTCATAACTATGTCCTTCTGATGAATCTGACTCGCTAAGGTCTATTAGCTAACTTATTGAAATAGAATGGCGTTAGTCGTTCAGTCACACACCATTAACCGATTGTTTAGATAATTGCTGTAAGGGAAGTGCAGATCACAGGCCATTGTTGTGTTGGCAATGCAATTTAAGCGCAGCTCACGCAATACTGTTGCTGTGGCGCTCGTCAAAACCACTGTGTTTTTTTACAGTGAAATCTACTCATGACTAAGAAAAGCTGTTAACCTCGGCAAAACTAAGCATGCGATGGAATTACAAAAGTGATTGGACGTTTACGAGGCGAAATTGCCGACAAGCAACCACCCGAAGTGTTGTTAGAAGTTGGTGGCGTGGGGTATGAAGTACAAATGCCCATGAGTAGCTTTTTTAAGCTGCCGGAAGTCGGGCAGACAGCCACTATTTATACTCACTTTGTTGTTCGTGAAGATGCTCAGTTGTTGTTTGGTTTTGGCTCTAAGTCCGAGCGGGCGCTGTTTCGTGAACTGATAAAAACCAATGGCGTAGGCCCAAAACTAGGCTTAGCTATTTTAAGTGGCATGACAGCAGAACAATTTGTTAGCTGCGTCAACTTAGACGACGTGACTGCACTGACAAAGCTGCCAGGCATTGGTAAGAAAACCGCCGAACGTTTGTTGATTGAAATGCGCGACAAGCTCAAAGACTGGCATACCAGCCTAGATGGCGCGGACGCAGCAGCGCTAGAACTGCCTGCTGTGGATGCAGCCGAGCAAGCCGGAATGCCTGCCGATGCTAAAGCGGATGCCATTAGTGCGTTAGAAGCGCTAGGTTACAAACAGAATCAGGCAAAACAGGCGGTGGCAAAAATTGCCAAGCCGGGGATGAGTTCAGAAGAACTCATTCGAGACGCCCTTAAGTCGATGATGTAGGAGCTAGCATGATTGAAGCCGATCGTCTGATCCAAGCCGAATCAACTCGAGACGATGACATCATCGAGCGAGCCATCCGCCCCAAAACGTTGGCTGAATATGAAGGCCAGCCCCATGTTAGTGAGCAAATGGAGATTTTTATTCAGGCTGCCAGAAAACGTCAGGATGCTCTTGATCACTTACTCATATTTGGCCCGCCAGGATTGGGTAAAACCACGCTAGCGCATATCGTTGCCAATGAAATGGGCGTCAACATGCGGCAAACCTCCGGCCCTGTGTTAGAAAAAGCAGGCGACTTGGCGGCCATGTTGACCAACTTAGAAGAAAACGATGTGCTGTTCATTGATGAGATTCATCGCCTGAACCCCGCGGTTGAAGAAGTATTGTATCCGGCCATGGAAGACTATCAATTAGATATTATGATTGGTGAAGGGCCGGCAGCGCGTTCTATCAAACTTGATTTACCACCTTTCACGCTCATTGGCGCAACTACTCGTGCTGGTTCATTAACCTCACCTCTGCGTGATCGTTTTGGCATTGTGCAACGGCTCGAGTTCTACAACACGAAAGATTTGACCACCATTGTGGATCGTTCTGCACGCTACCTAAATATGGATTTGTCCGGCAGCGGCGCAGAAGAAATTGCTAAGCGCTCGCGCGGTACGCCGCGCATTGCCAACCGTTTATTACGGCGAGTGCGTGATTTTGCCGATGTGCGCCATGATGGTCTCGCTAATCAAGATGTGGCTAATAAAGCGTTGGACATGTTGGATGTTGATCCGCGAGGCTTTGACTTTATGGATCGCAAACTCTTATTAGCCATTATCGACAAGTTCAGTGGCGGCCCGGTTGGCTTAGACAACCTAGCGGCTGCCATTGGCGAAGAACGCGACACGATTGAAGATGTGTTGGAGCCTTTTTTGATTCAACAAGGCTTTATTCAACGCACACCACGCGGCCGTATCGCCACTGAGCATGCCTTTGCTCACTTCTCTCGTATCCACCCGTCGCAGGGCAATTGATCGCCGTTACTGGTGCCAGCCCAATAACAAACAATGAATTTTAGGCAAAAAAAAGCCCGCGAAAATTTCGCGGGCAGCATTAATGCTTCAGGAAAGAAAATAAATCAGGGAACTATCCGTAGTAACCATCGAACCCGTACTAAAAATCCGATGGTCAAAAAAACGCTTACTCGAACACAGCATTAGCTGTCGCTTCGATGGTGTGCATATTAGTCACAGTCCCGCACTAACTCAAACGAGATAAATTTTATTTTTGCATTAATAAAATTAATGAATAAGGTTTATTTCAGTTTTTATTTTGGTTTGTGAAAGTTTTGTTAAGCCCGCTATGTAGGGCTTTTGAGAAATATGCAGAAATTGTGATTTTTTATTCTTTGCAACGGCAGAGTCAATCATATTAATGACCCCAGACAGAAAAGGGTGACATGACCTAGATAACAATTGAGAAAGTTAAATTTGTAGGAAACTTTCGGTATAGTGTGCTCTCAAACAAAGAGACGATGCGCTAAATAACTTTGAATACAATGGCAGGAACGCCGTGACAACAACTCCAACAAACTTTACCTGGCCGATTCGTGTTTATTACGAAGATACCGATGCCGGCGGTGTGGTTTATTATGCTAACTACCTTAAGTTCATGGAGCGTGCTCGCACCGAATGGTTACGCCAATTTGGCATAGAGCAAGATGGTTATTTAGCCGATGGTATTGCTTTTGTCGTGCGCCATGTTGATGTCAATTATCATGCGTCTGCGCGCTTCAATGCCGAGCTCGAAGTATCCTGTAACATCATCCAACTTCGCAAAGCTAGCTTAACAGTTGAGCAAACCGTATCTTCTTCTGATCAAAATCAACAGTTTGTCTCTGGTCAAGTGACGTTAGCCTGTGTAGATTTGACCCGCAATAAACCAGTTGCTATTCCAAAACCCATTATGGAGGTGCTGACACGTGTCGGCTGAAATTTCCCTTATCGGTCTATTTTTAGAGGCCAGCTTACTCGTAAAGCTCGTGATGCTGACCTTACTGTTATTGTCCGTTGTGTCTTGGGCAATGATTTTCCAACGCAGTAAAACCTTGCGGAATGCGCAAACTCGGTTAAACAAGTTTGAAGATAAATTTTGGTCGGGCTTAGATCTGAATCGCCTCTACCAAGAAGTGAGCGCACGAGCTGACAACGTTGGTTTGGAAAAGATTTTCCATTCAGGATTTAAAGAATTTGTTCGCCTACGCCGCACCGGCCATCGTGATGCCACTCAATCGCTAGAAGGAACGCGCCGAGCCATGCGCGTTGCTTTGTCGCGTGAAGTCGACGGATTAGAAACTAGCTTGCCATTTTTAGCAACGGTAGGCTCCACCAGCCCTTACATTGGTTTGTTTGGTACCGTTTGGGGGATCATGAATGCCTTTATTGCACTTGGTGCCGTTAAACAAGCCACCTTACAAATGGTTGCACCAGGCATTGCTGAAGCATTGATTGCAACAGCCATGGGGCTGTTCGCCGCTATCCCTGCGGTGATTGCCTATAACCGTTTCTCGACTAGCGTTGAGAAACTGGAAAATGCCTACATCAACTTCGCCGACGAGTTCTTGTCGATTCTGCAGCGTCAGACTGTGACTGAAGAGCAAAAAGAGTCCTAATCATGTCATTCGAGCGCAAGCGCAGAAGTAAGGTTGCTGATATTAATGTGGTGCCCTACATCGATGTGATGTTGGTATTGCTCATTATCTTCATGGTGACTGCGCCGTTGATCACCCAAGGGGTTAAGGTTGACTTGCCGCAGGGTGAAGCTGAGCCAATTTCCACGGATAACAACCCACCGCTAGTGGCATCGGTAGATGCCAATGGTAATTACTATGTTTCAATAGGCGATGACGATGACAACACGCCGCGTGAGCTTGATGAATTGGCTGAGATTGTAGCGGCTCAATTAGTCGTTGCGCCGGATACGCCGGTGATTGTCAAAGGTGATAAACGAGTGCCATACGAAGTGGTCATTAATTTGATGGTGACGCTGCAAAACTATGGTGTGCCGTCAGTTGGCCTGATGACAGAAGACACAGAGTAGTAGGTTAGACCATTGAAAATCGGTCCATTTAGTATTTACATCGGGTTGTCTGCACTAGCACATATTGTGGTGGTGGTATTGCTGTCGGTCAGTATGGCAATGACCCCCAAACCTAAACCGCAGGTGAAACCCCAAGGGCAACCTATTCAAGCGGTCACCATCGATCAAAGCAAGATCGATGAGCAAGTGAAGCGCATTCGCGATGATAAAGAAAAGAAGCGCGTTGCCGAGCAAAAGCGCATTGACGAGTTAGAACGAAAACTCCGAGAAGTTGAAAATAAGCGTAGAGCCGAACAGAGCCGGCTGAAGAAGCTTGAGTCGGAGCGTAAACGTAAAGAACAAGAGAAACGCGCTGCTGATAAGGCCGCTACTGAAGCGAAGAAAAAACAAAAGCTAGAAGCGGATAAAGCCCGTAAAGCCGAAGCTGAGCGTAAGAAAAAAGAAGCTGAACGCAAAGCCGCGGAGAAAGCCGCAGCCGAAGCCAAGAAAAAGCGTGAGAAAGAAGAAGCTGAGCGCCGCCGCGTTGAAGAAGAACGCAAACGCAAAGAGCAACAAGCGCGCGAGCAAGCTGAATTAGAACGTTTGATGCAACAAGAGCTTGAAGCTGAAAACCAGCAAATTGGGCAACAGCGGCAAGCGCAAATCTTATCTGAAATTGATAAATACACTGCTTTAATCAAAGCCACAATCCAACGCAACTGGCTGGTTGATAGTGCAATGGTTGGTAAACAATGCCAACTGACTATTCGCCTTGCGCGCGATGGCTTTGTAACCTCCGTGGATAATGGTGTTGGTGATCCTGTGGTGTGTGCCTCTGCACGCAATGCCGTACTCAAAGCTGGCACCTTGCCGATGTCGGCTGATCCAGAAGTGAATCAAAAAATGCGAGAAATTCGACTGACTGTGGAGCCGAATCTTTAATGAATACCATGTTTAAGCGCCTGTTGGGCTCAGCTTTTCTTCTTATTAGTATGTCTGCTCAAGCGGCGCTGGAGATTGTCATTACCGAAGGTATCGACAATGCTCGGCCAATTGCCATTGTGCCATTTAGCTATCAGGGACAACCCAATTTGCCACACGATGTGGCTTCAATTGTTGCTTCTGATCTTCGTCGTAGCGGCAAATTCAATCCATTAGCCGTGCAAGCGATGCCCGAACGCCCCAGTCAATCCAATCAAGTTGATTTTGACAAGTGGGCGAATCTTGGTGTTGAAGCCGTGGTTACCGGAACCATTACCTTTATTGGCGATGATCGCTATCAGGTCAGTTTCGAATTGATGGACGTGTTGCAAGGGCAGATGTCGAAAGGTGACGTGGCGGTTGCTGCGGACGGTTCGATTATTTCGAGTCAGTCATTCATTCTTGACGGGCGACGCAGTGTCGTAAACGGCGCGCAACTACGTCAGTATTCACATCGCATCAGCGACATTATCTATGAGCGTTTAACGGGGGAGCGAGGCGCCTTTTTGACTCGTATCGCCTACGTTGTCGTAGATAATGACGATAGTCACCCTTTTAAACTGATGGTTGCCGACTATGATGGGTATAACGAGCTAAACTTGCTGCGTTCCACCAAGCCGTTGATGTCGCCAGCATGGTCACCCGATGGTCGCCAATTGGCTTATGTTTCGTTCGAAAAGCACAAGGCTCAACTTTATATTCAGGATTTGTACACCGGTCAACGCCGTTTATTGACGGATTTTCCCGGAATTAATGGTGCGCCACGCTTTTCTCCCGACGGTAAACGCATGGCAATGGTGCTGTCGAAAGACGGTAATCCAGACATCTATGTGATGGATATCGCAAGTGGCCAATTAAAGCGTGTTACTCGTGGCAGAAGTATCGATACAGAGCCTTATTGGACGCCTGATGGCAGCAGCTTAGTGTTCACATCTGAGCGGGGTGGTAATGCGCAGCTTTATCGCGTAGAGTTAGCTTCGGGTAAAGTAAAAAGGCTTACTTTTGAGGGCGATATGAACCTCGGTGGTGCAGTCTCTCCAGATGGTAAGCAAATGGTATTGGTCAATCGCAGCCGTGGTAATTACCACATTGCGAGGCAAGATCTGGAAACAGGTACTTTGCAAGTTTTGACTAGCACTCGCTTGGATGAATCTCCAAGTATCGCCCCTAATGGCGGCATGATTATTTACAGTACCGTGCATGGCAACAAACAAGCGCTTGCGCTAGTGTCCATGGATGGTCGTTTTAAAGCTCGGCTACCTGCTGTGAATGGGCAAGTAAAAGCTCCGGCTTGGTCTCCGTTCCTGCAGTAAGTATTTGCAAATATAGATTAAAAAGGAAAGTGGCAATGCAATTGAAACCGTTGACAAAAGGCCTAATGATGGCGCTGCCGATGATGTTCTTGGCAGCTTGTAGCACAACTGATGATGCTGCAACAGGTTCAGCCTCTGGTACTGGTGCTGACGATTCAGCAATCAGCTCGGCAGTAGCTCCTGTGTTGACGCCAGAAGAAGAGCGTATGCAACAGTATGCGGAACTTCGCAAAGAACACATCATTTACTTCGATTTTGACCGTTCTGATGTCCGTGGTGAGTTTGCTGAACTTCTTGCCGCTCACGCTGACTACTTGGTGAAAAATCCAAATGTAAGTGTTCGCGTTGAAGGCCACGCTGATGAGCGCGGTACGCCAGAATACAACATTGCCTTGGGCGAGCGTCGTGCCAAAGCAGTTTCTAAATATCTGATGAGCCTGGGCGTTATGTCTAGCCAAATCAGTACAGTTTCTTATGGCGAAGAAATGCCTCTGGTTTCAGGTCACACTGCTGAAGCTTGGGCCAAGAACCGCCGTGGTGTTTTAGTTTACTAATACCTTAAATGATGAAACGACATATTGTTGTACTAGCCGCTACCCTGACGGGTGCGGCTTTTGCTGCTGCTCCAGTACGTGAAGCAAGTGGCAATTCCCTAGAAGAACGAGTAGGGCGCTTGGAGCGCATGCTTGAATCTCGCAACCATGTTCAAGTTGAGATGCAGCAACAGCTGTCAGATCTTGAATACGAGGTGGGTCAACTACGTGGCTCTATTGAGTTACACGGTCACCAGCTCGAGCAGATTCTGGCGCGCCAACGCGACTTATATCAAGATATTGAGCGCCGCCTCACCGGTAGCTCTCAGCCTGCGGTTACGCCGAATTCGCCGACCACAACCACGCCGACTGAGCCTCAATCTACAATAGAAGTCACCGCTAATGTTGCTTATGAAGCTGCGTTCGACTTGTTGAAAGCGAAGCGCTATGACCAAGCAGTAACAGCATTCAGTGACTTTATTCGTGATTACCCAACGTCGAATTATGCTGCGAATGCGTATTATTGGCAGGCACAGTTGAAGTTTCGTGAAGCCGATTACGCTAGCGCTAAAGTTTCGTTTGCTAAAGTTGTTGATCAGTATCCAAAATCTTCGAAGCGAGCCGAGTCGATTTTCAAGCTCGGATTGATTGCTGAAAAAGAAGGTCAGGCAGCAGAAGCCCGCACGTATTTTGAGCGAGTAAAGAACGAATATCCAAGTTCTAGCGTGGCTCAATTGGCGAAAGGAAAGCTCTAGTATTTGTACAAGGAAAATGCAATTAACCGCTTAAGCGAAAAGATTGCATTTTCTTGTTGCAACTGCCCGCCAGTTAAGTATTATATGCGCCGCGCCGGAGGATAGGGGGCTACTCTTATCGAAGTAGGACGGTGCAAGAATTCAGATGGGTTGTTAGCTCAGTTGGTAGAGCAGTTGACTTTTAATCAATTGGTCGCAGGTTCGAATCCTGCACAACCCACCACTTCTTTTCTTCCTACACTGCAAAAATATCAAGCATTCATTGCCGCTTGATGACAGCGAATTTTGGGTTGTTAGCTCAGCTGGTAGAGCAGTTGACTTTTAATCAATTGGTCGCAGGTTCGAATCCTGCACAACCCACCACTTTCGCCGCTCCTATACGGGTTGTTAGCTCAGCTGGTAGAGCAGTTGACTTTTAATCAATTGGTCGCAGGTTCGAATCCTGCACAACCCACCAC
>NZ_JAHZSS010000032.1 GCF_019457915.1 Neiella holothuriorum
GACCTGTCCCATCTGTAAGTTCAGACGATCAGATCAAAGCCTGCTCCAATAGTTCAATCGATTTAGGCAACAACGCCAGTTCAGCTAACAAGCCGACCGTAGCTGCGGGTGTTATGTCGCAATGCTAATTATCGTTTCATACTGTTAGAGGGTATATGAGCACAGTCGTTAAGTTTATTGTTTTGTATTTAATTCCGGTCGTGTCCTTTGCTGCAGTTATTGGTTCATATCTTTTGGTTTACGGTGAAAGCTCGGAACACCCTCTAATCAACTTGGCTTTACTTTTAGTCGCTTCAGGGTTTGTTGCTTCATCTTACGTTGGGGTAAAGCTAATTTCTCAGTTTGTTGATGAGACAATAATATATTCCGGTATTATTTTTACGGTGTTAGGTTGGTTGTTAGGGGCAGTTCCTGTGGTTATTTACCTCATGCTATTTAAAGGGTTTCTCAACCCCTAAGGGCTCTGCAATACCTGGCTGTAATGCTGATATTGCAAAAACCTCTTTCGATAAAACAGCGGGTGACATGTTAGCGCTGCTTGTTGAACACACTGATGGGCGAACAGCGTTAATCGGCATCACCTTGCAATAAATGTCATAAGCACATTATCCGCGGCTGGATTGATATTGACCGAAATGCTGAAAGAGCGCGGCATTGAAGCATCGACAACAGGTTAATACATGCGCGTAAGCCTGTTCGCTTAGGCTTCGTTCTTGGTGGGGCTTTGGTCTGGCGCCGTCAGGCTTGTTCCGTTCGTTACGCGTTGACTTAATAACGCTCACTTCAACACGGCGAACGCTCCCGTTGCAGTACCAGAGTAGGCTGCTGCTCTAAAGTAGGTTGCTCGGCAATTGTGCGATCTGCCAATAAAAAAGCCCTGTTGGAAAAACAGGGCTTATCTTTTTAACCATTCGCTGATGCGTTAATCCAACGCGATTTCATTTTCTACAGATTAATCCGTTGCAGCGTTAACGTAGTCGTCATAGTCACTTTCCGTTGCGGCAGTGGCGCCACCACGTACACAACGCACATAGTTTTCGCCTCGTTCTTCATCACAAGCGGTAATGGAGCATGAGTCTCCGTCAAGATCGACGCTGCCATTTTTAGGGTCGCTACGCTGCGCGCCAGCACCGTGCCAGTCGTGGTAGCCGCTGGTGTCTGCGAGGTCATCGCTGGTTGTTGAGTAGGCTCTGCCAAATGCCACATAGCTAGCATTTAATGGAAAATCTTTTAGCGTAGTGCTTGACCAATACCAGCCATAATCGCCAGAAAAATCACCGCCGCCGTAACTATAATTGAAGGTACTGTCAAAAAAGTCGGTATCAATCGCTGGCACATCGGTTGTGCCGTATTTCACGATACTTTGCAGCTCTTTATTGTCGGGCAGGCGCCAGTCGCTATAGTCGCCTAGCTCTAGATCTTCACAGTAATCTAAGGCATCGGCCCAATAGTAGGTGTAGCCATCATCGGCTTGTTGCCACATCAGGCCCGTTGCATTGTCGGTGACAATATCGCCAGCGTCATTCAACTCGTAGTCGTTAACACCATAGACGTCTTCGTCACCTAATACGCAGCGAATATAAAGCCCTGGCTGACTGTCTTCTGTTCCATACGCTTTGATATGGCCGTCGGCGAAATTAAAACCAAATGCCGGTACGTACGCCTCGTCATCATCTGGTGCGCCGCCAACCGGATTAATGTTATAGACGGTGCTTGACCAGAACTGGGTGGCAAATTTCATTGCGGCATATTCAAAGTCAAAATAGCGCGTATCAACGTAAGGAATGCTGTAGTTTAAATCGCCGTCAAAATCTGCCAGCGAATACAGTTCTTTGATGGTGGGTAGGCGCCATTCGTCGTAGCCACCTGTCGTTTGGGATGCACAATAGGCTGCGGCGTCGTTAAACACATATTGGCTATTCGACTGCGCGCGTTGCCATAACAGCCCCGTGTTGTTGTCTAGTACCACCGTCTCATCGGCGTCATAAAATTCGTAGTTCGTTTCGGTGGTCAAATACTCGGCATCTTGCCCCACAAGATCAGAGCCACATTCAATCACTTCGCCTTCAATGTTAAAACACTCAGATTCCATGGTATCAACCACAACATAAGGCAGAACCGTTGTAATCGGCTCGACAGTAGAATCCGATGAATCTGATGAGTCCGAAGAGTCTGATGAATCAGATACTTCTTCAGTCACATCGGTCGTATTCGATGATGAACCCCCACAGCCCGCCAGCATTAAAGCTAATAAAATCACACTAACTTTAGCTAAACCCGTATACACCTTCATTACTAATACCCCTTGCGCCACTCTTAGCGTTAATTAAGTAAATTTATTGTAAATAGGCAGTGTGCAGAATTTATGCATAAAGGGTGGAAATACGAGCCAAAACCAACACCCTAAGCGGCCTTGGCAAGTTACGCGCAATGGCAGGTAATACGGGTAAAAAAAGTGATTTTCTAGGGGAAATAAGAAAGGTCAAACCACAAAACAAACGGGCAGGGTAATTGAAAAAGGGGAACGACATTGATGCCGTTCCCCTTTGGAAGTTATCAGCCGGTCGAACTGGCGGCCGGCCTATCTTGCTGAGCTAAAACTTAGTACAGAAGATCTAGTTTCAGGTTATCAACCACTTTGATTTTACCTGAGTTTTTGATTGTGTTCCCAACGGGTTTTTGGCCTTTCTCACCCCATAGAATGGCGATGACATCAACGGGATTGTTGTTAAAGGTGTTGCCTTCGAAGGTGACATTCACAATGCCGTGATTCTTCATCAGCACCTTGTCGGCCCGTGCTTTACCTGAGTTGGTTACGGTATTGTTCTCGAACACCAAAATTCCGCCAATGGTTGACTCGTCATAACCGCCGCGGTGGAAGTCGACAATTGCGCCATCAATACGGTCAAAGCTGGAATTTTTGATGACCAAATATTCCGCGTTGTAGGTTCCTTTGTTTTTGGTTTCTTTGTTCAGCATGAAACCGCTTTGGCAGTTCTCGATGCGGGTATTAACCACTTCGATATTGTCAGCGAACGAGCCCATAGACACTTCTAACACATGCTTAAAGTTTGCGATCTTGGCGTTGATGATCGACAGGTTATAAGCCTTAGACATGTATTTATCTAACGTGGCGAAAGCGTGTTGTTTGCCATTACCCTGAATGGTTACAGAGTCTAGCGTTAAGTCGCCTTTAGGCTGCATTAAAAAGGCAGTGTTTGAAGCGCTAAAGCTAAGGGTTGCTGGCTTGTTTTTATTGGCGGAGGTGATGCGTACTTGCTTATCAATCGAAATGCTTTGGCTTAATGCATAACTGGCCGCCGAGAGTTCGATGGTATCGCCACTTTGAGCCGCTTTAATTGCCTGAACAAGCTCGTTTGCCGTTGCCGCTTTATGGGTGCTTGGTGCTGCAGCTGGTTGTTCTGCCTCAAACCATGATGGGCCGAAGCGTGACTCATCGAATGGTTTGTCAGAAATGGCTGCGGTATTGCTAATGGCGCCAATGTTGTTGTTATTCGCGCGTTTGTTGCCCAACAAGTCGGTGTCGATTTTGTCAAAATCAAAGCCGTGATACGGCTTGGCTAACGTTGCTGTAGGCGCTTTCAAATAGTCTGATTGGCCGGCCAATGTCATCTTCTGCTGGCTGATACCGTCTTCACCAATGCCGCTTTTGTTGGCGTGATTGGAGATGTTGGCTTTGAAGGTAATGCCATCCACTTTGTCATAAGCATGAATAGGCTGCTCTGCTTTGGCGCTATTGTAAATTAGGTTGTTGGCAAACAGGGTACGGGTTGGTCGAGCCGAGCGGATCTCAGACTTGGGTAGTACGTCGCTTTGCTCCACGTTAGAGCCAACGCTGAAGTACCAAGGTGTTGGTGAGTCTACCCACGAGTTGTAAGCAACGACCACGTCGGTAACTTGGTTGTATCGGTTGAGTGGCGACTTAGGAATGCCGTTCATGACCGCAATAGGCGCTCGGAATTTCTCACCGGTGAGCTTGTAAAAGTAGTTGTTGGTGATCCAGTGGCCGGTATTGATCACGCGGATCCCGCCAACAAATTCGTTGCTGCCATCGCCAATAAACAGGTTGCCGTCGATGGTGGCGTAGTTACCGTGGCGCAGTACCAGCGAGCCTTCACTCTGGAAGAACACGTTGTTCTTAAACTGGTTGTAATTGGACTTGCTTGAAATGACCTCTACTTCGCCGTTACAGCGGTCGAACAGGTTATTTTCAATGTTGGTGTAAGACGGTGTCATGGACGTGCTGCTGCTACCAAGCTGCATGGTTTCAGCTGACGGGCCGCCTTTACGAGGGCGAGGGCCAAAATGGTTATTCACGATCTGGTGATGGTTATTGATGTGTTGGTTGCCGCCTAGCTGAACCTTAACGGTTGGGCCGCGATTCGACTTACCGGCAAGGTAACTATGGCTGAGTTCGTTGTGCTGGCCCCAAAACTCAACCCACCAATCTCTGGCTTCACGATCCTTTTGGGTGAACTCGTCAATCACACTGTTAGTGACTTTGGAATGAAACGCGATGCGCTCTTCGTCAATTCTAAAATTGATGACAGAGCTGCTCGGTGTGTAGCCATTTCTAAAATAAAGGCCATCAACATTAAGATAAGTGCCGCCCAACTTTAAATCGGACAAGCCTTCAATAAAGACTTTGCCTGGGGTTTCTGCTTTTAGGGTGATGGGCTTGTCTTCGGTACCTTCTCCATAAAAGACAATATTGATGTCTGTGTAGGTGCCGTTTTTAAGAATCAGGTTGTCACCGGCGACGGCTGCCTTGATCGCTTTTTGCAGAGCGCTCTCAGAGCTGACATAAACATCCTTGGCAAACAAAGTGTTTGAGGCACTGAGTAACAACAATGCACTGATCGTTAATAGTCGTTTTTTCATGCGTTTCTTCTTTTTGTTTATAGTTTTGAATTGGTTGTGTTAATCAATGGCGCTTCGATGTTGATGCGTTTAGCCGATTAACTATCTGGTTTAAAAACGGTGCTACTGGTTAAGTGTGTCGGTTTGCCAACCGCCATAACTGCTTAAGCAGCCATAACGGTTGCAGAGCGGCATGAAGCCTATGCCAAACCCTGTCACCTCAAACCGACAAATATTGCTGACGATATCACCCGCGTCGTTAGGCGTAATAGCGAATTATTGTATTCAATTGTCGCAACAAGTAAGGCAACTTAAATGTTGTGATGCAGCGCATTTTTTATCGTTAAAACAGGGTGTTTAGTGACCAGCTCAGAAGGAAAGGCACAGCCGAAATCGGGCTCTAATTAGTGATAAATCGCAATTGCTGCAATTTCGGGCGGGAGGGTGAGATCGAATCGCGCTAGAGCTTGTTGGTTAAAGTGATAATGATCGTTTTCTGAAATCATCAATGGTTGCGTGACCTTGCCTGCTAACACATCCAGTGCCATTTGAGCGGCGGTGTGGCCGTGTTTCTGACCCGCCACGGAAATAGCCCCCACTGATTTTTTCGGGCCAACGGCATGAGCTTGTGAGGTGAAAATTGGAATTTCACTGTGGGCACCGCTCCAATCTATGACTTGCTCTTCTGGCACGATGGCCTGGGTTTCTGCATCTCTCAGGGTAAACCAGTTTTCCATGACAATGGCATCGTAACTGTTGGACGCCGTCCGAATGGTGGCTTGCCATTCCTGATAGGTCGAAATGGGTTTGATATCGGCTTTGAGCATGCCGAGTTGAGGGCTGGTTTCGCCGCGCAGTGAGTTGCCAATGTAAGCGGCGGTGGTGGTACTGTCGTCAAACATCACCAGCACCTTGTTGTGCTGCAATGGCACCATTTGATGAATCAAACGGACAAAAGGAGGCATTGAGCGCCGCTCAACCACCCCATGGACGTGCGGCGGCAGTTGCGCGTTTTCAAAGTACATGCGCGGGTTGTCATTGACTCCATAAAACACGACAGGCGTTTTAGTTTTGGCAATTTTCTGCGCCAGTAGGCCAACGGCATTGTCGTCGGCAAGCATGACTAAATCAGGCTGAGTGGCGGTAAAATGTTGCCAAGCCTGCGCTGCTGATTGTTGGTGTTGGTCTCGAGGCAGGCGTTTGGTATCCATGTACCACACGTCGAGTTGATGCTCGTTTGACAGCTGTTGCTCAATGCCCTGCAGGCATTGTTTGGTCCATTCGTTATGCTGATCATAACTGGCGATCAATAAAATATTTGCAGCCCATACAGGGGAGGTGACGCCCACCATTAATAGGGCGAATAATCGACGATGAAATTGCATGGCCAAAACTTATTGAACGACGGTTACCTCCAATAAGGCTAGCTTGCGATTTACAGTTGGTGCAAGTCAATTGCCGGAATCGCGATTGCTATCGCAAACCCTCATCGGTCATTGTCATTTGGCCGATCACATGAAGATAACCAACGGGGCGGTAGCTACCTTTACCTTAAATGAAATGACGCACATCGCTTAGCGAATCGCATTGTTAAACCGCCCCGCAGACTTTAGCTGGTGTCACTCGGGACTTAAGTTGAGTTGCCAATAGCCAACATCTAACCAAGTGTTGAATTTGAACCCGACCTGCTCAAAGTGAGCGACTTTTTTCATGCCTACTTTTTCATGAAGCGCCACGCTGGCCGGGTTTGGTAGCGTGATGCCGCCAATCACCGAGTTGATATCGAGGCGCCCGAGTCGCTCTAGTAACGCCTGATATAAGGCTGTTCCTAACCCGCGGCCTTGCGCTTGTTCGGCTAGATAAACAGTCGATTCCACCGAATATCGATAAGCACTTCTTTCTTTCCATGGGGTGGCATAGGCATAACCAAGCACGCCTTGATCGCCAGTTGCTAACAACCATGGCAGGCCCGCCTGTTGGACCTTGCTGATGCGGCTCTTAAACTCGGCATCGCTCACCCGTGTCTCTTCAAACGTAATGGCGGTATTGCTGACATAGTGGTTGTAGATGTTGACCATGGCAGAGGCATCACTGAGCAGCGCATCTCTAATCATCCTTGTTTCCTCTGGCGTCACTTTAACCGTAACACTGTTGCTAAATTAACCGGCGAAGTCAAAGCGCGCTTTGGCGTAGCTAATTTGGTTGTTGATAATGATTCTCAAATAGATTTTAGTTATGTTATATTGTAACTTTATTGGTTGTTGTTCCATGCGATGTGGACAACTTATTTCTAAGTATCGACGTTGCCATGAGTGCTTAGAAATCATCACAAAGGAATTAATCGTGACGACTAAAGTTCAAACGCTGGACAGTGTAGCCATTGGGATCTCGCTCTTGTGTGTGGTGCACTGCGCCTTGCTGCCTGTTGCTATGGTTTTACTACCGGCGATTGCTGGCACCTTGCTTGCCGACGAATCATTTCATCTCATTTTGGTGGTTGGTATTTTGCCGACTAGTGCGTTGGCTTTAGTTGTGGGCTGCCGCAAGCATGGTCATTGGGCGGTGTTAAGTTGGGGATTTGCGGGCTTATCGTGCTTGTTATTGGCATTAGCTGTTGGTCACGATTGGTTTGGCGAGCATGGCGAAAAAGCCATGACACTGCTTGGCTCGGTCTTGGTGGCTGTGGGTCATATGAAGAACTTTCGGTTGTGCCGGAGTAAGCAGTGCGTTAGCTAGTCATTAATAATGTCTAGTGCCAGTGCCGTGACATGCTAACAGCTTTTTTATGTCATTGGGCATGCTTTGACGGAGTGGGATTTCCAGCTAATATTTCGGCAACTTTTATTAATGGTCTGCAGACCATTGATGGTCAGCAAGCCATTTTACCGAATGCTCATCCATCACGTTAAAGACCCTGTAGTTATGAATAAACAAGACGACTTTACCGCACCAATCATGGCATTGTTTGACGATTGGAACGACGCCCTGCAAACCGGTGATCCCCATCAGGTCGTGGCATTGTATGACACCGATGCCATGTTGCTGCCCACCATTTCCAATCAGGTTCGTCATAATCATCAGGAATTGATGGACTATTTTGCCATGTTCCTGCCGCGCGGGCCGGTGGGTAAACTTGATGAGGCCAATGTGCGCGGCTGGGGCGACATTGCCATTAATTCCGGCGTGTACACCTTCGCCTTTAACCATGGCAGCAAGGTACAGGCACGTTATACCTTTGTGTATCGATGGAATGGCCAGCGTTGGCTGATTGTTGAACACCATTCATCGAAAATGCCCGAGTAACTGTGTTCATTTACCTTCCTATTCTAATGACCTCGCAGGTGCCATGATCAAACCGCTTAAGCACATACCAACCAACATCATTACTGGCTTTTTAGGTGTTGGTAAAACGACGGCCATTTCTCATTTATTGCGTCATAAACCAGCCCATGAGCGCTGGGCCGTGTTGGTCAACGAGTTTGGTGAAGTGGGCATTGATGGTGGTTTGTTGCAGGGGCAACACGCCGAAGCTGAACAGGTGTTTGTGGCCGAAGTGCCCGGCGGTTGCATGTGTTGTGTGATGGGCATGCCAACGAAGATCACGCTCAATAAGCTACTCAAACAAGCTCAGCCGGATCGCTTGCTCATTGAGCCGACAGGGCTTGGCCACCCACAAGAGGTGCTGGCGTTACTTGCTTCAGAACATTATCAACAAGTGCTGGATGTTCGTTCAACCATCACCTTGGTTGATGCCAGAGTGATTGACGATCCGCGCTATACCGAACATGCAATCTTTAATCAGCAGTTGGACGTTGCCGATGTGATTGTGGCGAATAAAAGTGATTGTTATGACAACCATCTGAGTGTGTTAACCGCTTACCTCAGTAAACGGCCAACGACGGCGAATTGCCCCGTTATGCCGGTAGAGCAAGGTCAGCTATCGCCAGCGTGGCTCGATTTAACCATTGCTCAAACGCCATTCGTCTCATTGCTTGATGATCATGTCGGGCATGAACATCAGCATCATGGGCTTGATCATACTCATGATGCTGACACGACTGATGACAGCAGCGAGCAGTCATTACCCGCCGAAGGCTACGTTGAAGTTCGTAATCATCGAGGCGACTATTTCAGCTGTGGTTGGCGTTTTTCAAACGATTGGCTGTTTGATGAGGAGCGATTAGAGGAGGTGTTGCGAGGGTTGGCGTGCGAGCGGATGAAGGCTGTCTTTAACACCAACATGGGGGCTAAAGGGTTTAGTTTCAGCAATGGCGAACTATCTTCCGTGGCACTTGCGCACATGCAAGGGAGCCGAATCGAGATTATCGATCGTGATGCTCGGCATTTTGATACCGTTCTTTCTGGTTTGCTGGCGGCAAGAGCCCACATCGAGTGATGTGAGCTCTCTTTAAAACAATATCACTTCAACTAGTTGAGCGGCAGCTCTGCAGCATTTCGGCTGAGGCTAGCGCTACCTTGTTTTTGCTCGCTAAACCATTGTGCTTGGATCGTTTCTAACTGTGGCATGAGGTTAAAGAGTTGCACCGACACTGACGTTACCGTGCCATCACACTGGTATTGATAGTGCGCCATTAAATTACTGTGTTCGTCATGATGTTGATGCTCATGATGTTCATGTTCTTCGTGCTTATCATGATGTTTGTGTTCATCATGGTCGTGATCTTCATGCTCGTCATGATGTTTGTGTTCATCATGGTCGTGGCCTTCGTGCTCCTCATGATGCTCTGCCTCGGCTACCGCAAACGGCAATTCAATCTCGATCTCGACGAGTTGGCACGAGGCGCCATGAAATTCGAATTTGGTTTGGCTTTCAAAAGCCTCTACTGCCACACCATAAGCTTGCTGTTGCTTGGCTGTTTCCGGCTTATGCTCAAACCCCACCAAGTTGGCGAGCGGCGACTCAAACTCAATTTCTAAGGCATTACCTTGCTGCACTAAATTGAGGTGGGCAATACCGTGTTGATGTGCTTCAGACTCTGCCAATACCGCTGTTGATACGCTTAAAGCTGCTAACGACACTAATGCCGTTGTTACCGTTTGCTTTGGATTCATGGTGCTTTCTCTTGCAATTTAAATAAGGTAAATACGCGATCAATACGTCAAGGTAATCAACTAGTTTGTTGTTGCAACGACTTGAGAGGCTGGGCCTGATACCTTGATTAAAATGAATGCTGATTTGGCGGCTGGCTCACCAGCAAGCGTGGCATTTAACTTTCCACGCAGTACATAGGTGCCGGGCTTACTTGGCGTAATATTCAGCACTAATTGTTGCTCGCTGCCTGAATCTATTGCGACGTTGTTGTCGCCTTTTATGGTGATCACATCATCGGCTTGCCAGATGACGTTGGCTTGCTGGAAGCTCTCTGGCACGATCACGGTAAAGGGCACTTCGGACATTTGGCCGGCGGTCACGTTAAATCTTGGCTCTGCGGTTAAGGCCATGCCTTCGGCTAATTGGTTACTTAGGCTCGCCGCCGACTCCATGTGAGAGCCCATGGGGTAAAAACCAAAACCGGGACCATGGTTATCGCATGCATGGGCGACCCATGCTGGTAACGCGCATGCCACTAAAAGGGCACTTAAAGGGCCGGTGACATGCTGGCGAATCATCTTTAACCTACGGTTATTATTCATAAACTTGAAACCTTCTGATGTTATTCAGAGTAGGGTGTTACCGAGTCGACGTGCAGCGTATAGGCTGCCGTGCCCATGTCACTGGCCATGGTTTTTACGGTTAAGGTGCCTTCTAACCAGAATGCATCTTGATACGAGCTAAGTTTGACGCCTTCTGGGTAAGTCACGTAAACAATTTGGTTTGGCGGCGGTGGTGGCATGTGCAGGCAAGCGCCAAAGAAGGGCACCAACAAGAACTCAATGGCGGTGAATTCATCCTTCATTTCAAGTGGGACGATAAAGCCCGGCAATCTAATTTTGGTATTGTTAAATTCGCTAACTACGCGGGTTGATTCAAGCGCTTCCATATAGCGTTGGGTCGCTTCATCTTCGATTTGAGCGAGGCCAGCCACCGAATCTTGTTCACTGCCATCGGCAATTTGATTGATGCTATCGGGTGGGTTTAGCAAAGCGTCCAGATCGTCTGCGGGCATTAATTCAACCCATTCAATTTGGCGATAGTCACTTGTTGCGGCTTGGGCCGAAACGCCTAACATCAACACTGCCAGCAAGGCTGCGTAGCTCGCGGTTCGGAGGGAGGTTACGATCATGAGAAAAGCTCCAAGGGATATCGAATGTGATCCAAAATGTTATAACATAACTCGCATTGCCAATGAACCAAACTGCATGATTCAAACTCAGTTTAAAGCCACACAGGTGTTAACTCATTTTGCAAAACGTTAAATTAAGCGAAGGCCATCCGGCCATCGAGCTGGACAAGCTTATCTTTAGTTACGACAACGCGGCAACTGAAGTATTAAATATTCCCCAATGGCAGCTTCAGCAAACCGATAAGTGCTTTGTATTTGGCCAGTCCGGCGCCGGTAAAAGTACCTTGATGAACCTGCTTACCGGTGTGCTAAAGCCCACAAGCGGCCAGATCAAGGTGTTTGGTCAAGCACTGAACGCGATGTCATCACGCCAACGCGATCGCTTTCGAGCCCAGCATATTGGCGTTGTGTTTCAACAATTCAATTTGATTCCCTATTTAACGGTTGCGGAGAATATTCGTTTAGCCAGCTGGTTTGCAGGTAAGGGCGACAGTCACGATACCCTCGATAAACGTCTCATCAATTTATTCGACGCCTTACAACTGCCAACCAATTTGCTGCAACGGCCGAGTCGTGAGCTTAGTGTGGGGCAGCAACAACGGGTTGCCATTGTTCGGGCATTGATTAATCAGCCTGAGTTGCTGGTGGTGGATGAGCCAACTTCGGCGCTCGACTCTTACGCTCGCGATAGCTTTATGAAGCTATTAATGACGTTATGTTCGGAGCAACAAAGTACTTTGCTATTTGTGAGTCACGATTTATCACTGCAATCCTATTTTGATGTGCGACTCAATCTTGCCGATATCAACCAAGCGGGAGGGGCGCAGCAATGATTATCAAATTGGCATATAAAAGCTTACTGAACCGTAAAACCTCGGTATTGCTGACGCTGTTTTCCATTGTGGTCAGTCTGGCGTTGTTGATTACCGTTGAGCACATTCGTTCGCAGGCAAAAACTAGCTTTAACCGAACTGTGTCGAGTGTTGATTTGATTGTTGGCGCACGCACAGGGCAACTCAATTTGTTGCTTTACAGCATTTTCAGAATGGGTAATGCCACCAACAATGTGAGCTGGCAAAGCTATCAGGATATTAGTAGTCAACGCGATGTGGTTTGGTCTGTGCCGCTGTCTTTAGGGGATTCTCACCGCGGCTATCGCGTTTTGGGCACCAACCAAGATTACTTTGAGTTTTATCGATATGGCGATAAACGAGCGTTGGCATTTGATGCCGGTGAAGCCTTTAGTGATCCGTTTGGCGCCGTGCTCGGTGCCGAAGTTGCGCGTGAATTGGGTTATGAGGTTGGCACTAAGTTGACCTTGTCCCATGGTATTGGCCAAGTCAGTTTTTCTGATCACGACAATGCACCGTTTGCGGTGGTGGGCGTGCTCGAACCGACGGGGACGCCGGTTGACCGAACCATTCACGTAAGTCTTGCGGGTATTGAAGCGGTGCACATGCCGCCGAGTCGACTCAAAGCCTTACAAGCAGCGGTGGCAGACGGTAACCATGTTGAAGTTCAGCCATCGACCATTACCGCCTTTATGGTGGGGTTAAAATCGAAGATGTCGATTTTTAAAATTCAACGGGCCATCAATCAATACAAACAAGAGCCATTAATGGCGGTATTGCCGGGCATTGCGTTGGTTGAGTTGTGGTCATTAATCAGTTCGGTTGAAAACATCTTACGAGTCATCTCGTTGTGTGTGTTCGTTTCGGCCATTCTGGGGCTTACCACCATGTTGCTGGCGTCCATGCAAGAGCGGCAAAAAGAGATTGCGGTACTGCGCGCTATTGGCGCAGGGCCGGTGGTGCTCTTTGTGCTGATCCAACTCGAAGCTCTGTTGGTCACTTCGGCAGCTATTGGTATCTCGTTGGCGCTGGTGTGGGGGCTGTTTAATGGCGCTAGCGATATTCTGGCAAGCCAATATGGGATCTTTGTCTCGACCCAAATTTTGTCGATGACACAGGTGATGCAGTTGGCGGCGGCACTAGGTGTTACCGCGCTCGTTGCCTTGATTCCGGCCTTTAGCGCCTACAAAAAAGCACTACACGCTGGGCTCGGGCATCAGTAACAGAACGAATAAGCGCGGGGCTGTTCTTGTGCCGCTTAATTGATTGGCCCCATTTATTGGGGCCACGCTTGAATTCACTGTGAGTCGATTAGCCGTTTGCAGGTGGTGGTGGCGGATGCATTTTGCGGCACTCGTCAGGCTCGCTTCGCCAATCTTGCTGGTGGGGTTGCCAATCGGTAAAAGGACGATGGATTTTAGACCAGAAGTCCTGCATTTCTCCTGATGCTTTTAATCGTTTTAAAATCATTGAGACGATTTTATCGACTTCGTCGCCATGGGCACTTTTCTGTACCACAGGAATATCAAAAAAGTTGCCAAAATGTGCCCGATGAACCTCGGCTGCTTGCATGCTGCAAATGGTTCTATCTGACTTCTCTTGGCTGTAAATAAAGGCGTCAATACGCTGGCTTTGAACTTTTAGGATCATATTTTCAAGATGGGCCTGCCGCTCCATGGGATAGCTAAATAAACCAGAGTGGCCAGGGTTGGTTTCTAGCCGGTATGGAAAAGAAGGCTGGTTTAGCCCTTCATCAAGCATGGCTTTGGTGATTGGCTTATCAGCATGGGAGTAAATCACAAAAGTGACTTTTCCCATGGGCTCTTGAATGGGGCGATAATTGGCCGACGTGGGCTGTGCATCAGGATTGTGGATCAGCGGCAAATGAAAATCGGCAAGCCCTTTTTCAACATTGGCCACTGAACGCTCAAACGGAAAGTTCATTGCGGTGATGTCGCCTTCTACATAGGCTGCGTCCATCAATACGATTAATTCCTGAAAGGAATGCTTTGGATTCTTGCTGTCCGCCGGTGGAAGTTCAGGGACACTTGCTTTGAGCATTGTGCCGTAACTTGCCCCACAATAGGTTGACAGGCCAATGAAGATTCCAATTACAAATAAGCGAAGTGACATACCTGAAAGCCTTGGCTATGTGTTAAACCATCCGTAGAGGGTTGATTTTGCTGTACTAGCATTCCGTATGGGTTCAGTTAATAACATAGGTGACAGATCTTCAAACTGGGGTTAAGTGCTTCAGAGCTAGGTCACTAAATGAATGGCGTTATCTTGCGTCATTCGCTGAAATTGGCATGACACGTTTTATTGTCACGGCCAGCCAAGTTACTATCGATGTGACAAATTTTTCTCTATTCATTTAACGTTATCAGTCAACTGATAGATGTTCTTGGTGATATCACATGAAAGCACATTGTTATGCCTTATTCGGAATGCTGTTGGCGATAAGCCCCGTACAAGCCGAGCCGCAGCAAGCCAGTGGGGTAATGGGCAAATATCAGTTCCGCTTGTGCCAACTGTTATCTCGCGAGGTTCAAGAAGCCGAAACGCAACGCAACGGCGCCTTCATTAATAAGCAATACTTGGGGGTTCGGCAAAATGAGATGTTGGTTAAAAACCTCGATGGCGAGTCTCTGAGCGCGGCAGAACAAGCGGATTATGATCGGATGGGGGACGAGCGTCGCGTTGCCGAGCAAGTGTTTGAATCAGCGGAACGCCGAGTCAAAGTTTATTCCACCGAATACACAGAAACTTGCCAAGGGTTTGACGTGCCCGCTCAGCTGATCACTGACAAGTGTGCTTCGTTACCGGCTGTTATGGATAATTTTTGCCGCAGCGTTGCTAAGCCCCAATCACCGTCTTAACGCATCGAATAGCTTCGCTAATGGGCTTTCGCCGCTTTATTGCGTTGGGCCGTCAACAAACAAACTTGTTTTGCTAATCATAAAATGGCTCTTTAATCTTTGGTTTGAGTAAGAGCCTTTTTCTGTTTAGGTCGCAGAAATTTTGCGTTTTCTGATCAAGTACAACAGCACGCCGGTTATGCCTAACAGGACCGGCGCCAAGCCCAAAATGCACCACAAAATTCGACTTGGAAGGCCCGCAAAATAGCCGAAATGCAGCTTTCTAAAGCTATCTAAAACCACTGCGGTGTTGTCTGCCGTGCGAATATCAAACGTGCTTATTAAGGCGCCAGAGGTTCTATTAAAGGTGACTGTGCTGGCGTATTCGCTGTTGAGTGGATTGGTGGAGTCAACTTCGCCCCAAAAGGTGATTTGCTCGTCCGGTTCATGAGGAATACTTAAGTAACCGGCGCGGAAACTATCTAGTTCTTGTTCGGTTTGCTGCAGTAAGGCTTCGAACGAAATCTCAGGGCTATGATACGGCGCTTGAATGTAAGTATGTCCTTCCAGTGCATGTTCGGCTTCATGCAGCAACACGATAAAGTTCCAGTAGGCGCCGGTAAACGCAATGATGATTAAAATTGGCGAGCTGGTAATGCCGCTAAATTTATGGAGATCGCTAAACAAAACCCGCTTGGCGGCGCCGAAGCGTAAAGTAAATAATTTAGCCCAGAAACGGCGGTATAAAATGATGCCGCTGATCCCTAAAAACAGCATGACCAATGCGATGATAAAGCCCACCACCGCACCTTGGGTGTGTAGCAAAAAGGTGTAGTGCAACTCGAGCAGCCAGTCGGTGAAGTAGTGATCCATTGGCTGGGGTTCGGACAGCACCTTGCCTTGGTATTGATCAACATAAACCTTGTACCAATTCTCGGTACCGCGTTCGAGTAAGTAAGCCGCGTCGGAGCGTTGTTTGTCGTCAAACAGCTCCCAACCTGCCAATTCATAATCAGGGTTCGCGCTAAGCACTTGCGCCATCATGCCGTCGAGGTTTGCTCGCGGGGTCAATGCTTGGGCTTCTACAGCCATGTGCTGCGGGCGAAGTAAGGTATCGAGCTCAACCTTAAACACCAGGATTGAACCAGTGATGGAGACAATAAAGATTGGCAATAGCGCGATGAGTGCGCCGTAGGAATGCCATTTAAACAGTGCTTTTCTCATGAGCTGACTACTTACATGTTGATCCGAGACTAAAACGAATAACAGCCGGACTCGCAAAGCGAGGCCGGCTGCAGTGGCTGCAACGTTAAGTGATTAACGTCTTTGGCAACCCGTGCCGATTACAACTTCCAGCTAAGTGTTGCGCTGTAGTTTGCAGGAGCACCATAGAAGCCCTGCGCCCAATATAAGCTGGTCAGGTATTTTTCATCGGTAATGTTGAACGCGTTAAAGCTCACACTCACCTTGTCATTGATGTCATAGCGCGCCATCAAGTCAACAATGGCGTAGTCACTTTGAGTGGTGACAATGTCATCGCCTGCATTGGCAAAGCCTTCGCCCACAACACCTTGAACCCGCGAGATGTCATCTTGCCAACGCATATTTGCACCGGCTGACAAGCCTTCAATCATTGGCAAGTCATAGACGGCTGACAACTTGAACAGCTTTTTAGGGGTGTAGTCGGAAACGGTGTCGTCGCCATCAATGTTGAAATCGGTGTAACCCATGCTGACATTTAAGCCTTCAGCCACTTCACCGGCTAGGTTAAATTCAAAACCATCGCTGCTAATACCGTCGGCGCCGTAGTAGCGAACCTCATCTGGCGGCAAGTCAACATAATCAGGGTGAACAACGGCCACATTGGTTTGCTCAATATCGAAGTAAGCGGCAGTAGCCAGCAAGCGGCCTTCAAATAACTCTGCTTTCAGGCCAATTTCGCTGCTTTCACCAGTGATTGGTGCCAAGGTCTTGTCATTAATGCCCAGCTCAGTTTGAGAAACAAACGTTTCAGTGTAACTGGCGTAGGCAACAAGCTCCGGCAGCACGCGGTAAATCACGCCCAAATATGGAATGAACTCATCAGCGGATGCTTCTTGGTCTACGCCGTAAGATTCACCTTCAACTTCCCAGTCGTTGTAACGACCACCTGCGGTCACGTTTAAGCCGTCAGCCAGTTCAAAACGAGCGGTTGCATAAACAGCTTTTTGAGTTTGTTCAACATCAGCGCCACTTAAGCCGTCGTCCCACGTTGGTGTTGGCGCTTCGCCTTTCCAAGTATTGAGGTCGGGCATTGCGGGAAACCCATTTTCGTAGTCATACAGTGACTGAGAGTCCCACTCTAAGGTGTCGTAAGTACCACCAACGACCAACTCGTGGGTACGACCTAATAGCTCAAAGTCGCCACTGACATAAATATCGAATAAATCACTGGTTTGATCATTTAAATATTCACTGGCATACCCGTAAAGGCCTAGCTCAGTTTCACTATCTGGTGTACCCCAAACGTAAAACAGCTCGCTATCTTCTTCGTTGTCACGGTGCGAATAGGTCGCACGTAAGTTCCAGCTATCACTGAATTGATGTGCCAATTCCAACACCGTGTTGTGGCGGGTAACTTCCCAGTTTGACCAATCAGCAGAGGTGCTGGTTGAGCGGCTGTAATCGGTGGCGGTGCCATCGGTGTAATAAAGTGGCAGTGCACCCCAGAGGTTACCTTCGGCATCATTACGGGTGTAACTGTGACTTAATGACAACTGAGTATCTTCGCTAATGTTGGCTTCAAAGAACACGTAAGCGATGTATTTGTCGGTTGAGTAGCGGTCAAGGTGTGAGCCGCTGTTGTCTGCGGTTGCTACTGCGCGCACGGCGAAGGTGTCATTGATTTGAGTGCTGCCATCCACTTCAACGCGGGTGCTGTCCCAACTGCCGTAAGTGCCGGCCACGCTTAGTGTGGTATCAGCAACAGGGCGTTTACGAATGTAGTTGATGGTGGCAGACGGGTTGCCCACACCTGTCATCAAGCCGTTAGCACCGGCGATGACTTCAACACGGTCATAAATCGCAGTGTCATCACCTGCTTGGTTGTTGCCGTAGGCTAGCGGTAAACCCACACCATCAATTTGGAAGTTAGTAACATCAAAGCCACGTGCGGTGTAATAGGTACGGTCGGTTTCAACACTTTCAACGTTAACGCCCGTTGCAGTATTCAGCACGTCATTAATATCCGTTAAGCGGAAATCTTCAATTTGCTGTGCGGTGATGACGGTCACTGACTGTGGGATCTCAGCAATTGGCAGCTCTAATTTAGATGCGCCACTGGCCGAGTGAGCATTGTAGCCACTGATGTAACTGCCCTTAATTTCAATGCGCTCAGCTTGGTCGGTCGATGTTAAGTCATCGGCATAGGCTGTGGTTGTTAGTGAACCCAGCGCGAGCAAAATCCCTGTCGAAAGTGTGGTTAGTTTCATTTACGTACCTTTTGTAATCGTTATGCGGCGTGAATATGGCCGATAGGCAAATTTTGAGAAGATGATATGGCGATCACAAAAAAATGTAAATAGAAATGATTATCACAATCGTTTAAATATTTTCCGTCAAAAGTTCATTGATCTGACGCCGTGTTTGAATAATTACTTTGGGCTAATTGGGGTGGTGGTGCTTTTATTGGGGCAAACAGAGCCGTCGTCCTGCTTAACGAGCAGTCATGGCCGTTGCAAGTGAAATGGGGAACAGGTGATCTGCTGAGGAATTCATCGGATCACCTGCTCCAGACTTGGTAGCGAATTGGTTACGATACGGCTAGAACAGCAAGCTGTAGGTAAAGCCGGCAGTAATCGCCATGGTAATAATAACCAACAGGAACGCAGCAATCAGTTTGTTGCGAAAGATCGATTTGAGCAAAATAACTTCCGTTAAGCTTGCGCCCGCACTACCGATAATTAATGCCATGACTGCGCCTAAACCCATGCCTTTGGCAGCCAATGCTGCGCTAAGTGGAATGACTGCCTCTGCACGCACGTACAGGGGAATGCCGATGACCGCGGCAACAGGAATGGCCAATGGGTTGTCGTCACTTGCAAAATTGGCAATGAACTCGGTCGGAACAAAGCCGTAAATGATCGAGCCAATGGCGATACCGCCGATGAGGTACGGCAATACCGATTTAAAATCACGCCAGGTTGAGCGCCAGATTTGCAGCCATTTGTTCACAGGTTTGCTGTTGCAACAAGACGTACCACAACAACTCGATTTGGCCTCGACCAATGCCTCGGGTTTGATTGCAGATTCAAAGCCAAACTTTTCTAGGAGGAAACCTGCAACAATCGACACGCCCATGGCGATGGCGAAATAGAATGTAGCCACCTTAACGCTAAAAGTAACGGCAAACAGCCCGATGATAATTGGGTTCAGCAGTGGGCTGGCAAATAAAAATACCATCATGGTGCCAAAGCCAGCATTGGCTCGTAAAAGTCCCTTTAAAAACGGGATGGTCGAGCAAGAACAAAATGGCGTGATTGCGCCTAACAATGCTGCTGTGACGTAGCCTTTGCCATTTTTGGAACTCAGAATTGATTTGATTTTGCTTGCGGGTATGTAGTGCTGCAATACGCCAACAAGGTAGCTGATCAGTAAAAACAGCAGGGTTAGCTCAATAGCCAAAAATGCAAACATGCCTAAGGTTTGTTCAACGGCTTCAAGGGGTAGATTCATCAGGTACTCACGTAAACTATATTTCTAGAATAGTGGAATTAGCAGATCGTATTCCTTCGCCGATCAAGTTATTTCTGGTAATATCGAAATATTGTTTTTGGAGTGGCACCAATATGGAATTAGAACAAGTAGCTAAGTCATTGAAAGAGTTAGGGCATCCAACTCGCCTTCGGGTTTATCACATGGTTGTTCGAGCCGGCCACCAAGGCATTGCCGTTGGCACATTGCAACAAAAACTCGAAGTACCGGGTTCAACCTTGTCGCATCATGTTTCAGGGTTGGTCTCGGCAGGATTGATTGAACAGAGGCGGGAAGGGCGAACGTTATTCTGTGTTGCCCAATATCAGAACCTCCAGCAAGTCATTGGTTTTTTACAGGATGAATGCTGCGCCGATCAGTAGCACAACGATCATCCGTAATCGGCTCTAGCATGAACGGATTGTTTCCTGTGGGCGGGGAAGCGATAGCGCAACCGATTAAGACGCGGCATCGAAATCTAATGGCTAAAACAAAAAAACGCCCCATTGTGATGGGGCGTTTTTTCTATCTGCGGTTCATTGAACGCTGGCTTAGTTCGTTAACTGAGCGATAGGATTTTATGACGCCCAAAAGTTATTGAATATATTCTGTTTTTTACAACAATAAATGGCTCAACAAGCGGAGCTATTCAACCAATTTAAATTTGCCAACAATGGCTCTCAATCGTTCGTTGATTTGAGCAATTTCATCTGTTCCTTCTGCCATTGCTGAGCCATTCTCACTTAGCTTGCCAACCATGTTGTCAATACGGTTCATATTTTGGCTGATTTCTTGAATTACATTATTTTGTTCATCTGCCGATTGTGAGATTTGCGTGCCAACTTCATTAATTTGAGCAACGTAGCCGGTCATTGCTTCTAAGCTATCAGCAATCAGAATCGCTTCATTCACTGTTTTATCGCTGGTAGCTTTGGTGCTGTCGATTGACGATACAACCGAATCCGCTCCACTTTGCAGTTGCGCAAGTGATTTGTTGATTTCGCCTGTACTGAGTTGAGTTCGGCCTGCGAGCGCTCTGACTTCATCAGCAACAACAGCAAAGCCTCGGCCTTGCTCGCCAGCCCGGGCAGCTTCAATTGCAGCATTGAGCGCGAGTAAGTTGGTTTGCTCAGCAATCTCACCGATGACCGACAATATCGAGCTGATATCTTTAGTTTCGTCGTTCATTTGGGTGACTTTGGCGGTTGCCCCGTTGATCTCTTCAGACAATAACTCCAACCCTTTTTGAGCCGTCATAATTGTTTCTCTTGACTGCTCGCCCGAGTGATTGGCTTCTTCAATAAATTTGGCCGCTTCACCTGCGTTGTGAGCAACCATTTCAGATGACGTGCCCAATTCATCCATGGCAACCACAACTTGATTGGTTTCAGCTTGGTGATCGCTCAAAATCTCGGTGTTTGTGTGCGTGCTTGTTCGCAGGTGATTAACGCTAGCGATTAGCTGAGATGTGACGCCTTTGACCTCAAGCAACATGGTGTTGAGGCTTTCTATAAAGTGGTTAATGCCGGTGGCAATATCCCCCAGATCATCTTTAGTTCGAACCTCTAAGCGTTGGGTTAAGTCGCCATCACCATTTGATAGCAGAGTGACCAAACTTTTCAGCTCAAGCACAGGGCGATAGATTCGGTTGATGACAATGATCAGCACAACGACGGATAGCCCGATGATCACGACACAAGACATTAATAATTGCTGAATCGCTTGGGTCACTGGTGCCAGTGCAATTTGCTTATCAACGGCATTGATTAAATACCATTTCTTGCCACCAATCAGCTTGATTTGACTTGATAGTACCAAGCGTTCGGTGTCGCTAACTGTCAGCTCTGAGAATGTTGATTCTTGCGATGAAATTGTCGACATGTACCGGTTAAAACCATCTGCATCACCGATTTGTTGCTGAATTTTTATGTGCTCTGCGGTGGAAGCCAGAACCATACCATTCCCGTCAACTACCATTGAGAAAGTGCCAGGTAAGATATCAATGTTTTCAACAATGTGTTGTAACGTGGTTAGCCTAATATCGGCTGTCAGCACGCCATTCGCTATGGGCTGGACGGCGGCAGCAATTGGATCGCCCCTTTTAGTGAAAAAGACATCGGTCAACGCCAAGGACGACTGTTTTCTACCAAATTGAAACCAAGGTCGGGTGCGCGGATCGTACTTATCTAGTCGGCCAATTCCCCCAGGAAATGATGCAGCAGAAGGTATGGAAGAGTAGGACCGGCCATCAACAAAACCAAGGGTGATTTTGCTTAACCCACCGGTTACTGCGGCAAATTCAATGTGCTTTTCATGACGGTCATTGTAGCCATATTTACGGTATAGCTCGGCCAAATCTGCAATAGGCCGGGAGTTTTTGATGACATAACTCTCAATGCTTTCAGTTTCATAACTTGCTGCATTGCTAATCTTTTGGATGACGTCTTGTTTTACAACATTTTCAAGTTGATAAATGGAGATATAACTCGTAATAGCGAGGGCGATGACAAATATCACAACCATTGACGATATTAATACGGCCTTAAACCCGAAATTCTGTTTCATCTAACTTCCCTGAACTGCTGGTTAAACGTCAATTTCCATTAGCGATTACTGACAATTTGGCCTTGTAGGCAAACACTTTTCGATAAAACAGCTAATGGAACAATGAAGAGGCAAACCGAGGCAATATTAAGTCTGGTTTTACCACTAATTCTGAAAGAGCGTATGCAACCATATAAAATTGGTAATATTGTTGTTTTCAATCATCAATTTATGCTGGTGTCGCTAACTTATGGCACCGACCAGCAAGAGCTGATGGCTTGCTCCTATTGAGAAGCTGGAGATAGGCGTTACAGACAAAAAAAGGCTACCCAAAGGGGCAGCCTTATTCGTTCCTAAGTTTGAGGCTATTTAAGATCTAGCGGCAATTAATCACTCAGTGACAAAATCTTGGTGCGAGAAATTCGATGACGATAAATTTCTCGTAAGTACCGAATGGTTTTCTTAATGTTTTCAGATGACAGGCGAATGTCATTGATTGATTGAAACTTACTGTCATCACGAATTAATTCACGATACTTTTTCTCGTACATGGGTTTAATTGCAAACCAGTTGGTATCGAGGATTTTAGCTGGGCTTTCAAATGGATTGACCAAAGCATCAACGGCAGCTTCATCGAATTCCTCAGCTTTAATAAGCTCAAGCAATGCATTGTCCAGAGATGCGTCGTAACGGTACTGATCTTTGGCAAAGCAACGCTTAATGTATGACGCTATGAGTGTGATGAAGTCGTCACTCAAACAAGGGCTTTTAGCAACCAAGGTAGTAAGAGACAAGTTCGCGGAAGTACCAATGACCAAGGCGTAACGTTTTAGTGTCGTATTTGGGAAGAGGGCGTTTAAATGGCTCTTCAAACGATTCAATGCCACATACGATAACTTGAAGTCTTTTGGTAAAGATACGATTGACACTATTGACGAGCAGTTCTTAAAGAAGTGCAACTCGTTCAGCGCCTTAGCATCATAATTGCCACTTTTGTATTGCGCGAGCGCCTCTCGATATCGACCGGATTCGATCGGCAGTAAACTGACGCCTTCAATCGCTTGCGTGTCTTTATTAAAGTGAGGCAATTCGATTGAACGGTAAAACAAGTCATCAATATCAATGCCGTTATGCTTGTCGCCAAAAAGCGCTTCTTTTTGCTGCGGCACAACACTTTCGGCGTAGGCAACTGCCACTGGCCCAGCAAGACTCATGAACAAATCATTCGCGTCGAGGCGAATGGTTTCACCAATATCAATACCTGCGCGGCGGAAATAATTTTCATCGTAATCTGTGGTGACGGCTTGAGCCGTTAAGATGTTGAAGATTTGCTGAGAAATATATTGGTTGGCGTATTTTTCCATTGAGTTGACATCAATGTCTTCTGCTTGGGTATCGTCGGTTTCCTCGGCATAACGCATGATGTCGTTGGAAATTAACATCATGGCATTCCAAGGCCGGATCCGTTGCATGACGCTCTTCTCACCTTCTCCCTCAGCTTCGTCATCATAGTTGTAAGAGAAGTCCCACTCCTCTGACAGGTATTTACACAACGAGCGGCCCGCATTGATGTGGAGTGCTTCTGAGACACTCACTTGCTGGTTTGAGATGTTGGGAAGAATACAGATGCCGCTGGTAAAAATAGGCTCGAATACAAATGAGCGATGGCGGTCATCATCGAGCAATTCATTTGGTCTAACTTCAAACGTTTTACGCATGTAGGCGTACTGTTGCGCCAAGCCGAATTCCGAAGCCATACCTGAGCCGGTGCCACCGCCGGCACTGAAAATATAAAAGTAGAGACGGCTTTGGTTGGCTTTGATGCCACAGGAATCAATCAAATAGGAGTGAATAAATTTCCAATCTTTATTGGAGAATTTTTCGGTATCTTTATTGAGAATGATTTTGGCCAAGTATTGGCCCAAAATTGGCGCGTTACCGGCTCCTCCGGCATGAACTTCTGATAAGTCCATGATTTTCATTTTGGTGTAATTTTCTAGAAATTTACCGTCTTCAGTTTGTGATGAATAGCGAATCCGGCCAGCAATGTCTTTGTCGAGATCGCCTAACATCACGATGGGTTCAATCAAGAAAATCGGTTTGAGGGAGTCGGAGTTATTGAGGTGAAAGTTACGGCGAATCCAACGTAAGGGTTTGGAGTGGTTTTCTAGCCGCTGTTTTTCCTGGTTTTTGAATTCGCTTAGGTAAAAAGAACGCGCACGATAAACCAGAGTCGCGACTTCGAGAGCAATGTTGGAGCCACAACGCCCAAGGCCAATTAAGCATACCGAAGGAAAATTATGATTCGCCGCGGCGCGCTCTTGATCGGAGCCAACCGGCGGATAAACATGGTCACGTAGAGTGTCCAGATTCGACAGAATTTTTTCCAGCTCTTGCTCTGTAAAAAAATTATATGGCGACTGCAGGGGGGCAGGAACCATTTCATTGGCGATGATCACTGGTCGCTCAATGTTCTCTACTGCACTGTCTGGCGAATCAATTTGCGTTTCGGTTTCAATTTTACTGGTCGTCATTGCCACGCCTTTCACATAAGAAAATATGAGACTAGGTTATGACTCTAGTTCAAATTGAACTGTCAGTGATAAGAATTAAGGTCAATCTTAGCGACTATTTTTCAGTAAAAGTGCTGTTTTTAGAGGTAGATCTTGCGATTGGAAGTGATATCGTTTTGAGCGTCAGAAGTTAGTCGCAGTGACAAGATTCTGACGCCCAAAAGTTATTGAATATATTCTGTTTTTTACAACAATAAATGGCTCAACAAGCGGAGCTATTCAACCAATTTAAATTTGCCAACAATGGCTCTCAATCGTTCGTTGATTTGAGCAATTTCATCTGTTCCTTCTGCCATTGCTGAGCCATTCTCACTTAGCTTGCCAACCATGTTGTCAATACGGTTCATATTTTGGCTGATTTCTTGAATTACATTATTTTGTTCATCTGCCGATTGTGAGATTTGCGTGCCGACTTCATTAATTTGAGCAACGTAGCCGGTTATTGCTTCTAAGCTGTCAGCAATCAGAATCGCTTCATTGACTGTTTTATCGCTGGTAGCTTTGGTGCTGTCGATTGACGATACAACCGAATCCGCCCCACTTTGCAGTTGCGCGAGTGATTTGTTGATTTCGCCTGTGCTGAGCTGAGTTCGTCCTGCGAGCGCTCTGACTTCATCAGCAACAACGGCAAAGCCTCGGCCTTGCTCGCCAGCCCGAGCAGCTTCAATCGCTGCATTGAGAGCGAGTAAGTTGGTTTGCTCAGCAATCTCACCGATGACCGACAATATCGAGCTGATATCTTTAGTTTCGTCGTTCATTTGGGTGACTTTGGCGGTTGCCCCGTTGATCTCTTCAGACAATAACTCCAACCCTTTTTGAGCCGTCATAATTGTTTCTCTTGACTGCTCGCCCGAGTGATTGGCTTCTTCAATAAATTTGGCCGCTTCACCTGCGTTGTGAGCAACCATTTCAGATGACGTGCCCAATTCATCCATGGCAACCACAACTTGATTGGTTTCAGCTTGGTGATCGCTCAAAATCTCGGTGTTTGTGTGCGTGCTAGTTCGCAGGTGATTAACGCTAGCGATTAGCTGAGACGTGACGCCTTTGACCTCAAGCAACATGGTATTGAGGCTTTCTATAAAGTGGTTAATGCCGGTGGCAATATCCCCCAGATCATCTTTTGTTCGAACTTCTAAGCGTTGGGTTAAGTCGCCATCACCATTTGATAGCAGAGTGACCAGACTTTTCAGCTCAAGTACAGGGCGATAGATTCGGTTGATGACAATGATCAGCACAACGACGGATAGCCCGATGATCACGACACAAGACATTAATAATTGCTGAATCGCTTGGGTCACTGGTGCCAGTGCAATTTGCTTATCAACGGCATTGATTAAATACCATTTCTTGCCACCAATCAGCTTGATTTGACTTGATAGTACCAAGCGTTCGGTGTCGCCAACTGTCAGCTCTGAGAATGTTGATTCTTGCGATGAAATTGTCGACATGTACTGGTTAAAACCATCTGCATCACCGATTTGTTGCTGGATATTAATGTTTTCGGCAGTCGACGCTAAAACAATGCCGTTGGCATCAACAATCAGCGAGATGGTATTCGGCAGTATCTCAATGCTTTCAACGACCTTTTGCAGCTCAGCTAGTCGAATGTCGGCTGATAAAACACCGTTTTTAATGGGTTGTACCGCCGCCGCAATAGGCTCGCCTTTTTTAGTAAAAAAGACATCGCTCATGGCGAGCTGTGACTGTGTCAGGCCATATTGAAACCAAGGACGAGTACGTGG
>NZ_JAHZSS010000033.1 GCF_019457915.1 Neiella holothuriorum
GAGTGCGCTTTCTTATTGAAGAAATTCGCTTTTCCATCATAGGTCTCCAATGTGTAAACCTATTTCAGGACGGGACAGATCCATAAAAAAAGCCGTTGGAAAACCAACGGCTTTTTTGTGTCTGGGGCAGGCTTATTATTCAAGCTCACCGGTAAAGCGATAACCTTCACCGTGAATGGTGGAAATGATTTCCGCTGAAGAAGGCTCAGACTCAAAGTGCTTACGAATTCGGCGAATGGTCACATCTACCGTACGGTCATTTGGACGCAATTCTCGGCCAGTCATGCGCATTAGCAAATCGGCACGAGTTAGGATTTTACCCGGTTGCTGAATGAACATTTCCAACGCGCGGTATTCACTGCGTGGCAATTTAAATGAATCACCTGTCGGAGAGTTCAAGGTGCGGCTGTTTACGTCTAAGCGCCAGCCACTGAACAGGTACTCGGATACATCGTCATCGCCTTCGGCCTTTTCATCGGCCATGGTGCGAGTCAATAAGTTGCGGGCACGAATTGTTAACTCACGTGGGTTAAATGGCTTCGTGATGTAGTCATCAGCGCCAATTTCAAGACCAAGAATCTTATCAACTTCATTATCGCGACCGGTTAAAAAGATCAACGCGATGTCTTTTTCTTCGCGCAGCTCTCGAGCCAGTAACAAACCATTTTTGCCGGGTAAGTTGATATCCATAATGACTAAGTCTACGTCTTTATTAGCCAGCAATTTTTGGTGCATTTCTTCGCCATCGCTGGCTTCGTCAACTTGATAGCCCTCGGCTTCAAATAAGTGACGCAGTGTTGTGCGAGTTACTGTTTCGTCTTCAACAATGAGGATGCTTGGAGTTTCCATATTTGTACCTAGCTTTATATTAATTTATGTGGTGCCTTCAAGGCCGACTTGTGATGTTGGAGTAACGATGAGGCCAAAGGTTCCGTTGTGACGCACTCGGAAGGAGCAAATCCTAATGCCGATTTAACACGCCATGTGTTGATTTCATTCAAGATTAGTTCAGTTATGTTGTTCTGTATGATTAATTGTTAAAAAATAGTTTGGGACTGGTTTGGGGGTGGTTACAAATGCGCCAAACCTGGAAATATTGCGTTACAAGAACGCATGTCGAATGATCGAAAAAAACTTAAATTTTTTTGAGGATTATTGTGAAAAACACGTGGCATCTTTATTCGGAAACCGTTTTTAGCTGTAACCAATGGCTACCTGAAGATGTCACAGGATTCGTTATTACTGCCTGTAACCCCCGCGGCGAATTGCTGTTAGCGCCCACCAACTTGCTGCGTAATAACGTATTGCTCAACGAGTTGGAGTTTGCTGGTTATCGTTTTCGTGCGATGACCGGTTGGGCTCCCGATTTTAGTCATGGAGAAGCAGGTTGGTTCGTGTTTGCTGATTTAGCAGCCGGTAAGGCGCTTGCACAACAATTTGAGCAAAACGCCATTTATTGGGTTGAGCAGGGTACATTGAATTTGTACCCAGTATTGCTGACCGAACATACGATGACGACATTGGGCCGTTTCAGATCGCGTGTTCGCTGCGTTTAGCTTAATAGCTTGTGATACAGCGCTAAGTATTGCTCCGTCGCTTCTTGCCAGAAGAAACGCGTTGCCATGGCATTTTGCTGAATCTGACGATAGTGCTCAGGCTCGTCTTGGTAGAGATGAGCAGCTTTTTCGAGTGCCCAATACATACCTTCCGGGTTTGGATCAATGAAAGTAATACCGTTTGCCGCAGCCGAATTGTCGTTGGTGTAACCAATGACGGTATCTTTTAAGCCGCCCACTTCTCTGGCTACCGGCAAGGAGCCGTAAGCCAAGCTAAACATTTGAGTGAGCCCACACGGCTCAAAAATAGATGGCATTAAAAAGTAATCGGCACCGGCTTGGGCTTGGTGGCTTAAGGCATCGCTGTAGCCAACGAATAAGCCAAGACGGTTAGGGTGCTTAGCTGCGAGCCGTTCAAGTGCTTCTGTAATGGCTTTTTCGCCACTGCCGACAATGGCCACTTGTGCATCGCCACTTTCTAAGAAACGCTCTAGGGCGGGTACTAAAATGCTAAAGCCTTTTTGGTCGGTAAAGCGGCTCACCATGGCAAACAAAGGCACGTCAGCTTTTGGTGGTAAGCCCATTTTTTGTTGCAACGCTTTTTTACATACGGCTTTACCCGCAAGATCATCGGCGGTGTAATTGGCCGTTAAATAGCTGTCTGTTTCACTATTCCACTCGCCGTAATCACAACCGTTGAGAATGCCGGTCAATGCTTCGCTGCGGCGTTGAAAAATATGCGACATGTTGTGACCGCCCAATGGCGATAACAGTTCTTGCGCATATGACGGGCTTACCGCATTAATCGCATCGGCATACAGTACGCCACACTTGAGAAAGTTAATGATGTTGTAGCTGTCATACATACCTTCTTCAGTGAAGTGCGAGAAGGTGTGGGCGAAATGAATCGTATTGAGATCGTAATTGCCCTGGTAAGCACCGTTGTGCACTGTCAGGACCGAGCGAGTGTCAGCGAAAAATGAATTGTCGCGCAATACCGACTTCAAGAAGAACGGCGCTAGGGCCGTGTGCCAGTCATTACAATGCACAATATCGGGTTTGTAATTGAGCATTTGTGCGGTTTGCAGAGCGGCCATGGCGAAAAAGGAAAAGCGTTCGCCATTGTCGGCATAGGCATGTTGACCGTCATCGTAAGGACGTTCGCGATTAAAGTATTCAGGGCAATCAATGGCATAAACCGGCACACCGAAAGGTGACAGCTCATGGACATGGTAAACATAGTGGGTGGAGCCCAGTTGCATGGTGATTTGCTCTGGCGCTTCTTGACCGGGATGAAGGAGAGCTTTTACTTGCGGATAGCACGGCATCATGATGGCTACTTCGACATCATTGTTTTGCAGCTCAATGGGTAATACTCGGGCTACATCGGCTAATCCGCCGGTTTTTATTAGTCCATCAACTTCGCTGGCCAGAAACAGTACGCGCATGGGTTCCTCACTACAGATTACTTAAATGCTGCGCCCAACTGAGTCGTTACGGTAACAATGTGTGTGATTTGATAATCGTTGTTAACGACCCGTAAGCACTATGAAAACAGTTGGAGCTTATCAGGATCTACTTTGATATACGACAAACTTACTGGTTTGATTGAGGCGTTGATTGTCTTTAAAGGCTGCCGCCAACAACTCCGGATATTGCAAAAATCGGTTGGCAACTGCAACTAACTGCCCGTTTCGATTAAGCTTTTGAGGCGCGAGCCGAATTAAATCTTCAGTCACCTGATAATGGGTTTTTACACCCTGATGAAATGGCGGGTTAGTGACGATCGCCGAAAGCTGGTTTTGCGTAATGTCGTTGACACCGGTAACAGGGTAAACCGTGGCGGAAAGTTGATTCGCGGCCAATGTTTGTTGCGTGGCATAAAGGGCGAATGCGTTCACATCCACGGCATAGACGTCACGCTTTGTTTGTTGATGGGCTAGAGCGGTGGCAACAATGCCGCAACCACAGCCAAAGTCGAGCACTTGCTCGCCTAGATCGTCGGGCAAACTGTTCAGTAACAGCGCTGTGCCGTCATCCAGATGGTTGGCACTAAATACGCCAGGTACGGTGACCAGTTGAATGTGCTGTTGCTGCCACTCGACACTAAATGTTTTTTGCTGCGATTCGATAGATAGTGGGGAAATCGCGTCGTCGATACTCGCCACAGGCAGCCCAAATAAGCTGCAGTGCTTTGCCGCATCAAGCTTATTACTCTTTATACCAATCGATTTGGCGATACTGGCGGCACTGCGGATCCCTTCTTTATTGGGGCCAATGCAGTACACCATCGCATCGGATTGGCAGTGATTGAGCACATGCTGAACTAAGTAACTCGCTAATGATTTTTCTTTCGGCCAGTAGATGATGATTGCATCGAAGTTCGCCCAGTCTTGCGGTAATTCAACGCCAAAGTGGCAATGATCCGAGGGTAACTGTGAGGTGAGTTGCTGGTGATATCCGAAGTGATAGTTGTAGCTGTATACCGCGCTAGCCGTCGCGCTCAATTCGCGGCCAAATTGGTCGGCAGGGTTATTCATCAACAGGCAGCGCTTGCCTTGAAAAAGCTCGATATTACGAACCAACAATTTGCTGGCATCAGACAAAAAAGACGACATGAAAAGGCTCCGGAAATGACCGGAGCCGATTATATCAGAAGGTTGGGTGGGGGGCTCAACAGCTTAAGCCGCTTGGCGACGTTGAGCTTTCAATTGCTCACGCCATTGCTGCTTTAATTGAGCTTTAATGTATTCAGGGCGTGCCGCTTTGAAATAACGAATATCATCGTCAGTCAACTCGCTCACCGGTAACCGTAGGTTGTTACTGGTCATAAATGGCCGAGCACTCGCGGCAATCACAAAGCGGGCCTGACCTTCTTGCAAAGGCTCGTTACTCTCGATTTCTTGCAGTACACAAGTTTGAGTAAGGCGCTGAACCGCTTCTTGATGGATTGGTAGAATTAACGAACTACGGCGTTGTAAGAAAAATTCACGCAGTAACGCTCGCTCTTCGTGATCAAATGACAACGCCTTGTTGCGTGCCAAGTCTTGATTTCTATTCCAGCGCCAGCGCTCCGACATGGCTTGCCAAATCATTGACAGCGCCTGCACGGCAAAATAGCTGAGAATGCCGAGATAAATTAGTGACACGGCGGCACCGTAATGCGCCATCACGCCCGCCAGATTAAGTTTCGCCAGCATTGGATCTGGAATAAATAGCAATAACCCACTGATTACAAAAGCAACCAGTAGGGCGCGGTTGAAACTACTGCGGTTAAATGGAGAGTCGTAAATCATCGCTTTCATGAAACATTTGCCATTGGATTGACACCATGGTTAATGTTTAGCAATTAGCGTGCCTGAACAGGCATGGGTTGGCCGAAATTTAAAATTGTTTCGGCCAAATGGCTTATGACGGGTTGTGTGGCTCTAACTGTAGGCTGTTGCCTTGATAAAACACCTTGCTTGGGCCGTAATCGCGAGATGTTGAAAGCGCCCATTGGCTACCCAAACTGAAGTCGATACGGCTGAACAGTTTTTTGGCAACAACGACTTCAACGGACTCGTTAACACGAGATAACTTGCTTTGAGCCACTTGCACGTCGAATTCACGCGCTTCAACGAGTTGTTTCTGATCGCGGAAAAATGACTGGCACATTTCCAGTTGCACTTGAATTTCAGCGCTTTGCGGTTGTTCTTTGATGTGTGCCATTTCGCTTGCTAATTCGGTCAGCGCTTGCTGTTCATCGGCTAATTGCTGGCGAGCAAACTCTAATTCGTTGAGCGCGATTTGATATTGGTTTGACAGATCAATGGTGGTTGGAACACCGGCTGTCGCACCCAATTCGCCGCAATACAGGCCTTTCCCTACCAAAGCGCGGCCGCCAATTAAGGTGCCGTCGTTTGGTTGTTGGATACCGATATAAGCACTTTCGTTGCAATCCAAATGGCAGTGAAGGGCTTGTTTCTTCACGTGAATGTTCTTACCCGCGACGATGTGAACATTCTGAGCCATGCCAACCACCACGTCGCCTTGCGCTTTAATCTGGCAGTTGTACTGATGATCACTGCTGATATGACCGTAGGCGCCACCTTCAATGGTGATATCGCCTTCGGCTTCAATAATACAACCTTCAATATTGCCCATGACCAGCACGTCACCACCAACGGTGATATGCATGCTTTCAGCAACATTGTATTTCACCACGACGCTACCACGGTATTCGATATGACCGGAGCGATTATCAACCGCCTCAACTTCGAGGGTATCGACAACCTTCATGCCGGTTTCAGTTAACACTGGAATGCCCAGACGATTGGCGACTAAGGTGTTTTCGTCACCGTCTTTGAGCTCCGAACCTTCATCGGCCTTTAATTCAATGTGTTTCACTGGCGGCGCTGGCAATACGGCACCGGTGACCGAAATACCATCTTTCCCTAGAATGGATGGAATGCGGCGCATGAGTGGCGCCCCTTGGTCAACAGAAATGATGGCGCCAAAATCACGTGGATCAACGTTACCCGAGCCGGTGGCTTGAGGTCTCAACACGCGATCTTTTAATGTTGGGGTGAGCTGCTCCAAACGGCCATCTCTGCCGTACACCGGCATCGTTGCTTTGGCGATGGTGCAGCGGATCTTTTTCGCTTTTTTGTTGGGCTTGGAGTGCTCGCTCAGAATATCAACGGCTTTAGGATTGAGGCCATGTTTAATGCCGGCTTTGGCAATGACTCGTACAACGTCCTCATGGGATAGGCTTTTGCCGCCCGCGGCGGGGCGTAATTCAGCCACCGCTGACATGCCGCCACCTTCGATCTCAATGGTCAGCTCAGCATCAGACGATTGACCGATAATAACGATAGCCGGATCGTTTTGTTGTTCTTGCGCTTTGGTGAGCAATTGATACAAGTGCGCAGGCTCAAATAGGCACGTCGCGTACTTGGATTTACCCAAAGTAACGATAATTTCATCAAGATTTGCTTGCTGCAAACGAGACAGCTGCATATGCAACTCAACGTTGTTGGTCTCGATGTTTCGAAGCAACTTATCGTTCGACACGTTAAAAAATCCTATTATTCGTACAGCAATGGCATATTGTCAGTGAAAATTTGCTTTAGCAAGAATTGGATATATTTGTTAGTGACATGGGTCATACTGCTGAGCAAATAAATTACATATGGATGGTACTAAATGAAAATACTGGTAATTGGAGCATTTGGCACCATCGGCCGGAAACTAGTGCCAGCTTTAGTTGAACAAGGACATCAGGTTTGCGTTTCGTCACGAGATGCCAATAGACCTTGGCCTTGGCCTGAACTCAACTGTTCTCGCTATACCCTAAACTTGCTTGATGTTGAATCGATTACGCCCGCCCTTGAGCAAGTAGAACTTATTTATTACCTGATGCATGGCATGTCTGATGGCGAGCATCATAATGAGCGTGAAATCAGCGCTGCCAGAAATTTAACGCAAGCAGCACAACAAGCCGATGTGAAGCGAATCATCTATATGGGGAGCTTGGTGTCGGCCAATCCAAAATCCGAGCACATGTTAGCTCGAATCGCGACAGGCAAAGTACTTGCGTCATCACAAGTGCCGGTCACTGAACTACGAGCCGGTATTGTTGTTGCGCCTGGCTCTGCTGCATTTGAAGTGATGCGAGACATGGTTGGCCACTTGCCAGTGATCTTCACGCCAGCTTCTATTCGCACCAAAGTGCCGCCGATTGCCATCGCCGACTTAACTTACTATTTAGTGCGCTTGGCTGAACTGCCTGAATCTGCAGGCAAATGCTACGATGCGGCGGGTCCAGAATGGATTAGCTATCAACGTATGATGGAGCGTTTGGCGATTAGCTTAAAACGCCGCTGCAAAGTGATTGGCGTTCCAGGATTACCGATTTGGCTTGCTGCCGCGGTATTGGGAATCGTTACGTCAGTGCCTCGTTCGTTGGCGCGAGCGTTGATTGCTGGCTTAGGCGAGCCTCTGCAAGCTTCTCCTGAGTCGCTTCAACAACTCATCCCGCAACAATTAATGTCACTAGAACAAGCGGTAGAAGCGGTGTTGAATGACGAATCGGTCGAGCATTACCCCGAGCAATGGCAAGACGGGGTACCTACCTTCCGCAATTTTTCACCATTGCATGGTTTTTATGCCAAATGTGCTAGTCAATCGATTGAGATAGCGGCCAGCCCCGCATCGGTTTGGCAAGTGATTAACTTACTCGGTGGCAAGCATCGATATTTCTATTTAGATAGCTTGTGGGCAATGCGTGAATGGATGGACTGGGCCATCGGCGGCCCTGGTCGGAATCATGGCCGAACCAACCCAGCCACCTTAACGGTGGGTGAAATGGTTGATTCGTGGCGAATCTTATCGGTTAAATCACAGCGCCGACTGGTGATGAAATTTGGTATGAAGGCTCCGGGCGGTGGCGGCATGCAATTAACCGTTACGCCTCTGTCTGGCGTTGAAGCGCAACCCAGGTGCCGACTAAACGTTGAATTGTTGTGGCACCCGGCTGGGTTTTGGGGGCTTGCGTACTGGTATTTTTATGCGCCTTGGCATCAATTACTCCTCAATGGGATGACTGCGAGAATGGCCGAATTAGCGAAACAAGCGGAACAAGGTCAACCGCTCGATTAGCTGGTTTGGTGAGGCGTCATTTAATGCTAGAGTGACGACCGTTTTTTTACATCGACTGGCCGCCTGGCATTAAGGAAATTTTATGGGATTGGTGAAAACAGCGCTTCGCATTGATGCCAAATTGGGCGAATGCCCACGTTGGGATGAGCAAACTCAGACGCTATATTGGGTAGATATCGACAATTGTCGTTTGAATCAGTTTGATCCGAAAACGGGTGACAATAAATTTTTGCAACTCGACGAAGAAATTGGCTGTTTTGCCCTCGCCGAGTCCGGCGGTTTTGTCGCAGGGTTACGCTCAGGTTTTGTTAAAATTGCTAGCTTGGATGGGGCAATTGAAGCCATTGCCGATCCTGAAGCAGACAAACCTTGGCAGCGTTTCAATGATGGCCGATGTGATGCTGCTGGCCGCTTTATTGCAGGTACCGTGAATCCGAATAAAGATGCCTACAGTGGCCATTTTTACAGCTTGCAACACGGCGAAGCGAAACAATTGGTGGGTCACAATTGGACATCGAACGGGGTCGCTTTTAGCCCTGACAATAAAACCCTCTACTATTCTGATACGCCGCGACACACTATTTTTGCCTGCGACTATGACTTGGCATCTGGCTCGGTGAGCAATGAGCGAATCTTTGCTGAGTTTCCCAAAGGTTGGGGCCGCCCAGATGGCGCTTCGGTCGATTCTGAAGGGAATTATTGGTCTGCGCTTTATGGCGGTGGACGTGTGGTGCAAATGAATCCTGCGGGTGAAATCATTAATACCATCGCTGTGCCGGCTCAAAACCCAACCATGGTTGCATTTGGCGGCGCCGATCTTAAAACGCTCTATATTACTACCACGAAGGCGGGCTCCCCTGAAGAAGCGGCGCAGTATCCGCTTTCAGGTTCTATTTTTGCCGTTGAAGTTGAGGTTGCTGGCTGCGTTGAGCCGCGCTTCGCAGGCTAAGCGCCTGCGACTTGAGAGGTTGGCCCAAGGTGGTAGTTCACAACCGCTGAGGTCAACCGCTGTTTGAGGGCCATTTTACGCTCCACCGGTGCAAAGCTTGCGTTGATCGCATTGGTCGTTAATTGAATCCATTGAGTTTCTGAAAGCTTCAGGGCATTTTGCACCGCCAACATATTGGTGGTGAGATAGCCGCCAAAATAAGCTGGATCATCACTGTTAAGTGTGACGCACAAACCTAATTCCAGTAACTGTTTTAAGTTGTGTTGACGCAAATCGTTATAAACGCCTAAGCGGACGTTTGATAGCGGACAGACTGTCAGCGGCACTTGGTGATGTATCAGGTATTCAACCAATTGCGCATCTTCTTGGCAACGCACGCCATGATCGATGCGGCGCACCTGCAAATCACGAAGGGCTTCCCAAATGTAGTCGGCAGGTCCTTCTTCGCCAGCATGAGCAACTCGGTGCCAGCCATAACTATCTGCCAGCTCAAAAGCTCGTTTGAATTTGCTTGGTGGGTTGCCCCGCTCACTAGAATCTAATCCAATCGCATTGATTAGATGCTGCCATGGTTTCGCTTGTTCTAACGCGGCGATGCCATCTTCTTCTGGTAAGTGGCGCAGCAATGACAATATTAAGTTGCTGCTCGCTCCATAATGACGTTGAGCATCTTGCTGGGCGCCCACTAAACCTTCCATCATGGTATTCATTCGGACACCACGATTCAGATGAGTTTGCGGATCGAACATGATTTCATAGTGAAGGATTTGCTCTTGATCGCAGCGTTTGAAATACGCCATGGCCAAGTCATAGAAATCGTCACGGGTGCGCAATACCGCTGCGCCTTGATAGTACAAGTCAAGGAACGACTGAAGGTTGTCGAACTGATAAGCCTCACGTAGCGCTTCTGGGCTGCGATAAGGCAGCGCAATGCCGTTCCGCTCAGCAAGAGCAAACATCATCTCAGGCTCTAATGTACCTTCGATGTGGAGGTGAAGTTCAACTTTGGGCAACTGTGCCAGAAACTGATCCATACGACTCATCTGTTGTGGCGACTATAGGTGAAGTATCGCTAATCATGATTGATGGTCAATGGTGACAGGTCAATTTTTGGTCGGAAAATGAAAAAAGGCTCGTACCCCAATGGGATACGAGCCTTAATAATTTGGTGCAGAAGGGGAGACTTGAACTCCCACGTCCTAACGGACACTAGCACCTGAAGCTAGCGCGTCTACCAATTCCGCCACTTCTGCAGGTTGCGCCTTTAAGCGCGGCGCGAATCTTACTTGATTTATTTGATAGCGCGCAAGCACTTTTTTCATTAAATTGGTGGAAAATACTGCTGTGAGCTTGCGATTCATTTAGGGTAAGCAACAGGCCTTACCGGAAGTTCCACGGATTTTTATTATGTTACGGATGCTGTCACTCAGCCTTATCTTGTTATTGCCCAGTGCCTTTGCTGCACGATGGGAGTTGATCAACCCGCCGCTCACGTCACCGCTTTATATTGGCGGCGGTGTTGGTTATGGCCAGTTCGATGCGGATTACGTTGATACCGAGTGGCAAGCAAATTGGCAGTTCTATGGCGGTTATCGTTTTCAGGACGTTTGGGCTATTGAGTTTGCCGGTGGCCGTTACGCCGATGCAGAAGGTGTCAGTGACAGTTTGCCTAGCGTCGATATTGAACACAGCTTTAACCTTTCCGCAAGCCTTCTTGGCTACGCCTATTACACTGACTTTGCAGCATTTTATCGAATGGGCGTGCAGTATGATGATTACGATATCATTCGCTACCAACAAGAATCGAACGAGCAATGTGCATCCGATGATGAACGGACAATGTGCGCCGCTAGTGACAGCCAGTTCAGCTTTCTTGTTGGGTTAGGGGGAGAGTTTCCTATTACTGACGCCTTGGTGACTCGGCTGGAGTGGATTAGCCAGCTAGGCGGCGACGACTTTAATCAGCATCAAGCCATCGCCAGCATCATGCTCAAATTTTGAATGAACGGCAGTTGGTGGCAAGCACATAGATTACCCGTTAGAAACTAAAAAGGCATGCCGCTTGGCATGCCTTTTTGATGTGAAAATCCGCTACACCGGAGTGCAGGATTTCAGGGCCGTGGCTAACGCTGCCATGACATCAGAGCGACTAATGACGCCGATAACTTTGTCATCTTCGACAACAGGGTAGATCTTCGGTTTTTCCTTGACCATCTGCTGCGCTAAATCGACCAACCCCATATCAGGCGATACCGATAGCGGGCTTTTGCTCATGACGTCTTCCACTTTTAACGTGGTATCACAAAAGTAAGAGGCACTAATCAGCATGCGAATACAGTCTTGCTCAGAGACAAAGCCTTTTAACTGTCGGCGGCCGTTAACAACGGGGGTGCCGGTTGTACCGTATTCGCGAAGTAAATCAACAGTTTCTGTTAATGGGCTACCCACCTGAATGTGTGGGTAGTGCTTTTGCATGAAATCGCGTACTTGGTGTGTATGTGGCATAGGTAAATCTCCCTGAACTCTATGCCATCAGTATGTGCAGCAAACACAAAAACAGCCAATTGTATTGCCAAAAGGGTTACTTAGCCCACATCAATTACGCTGATTCGGCTATTTGTAATGGTTTGCTAAGAGGGCTAGCTGAGTTTGGAACTCGACGTCGTGAAATAAACAACGAGCTAACGACCGTACGTTTTGCCTGTTTTTTCGCGTCCGCCGCTAATGCCGCAATATCATGGTGAGAATGGCAGCCTTGCAGATCGGGCTGAACGGCGCCGATGGATAGGCCAAGTAACGGGAAGAACTGCTCGGCTCCACTGCGAGTTCGAGCAACAATACCGCCTTGCGCCACATCGGAGTGCTCATAGTAGTGGCTAATGCGAGCGTCAAAATCATTGAGGATTAGTTGGCAGCGCTGTTGCCAGTTGTCAGTGGTTAATATGGCGACAAAATCATCGCCGCCCACGTGGCCAATAAAGTTACCCGGGCCTGATGCGTGTGTTTTGAGTAATTCGGCAACCAACTGGATGACCATGTCACCGCGGCCGTAACCATAAACGTCGTTGTAAGGCTTGAAATTATTTAAATCCAAATAGGCAAATATAAAGTCTTTCGGTTTGTGCAGCAGGCGCTCCACTTCTCGATAGATGGGGACATTGCCCGGCAGCATCGTCAGTGGGTTGGCATAGCGCGCACTTTGGATTCTGGATTCAGTGATTCGGCGCAATAGGCTACGCACCGATCCTAGCCCTTTGTAACTGCCTTCTGTTGTAACAATGAAGTGAGTATTTACATCAAAGCTTTCTTCGTCAGTTACTGTTCGGCTTACTACTTCTAATGGCGTTTCTGCATCAACGACAACGGGGTTTAATTGCATGACCTGAGAAATGGGGCGTCGTTCATTTAACGCTCGTCCGTAGGGCGTTGAAAACAGTTCAAGTAAGGCTGAACGTTGAACGATGCCCACAGGGTTATGATTTTCGACGATGGCTATTGAATGAAGGTTGGGATCATTTAAAAAACGATCGACCACGGTACCCACTGGCATGTCGAATGGCGCTGGATGCGCTGGCGTTAGCAACTGTAATGCCGTGTCATTTAAACCTTGCAACGAGGTGCTGCGCTCATTTCGAATTTTATAAACACCGACGGGCTCTAAACCAATTTCTGGTTGAGGGTGGCCTAGCAAGTAACCCTGACCGTAATCAATGCCCAGCTCCTGAACTTGGATCAGTTCTTCATCGGTTTCAATACCCTCGGCAACGACTTTAGAACCGGTGGTTTGCGCTAATGACACAATACTACGAACAAATTCTTTTTTAAGCGGATCGGCATGGATCTGGCTGACAAAGTAACGATCAATCTTAATGATGTCGGGGCGAATTTCAGACCAGAGTTTTAAGCCTGAGAAGCCAGAGCCAAGATCATCAATAGCAATCAGGAAGCCGAGCTTGCGGTAATGCTCCACGGCGTTCTGTAAGGTTTGTGAATCATCAACTTGATGTTGCTCGGACAGTTCAATCACCACTTGCTCAGGTTTGAGATTAAATTGATTGAGCAATTCTAAGGTACGGCCTTTTGGGTGATCTTCATGGAGCAAGGTGACCGGACTGACATTGATGAACAGCAATGCATTGGTATCGAATTCAACAAAACGGCGAATGGCGCACAGGCGACAGAGAAGGTCGAGATTCGATAGCCGATTGGTTTGCTGAGCCACATCAAACAAGGCTGCAGGCGAATGCAATGGACTGTCAGATGGCCCTCGGCTGAGCGCTTCGTAGCCTACCACTGAGCCGCGCTGCAAATGCACTATCGGTTGAAATAATGGCGTGATTTGCTGCTGCGCGATGACGCGAGTGAGTTCATTGTAAAGAGGGTGGCGTGTACTCATGCTACTGACCTTGCAGTGTGCTTCAAAAGCGCACATTGCCAGTAATGCATGACATTTTTATTAAATTTTAGAGCTTTTATTTGACTGTTAGCAGATACCTTCTAGCAATCTTAATTGTTTAATCGATACCGCTGTTGGTTGTGTAATCTTTTGTAATTTTCAATCCTGTGGAGTTGATTTGATATTCGATTCTCGTAGACTCAACTTGACGCAGTGCACCAGACGAACCTGTTGAATACTAATAAAAAAGGACTCGACCATGACCTCCCCCGACAAATTTCACCCTGTGATCAAGTTCATGCATGGCCTGATGGCTATTGCGATGATCGCAGCTATTGCCATTATTCTGTACGCTGGCGAGATGCCTCGCGGGCCAGAAAAATTTGAGCTTTATTTTTGGCACAAGTCTTTAGGCTTGCTACTCGCGGCACTGATCATTATTCGAATCGTGCTGATTAAGAAAATTGGCAAGCCCGCGCCAATTGGTGATGGCCTCAAGAAAACCATGGCGTCAGTTGCCCACGGCTTGTTGTATTTAGCCATGCTGGCTCTGCCATTTAGTGGGTTGGTTATGTCTTACGCTGGCGGCCACAGTATTCCGTTTTTCGGCTTGTTCGAAATTCCAGGTGCGGAAGAAAAAATGAAAACGCTAGGTGGCATTGCTCATGAAGTACATGAAATCGGCGGCAATATACTCATCGGACTTATTGTGCTGCATGTTGTTGCGGCGCTTTACCATCATTTTGGCTTAAAAGATGACACCATGCGCCGCATGTTTGGTCATAAGAAATAGTCCTAACTCGAACCCTATAAAAAGCCGGCGATAAGCCGGCTTTTTTTGTCCATGTGATGGGATTGAAGCAGGATCAATCGCCGTCACCTTGGTCACAAGCAATTAGAACGTCAGGCTCTTACAGGCTTCAATGAATGCTTTGCGTTCACTTTTAGAGGACGCTTCAAGAGACATTTGCTGGGCGATTGTCGCTGCCTGTACGCGGCGATTAAATTTATCTTCAAATTGTTCCGCTTCTGCCTTACTTGAAAACTGCTCGCGTACTTCGTTTATGTAGTCAGCATGTTTCAGCTTCAATTGGCTTCTGGCGGTCGCCAGTGTCATGGACGGGGTGACTGGCGCACAGGTTTTTAGTTTAACCGTATCCTGGAAGAACGACTTTTCCGAAGATGCGCTACTTGAACCACCTGATAACAGCAGGTACAACACGATCAGTAAAAGAGCCGCAGCTCCGCCAACCAGCGGCATGTTTGCTTTTGCAAATTCCATCGGCCCTTTTGCTTTCAATTCAGCTTGAAGCGCTTGTGCTTTTGCTTCGGCTTGTTTGAGTTTGTCGTTGTTCTTAAGATCCACGTTATATTTCCTAAATGGTGTGTGTATTCACGATAAAAAGCACATGTTCCATGCGTGCCAATGTAAGCGGAGCAAGTCACCTACACACATGTGGAATGAGCCTTAAAAGGCTATTTTCATCAACAAGATAAAATGATGTCTGTGGGTTTTATCTACTTTATCGGGGTGGAAGTAAACTTAAATGGCGGCCTTTCTACCAAGAAACCTGTAAATCGTGGTATTCTGTTCTTTTTTTAAACTTTTTCAGTACGTTATATGAGCTCTTGCCGGTTAAAAAAGCGAACGAGGTGGGGGCGTGATTGAAGCTAATATGCGAATTAAAAAGCCAACCCGAAGGTTGGCTTATTGAGGTTCGATTTAACCGCCCAGCCTATTTGAAGTGAGGGCTTTGGAAGTTGTGCAGGCTTTTCATATAGCTGATTCGATCTTGTGAAGCGCTATCGGCTTGGCGCTGCTCGCTTAGCAAACCAATAATACTGGAAATATCGGCGCATTCATGATGCTCCATCCAGTCCCGCAAACCGCGGTTTAAGGTGCCAATATAATCGATTCCGTTACGGATTAGGCTCGATGCAACTTGGACGGCTTCAGCACCTGATAGCAAATATTGTAACGCTTGTTCTGCGTGCTCAACACCACTGTTACCAATGATTGAGCCCTGCATTTTGCCGTGTAGCAAAGATGCCCAATGAATGCCCCAAGCACTGTCCTCTTTACGAGAAAGGTGTACGTGACGCGATAGCACCATGGATTCAGTATCCACTTGCGGTAAATAAAGTCGATTAAACATGACCAGACCGTCGATGCCGGTGGCATCTAACACCATCGCCAGATAGCCTGGCGAGCTGAGGGTTGGCATTAATTTCATGGCCATTGGGCGCTGACAAATAGCCCGCATTTCGGTGGCAAGCTCAACCAGCTCGTCTTCAACTTCACGGCCACTACGCATCAAATTGATGGGCAGGTGATAAGGGTTGTATTCCACGGCATGTGCACCGGCTTCTACCACGGCCATGGTCATTTGGCTCAGGTGATCGAGGTTGGTGCCATTGAGGCTAGCAATAATTGGGATATTGAGGTTACTGGCTTGCTCAACTAAGCGCAGGTAATCATCACTCGAGACACGGAACTGTGCATCGGGCTCACCATTATTAATGCGTGATTCTTCAAACAGCGAAAAGAGCACCACGGCACCGGCGCCGGCTTCTTGCATGGCTTCGATATTTTCTAACTTGGCCGACAACGGGCAAGCCGCAACAACAATTGGGCTTGCGATGGAAAAGCCTAAATATTGACTTGATAGTGGGTTCACAATCATTCAGCACAACCTTTGTATTCAAGTAATTACACGTTGAGCATAGCCTGAAACAAGCATTCCGAAAGTGTCGTTTGATGCTTGCTAACAAAGTATTGCTAGCGGTGGCCGCAATACCGATCAGAGGCTTATGTTCGAGACTGCAAGTAACTGGCGTAATCGGGCACAGACGTCGCGTATTCTTGGTTGAGTAGTGGCGACTCCATTAGGAAATCTGCAGATGCCGGATTACACGCCACGGGAATATTCCAAACGGCCGCAAGTCGAAGCAGGGCTTTTACATCCGGGTCATGGGGAACCGCATCTAGGGGATCCCAAAAGAAAATCATGATATCAACCGCGCCTTCGGCAATTTGCGCGCCGAGCTGCTGATCGCCACCCATTGGGCCGCTCAACATGCAGGTCACTTCAATGCCTGTGGCTTTGGCAACTAAAGTGCCGGTCGTGCCGGTACCGAATAGTTGATGTTGAATAAGTTGTTCTTTACGAGTTGTGACCCACTCAAGCAATTCGGCTTTCATGTGATCGTGTGCCACAAGCGCAATACGCTTGCGCGCTGGCAACATACGGGTTGTTTTATCCATAAGATTCGCACAGTTAACTATGTTGGTATGGCCTTGAGACTACCTCTGCCGAAGTTGCTTCGCAATGGGTTTTTGAATGCTTCGCGCTTACATCGCGATTAGTGATAAGCTGGCCGCAACTTTTTTAAGAGGATTTGAGCTGTGAGCGCCATTGATAAACTAACCGGCTATTGGCAAACCTTTTTTGCCGAACAACTCGAACAAGATTACATGAAGAACTTGAGCGCGTTTTTGCGTGAGCAGAAGCAGCAAGGGCAAATTGTTTACCCTGCTAGCGACAACATCTTCAACGCATTTGAGTGGACGCCGCTGGAGCAAGTCAAAGTGGTGATCATTGGTCAGGATCCTTACCACGGCCTGGGGCAAGCCCATGGCTTGTCATTTTCGGTACCGCCAGGCGTCGATAAGCCACCGTCTTTAAAAAATATTTTCAAAGAATTGAACCGAGATCTTGGGGTTGAAGCACCTGTTCATGGTTGTTTGGAAAGTTGGGCCAAGCGCGGCGTGATGATGCTCAACAGCGTGTTGACGGTACCCGATGGTATGGCCGGTGGACATCAGAAAAAAGGCTGGGAACAGTTTACCAACGCGGCACTACAAGCAATCAATGAGCACTGTGAACATGTTGTCTTTCTAAGCTGGGGCCGGTTTGCGCACGGAGTGTGCGAACAAATAGACCGCTCTAAGCATTTGGTGGTGAAAACCTCTCACCCAAGCCCGCTCGGCGCGTCTAAGGTCGGCAAAGATTTTGCCGCATTTATGGGCTCAGGCTGCTTTTCTCAAGCAAATCGGTGGCTTATGGAGCAGCAAATCGCGCCGGTCAATTGGCAAATAGACTGATTGATACTGGTAGTTGGTTTAATTTTATGCAAAATTGAGCTGGCTCATTCAGCATTCGAACTAGCATAAATATAATACCGTCTGACCTACAACTCATCGTCGTGGCTTGTCTGCGCGTTGATGCCAATGATTGGCAGGAGAGAAATGCATGATCTTAGACATCATACACAAGGAGCACGTCAACATGACGACGTTGCTCAAGTTCCTCAAGGCTAAACTGGAAGACCTACGCCAGGACAGAAGCATTCGCTACGATCTAATCAAAGATATTGTTGAATACTTACATGAGTATGCTGACAAGCATCACCACCCTTGTGAAGACATCATCTACAGCTATTACCTTGAACATAGGAAAGATGAGAAGGTTGCCGATGGAGTCCACAAGTTAGCTGAACAGCACATTAAAATTTCAGCGCTGACAGAACATTTGTGTGACATGACAGAGATGATTCTGATGGACGCCGTGGTGCCCCAACAGCAGTACATCGATGCTCTGGATGAATTTTTAGAAATTCAAACAAATCATTTGAACTACGAAGAAGATCATATCTTGCCGGCGTTGCGGGAAGAACTGACCGACGCGGATTGGCAAGCGATCATTGCCTTACTGCCTTATGATGGCATTGACGATGTGGATTCACTTAAAGAATTAGCGCGCAAGTCCGATCCATTGTTTGGCGATAATGTACAAGAGCGTTATCAGTCGCTGCGAGAAAACCTCGGCGCGTAAAAACAACGTCGAAAAATAAGCGATATTTTCAAAATAAAAAGCCCCGCAATGCGGGGCTTTTTTGTGGCGTTATGTCCCGTCCTGAAATAGGTTTACACATTGGAGACCTATGATGGAAAAGCGAATCCCTTCAAAAACAAAGCGCACT
>NZ_JAHZSS010000034.1 GCF_019457915.1 Neiella holothuriorum
CGGGAGGTAAGAAAACGATGGCGGGATTACCCAATCAGCAGCGCAGATATACGCTGGGCAATTGGGCATTACATCAGGCTGGTTCATCAAACAGGAATGCCTAAATTATGAGGGGATCCCCCAGAGCTTCTGGTTATAGTGTCCACTTCCCCTAAGCTGAGACAGATCTAATTGGAGTTTTCTGCAATGATAAACGCAGGAGACAACGATGAAAAAATCACGATTCACGGAAACCCAGATTGTCAGCATTTTGAAAGAAGCGGATGCAGGCATGAAGATCGAAGATATTTGCCGAAAGCACGGTATGAGCAGCGCCACCTACTACAAATGGAAATCCAAGTACGGTGGCATGGATGCATCTGAGCTTAAACGCGTCAAAGAGCTTGAAGAAGAAAATACCAAGCTCAAAAAGATGTTTGCTGAAGTCAGCCTAGAAAATCATGCGATTAAGGAATTATTCGCAAAAAAGGGTTGGTGACAGTAGCGAAAAAAGACTGTGCCCAATCATTGGTTGGTTTTGGTTTGAGTGTGCTCAAGGCGTGTAAATTCGTCAATATCAGCCGCTCAAGCTACTACCGACCTGAAGTCGATTGGCGGCAAAAGGATGCTGCTGTCATTAATGCGCTCAACGCAGAATTAAAGAAATCGCCTCGGGCGGGCTTCTGGAAATGCTTTGGCCGAATGCGCTACAAAGGCCACCGGTTTAACCACAAGCGGGTCTATCGGGTGTATTGCCAAATGGGCTTGAACCTCAAGCGCCGCACCAAGCGCGCGCTGCCCAAACGTATTGCTCAGCCACTAGAAGTTCAGGCCAAACCCAATCACCAATGGGCATTGGATTTTATGCACGATGGACTGTACTGCGGCAAACGCTTCCGCACCTTGAATGTGGTGGACGAAGGTACCCGAGAGTGCTTGGCCATTGAAGTGGATACGTCACTTCCTGCTGAGCGTGTGGTTCGTGTACTTGAGCAACTTAAAATTCAGCGCGGTTTACCCAAACAACTGCGCGTTGATAATGGCCCAGAGCTTATTTCGGCGCGACTAACCGACTGGTGCGAAGCGCACCACATCAAGCTGGTTTACATCCAGCCAGGCAAACCACAGCAGAATGGCTTTGTTGAACGGTTCAACGGCTCGTTCCGGCGAGAGTTTTTAGATGCTTACCTGTTCGACAACTTAGAGCAGGTTCAAGACATGGCTTGGGTCTGGCTGCTGGATTACAACGAAGAGCGAACACATGAAAGTCTCGGTAATCTGCCTCCAGCAGCCTACCGAGCAAAACTGGAAAACTCTACTTTAGAACTGTGTCACTAGAGGGGAAGTGGACAATAGCTTCTGTTCGGATACCGGCATCCCCCTACAAGATGTTGAATTTGACGTTGCAGTTTCTGTTACCGAATCAAGTGAAACGTCAGAGGGCGACAAAAATGTAGGTGCAATATCTGTATCATCTATAAATCAGTCGTCTAATCAAAGCAGTTCAGTAAGCCGTATAAAATTTAAAGTGCCCATTCTGCTGCCGAACTCGTAGTGATTGCAATTTTACAAGTGCTCAACAAAAGCGCCAGCGAAAAACTCTGGCTCGGACTCGCTAAAGATCGCCCGCATGCAAAGATTTATTCATTCATAAGAGTTAATTGATGTATCTAAATTTGTTTAAGATAACCGTGGCCTTATTTTGCCTTTCAGGTTGCGCAGAAAGGACCATACATATTACTGACAAAGAGGAAAAATTGTGGGAGGTTGTAATGCTGGTTTTGACTGGCATTTTTATGGCCTTCAAGACTCTATTGATTATTTGCTTTATGAATGCGCCAAAGATTCATTAGCAAAAGGCCTCTCAATATCAGATGAAAGGCTTCTTACCCTTGATTATACGTTACCACAACCTCCAGAAGGAAAGTCGTGGAATAAGAAATTAGCGATGCAGCACTTCCATAAGGGAAACATCACCGAAAGAAAGCTCGGTTATATTCTTGCCGCTATAGAATACGAATATCAGAAGATTGCTTGGACAGCAGAAGATGATTTAGATAACGACAAAATCACACAGGCTGAATTCAATAAAATAATCAAAGATGCCAAATTTAAATGGCTTGGCGAGTAAAAAACATAGCAAGATGATAAAGGGAATGGACGTATTAACGTTGGCTAGATGCTCGGTCCTCACAGATTTTAACCAACATATTATTTGCCTTTCAACGTGGCATTCTATTTACATGAGGTCGATATGAGCATTGAGGTGACCACGAAGGCTGACTATGAGCGGCTAATCGAAGTTTGGGAGGCCTCGGTCAGAGCTACTCACGACTTTTTACCTGAAAAGAACATCGCTGAACTCAAGCCGCTTATCCTGAAACACTATTTTGATGCTGTTGAGCTTCGATGCTTCAAAAGTAATAACGGAGTAATTGGCGGGTTTATTGGTGTCGCAGAGAACAACATAGAAATGTTGTTTATCGCGCCTGAGTTTATGAGCAGAGGATTCGGAAAGAGGCTGGTTGAGTATGCTGTAGAACAGTTGAGAGCAACAAAAGTCGACGTGAATGAGCAAAACTCAAGTGCATTGGCGTTCTATGAGCATCTCGGCTTTGTGAAGGCTGGGCGCTCTCCCTTGGATGGGCAAGGAAACCCGTTTCCTCTTATCCATATGAACTATAACAATGCAAGTCACTAACTCGTCGCTGCGCTCCTCCCGACAAAGAGTACATCGCGGTAAGCGGTAAGCCTTCACCCATACTTGCGGCATCAGACTACAACGGATCTAATCACATGGATTGGAACGACTTAGTCAACTTCGCAATTTGCATGGGTTTCTTTTTTATCATGGTCAAGTTGTCTGAAATTGATGCAACACTAAAATAACTCTTACCTCAAAAGGATATTGATTGGTCTCAACAATTCACTGAAGAAATTCATTCTGCAATGTTAGGTGGCGATCGAGTAAAGGCAGCGAAATTACTCCGAGCTAAGACAGGTTTGTCGTTGAATTACTGCATGGACATCCTTCAAAAACACAATAAAAATGTAGCTTAGACATTTATTCAAGATGACGAAAAATGCTTGGATTATCTCTTGCGGGTTGAGCGTTTGGATGTTTGAAAGGAGTCAATTGACCACAGCATATTACTGGTGAAATATGGCAGTTGAGAGAGAAAGTAATTATCTTGTACCTCAATGATTGTGCGGTGCTCAAAGTTAGCTTTCACAATATCTTGTCCAAAATAATCGGTAAAAATTTCTTTTAGCTCGCCGCTATTGGCGAGTCTTTTCATGCCAAGATCAAGTCGTTGCGCTAACCGCTTTTCCGTTGGCGTCACATAAAAATAACTTACCATGGGTATAAACATCGCGATTGAAGGCTCAATTACAATAGAGCTTTTTTCTGCGGCTAATGCTTGGTATTCCTCAAAAATCTCATAAATCGCTCGTGGAATGTAATCTAAACGGCGATTGGAAAGCATGGAAAACATGCCATCAAAATTATTGGCACTTATATGTTTAAAGTTATCGGCTTTGAGAAGCGTTGTTACTGTCCAGTGATCTTGGGTACCGGCGGTTAATTCACGAAGCTCTTGCGCTCTATGGATTTTGCCAAACCTGAAAAGATCTTCTTTATTTACCAACAAAAGTCGATAACTGACCATCCCGCCTCGAACAGGAACGCGTATTGGCGTCGCCAGCTGATCCCACTTCTTATTTGCAGCCAAAGACGCAACATTCACCATGTCACCGCTTTGCATCGCAAGCAACGCGCGCCTGGACTTCATTTGTAAGTCAGAAACATGAATCACATAAGGGCCGAATTCCGGCGTGCTGAGCTCAAGCGCCCTTTCAAGTACTTGGCGCTTGTACTGTACATATTTCTGGCCTTTGGTTAACGGCGCCGATAGTTTCACCACATCCTCTGCAAACGAGCATGTAGCAAACACAATAGACAAGAGAATGAGTAGCGCTTTGATAATGAAGCCCTGTTTCCGCCGCAGAAAAATCTTAGCCACACCTAATGGCCATCAGCATCTGAACTCTACCAGTGAAAGCAATCACAAAACAGGGACCTAAGAACCAAAATGAGACCTAAAAGGAGCAAATCATTTCGCCTAAACACGGTTAGTGAGTGAGCAAATTAAGCCTATAAAAAGCAACTCCATGGATTCGCTTGTATTTCCACAGCATTGGTTTAGCTAATTCGCTACCAAGGTTAGCTCACCGTTGGTTCGCACATACAAGGTGACTGGCTGTTCACTGCGCGATTTTAGCGTGTGGCTTGCTGCGCCACTTGAACTCACATAACTGCCTTCAGTTAATGAAGTGTCTTCTGCTTGTAATGGCGTCTGGTACGCTAGCTGACCGGCAATCACTACAGCTCTAAACTCGTTAGCGTTGGTCAATATCTGGCCAGAAAAATTAGCAGGCAATTTAAGCAACATGCCACGATATTGATTCGGCTCGGTGCTGCCCCACAAATAACTCACCTGCGCGGCGTTGTTGCCATTAAGCTGCACCCATTCGAGCTTGTCAGCTGTTAGCCAAACGAGGTTTGATTGCTCAAGGTTGACTGGCCGCTCACCATTATCAAAGGCTTGTGCGGTGGGCTTGACTAAGTAGGGGCCACTATCAATTTCAATGTAGGCTAAGGTATTGGCGCCTTTAGCCGCGGTAATATGAGATTCGCCCGCTGGCTGAGTCCAGAACGAGCCTGCGGGCATCCACAGTTGTGCAGCGTTAGGGTCATCGTTATGCACTTCGCCACGGATCACCACACCACGATAGCTGACATTATGAATGTGTGGCGGCGACTCAAAACCATCAACGGGGTTAAATAAAAAACCAGTGGCGCTGGTGCCGTTGCGATCGCCCCATAATGTGCCAGCTTTAGGACTGGCATCACCGCGCGCAGGATTGAGTTTCTGCCAGTCAACATCGTCAGCCAACACTTGTTGGTAACTAGCTGGCGGCACTTGTTGATGGGGCGCTGGCGGCTCGGTATTTAGTGTGGCGCTTTCGGTAGTTTCAGCGTGCTGAGCACATGCTGTTAGTAAGGTGGTGGCCGAGAAAATAGTTGCCGAGATTACAGCAGCGTTCAGAGTTGTCGATTTCATCATCAGATTCACAGGCTAAAAAGTAATGGGAAGAGCGAGTTAGCTAAGAATAAGCTTAGGTGCCCTTCTAAAAAACAGCCCGTTGTTTGAATGACAATTTACTTTTTACTGATAATCACCTTGTTGCAATGAATAAAGCCGCCGTTTTAAAACCTTTATATGCCGCTCATTGAGAACTAAGCGGCATGGTTTTTTATTGCGGCATCAAAGGGGTTGAGGCTACCGAAACAGCCTCTACCCATCAGTCATAAACGACTTTTTGGATTTCATAAGGCGTGCCACCGTATTGGCTTTCGGTCACCGTTAAGCTCACCACATCGGCTTCTTCTAGATTATTTAGGTTCAGCTCAGCGAGCCAAACACCATCATCTTCACGATACACATAGACTTGGTAATCACCTTGCTCAATTTCATATTCTTCAGAGCCTAAATAGCTAAGGGTGACCGCGGTGTTGTAGTTGTCCGGATCGCCGCCGTCTTCAACCACCACAATCTCTAAATAGTCAGAGGACTCAGTATCAATGGCATGGGTAAAAATCAGCTTGGCATGCGTTTTTTGAATACTCAGATCTTGTTCGCCGCTTGCCATCACAACATCGTCGGTGCGATCACCCGCTAGAACAATCATTCGCTGCGAATCAGGCTCCACATCATAGTCATCCGAAATGAGCGCGCTATCGGTTTCAATATCTGCACCGGCATCATAGATATAGAAGGTGACATTATCGCCGTCATCAACATCGCTAATATCCATTTCATAGCCGTCTGAACTCTCGCCAAAATAGAGGTCGCTAGCAACGAGGGTTAAATCATCGCCTTTGGTTTGGTACACATCGATGCCATCGGTATTGGCCATGGCATTATTAATGCGAACAACCGCAGTTTGCGCATCATTGGTCACCATTCTTGCGCCACTGCTATCGAGCACCACTAATGCATAACGCGGCGAATCACTGTTGGCGATGTCATAGCTGACTAACGCGAAGACGTAAGCGTTGGCTTCTTCGATGCTAATGTTGTCGGCTTCAATAAGCACTGAATCGCTGCCACTTTCGGTGACAATGATTTTGTAGATGCCTTCATCATGATCGAATTCTTCTGATTCGCTCATGTAGCTTAATGAGGTGTAGACCGATTGATTGAGCGTGTCATCGCCCTCCTCTACGAGATAAATATCAACATCCGCTAAATCACTCGATGCTTGGAAAAACTGAAAACGGGCCTGACCATCGTCATAATCGTCATCATATAAATCATCCACATCGGTTCGAATGGTCAGCGCTTCTGGGGCGTCTGGGTCGTCGCCGTATAACAGGTAGGAATAGATATAATCGGTTTTGATGGTGACATCACTGTCGTCAATAAAATTGTCATTGTCGGTGTTAGGCAAAATTTGGTTGAACTCTAAGTCGTAACTGCCTTTTGTCACTGCCTCTAATTCACTTGCTTCAGCAAACCCAATTTCGGCAAACGATGAATCGTCCATAACCAGTTCAATATCTGATGAACCAGCAACCAGATTGGCAAATCTAAAATAGCCATAACCGGTGCTGCTATCGTCGTCTTCATCTTCACTGATATTGCATGCCGTTAAGCTAACCCCAAGCAACACTGCTAATCCGATTTTCCAAATATTGTTGTTCACGCTCATCTTGCTCTCTTTTTCCATCGTCATTTCCCCTCGAGGTTTACAGCCATGACCACAACCGTTAACACTCAGCAGGCAAGCTATCTCTATGAGCGCCAAGGGTACGCGCGCCAATAAGTAGCTGAAAGGGCGCAACGACAGACCCCGCTAGAACTCCACGGGTTCTAATAATTTGCTCCACAATTGGCAGGTTTCGACATGAGTTGTTAACAAAATCGCAAACAAATCAGCGCACGAATGGCGATGTGGCATGCAAGAAGCTGCCGCCAGCAAATTGATAGGACATGTCACGTTCGATATGTGGGCGCGGTGATGTGGGGGCGATGAAGCAAGAGCGTTTCCGCCCTCTATTTGACTTTTTATTGGTCGGCCACTTGCGACGGCCTTGTCTGCGAGATAGAATACCGCGCCCCTGAAAACAGGGTGCTTTTACTTGCGTTGGTTTTGGTCGCAAAAACCAACATCATTAACTTTATTGGAGACGACACATGTCTGATCAAATTACTCTGGATGCAGCAGTCCGTAACGACCTAGGGAAAGGTGCGAGCCGCCGCCTTCGTCACGCAGACAAAGTTCCTGCAATCCTTTACGGTGCCGGCCAAGAGCCACAAGCATTGACTCTTGAGCACAGCAAAGTATTGAAAATTCAAGAATCTGAATCTTTCTACAGCTCAGTTATCAACCTGAACATTGACGGTACTTCAGTACAAGCAATTCTAAAAGATATGCAACGTCACCCGTTCAAGCCAAAAGTCACTCACTTAGACTTCTTGCGCGTTGATGCAACTCAAGCGCTGGTTACAACTGTACCTGTTCACTTCCTAAACGAAGATACAGCAGAAGCAGTTAAGAACGGCGGTGTTGTAAACCACTTGGCCAATGAAATTGCGGTTTCTTGTCTGCCAGCTGATTTGCCTGAGTACATCGAAGTTGATCTGGCTAACGTTGAAATCGGTCAAACGATTCACCTGTCAGAAATCAAATTACCAGAAGGCGTTGAGTCTGTTGAACTGGCAAAAGGTGAGTCTCACGACTTGGCTGTTGTTGGTATCACTGCTGGTAAAGGCGGTTCTGACGAAGAAGAAGCTGAAGGCGAAGCCGCTGAAGGCGACGCAGAGTAAGATTGACAGTCCTTTATTATGGACCATTCAATTAAACTCATCGTGGGCCTGGGAAATCCGGGCCCCGAATATACCAACACCCGCCATAATGCGGGTGTTTGGTTTGTGGAGGAGCTTGCCCGCATCCACCACGTCACGCTCAAACCGGAAGCCAAATTCCACGGCTATACCGCCCGCATTCAGCACAATGGCACCGATTTCCGCCTGCTTGTTCCAACAACATTCATGAATCGTAGTGGTCAGGCTGTTGCAGCCCTAGCCCGCTTTTATCAGATTGAAGCAGAAGAAATCTTAGTGGCCCATGATGAGCTGGATATGCCCCCTGGCGTTGCTAAATTCAAACGCGGTGGCGGTCACGGTGGTCACAATGGTTTGCGCGACATTATTAGTAAAATGGGCAACAACAAGAATTTTTTGCGTTTGCGAATCGGTATTGATCACCCTGGCGATAAAAATCGTGTTAGTGGTTATGTTCTTGGTAAAGCCCCGCAAGCGCAGCAACAAGCGATAGAAGCTGCTATTGATGAAGCCGCTCGCTGCTTCGATATCATTGCTAAAGATGGCCTCGCCAAAGCAATGAACCGGCTACATAGCTTTAAAGCAACTTAGCTTTTAGGCTGTTAAAGCCTTTCAACCGAACAATTAAGGAACCTGTTATGGGATTTAAATGTGGCATTGTTGGTTTACCAAATGTTGGTAAATCGACTCTTTTCAATGCATTAACTAAAGCGGGTATCGAAGCCGCTAACTTCCCGTTCTGCACCATCGAGCCAAATACTGGTGTGGTTCCTGTGCCTGATCCACGTTTAGATCAGCTCGCGGCGATCGTGAGCCCACAAAAGATCTTGCCAACCACCATGGAATTTGTGGACATTGCTGGCTTGGTAAAAGGCGCATCAACGGGTGAAGGCTTAGGTAACAAATTCCTCGGCAACATTCGTGAAACCGACGCAATTGGTCATGTTGTGCGCTGTTTTGAAAATGAAAACATTGTTCACGTTGATGGCAAAGTCGATCCAGCATCAGACATTGAGGTCATTAATACTGAGCTCGCACTCTCTGACTTAGAAGCTTGTGAACGTGCCGTTCAGCGCAACCTTAAAAAAGCCAAAGGTGGCGATAAAGACGCCAAATTTGAATTGCCGATTTTAGAGCGCATTCAAGCTGTCCTCGAAGAAGGCGAAATGATTCGCTCGCTTGAGTTGACCAAAGAAGAAAAAGCCGCAATCAACTACCTGAACTTCTTAACCATTAAGCCAACCATGTACATTGCCAACGTGAATGATGATGGCTTTGAAAACAATCCTTATCTGGATGTGGTTCGTGAGATTGCAGCTCAAGAAAATGCCGTTGTGGTTCCGGTTTGTGCCGAGATCGAATCAGAATTGGCCGAGCTAGAAGCCGAAGAGCTTGAAGAATTCATGGCCGATATGGGCTTAGAAGAGCCGGGCTTAAACCGTGTGATCCGTGGTGGCTATGAGTTATTGCACCTGCACACGTACTTCACCGCCGGCGTGAAAGAAGTTCGCGCTTGGACAATTCCGGTTGGCGCCACAGCGCCACAGGCTGCGGGTAAAATCCATACCGACTTTGAAAAAGGCTTTATTCGTGCCGAAGTTGTTGCCTTCGATGATTTCATTGAATACAACGGTGAGAACGGCGCTAAAGACGCAGGCAAATGGCGTCTGGAAGGTAAAGACTATACCTGTAAAGACGGCGACGTCATTCACTTCCGCTTTAACGTTTAATCGTTTAAGCATCAAAAAAGGCTACCAATGGGTAGCCTTTTTTATTGCCGTTAGATGCAGTATTTAGTCCCAGTCGAGCTTTTGTGCATCGCTGGGTACCATGTCGACATGCTTCGGGAATACCCGCTCCCCCAACCGATTCAGTAGCCGGCATTCGCCCTCTAGCACCGCGATAATTTGCTTATCTTGTTTGAATTCAGCAGGAATAATCACTCGGCCAGAGCTGCTCGTATTTAACACCAACACTTCATCGCTTAATCGAAGATCGGATTCTGTGTAGTAAAGAACGGTCACGCGTTTCATAGCATTTTTCCAAAAAACAGCTTACTGATTGGAAGCTTTCATATCAGGTAGGGAGACTATCAGCATGTTAATCCATTATTAACCACGATAGCTAATAAATTAGAAGGCGACTCATTATCACTGCAATTGTTGGTGGCAAAGACGACACACTGTGTCGCACCCAACATAGAACATCACACTAAAAAAACCTTACCCACTGTTAATTAAAACAATTTTAAACTGAGCGGTCGTGGTTCAAGTTTTGCACTCCAGTCAATGAGATGAATTTTAATTGGAGCAAAACATGCTGTTGGATACCTACGAAGCACAAGGCGTGCTTTTTAATACAAACTTCAAAGCCGTTGCTAGCAATGGCATGCAAGCCTACCGTGGCGAATTGGTTCTCATTGATGGCGAGGTTGCCGACGCTTCTGGTCGCCGCAAGCCGCCAACATCACTGGTTCGCGATGTTGTGCTGTTAGCCAATGAAGACAAACTGCAAATGTTAGTGGGTGGACTTGATGCCGTGGCAGACATCCAATTGCTGATTGAACGCTATGGCGCAGACCTAGCCCCCGATGCCAGTATTTTCCTGCTGGCGCCCAATGCTCATACAGAAGCAAAAGTGGAAGTAGCAGGTATAAGTGGCTACTTGCTACCTTGGGATGCCATGGTTTGGGCCCAACTGACCGAAGAATTACGTCTGGAAAAAAGTGATTTTAAAGGCCTGTCAGCCGGAGACAAAGTCACTACCGCGTATTTTGAATTGAAAGATTACGCGCCTAATTTCCCATTTATTCCGCTAGAAGAAATGCAGGCAAACGCCACCAGCGCTAAAAAAGAAACCCACGGCGCCATCTAAACGCCCCTGTTCGGCGCGATTTAAGCAGGCCCGATTGTATCGGGCTTGTTTCACCTCCCCCTACGTTTTGATCAATTCTTGTATTTAACAATCTCATTTGACGAAAATGCGTACTCTTTTAGCGATTTTTGCTTAATTCATGAGCAACCAGAAAAATTGCTTAAAAAGGGGCTTGACGACACCCCCTTCGATTCGCATAATACGCGCCACCAACGCCAAGGGTCATACCGAGGATGTTGGGAAAGAAGATGGCTATGTAGCTCAGCTGGTTAGAGCACAGCACTCATAATGCTGGGGTCGCAGGTTCAAGTCCCGCCATAGCCACCATACAAAATGAATGCACGCGGAAGTGGCGGAATTGGTAGACGCACCAGATTTAGGTTCTGGCGCCGCAAGGTGTGAGAGTTCAAGTCTCTCCTTCCGCACCATTTTGTATGATTGTTGGGGTATCGCCAAGCGGTAAGGCAGCGGCTTTTGATGCCGCCATTCCCTGGTTCAAATCCAGGTACCCCAGC
>NZ_JAHZSS010000035.1 GCF_019457915.1 Neiella holothuriorum
ACCCACCTCCGCAGCCATTTATTGGTGTGGTCTACAGAGGATTAAGTCTTTTTAGAGGGGAAAATCCCTAGAACCCCTAATTACATCGCAGCATACGGGGGCGACTGCACATCCGAGACAACCCGAATAAGCGCTGGTGAAAGCTGCCCATCCGGAATGGTTGTGCATTACGAGTACACTAGCGGTGACATGGTATGCTCCTACGACCCTTACTACATGCCAGCTGACTGTAAATCTGGTTACTACCCTGAAGGGTCTGTTTGGTCTGAATATTGTCTATCTAGTGACATCAAGGCTGACTACATAAAAGGTTGTTCTCACCTTGATTATTCCTATAACGCCAGTACAGAAAAATGTGAAACACCTAAAACCAAGAGTAAATCATACTACTGTGATGATGGTGGCTCGCTGCAAACCGATAACTCGTGCGCTGACATCGCTATAAGTGCGGCCGAACCGGCCGAGTGCCCGGACGGCAGCACCGATCAAGGTGATAGCTGCTTAGAAATTTTGCACGAGCCGGCATACAAGACTTGCGCTGATTCCACGTCTACCTATTACTCTGATAGCGATGATTGCCGATTCACGGTGTACGAGCCGATTTTGGAATTTTAGATTAGGGTTATCGCAGGACTGTTTAGCTTTACCGTGTAGGCGTGCTGGCCTGCTCGCTTGTAACCTTGCTAGTTTTAATTGGTTTCATCGAGCAGATCAGCAAACGGAGCTGGTAGTTGTTTAATCAATTCGTCTACCAATGCTTTTTCGTCCATGCTGGCTTTGAGGTGAATAGGAACGACAATCGAATCTTTTGATTTTTCAGCATCGGCACGGGCTTTAGGGTCCGTAGCCATCGCATTCAACAGCTCAGTAATCAGCTCGTCTTCCGAATCGTAGTTTAGAACGTTCACCAACGTATCAATTCGCTCTTTATTTTGCTTACTTACATAGATCGTTTTGGCTCGCGTGCCTGTTAAATTCCGACGCCAGCTCCGACGATTATTAAGCAAGCGAACCACATCATCGCGATTAGGCATGTGGCGCAACACTAAGCGCTCAAGAGATTTGGATAATTTGCCTTCATCTAAGTCAGCATGGAGCAGCTTTTCAATGCGCTCAAACATAGCTTCTTGGTCGGCGATGTCATATCGCAATAGTCGTTTACCTTGCTGATCCATGAATTCCAGCAATTCTCGGTTGTACGGATTCTTGGCCATAAGCAGCCTTTCCTTTGTCGTGATTGTTCACGATTGAAATATAGCACACCTGTACTCCGCTTCTCCCGCCCTACCCTCAAAAAATCAATCGTGACCTTTCACGATAAAAGCTTTACAACACCACTCTGCCCCATTACATTAACAAAATACATATTTTGTGAAGTAATGTTGAACGGACATATTTAATGGTGCTCAACAACATTAATTAGGTGGTTAGCGATGGAATTGGTACTTACAGACTCAGTTGGTCACATTGACGTATTCGATCCAGCTCAAGGTGAATCACCATCGGATGAATACTTACGCACGCTTGAATCCAAACTGTCCTTTGACAACATGACTATCTATCTCAACGCGGTGGCTAAGTTGCTCGGCCGTTCGCACCATCGCAATTGCCCATGGCATCAGATCACAGCTAAACACGTTAAACAAATAAAGCAGTATTTTTTAGATGAAAATAAAGCTCCAGCTACAATTAATCTTTATTTGAGCGCTATTAAAGGCGTAATGAAGCAGGCTTGGGAATTAGATTTAGTTGATGCCAACACGTACCTTAGAATTAAATCAATACGCTCCGCAAAAGGAACCAGAATTAGTAGAAGTCGCGTTATTTCAAATGAAGAATATATAAAGGTGTCGCAGTCATTGGAGCAATTAAATGATTACAAATCCATTCGTGACCGAGCTATATTTGACGCCCTGTATTACTGCGGATTCCGAAGGAGTGAAATTGCTAATATCGAATTATCTAACATCAACATGGATACCAAAGAAATATATGTAATAGGTAAAGGGAATAAAGAAAGAAAAGCATTCATTAACGATAAATTGTCTGCGTCGCTGTCAGCCTGGTTAGCTACTCGGGGCTTGGAAGATGGGCCTTTGTTTTTGCGAACCAACCGTAATCGCCAGCCCTTGTACTACTCGGACGAATTAGGGCAAAAATATCAACCGCCCATAACCCGTAGCTCTATTAAAGGTATTCTGGAAACATTGGCAACATCCGCTGGCGTAGAGCTGTTTAAGCCGCATGATGTGCGACACACCTTCGCAACTCGACTTTTGAGTGCTGACGTAGACATATTTACGGTTCAAAAACTCATGGGGCATGCCGACATATCAACCACTCGCCGCTACGATAAGCGGGATGAACAATCGATGCGCGTTGCCATTAGCCTGCTGTAAAAACTTCAGCAGGCCAGTAGCTTTTTACTACACCTGAAAGACTCGTTTGGTTGCGATATCAATTGTATTGTCAATCTACTTGTATTACCGCAACTACACATGTTATTAACGGCTAACTTACAGCTTAAAAGGTGACCAAAAATGGAAGTCAAATACGAGAGCTTTTACGCCGTTTTTGAAGGGCTCGACTTCGTCGAATCCGGTCAGGGTTTAGAAGGTACTCCAACGCTCTATCAAACCAACATGACGTTACCCGTCGTCTCATCCGAAAACGCTACTTTGTCGGACCTCGAAAATTACTGTAAAGAGCAAATTACTGACACGCTCGCCGGCTTCGATCTATCCGACTTTGATAATGATGCATTTTATATCGATGATGGGCGGTTAACCCGCGGCTGGACAGCCTCTCAGATTGTAATTTTGGAGGATATGGCTACCGGAGAGCTTACACCTGTACAGCGCCATGCGTGGCTTGATAAAGAAATCTACGACGACCATGAATACGACGATGACGTTTGGAGTATTTTGCTCAAAGATGCAATCAAACACATGAGTAGTGGAAGTGTAATTGACTCTATTGTGCGAGTTAGTCGTACTGAAATTAAGTGATTGAGACTCGGCTATTTGCCTAGAAAACAACCCGCTAAGCAGGAACTACAAAGAAGTTATTAGCAACTGATACGCTCGACATGAGCGTGGTTGCACGAGAAGCTTTTTGGGGCTAAAACGAAAAAACCCATGCTAGGCATGGGCTTCTCGACTTTCGTATGTCTACAAGTGGAGGCTTTCGCCCGCGAATCTCGTAGCTAGTGAATTAAGGATAGGGATAAATGGCTTCAAGGTCAATAGAATTACACAATGTAGCCAAGGCACTCTCTGAGACAAGAATTAGAACCTTCGTTGAGCACTTTGGCGAACCGCACTGCATCGAGAGTGCTATGGCGCTTTATGGTTGGAATGCCCAAACATCAGCCGCCTTCATGGTGCCTCTACATATCTGTGAAGTCATAGTTCGAAATGCTGTTCATGAGGTACTGCAAATCGTCTATGGGGATGAGAATTGGCCGTGGAATGAAGCCTTTGCTCTTACCCTTCCATCAAGGGGTCGGTATAACCCTAGAGCCGATCTAATAAATGCAAGAAGGCGATTTGACACCACAGGTAAGGTAATCCCAGAGCTTAAATTCGTCTTTTGGCAAAAAATGTTTACCAGTAGACACAAAGAGCGCCTTTGGAATGATCACCTCTTAAGCGTGTTCCCTAATCATCCTGCGGATTTTACCACTCAGGAGTTAATGACCGACATTTATGAGGCTTTAGAGTCCATTCGGACGCTGAGGAATCGGATCGCTCACCATGAACACATTATCAACCGTGATTTAGCAAACGATTTAGAGAGCATTGTGCAGCTTATTACTTATCGTTGCGAGGATGCCGCTACATGGCTGAACTCGCTAGAGGGCATAACTGAATTATTGGATAACAAACCCACGAAGACGTACTTCTGGTCTTGCCCAAATGATTGTGATGATTTTGTTGATTGGGAAATTGTTGATGGAGGCAAGCAAGCGAAGTGCCGCAAATGTGGCTGCAAATCTGACATTAAATAACGACGGAAATAACTTATGACTGATAAGTTCACTCGCAAGCCTTTTTTGCCTGTCCTCAAAGATGCTGTGGGCTATACACGGCTAGCTAAATCCAGTGTTCAAGATCAATCAAACAATCTTCACGCGAAGGGTGCAATATTGCATTGTGCTTTTACTGTTGAAGCTCTTGCTAACAACCTCATCCAGTTTGTCAAGATTAGGGCTCGCCTTGCGGATTCAATCGACAGACTGGATGCCATTGGTAAGATTGAACTATTTTCGATGCTTATCCCAAAGCCGCGAAGCTTTGATCGTGGCGCGAATTGTATACAAACTTTAGACCAACTCATTAAGGTGAGAAACTGGTATGTTCACCCTAAAGTCGTCACAGGGGAACTAAATGAAGGAGCGACGGGACTGGAAACACTTAATGGTAGGGAACTTGATCGGTTAGGTATTTCATTTTCTCCAGACAGTTGGACTGGCGAAGATGCAAGCAAAGTCATGAAGGCCCTTGTTGTTGCTTTAGATCAGTTGTTACTGGGCATGCTCAATCTTGAGATGAAGTCTATGTTCTGCATGTTTTATGACCATGTGAACATTCAAGGCCGTTCGGGGCCGCTGGTGACAAATGACTCTGAATGGGCCTTATGGCTTGAGTCAGATCTTGGATGTCGGCCACTATTTTTCTGCGAGCATATCCAAGAAAGAGTTAAACAATTGCTCTCTTGAGAGTTGTTGAAATAAGTCGGAAAATTAAAAAATAAACTTGTTCGATAAGGGCCGATTACCATTCAGTTGGTTTTACCCAAAAAAAAGGTCGCACTAGCGACCTTTTTCGGTGGATGTACGACTACAGCTCCTTGCTGTTTCGTAACTCTTTCTCGATAGCGCTTGGTGTAAAACGACCACTCAAAGATAGTGACGTCTCATCAACAACTCGGCGCCTGACAGTATTGCGCCCGCTCGCCCCAACTAGCTCATAGTTCTGTTGTACATAGAACTTTTCAACTTGATACAGGAAAAGCAGATCTCGTAATGCCATCTCGTATTTGTCTCGGAACCTTTGCTCATTGAACTTAGCTCTTTGGATAGCCCAGCCAGCTAAACTCGGCACAAGCCCCGCAACAAATGCTGCGGCCACCAATCCTATAGCTCGAATCATCGTAACTTCGATCATAGTTTCATCGGCCATTTCTGATGCTGATGCAAGCGCAGACAAAGGAAGTATCAATACTAACGTGATGATGATCCGCATTACTCACCTTCCTCTACTAGCACTCCGGCTTCAATCACTGCGGCATACACACCAGCAGTACTTAAAACGTTTCTGAAGTCCTGGTCACTTGGGCGTTCGTTGCCGATGCAAACAATGCTGTCACTAACGATAGAGCCCAAAAGGTAGACGAGTAACGCATTAACGCACGTTCCCAAGTCTTCGATTGATTCCGTTGTTTCGTAAACCGCCCGATATACCTGCGCGGCCAGCTCACAACGCTGGTTTGTATTAAGTGTTGCCATTATTTTCTCCACGAGACGTCATATGGCACCACTCCCCTTACCGGGAAGTGGTCCCAGTAAGGGTAAATTTGATTGAAGCGCTACGCTCGTTTGCGTGACGCTTCGTCTAGCGGCAATACAATATGATCGGCGGCTTTAGAACGAAGAAGTTCGTCAACCGATGAACACAAAGAGTCACCGAATAAGCGATGTAATTCACAAAGCTCTGGATATTTCGCAGTCAACTTTTCGACAAGTTCAGTCATTTTAGTGAGTGCGTCACCGAACTCGACTTGGTTGCCCGCCGCCATTTCTTGACGACATTTGATATACGCAGCATACGAATCCAGAGCCTTTACAAGCTCCTGTTCGTACCCGCCCGGATGGCAATCATCATAAATCGCATCACGCAGATAATCTGGCAACGTATCTAAGATTTGAGCTTCCGCAGCGGCTTCCAGCTTCGCATACCCTGAGGCAATTTCTGCGTTGGCAGCCTTGATTGGCGAGATCACATCTTGGGTCAAAACTTCATTAAAATCATGCACTAAGGCGTGATTTATCATCTTTTCAACATTCAAGTCTCGCCCTTGATGACGACCAATATGGCCAGCCAACAATGCCAACATTCCGACTACAGCAGTATGCTCCAAGACGTTTTCGTTACGATGGCAATCCATTAGTGACCAGCGTTGAAGTAACCGCTGACGCAATACAATTCCTAAGAATCCACTCATAGTTCTCACTCCACGATTAATTGGCGACTTGCTCGCTATCTATTTTTTGGGTTAAACGGATGCAGCAAGTCCTATTGCGGCTAGTGAGTGCCCAACAGTGCATCCGAGATAAAAGACCACTGCGGGTATCAGACCACCCGTTCAAGGTGTTTGATCACCGTTAAGCGGGTTTTTTTAAAGCGTTAGGCGTTATGTAAATCCTTGCCGCTCAAAATTAGGAAAGGCACAGCCCAATTAAGGACGTGTACCTTTTAGGATCGGATTGGGTTATTTAGCGATGTGCAGCTCAGCTAAATAACCTTGGCGTTCAGCATGGAAGTTGTTCAACCAAGCTTAATCGCCTCTTGGTTTCGTCAACAAACTTCAGCGCCGAGCGATGAAACAATGAGCCTGGCTTGGCTGTTGGAACAACCTCATACCAGTAGTTCAATGTTCGTTTGAGACGAATCTTTAACTCGTTGACTTGTTCTTGAGTTGCTTTCTTCAACATTGCTTGTCGAAATAATTCAGCAGTAGTCATAGTGTTTCTCCTCCACAGAGATAGGTTTTAGCGGTGGCAGGAGCCCCATGTGGGCTCCCCCACTTGGGTTATGGTTGCTGGATTGCCAGCGTGTAGTGACGTGAAGCCAGCTCATTTGATTCAGCAAGGTACGGATCGTCGGCATCCATTGCATGCACTAACCCGATCCCGCAAATCGCGAGTAACACCCAAAGCTTCTTCATAACGCCACCCTCGGGAACGTGTCCAAAGTAGAGTTTTGAAGTTCAATCGCTTTTGCCAGCGATGTGCCTTGCGGCAGCTTTCGATAATTAATGAACTGTCGTGCCTGATTGAGCAGTAAGTAACGCTCGTTACCCGCAACCCAAAGCCAAACACTTATGTCTCGAGCTTCGTCAGAAACAGATCCCATATTCAAAATATTGGCCTTGTCTCCAACGTCCTTAGCAATAGCTAAAGGGATCGATTCCTTCATAGTTTCTCCTCCACGAGAAGCGAAGGACAAACTAGCCCGCAATGGGCAGTGTTCGCCCTTCGCAGGTTGGTTGTAATGTTCAAGCTGGTTAAGCAAGAACAAAGGTTGATAGCCTTTCGGCGAGACATCGGTTTTACATGTCGATGCAACATGCTCTGCCCGTACCAACAAAAATGTCAGCAACACTTGTCAAGGTGACGTGGGGCAATTTCTGCGGAACTTACGGCAGCGAGGCGCTGCAGATTCATCAAAAGATGACGTGAGTTACACAGAAGGGGAGTTGGTAGCTAATGACGCATAGGAAAGCGTCCGCTTTGCTATAAGCCATTAAAGGTAGGAGGGAGGCTGAACTTGCCAGCCCCACAATCCCTGTCATTTAGCACCCACAGACAGAATCTGTTGGCTCTATATGCCCGAAACGACGAGCCCACTTGGTAACGCGCTCAATGGCAACCCATCCTTCAGATAGGTGCACTGGCACATTAATAATTGTTTGGCCATCGTTTAAGAACAATTTTGACGTAGTGAAATCAAAGAAGTGAATTTGCATGTTGGATCTCCAGGTTTAGTTGGTGCGTTCCTAAAGCCAACTCCATTAAAGCAAGCTTTAGTGAACGCACCACTGGAGGGAAGACTGCAAAAGCAGACTTCTCCAACGGTACATTCTTCGACTGCTACAGGCGAAGCGTTAAGCTTCCTCTGGTAGCGTTACTCCCGTATTGACAGCGAACTGTGGCGGTATACCAAAAGGAAACGCGAGCGCCCCCTCTTGCACGTAAACATCCAGCCAGTCCACTGATTTAGCACCTTCCGGAATATCAAGCTCAGGTACATGTACCTGAACATCAATACCAGCAGTGCGAAGCCGGCGAGCCAATGTGGCAGCACTCCGTTGACCTGCTCCAGATACGTCTTTGTCTGCGAAGATCACTACATTCGTAATGCCATCGTAGAGTTCAACCATCTCAAGTAAGGTGTTGGAATAACATGACCACATAGGTAGCCCTGTTGCCTCACGGCACGCCAATGCAGTTTCAATCCCTTCGCAGAGACCTATTAATGCACCATCGCCCGCAGCAATGGGTTGATCGAGCTTGATGGAGCAACCGCCAATATAGGACGGAGACTGCATCAGCTGCTTGGGCTGCTTGACCTTTGCTTTTGCGCCAGTCGTAGGATTTAAAAATGTACGATGAAGCGTAACATTCCTATTGTCGCTATCCGACATAATCCCCAGCATGCCCGCCAACTTTAACGGTTGTGTTGTGGTGTCATCGCCATACCAAAGTGGATCGGCAAAACCGAGCGCATCAGGTAATAAACGAAAGTCTCCCTGTAACCCTCTACTTCGCAGGTAATTGTGAACAGCCTGCGAATCTCTAGCGAAAGAAGCCCTAGAAAAGACTTTTTCAACCTTTGTTTGCCGCTGCGCAACTTCCTGAGGATCTAGCTGTTGTTCTCGAACAGATTGTTGTTGTTGTTGAACATGCTGAATCTGGTGTTTGGTTACAGACCGAAGATCACCACCCAAGATATCTATGATGACATCCAGCGCTCCGTTTTTAGAGCCCTCCATAAATGTCATCACTTCAATGCCGTCAGGCATAGCGCCTTCGTCATTGTGATAGCCACCACCTGTGTACTCCCAATCTTTAAACAGGCGAAACTTAGTTTTACCTTGTAAAGAGCGAGGGCAAGGAACCTGCGGTGGATTCGATGCATTGGACTTATCAGCTTTTTCTATTGCGTGACTAAGACCTGGGTAGTTTGAAAACACCTTGCGCCATCCACCACTGGATTCCACAAGAGCTTTCACTTTACTGATTTTTGAGTGTTCTGGCCGGTACATTTAACTACTCCGCATTCAATTTGGAATCACAAGGGTCCCTAAAAGCCCTCAGGGAATGACGTTTAGGTGATCCCTGCGAGCTGAATGAAGGCCACGGAAGTGGCCTTTAAGTTGTTTTAAGCTGATGAAGCTGGATTCGGTTTAGAAAACCCGGGCCCCCATTTCATGCAACCGCCGGCAAGAACTTTTTTGCCATTTGGCAATTGACGCAAAGCAAGCTTTGTCTCAACGCCATTTTTCTTAGTTAACGTAAAACGCAACATGTGATCTCCTCCACGAGAAAAACCTCTGAGGAGATACAACAACCCTGTCGGGCGATGTATTCCCGAGAGGGTTTAGATAGATAATCAAGCGACTGGTAAGTCGAATGAAAGGTTGATTGCCAATTAAGGCGGCGCTCTTATTTAATTTCGCTGAGCATAACGAAGTGGCGACTAGTCTATGAGGACTGGCCACCGAACATTGTTAATCGTCAAACACCACACCAAGATGGTGTGCCTAAAAGGTTTATGTGAATAGCGAAAAACAATGAAGGAAAAAGCATGGATTAAGTGCCGATTGAGCTCTTGAGCGATGCTTTCTCGAAACGTGGTTGAAACGTCAAATAATGGTGAGTGCTCACCCAGATGATAACGACTAAGTCGTTGTGTGGATTGCCCGTGAAAGGCACTATCAGATTACAACATGTTACGCCAAAATATCTAGTGTACATCTCAAAAATGTCTCGAAAAACACCTTTGAGATGCACACCCCAAGGGATGTGCGGTAGAAACGCAAGAGCCGAAGCTCTCACGCTAGTTCGTTATGCGACAGACAATAAAGATTGTGCAATCGCTTCCTTTACAGCTAAGTGCAAAGTGCTGATGTCTTCCACGCAAACAAAGCCAGATTCATCAAACCCGCTTACATGGTTAGTACCCACACCAATTGCAACAACTTTCACTCCGGTAACCAAGGCAACCTCAAGCGCTTGCTCAACGGCTACGGTTGAATTTGGATCACCGTCAGTGAGAACAAACAGTAGTTTTCTAGGCTCATCCCGGACTGCTAATCTAGCAATAGCTGCCATCATAGCTGGGCCGGTTGGCGTTCCACCAGTTGCATTCACTTCAAAGTTCTTAGGCTGCGCAGATTTTTCGGAAAAGCTCTTTGCCACATGAATCCCTTCGTAACCCCGAGGATAGTAAAGCACCTCGTTTGTAACTCCCGGAAGTTTGTGCAGCGAATAGCTTAAAGCATACGTGCAGGCGTTTGCGGTTTCCATTTTCCAGTTCTCTGGATGAAAGACCCCATTCACCGTACAAGCCCAACTCATACTGTCTGAGTTGTCTACCAATATGCTTACGGCAGTGTTCGGAGCGCGAGTCGTTTGCTCGTGCTTAAACACATTGCGAGTTCCTGCTGGCACAGTTGCTAATCTATCGCTATCCAAGTTACTACCTCGACGACGGTAACTTCTTTCGGTCTTATTCATATCGAATAGCACGCGATGAAGTGGGTTTTTGACCCGTCGACTAGCTTGGATTGCCGCAGATTTATCCATGACCCCACAGACGTTGTGTCGGCTAATTTGAAAAGGCTGATTATCGATTCCATCCACCACATCACCAGCGCGTTGCGCTTCGTCTGCATCTTGTTCAAGGCCTGCTCGAACCATATCGTGAATATCATCAATATACTCATCCTCTGTAGCGTCCAGCATTTGCTGAGCTGCAGCAGAGCAACGCATAGCTGAATTACCACCTTCGCTTGAGCTATCGCCTTCGCTTGAGTCTGCGTCATCATCGCTTGAGCTGTCGCCTTCGCTTGAGTCTGCGTCATCATCGCTTGAGCT
>NZ_JAHZSS010000036.1 GCF_019457915.1 Neiella holothuriorum
CAATTTCGGCCAAAACATTGACCATTTCTAATGCGCCCATAGCAGCTTCGCCGCCTTTGTTGCCGGCTTTCGTACCAGCACGCTCAATGGCTTGCTCGATGGTATCTGTGGTCAACACGCCGAATGCAACCGGAATGTCATATTGCAAAGAAACCTGCGCGAGGCCTTTGTTACTTTCTCCGGCAACAAAATCAAAGTGAGGCGTACCACCACGAATCACGGCACCCAGTGCAATAATGGCATCGGTGCCACCTTTTTTCGCCACACGTTGAGCCGCCACAGGCAACTCATAAGCGCCAGGAACGCGCACGATGGTGATGTTGTCGTCACTCACCTGACCAACACGTTTCAGTGTGTCCAAGGCACCTTCAACAAGGCTTTCAACCAAAAAGCTGTTGAAGCGGCTAACAACAATGGTGATATGTGCATTAGGTGCGGTTAAACCGCCTTCAATTACCTTCATGTATGTGCTCACTTACGTTAATTCTTAAAGAACTGGGGCATGTTCAAATTTGTGGCCGAATCATAGCACAGCCCGCCCCATCAGATTAATCAGAAATGTACTCAACCACTTCAAGGCCAAAACCTGACAGTGCGTGATAACGCTTGGGCGAACTTAGTAGGCGCATTTTCTCGACGCCTAATTCCGCTAAAATCTGGCTACCAACACCGACTCGACGAGACGTACCCTGCCATTTGGCCGCAGGTGGACGCTCGCCGCTATCTTCTAATTCAAAGTTTTTCAGTTTATGAAGGATTTCATCGTTGGACTCTTCGCGGCCTAAAACCACCAGCACGCCGCCTTCAGCTGCAATCCGCGCCAAAGCGCGAGGTAAGTCCCAACTACGCTCCGAGGCTCGATCAGTATGGAGGACGTCATTCAATAAGTTCTGTAAATGCACGCGGACCAGAGCAGGTTGCTCTGCGGTAATTTCGCCCATTTGCATCGCGTAGTGCAGCTGATTGTCGATGGTGTCACGGAAGGTATGCAGCTGAAACTCGCCGAACTCGGTTGGCAGTTTGCACTGCGCCACCTTTTCAATGGTCGTTTCGTTAAGGTTACGGTATTCAATCAAATCGGCGATGGTGCCAATTTTAACGCCATGCTTTTCGGAGAATTTAAGTAAGTCGTCGCGACGAGCCATGGAGCCATCGTCGTTCAAGATCTCAACGATCACCGAAGACGCACCAAACCCAGCTAAGCGGGCTAAATCACAACCGGCTTCCGTGTGGCCAGCTCGGGTTAACACGCCACCTTCTTGTGCCATCAACGGGAAAATATGGCCTGGCTGTACTAAATCAGCGGCTTGAGCATTCTTTGCCACAGCAGCTTGGACCGTGCGAGCCCGATCTGCGGCGGAGATGCCGGTGGTCACGCCCTCGGCGGCTTCAATGGAAACTGTGAAATTAGTAGAAAATTGCGCGTTATTTGCGTCAACCATCAGCGGCAAATTGAGTTGCTGGCAACGCTCACGCGTCAGCGTCAAACAAATCAGCCCACGCCCAAAGGTTGCCATAAAATTAATGGCCTCTGGCGTCACAGCTTCGGCGGCAATAATCAGATCGCCCTCATTTTCACGGTCTTCATCATCGACCAAAATCACCATCCGCTTCTGACGGATCTCTTCAATGATTTCAGCTGCCGGAGAGAATTTCATTTCTATACCTCTGTAAACAGAATGTCTGTAGCACTTTTTAAGAGCGTCGTATGACACTCCAACTGGCTACTTAATAAAACCCGAGCGAGCCAATAAGCCTAAGGTCACGCCATCTGTAGCAGCAGAGCCATCAGACGCATTCATCAAACGCTCTAAGTAGCGCGCAATCAAATCCACTTCCAAATTAACTAAATCGCCAGTTTGGCGCTGAATCAGAGTGGTTTCAGCTCGGGTGTGAGGAATAATGGTCAGACGAAACTTGGTGCCGTCGACTTCATTAATCGTAAGGCTAATACCGTCAATGGTGACAGAGCCTTTTTCAGCAATATATTTAGCCAGCTCGGCAGGCGCTTCAAACCAATATTGCCAAGCGTTGCCTTGCTGTTCGAACGACATTAATCGAGCGGTGCCATCCACGTGGCCGCTGACTAAGTGACCACCCAAACGAGTCGTTGGGGTCACGGCCTTTTCTAAGTTAACCGACCAACCAACTTGCAAGTCAGCCAGTGCCGTTCGTTTAAGTGACTCAATTGACACATCAGCGCGGAATGATGAGGCATCAAACTTGGTCACCGTCAGGCAAACGCCATTCACTGCGATGCTATCGCCAAGGTGCACATCCGCCATGTCGAGTTTGCCAACCGCAATGGTTAACACCATGTCTTCGCCTGATTTGGTCAGACTACGAACCTGCCCTACGGCTTCAATAATTCCAGTAAACACAACAACCTTAATTAGTCAGAAAAGCGGGCAATTAAACGTAAATCGGGGCCAATGGTATCAATTGATTGCCATTTCATTTGAATGACATTGCCCATATCGGAAATCAACGGCAGGCCAAGCATGCCGCGACTGTGGTGCCCCATCAATTTAGGCGCCACATAAACCACTAAACGATCAACCAATCCTTCGGCTACAAATGCGCCAGCTAATGCCGCGCCAGCTTCCACCCAGACATCATTGTATTCGCAAGCTGCAAGCGCCGCCAACAGGGCCGGCAAATCAAATCCTGTGACCTCGTAATCCAGATGCAACGTTCGGACACCATCAACCGGCGCTTGTTTGCCCGGCGGCAAGACCAACACCAAGCTAGCCGGATCATTAAATACCGGTTCGTCACCGGTCAACCGACACCGACCATCAAGGATCACCCGATCGGGTTGGCGCAGCTCACCACCATTGGCAAGGCCGCCAAAGTCGTCTGCCGACATATCAAATTGTTCCGGCCGAACGGTCATTTGTGCACAATCGGCAATGACAGATTCAGCCGATGACAACACCGCACAGCTCTCGGCGCGAAAGCGATGGACGTCGGCTCGAGCTTGTTCAGAGGTAATCCACTGGCTCTGGCCATTGGCCAATGCGGTGCGACCATCAAGTGATGCCGCCATCTTAATCGTAATGCGCGGCGTACCTGCCGTCATACGCTTAATAAAGCCAAGGTTTAGTGATTCACATTCAGCGCTAGCCACATCAGCAATGACCTCTATACCTGCGGCTTCTAGCATGGCAATACCGCGGCCCGAGACTTTCGGGTTTGGGTCGCGCATGCCGATGATCACTTTGGCAACGCCAGCGTCAATCAAGGCTTGCGCGCACGGCCCCGTACGGCCGGTGTGACAACAGGGCTCTAAAGTGACATAGACTGTCGCCCCTTTAGCGCGCTCACCTGCGTCGGCCAACGCATGCACCTCGGCATGGGGCTGGCCTGCTTTTAAATGTGCGCCAATACCGACCTGTTGGCCGTCTTTAACGATAACGCAGCCGACTCGCGGGTTCGGTGTGGTGGTATACCAGCCGTCGCGAGCCGCAACGATAGCCTTTGTGATCCAACCTTGGTCAGTAACAGGCGTTGACATGATTAACGTTCCAGTTTGGCAATTGCCTGGGCGAAGTCGTCCAAGTCTTCGAAAGAAAAGTACACCGAAGCAAAGCGGATATAAGCCACTTTATCAACATTTTTTAGCGCTTCCATGACATGTTGACCGAGCATTTCACTAGGTACTTCCCGTTCACCGGTAGCACGTAAGCTCGACATGATGTTGCTAATCATTTGTTCGGTTTGCTCAGTACTCACAGGGCGTTTTTCCAGTGCGCGTTGAATACCTGAACGTAGCTTGTCTTCATTGAAGGGTTCACGAGTACCATCGCGCTTCACCAAACGTGGCATCACCAGTTCGGCACCTTCAAAAGTGGTAAAACGCTCGTGGCACGCGGTGCATTCACGGCGACGACGCACCTGATAGCCATTGGACACCAAGCGGGAGTCAATCACCTTGGTATCGGTCTGATTGCAGAATGGACAATGCATCAAATTAATCCTTCACAAAGCAAAAGGGCCAGCGTGCGCCAGCCCTTTGATTCCGTTTTAACTGTAACGCTCAGAATTAAGCGTAAACAGGGAACTTACGGCAAAGCTCTACGACTTTATCACGAGTCGCAGTAATTACCGCATCATCTTCAAGGTTATCAATGACGTCACACATCCAGCCCGCTAACAAGCGAGCTTCATCGGCGCGGAAGCCGCGACGAGTAATGGCTGGCGTACCCACGCGCAGACCACTGGTTACGAACGGCGAACGTGGATCGTTTGGAACCGAGTTCTTGTTCACAGTGATGTTGGCTTTGCCAAGTGCTGCGTCGGCATCTTTACCGGTGATGTCTTTTTCAATCAGGTCAACCAAGAACAAGTGGTTGTCGGTGCCGCCAGAAACAATGTTGAAGCCGCGTTCGATGAACACTGCAGCCATTGCTTTAGCATTTTCCAACACCTGCGCTTGGTAGGTTTTGAATTCAGGCTGCAACGCTTCTTTAAACGCAACGGCTTTGGCCGCAATCACGTGACACAAAGGACCACCTTGGCCACCTGGGAATACCGCGCTGTTTAGCTTCTTGTAAACATCTTCGTCAGCACATGCAGACAAGATCAAACCGCCACGTGGGCCAGCGAGCGTCTTGTGTGTGGTGGTGGTAACAACGTGCGCGTGCGGCAGCGGGTTTGGATACAAACCAGCAGCAATCAAGCCGGCAACGTGTGCCATATCAACAAACAGATAGGCGCCAACTTTGTCAGCGATTTCGCGGAACTTGGCCCAATCAAGAATACCTGAGTAAGCAGAGAAACCGGCGATGATCATCTTCGGCTTGTGCTCAACGGCTAAGCGTTCAACTTCGTCATAATCGATGATGCCGTTTTCGTCGATGCCGTATTGAACTGCATCGTACAATTTGCCAGAGAAGCTGACGTGAGAGCCGTGAGTCAAATGGCCACCGTGTGCCAAGCTCATACCCAAGACTTTGTCGCCACCTTGCAGCAATGCTTGGAATACCGCTGAGTTGGCTTGTGAGCCAGAGTGTGGCTGAACGTTAGCGTATTCAGCACCGAACAGTTGCTTGGCGCGGTCAATGGCCAATTGCTCAGACACGTCAACGTACTCGCAACCGCCGTAATAACGCTTACCTGGGTAACCTTCGGCATATTTGTTTGTCAGTTGAGAGCCCTGAGCTTCCAGCACGCGTGGGCTACAGTAGTTCTCAGAAGCAATCAATTCGATGTGCTCTTCCTGACGTTTAACTTCCTGCTGCATGGACTCCCACAACTCGGGATCGAAATCAGCAATGTTCATACTGCGTTCTAACATGGTCACTCCCACCGACAAAAAAGCACCGTTAATTCGCGGCGCAAAATGCAAAAATTTAGGGCGCGTATTCTACCTGCAAACACTGTATATGCCTACCTTTTGTTCACTCGTTCGGATCACTTTCTCGTTTAGCCATACCTTATGGCGCATTTTGGATTGATTTCACCCCCCAATTGCGCGGTTTAAAGATCGATTTTGGCTCGATTTAAGCTACAATCTGCGCCAATTTCCATCCAAAGAATGAAACGAACAAGCATGTCCCAATACGTCTATACCATGAATCGGGTGAGCAAAATTGTGCCGCCAAAACGTGAAATTCTAAAAAACATTTCACTGAGCTTCTTCCCCGGCGCCAAAATTGGTGTTCTTGGCCTTAACGGTGCGGGTAAATCCACCCTGCTACGCATCATGGCCGGCATTGATACCGACATTGACGGCGAAGCCCGCCCAATGCCTGACATCAACGTAGGCTATTTACCGCAAGAACCAAAACTCGATGAAGAGCAAACTGTACGCGAAGCGGTAGAGGAAGCAGTTTCTGACGTAAAAGACGCCATGGCCAAGCTAGATCAAGTTTACGCCGCTTATGCCGAAGCAGATGCCGACTTTGACGCGCTCGCCAAAGAGCAAGGCAAACTTGAGGCCATTATCAATTCTCACGATGGCCACAACCTAGAGAATCAATTAGAGCGTGCTGCCGATGCACTTCGTTTACCCGACTGGGATGCTCAAATTAAGCACCTCTCAGGTGGTGAGCGTCGCCGCGTGGCAATTTGCCGCTTGTTGCTAGAAAAACCAGACATGCTGCTGCTCGACGAACCCACTAACCACTTAGATGCTGAATCGGTCGCGTGGCTAGAACGTTTCTTAGTAGACTACAACGGCACCGTGGTTGCCATTACCCACGACCGCTACTTCCTCGACAATGCAGCGGGTTGGATTTTGGAGCTTGACCGTGGCCATGGTATTCCGTGGGAAGGCAATTACTCCAGCTGGCTTGAGCAAAAAGACGCCCGCTTGAAAGAAGAAGCGGCGCAAGAAAAAACGCGCCAGAAAACCATTGAGAAAGAATTGGAATGGGTGCGCCAGAATCCAAAAGGTCGTCAAGCTAAGAGCAAGGCGCGTATGGCTCGATTTGAAGAGCTGCAAAGCTCCGATCACCAAAAGCGTAACGAAACCAATGAACTGTTCATTCCACCGGGCCCACGTTTGGGTGACAAAGTAGTGGAAGTAGAAGGCCTCACTAAGAGCTTTGGTGAGCGAGTTCTGATTGATAACTTGTCGTTCTCAGTACCGAAAGGCGCCATTGTTGGCATTATCGGGCCAAACGGTGCCGGTAAATCAACCTTGTTCAAAATGATCAGCGGCACTGAGCAACCAGATTCAGGCACAGTGACATTGGGTGACACTGTCAGCTTGGCGTCCGTCGATCAATTCCGCGACAGCATGGATGACAGCAATACTGTGTATCAAGAAATATCTGAAGGTGATGAAATCCTCACCATTGGTAATTTTGAGATTAACGCCCGCGCTTATGTATCACGCTTTAACTTCCGCGGCAGTGATCAGCAAAAACGCATTGGCGAACTCTCTGGTGGTGAACGCAACCGTGTTCACCTCGCTAAACTATTGAAAGCCGGCGGTAACTTGCTGCTTCTCGATGAGCCAACCAATGATCTCGACGTTGAGACTCTACGGGCACTTGAAGAAGCGCTGTTGGAGTTCCCGGGCTGTGCCATGGTGATCTCGCACGACCGTTGGTTCCTTGACCGCGTTGCCACACATATTCTGGATTATCGCGACGAAGGTCAGGTCAACTTCTATGAAGGTAACTACACTGACTATGAAGCATGGCTGAGCAATACCCTTGGTAAAAGTGCCATTGAGCCCCATCGCTTGAAATACAAACGCATTCACAAGTAATCGCGTTTTGTGCAATGAAAGGCAGCCTCAGGTTGCCTTTTTATTTTTCAATATCAGTCACGGAACTTGATCATCGCCATAGGTTGCGCCTTACTAGGGGCATATACTTTGCGTGCGCTACCACTTGTTTAATGAAGGAATGCCATGACTACCCCAGACGAACGCCGAAAATTCTTTCGCATTGTGCTTGATTGGCCCGTTGACGTTGTTCTCGGCGAGATCAAAACCCCAGCGGTACTGATCGATTTGTCATTCAAAGGCATGTTAATTCACAGCGATTCTCTAAACGTTTCGCAAGACGATCGAGTGGGCATCGAAGTGCGTAATCCTGAGTCTGAGCATCCGATGATTTTTAGCGGCCATGTGATTCGCGCCGCCAATGGCAATTACGCCATAAGTTTTGATGCCGTTGATATCGACACCATGAGTGAATTGCGCCGCACCATTGAGCTAAACATGGGCAACGATGAGTTGCTGCAACGTAATTTAGAACAACTGCTACACGTGAATTAACGCTCGTCAATTCGGCTTTCCGCGCCCAAAGCAGTCAGCCGACCTTACCTCAAAGATTCCACCAAATAGGCCCTTCAATTACTGTTGGTAAAGCTGCCAACAGCCTAATTTCAGTGGCACAGTAGAAATTCCTCGTTTACACCAAGAATAAAAGCGGGTGACCGCAAAAAGAGAGCGGCTAAAAACCAGCGTCTTGGATTCAGCGTTACTCGCATTTCACGCTTCAAGATCGTGTCTCAAAGTGACACGCCGATGCGATATCTAAAATAGTGTGCGCTCGGTTCAAAAGGCCACCTGACAAGGTAGCCTTTTTGTTATTAGTGATTTATACAAGACAGCCGCAACATATGACAATTTCAGAGTAAACATTAGGCATGCCGAAGCACGTAACAACTCAGGCATGAGCAATGTAAATTGAACATTTGAAGCAGCAACATGCTCCATTTTATGGTGGCATAAAATGTTCTTCGGTTCTTTCAGCAAGGTCGAGCCGAGCCACCGGCAACTTGCCTCTCATCGCTCCATAACAGCAATATTGCGTTCATGGAAATAAACATAAACCAAGCAGATCTGGGATATTAGATGAAACACTTTTTTGGATTTAAGGCCGTATTAATATCATCAACTGTAGTGATATTTTTATTAGCCCTCGCCATTACGAGCTACATCTCCATTTATCAACTTGAAGAGGTTGTTAAAGCAGATGTCATCCAAAAAATCAGCAATTCGGCAAGTTACGAAACCGAAAGCATCGAGAATTATGTCATCAAGAATTCTCAACCCATTGCAGATCTCGCAGAGCTGTATAGCAAATACGGCTATAATGATCGCCACGAAAAACACGTTGAATTTGCTGCGATGACCGGTGGATTGAGCAAAGTCACTCTCGGTTTTATAGATGGCCGATCTTACTCATCAAAACCTTCCAACGAGTCCTTTCCAGGCGGTATTGGCAGAATAGAAAAGTATGACCCACGTACTCGTCCTTGGTTTCAATATGGCCTGACACAGTCACAGCTCGCCATGAGCGATGTCTTTTTTACTAAAAA
>NZ_JAHZSS010000037.1 GCF_019457915.1 Neiella holothuriorum
TTGTTAGCTCAGCTGGTAGAGCAGTTGACTTTTAATCAATTGGTCGCAGGTTCGAATCCTGCACAACCCACCACTTTTACATTGACGCCCTGTCGCGCTACACTCCAAAGACAATTTATCGCTCCGAAGCGTTTCTGCCTACGTTTAACAATTTGTTTTATATGGTAGTGGCGCCGTGACCTTAAGTCGTGTCACCGGGTTGAATTTGAAAAGGTTCAGCCTCCCGTGCTTGGAAAGGGGTAACATGTCACTATCCGACTCTTTTGGTCGGCAGTTCCACTATGTGCGGCTGTCGATTACCGATGTATGCAACTTCCGTTGTAACTATTGTTTGCCTGATGGCTATCAGTGCGATGGCGACCGAGATTTTCTAAATCTTGATGAAATACGTCGCGTCGTGAGAGCGTTTGCCGAATTGGGGGTCGAAAAGATCCGTATTACCGGTGGCGAACCTACGTTACGTAAAGATCTCCCCCAAATCATTGAGCAATGTGCAAACACGCCAGGGATCCGAAAAGTTGCACTAACCACCAATGGCCACAAAATGGCGCGCTATCTCGACAGTTGGGATGCAGCTGGCTTGAATGCCATTAATGTTAGTGTTGATAGCCTTAACCCTCATGTGTTTCATCAAATTACAGGTCACAATTCGCTTACCGATATTCTGGCTGCGCTCGAACAAGCACAGCAGATGGGATTTGATGCCATCAAACTTAATGCCGTTCGAATGAAAGGCATTAACCATCACGAACTTGATAGTTATATCGATTGGTTGAAAGACAAAGATCTGTGCTTACGCTTTATTGAGCTGATGGAAACGGGTGACAACCGAGCATTTTTCAAACGCCATCATAGCTCCGGCGAGTCCATTGTTGCTGAGCTACAAAGTAAAGGCTGGCTGCCGGTGACACGGAGCCTATCGGCTGGCCCCGCGCAAGAATATTACCATCCTGACTGGCAAGGCCGGGTTGGCGTCATTATGCCGTACAGCAAAGATTTTTGTGCAAGCTGTAATCGCTTGCGTATGTCTTCCAGAGGCGATTTACACCTGTGCTTATTTACCGAGCACGGACTAAGTGTTCGCGACCTGATGCAGTCAGATAAAGACATCTCACAATTGAAAAATAGATTGCAGGCGTTGCTGGTTGAGAAACATGCCAGTCATTACCTGCCAGAGCATCAAGTTGGCTCAACCAAGCATTTAGCATCTATTGGTGGTTAATGATGGCCGCCGATCCTGCCAGGCGAGCATTGCTACGAGGTCGAGTTGCTAAGACGTTGATCATACGCCCACCTTGGGCCGTTGCAGAAGCGGATTTCACCGACAGCTGTAGTCGTTGCGGAGATTGTGTTGAGGTTTGCCCAACCAACATAATTGTCAAAGGCTCTGGTGGTTTTCCTGAAATTGACTTTTCGAAAGGTGCGGGCGAGTGTGAACTGTGTGAACGTTGTGTTGTTGCGTGCACGGATAACGCCTTATCCTTAAACGAGCAACCATGGCAGTGGCAGCTGACGCTAAATGACGGCGCATGCTTGGCTCATCAAGGTGTAGCATGCCGAAGTTGTGGTGAATATTGCCCAACACGTGCGATTCAGTTTAAACCGCAAATAGGGGGGCATTTTGTGCCCAGTTTGAACACAGAAATATGTAATGGCTGTGGCGCCTGCATAAGTCCTTGCCCTACGAATGCTCTTGAGGCTAAACAAGTCGGTTGAAGCCTTATTTATTTTTGTTATTTTCGCGTATAATCCCTGCGCTAAATTATTCACCCAGTTGTCCGTAGTTGCCGGAGTCCGCCATGAACGACGTGTTAGACGTGTTATCGCCTACCTTTCCTTTCCCACCCAAACCGAAACGTTTGAGTGATGCTGAGCGCGATGCGGCAATCGAGCGAATTAAGCGCTTATTAATTGAGAAAGATGCGGTATTAGTTGCGCACTACTACACCGACAATGACATTCAAGCGCTGGCTGAAGCGACAGGTGGCTGCGTGGCCGACTCGCTAGAGATGGCTCGTTTTGGTAATCAACATCCTGCATCGACGTTATTGGTTGCCGGTGTTAAGTTCATGGGCGAAACCGCAAAGATCTTAACGCCAGAAAAGAAAGTCATTATGCCAACGCTCGAAGCGACTTGTTCTTTGGACATAGGTTGTGATGCCGATGAATTTAGCCAGTTTTGCGACCAACACCCCGATCGCACCGTCGTGGTCTATGCCAATACTTCCGCTGCCGTTAAAGCGCGCGCTGATTGGGTTGTGACTTCGAGTATTGCTTTGGATGTTGTCGACCATCTCGATAGCGAAGGCGAGAAAATACTTTGGGCGCCAGACAAGCACTTAGGTGGCTATGTGGCTAAGCAAACCGGTGCCGATATGCTGTTGTGGCAAGGTGCCTGTATTGTCCATGATGAGTTTAAGTCTAATGCCCTTCGCCAATTAAAAATTGAACACCCTGAGGCTGCGATTCTGGTTCATCCTGAATCACCAGAGAGCGTTGTCGATATGGCCGACGCCGTTGGCTCAACCAGTCAGCTCATTAAGGCCAGCCAAGAGCTCGACAACGAAACCTTCATCGTTGCCACTGATCGCGGTATTTTTTATAAAATGCAGCAACTCTCACCCACTAAGACGTTCATTGAAGCACCTACAGGCGGCCAAGGAGCGACTTGCCGCAGCTGTGCCCATTGCCCTTGGATGGCAATGAACGGCCTACTGGCGATAGAAGAAGCACTGCTCGACGGAACTGGTCGTGAGGTTTTTGTTGATGAGTCTATTCGCCAAAAAGCGCTTGTACCTCTTAACCGGATGCTTAACTTCCAGGTCAGCCGGTAATCGTTTTAAATGACATAACAGTTTTTTGATTTCTGTGAATGTCGTATGACAAGTTTGATAGCTTTTCTGTGCTTCAATAGCAGCGCAGCAAAGTGTATATGAACGCCATAATTAAGCGCATAATGACGATGTATGGCTTGATACCCAAGCATACTTCAATATGACATTGTTCCAGTGGATGCAATGGGCGAAACACCTACAGCTGAACAAGAAGTAACCGAGTCGGCTGAATCTGTACCTGCTAAGACCTGCTTAGAGCAACAACTCGTTAGCTAAACAAAATAAATGCCTGAGAACTCGTTGACGAGGCTAGGGCTTTTCCTTAATATACCGCGGCCTTTGGGGTTAAGCCTTCCATTGGCTGTGGGCTACACATTAAAAAGCAGACAATCAGTTTTAGTGTGGAGAGGTGTCCGAGTGGCTGCAAAGCGTAGCGTCCGGAAATGAGCAGCGCTTAGCGTGCTCTCAGCCAGCCTTACACAAACCATGAGCTACATGGCTAAAAAAGCAGACAATCAGTTTTTAGTGTGTAGAGGTATCCGAGTGGCTGCAAAGCGTAGCGTCCGGAAATGAGCAACGCTTAGCGTGCTCTCAGCCAGCCTTACACAAACCATGAGCTACATGGGTAAAAAAGCAGACAATCAGTTTTTAGCGTGGAGAGGTGTCCGAGTGGCTGAAGGAGCACGCCTGGAAAGTGTGTATACGGCAACGTATCGAGGGTTCGAATCCCTCCCTCTCCGCCATTATTTAAAAAGCCCAGCTGTTGCTGGGCTTTTTGCTTTTTGACGTTTGTGTGGTGGTATTGAATCGCGTGATTCAATTTAGGCTAGAAAGCTTTTTAGAGCGTTTGTTTACTGGCTTTAGTTGAATAGGCAAAGTAAATAAGTCTCATTAAATCAACGTGGTGTGGTTCTCTTCTAGCAAAACGCTTGCCTATATTTGGGCTTTGTTTGAGTTTTGATATGTTTTGTCTGGATGGAATCCTTTACAAATCCGTGTTTTGTGGGTATTTTTCCGTTTCCGTACTGTTTTATTTACAGAGCAGTTTACAGCTTTCGTATAAACCTCGCTTAAGGCTTGTTAATCACTCATGAGACTTGAAGTCATCTGTGAAGATCGTCTGGGGATCGCCGAAGAAATTCTTTCTATCATGGTTAAACATGGCATGAATTTAAAAGGCATCGAATCTGACGTTAACCGTAATATTTTTCTTAATTTCCGCAAGTTAGAGTTCTCAGAGCTACAAATGTTGTTGCCTGAGATCCGCCGCATTGATGGCGTTGAAGATGTACGAACCGTTCCATTTACTCCCTCGGAACGAAATACCCACGAACTAAATACAATTTTGCGTACCTTGCCTGATCCTGTTTTCTCACTCGATAGTCGTGGACGTATTGTGCTTGCTAACGAAGCAGGCGTTATTGCGTTACGTAGCTCTCTTGAAAAACTGCAGGGCCAAGGAATTAATCAATTCGTCCATGGCTTTTCTTTCCAACGTTGGTTAGATGACGACCAAGCCGATTCTCGGAATTCGAAAGTGACGATGAATCAACGCACTTATTTGGCTGATATTTTGCCTATTCGTGTCGCTGAAGATGAAAACTTGCCCAGTCAGCAAGTGCTTGCTGGTGCTGTTTTAGTCATGAAGTCGACCGATCGTCTGGGCGAACAAGTTCACGCCTATCAGAAACAAAGCGGCGACGGGTTTGAGCGCATTTATGGCCAAAGTCAGCAAATGAAACAAGTATTGGCACAAGCGCGGAAAATGGCGCAACTTGATGCGCCGTTACTTATTCAAGGCGAAACAGGAACAGGTAAAGAGCTGTTAGCGCGAGCGTGTCATGAGTTTAGCTTCCGTGACGGCAAACCTTTTGTTGCCCTGAACTGTGCGTCGCTACCAGACAACGTTGCCGAAAGTGAATTATTTGGCCATGGCGAAAATGCGTTTGAAGGCGCGGGTGAAGCACAGCGCGGTGTGCTCGAAATAGCCGCCGGCGGAACCGTATTCCTCGATGAGATCGGTGAAATGTCGCCATCTCTGCAAGCCAAGTTCCTGCGCTTCTTACAAGATGGTACTTTCCGCCGTGTGGGTGATGAAGATGAAGTCAAAGTTGATGTTCGTATCATCTGCGCGACCCAGAAAGACTTACCCGACATGGTGCAAAAGTCTGAATTCCGAGAGGATTTGTATTACAGATTGAATGTGTTGTGTCTTGTTGTGCCACCATTACGTGAACGTAAATCAGACATTCTGCCGTTGGCCGAACGTTTCATTGAGCGATTCTGTGCACAGACGGGGCGACCGTCGGCATTGATTAGTAAATCTTGCCGCGATTACATGATGCAATACCCTTGGCCGGGCAATGTACGTCAGTTAGAAAATGCTCTTTATCGAGCCATTAGTTTGTTAGAAGGCAACGAGCTTGTTGCTGAGGATCTTCAATTACCCTCATATGCCAGCGGCTCGGGTTATTATGATCAGCCTATAGAAGGAACACTCGAAGAGTCGGTCAAACGTTTCGAGAGCAATTTGTTGCGTCGTTTGTATCCCTCGTATCCAAGCACCCGACAACTAGCGCGTAAATTAGGCGTGTCGCATACGGCGATTGCCAACAAGCTTCGCGAATACGGTATTAACAAAAAGACGATTACCTAATGTCTGCGCCATCACCCGCCGTCTTTCTTGACCGAGACGGCGTGATTAATCTCGATACCGGTTATACCCATAAAGTGGAAGACTTAGTCATTCTGCCTGGTGTGGCGAAAGGCTGTCGCCGGTTAATCGAGGCCGGATTCAAATTGGTGATTGTTACCAACCAGTCTGGCATCGCTCGTGGCCTCTACACTAAGAGTGATTACCAACGGTTTACCGAGCGACTATTAGAGTTATTAGCCACACAAAGCGTACACTTTCATGGTGTTTACTTTTGTCCTCACCACCAACTCGGTGAAATCAAGCAATACAGCAAAGACTGTGACTGCCGTAAACCTAAGCCGGGCATGCTACTAGAAGCGAGTAAAGACCTAAGCCTTGATCTCTCAAAAAGTTATATGGTCGGTGACCGGCCTTCTGATTTAGAAGCCGCGGTACAGGCGGGCGTCATCGGACAAGTGCTAATTGCCACGGGCAAGGTTCTTACCGATGAGGGCATCCAAAAAGCGAGCTTTGTAGCAGACGATTTTTTGGCTGCAACTGACTGGATTTTGACCAACTCAAAATAAATAGAAATTTATCACAAAAAGCCCTTGACCGAATTCAAAGACTCCCTATAATGCGCCCCCACAGCAACGGGGAACGGCAACGAACTAAAGTT
>NZ_JAHZSS010000038.1 GCF_019457915.1 Neiella holothuriorum
TGCTCTTTAACAACTTGGAAACCCAAAAAATTGAAGTTCGAAAACAAGTAATTGTTTTGGATATTGTCACTCTACTTGACTCAAAAACCATGTAGAGGTCAGGCGAAAAATTTATCGAAAACCAATCGGTTGCGGATAGTCCTGGTGTGATTACAAAAGCACACATAGGGCGCATCATATGAGACCCCTCGGGGTTGTATGGTTAAGTGACTAAGCGTATACGGTGGATGCCTAGGCAGTTAGAGGCGATGAAGGACGTGTTAATCTGCGATAAGCGTTGGCGAGGTGATAAAACCCGTTGAGCCAACGATTTCCGAATGGGGAAACCCACTGGCATAAGCCAGTATCTTGCACTGAATACATAGGTGTAAGAGGCGAACCCGGGGAACTGAAACATCTAAGTACCCGGAGGAAAAGAAATCAACCGAGATTCCGTCAGTAGCGGCGAGCGAACGCGGAGCAGCCCTTAAGCTGTTCTAAGGTTAGTGGAATGTGTTGGGAAGCACAGCGATACAGGGTGATAGCCCCGTACACGAAAACCTTTTTTCAGTGAAATCGAGTAGGTCGGGACACGTGACATCTTGACTGAACATGGGGGGACCATCCTCCAAGGCTAAATACTCCTAACTGACCGATAGTGAACCAGTACCGTGAGGGAAAGGCGAAAAGAACCCCTGTGAGGGGAGTGAAATAGAACCTGAAACCGTATACGTACAAGCAGTGGGAGCCCTTTATGGGTGACTGCGTACCTTTTGTATAATGGGTCAACGACTTACATTTTGTAGCAAGCTTAACCGAATAGGGGAGGCGTAGCGAAAGCGAGTGTTAACTGCGCGTTTAGTTGCAAGGTGTAGACCCGAAACCCGGTGATCTAGCCATGAGCAGGTTGAAGGTTGAGTAACATCAACTGGAGGACCGAACCCACTTATGTTGAAAAATGAGGGGATGACTTGTGGCTAGGGGTGAAAGGCCAATCAAACCGGGAGATAGCTGGTTCTCCTCGAAAGCTATTTAGGTAGCGCCTCGAGCGAATACCAACGGGGGTAGAGCACTGTTAAGGCTAGGGGGTCATCCCGACTTACCAACCCTTTGCAAACTCCGAATACCGTTGAGTACTACTCGGGAGACACACGGCGGGTGCTAACGTCCGTCGTGGAAAGGGAAACAACCCAGACCGTCAGCTAAGGTCCCAAAGTCATAGCTAAGTGGGAAACGATGTGGGAAGGCTTAGACAGCTAGGAGGTTGGCTTAGAAGCAGCCATCCTTTAAAGAAAGCGTAATAGCTCACTAGTCGAGTCGGCCTGCGCGGAAGATGTAACGGGGCTAAGCTATGCACCGAAGCTACGGACTTATCTTTGATAAGTGGTAGAGGAGCGTTCTGTAAGCGGATGAAGGTGAATCGTAAGGTTTGCTGGACGTATCAGAAGTGCGAATGTTGACATGAGTAACGATAAAGGGGGTGAAAAGCCCCCTCGCCGAAAGACCAAGGTTTCCTGTCCCATGTTAATCAGGGCAGGGTGAGTCGGCCCCTAAGGCGAGGCTGAGAAGCGTAGTCGATGGGAAACAGGTTAATATTCCTGTACTTCTTGTAATTGCGATGGGAGGACGGAGAAGGCTAAACAAGCACAGCGTTGGTTGTCTGTGTGAAAGTATGTAGGCCGAGTGCTTAGGTAAATCCGGGCGCTTAAAGCTGAGATACGAGACGAGCCACTACGGTGGTGAAGTTGTTGATGCCCTGCTTCCAGGAAAAGTCTCTAAGCTTCAGATTACAAGAAACCGTACCCCAAACCGACACAGGTGGTTGGGTAGAGAATACCAAGGCGCTTGAGAGAACTCGGGTGAAGGAACTAGGCAAAATAGTACCGTAACTTCGGGAGAAGGTACGCTGATGACGGTGATGGGACTTGCTCCCTAAGCTATCGTCAGTCGCAGTGACCAGATGGCTGGGACTGTTTATTAAAAACACAGCACTGTGCTAAATCGAAAGATGACGTATACGGTGTGACACCTGCCCGGTGCCGGAAGGTTAATTGATGGGGTTAGCGTAAGCGAAGCTCTTGATCGAAGCCCCGGTAAACGGCGGCCGTAACTATAACGGTCCTAAGGTAGCGAAATTCCTTGTCGGGTAAGTTCCGACCTGCACGAATGGTGTAACCATGGCCATGCTGTCTCCACCCGAGACTCAGTGAAATTGAAATCGCTGTGAAGATGCAGTGTACCCGCGGCTAGACGGAAAGACCCCGTGAACCTTTACTATAGCTTGGCAGTGAACATTGAACCTACATGTGTAGGATAGGTGGGAGGCTTTGAAACAGCGTCGCTAGATGTTGTGGAGCCAACCTTGAAATACCACCCTTGTACGTTTGATGTTCTAACCATGGTCCCTTATCGGGATCTGGGACACTGTCTGGTGGGTAGTTTGACTGGGGCGGTCTCCTCCCAAAGCGTAACGGAGGAGCACGAAGGTTGGCTAAGTACGGTCGGACATCGTACGGTTAGTGCAATGGCATAAGCCAGCTTAACTGCGAGATAGACACATCGAGCAGGTACGAAAGTAGGTCATAGTGATCCGGCGACTCTGTATGGAAGGGTCGTCGCTCAACGGATAAAAGGTACTCCGGGGATAACAGGCTGATACCGCCCAAGAGTTCATATCGACGGCGGTGTTTGGCACCTCGATGTCGGCTCATCACATCCTGGGGCTGAAGTCGGTCCCAAGGGTATGGCTGTTCGCCATTTAAAGTGGTACGCGAGCTGGGTTTAGAACGTCGTGAGACAGTTCGGTCCCTATCTGCCGTGGGCGTTTGAGAATTGAGAGGGGCTGCTCCTAGTACGAGAGGACCGGAGTGGACGAACCTCTGGTGTTCGGGTTGTCACGCCAGTGGCATTGCCCGGTAGCTAAGTTCGGAATCGATAACCGCTGAAAGCATCTAAGCGGGAAGCGAGCCTCGAGATGAGTTCTCACTTACTCTTTAAGAGTTCTGTAGGGTCGTCGAAGACTACGACGTTGATAGGCAGGGTGTGGAAGCGCTGTGAGGCGTTGAGCTAACCTGTACTAATTGCCCGTGCGGCTTAACCATACAACGCCCGAGAGGTTTTGTATAAATTTAGCTCTGATTTCTATAAGTATTTGAGTGAAGTAAGTCCTGAAATTGTTTTAGACAATTTTGAGGATAGACCCCATCCGTGGGGATAAGAGTGGCACTAAAACTCTTGTTTTAGCTTCAAGCCGAAAGGCAGTTTGGGTTTCTAAGTTACCTTTTTAGCTTGGCGGCCATAGCGTTGTGGACCCACCTGATCCCATTCCGAACTCAGACGTGAAACGCAACTGCGCCGATGGTAGTGTGGGGATTCCCCATGTGAGAGTAGGTCACCGCCAGGCACCT
>NZ_JAHZSS010000039.1 GCF_019457915.1 Neiella holothuriorum
TGTAAGATAAGCGTGTCACGCATGGGGTGTGGTTCTTGTTGTTTTTTGGCGAAAGTAATTAGATCAAATCGCCTCATGCGTGTCTATCTTATTGAAAGGAATCAATATTATGAGGGGATTCCTTAGATCGGAGCGTTAGATTTTCATCAAGGATAGGATAATGAATCTAATATTTTTAATGCTTTCACTGTTGACATTTGTCGCTATGGGGTCTGATGCAAACTTGTTTGTGTTGTGGAATATCGCTCCAATTATTCTTGTTGCAATTGTATTTAATATAACTGTTTTTAAGGGTTTTTTAAAGAGTAGTGCTTTTCACATGATTGTCGGTACTATTTTATTGCACAGTTATTTTCATTCCGTGATGTATTTCGATATAGGCAAGGCAGCAACTGGCTCTTCAACATCAGCTCTTGTATATATATATTTTCCAATTTATTCAGTTTTTTTTGGGGGTGTGGTTTATTTGCTATCTAAATCAATGAAGTGGGTTTGGGTAAAAGTAAGAAATCTAACAAGTGACTGTGGTCTTCCGTCAAGCTAATTAAGCTACTTTTTCATCCCAGCTCTCTCCGTTTTTTATCATCGTATTGAGGATCACAATCAACTTCCTCATGCAGGCAACAACGGCCACTTTAGGTATCTTGCCGGCAGCTTTAAGCTGCTGGTATTTGCGCTTAAAAACTTCATTACATTGAATGGCTGACATCATCGCCATGAACATTACCGTTCGTACTCTGTGACGTCCTCCTTTAATGCGGCGTTTGCCATTAAAACGCCCACTTTCTCGATTCATCGGAGCCACACCAACCAACGCTGCAATTTCCTTTCGATTCAGCTTACCCAGCTCTGGTAACTCACACATCAAGGTATAAGCCAGCACTTTTCCAACGCCAGGCACACTGGTTAGGATTTGGAGTTGTGTGCGCCACTGTTTATTTTCTGCAACCAGTAAATCGACTTGCTCGGTGACCCGTTTGATTTGGGTAGCTAATGAACGGAGCAGTTGTTTTATCGATGAATGCAGCTCTTTAGGCAGGATTTGCAGCCGATTCTTTTCCATTGTCTGCATTTCCTGAAGCTGCGCCCTTCGAATCAATAAGTCCTTGATTAAACGAGATTGCTTATCTGCAATCGGTTTTACCTCTGGCTTTAAGGTCGCGCCGAACGAGGCAATGACTGATGCATCGACTTTATCGGTTTTGGCGAGTACGCCAATGGCTTGAGCGTAACGCCTGACCTTGATGGGGTTGACCACTACAATGGGTAATTGTTCTTTGTCACAAGCGAAGACGAGCGGGTGCTCATAGCGGCCTGTGGCTTCAACAACAATACGGGTAACGTTTAACTTGACCAGAGCATTCACCAATTGGCCAATCGATTTAGCATCGTTTGAGATGGTTTGGTGGTGCTCTAGCGGGTGGAAATGAACATCGAGTTGAGACTTGCCTACATCAATTCCAACACTGATCTCAGTTTGGTTTTTTACGTCGTTCATAATAAGCTGACTCTGCCTTGCTATGCGGGCTCGAGGCCCCAATGACTGTTCGAGTTATTGTTTGTGGAGTCATGCAACGCTGCACACTTGTTACCGGCCTTTTTACTCAAAGGACCTTTAATCAATCGAGCTGTTGCATGAAGGCCTTCAGCTGTCACTGAAGGTGGGTCTCAACTTACCCAAAAATGAACGGAATTGACCATACAAGGCATTAAGGTAGGAAAGTTTACGGTTGGCTGTTTTTACTGTGTTCAACATTTTAACCAGCTATAAGTTCACTCTTGATGAGTCATAATACACCCAAGGAATACAAACATTGGAAGTTGTTACAATAATAAATTTGACTAGCCTGATTGTGCTTGAGTTAATCAACCGAAAAATTTACTCACACATTAAGCGTTACTTTCCCGAACATTGGAGTAAATTCTCAGAGGAAAAAATGGGAGTAAGAAGAACTCTATCGCGACCTATTGCTATAAGAGACGCCATAGTATCTGGCTCATTTGAAGGGGAACATTCTGCACTGCTATATCATTACGCAAAAATTCAAAAATATGTGGCAGTATGGGCTGCTATTAGTATTCTCATCGCATTTATTTGGTTGTTATAAGCAGCAGGTGTATAACAATCGCATCAAGTCGCCCGCTTAAAAAGGGGGGCGGGACATCAAAACACAGAGCTGTTGATATGGTATTGGAAGGACTTACAAGCGAAATCGAAAACGGTAAAGCCTTCTGCCAAACCCTTTGTCAATTCTTTGAGAAACAGAAAGAAACTTTTGAAAATCAACTTATCCCTGATTTAAGTTATATAAATAATATCGCTGAGTGCGTGACAGGGATAGAGATTAAGAGCGTTGAACACCATTTTAAGAATCAATATACGTTAAATTATAAGTTTGATTGGACGGTTTACAATGGCTGCTCTGATTTGGATGAAATGGGCACAATAGCGGCTCATATTTCGTTTCGTGTGGAAAACGATGGTTCAGTTCACTTTGATTGTTCGCCACTTGACGACCGTTCAACAGCAGATGAGCTGTAAGTTCAGCTGGCGTTGTTGATCAATTCATTGCTTGTGACGCAAGTATCCTAGGTGATGCTGCCGATTAGCCAACTTGCTGACGAAC